>NC_013743.1:0-1296346 GCF_000025325.1 Haloterrigena turkmenica DSM 5511 | reverse complement strand
GGTGTTCAGTCGGTCGTTCGACGGCGCTCGCTCGAGGCAGAATCGGCGGTCCGAACCGACGGCTGATCCGGTTCGCGCGTTCGTCGTCGGAGCGCCGTCAAGACGGACCCGAGAAGTCGATCAGAAGAAATACGATGCCGTCGCCACTCCGCCAACCGTGCTAGCCATGGGTCACCGGTGTTCGAAATACTCGTCGGCGCGGATCGTGTACCGATGGCAGTCGACCGGTGCGCCGTCGCTTCCGACCATCCAGTTTCGCAGGCGTCCCTCGTAGGTGCCGCCGAACTCGGCGACGTACTTCTCGATCGCCCGTCTGGACCGTTCGTTGCCGTCGAGACAGACGGCTTGGACCAACTCGAGGTCCAACCGCTCGAAGGCGACCTCGAGGAAGGCACGGGCTCGCTCGCCGGCGTAGCCGCGCCCCCAGAACGCCGTTCGGAGCCAGATACCCAGATCCGCCGTCCGTTTGTCCCAGTCAATGTCTAACCGCGTGCCGCCCGCGATATCGCCCGCCCCTGACTCCCCCTCGCGGGGCCGAACGATGTACTCGGCGCGTTCCCCGTCGTCCCACTGTCGTTCGGCACGGTCGACGAAGTCCCGCGTCTCCTTCGGGTGACGATGCGGTTCGAACCCGGGGACGTACTCGACGACCTCCTCGATCCCCGGTTCGTGAACCGAACACGCCCGATAGTACGACTCCAGGTCGATCGTCTCGTGGCTGAGTCGCTCGAGGCGCAATCGGTCGGTCTCGAGTTCGCGCGGGAACATCGGTCCGCTAGTCGAGATCGATCGGGATAACGAACGGAACTAGTTATCAATTACAGCGATGGTCCCGGTAGTTTATAGCTGCCGATGAACGAGTATCGCCAATCGGGCCGTGCCCGAGGTGAATCCGTTCCGTGCCCGGTCGAAGCGATCCCGGATTCAGTGCTGCCCTAAATACCGATCCCGTGGACACCCGTCATTGCCGGATGAACGCTCAGGACCGTCTCGCTCCTGGCTGCTGCGGACCGCTCGAGAAATGGCACCCACGACTACCAAATCCGATGCACGGCCGCACGCGGCGTCCGGCTGGTGGGTCCGCTGTGGGTCAGGTACGCTCTCGAGCGCGGAATTCCAAATAAATATGCCGCATTGATGACAAAACTATAATCTTTAATAGCAATGTGAAACAATTGTCGTCTGCGTCTTCAACCTATACTAGTCTAGTTGATAGTCTTATTGACACGATATGACCTCGTGACACCGGAATCGTATATTCGGTTATTGGTCTCTAGAGCGGTAACGCTCTCTTGAGCATGAGTTGCGTATTCCCCTTCTCCGAATCGACGACTTTCCTCCAATCCTGGCCGATATCCTATTCGCTCATCATATTCGCTGTAGAGTAGAATGCTATCTGTCATATTTTCCTGTAAATAGTGTTCGCCCGTAGCTGCCAATGGCACCGGCTCCGCCCCTATCTGAGAATCCTCTAAATGTGCCCGAAACATTACTGTTCCAGAATCGTACTCTACAAACGATCGGCTGGCGTAAGTTGGTTGATTTCCGGGCTGATGTGCCCGGTACCAGTCAACTATCTCACTTTCTTCATATGTTTCAAACTTCTTGTTGTGTGATACGTCATCACTGACTGGGCTCGTCTCGATGCTTGGAGTGAGTCCTGAGAGTGCAAAAAATGCGATGATAAGGATTAATCCAGCAGTGACTAATTGTGGACGACGGAACTGAAGTGAGCGGATACCTAGAACGAAAAACAGAGGGACGAACGTGAGAAGCGAGAAAAACAACATCCGATTTGGAGACATCCCCTGGATTCCGAGGATTACGCCGACAGCCATCAGGGCTAAAAATGCGTAGCAAAGCACTGGGAATACTTTTTCCCGAAGCGGTATATTGGCTTCTAAACGATCAAGAATGCCGATTTGTACGATGGCGAAGGCGATCGAAATTCCGAGTGTGGTATACGCAATGAGCCATATCGGCTGATCCATTGATGCTCCTGTAGGGCTCGCGATATCGAAGCCGATGAAGAGCGGAATGATATTTGCAATCACTAACTCAAGGCCATATGTAGTCGCGTTGTATGTCCACTGAATAAAAACTATCACGCTAAACGCAATCAGTATACGTCGTCCCTGCCTCATCCGCGGTGCTACGAGAAGAAGCGGAAAAAGGAGGAACAGAAGAATCGCGACCGAATAATGGTGGGTGACGGTGATGGTCGCAAAGAGAAAAAAGACTGTGCCGGCCACTCGTACTTGGAACGGTTTCTCGATATTTCGGGACCAGACGAGGATGTAGCTCAGAGTGAGTATCATTACGATGAAAAGCCCGGTATAGGTAAGATGGTTTCCGTTGTTCGTGTAGCGGTTGATGAAATCGGAGCTGACGAAGACGACAAGCGCAAGGCTGGCCCAGTATTCTGGAGCTGCTGCCCACTTCCGTTCGTACAGAACGGTCCGGACGAACAGAAATACCCAAATCCCGCTGATTAGCATCACGATCCCCAGGGAGTAGTAATACATCTGTTTCCCCGGAATATCGAGGAAGAGGCTACTGGAGACCACAAAAATATGATGTAGAGCATATGAGCTGTAATTAGTTCCCTGTGGAACCGTCCCGTTCTCCAGGATTGGCTGAACCATTTGTGAGATATGATAATATGAATCAGCACCGCCAAATCCAAACGGATAGACCATCTGATTAGAGAGGAATACGATTGCTCCCAGCCCGATAACACAACAGAACCAGGGGAGTCGCAATTTCCCATACTTCGGTAAAACAACTAACAGAGAGGCCGCAACTGCGACGAACAAATAATAAGCGACTGGTTTAGTATAGATCGTTACTCGAAGTGAGACGGCGGCTGCGATGAACAACCAGAGAAATATTAGATAACCCAGTTTAATTGAGGTAGTAGTCGGGAAGCCCCAATTGTATGCAGGATGATCGTGTAAGGGGTCTCGATATCGATTAACTATAGCTACTACTGTCCCTGCCAAGAACCCAAGCGCAATTGGGAGTTGGAGATATACGCCGAGTATCCAAAGCCCAACAACGGCGATGACAAGAACGAAGAAAATCGGCCAAGACGCCTTCTGAAGGAGCGTTTGGAGCCATTTTTCGGGTGCCATTTTCATACTATTATCTTGTTGTATTGTTGTCTACGACTCGATCTGGAAGGCCAGTGAGGTTTACATATGCATAGAATCCCACTAACGGTAAATATGTCGTGAAAATTCGATCGATGAATATGACGGTCGCTGCGACTGCGACTGGCACTCCTAGCGCGCTTATAACAGCGGTTCCAGATGCTTCTGCAACCCCTATCCCGCCGAGCGAGATCGGTAAGACAGTCACAGAATACATCAGGACAGGAATAAATAGCATCTCAAGAAGTCCCAAATCAAGGCCGAATACAATCGAGAGAATCCACAGACGAGCACCAGCCAAGATCACGCGCGCCGCGATTAGGCAGCCACTTGAGGCAAGAAGTCGGCGTGGATCTATTCGGGTTCCCTGCTGAACTTCAGGGATGGGGAGACGTGAAATGATGTGTTGTTGTACTATATTTATATCCGACAAGAGGATACCTGTGACGACCGCAACCGGGAAACCGAGATATAATGCTACACAGAGCGCGAGTGTAAGGCTCATCTCAGTGGAGAGTATATCTTGAAAGATTAGCCATCCAATCCCCGCAGTTCCGCCCGTGATTAGCGTCACGATCACCATCTGGGTCGTTTGGATAACCGCGCCTTCCGCCTTATTTGCACTTGTGTACCGATCAATTAGGACAGGCATTGATATAACAGATCCGAGACGAGAGGGAATAAATACGTTCGCAATGAAATTCGCTGCATCGATTTTAAACATTCGATAGAAGGTTAAATCCGTGTAGTAAGTCGTGAGAATGAAGATCGAGAGTGTAGACAGAAACACCTCAAGAGCAAGGAGCCCTGAGAGCGCTGCGGCGGGGATAATCCCTAATCTAGGGATAGTAGCCACTACCTCTTGAACAGGGATCTGCCAGAGAAGGTAAGCGAGGATCCCAAGCGAGACCAATGCTTTTGATACAGATTTTAATTTGTTTGATGTCATCCAACTGGTAGACATCAAAGTACTATCTTGCCGTTAAACCGCTCAATGATAGACGGTATTTTATCATATATTCCCAACATGATCTCTAGAAAAGCAGAATATTGGTAGCTACGATTTCCTCTTTTGTTTCGACGCTCCCTGTCGGTGTCATGATATAGAGAACAACAATCCAAAACTTGAATTTGACGATGGGCCACGAGAATGATTTATCTATCCAAAGTACTCCCTAGACACTAGTATCAATGTTCCACTCACAGTTTGCGGTATGTATGTCCCATGTATTTGTCCCGTCATCGAACGTATCTTGGCGTTGAAGTCCCCTTTTTCTATTTCAGTTTTCGGTATCGATATCCCAACTTATACCGCTCTCGAACCAGAGAACGTACGGAACTGGGACAGACCCTCGTAATTAAATTGAAAGAATAGCTTTCAAATTCATAGAACCTCTATATTTTTCAACTCTTCATTTACTTCTCGTACTAGTATGACTTTTTAATCCTCTTAGTGACTTCGTGACATATATGGCCAATGCTATAGTATTCTGAAATATGACCTCCAAACCGTCCATAGTTTATGTTAATCCGACAAAGCAAGTTCGAACAGGGATTCAATCTCTCAGTAGAGGATTAACGACAAAAGCAAATATAACAATTTTAACTCCATCGGATAGTGAAGAAATGGCTTCAGAAGCTCCGAACGTAGACTATAGGTATTATAATGCGATGTATGTTCCGGGCGTCCGATATACACTACCAACCCCATCATTTTTACGACAGCTTTCCGCACTAGTAAAGAAGTCAGATATTGTTCATGTATATAGCTATTTTTACCCTGTGTGTGCAGCCGCAGTTATCGAATCACGGCGCCTTTCTACGCCCTCCGTAGTGACGGTTGATTCGCTCCCAGGAGTCAATTGGACATCGGGCAGTCGCCCAGTCGATTTCATCGGGCGTTGTTATACAGCTACATTAGGCAGAGCAACGTTCGAAGCAGCCGACCACGTTGTAGCCCTCGGTGATTATTTGCTTGATCCGCTAAAACCATATGCCGAAGCAGACAAACTATCGGTAATTCCGAACGGAATCGACACAGAGAATTTCACTCCTTCTCGAGACGAGTCACGGGCGGATAGTGAGGTAACTGAGCTCCTGTTCGTCGGTAGGTTGGATCCAGTAAAGGGCGTTCCGACACTTCTTAATGCCATGAAATTGCTGTCTTTGGAAAGCGAAGAAGCGTACCACTTGACGATCGTCGGGGATGGAACGAAACGAGACGAATATGAAAGTCGCTGCGTCGAATTAGGTATTGATGATCTCGTTACGTTTGAAGGGTATCAAGAAAACGTCCTCCCTTACTATCGAAGCCACGACATATTCGTCCTTTCATCACTGTCAGAGGGGCAACCGACAGTGTTGTTAGAAGCGCAAGCCTGTGGTTTACCGGTGATTTCGACGGACGTCGGTAGTGCCTCAGAGCTCGTCAAAGCCGGAGAAACAGTTCCACCGAACAACTCCGAAGCGCTCGCTCGCGCGATTGATGCAGTTTCGGCAAATACTGAGGATATTTGTCAGCGCGTTCGATCTAATGTAATAGCAAACTATTCTATGGAAACAATGTGTGATGACTACTGGACACTCTATCAGAAATTATGGAACAGTAATAGTTGAATCAAAATGATTGTGTTTCGCAGACGGTTGGGCAAGAATTGTCAACGTTACCTAATCCAGGTCGCGAGGATCGCTCGGGTCAGTCCAATAGCGTACATCAACTGCGGTTTCTTTGTCTCACCGGCCTGTCGCTCTTCGATCGTGATCGGGATTTCCTGAATCCGGAGCCCATTCTTGCGCGCCTCAATAATCAACTCAGGGGCACTAAACCGTTCTTCAGTTAACTTCATATCCTCAAGTCCAGATGCACGAATCGCTCGGAACCCGTTCGTGCAGTCCGTGATCTCGGACTTCGTCAGGGCGTTGATCAGCCACGTGAATGACCTAATTCCACTTTCACGAACGACTCCGTTGCCGGTCTTGTTTTCACCCTTGTACCGCGAGCCCATCACGTAGTCGGCTTCGTCGTCGATTACGGGAGAGACCAATCGTTCGAGCTCCTCGGCCGGATGCTGGCCGTCGCCGTCCATCGTAACGACGATGTCGGCCTCCTGTTCGAGCGCGATCTGGAAGCCCGTTTTCAACGCGCCGCCCTGCCCTTGGTTGACGAGATGTTCGACGACGACGGTCCCGTTGTACCTGGCGTTCTCGGCGGTGTCGTCAACGGAGCCGTCGGAGACGACCACCGGCTGAAGGGTATAGCCGCGGATGGTGTCCGGAAGCGATTTCACGACGGACGTAATCGTCTTTCCCTCGTTATAGGCCGGGATCACGACGAAAATCGTCCGCTCGCCGCCGTCCATTTGCGGCGCCTGATCGGCGGAGATATTTCTCACGAGATCGGAAAACCGCGCGTTCGTCTCTCGAACCATCGAGAGGAGATGGAGGATGATCGCGAGGAGGACGAACTGTGCGAGCATCGAGAGCAACACGAATCGTCCATCGATATTGAGTGCGGCGCCGATAGAATCGTATACGCCCGGAAGTACCACGAAGATGAGAAGACCTACTGCGAGCGCGCCTGCGATTATCAGGTCGGATTTGACGAAGCGGGTTCGATACCGTTCGAACCCCCACGCGAGAATACCGACTGCGACACCTCCGAGAGCGAGATCTAATGCTTCAACCATCTCAGTTCACCTCGAGTGTTATCATTCTCGGGATTAAATCTAGTCTCCTAGAGGCAGATAAACATCTCCGATTCTGGCTTTCCATACCACTAGTTATTCTATAAAAATGCAGTCATAATACTACCGGTATAACTTAAATCAGCTCTGCTACTAGCTATTCTAGTAGCCTCGAGACTGATTCCGCGACGGAGTGAGTCGGTTCCCACCCTAACCGCTGCGTCGCCGTAGTGAAATCGACCGCGAAGTTCTCGACGAGCGTTTCGTTCCCGCGGGGGTTCTCGACGAGTTTGACGTCCGGTTCGAACCCGTGTTTCTCGACAGCGGTCTGCTGTACGACCTCTGCCGTCGCCATTACCGACAGATCTTCGTCGCTGGCGATCTCGTATTTCTCCACGCCCGTCTCTCCCTGCTCCAGCTGCGTCAGCAGCCGTTCCGTGCTCCGAACGTACGCTCGAGCGACGTCCTTCACGTGCACGAAGTTCCGCGACTGCGTCCCGGGTTCGTACACGGTCAGCGTCTCCTCGGAGAGCGCCCGGTTCACGAAGAAGTTGATCACGGTGGGCTTCGAGACCGTCGTGCCGTCGACCTCGTGTTCCCCGTAGAGATTCGACTTCATATACATGTGGGCGGGGAACGCGCCTTCGGCGAGCGTCTCGACGGCGCGTTCGCCGAGCACCTTCGTTCGTCCGTACCAGTTCATGGGATCGCGCGGGTGGTCGACGGTGATCGGGAACGACTGCGGATCGCCGATCGAGGCCATACTGAACGGGAAGACCAGCCCCGCGCCCGTCTGCCGGCAGAACCAGGCAACGTTGTTCGTCCCCTGAACGTTGACCTCGTAGGCGAGGTCGCGGTTGGAGTCGCAGTCGTCGACGCCGCTCAGCGCCGCGAGGTGCAACACGACGTCAGCGCCCTCGAGCGTTTCCTCGAGCGCTCGTCGGTCCCGGATATCGACGTGCTGGATGTCCACGTCGCCGACCGACGACACCTGGCCGCGATACTGGTTGTCGAGCGCGACGACGTCCCACTCCGGATGCTCCGCCTGTAATCGGTCGATGACGCGACTGCCGATGAAGCCGGCGCCACCAGTTACTGCGATCGTGGCTGTGTCGGTCGATGTCATGGGTTGATCGGTTGCGTGATCGCGGCCGATTGAAGTTCGGTTCCGGAGCCCTCGAACTGCGCGATCAGATCGCAGACGCCGTCTCGCAGCGTCCACTCCGGCTCGAACCCGGTCTCGGACAGCCGATCGAAGTTAACGTGGTAGGACGGCCCCGGTTGCTCGTCCTCGAGATACGTGATCTCGAGTTCGGAGTCGAGCTCTCGATTGACGAGTTCCGCGATATCCGAAATCTGGTAGTTCTGATCGGTGCTCCCGACGTTGTAGACGTCGTGCGCCCACTGATCGGGGTGGAGCGCCGCGTGCTTGTACGCACGGGCGGCGTCCTGAACGTGAATGAACGGTCGCCAGTTGTTCCCGTCGCCGTAGACCGTCAGCGGACGGTCGGTCAAGCCGCGGAAGACGAAGTGATTGACGACGAGGTTGAAACGGACCCCCGGCGAGTAGCCGTAGTTCGTACTCATGCGCAGGGATGTCGCATCGAACCCGTGCTCTGCCGCCGCGTCGTTAACCAACTCCTCCGCCTGCACTTTCGATTCGGCGTAGGGATTGAGCGGTTCGGGCGTCGTCGTCTCGTCGATGTTCCGGCTCGCGGCCCGACCGTAGTTGTTACACGACGAGGCGAACACGACGGAGTCGACGTCGAACTTGCCGGCGGCGGTCACGACGTTCTCTGTGCCGTCGTAGTTGACCGCGAACGTCTCGTCGCGGCGATCGTGAGTACTCGAGGCACCCGTGATCGCCGCGAGGTGGATCACGCGGTCGACGTCGCGCATCGCGGTCTCCACGTCACCGTAGTTGCGGATGTCACCGCGAACGAACTCGAGATCGTCGCCGACCGACCCCATCAGCGTCCGCGGGGAGCCAGACACGAGCGAGTCGAGGACGACGACCTCGGAGACGGCCTCGTCCTCGAGTAGTTGCGGCACGAGCACGCTCCCGATATAGCCACAGCCGCCGGTGACCAGCACGCGCATGCGTCAGTCCTCCGTGAGGACGCCGGGCAGGAACCGGTCTTCGTGGGCGGTGATGACGTCCTCGTACTCGACGAGCGTGCCGAGGAGCGACCGCATTCCCTCTTCGAAGGTCGTCGACTGGCCGCCGATAAGATGGTCGTATCGGTCGTTCTCCATCACCATCTTGTGCGTCTCGTCTTCGTCACGGGGATTTTCGAAGTGCTCGACTTCGACGCCCAGTTCGAACTCGTTGGCCACGTCGGCGATGGTCTCGGCGATTTCGACGATGCTGATCTCGCGGGTGACCTGATTGTACACCGTGAGGTCCGACGGCCGGTCGTCGGGGTCGGCAAGCGCCAGTTGCGCTAGTCCCTCGACGGCGTCCTCGAGCGCGACGAACGGCTTTCGCTGCTCGCCTTTCCCGTAGACGGTCATCGGATACCCGGCGACTGCTTGCGCACAGAACCGGTGTGCAACGACGCCGAAGTAGTAGTCGAAGTCGAATCGAGTCGACAGTCGGGGATCGGCGTTCGTCTCTTCGGTCTCCGTCCCGTAGGTGATCGCAGTACGGACGTCGGAGATCGGGATCCCGAACTGTTTGTGGGCCAGTCGCATGTTCGCCGCGTCGTGGCTCTTCGTCAGGTGATACCAGGAGCCCGCCATCGCGGGGAAGGGGACCTCGTCGCGCTCGCCCTGATTCTCCATCGTCGCACCGCCCTCGGGAATGGGGAACTCGGGTGCGCCGTAGACGCCGGTGGTCGTCGTTTCGATGAAGTGCGTGTCCGTGAGGTCGTGTTCCTCGAGGCCCCACAGCAGGTTCCGAGTCGCCTGGAGATTATTGTGCTGGGTGAAATTGGCGCGCTCGCCGTTGATCTGCGAATACGGGGCAGAGGGTTGGGCCGCCGTGTGGACGATCGTATCGGGTTCGTGGACGGAGAGGAGTTCATCGACGAACTCTCGTTCCACGAGATCGCCCTCGACAAACGAGAGGTTCTGAACGCCGTGTACCTCTCGTGCGGCGTCGAGTCGCTCGTCGATCGAGCCGATCGGGAGCGCGCTCGTCGAGCCGACCGATTCGACCCACTCCCGTCGAGCGAGATTATCGACCGCAATGACGCGGTCATCCGTTTGCGTTGCAATTCGTAACGTCGTGGGCCAGCCAAGATAGCCGTCTCCTCCGGTGATCAGAATCGTCATATCTAACGATACAAACACAATCCCAGTGAGATCAAAAAGATTGTTATTCGTCCTAAATCGATACTGTTTTGACCCATACAGATTCGGCTAACATGTCAACTCTACCGATAAATTTTCATTGAGGATAACGTTTAAGCATAGGCAAAGAAATGATTGAGAGCATATGACTGATTCAGCGGTCACAGCGACGGACGATCAGGAAGCAGAAGCTGACACCGATACGGACCATCTCGATGAGGTCCCGGATGGCGCGGGATGCGTCGAAATCTGGGAGAAAATCAGTGAAGCCCGCGACGACGACTGATCGGCGGGACTATTAGGCCCTCAATTCGCGGTTCTGCAGGCACCGTTCGAGGTCAACCGTCGGTTCGTAATTCAGACGGGTTCGCGCGCGAGTGAGATCGGCCTGACTGTCTTGGATATCCCACTGTCGTTCCGACGCGTATGTGAGTTCGGCGTCGGGATTCACATGCTCTCGAACGTGGCGAGCGAGGTCGCCGATATTCGTACGAGCACCGCTGCCGACGTTGTAGGCGTCGCCGGTGTGCTGCGTCGTGGCTGCGCGGAGGTTCGCCTGTACGACGTCGGACACGTGGACGAGGTCGCGCGTCTGGGATCCGTCGCCGAGAATCGTCAACTGCCCCTCGCGAGCCTGTTCGATAAACGTCCCGACGATGCCGCGGAACGCCGTATCCGACGCGCGTTGTCCGTAGATGTTGAAGTAGCGGAGCACGACGGTCTCGAGGTCGTGGAGGTCGTTCCAGAGCCGCGCGTACTGGTCGACCGTTAATTTCTGGACGCCGTACGGAGATGTGGGCTGTTTCGGATCGGTTTCGTGAACGGGGAGATCCGCGGGTTCTCCGTACACTGCGGCACTCGAGGCGACGATCACCCGAGCGTCGACCTCGCGAGCGGCTTCGAGGAGCGTGAGCGTGGCGTCGACGTTCACCGCCTGTGTCCCGACCGGATCCTCGATCGACGCTGACGCGCCTCTCGCCGCGGCCTGATGGAAGATGATGTCGACGTCTTCCATTGCGCGACGAAGCGCCGTTTCGTTTCGAATATCCGCCTCGATGATCGTGGCATCGTCGGCGAGCCGGTCTCGGGAATTCGTCTGAAAGTGATCGAGCGCGAGTACCGTATTGTGGTCGACCAGTGTATCGACGAGATGGTTCCCGACGAACCCCGCCGCTCCCGTCACGAGCACCGTTTTGCCGCGGAGAGTGGGCATGGTGACTACTTCAGCGTACAGGCTACTGATTGTTGCTGTCTTGGCCTATACACTTTGGAAGAATGTTCCGGCACGCTGATTGTCAGACTCCTCGGCCGGACCGGAAGGCTCGTCGCCGAACCTACTCGACGGTGACGCTCTTAGCCAGGTTTCGCGGCTTGTCGATCGACCGGCCGAGTCGGTTCGCGACCCAGTAGGAGACCAACTGTAGTTGGATATTCGCGAGAACGGGCGTGAATCGCGGCCCCGCCGAGGGGACCTCGAGCACGTGATCTGCGTACTCACTCACTTTCTCAGGTACGTCAGTCACCGCGATCACGGGTGCGTCTCGCGCCTTGACCTCCTGGACGTTCCCGAGCGTCTTCGCTGCGTCCCGCTCACTAGTAACTAGTGCAAAGACCGGTGTTCGATCGGTCACTAGTGCTAGCGGACCGTGTTTCAACTCGCCGGCAGCGAACCCTTCGGCGTGTTTGTACGTGATCTCTTTCATCTTCAGCGCGCCCTCAAGCGCGACGGATTCGTTGAACCCGCGACCGATGAAGAAGTACGCGTCCGAGTCCTCGTAGGTCTCGGCCACCGCGCGGGCGTCCGACTCGTCCAGCACTTGCTGGATCTGATCGGGGAGGGCCCGCAATCGTTCGACGAACGCCGGGGAACTTTCCGCCGAGAGGACGCTGGACAGCATCGCCAGCGCGACCTGCTGGCTCGCGAAGGTCTTCGTCGCGGCGACGCCGATCTCCGGGCCGGCGCGGATATACATGACGTGATCGCATTCGCGCGCGGCAGAACTCCCGACGGTGTTGGTCAGTGCGAGGGTCGTCGCGCCGACGCTGTTCGCTTCCCGCAGTGCCCGCATCGTATCGGCGGTCTCGCCGCTCTGTGTCACGCCGACGACGAGCGACGACTCGTCGATCGGCACCCGGTCGGTTCCGAATTCGCTGGCCAGAAACGTCTGAGCTGGGATTCCCCGCTCGCGCAATAGTTCTGCACCGAACATGGCAGCGTGATACGACGTACCGCAGGCGACGAACTGCACCGGCTCCGAGAGTTCGAGGTCGGCCAACTCCTCGACGACCACCGTACTATCGAGTTCGGTGACCCGCTCGCGAAGACACTGTCGGATCGCCTTCGGCTGTTCGTGGATCTCCTTGAGCATGTAGTGATCGTAGCCCGACTTCCCGGCGTCTTCGGGATCCCACTCGACCCGTTCGACGGCCGTCTCCACGACCGCGCCCTGCTCGTCGGTCACCACGATCCCCGACGGGTTGACGCGGGCGAACTGGCCGTCCTCGAGGTAGACCACGCGATCGGTGTACTCGATGAACGCGGGGACGTCGCTGGCCAGGTAGTGGCCGTCGTCGCCGATTCCGAGCACGAGTGGCGACTCGTGGCGCGCCGCGTACACCGTCTCGCTGCCGTCGAACACGGCGGCGACGGCGTAGCTTCCCTCGATCCGCCGAACCGCCGCGCGGAACGCTTCCTCGCGGTCCGCACCGGTCTCGAGCGCACTTGCGATCAGGTGCGGGACCACCTCGGTGTCGGTCTCGCTGGTGAACTCGTGGCCGTCGGCCTCGAGCTCTCGCCGGAGTTCCTGGTAGTTCTCGATGATCCCGTTGTGGACGACCGCCACCCGCGAGCCGCAGTCCGTGTGTGGGTGGGCGTTCGCGTCGGAGGGCGGCCCGTGAGTGCTCCAGCGGGTGTGACCGATCCCGGCCAGCCCCTCGATGGTGCTGTCGGACACCGCCGACTCGAGAGCTGAGACCTCGCCCTCGCGCTTGTGGATCGCCAGCGACGAATCCGTCACCGCCACGCCGGCGGAGTCGTAGCCGCGATACTCCAGTCCCGAGAGCCCGTTCATCAGTACGTCCAGTACGTCGCCGCCGTTGCCCGTGTATCCGATAATGCCACACATTACGATCGCACCTCCGTACCCTCCGAAAGCGTTCCGCGAACCGTTGCGCCTGCCTCCACAGTTACCTCCGGACCCACGACGGCGCCCGGCACGTACGTACAGCCGCCCTGATCGTCGACTCGATCGCCGAGCAGCGCGCCGAGGGACTCGTCCTCGAAGATCCGGTCGCCGACTCTAACGTCGCCAGGACCGCCGGGGATCGTCGTCCCGTTACCGATCGAGGCGCCGACACCGGTGACGCAGTCGACCACGGTGGCCGACGCACCGACGCGCGTGTCCGCGTCGATGACGCTCCGTTCGACGACCGCGTTCGATCTTACTGTCGCGTTCTCGCCCAGACACGCGTACGGTCCGACGACGGCGCCGGCACCGATCTCGCAATCTGGAGCGACCACGACCGGTTCCCGTACGACGGCCGATTCGTGGACTGTCGCCGATTCCGCGACGTTCTCCGTCCGACTGCCGTTGATCAGTCCGGCTTCGAAGAGTTCGAACGAAACATCCAGCAGGTCCCACGGGTACGTCGCGTCGACCCACAGTCCCTCGGAGACGGTTCCTCGGACTGCCTCATCGGACGCTAGCAACTCGTTGATAGCGTCGATTAGCGACTGTTCACCCGCACGCGGTTCGGCGGCACGAACCGCATCGAAAATCGCCGGTTCGAACGCGTACACCCCAGCATTGAACCGGTACGTACGCTCGTCCTGTGGATTTTCGACGATCTCGGTCACCTCACCGTCATCGAGGATGACGCCGCCGTACGAGCTGACATCGACTCGGTTGAGCAGACCGAGTGTGGCTACCGCCGAGTTGTCATCGTGGGCCTCGAGCACGTCGCTAATGACTGTGCTCTCGACGATCTGGTCGCCGTTGACGACGATGGTCGTCCCGTCGACCGTCGACTCGGCGGTCAGCAGCGCGTGGCCGCTCCCGAGTTGCTGGTCCTGTGTCACGTACGTGAGTGGAACGTTCCGATACGTCGAGCCGAAATGCGCCTGGACGCGATTACGCCTGTAGCCGACGACGACAGTGATCTCCGTCACGCCCGCCTCGAGCAACTGGTCGAAGACGTGCTCGAGAATCGGTGTCGTCGCCGCCGGAAGGAGGGGCTTGGGCCGATGTTTTGTCAGCGGCCGCAGCCGCGAGCCCTCGCCTCCGGCGAGGACCACTGCGGACATAGAATCCATGTGACTAGTGGGAGACAACGACCCTCTTATTAGTATTGGTTTAGGAAAGTACAATATTTATAATCAGGCTATGGTCTACAGTAGAATTATATATACGGGAACAGTATAGAGGATATTTGATATGATTGTAGCATCACGAATCCGTTATTATTGAGGTGACTGGCCTGTCACTAGTGAAGAACCTAGTATCTCTTTTCGGATATTCGCACCTACGTTTGAGAACTGTGTGTTCATAAAACAATCCTTGGTATCTGTATCGGCTGAATATCTCCCTAAGAGCTTATCAGCTTATTTTGCCATATATCGGACAGCATGCGCCAAGGAGAAGGCGCCATCACTTTGTATCTATTTATTGAAGCATTTGGAGGCACTTTCCCGCTGATTTTGCGATGAGGAAAACTCGTTTCAGGACGGTTGATGGGAACTCCGACGCCGTATGTGATCCGTGCGATACGCCGGTTGTACAGATCTGGCAACGGTCGAGCACTGGCTCGCCATCGACGAGTTGAAATCTCCGTTTGAATACCGTAGCGTTCTCAATGCACGGCCGTGGAGAAGGTACCATGCGAGACCAGCGCGTCCTGATAACAGGCGGAGCAGGCTTTATCGGCTCTAACTTAGCGAACCACCTCGCCGAAGACAACGACGTCATCGCGATCGACGACGAGTACCTCGGGACGCCCGAGAACCTCGAGGACGCCGTCGACTACCGCAACCGGAGCGTCCTCGAGGACGACCTGCCGACGGACGTCGACGTCGTCTTCCACCTCGCAGCGCTGTCCTCCTACGCGATGCACGAGGAGGATCCCACGACGGGCGCCCGCGTGAACGTCGAGGGCTTCGTCAACGTCGTCGACCAGGCCCGCCAGGACGGCTGTGACACCGTCGTCTACGCCTCGACCTCCTCGATCTACGGCAGCCAGACCGAACCCTCCCCGGAGGACATGCCCGTCGCGGTCAACACTGGCTACGAGGCGTCCAAGCTCGCCCGCGAGCGCTACGGCGAGTACTTCGCGAACCACTACGACATGGACGTCGCCGGGATGCGCTTCTTCTCGGTCTACCAGGGCTACGGCGGCGCCGAGGAACACAAGGGCGAGTACGCCAACGTGATCGCCCAGTTCGCCGACGACCTCGCGAACGACAACCCGCCGGCCCTCTACGGCGACGGCACCCAGACCCGGGACTTCACCCACGTCGACGACATCGTCCGCGGCCTCGAGCTCGCGGCCGACCACGAACTCACCGGCGTCTACAACCTCGGGACGGGCGACGCCTACAGCTTCAACGAACTCGTCGACATGCTCAACGACGAACTCGGCACCGATATCGACCCCGAGTACGTCGCAAACCCCATCCCCGACTCAGTGTACGTCCACGACACTTGCGCCGACTCGAGCAAGATGCGCGAGGAGACCGGCTGGGAACCCCAGATCGACCTCGAGGAGGGCGTCGAACAGGTCTGCGAACCCTATACCGAGTAGCACTGCTCCGGACGGCGCGATACCGGCCCACGCCGCCGACCGGCACCGATAGCACGATCCCCCGTTGAACCCCGCTGTACGACCGGAGGCGATCCACGACTCACCGTTCGATACGCGGCCCGAAACGCTGCGAACCGCTAAGTCCTTCCCGTCACCTCGTAGGGCCATGAGCGTTCGCAAACGGGTGCTGGGCCGGATCGAACGGACGATGACGTACTGGGGGCTCCTGGAACACCCCTTCGGCATCGAGTACGTGCGAGACCACTACTCGCCGACGGGCAAGAAGATAAAGGCGACCGAAGAGACGGTCGTCGAGATTCCCACGGTCGGGCCGTCCGAGTCGGACGCGTAGCGCCGCCGGCCCCGTCCCACCGACACAACGCCCCGCCGCTCGCGAGCGGGGAGTCGAACCGCGGGCCTGCCGACCGACACCGAGCGCACTCCCCTCGACTGCGACGCGCCACGCGGACTCGCGTCCCTCGCTGGACCGATGGCACCGGTCGGCCGTTCTGCCGGACTGAACGACAGGCTCGACTCGCGTGAGCACTCCGACCGCGATCGAAACGTCACTGGGTGTTACCCCCGCGAGACGAGACCGTTTCCCGAGTCGACGACCCGGAGAATCACTCGAGCCATTCGCTCGTGAACCCGGCGATCGCCTCGAGCGTCGTGAGCGCGGCGAGGGCCACGAGCACGGCCACGAGTACCGAATCCGTTGTGACGTAGGCGGCGAGTCCCCAGAGGATCGACGCCGCCGCTGCCGCCCCGCCCGGCGAGCCCGGCGGCGCCAGTCGGTCGCGGTCGTCGTACTCGTACCGTTCCGGGTCACTATCGCGTGCGGATCGCTCGTCGACCATACCGGTGGGTTCCACCGCCACGCCACAATGGCTTGTGCCCGCGCGTGCGGTCGGCACCGCCGCGAAGCGGGTGGCACCGATCGGAACGCTCGAGTCGGATACGGTCGCGTCACGGAACTGGACGCTCGCGGCCAGTCACGGGCGACGGAAGCAAGTGGCGGGAGTCCGACACACTGATAGCGCTGCGAACGAACCGGCGACTGTGGGCTGCACCGCAATCGACACACCACCGCGAGACGGCCCACACCGCGGTTTCGGGAGCGAGGGGGAACCGCTCGTGCCTCGCCGTCCGGTGATATATCATGTTTGCTGATAGTCGTTATTCCAAGATAATTGGGTGGGGCTGAGTCACATGGCCGTCGGCGCATCGGTGGCCGTCCGAACCGAACGCTCGAGTCGACGGAAACCGACGACGTGGTCGACGCGCGGACGGTGAGCGGTCGAGAAATGGGGGTGGAAACACTCGCGGGATCGCCGCACACCGCAGATGCACGCGGGGGGACGCGTTGCACCGCAGGAGCTCAGTTCTACCGGGTCACCCGCGAGTGTGTGTAGTGGTATCACACCACAATATAAAAACAATTCCCCTGAAAGACTGCGCTGCTGTAACGACTGCCCCTCGAGTGGCCGCCGAACTGACGTATCCAAGGCGGGCCGAGCAGGCGAACCCGGCGGGGTCGACGATCGACTGCGCCACTGGCGTCGTCGAGAGACAGTCCGACGCGTTCGACGCTGCTGTCGACCGCGAGTGTCGCAAGGACACCTCTTCTCGAGGAGGTCGACAGTGCTGACACCGACAGTGACTCGACCAAGAAGCGCACCGAAACGGCTGGGAGCCGAGCTCGCGCTCACGGACGAAAGCGAAAGCAGGCTCGAGTACCCACGCTACAGGTTGCCGCAGCTGCAGACGGTCTCTCAGGGGGCGACCCATGGCGTCACTCGAGGTCGTCGATCAGGGCGACACCGGCCGCTGAAGTGGTTTCGCAAAACGGACGGTGCCCGGACGCACCAACGACGTTAGCCTGAGAGTTCCAGCGACCGAACCGAGAGCTGGTCGTTCCAGCCGTCATGGTTCGGACCGACCGAGACGAGTTCGTCGTACATCCGCTCGTTCATCACATCGAACGTTTCAATTACAGTGAGGAACCGCTCGGTCGGCGGTTCGTGCTCCGCTGCCCACCAGACCGGATGCGTCAGCACCTGCATAACGTCTGTTGTGTCACGCCTGGTTATTCCCTCGATCGGTGCTCCCTCGCGCCACCGGCCGGCGGAGTCGGAGATGTACGCCGACATCAGGTCTTCGCTATAGGCGTTGACCATTCCCGCTATCGTCGATGGACCCGCGAGTACTCGGTCCACCGGTTGGTGGAACGAAAGTGACGTGATAGGCCCGATACCGATCGATTCCAGCTGACGCCGAGCGGCTTCGATTTGCGTTCGTTCCGCGTGAGACAGACCGCTCTCACCGGTCTCCTCCGCTTCCCAGTCACTGCTTGCTCCCCAGTCCACAGCACAGTGGAGACCGATTTCGTGCCCTAGCTCCGCGATCTCGCACAGCTGCTCTCGCTCGGTGGCAACGTCGTACAACGGCGTATTAGGAATGACCATATACGTCGACTGAACGCCGAACTCGTGTTCGAGCTTCGCCAGCTCGACTGCCCGGTCGATGCAGACGTCGATGTCGTGTCGCATGAACGCCGCGCGCTCCCCGTTCGAACGGCAGTCGGGGTACTCCGAGAGCGTACGTACCTCGTAGTTCGTCCGGAGCGTCCGGAGCAGTTTCCGGTAGTAGTCGTAGCTGAAGTTTTCAGCCCACCCATCCAGGGGATCGATGCTGAGGCTACTCATGGTCGGTTATCGAGTGGAGGAGGTCGTACGTCCCGTCTGCTCCGAGATTCATGAGTGCATCAACGATCGATAAGTTTGGGACGAAGTCGCCGAACCGCTGTTCGTACTGCGGGTGATCGATGGACTGATACTCGAGGGCGATATCCGCCGCCTCGAACTGCGTCCGATCATTGTACGAGCGAGCGCCCGTTCCGGAGAAGTACCGATCGGCGCCGAGTTCGTCACAGAGGTCGACGATTCGCTCGCTGCTTGTCGCATCGACGTCGAGGTCCGACGAGCGGACGAATCGGCACTCGAGCCCGAGTCGATCCGCGAGGGTTCGAACGAGGAAGATATTCAATTCACACAATAATTCCCACGACTGTGCGTACGTCTGCTCGAAGATCTCGCTGACTTCGTCGAAATACACGGCTTTCCCGTAATTCTGCTGGAGACTTTTTTCGTGACTGGTTCGCCAACTGTCGTCGGCGATCTCGGCGTCCGCGATCGACCTGCTGGATCCGCGAACGGGCACGGTGAGCCATGTCCATCCGTCGGGCGTTTTGATCTTGTTACGGTTGATCCAGGAGTTCGACGTGTACTCGACGGTGTCGAGAAAGACGAAGACGTCAGACCGGTGGATCTTGTGAAAGTAGCCGAGCCAGGGCAGATAATTCGGTTGATGGATGGCGACGGTGAAATCATCCGTGTGGTAACTCCGCCCGTCGGAGGTCCCTTCGTCAAACGTGCTCATTGGGAATCACTCCGTGGGACGCAACAGGAACGAGCACCAGGGACGGCACAGGTAGCAAGGTGGTCGATCGTGCGGACGTCCGAACGAGTGGGACGAATCGACTCGTCGAGGACCGGTGAGACGTCACTCGTCCCCCGCTCCTGAAGTTCACTGGCTCTGTCCGAGTCGATCCAGCCACAGTTCTGTTGCCTGTCCAATTTCATTGATAGTACGATCGGAGGAGACGATCAACTGTACTATTGTTAATGTGTTTTTGAACTGTATATGAGATTCACATGACGAACGAGTCACTGTGATGCGCGCGAAGGGCGTGACTACCGTATGAACTGGGTCGTCGCTACGTCTGATGCGTACCCGTCGCGATCTAGTTGAGGGAAATCGAAAGGTCGGATAGCAAGAGAGGCACGGGTCGACCGACGTAAGACAGCCTAGTTCGGCCGAACCGATCCAGCACCCACAGTTGTAGCGTACAACACACTTCAATCCGATACTACGCGCTCGTAAACCAGATCGATCTGATCCGCTTCCGACGCGTCGGATACTATCCTGCTATTTCGCCGCGAACCCGACGGTCCGCAGATGCGACGCCGATCGACGTGGCTGTCGCCTCGCAGCGACCGAACTCCGTGTCTTCAGGGCGGCTCATGGGGTTGTTTACGAGTCGTCTCACTGGCGGCGTCGCGACGGCCTTACTGGCAGGCATACCCATCCTCCGTGCGTCGGGCGAGATCGTCTGTAACGAGCGCCGTGAGCAGCGGCAGTAGCGTGAGTTTCGGCAGTCCCAGCATCTGCTGGAGTTCATCTACGGTCGCGTTCTCCTGCACCAAGAGAGCCAAATAGACGAGTTTGGCCTGTGGTGACGTGAGTTCGTCTGGCACCGCTAGTCGCTGTTTACTCGTGGACATCATAACCGGAAGAATCGGCAACGGGTTGATACATAAATGTCGGCTGAGACCTGTCTGCACGTCACACACCAGGAAGTAACAAGGCCCACCCCAGCAGACGGAACCCCAGTCTCACAACGCTGGTCGGTGAGCTCTAAACCAGGCTCACCGAAGATGATGCCCACGAGTTCCGCTGTGAGACGGCCCCGTGAGTCGCGACAAGCCAGACGGAGAGTCTGACTCGCCTTCATCTCCAGAGATCGCTTCAGGGATAAATTCATTCAGTTAATATAATTTGGATTGACCATCGGACGCTCCATAGGGGGAACGTCCGATCGAGAACCCACTCGCTCTGGGTCATCGCCGCAGTTCCGTGTTGGCCACCAGTCTTATCTGTTAGATGATGGTTCCAGTAGTCGGCAGAAGACAGTCACAGTCAGCCGCCACTGATCGGGATCAATCGTTCGGTCCGGCCACGAACTACTCTCGAGTGTCAGAAGGGGGCTTTGATGCCAGCCTTGGCTGGCATCGGCCATTCAGGGAGTCACAGGGCGTGTCGACTAGGGAAGAGGTTTGAAAAAGATGAGTGCTCGCGAACCTACAACAGCTCGTGGCACGTCTGGATTACCGATCAATTGGGCAGAATGATGGATTCTGATGGCCGTCATAGCCTGATAGCACCGCGACCGATGCTTACCATTGCACGCTTGACAGTTATGGGCACTCTCGACGCACTCTCAGTGACCCCACCTCGAGGCCGGTCCCCATGGCTCCCGCGATCGTCCACTTCCTCGTCGGCGCGTCGCTGCTGCTCGTCCTCGCGACGCCGGTCGCGTTGCACGACGAGCGCGTCCGACGGGCGGACCTGTGGCTCGTCCTCGCGGGCGGCGTGTGGGGGCTGGGCCCGGACCTGCACAACGTCGCGCCGGTGTTCCGATCGCAACTCCGTGCGTTCCACGACTCCCTCTGGGCGACCCCGTTCGCGTTCCACTACGCGCTCGACAGCCAGGCCGCCCGGGCGCGGCCCCTCGCGGGAATCGCCGCGTCGATCCTCCTGTTTTGCCTCGCCGTCGGCGGCTTCACGGCGGCCGCTCGAGCCGACCCGAAGCGGGCGCGACGCACGCGACGGGTCGTCTCCGAGCTCGGCATCCCCGTCGCGGCGCTGATTGCGGCCGCGATCGTCGGCGCGATGCTGTCCGCGACCGGGCGCGTCGAGACCGCGGCCGCGCTGGTCGGCGCCGACGGGACCCTGGCCAGCGCGGCCCTGCTGCTCGTCGCCGGCGTCGCGGGGAGTTACGCCGTCGCGATAGTGGTTCCGGACCGCCACGCACGCCAGCCGATCGTCGGCTCGCTGCTCGGGCTCCAGCTGGGGCTCGTCGCCTGGGTCGTCGGAATCGTACTCGTCCTCCCGCTGTGGGCGCGGGTCGTCCTCGAGGCGACCCCGCCCGTGCCGCTCGTCGACTGGCCGAGCCTGCTGGCGCTCGCGGTCGCCGGGACGCTGGTCGGCGCCTGCGTCACGACCGTGCGTCGGGTCGCCCTGCCGACGCCGGCGGATCGCTGACCGGGGCACGCGCTACTCGAGACCGCCACGCTGTCGAACGGACCGCACTGTGACGACGCCTCGAGGCGACCGCGCCGCAACTGATCGGTTTCGAAGCGGCCGCGACCGTCGCCGTGCCGTACCCGCGCTGTCGGCACTGCACGCGCTCCGTTGTCAGCTGCGAGGCGGCCCGGCAGATCACTCCCGCTACCGGACGCGAACACGTCCGAACCGTCGGATTAGGTATTCGAAGTCGGAATGTCCGATCCGCAGGCGGTGCAGATATTCGGTTGCCACGGAACGGTCTCTTTAATGGATGTCTCGTCACCACACTCCGGACAGACAGCGGTCAGTTGCTGCTCCAGATTTTCCCCCATGCTGTAACTGTTAGTATAAGCACTAATGAAAGTTTCCTATTATAATATTTCTCTGGGAACTGCTGTTAGAGCATCCGTAAACGCCGATAATAGAGGGGCAGAATGTCGTAATCAGAAGACACTCTCAGTCCGAAAACTCCGAAACTATGGGTCAACGCCCGGGATTGGAATCGCCGAGTGACGTCACCGAGTCCGATCGTCGAGGTAATTCGCAGTTGTGACGATCCGCCGTTCCCGTTGCACGTGACGCAACCGAGCGCGAAACCGCACGACGTGCCGACGGTGTTCTCGCACAACGGGTTAGGTGGACCCAAACTATGGCCGAGGGGGTGGACGTGACGAGCAGACTCACCCGAGTATGGCAAGCGAATCGTCCTCGAGGAGCGACGTCCACGTATCGCCCAGCCGGTCCGTCACGATCCGCTGTGACGGCATCACGCACGAGTACGAGGGCCGATCCGGCTGGATCGGCTCCGGCTCCGACCGTTCCGTCACGGCCCTCGAGGACGTTTCCCTCGAGATCGAGACCGGCGAGGTCGTCGGGCTGATCGGACCCAGCGGCAGCGGGAAGTCGACGGTCCTGCACGTGATCGCCGGCCTGATCGAGCCCGACGACGGGACGGTCGAACTCCTCGGGGACGACCTCACCGCCTGTTCCGAGCGCGAACGCACCCGCATCCGCCGCGAGCGGGTCGGCCTCGTCTTCCAGCAGTTTCACCTCCTCCCGTCGCTGACCGCGACGGCGAACGTCGCGCTGCCGCTCGTACAGTTAGGCTACAGTCGGACGGAACGACGCCGGCAAGCCGAACGGAGGCTCGAGCAGGTCGGACTGGGCGATCGCACCGGTCACCGACCCGGCGAACTCAGCGGCGGCGAACGGCAACGCGTCGCGATCGCCCGCGCGCTGGTGACCGACCCCGACGTGATCCTGGCCGACGAACCGACCGGTGAACTGGACACCGAAACCGGACAGGCGGTCCTCGACGATCTCGTCGACGCCGCTGCCGAACGGACGGTCGTCCTGGCGACCCACGACGAGCGGGCGGTCGACCGCATGGAACGCGTGGTCTCCCTGCTCGACGGAGCGGTGGTCGACGATGGCCGATGAGGGATCGACCGACCGCTCCGCGCTCGGCCGCTGGCTCGCGATCGTTCGCTTCGCCGCCGGACGGATCGCCACGCAGGCCCGCCGAACGCCGCGCCGGACCGCCGTGACGGTCGGGCTCGTCGCACTGACGATCGCGCTGCTCGTGATCGTCACCGGGATCAGCGTCGCGCTCGCGGGCGACACGGCGGCCGACGACAACGCGGCCGATCTCCGCGTCGTCCCCCACGAGGGCGGCACCTTCTCCCCGGTCGTCGGGGTCGAGGGGCCGCGACTCAGCGACGTCCACGATCGAACCGAGACGATCGACGACCGGGACGACGTCGACTACGCGACACCAGTGCTCATGGAGGTCGTTCGCGCCCGATCGCCCGAGGGGAACGGGTCGGTGAACGTCATGGCCGTCGGCGTCGTCCCGCGCGAGTCGTCCCCGCCGGTCGGCGGCGTTCCGACGGCGGCCCTCGAGCCGGGCGATCCCCACTACGCGAACGGGAGCTACGACGGTCCCCAGACTGGCGACGTCGTCCTCTCGACGTCGGCGGCCGACCAGCTCGAGGCGTCCGAGGACGCGACGCTGGTGGTCTCGAGTGCGGGGATGAACGCCACCAACGGCGGCACCTACGAAGTGGCCGCCGTCGAGGACTCTGATACCGCGAGTCTCTCGAACGGGCTCCCGGTGGTGGTCCTCCGGTTGAGCGAGCTCCAGACGCTGACCGGCGCCGCCGACGGTGATCTGGCCGATCAGGTGCTCGTGGGGACGGAGTCGGACGCCGCCCGCGACGCGATCGAGGAGACGTATCCGAACGCGACGGTCGAGTCGGATACCGAGACCGGACTGGCCGCGCTGCGGGACGACGACCTCGCGCTGGCGACCAGCGCCATCACGCTGGTCGTTGGGATCGGGATCTGTACGTTGTTCGTCACGACCGCGACGGGACTGCTCGTCGAACGCGAGCGCCAGACCCTCGCGGTCCTCTCGGCGGTCGGCTTTCCTGGTCGCTCGCGGCTCGCCATCGTCACCGTGATGACGCTGACGCTGACGGTCGTCGGTGCCGCGGTCGGGATCGCGCTCGGCTACGCGGGCGTCGCGATTACGAACTGGGTGGCGACGTCGACGGTGACGTCGTCGCCGATCGCGACGACCGACCCGCTGTTCGTTCCGTACGCGCTCGCGGTCGCGGTCGTCGCCGGCCTGTTCGCGTTGCCCTATCCGCTGTATCTCACGCGGAAAACCGACGTCGTCGCCGAACTCCGACAGTAATCATGACACACAGACTCCGCAAACTCGCCGCGACCGCGCGCCTCTCGGCGGCCCAGCTCCGCCACGAGATCGGGCGCTCCGTGCTGGTGATCGTCGCGATCGCGCTGGCCGTCCTCGCAGTGACCCTGCTCGCGGGGCTCGGCCTCGGCGTCCTCGAGACCGGGCAGGATCGCTTCGACGATGCCGATCAGGACGTCTGGATCTCGGGCGGCGCGGTCGAGCTCACGGCCGGCGGCGGCATGGAGAACCCGATCGCCGACTCCCATCAGCTCGCGGCCGATATCGAGGAACGCGAGGACGTCGAGAGCGCGTCGCCGATCGCGTTTCACGCGATCTACGTGGGCACGGAGCCCGAGCCGTCGGAGCTCGAGCTCGTCTCCGGCGTCGGGGTGCCCAACGAACACGGGGGACTGACCCTCGAGGAAGGCGACGGCTTCTCCGAGGGGGACGTCCACTACGGCGAGGGCGACTACGACGGGCCGATGACCCGCGAAGTGATCGTGGATCCGCGGATGGCCGACCGGTTCGACATCGAGGTCGGCGACACGATCTACGTCGGAACGAGTCCGTCGGCCGCGGCCGAAGAGGAGTTTACCGTCGTCGGCATCTCGTCGTCGTACTCGCAGTTTCTGGGGACCACGACCGCGACGATGCCGCTGAGCGAACTCCAGGAGATCACCGGAACGACGGGGTCGGACCGAGCGGCCTTCGTGACCGCGACCGTCGCGCCCGGCGCCGACCGAGACGCCGTCAGCGACGAGCTACAGGGGGAGTATTCGGAATACGACGTGCGCACGAGCGAAGAGCAGTTCGAGTCGATGTTCGAAGACCAGGTCCTGTTGCTGGCCAGTGGGACCGCCCTCGTCGTGCTCGCCGTCATCGCGGGCGTGGTGTTGACGGTCAATCTCCTGGCGCTGGTCGCGTCCCGACAGCGCGGGGAGCTGGCGGCGTTGCGCGCCCTTGGACTCTCCCGGTGGCTCCTCACGGGGATGATCGGCGGCCAGGGGATCGTGCTCGGGCTCTGTGGCGGCCTCCTCGGACTGCTCGCGACGCCGCCGGCCGCGTTCGCCCTGAACCACCTCGCCGCCTCGCTGGTCGGCTTCGAGAACCTGTTGCGGACGCCGCCGATCGTCTACCTCGCCGGCGGAGCGATCGCCGTCGTCGTCGGCACGCTCGGCGCCGCCGTCGCCGGCTGGCGCACCAGTCGGTACGCGCGCCTCGAGCAGCTCGCGGAGTGACGCACGGCCGGCGTGATCCGCGAACCGAGACAGGGGTACTCGAAGAAACGAGACGGGACGACGATGGGGCCCTTCCCTCGCGGCGGTCGTCCGCTCCGGTCGATCCCGTTCACTCCTCGGTCACGTTGACCCAGAGATGCGCGTGATACTCCGTCGTCTCCGTCGACGGCTCCTCGGGTACGTCCCCGCCGGGATAGAGCAGCCAGACGAGCCGAACGTTCTCCCCGGTCATCGTCGGCTCGACCTCGTGGGGATGGTGCCAGCTCTCGTTGTGGTCGAGTTGGGTCTCGAACCGGTCGAGTTCGCGTTGCTCCTCGACGGTCGTCTCGTTGTCCTCGACCGAGACCCGCTGTTCGACCAGGACGACGGTGTAGTCGACGGTCCGATGTTCGTGGTTGTCGACCCCGAGGACGAGCTCCTGACTCTCGCCCTGCGTGAACTCGGTCGGATAGTTATCGGCCGTGAGCTCGCCGTCGTCGTCCTCGGTGAGGATGTAGACGGCCGAGAACTGTTCGCCGTCGGGCGGCACCGCGACCGCGTAGCCGACGGTGCCGACCGCGAGCAACAGGGAGAGGACCAACACGACGTTCAACGCGGCGTCCGCGCGGGTGTCCGGCTCGAGCAGTTCCGCGCGACCGGCCGCGTACCACGCGCGGTAGGGGACACGGAACCGCTCGTCTTCGGGGAGTTCCCGCCGCCGAACGGCGGCGACGACGGTCGCGCCGACGGTGAACGCGCTGACGGCGAGCATGATCGGCACCAGCCGGATCCCCCACGGCGTGAAGTTCAACACGAGGCCGATCAGGGGGGTGACGGCGATGCTGAGGCCGAAGGAGAGCGCGACGCGTTCGATCCCGTCGATCCCCGAGCGGTCGTCGAGGAACGAGCCGACCGGGAGCGGGCCGCCGTCCGTCCCCTCAGTCGGTTCCTCGCCGCCATCGACGTCGGACGGCGGGTCGGCGGTCGGTTCGTCGCCGGCTTCGGGAAACAGCGCCGCGATGAACGCGTAGCCGGGCACGAAGAGGACGAAGGCGAGCCCCAGCGGGACGCGGAGCGACGTCTCGCGGAGGACGGGCGCGAGCGCGGCGACGTTCGTCAGGACCACGAGCGCGAACACGGCGGCGAGGTCTGCCGGGAGCGTCCGAACGGGCCGCGGAAGCAGTGCCACCAGCGATCGCGTCTCAGTCATTGGATTCCACGTACTCTCGACGAGCCCAAAAGGGAACCGGTCATCGCGTGTGACAGATCGCCGCACCCGCAGGCGCCGACGCTCGCGACCGTCGCTCGAGCTATCGACGTCTGGCTTCCGACCGCTATCGACTATCGGAATCGACGTACTAGCGCTAGCGACACGATAGCCGTAGCGATACTAGTGCACTAGTGACTATCACTCAATCTAGTCCGCTAGTGCTAGTGGAGATACTAGCGTGAGTGAGAGGAGCACAGGTCCGTCCGCCGCGACTGGCCGCGAGCCGGCGAGTACAGCGGGCGGAAAACGTCCGTGAATCGGGTTCCTATACGGAGTTCGTCGCGTTTCCATCCCTCCCTGCGGCCGAGCCGGCCGCGGTAACGTCCCGGAGCAGACGCAGCTCCTCCTCCTCGCTGATGCGATCGGAGTGGAGACACGCGTGGACGATCTTGTGCGCGAGTTCGGGATCGGCGAGCACCGACGGCGCGGTGCCTCCCTCGCGGCCGGCCGTCCCGTCCTCGCGGCCCTCGAGTCCGCGCTCGACCGCGGCCAGTCGGTCGGTGAGTTCGTCGAGTCGGTCGGCGAGTTCGGCCAGTTGCGCGCCCTCGTCCGTCCGGTCGGCTGCATCCGCGGGCGCTCGGTCGGACCGGGACGCGGACGGGTCGGTTCGCCGCCGCGCGCGGTCGCTCGGTTCGTCGCGTGACTCGTCGGTCGCGTCCCCGACAGTGCCCATGTCACCGTCCCGCTCGCTCGAGTCGGCTCCGTTGTCGGTGTCGTCAGCGTGCGGCATGCGTTCTTCCTCCTCGCCGTCGCCGGAATCGAACAGCGGCGCGACGAGCGCGTCGCGGTCGGACCAGTCGAAGCCGTCGATCGAATTGACGCGCTGGCTGATCGTCGGGCTGCTCACTCCGAGCCTGTCGGCGAGTTCGGCCTGCGTCGCGTCGGGATGGTGGTAGATCGCTCGCAACGTCTCGTGTTGTTTCTCTGTCAGCGCCGATCGGTCCAGGGAGACGTCGGTGTCCCCGTCCCGATCCGCGTCCTGCTCGGCCGGGACCGGCCCCTCGGCCGGCGAGTTCCCGGCCATACCGACGTCCGCGCTCTCCGATGTCGCTCCCCCGTCGGCCACCGCACAGTCCGAATCCGATACCCCTCGGTCGCCGTCGGTCGCGGCCGACGGCGGGTCCGCACCGCCGGCCGACAGTTCGGCGTCGTTCGATTCCGCGTCGCTCGTCGCCGCTTCGGCCTCGGACATCCCCGTTTCCGTCGTCGAACTCTCGTCCGCCGTGTCGGCCGCCAAGTCATCCCCCGTGTCGGCCGCCGGATCGCCGTACTCCTCGAGGACGCGTTCGACGGTCGCCGTCGTCGCACCGCTGACGGCGTCGGCGATCGCTTCCATCGATTCCCCCGGGTTCGCTTCCGCGTGGTCGAGGATCTTTTTGTGAATGATCGCACGCGGTGCGTTCTGTTCGATATCGAGGGTTGCGTTCGAATCGGTAGTTTCACCCATCTACTCCGGCCTTATTCCAGAACGTCACTTATAGGTTTCCGGGGACAGCGTTCCTATTCTTACCTCTGTAATCTATGATAAATGATCCGAGGGCGATATAGGGTCTCTAGGGTTGAAATCCGCTAATCGTCCGCCGGACTGGACCGGGTCGCCTCGGGGCACAGTTCGCGAGCGCGCTCGAGGATCGTCTCGGCTTCGCGTTCCGAGACGCCGTCGGGCCCGAACGCCGCCCGTTCGTACCCCTCGGTGACGTCCCGGAGCGGGGCCGACTCCGTCTCCGAGTCCGACGACCGGTCGCTGTATCGGCGGTAGAACTCCCAGTGAGTCAGGGCGCCGGACGCGGCGAACCGCGACTCGAGGGTGCCTCGAACGGCGGCGTAGCAGTCCCGAACGGCGTCGTTCGGATCGCCGCTCGAGAGCCGCTCGCTCGCTCGCGACAGGAGCGCTCGGGTCGACGCGGGGTCGGGCGTCTCGGGCGCCGTCGGCGCGTCCCCGTCGGCCTCGTCCGAATCGCCCGGTGCTGATTCCGGTGACGACGCCGACGCTCGGTCGCGATACCAGTAGCCGCCGGCGCCGACGGCCGCGGCGAACAGTCCGAGCGCCAGCCAGGCCCACGTGGGCAACAGCGAATCGCTGGCAGCGGGGAACGAGACCGTCGTCGCGGCCTCCGCCCGCGCCAGGTTGGTCTCCTCGTCGTCGTGGACGGCGACCAGTTGCACCTCGCCGGTAGCCGTCTCCTCGGGGACCGTGACCGAGGCGCCAAACGCGCCGTCCGCGTCGGTCGAGACCGTCTCGAGAACCGTTCCGTCGGCGACGATTCGAACCGATTGCCCGTCGACCCCGCCGCCGGCCGCCTCGAGCGTGCCGTTAACTGTGACCTCCCGATCGCCGGTGGGGCTCGCGGAGATGGAGAGCTCTGGCTCCGTTTCCGCGACGGTCACCGTCGTCGAGTCGGCGACGCTCGCGAGCGCTCGATCCTCGAAGGGGAGGGAAACCCGGAGGTCGCGCTCGCCGGACGGAACGTCCGCCGGCACCGTCGAATTACCGGTGGTTTCCCCGTCGCTGGCGCCGAACAGTCCGAGCGACGTCCCGTCGATCGAGAGAACGACCGGAACGTCGTCGACTCGTTCGTCGCCCACGCGGAGATCGTAGTCGACGGCGACGCGATCGCCGTACGCGACGGTGTCGGGCTCGACGTCCGAGACCGTCAGCGTCGGCTCGACCTGTTCGATATCGACCGGGACGCTGGTCTCGCTCCCGAGATACACCGACTCGTTCTCGGGGACGTACTCGACCGTCACCGCGTCGGCCGACAGCGGCACGGAGATCGGCCGGTACTCGAGGTCGAACGACCCGGTCTCGTCCGTCTCGGTTCGAAGCGTCTGATTCCCGACCTTGAGACGGATCTCCTCGTTCGCGATCGGCGTCCCGTCTTCGGTTTCGATCGTGCCGCTCGCGGCGAGCGGGTCGGTAAACGAGATCTCCTCGGTCGTCGACTCGATCGTCAGCTCCGTTTCGACGAACGACTCGTCGCGAATAGCCTCCTGTTCGGTCTGGACCTCCTCGTTTACGTCTTCGATCTCCGCCGCGGCGTCGCTCAGGTCGATATCGCTGTCGTTGCTGATCGCACCGTAGTGGTCCCGGACGTTTTGACTCGAGTCCCCGATCTCCTCGGCCAGCGACTCGAGTTCGCGGGCGAGTTCGCGGGCGCGTTCCTCGTCGCCCGCGTCGCGGGCCGCCTCGTACTCTTCTTTCGTCTCCTCGTACTCGCTGACCGCGTCGGTCATCTGTTCCTGTTCGCTCTGGGCTTCGTCGAAGGCTTCGGCCCGTTCGGCGTCGCCGGTCACCTCGACGTACTGCTCGAGCCTGTCGTTGTACCCCTCCCCGACGAACTCGCTCGCGAGTTCGGCCTCGCCCTCGCTGAGCTCGATCGCCCCCTTTTCGAGCTGTCCCGACAGTTTGCCGGAGAGCCACCGCTCGAGTTCGGCCTGGTCGGTCCCTTCGTCGTACTCGTCGGGATTTCGGTGGCGAACCGTGTCGTTGTCCGCGTCGTCGCCGTCGGCGTCCGGCGTCTCCTGTTGGGCCGCGACGCTGGCGGTCGCCGATCCGCTGTCGACGCCGTTCGCGGAATCGGCGGCGATTCCGCTTCCCGTTGCGGTAAGGGGCAGGCAAACGAGCAGAAGGGCGAGGACGAGCGTTCGACCGACGGCGATTGTCACAGGGGTTCGATTTACCGCCCACGACAAAAAACTATTCTCTCCGCGAGACTGACAGCTCGCGCGCGATCAACGCGAACGAATATCAACACATCGGTCGGACTCGTTCGCTGCAGTCGCCGGACACCAGTAGCTTCAACAAGATTCACGGAGACCGGTCGCACATGAAACCCACGCGCCGACTGTGGGCCGTCGCGAGCCTCGCGGCCTTTCTCGCGGGCGTCGCAGTCGTTACTGCCCGCCCGCTCCTCCTCGGCGGTGCCGGGCTGGTCGGCTCGTGGATCGTCGCGCGCCAGTATCGGTTCTACCGCGCGCTCGAGGAGACGGTCGACGCGCTGGCCGTCGAGCAGTCGGCCGTCCGCGCCGGCGTTCGAACGGGCGATACCGTTCCGGTGACTCTCTCGGCGAGGCTGGCCTCACCGTCGCCGCTCGCCGTCGCGATCGAGGCCGGGCTCCCGACGACCGCCGTGGCCGACGAATCCTTCTCGCTGTCCCTCGATCCGTCGACGTCCGCGACCACCCGAACGGTCGACGTCTCGTGGCCGGTCGCGGGCCGCCACCGGTTTGACGAACCGACTGTGACCGCGACGGACGGATTCCTCCGCGAGACGGTGTCGCTCGGAACGACCTCGACGGTCACCGTCGAGCCCCGCGGTCCGCGAACCATCCACGTCGGCGAGGGCGGCGATCGGATCACGATGGCCTACGGCGAACACGAGGCCGGTCGTCTCGGGTCGGGGATCGAACCCGCGGAACTCCGCGAGTACATGCCCGGCGACACGGCCGACCGGATCGACTGGAAGGCCACGGCCAGGCTGGCGACGCCTCACGTCCGCGAGTACGAGGCCGAGACCGACCGACGGACGCTACTGGTCGTCGACCACCGCGGCTCGCTGGCGACGGGGCGGCCGGACGAAACCGAACTCGACTACCTCCGCGACGTCGCGCTCGCGACGGCCGCGAGCGCGCGCCGACTCGGCGACCCCGTTGGACTGCGTACCGTCGGCGACGAGGGGATCACGTTTCGCCTCGACCCGACGGCGACGCCGGTGGCGTACGATCGGATCCGGCGTCGATTGCTCGACCTGGAGCCGACGGTCGATCCGACGACGCTCGACGGAAGCGGCCGAGAGGGGCGGCGGAGACGGACCCCAACACCCCGGGGCGGCGGCTTCACCGCGGCCGACGCCCGGGCGAAACGCATCGGCCTCGGGGACGACGACGACCCGTTCGCTTCGACCCTTCGCCCGTTCTACGCCGCGCGGGAGGGCTACCGCGAACGCATCGAATCGGATCCGCTCTACGGCGCCGTCAAGCGTGCCCACAGCGGCAACACCGAGGGGCTCTGGACGATCCTCTTCACCGACGACTCGCGGCCGGCGGAGCTCCGCGAGACGGTCAAACTCGCCCGCGGCAACGGCAACTCGGTGCTGGTGCTGCTCGCGCCGACGGTGCTCTACGAATCCGACGGTCTCGCGGACGTCGAGGACGCCTACGATCGCTACGTCGAGTTCGAGAACCTGCGTCGCGACCTCGCCCGGATGCCCCGCGTGACCGCCCTCGAGGTCGGCCCGCGGGATCGCCTCTCGACGATCCTCTCGGACGGCCGCGCCGCTCGAGGTGAGCGCGCGTGAGCCCGGAACCGACCGCCGGTCCGGCGACCGGGAGCGAGCGTCGCCGGCCGGTGATCGGTGCGCTCGCCGTCCTCACCGCGGCGCTGGCGCTCCTCGCCGGACCGACCGGCGCGGTGGCCGGCTTCGCGACGGCGCTGACCTGGTACGGGCTCGGGACGCCGTACGCGCTCGCGGCCGGACACGTCGTGCTCGCGGCCGCGTTCCCGGACGGGATCGGCCTCGAGACGTTCCTGCTCGTCGAACTCGCGTTCGTCGCGGTCCTGCTCGCCGCCGTCGTGCGGACCTCGACGGCGCTACGCGACGCCGCCGTCGTTCTCGCCAGCGCGATCGCGTTCGTGGGGACGGGCTGGATCGTCGCCGATTCTCGATCCGTCTGGACCGCCGCGGGAACGCTCCTTCTCGTCGTGGCGCTCGCGGCTTACGCCCTCCACCGGTACGAACTCGTCAGTCTCGGGCTCGTCCCCGACGCCGTCGAAACCGCCCCGGATGCAGACGCAGACCCCGATTCATCGACCCATGAGCAGTAACAACATCGATACGACCGAGTCGTCCGCGTCGCCGGCAGCCGCCTCGAGCGCCGCCGGAGATGCGGACGCTGAGACTGAGACAGTCACCGACGCGGACGCAGCGACCGAACCGACCGACGGCGACGACCGGCGGGAACTCGCCGCGCAGGTCGAACTCCTCGCCGACGAGAACCGACGGCTGCGCGAGGAGTACGTCCGCGCCCGTCAGTCCCGGTATCGAGCCACCGCGATCGGTCTCGCCGCGATCGGGGCCGTCGCCGTCCTGGGAAGCGTCGCCTTCCCCGACGCGCGGGAGGTGCTCGTCGCGCTCGGGGCGACCGGGCTCTTCGGCGCCCTGCTGACCTACTACCTCACGCCCAGCCGGTTCGTCGCGGCCGACGTGGGCGAACGCGTCTACACCGCCTCGACCGCGAACGTCGCCGCGATCGGCGACGAACTCGGCCTCCGCGACGAGCGGGTGTACCTCCCTGGCGAGGCGGCGCCGGCCCGGCTCTACGTCCCCCAGCACGCCGACTACTCGCTCCCCGACGAGCGCGCCGGCCCGATCGTCGTCGACGACGACTCCCGTGGCCTCTTGCTCGAGGCGACCGGGGCCGAACTCTTCCGGCCGTTCGAGCGGGCGCTGACCGGCGATCTCGCCGCCGACCCGACGCCGCTGGCCGCCCAGTTGACCGACGGCCTCGTCGAGCAGTTCGAACTCGCACGAAGCGCCGAGGCCGACGTCGACGCCGGCGACGGGCGCGCCACGATCGCGGTCAGCGACAGCGCGTTCGGCCCGATCGATCGCTTCGATCACCCGATCCCCTCCTTCCTCGCCGTCGGCTTCGCCGCCGGCCTCGAGGAGCCGGTCCGACTGGAGATCGCGCCGGGCGACGACCGGGCCGACTGGTTAGTCACCTGCCGGTGGGACCTCGAGTCCGACGCCGAAGGCGATACGGCGGCCGCTGGCGATGTGGAGACGACGGCGGATGCGGAGACGACAGCGCAGTAATCGAAGGAACGGAACGAGGCGAGTTACACTCGCGTTCAGTATACTCTCGCAAGTGGTCGCTCGTGCACCTTCGTCAACGTATCCTCCCTCGCCGTGAACGACGGTTGCTCGCTAGTCGTTTCCGTTCTCCTCTAGTGGATTAGTGGCTCGAAATCCGTCGGTGTAGACGGTCAGCAATCTCTCCTCGCGATTTCCAAGGAGAAGCCACACTAGAGCGAGATATAGCGCGATCAAGCGCTGTACGGCGATTCGTCAGCGTCCTTCTCTGACGGGTATTACGTCCGGTCTGCCCGCATCGAATCGGTCAACGACGGCACGGTCAATATCGAGGGACCGTCCGTCGAGTTCGACGTCGTGACCGATACTGGCGAACTGGTTCGGTACACAGGAACGCCGTGTGACGACAGTCTCTGAGCGACGTCCGAGACCTCGCCGTTCGAGAGCGATTCGATGGCGTAGGCGACATCGGCGAGCAGCGGGCCAACACGGTACTCGACGATGAATATTTGAGCCAGGTATTTGACGTGATATGCCTGTACTAGTGTACTAGGGTTGTTCAATCGTCATCCGTCCGAGGCTGACCGTTTACTACGTACACTAGTTACCCAATCGCTCTATTCGGATGTAACGGAACCGTGTGTGACTGGAGATGTCTCGAGTCCATCGCCGAAAATCGAACGCCAAGAGACGAGTCGCCACTCGACGGGGACCGCTCGACCGACTACTCTCGATTCGTTCCGCCGTCGCTCACCGGCTGTAGTTCGATGGCTTCCGCGCCCGGCGGCGTCACCGAATCGACGACGTCCGCGACGACGTCGGCGGGCGCCACGTCACTCAGGTCGGCGTCAGTGCTCAACACGAGTCGGTGAGCGAGGATCGACTCGGTTAGAGCCTTCACGTCGTCAGGGATGACGTACTCGCGGCCGTGGATCGCGGCCCGCGCCTTCGCGCCGTCGAGAAACGCCAGCGACGCTCGAGGCGAGGCCCCGTGGGTGACGTCGGGGTGGTCCCGAGTCGCCGCGACGAGATCGAGGACGTACTCCTTGATCGGCTCGGCGACGTAGACCTCGGAGACGGTCTCCCGCGCCGCGAGGAAGTCCGACACCGCGACGACCTGGTCGACCGTCTCGGGGCCGAGGTCGGGATCGTCGTCGAACCGCTCGAGCAGCTCGCGTTCGTCGCCTCGACCGGGGAGATCGACGGTGAGTTTGAACTGGAAGCGGTCGCGCTGGGCCTCCGGCAGTTCGAAGACACCCTCCATCTCGATCGGGTTCTGCGTCGCGACGACCATGAAGGGCGTCGGCAGGGCCAGCGTCTCGCCCTCGATCGTCACGCGCCGTTCCTGCATCGCCTCGAGCAGCGCCGACTGGGTCTTCGGCGTCGCGCGGTTGATCTCGTCGGCGACGACCATGTTGGCGAAGATCGGCCCGCGCTGGAGTTCGAACGTACCGCGGGATTCCCGGTAGACGTGAGTCCCCGTGATGTCCGCCGGCAGGATGTCCGGCGTCATCTGGATACGGTTGTAGTCGAGGCCGGTAACGCGGGCGAACAGGTTCGCGAGCGTCGTCTTCGCGACGCCCGGAACGCCCTCGAGGAGGACGTGACCTCGCGTGAACAGCGCGATCGTGAGGTGTTCGATCGCCGATTCGTTACCGATCAGCACTCGGCCCATCTCTTCGCGGACGGCGTTGTAGATACGCTCGGCATCAGGATCGCCCATGGGACTGCCGTCGACGGGGTCGTCGCCGTTCATTGATCGTCCGGTTCCATATCGTCACGGTTAAGCGCTGCTATCACGCGGCGGACACGATCCTCGTCCCAGTCGGGGTGGCGGTCCCGGAGCGCGGCCGCACGGCGCTCGTCGACGTCGCCCGCCGACGGCACGGCGATCGACGCGTCGGCCGGGTCGTTCCGGCGGACGAGTCGCGTCCAGACGTGCTCGAGCGACGGGCGGAGGCGACGACGCGAGAGGGTCGCGATGCCGGCGATTCCCGTGGCGCCGAGGAGGACCTGCAACAGCGGCAGTTCGCGGACCGTCAGGACCGCGCTGGTCAACGGCGGCAGATCTTCGGAGTGGGAGAGATCGATCAGCACGTGGTCAGCGTCGGCTGACAGCCGCTGTAAGAACGCCGCGTTATCGGGTTCGTCGATCATCGCGTTGATGGCGATACTCGGATCACCGACGACGACGACCTGCCCCTCCGAGACGTTCTCGACCGCCGCGACGGGATAGCTGTCGAGCGTCTCGTCGTCGTCGAGTTCGTCGTCGCCGTCGACGTCGCGGTAGGCGTACTCGCTGGTCCGGACGAGCACGGTCGCCTCCTCCTCGTCCGTCTCGAGCGCGGAGGCGTAGTTGAGCGTCAACTGGTCGACCCCCTCGGTGTAGGTGTGATTCTCGACGCCCGTCGCGACCGGCATCGTTGGCCCGCGGTAGTACTCCTGTTCGTCCCGGAGTACGGCGCCGTCGGTTCGCGTCTCGGCGCCGACGTCGGCCAGCAATTGGTTTCCGTTCGTCCCGAAGTTCTCGAGGACGACGAGGGTCCCGCCGTTATCGACGAACCGCCGGAGCCGATCCACGTCCTCGTCCCCGTACGTCTCGTCGGGGGCGACGACGAACGCGACCGTCTCGTTGGGCTCGTAGTCGTCGTATCGCGCCGTGTCTCGGACCAGTTCGCTCTCGACGCCCGGTTCCGACGCGGTCTGCTGTCGGAGCTCGGACATACCGTCCCAGGACGGATTGTAGGGGCCGAACGCGGCCGACGAAGTCGCGGCGGCGACGAGCAGTCCGGCGAGCACAGTGACCGACAGCGCGACGAGCAGCACGCGGGGCCAGTCGAGTCCCCCGCCGTCGCGGAGCCACTCGCGGAGCGTCATGGGCTCACCTCCGCTGGGACCCGCGCACCCGGCGGTCGGCCGACCGGCGAGCCGTCGGCAGCGATCGCTACCACGGCAACACCTCCGGTGGCAGGATCTCGAGAATCCGGCGGACGACGACGACCGCGAAGCCGACGAGGCCGAGCGCGATGAGCCACCGGAGGCGACGGCGCCAGTCGGGCGTGACCGAGAACGGCGCCGTCAGTTCGGTGACAATCAGCAGGCCGATCAGCGAGAGCACGAAGAACAGCTCGTATGAGAACGATCCGAGCAGCGAGAGCGCGAGGACGGCCGCGAGCATCCAGGCGAGCTGTCCCCGGATGAATCGCATGCGTCGATGTGTCGGCATCTAGTACCGGAGGCGACGCCGGCCACCGTAAACCCTCGGGGTTTCGTCGGCGGATGATTGGACGGTCGGGTCCGTCGATAGATACCGATTCGTGCGGGGCGTGAGCGGTCTCGAGGGAAACTCGAGCGATCTACCGATCTCGCTCGACGCTCTCTCCGGGCCGCGTCGTCGCGCCGGTCGTGAGTTTCAGTCCGGGCGAGAGACTCGAGTTGATCCCCGTTTTCACGTCGTCGCCGGCGACGACGCCGAACTTGCGCCGGCCCGTCGAGATGCGCTCGCCCTTGACGGTGAACTCGATGTCGGCGTCGTCGTGGCGGAGGTTCGCGACGTTCGTCCCCGCGCCGAAGTTGACGTCGCGCCCGAGGACGCTGTCGCCGACGTACGAGAGGTGGCTGACCGAGGTGCCGCGGGAGACGACGCTGTTCTTTACCTCGACGGCGTGGCCGATCTCCGCGTCTTCGCCGATCAGCGTCGCGCCGCGGACGTAGGCATTGGGGCCGACCTCGGCGCCCGAGCGGATCAGCGCCGGGCCCTCGACGACGACACCCGGCTCAACCGTCGCGCCCTCTTCGACGACCACGTCGCCCTCGAGGTGGGCGTCGTCGCTGACCCGGCCGTCGATCCGGCGGTCGAGCTCGGCGATCTTCCACTCGTTGGCCTCGAGGAGCTCCCAGGGGCGGCCGACGTCGAGCCACCGATCGAGCGTGACCGGCGTCACGTCGAACTCCTCGATCACGCTCGCCAGCACATCGGTGATCTCGTGTTCGCCGCGCTCGCTTTCGGGGACCTCGAGCCACTCGCGAGCGCGTTCGGGGAACGCGTAGGCGCCGGCGTTGGCGAGGTTCGTCGGCGGCTTCGACGGCTTCTCGACGATGCCGGTGACCGAGTCGCCGTCGGTGCTGAGGACGCCGTAGTTGCGCGGCTCGTCGACGGCGATCGCGCAGACGGCCGGACAGTGCTCGAAGAGGCGATCGACCGCCGCCGGATCGTAGAGATTGTCGCCGTTGAGAACGGCGAACGGGCCGTCGATGTGCTCTCGAGCGGTGTTGACGGCGTGGGCCGTCCCGGCCTGTTCGGTCTGGACGGCGTAGGAGATCGGCGTGCCGCGATATTTCTCGCCGAAGTAGTCGCGGACGGTCTCGCCCTCGTAGCCGATCACGAGGATGATCTCGTCGGCGCCGGCGTCGATCGCCGCGTCGATCGTGTGGGCCACGAGCGGGCGGTCAGCGACCGGCAGCATCGGTTTCGGGATCGAATCCGAGAGCGGTCGAATGCGCGTACCCTGACCCGCCGCGAGAACGACTGCTTTCATGTGTGCGGACGATTCCATGACCTCTCGGATAAGCGGTTCGCTCCCTCGCGGGGAGATCCAGTTCTCGAGCTGACAGCAGGGCGTCGTCGACCCCTACTCGGATCGAAGCGTGGCGCGATCACCGCCGGTAACTCGCTTCGACAGCAGCAGAACGATCACGAACGCGACCGCGGTGAGAACCATCGAGGCCAGCCGCGAGCCCCACTGACTCGGATCCGGAACTCCGGTCTGGTATATCAGGACGACCTCGAGCGTTACAGCGACGAGAACACCGCTGACGATATCGCGCCGGTCGAGGGTCAGTCGCTCGAGCATCGAGCCCATAATACTGATGTTCACGTGACAAGTAATAAAAATATACGGGATCGGTGCGCTCGTCGCTCCCCTAGTCCTCGGAGGTCGTGATATCCGCGGACAGCCCCTGGGCCATCTCGATGTCCTTTGAATTGTTCATCGTCCAGGCGGTGCGCTCGGTGACGGCCTCGATGGCCTCGCGTGCGCTGGGATAGCCGTTACCGGACTTCTTGACGCCGCCGAACGGTAGTTGCACTTCGGCGCCGATACACGGGAGGTTCGCGTACGCGAGCCCGAGGTCGGCCCGGTCGCGGAAGGCGTTGAGCTGGCGGTAGTCCTCGGAGATGACCGCTCCGGCCAGCCCGTAGGGGGTGTCGTTGTGGATCTCGAGGGCCCGTTCGATGTCGCCGTCGTACTCGATGAGCGCGACGTGGGGACCGAAACACTCCTCCTGCAGACAGCGCAGGTCGTCGTCGGCGTCGTAGTCGACCTCGTAGACGAACGGCCCGACCCAGTTGCCGTCTTCGTGTCCATCCGGAATCTCGCCGTCCTCGAGTTCGAAGCGGTCGACGAGCACCTCGGCGCCCTCCTCTCGAGCCAGGTCGTTATGCTGGCGGATCTTCTCGACGTGGTCGGGCTCGATCGCCGGGCCCATGAACGTGTCCTCCTCGAGGGGGTCGCCGACCGCGATCTTCTGCGCGACGTCGACGAACCGCTCTTTGAACTCGTCGTAGACGTCCGAGTGGACGACCAGGCGCTCGCTCGAGACGCAGCGCTGGCCGGTCGTCTTGAACGAACTCATCACGGCCGAGTGGACGGCGATGTCCAGATCCGCCTCCTCGGTGATGACGATCCCGTTCTTGCCACCCATCTCGCAGGCCGCGAGTTTGCCGGGCTCGTTGCCGACCTTGCCGGCGATCTCGTGGCCGACCTCCGCCGAGCCGGTAAAGAGGACCGTGTCGACGCGGCCGTCGTCGGTGATCGCCGCGCCGGCGTCGCCGTAGCCCTGCACCATGTTGAAGACGCCGTCGGGAATCCCGGAATCGTCCATCATCTCGGCGATGATCTGGCCGCACCACGGCGTCTGCTCGGCGGGCTTCCAGACGACCGTGTTGCCCTCCACGAGGGCGATGGCCATGTGCCAGAAGGGGATCGCGACGGGGAAGTTCCACGGCGTGATGCAGCCGACGACGCCCCGCGGTTTCCGTCGCATGTAGGCGTCCTTGCTGCCGATCTCGCTCGGCACCACGTCGCCGTGGGGGTGGCGCGCGTTGCCCGCCGCCCACTCGACCATGTGCCACGCTTCGGTCACGTCCGCCTTCCCCTCGGAGATCTCCTTGCCGCACTCCTTGGTGACGATCTCCCCTAACTCCTCGTGGCGATCCCGGAGTTCGTGGTAGATGTCCCAGAGGTACTCCGCGCGGTCGATATACGACAGTTCGCGCCACTCCTCGAAGGCGTCGTCCGCGGCCTCGAGAGCGGCGTCGACGTCGTCTTCGGTCCCGCGCTGAAACGTCGCCAGCGTCTCGCCGGTGGCCGGGTTTCGGCTCTCGAACGTCTCGTCTGCACCGTCGTCGGACTGCGTCCGACTGCTCGCGGGACCTCGTCCCGCGCTGTCAGTCCACTCGCCGCCGATGTAGTGGCCGTGCACCTGCTCGGTTGCTTGCTGGCTCATACGATATCGAACGGCGAGCGCGGTGAAAACACTGATGGTGGTTCACTCATGCCGTGATAGCGGTTCGCGCGCTCTGACGGCCGAACGCGGAGGACGACGACGCGGGAACCGACGCTACCGATCTTCCTCCTCGCCGCGCTCTTTGGTCACGGTCCGGTCGCCCTGGGGCGGCTGTCCGTCGTCGTCGGGGTGGCGCTCCGCCCCCGACTCCGTCATCTCGTCCGTTTCCGGCTCGAGGCCCTTTCCGGACCGCCCCTCGCCTTCGGCCGCCGTCTTCTCGCTTGGCGAATCGCCGGTCTCGGGACCCATGCCTCGCTGTTCGGACCCGGTATCCTCGTGGACGGTCGTCTCGTTGCGCTCGATGACGGGATCGGTCCCTTCCGCCGACTCCGAACCGGCGGAAACGTCGCGCTCGAGTCGGATCGCGTCCGATCCGACGTCACGAACGTCGTCCGCGTCGATAGGGACGACCTCCTCGGCGTCGCCGTCCCAGTCGAGGACCGCTTTGATCGACTCGATCGCCCCCGACTCGAGGTCGACGTACGCCGTGTCCGCGTCGGTCATCCTCACGACGCCGATCGAGTCGCCGTCGGCCGTCTCGACTCGTTTGTCGACGTCGTCGTCGGTGAACCCTGGGCTCATGTGCGCGCCTACTGCCAACGGCCGAAAGCCGGTGGTGCCTGCAGTGGCCGGCGATCGATCGGTCGCGAACGCGCGCTCGAGAAACGAACGGAAACTGGCTCGGTTACGGCGGAAGAACGAATCGACCACGACGGGACAGCGGGCGGTGCCGTCACGGCGGCCCGTTGCCGGGTGACCCGGCGTCGTCGGGCGGTCCGGCATCGTCCGGCGGCCCGGCGTCGTCGGGCGGACCGCTCTCGTCCGATCCGTCATCGTCGTCGAACGGATCGTCCGAGAACTCCGCGTCATCGAACAGCCCGTCGTCGGAGTCCGGTTCCTCGTCGTCGAACGGCCCATCGTCGGGGACATCCGGTCCGTCGCCGTCGAACGGATCGGACGGCTCTCCGTCGTCGAACGGTCCCGTCGGAACGTCGTCGTCCTCGGACGGCGGCTCGTCGTCGACGGCGGGATCGGTCTCGGGCTCGTCCGATTCGTCGCCGGGATCCGTCTCAGGTTCGGCCGATTCGTCGCCGGAATCGCTCGCGGGTTCGTCGTCGCTCGAGTCGTCGACACCGGTTTCGGACTCGCCGCCAGGATCCACCCCGTCGGACTCGTTGCTGGCGTTGGCTTCGTCGCTCTCGGCAATCGAGGACGCCGCGCTCGAGTCGTTCGCCGCCGTCTCGGCGTCGACGCCGTCCGGATCGTCGGCCGACTGCTCCGCGGGGTCGTCGTTGTCCGGGCCGATCGGATCGGGGCCGACGTCGGAGACGGCAACGACGCCGACCGCGAACGTCAGCAAGACGACGGCGAGGGTCACGAGCAACGTCCCGGTCGCCGGCGTCGAATCGTCGTCTGGAGCCATTCGTCGCTCGTTCGTTTCAGGCCCAGGGGCTTTGTTAATCTCACCCCACAACCTGCTGGTTCGCTCGCGGCCGCGAGCCGGAGCCGAGGGTCGTCGCCTCGAGGGCGGCGCTCGCGGCGAGTGGCGAACAATGATATGGCCGGCACGCCCAGTAGTCGGCAGGACTGCTCGCCACAATGACGACGCACTACGATCACGCGCAGGTCCAGGAGTTCTGGCAGTACGTCTGGGAGCGCGACGACGTCTACGAGCTTCCGGCGGATGCCGACGACCCCACGTACGTCCTCGGGATGTTCCCCTACACGTCGGGGACGCTCCACATGGGCCACGTGCGCAACTACGCGATCACCGACGCCTACGCGCGCTACCGGCGGATGCAGGGCGACGACGTGCTCCACCCAATGGGGTGGGACGCCTTCGGCCTGCCCGCCGAGAACGCCGCGTTCGAGCGCAAGACCGACCCCGAGTCCTGGACGCAGGCGTGTATCCGTCGCATGCGCGACGAACTCGAGACCATGGGCTTCGGCTACGACTGGTCCCGGGAGATCACGACCTGCGAGCCGGAGTACTACCGGTGGAACCAGTGGTTCTTCAAGCGGCTCTACGAGGAGGGGCTCGTCGAGTACGAGGGCGCGTCGGTCAACTGGTGTCCCGACTGCGAGACCGTTCTCGCGGCGGCCCAAGTCGAAGAGCGGGACGGCGAGCGCGTCTGCTGGCGCTGCGAGACGCCCGTCGGCCGGCGCGAACTCGACCAGTGGTTCTTCACGATCACCGACTACGCTGAGGAACTCCACGACGGACTCGAGGACCTCGAGGGGTGGCCCGACGGAGTCCGCGAGATCCAGCGCAACTGGATCGGCCGACAGGAGGGCGCGCGCATCGGGTTCGAGGTGAGCGAGGTGCCACGCGTTCGAGAATCGCAAAGCGATTCTCGCAGCCCATCAGAAGTGCAACGCACTTCTGAGGACACCTCGAACGGACGCGGCGAGGGGACCGAGTCGCGGGAGTCCGCCGGGCCCGATACCGACGGTGTCGGCGACGACGCGACGAGCACGGTCGACGTCTTCAGCACCCGTCCGGAGACGGTCTACGGCGCGACCTACCTCGCGGTCTCGCCCGGTCACGACCTCGCGGACGAACTCGCCGCCGCAGACGACGACGTCGCGGCGTACGTCGAGGACGTCCGCGAACGAGATCCCGGGGAGGTCGGCTTCTCGGGCGTCGAAACCGACGCGACCGCGACGCACCCGCTCACGGGCGAGGAACTCCCCGTCTACGTCGCCGGCTACGTCCTAGAGGACGTCGGCACCGGCGCCGTGATGGGCGTTCCGGCGCACAACGAGCGCGACCACGCGTTCGCGCTCGAGCACGACCTGTCGATCGAGGGCGTCGTCGCGCCGAAGGACGCGAGCATCGACGTCGATCTCGAAACGGACGCCTACACGGGCGAGGGAATCCTCGAGAACAGCGGCGAGTACAGCGGTCTCGAGAGCGGGACCGCCCGCGAGCGGCTCCTCGAGGAGGTCGCGGCGATCGAGGCAGACGTCACCTACCGGCTGCGCGACTGGCTGATCTCTCGCCAGCGGTACTGGGGGACGCCGATTCCGGTCGTCCACTGCGACGACTGCGGCCGCGTGCCGGTGCCCGACGAGGACCTGCCCATCGAGCTCCCGGAGTTCGTCCGGACGACCGGTAATCCGTTAGACGCCGCCGAGGAGTGGAAGCAGACGGTCTGCCCCGACTGCGGCGGGCCGGCCGAGCGGGAGACGGACACGATGGACACCTTCGTCGATTCCTCGTGGTACTTCCTGCGCTTCCTCTCGCCCGGCCTCGAGGACGCCCCCTTCGACACCGAACTGACCGACGACTGGCTGCCGGTCGACGTCTACGTCGGCGGCGAGGAACACGCCATCCTCCACCTGCTCTACACGCGCTTCTTCACGAAAGCGCTGGCCGATCTGGGGCTGCTCGAGCAGCGCGAACCGATTCGGGAGCTCAAGAGCCAGGGGACGGTGCTGTACGACGGCGAGAAGATGTCGAGTTCGAAGGGCAACGTCGTCGCGCCCCAGGAGTACGGCGCGGAGACGACGCGGCTGTTCGTCCTCTCGGCGGCCCACCCCGAGCAGGACTTCGAGTGGACCGCGAACAACGTCCGCGGCGCCTACGAACTCCAGCAGACCCTCTACGGGATGGCCTCGGCGTTCGTCGAGGAGGGCGACACGCGCGTCAAGCGACGGCCCCACGACGGCTATCTCGCCCGGGAGATCGACCGCACGATCGTCGCGGTTACCGACGAGTACGAGCGGTTCCGCTTCCACCGCGCCGCTACGGAGATCCGAGAACTGGCACGACTGCTCCGCCGATACCGGGAGTACGAACGACCCCACGGCGAGGTCTATCGACGTGGGCTGCTGACGCTTTCGGCGCTGATCGCGCCGATGGCGCCACACCTCGGCGAGGAGTGCTGGAACAAGCTCCGCGGCGAGGGACTGGTCGTCGAGGCCGACTGGCCGACCCCCGAGAGCGACGTCGCGGACTACCGACGCGAGCGCCGGCTGGTCGAGACGACGCTCGCGGACGTTCGCGATATCGTCGACACCGCGGCGATCGACGACCCCGAGCGGATCGATCTCGTCGTGGCCCAGGACTGGAAGTACGAGACGATCCGGCTGCTCCGGGACGATATCGACGAGTCGATCGAGGGGGCGGACACCGAGTCGCTCGTCGACCGAGTCCTCGAGGCCGGGGTCGACGCCGACCGCGAGACCGTCGCACCCTTCGTGGTCGACCTGCTCGAGCGCGGCGACCACACGGAACTCGAGGAGATCTCCGACGCCGCGTCGGAGCGCTCGATCCTCGAGCGCTCCGCCTGGCTGGTCACCGACGAGTTCGACGCCGACGTCACCGTGCGCCAGGCGACCGACGGCGACGAACTGGCGGAGGCGGCGCGGCCGGGCAAGCCGGCGATTCACATCAGTTAAGGATCGTATTCAGTATCAACAGGGAGACAATAGGGTGCGTCGACGGGACGGGGAATTCCGAGACCGATCGAACGTTCCCCGTCGAACGTCGACCTCCGAAAACCTTCGATATCGAAGGCTGACGGCCAAATTTCTGCCACAAGCGAGGTTAAGAAGGACAGTTTTATTCCATCGGATTCGGTAGGGTGGTACTATGACGGAGGGGGACGGCGATAGCGTCGACGCGTCATGTTGGAGATCGCCAAGCCGGACAGTTATCGAAGCCGTCGCTGAAGCCGAGGGTGTTTCACCCGAGGAGCTCCGGCCGCCGACGTACGCATCGCTCCACGACGTCGTCGATCCGGAAGCCTTGGACTCGCTGTTCGCGCCGCGGTCGAACGGGACGCCACGCCCCGACGGCGAGGTCTCGTTCCCGTTCTGTGGCTACCGGGTCACCATCGAGGCCGACGGATCCATAACGCTCGAGGAGGCAGGCGACCGGACCGAGTAGCCGTCGCCGGCCCGGCCGGTCGAGCCGAACGAAGCACGCTATTCGGACGGAAAGACTCTTTTCGACCAAGTGCGGTAGTACGGAGCAATGGAGAGCCACTACGAGGTCCTCGGGCTCTCGCCGACCGCCGACGAACGCGAGGTGCGGCGAGCCTACAGGACGCTGCTGAAGGAACACCATCCCGATCAGGGTGGCTCTCGAGAACGGTTTCTGCGGATCAAGGAGGCTTACGAGGCGCTCGTGGGCGAACGGCCCCCGACCGATCCGGAGCCGGACGGCGGCGTGGCCTCGCGCGTCGGCGACGGCTCGACGACGACGGCGAGCGATCCGACGTACGATCCGGACGCCGTCGACGTCGACGACCCCGGACACCAGGCACTCTCCGTCGACGGCGAGCAGCTCCGCCTGACGCTCGTGGGACTCGTCCAGCACGTCTCCCTCGAGCGACTCGTCGACGGCGTCCCGGCGGCGACCGACCGGACGGTCGCGTTCTTTCGCGTCCGGAACACGGGCTCGAGGGCAGTCTCCTGGGACGGCGCGGCGAACGCGAGTTTCATCGGCGACGACGGCTTCCTCTACCAGGGTTCGAATATCGTCTCGCCCCACGCCGATCGGCTGCCTGAGCGGTGGAGCGCGTCCGTCGCCGAGATCGGTCCCGGCCGGGCGCTCGACGCCGTGGTCATCGCGCAGGAACTCCCCGCGGACGTGACCGTCGAGCAGGTGGTGTACACCCACCACGCCGGCGAGGACGAGGCGGACGCCGACACCGAACGCTACCTCTTCGAACTGCGACCGCTCGTCCGCGAGCGCCTGAACCGGCTGCCGTACCGGTAGCGCGATCCAGCCGAACAGTTGCGAGACGGCAGCGGACGGACGTCGTTCCGGAATGGCAAGACAGATACGGGATTGCTCCCAACCGTCGACAATGGCAACCGCCGACGCGAGACGACGGCTTCGAGAGCAGCCGATCGGCGCCACGATCCTCCTGACGATTGTCGGCTACACGCTCGTCCTCGGAACGTTCCTCCTCGACGTCCCGATCTATCCGGATCTCTCCCTCGAGCAGGTCAACCTGCTCACGGACCTGATCGCGGTCAACAACGCGATCGCGACCGTCCTGCTGGCCGCGGGCTGGTACTGGATCCGGGCCGGCGAGATCGCGAAACACCGACTCGCGATGATCACCGCGTTCGGCCTGATCCTCGTGTTCCTCGTCCTCTACCTCCTCAAGGTCGGCGGCGGCGGCACGAAGGAGTTCGTCGGTCCGCAACTGGTGCGATACGCCTACCTGATCATGCTCGCGATCCACATTCTCCTCTCGATCGTCTCGGTCCCGGTCGTGCTGTACGCGCTGATTCTCGGCCTGACGCACACACCCGCGGAACTTCGCCGAACGGCCCACGCGCGGATCGGTCGCATCGCTGCCGGCGCCTGGATCCTGAGCCTCGTGCTCGGGGTCGTCACCAACCTGATGCTCAACCACATCTACGGCTACGAGTTCGCGATGGTGTTCGTCCCGCTGTTCTGAGCGGTCAGTCGGTTCTCCGTACCCCGTGTCAGTATTTTGGTCCTGGCGGTCGGACGGACCGTATGCAGATCCGCGGAAGCCTCTCACCGACGGCGATTGCTTCGTTTCTCGAGGAGTCGACAGTTCCGGTCCGCCTCTCCTGTCGAACGCCCGCAGACCATCTCTGGATGTGTTCGCTGTGGTATCGCCTCGAGGAAACGGACGCGGGAGCCGACTCGAGCGACCGCGACGGCTGGCGACTCCAGTGTGCTACGTCGGCGTCCGCCGACATCGTCTCGTTTCTCGAGGCCGATCCCGAGGTCGCGTTCGAAGTGTCGACGAACGACCCGCCGTACGCCGGCGTCAGGGGTCGCGGCACCGTATCGATCGAGCCCGATCCCGAGAAGGAGACGCTCCGGACGCTCCTCGAGCGGTATCTCGACGACACGGAGTCGGGGCTGGCTCGAGGGCTGTTGCGGGAGGAACGCGAAGAGGTGATGCTCACCGTCGAGCCAGCGGTGGTGTACGGTTGGGACTTCTCGGATCGAATGGGCGACTAAAAGTAGCAGCGGAGCGGGCGCAAGTAGCGGCGGGAAGACCGCGAGTACCGGCGCCGAGACGGGCTCGCGAACGTGAACGATTCAGTCCGTCCGCGGGATCGACCGCGCGCCGAGCGCGAACGCGACGACGGCGATAACGGCCAGCACGGCGAGGTTCGACAGCGCCGGATCGAGGCCGGCCACCCCAGTGACGTCTGCTTCTGGATAGGTCGCCGCCCGGACGCCGCGGGCGAAGTAGGTCAGCGGCGAGAGGTTCACCAGCGGTTCGAACCAGCCGGGAAGCTGCTCGAGCGAGACGAACGTCTCCGAGAGGAACAGTAAGGGAAGGCCGATGGCGTTGCTGGCGGCGACGGCGCCGTCCTGGGAGTCCGTGTAGCTGCCCAGCATCGCGCCGACGCCGCAGAAACAGACGACGCCGACGAGGATGTAGGGGACGAGTAGCAGGGAGAGCGCGATCTCGGCGCCCGTCAGGGCGACCACCATCGCGAGGATCAGCAGGCTCGCGAGGCCGATGATCACGGCGTTGACGGCGGTCTGGGCGAGCAGCCACTCGCCGCGAGTCAGCGGCGTCGTCGCGAGCTTCTCGAAGCGGTTGCCCTCGCGGTGGCGCGCGACCTCGCTGCCCATCCGCGACAGCGGCGTGAAGAGCACGACGACGGCGAGATAGCCCGGCACGTAGTAGGCCGCCGGCTCCGTGAACAGCCCTCCACCTGTCGGATCCGTCTGGACGAGCGCGCCGAAGATGGCGATCAGAATCACCGGGAAGAAGAACGTGAAGAAGACCGCCGTCCGGCGGCGGACGAACGACCGCCAGCCGGCGCCAGTCGCCGCGCGAACGCGACCGACTCGAGTCACGCCGTCTCACCCGCGCGAGCGAGGTCGTCGGCGTCCGTTTCGCCGTCGCCGTTCCCGCCGGCCCGACCGGTTCGATCGCGTTCCGTCGCGTCGGCAAGCGCGAGGTAGACGTCCTCTAAGTCGGGTTCGGCCCACGTCAGCCCGGAGTACTCGAGGCCGCGGTCCTCGAGGTAATCGACGACGGCCCCGATTTCGGCGGGCCCGATGTCGCGGACGACGAGCGCGCCGTCCGCCGTGGCTCCGCGGGGGCCGCGGCCGCGTGCCGGCCGTTCGACCGAATACTCGAGGTCGGCGAAGGCCTCGGGAGTCGCCGTCGTCGTGATCGTGAGGCGACTCGAGCCGCCGTGTTCGGCGACGAGCTCGGCGGGGGTGCCGCGGGCCACGACGGCCCCGTCGGCGAGCAGGCCGACGCGGTCGGCCAGCCGCTCGGCCTCGGCCATGTCGTGGGTCGTGAGGACGACGGTCGTCCCCGCGTCGGCGAGGTCCTCGATCAACCGCCAGACGGTGCGCCGACCGGCGGGATCGATGCCGGTCGTCGGCTCGTCCAGAAAGAGGACATCGGGGTCGTTGACCAGCGTCGCGCCGACGCAGACCCGGCGCTGCTGGCCGCCAGAGAGGTCCTCGTACCAGGTGTCGCCGGCGTCTGCGAGGCCAACGTCGTCGAGGACGGCGTCGGGGTCGCGGGGGTCGTCGTACAGGCCCGCGTAGTACTCGAGTAGTTCGCGGGCGTTCAGCCGATCCGGCGGCGAGAAGTCCTGCGGGAGGACGCCGAGTCGGTCCCGGTCGATCGCCGCCGGCGACTCGCCGAGCACGCGAGCCGTCCCCGAATCGGGCTCGGTCGTCCCCGTCAGCGCGCGCACGAGCGTCGTCTTCCCGGCCCCGTTCGGGCCGATCAGCGCGAAGACCTCGCCGGCGGAAACGGAGAGCGACGCCCCCGACAGCGCCGTCGTCTCGCCGTAGGTCTTCTCGAGGTCCGTCGCATCGACTACGGCAGTCATACGGGCGAGTTCCGGCGCGTCGGGGGTAAGGGGTTCGATTCGCGACTCGGTCGCGGACTCGAGTCGATCAGTCGGTCGTCGTCTCCGGCGCGGGCACCATCTCTGTCTCCGGATCCTCGACGACGTGGCGATCCGGCAGGTCGGGGGTGGGCTCGCGGCCGACCGTGAAGAACCGCTCGGTGCGGGTGAGCTCCTCCGTCGCAGGGCTCGGCTTCGTGATCCGCTCGAACTCGACGGCGACGCCCGCCGAATCGGACGCGCTCTCGGTCCCAGTCTCGTTCCGACCCTCGCTCGCTGACTCGGACGCGATGCGGACCGCGGCCAGCTGGTACGACGGGTAGAACACCGGCGGGAGGATGCCGATGATCCCGTCCCGACGGTGGAGGCGCTTGAGCCACGTGCCCGTGTTGACCAGCACGCCGCCGTCGACCTCCTTCAGCATCGGGCGGTGGGTGTGCCCGAAGCAGAAGATCGTCGTCTCCGGCTCGTCCGCGAAGACCTCGCGGGCCCGGTCCTCGTATGACCCGACCGGGTCGACGGTGAGTTCGGTCTCGAAGACGCCGAAGCGGTCGACCGTCTTCCTGATGTCCCGGCGGATGAAGTACAGCGGAATGCCCGCGAGCAAGAGCACGCCGACGACGGCGACGTTGAGCGTGAGGAGGAACCAGGCCGCGGTGCCGGCCCTGCCGAACTGTCCGAGGAACGCTTCCGTCTGGGTGACCGGCACCGACCAGATCCCCGCCAGATGCAGCCCCGCCAGCACCGCGAGGACGGCGCTGATGTTGAACAGCAACAGGAACGGCACCAGCGAGTACCGTAGCACCGGGTTCATCTCCCGGTAGAAGTACTTCGAGAAGAGCCAGATGGGCATCCGCTCGGTCGGCGTGACCGCCTGGACGTCCTTCAGCCAGTTATACCGCCCCCGGTCGGAGAGCTGGCCCGCCCGGCTCGTCACGAGCGTGTTGTAGTAGTAGCCGAGCGGCGTCGCGTGGGGGTTCCCCCAGTCCTCGATCTGATTGTTGGCGTCCTGCTGGTGGCCGTGCTCGAAGTGGATCGCCTGGTCGCCGACCGGCCTGGTGATCGACTGGTCCTGGACGAGGTCAACGTTGTACTGCGCGAAGCGGTCGACGTACTCGTCGTAGGCCGCGAGTTCGTGGTCGTGGTTCCCCGGCAACAGCGTGATGGGGATGTTCTCCCCGGTCGCCCGGAACTGCTCGAACAGCTCCGGATACGTCTCCGCTAAGACCTCGAACTTCTCGAGTCCCTCGACCGTCGTGAACTCCCAGAGCCCGAAGGCGTCGCCGTTGATGATCAGTTCGGCGTCCTCGTCGGTCCGTTCCAGCCGCTCGAGGAAGGAGCGCAATTCGTCTATGAACTCGACGTCCTCGAGCTGTTCGTCGCCGCCGATGTGGAGGTCGCTGATGACGTAGTAGACCCGATCATCGTCGCCGTCATCGGTCTCGGTGGCCATTCGTTCCCAGCCAGTGGCTCCACTTCGAAAGCTGTTGCCGTCTGTGTCTCACAGCGTACCGCGGTCGAGTCGACGGGTTCGAGCCGCGCTAACGAGATATGACGTATTTATTCGGAATATCACCACCGTACACGAAACGGGGGAGGGGTCGGGGTCGTCCATCCCTGCGCATAACGAAGGGACGCTCCGTCGATCAGTAGCCGATGGCGGGGCAGGAACAATCGGAGCGCACCGACGAGTACAGGGTGAGAACGTACGAGAAAGGAGATCGAGACGGCGTTCTCTCGTTGCTCGAGACCGAGTGGGGACACCGACCGAGTACCGACTGGTTCGACTGGAAGTACGTCGACGATCCGTACCTCTCGCACGTCCCGATCACGCTCGCCGAGCGGGACGGCGAGATCGTCGCCGTGCAGGGGTACGTCCCCTGCCGGCTCCGCCGCGGCGAGCGCACCGTCCTGGCGCTCAAACCGGTCGACGCGGTCGTCCACCCGGATCACCGGCGAAACGGGCTCTACTCCCGAATTACCGAACGCGGGATCCGTCGCTACCGGCGACGGGAATCGGCGCTGTTCTTTAACTTCCCGAACGCCGCCTCGCTCGGCGCACAGGAGCAACTCGGCTGGTCCGAGGTGGCCGTCGTGCCGCTGTACTACAGGGTGCAACGGCCCGGCGACCTGCTCCCGGACGGGCCGGCCGGCGAGTCGATCGGACGAGTGGCCGACGCCGTTACGCGAACCGGGCTCCGTCTCTGCGATCGGTTTTCGCCGGCGGACGGGACGTACGACGTCGAGCGATACGCATCGCCGCCCGCCGACCGCCTCGAGTCGATCTACGAGACGCAGGTTCCCCGATCGTTTCACGCCCTTCGCGAGGCGCGGTACTACCGGTGGCTCTTCGACGCGCCGACGCTGGAGCACACCGCGTACGTGGCCACCCGCGACGGCCGCCCCGTCGCCGCGCTCGTCACGCGATCCGGCGGCGAGGACGGCGTGCTCGTCTTCGATTCGGTGCCGCTGGCGTCGCGCCACGACGCGTTCGCCGACCTGCTCGCGGCGGTCGTCGCCGACAACGCAGACGCCGACGTGCTGTCGGTGACCGACGGGACCCTGCCGCCGTCGCTGCTCGCCCGCTTCGGCTTCGTCAGTTACGAGCTGCCGCTCGTCTCACGGTTCTGTCACCCCACGTATATGGCGGTTCGTCCTCTCCGAAACGGGGACGACGTCGGCCCGTTCTCGCGGCGCGCGCTCGCCGATCCGGAGAACTGGTGTCTCTCCTTCCTCGAGGTCAAAGATTAGGTCGCCGACGACGCTACCGCGGATCGCCGCTGCGAGCGGCGGCCGTCGGAACTTCTTGCCCTCGCAGGGTCAACCGTTACCCGCCGATTCGTGGTAGCGGTCCGGGAATGACTCAAATCGGATACACCCTCTCGAGCGAGGAGCACGGCCCGAACGAGCTCGTCGACATCGCCCGGCGCGTGGAGGAGGCGGGCTTCGACTTCCTTTCCATCTCGGACCACTTTCATCCGTGGGTCTCGGCGCAAGGCGAGTCTCCCTTCGTCTGGTCGACTCTGGGCGCGATCGCCAACGAGACCGACGATATCGAGGTCGGCGTCGGCGTCACCTGCCCGACGATCCGGATCCATCCGGTCAACGTCGCCCACGCCGTCGCCACCGTCGACGAACTGTTCGGCGACCGTTTCACCTTCGGCGTCGGCACCGGCGAGAACTTGAACGAGCACGTTACCGGCGAGCGCTGGCCGGAACACGACGTCCGCCTCGAGATGTTGGACGAGGCGATGGACGTCATGCGAAAGCTGTGGACCGGCGAGACGACGAGCCACCACGGCGAGCACTACACGGTCGAGAACGCCCGGCTCTACACCTGTCCCGATGAACAGCCGACGACGATCGCCAGCGCGTTCGGTCCCCAGACCGCGAAGTGGACCGCCGACAACGCCGACGGTCTCTGGTGTTCCGGCCCGAAGGGAGAGCCCGTCGAGGCCTACGAGGACGCCGGCGGCGACGGCCCCAAATACACACAGCTGCACGGCTGCTACGCAGACAGCGAGGAGGCAGCGATCGAGACGATCTACGAGCAGTGGCCCAACGGCTCGATTCCGGGCGAACTCGGCCAGGAGCTGCCGACGCCGGCCCACTTCGAGCAGGCCGCCCAGATGGTCGAGAAAGAGGACATCGCCGAGGCCGGGACGACCACCGAGCCGGACGCGCAGGCCCACATCGATAGCATTGAGGAGGCCGTCGACGCCGGCTACGATCACGTCTACTTCCACCAGATCGGGGACGAACAGGAGAAAGCGATCGAACTCTACGAGGAGGAGGTGCTGCCGTCGTTCCGGTAGGCTCGCGGCGAGCGTGGGGGCCAGCGCGTTCGCGGCGGACTCAGCAGGCCAGCGCGACGAATCGGTTGATCGCCTCGTCGTCGCCGGCGACGATCAACACGTCGTCCTCGCGGACGACGAACGCCGGGCCGAGATCGGTTAGCAGTTCGCTGTCACGTTCGACGGCGACGACGGTGCAGCCGGTCCGCGCCCGCAGGTCGATCTCCCCGAGGCTCTTCCCGGCGATCTGGGGCGCGGTCGTCCGGACGAGTTCGAACTGCGTCTCGGGCGTGAGGATCTCCTCGTCCTCGATCAGCACGGAGGCGAGCATCCGGCCGGTCACCGTCGACAGCGAGAGGACGTACTCCGCGCCGGCGCGGTAGAGCTTCGGGATGTTCTCCGTCTCGTTGGCCCGCGCGATGATCTCGATATCCGGGGAAACCTGTTTGAGAACCAGCGTCGCGTAGATCGTCGTCGCGTCGTCGTTGACGGTCAGCAGGACCGAGCGGGCCTCGTCCGTGCCGGCGGCCTCGAGGACGTCCTCGTCGGTGATGCTACCGGTGATGTCGACGCCGGGTTCGTCCGCGAGATCGACAACGGTGGTCGAGACGCCGTTACTCGCCAGCGTCTCCACCGCGGTCCGACCGACGACGCCGTAGCCGCCGACGATCACCCGCTCCGGGCGGTGCTCGAGCGTCGAGACCGTCCGCGCTTTCAGTTCCGTGAGGTCGTCGCGACGGCCCGCGACGAGCAGGATCGTGTTGCCGTCGATTCGGTGATCGGGACCGGGAACCGGAACGAACTCGCCGTTGAACCACGCGCCGATGACGGTGATCCCCATCCGATCGCGGATCCCAGACTCCGCGACCGTCCGGCCGACGAGGTCGCTGTCGTCCTGGACGAGCAGTTCGGTCACCTCGAGGTCCTCGCTGAGTTCGATCGTGTCGCGGAGTTCGGACGACAGCGTCGTCGTCGCCTTCGTCGCGAGGCTCTGGCCGAGCACCCGTCGCGGACGGACAGTCTCGTCGGCGCCCGCGTAGCGGTGGTAGCTCGCGACGTCCTCGTCCTCGACCACGCTGACGATCGTGAGAGCGCTCGAGAGCTCCCGGGCGGTGAGGATCACGACCGCGTTGGTCTCGTCGTCGACGTCGGTGACGAGCGATCGCGCCTCGTCGGCGTTGGCCGCGCGAAGCGTCTCCTCCTGGTCGAGTTCGCCGTGGATGGCCTCGGTCCCGTCGTTGGTGAGGCCGACGACGAGCTCGGGATCGTCGTCGACGAAGACGTACGGGATGTTCGCCGCCTCGAGTTCATCCGCGAGCACATCCGACCGCGGCGAGTAGCCGCAGATGACGACGTGGTCGGTCAGGTCGGTCGACTCCGGCGGGCGGTCCTGCAGCGCCTGCTGGAACAGCGGGACGACCAGCAGCGGCAGGGCGAGAAAGACCAGCAGAACCCCCGTGAGGTTCATCGCGACCACGAAGAGGTTCATCGTGGTGCTGTCCCACGACGCGTCGCCGCCGAAGCCCGCGGTCGTCAGCGACTCGATGACGACCTGGAGCGCCTGCGCGAACGTCTTCGTCTCGCCCTCGAACGCGGCCATGCCCGCCCGATAGAGCCACGCGTAGACGACGACGAGCGCGAAGACGGCGCCCATCGAGAGCGCGAGCCGGCGCCACCAGTGATTCATTGGCGAACCGTGCCCGTTGCGCCCCTATGTAACTTCCCAACTCTCTCCGTATCGTCCGTTGACCGTCGCAAGGAGAGGTTCACGCTCGATGCCGGCTACGATCGCGTCTACGTCCGCCGGATCTGCGACGAACAGGAGAAGCTGATCGGGTTCTGCGAGGAAGACATCTCGCTGCCGTTCCGGAGAGAGGACGGCAGCGTACGAGTCTAGGATAGAGATCGTGGCGGCTCGCTACACTCTCGAGTGGGATTCGATCTCGATACCCGACTCGGACACCGCCGTCACCTCGCCGGCGATGGACGCGTGCTGGGGGATGCTGATCCCGTCGGAACTGGGTCTCGCGATCCGGTCGCCGACGTCGACGTGATCGCCGACCTCGACGACCGGTTCGGCGGGGTCCACGACGTCCGGCTCCGGGTTCGTCGCGAGCGGGATCCGGACGCGGGACGGATCGATCATCGCGGTGGGTTCGAAGTCCACCTCCCGGTCGGTCCACTCGTACGCCTCGAGCACGTCGATCCGCCCCTCTCCGTACGTATTTTCCGCGACTGTTTCTTCGTCGAGGACGAGCAGACAGTTCGTGTGCTTGCGAACTCCGTACTCGTCGGGGGACACTTCGACGGGGAAACACCAGCCCGGTCCACCGTCGGCGAGCACTGCATTCGACGGCAGCGTTTCGGGCGGACGGCCAGCCGTTCGCAGCAGTTCGCTCGCGGGCGTCCCGATCGGAACCTCGAGGAATCGATCTCGCGGTACGTCGCCGCTGACGTGGACGTACTTGTGTGTCACTGGCTCGCCGTCCGAAAGCGCACGAAAGATATTGTACAGGGTCTCGGTGTTCTGGACGAGCCAGCCGTGATCGGTCGGAAGATCGGTTCCGATAACCGTGCCGTCGACTGTCTTGAGCAGGACACTTTCCATCCCGTACTGGTACTTGTTCTCCGTGTAGGCGAACACGACGCCCGATTCCTCGTCCCGGTCGAGCGGCAGTTCGGCCGGTGGAATCACCGTTCCACCGGTTTCGGTCTCGAGGTCCCGCACGTATTCATCGCGGTCTTTCCATTTCGCGCTGACGACGATCCGGTCGAACGCTCGCTCGAGCAATGCGTCGAACAGCGCGGCGAACGTCTCCGCGCGGGTCTTCCCGAGCCACTTGTCGATGTAGTAGTTCGGTTCGCTCTCCTGGTGGTTCACCAGGAGGGAATCGACCGCGTCGAGGTCCGTCCACTTCGCGTAGGACGGAAAGCCGGCGCCGCCCGCGCCCGCGACGCCGGCCGCCCGGATCAGGTCGCTCCCCTCGGTTCGAACGTCCGGCCACTCCGCGTCACGAGCCGGCTGCACACGTGGAGTCGTCATGACACGTGGAGAATCGTCCGGCACGATCGTTCGACTTGATCCGCATCTATGAGGGGTGTTTATAACCCCTCCTGGCGGCGTTCGATCCGCCGTCCGTCGGTCCGTCGAGACGGTAGCTTTGTAGGCAGCAGCGGACGTATCTCGAGCAGCGAAATGCGCTATCTCGAGGTGACCCTGCAGCGACCACCGGCCGAGCAGCATCTAATGCACCAGTTCATCGTCGAACACGAGGGGTATACCGCATCGAGGCTGCTCTACGGCCATCAGTACGGCGACGAATACGCGATGCTGTTCTATATCGACGGTCCACAAGTCCCCTACGAGCACGCCCTCGAGGACGCACCCACGGTGCTCGATTACGAACTCGCACCGTGTCGCGACGATTCCTTCTACCTGTACGTGCGGGAGTCGCTGACGGGGGCCGACCGAACGTTCGTGAACGCGATCGAACAACCGGGTCTGATCATCATCCCGCCGGTAGCGTTCCGCGCCGACGGGACGATACGACTGACGGCGGTCGGTCCCGACGAGGCGATCCAGACAGCGGTCGACGACGTGGCCGATATGGCGCACGTCGACGTCCGCTCGATCGGTACGTACTGCGCCGGGCGAATCGACACGCGGGCGGATTTGACCCAGCGCCAGTTCGAAGCCGTTTCCGCGGCCGTCGACTGCGGCTACTACCACACGACCCGGGACGGGTCCCTCGAGGACGTCGCGGATCGGCTGGATTGCTCGAGCGGGACGGCAGGGGAGTTGCTCCGGCGGGCCGAACGAACTGTCATGGAAGGGCTCGTCCACGGCGGGCCGTTCTGAGAGCGACGGTCTGTCGCGGCATCGTCGCGAGGTCGCGGGATCGTGCCGCCCGGATTGCCCCGAAGGCAAGGCATACCCGAGACTATCCGCATCGAACACACATGAACCACCGACGACTCGGCTCGACCGGACGCGACGTTTCTGAGGTCGGCCTCGGCACCTGGAACATCGGCGGCAGTTGGGGCGACGTCGACGACGAAACCGGCCGCGAGGTCGTTCGCGCCGCGATCGATGCAGATATCGACTTCATCGACACGGCGGACGTCTACGGCGACGGCCGAAGCGAGCGCCACATCGGCCACGTCTTGGACGAGCGCGACGCCCACGACGACGTCTTCATCGCGACGAAGGCCGGCCGGCGACTCGATCCCCACGAGGCGGATCGGTACGACTACGAGAACATCTCCGAGTTCGTCGCTCGGAGCCAGGAGTACCTCAACGAGGAGACGCTGGATCTCTTGCAGTTGCACTGTCCGCCGACGGAGGCGTATTATCAGCCCGAGACGTTCGACGCCCTCGAGCGACTCAAAGACGAGGGCGAGATCGCCCACGCGGGCGTCAGCGTCGAGAAGGTCGAGGAAGCGCTCAAAGCGATCGAGTACGATGTCGTCGAGACGGTCCAGATCATCTTCAACCCGTTCCGCCAGCGCCCGAACGAGCTGTTCTTCGAGCAGGCCAAGCGGAACGATATCGGCGTCATCGTCCGCGTTCCCTACGCCTCGGGCCTGCTGACGGGCGCGCTCGAGCGCGATCAAGAGTTCGCCGAGGACGACCACCGCAACTTCAACCGCGAGGGCGAGGCCTTCGACGTCGGCGAGACGTTCGCGGGCGTCCCCTACGAGACCGGCCACGACGCCGTCGAGGCGCTCGAGCCCCACGTCCCCGACGACCGCTCGCTGGCCGAGTTCACGCTGCGCTGGATCCTCGACCACGAGGCCGTCTCGACGGTCATCCCGGGGACGACCTCGCCGGAGCACGTCCGCTCGAACGCCGCGGCGTCGGACCTCGACGCGCTCTCGAGTCAAGCCCACGGCGCGGCTCGGGACGTCTACGAGGAGTACGTCGCGGAGCACGTCCACCACCGCTGGTAGCGCCGCGAGGGTCCGTCGCGTGAGAGCGCGTCGAACGGATCGCGGACGCACTCGAATAATCCTCGGCACCTCGTTTCTCATCGACGTGCTGCGGGGCGAGAAAACGGTCGAAGAAGCGGTCCGAACCGTCGATAACCGCGGTACGGCACACGTGAGCTCGGTGACGGTGATGGAACTCTGGGAGGGCGTTCATCTCGCAGATTCGTCCGAGGACGAGCGAACCGTGGTGAAGAACCTGCTGACCGACGTTCGAGAGTTACCGTTTGATCGCAAATGCGCGATGACCGCTGGAGAGATCAATGCGACGCTGCACCGGAACGGCACGCCGATCGAAGACGCAGACGTGATGATCGCTGCCACTGCTCTCGTCCACGACGTTCCTGTCGTGACGAACAACGTGGACCGCTTCGAGCGAATCGACGACCTCGAGATTCTCACGTATTGATCGCCGCTTCCCCATCCGTTTTGCCGTTCGCGCCGAAACCGCCGCGCATGGAGTACACGACGCTCGGTAACACGGGCACGACCGTCTCGAGACTGTGTTTCGGTACCTGGCGCTTCGCGAAGGAGAGCGGCGGGACCGTCGAGACCGACCGCGAGGAGGCCCACGACCTGCTCGACGCGGCGTGGGAGCAGGGCATCAACTTCATCGACACCGCGAACGTCTACGGCGATCCCAACGGCACCAGCGAGGAGTGGATCGGCGAGTGGCTCGAGGATCGCGACGTCCACCGCGAGGACGTCGTCATCGCCTCGAAGGTCTACTTCCCCTTCGACGGCCGGGGCGAGCCCGGCCCGAACGACTCCGGGCTCGGCCGCAAGCACATCCGCGCCCAGATCGAGGGCACCTTGGAGCGACTCGGCACGGACTACCTCGACGTCTACTACATCCACCGCTGGGACGAGGACACGCCGATCCGGGAGACCATGCAGACGCTCACCGAACTCGTCCGCGAGGGGAAAGTCCGCTACCTCGGCGCCTCGACGATGGCCGCCTGGCAGCTGACGAAGGCGCTGTGGACCAGCGACGTCGAGGGCCTCGAGCGATTCGACGTCACCCAGCCGATGGTCAACGCGGCCCAGTACGACGAGGTCGGCGACTACCTCGACGTCTGCGCCGACCAGGATCTGGCCGTCTGTCCCTACTCGCCGCTTTCGGGCGGCTTCCTGACGGGCAAGTACGACCGCGCCGAGGACGGCTCCGTCGAGGCGCCCGACGGCTCTCGCGGCAGCCTCGACGAGATGTTCGACGACTACTACGCGACCGAGCAGGCCTGGGACGTCCTCGAGGCCGTCGAGTCCGTCGCCGAGGAAGTCGACGCCTCTCCGGCGCAGGTCTCGCTGCGCTGGCTGATGGACCAGGATCGGTTCACCTGCGTCCCGATCGTCGGCGCGCGGACACCCGAGCAACTCGAGGAGAACGTCGGCGCGGTCGAGGTCGATCTCAGCGACGAACAGTTCGAGCGGATCGACGCGGCCCGCGGTAGCGACGAGTAGGTCGGAGCACTCGTCGTTTCGAGTGCGGGCTGTCGAGAACGCGTTTCGTTATTTCGAGTACGGCCAAAAGCGTCTCGAACCGCCAGTCGGCGGTCTCAGAACAGCGACCCGGTGAGCACGAGCGCGTCGACCAGCACCGCGACGAGGACGGCCCCGAGGAAGGCGTTCGAGGCGTGGAACGCCCGGAACGCCGCGGCCTCGGTCTGTTCGAAGTGGAGTCGAACGGCCGCCCAGAGGAAGATCCCGCCGAAGACCGCGACCGTGGCGGCGTACAGCGCGCCAAGGTCGGTGATCCAGGCCAGCGCGACCGTGCTCACGAGCGTCGCCGCGAGGTAGTAGATGATCTGCTTTCGCGTTTCGGTCTCGCCGCGGACGACGGGCATCATCGGGAAGCCGCCGCGGGCGTAGTCGTCCTTGTAGGCCAGCGCGAGGTTGTAGAAGTGCGCCGGCGTCCAGAGGAAGATCACGCCCGCGAGCGCCAGCCCCGGGAGCCCGATCTCGTTGGTGACCGCGGCCCAGCCGATCAGCGCTGGGAGCGCGCCCGCGGCCCCGCCGATAACCGTGTTCTGGACGGTGTTGGGCTTGAGGACGAGCGTATAGACGACGCTGTAGAAGATGATCGCCGCGAGGCCGAGCGCGGCCGCCAGCCGGTTAATCGTCAGGAAGACGCTCAGCGAGGCGACGGTCAACAGCCCGCCGAAGGCCAAGGCGTTGCGAACGGGGACCAGGTCGGTCGCCAGCGGGCGATCCGACGTGCGGGACATCTTTCGGTCGACGTCGCGTTCCAAGACGTGGTTGAAGGTCCCCGAGGCGCCGATGGCGAGGACGCCGCCGCCGAGCGTCGCCAGAATCGTGTAGCGGTCGAGCGACGGCCCGGCGGCCAGTGCCATCCCCGCGGCGGCGACCAGACAGAGCAGCCACATCAGCCGCGGCTTCATCATCTTGAAGTACGCGAACGCGGTGAGCCGCGCTCGAGCGAGCCCGCCCTCGGGCAGGGTGCGGCCGCCGCCGGACGCGCCCTCGCTGATCGCCCCCTCCTCGAGGGGTTCGGGATCGATCGCGTCGTCGTCGCTGCCGGTCGCGAGCTCGAGGTCCCAGGCGAGCGCGATGACGACCGTCCCGAAGATCACGAGGCCGAGTGAGAGGTGGAGGCCGGGTACGATCGCCGCAGAGCCGAACATCGCCGTCGCGGCGCCGACGCCGACCTGAATAACGTAGAGGGCGGCGGCGAGGACGATCGCCGCCGTAACCCGCCGCGAAACGTCGCCGAGGACGGCGGTGACGGCCGTCGCGGCGACGAGCAGGCCGACGATGACGGCCGCGATCCGGTGGCCCCACGCGACGACGAGTTGGGTCTGACTCAGCGGATCGACGGGCGCGTGACAGGTCGGCCAGGTCGAACACGCTGCGGTGGCGTTCGTCAGCGAGGTCGTCGCGCCGACGATCAACAGGAGGTAGATGCCCAGCGCGGTCGCTGTCAGCAGTGCGGAGAAGCGCTGTCGAGTGTCGATCGGACGGGGAAACGGCGCTGATTCGGTTACCACGGCTATTCTCGTCTACACCGTTCGACTCCGCGTATTTATCGTTCCCGCTTCGTCCCGCTTCCCGGGAATACGATCGCGGCCAGATGGCGCCCCGATCGCCCTCGAGTCGCGATCGCTGAAACGAACGCGGAGAGCAATACGTGACGATCGCGTAGGGGGCAGTGTGCACTCGACCGACCGATCGCGGCCGACCGCAGAGAGCGAGGGCGGGGCCGAGAGCCATCCGTCCGACCGTGAACAGGGCGCCTCGGTGACTGATCTCCAGGGTGATGAGCCGGCCACGCGATGTCCCTACTGCGACCGGCCGTTTCGCGAGCGGCGACTCGAGGCGCTCCATCGCGGCTTCGATCACCCGGATCGCCTCTCCGACCGCGAGCGGGCCGCCTTCGAGCGGGCCTACCTCGCGGAGCGGCCGGCGGTCCGCCGGTATCGATTGTTCGCGCTCGGCGCGCTGATTCTGGGGTACTTCGGGCTGCTGTTCGTCTACGCGATCGTTCTCTGAGTCCGCTCGAGTCGACCGGCGGATCGACTCGGAGAGTGCCGGCGTGACGGGGGGCTCGAGACGACGCGCGGGGAACAGATACCGACGCCGGTCACATCCCCATGTCCTCGGCCGCCCCGGGCACCGGCAGGTCGTGGGGGGCGACGCCGAGCAACTCCGCGGCGTGGTCCAGGGCCATGTCGAACCCGTAGTAGCGCTCGAGTTCGTCGCCGTCGGCCGTCGGACGCACCTTCAGCATGGCGTACCCCTCGATGTTCTGGGCGATCGCGGCGGTCGCGCCCGGGCGGGCCGCCGCGGCGTCGTCGGTGACCTCGAACGCGAGGCGGCGTTCCGACTCGGTCTCCGTGTATGTCGCTTTGATTCCGTGCTCCGCGGTAGTTCGATCGTCGGTTTCGTCGTTCATGTCGGCCACTCGCGGGTCGAGAACCGGGAAGGTATCGATTTCCCTCGCGGTTGCGGTCCCGAACCCGGGGCCGAATCGCTCGAGCGCGGGAATCGGTACCGATTTTTCGGTGCCGCGAGAGGCTCCGGTCGTGAACCGGACGGAGCCTCGCGAGTCGCCCCGACTGATCGCGACGTTCCGACGCACGCGGTCGGTCGCCGTCCAGTGGGTCGTCGTCTCCGCGGTCGGCTTTTTCGGCTTCGCCTACCTGTTCGGACACGTCCGCGCGGCGATTCTCGACACCTCGCTCGAGCCGATCATCGTGCCGGTGTTCGCACCCCCGGACGCACTGCCCTGGCTCGTCGCCTCGGTGGGTCTCGTCGCGCTGATCGTCGTCCCCCACGAACTGCTCCACGGCGTCTTCATGGCCCGCTACGGCGGCGACGTCGGCTACGGGGTCGACGCCGCGTACTTCGTCCTCCCGTACGCCTACGCGAAGACCGACGGGACGAGCTACACGCGCAACCAGTTGCTCGTCGCCCTGCTGGCACCGTTCGTCGGAATCACGGCCGTCGGGCTGGCGGCGATGATCGTCCACCCATCGTCGCTGGTGATCGTCCCGCTCGCGGCCAACGCCGCCGGCTCGATCGGCGACCTCTGGATGGCCGGCGTCCTCCTGCAGTATCCCGCGGACGTCCGCGTCGGTCCGCTTCCCGACGGCGACGCGCAGGGGTTCGGGATCTACGGCTCGAGTTCCACGCCCGCCGAGGGCGGCCGCCGGCCGGGAATGCGGTTCCTCTCGCGGCTCGTCGTCGGCGCCGTCGGGACGCTGGCGCTGCTCGCGACCGCGCTCGTCGCGACGGTGTTCGTCTCGCTGGCCGTCGGCTCGGGGACCGTCGTGATCGGCGAGCCCGGAAGCCGGTGGTTCCTCTTCCGCCACGAACTCGCTTCCGGCGCGGGGGCGGTCCTCCTCGAGTTCGGAACCACTACGGGACTCGCCGCCGCGGCCGCCGGCGGACTCGCATGGGCGGGGACCCGGGAGTGCTATCGCGCTCTCGTCCTCGATCGATCCGACTGACGGCCGCGAGCCGAACCGTAACGCTCGAGCGTCCGCGACGTCAGGACCGGACTATGAGCAAGTGGCTCCGGAGCGGTCGCCGCCGCGACATCTGTTTCCTACTGGCCGGCGCCGAGGACGGCGAACTGCGCAGTCAGCAGCTGAAGTCGCGCCTCGAGTCCCACTACGACGAGCATCTCGATCCGAAGTCGTTCTACGGCTCGCTGTCGGCGCTCGAGGACGCGGGTTTCGTCGAGAAACACACCGAAGGGCTGTACGACGTCTACGCGCTCACCGCGGCCGGCGAGCGGCGGGTTCGAGACCACTACGAGTGGGTTCGGAACTGTCTCGCGGGCGGCGACTCGAGCGAGTAGCCCGTTCGGTCGTCCTCGTTCGCCGCCCACACGTCGACGAATGTACCGTCTCTGACGGTCGAAACCGGACGGCTGCGGTCGGTGTTGCGCCCGTCTCGTCTTTCTCTACGACGCAGTTCGTTGCAGGTCGACGTCGTCCTCTCGCTGACCGCGACCGTCAGTGGTGTAGTCAGAGAGATAGCGTGAAATACGCCGCTCCCGATCGTGTTATTTAGCAAACACTACCTCGAAATGAGGTGATTTCGGATATGAAATTTGGGCTAGATTTAGTTCGTATACGCCGAAGCATAGACTCTGGAGAGGAGACAAGTCCGGACACCGAATTCTGAACTCTGCTGCTAACGCACGCCTCCGACGTCGAGGCGCCAGTCACGATCTGTTAGTAATCGCGGACGATCAGCAACATACTAGATTCAATTGCGAACCAGTGTATGAACAATTTCACTAATTAGTGGAGAAGGTTTATGTTTGGTCAAATTCCTTCTCAATTACCGAATGGTGCGAAACGTAGGACGTCGATCCCGCCCTTCGATGGAGTCCTCCGGGAATTCACGATCCGACGAACCGCGCGAACTCTCTCAGGACGAGATCTTCCACATCCTCCAGACGAATCGCAGACGAGACGTGATCGCCTATCTGCTGGACAGAGCGGAAACGGACCCCGTCAAGATGCGCGACATCGCCGAACTCGTCGCGGCGAAAGAAAACGAGACGACCGTCGAAAACCTGACCTCGACCCAGCGCCAGCGCGTCTACATCCCGCTGTACCAGAGTCATCTGCCGAAACTGGACGAGGAGGGGATCATCGAGTACGACAAACCCCGCGGCATCGTCCGTCCGTCCGATCGACTCGAGATCTTTCGCCCGTATCTCGACGCGACGAACGCGACCGCTAGCGACGACCGATCGACCGACGACACCTCTCGAGGATCGGTTGCGCGTTCGAACAGCGAGTATTACGTCGGGGCGATCGGCGCGAGCGTCGGCCTGCTGGCGGCCTCCGCGTCCGGTTTGCTCCCGATTTCCGGACTGCTTCTCGCGGCGATCACCGTCGCGCTGTTCGGTCTGGCTCACGTCGCCGCGACGCTCGCCGTTCCCCACTCGAGCGACGACGCCGACGATAGTCGCCCGCTCTACTGACGGAACGCGTCCGAGCGGACGGCCGCACGGTCGGACACTCGATCGGTGATCGGCGGGACTCCCTACTCCTCGAGCAGCTGGTCGCCGATCGTGTTCCGCAGCACTTCGCTGGTCCCCTCGTAGATCTCGTTGAGTTTCGCGTCGCGGTAGAACCGTTGAGCGGCGAAGTCCTTGGTGTAGCCGTAGCCGCCGTGGATCTGAATCCCCTCGTTGGCGACCTCGCGACTCACTTCGGAGGCGTAGAGTTTGGCCTGAGAAGCGTCCTTGATGTAGTTCTCGCCGCGAATCTTCTTGTCCGCCGCTTTGTGCATGAGCATCTTCGCGGCCTGGATCTTCGTGTCCATGTCGGCCAGCTTGTGCTTAATCGACTGGAACTCGCCGATGGGTTGGCCGAACTGCTCGCGCTCGTTGGCGTAGTCGCGAGCCTCCTCGAAGGCCGCGCGGGCGATACCGACGCCGCGGGCGGCGATGGTGATCCGGCCGCCGTTGAGCGTCTTCAGCGCGTGGACGAAGCCCTCGCCCTCCTCGCCGAGCCGCCGGGACTCGGGGATTCGCATCTCGTCGAATCGGAGCTCCGCGGTGGGACAGCCCTTGTCGCCGAGCTTGTCTTCCGTTCCCTCGACGATGAAGCCGTCGTCCTCCTCGGGACGGACGATAAAGGAGGTGATGCCCTTGTTGCCCGCGTCGGGATCAGTCTTCGCGAAGAGGGTGACCGTATCGGCGACGGAGCCGTTCGAGATCCAGAGCTTGCCGCCGTTGATCACGTACTCGTCGCCCTCCTTTTCCGCGACGGTATCCATCGCGGGAACGTCGCTACCCGCGCCCGCTTCCGAGAGCGCGAACGCGCCGATATCTCGCCCCTCTGCCAGCGGCGTCAGGTACTCCTCCTTCTGGGACTCGTCGCCGAACTCGTAGAGCATGTTCCCGGCCAGCGACGTGTGGGCGGCGACGATCGTGCCGAGACCGCCCGAACCGCGGGAGATCTCCTCGAGTCCGATCGCGTAGGAGTGGTAGTCCAGTCCGGCGCCGCCGTACTCCTCGGGGAACGGCATCCCCATCAGGCCCAGTTCGGCCATCTCGCTCACGAGGTCGGCGGGAAACTCGTCGTCGTGATCGATCCCCTGAGCGACCGGGACGACCTCTTCGTCGACGAACTCCGACACCATGTCGCGGATCTGCTCCTGTTCGGGTGAGAGTGAGAAGTCCATGCGCGAGCTATCGAGACGCGCGTTGTTAGTGGTATCGTTCCGCACGGACGTTTCGACGGTCGGTCGGGCGAAACAAGCCCGACCACTGCGGTCGGGAAGCGTCGACGCCGAGCCCGAAACGGGCACCGAGCGACGCTCAGTTCGGAGCGATCGTCGCGAGGGCCTCGTCGATCGGTTCGTCGCCCGAGAGGAGTTCGAAGGTCTCCCCGATCAGTTCGTCGTGCTCGAGCGCGACCACGAGCGTCCGGGCGACGTCCTCGCGGGGGATGTCGCCGGCGTCCAGCCCGATGTCGTCGCCGACCTCGACCGTCCCGGTGCCGGAGTCGTTCGTCAGTTCGCCCGGACGGACGATCGTCTCGTCCAGTCCGCTCTGGCGGAGATACTCGTCGGCCTCGGCCTTGGCCGTCAGGTAGTCCTCGAGCGCGTCGGGGCCCGACACCGGGTCGTCGGCGCCCATCGAACTGAGCATGACGAAGCGATCGACGCCCGCCGCTTCGGCGGCGTCGATCAGGTTGATCGCGCCGTCGCGGTCGACGCCGTAGACGTCCTCGCCGCCCGAGCCGGCGGCAAAGATGATCGCGTCGCAGCCCTCGACCGCGTCGGCGACGTCCTCGGTCAGATCCGCCACGACGGGGTCTCCGCCCAGCGCTTCCACCTCGTCGGTCTGGTCCGGATCGCGGACCATCGCTCGAGCGGTGCCGTCGCGCTCGGCGAGCAGTTCGGTGACGTGCTGTCCAACCTGTCCGTGTGCGCCGGCGACGAGTACGGTCCGAGTCACGTCCGTGCCTTGGCCGCGCGTCGGGAAACGAATTGCGTCGGGAGGTGCCGGGGCGCAGTCTCCCCGCGTTCGATCGCGCCGGATACCGGGCTCGGCCGGCGACTCTCACGTCGACCGGAAGAACACGCCGCGACCGGGGTGTTTTTCCCGGGAGAGGTCGAAAAGGACTCGAGTAGATGACCACGGGCCAGCCCGAACCTCCAACTGACGCCGACCTGGAGTGGTGTTACGACGCGGTTCACGGCGTTTCGCGGACCTTTTCGATCACGATCGATCGGCTCGAGGAGCCGATGGCGAGACACATCTGTCTGGGATACCTCCTCTGTCGGGTCGCCGACACGATCGAAGACGCGGGACACATTCCGCCGGAAACGCAGACGGAATTGCTCACCGAATACGATCGCGTGCTCGATCCGGACGCCGACCGGACCGTCTCGGAGTTCATGGCCGACGTCGAGCCGTGGCTCCCCGAGGAACGCAGCGAGGACTGGGAGGTCGTCGCCCAGACGCCGCGGGTGCTGCGGACCTTCGAGTCGCTGGACGACGAGCCCCGCGAGATCATGCGCGAACCAGTTCGAGAACTCGTCGACGGCATGGCGATGTTCACCGACCGGTACGCCACCGAGGGCGGGCTGCGCCTCCAGACCATCGAGGAACTCGAGGAGTACTGCTGGTACGCCGCCGGCACCGTCGGGACGCTGATCACCGGGCTGGTCGCCCGCGGCACCTCTCGAGAGCGTGCCGACGAGATGCGGGAGAACGCCCGATCGTTCGCCCTCCTCTTGCAACTGGTCAACATCGCGAAGGACGTCGAGGACGACTACCACGAGGAGAACAACGTCTACCTCCCCGCCGAGTGGCTCGCGGCGGAGAACGTCGACGTCGAGGAAGTCACCGACGAGGCCCATCACGGTGGCGTCACGAACGTCATCCAGCGGGTGACAGGCCGCGCCGAACGCTACCTCGACGACGCCCAGCGCTACCTCGAGGTCGTCCCCGAACACCACGGCAACCGGCTCTCCGCGTGGGCGATCCCCTACCTGCTGGCCGTTGGAACGCTCCGAGAGCTTCGCGAGCGCCCCGAGGACGTCATCCGCGAGGGCGACGTCAAGGTCTCTCGAGCCGAGGTCTTCGCGTTGCTCCAGCAGTTCGAGGACGGCGTCTCGCGGTCGAACCTGGCCGAACTGCGCAAGGAGATGGCGGAGAAACCGTTACACCACTGACTCGTTTCTCTCGGTCGTCCGTTCAGCACGCGCCCGAGAGCGCTACGTGACGCTCGAGTGTCCGTCCGATAGCGCCGCGTTCGGCCCCGAGATCGGTCCGTTCCCCTATCCTTCCCCTTCGGACTGGTAGGGCTCGCCGACAGCGTGGCGAGGGAGGAGGTTGAACACTTCCGACTCCAGATCGTCCATCGACGAGAACTCGTCACCGCCCGACTCGGCGACGAGGTCGCCGAGGTTCTCCTCGCCGTCGGCCAGAACCAGCGTCACGTCGTCGCACTGATCGGCGACCGCGTCCCGAGAGATCGGGTAGTCGAGTTCCTCGAGCACCGGCTCGATGTCGTTGAGGTGGACGTTTCGGCCCATGACGAGACCTTCGACGCCAGTCCGCTTACAGCTACGCATGCGTCAGCGATCGTGACGATCCGCGCCGAACAGTTCGCTCATCCGCTTTCCGCGTGCCGTTCGGTTCGATTCCGACCTCGAGCGGTCAGTCGACGCCGAGCGCGAGCCGTCGACCGAGCAGCGCGAGCGGGTAGCCGAAGACGGCGACGGCCGCGACCCAGGGCAACAGGAAGAGGCCGTACAGGGCCGGTCCGTAGCCGAACACGGAGACGGGAGCGACGCTCGCGATCGCGGCGATCGGCGCGAGCGCGGCGACCGCGACGAGCGCGACCGGGAACCGTCCGCGCTCGGCGGTGTATCCGATCGGGAGACAGAGCGCGGTGGCCGCGCCGAAACAGAACGGGACCGCGTACACCGGCGGACCGGCGAGCAGGAGGGCGACCCCGCCGGCGACGACCGTCGCGAGGAGCGACAGCCCGACGAGCCCGCGGGTCTCGAGCCGACGGCCGAGGCGGCGCGCCCCGCTTCCCAGCAGGGCGTAGCCGACCCCCAGCGAGGCCAGCGCAACGGCGCCCGGCGCGAGGCCGGCGTCGGTCGCGGCCACGCCGACGACGAGGAAACCCGCCGCGCCGACGGCGCCGACAGCCGCGATCAACCGCTCGAGCATCGCGGCGTCGAAGGCGGCGATCCCCAGGTCGGTTCGACCGATCGTGACGCCGACGAACCCGACGAGGAGGCTGAGCGCGACGCCGCCGCGCACCCCGTGCTCGAGGGCTGTCGGGCCCGTTTCGAGCCCGATCGTAGCGTAGCCGGCCGCCGTGCCGAGAACGCCGCCGCTGCCGTAGGTGACGTACGTCTGTCCGCCGAATTCGGCGTCGTCCGTCCACGTCGCGGTGTTCCCGTCGACCGCGGCGTCCGGGACGCGGTTCGTGATTCCCGTCCCTTCGGGTGCGTGAATCGTCACGCGCTCGGCCGTCCGGCCGTAGCGAGCGTTCGACGTCCCGACGGCGAAGTAATCGACGATCCAGGCGTCGCCGATGCCCGGCCTGGCGACGTCGTCGACGGCGTACTCGACGACTACCGTCTCCTCCTCGAGCGTCGACTCGACGGCGCTGACGTCGCCCTCGGCCGCGTGATAGGGCGCCCACGCGTCGTCGACCGCGGCCTCGAGGGCGCTCTCGTTAGCTCGGTACCGCTTGGCGGCCGAGGAGTCGACGGGAACGCGGGCCCGCCAGAGCGAATCGCCGCGCTCGTCGACGTAGATATCGAGGGTCCCCGACCCGGTCGCGCCGTCGATCCCCGCCCTGTCGGTCGCCTCGATGCTACAGACCCCGCAGAGTTGCGTCGGCGGCGGTGCGCCCGCGACGGCGGCGATTCCCGTGAGGCCGACGAGACAGAGGAGGGCGACGATCGCGAGGCGGGAGGGGCGCATATTTTTATCGTTCGAGTATAGGATATAAAAACATTGAGGTGGATCTGACGGAGACATTCGACGGGCGATCGCGGTCCGGACTATACACGGTGTGACCCGTACTCACTCGGCGCCCAGTTCGGTTCGAACCAACTCCTCGAGCCGATCGAGCCCCAGTTCGAGTCGATCGCGATCGTTCGCGAAACTCAGCCGGAGGTGTCCCTCCCCGCCGTCGCCGAAGGCCGCTCCCGGCGCCGTGACGACGCCCTGCTCGTAGAGAAGTCGCTTGGCGACGTCCACGCTCGAGCCCTCGAGCGCGCTCACGTCGACGAACGCGTAGAAGGCTCCCTCGGGTCGAGCGACGGAAACGTGGGGTGTCGACTCGAGGCGGTCGACGACGTAGTCCCGGCGGGAACGGAAGGCAGCGATCATCTCGCGGAACGGCTCCTGAGGCCCGGTCAGCGCCTCGATCGCGGCGTACTGGGCGGGCGTGTTGACGCAGGAGGTCGTGCTCTCGTGGATCTTCGCGATCTGTGCGACGACGTCCTCGGGGCCGGAGAGCCAGCCGACGCGCCAGCCGGTCATCGCGTAGGCCTTCGAGAAGGAGTCGATCGAGAGGACCCACTCGTCGCGGTCGACGACGCTCGCGACGCGGGGCGGAATCTCGTCGTAGGTGAGTTGTCTGTAGACTTCATCGGCGAGCACGTAGGCGTCGTGTTCGGCCGCGGCCTCGACGACGCGTTCGACGGCGTCCGCGGCGTACGCCCGCCCGGTCGGGTTCGAGGGCGAGGTCAGCGTGACCGCCGCCGTGTTCTGTCCGATGGCGTCGACGATCCGCTCGGGATCGGGTTCGAACCCCTCCTCGGCCGGCATCGGCACCTCGACAGGGACGCCGTCGGCGAGTTTCGTCTGCGAGATCGGGTTCGGCCACGCGGGCGTCGGCACGACGACCTCCTCGCCGGGATCGACGACCGTCTGGATCGCGAGGTGCAGCGCCTCGACGCCGCCGTTCGTGACGACGAGTTCCGACTCGGGATCGACCGTCAGATCGCCGTCGGCCGACAGCGTCTCGGCGATCGCCTCCCTGAGCGCCGGGAGGCCCGCGTTCGAGGTGTACCGGGTCGCTCCGTCGCGGGCGGCCTCGAACGCCGCGTCGACGACGTGTTCCGGCGTATCGAAGTCGGGTTCGCCGAACTCGAGGTGGACGAGGTCGACCTCGTCCCCGTGCTCGCGCTCGTACTCGGCGGCGAGTTCGAACATCACGCGGATCCCCTGTGGCTCGATTTCGCGGACGCGGTCGGAGAGCCGATCGCTCTCGGTCCCGCGTTCGGTGTCGGATTGGGAGGCGGACGATCGATTCATTGCGCGAACCGATGTCCGTGGACGGCAAGAAGATTTGGTGTCGGAACCGACGTGAGGGTCCGTCCGTGGACTTCGGTAACTCGTGTCTCCAGACTCGAGGTGATGACTGCCGACGCGAGGACTACCCATGCCGGCTGCCGACTCGAGGTCGTTACTCGCGGAGCTACTCGTACTCGTAGAACCCCTTGTCGGTCTTCTTGCCGAGGTCGCCGGCCTCGACCTTCCGCTTTAAGAGGTAAGCGGGCTTGTAGCGGTCGCCGAGTTCCTCGTGGAGCGTCTCGGAGGCGTGCAGGCAGACGTCCAGCCCGATGTGATCGGCTAGCGTCAACGGGCCCATGGGGACGTTCGTGCCGAGTTCCATCCCCGCGTCGATGTCCTCCTTCGTAGCGACGCCCTCGTCGAAGGCCCGGATCCCCTCGTTGATCCACGGCATCAGGATGCGGTTGGTGACGAACCCGGGTTTGTCGTCGGCCTCCCAGGTCGTCTTCTCCAACTCCTCGGCGAGGTCGTGGGCGAGCTCGGTCGCCGCGTCGGTCGTCTTCTCGCCGACGACCACCTCGACGCCCTCCATGATCGGAACGGGATTCATGAAGTGCAGGCCGATCACTCGCTCGGGATGTTCGAGGTCGCTCGCGATCGAGGTGATCGAGAGCGTGCTCGTGTTCGTCGCGAGCAGCACGTCCTCGTCGCAGACCCGCTCTAAGTCCGCGAACACCTCTTTCTTCACGTCCATCTCCTCGAGGGCGGCCTCGACGACGAGGTCGCAGTCCGACAGGTCGTCGATGAGCGTCGTCCCCTCGATCCGATCGCGGATCGTCTCGGGATCGTCCGCTATGGCGTCCCGGCTCTCGAGTCGGCCGAGGCTGGCATCGATAGTCTCGAAACCGCTATCGACGAACTCCCGTTCGATGTCGCGCATCACGACGTCGTAGCCGTGCGTGGCGGCGACCTGTGCGATGCCGCTGCCCATCGTTCCCGCGCCGACGACGCCGATCCGCTCGATTCGGTCGCGAACCATGCCTCGAGTTGCACGCACCGACTGGTAAACGTGGGGGCGGGAACCGGAACTAGAATTATAAGCCGCTGGGAAAGTCGGGTAAACTATGCAACAGGACGGGATCCAGTTCCACAACGTCGGCGATAGCCGACCGGTCGAGGGTCGAGACGGACAGTTGCTCCAACGCGTTCCGGAATCGGTACGGACCGAACTCAACGACGGCGCGCAGTCGCGGATGCGCCATCCCGCGGGCGTCGAACTCCGGTTCGTCCCCGACGGTTCCGCGACGGTGACGCTCTCGACGGTCTCCGGTGGAAGCGCCGAGGAGGGGACCGTCCGCGTCTTCTGGGGGCCGATTCAGGGCTCGACCGAGGTCGTCGTCGGCTCCGAGCCGACGGAAATCGAGGTCTCGCCGCCGGAGAAGCTCGCCGACCTCGAGCCGTCGGCCGTCGAGGACCTCGCGTTCGATCCCCGCGTCTGTCGGATCCGGCTACCGGGCGAACACCGCGGCGGGCCGATGGTCTACCACGGCGTCGAGGGCGAGGTCCGACCGCCTCGCGACGCGGAGCTCCCCGACCGGCGCTACCTCGCCTACGGCACCTCGATCACCGAGGGCGAGGCGCCGCTGGCCGAGCACCTGACGTACGTCAGCCAGACGGCCCGCCGGCTGGACGCCGACCTCATCAATCTCGGCTCCTGTGGCACCGCCTACTGCGACGCCGCGATGGCCGACCACATCGCCGAGCGCGACGACTGGGACGTCGTGACGCTCTCGGTCTCGGTGAACATGGTCGGTACGTTCGACCCCGAGACGTTCCGCGAGCGGGCCGCGAACCTGATCGACCGCGTGGCGAGCGCCCACCCCGAGAAACCGGTCGTCGCGATCACTATCTTCCGGAACTCCATGGACGTCTGTCGGAGCAACGGCGAGACCGAACTCTGCGAGCGATTCCGCGAGGAACTGCGCGAAATCGTCGCCGAAACGACCCATGATAACGTCCACCTCCTCGAGGGCCCCGAACTGCTTCCCACGATCGGCGGGCTCACCACGGATCTGGTCCACCCCGGCGACAACGCGATGATCACGATGGGCGAGACCCTCGCCACCGAACTCGAGCCCCTGATCGAGGACTGATCGGCGGACCGTCGGCGTCGAACGCTCGTTCACTATATCGATACATTCACTCGAAGGTAACATTCAAGGATCGAGGGTGTGAGCTATCGGTAACTGGTGAACCGTGTGAGCAAGAACGACGCCGTCACCGAACGGGGAGGGAAGGGGGGCAACGAGACCACCGGCGCAGCCGACGCCGACGTCGGCGCCGAAACGGTTGATCTCGGGATCGGCATCTCGGTCGATATCGACGTCGAGGACATCGACGAGGACGCCGACCACGTCGAACTCGCGTTCGACGAAGACGACTATCACGACTCGGCCGACGAATCGGTCCGGGACCGGACGGACGATGGGAAACGAGGCGACCGCGACGGCCGCGGTCGCGGCCGCGAACTCGAGACCGGCGAGCGGGAACGCCTCGAGAACGCCGGCGTCGATCCCGACGCGGTCCGCGAGAAGGAGTACTCCTACCGGCTGTTGCTCAACGCGGGGCTCGACGAGGCGACCGCGGACACGCTGCGACGACGGTTCTCGCTGCCGTGGTCGTTCGAGGGCGACGGCGACCTCGAGCGGCGCTCGAGCGAGGTGCGCGGTCTCGGGGCCGCTGAGCGCGAGTGGATCGCGGTCAGCGGGGACGAGGACTGGCAGTCCTTCGAGTACGAGCACTCGCCGATCGCCGCCGTCGAGCGCGACAGCCCCTCGGAGCGGCCGTATCCGAAACCGACGCCCGCGACGGCGGTCACCGGCGTTGGGCCCGACGACGCAGCCCAACTGGCCGAGGCCGGCGTTCGATCGGCGGAACGGCTGGCGACGGTGAGCGCCTTCACGGTCGCCACCGCTCTCGATCTCGACGTCTTGCACGTCCGGAGCTGGCGGCACAACGCGCGGGAACTGCTCGATAACTGACGGGGATCGCTCGAGTCGACTCGAGCGGCGCTGTCTGGCTAATAACTACGAATGTACGTAATTTCGATAATCCGGACCATCAGAGATATATAGCGGCCTAGTGGACCGTCTAACAGATGATTCCGATCGACGACTCCCCGATCGTTCGCGACGGCAAGTCACTGATTCTCGCGATGGACCACGGGCTCGAGCACGGGCCCGTCGACTTCGAAGACGTTCCGGAGAAGCTCGATCCGTCGACGGTCTTCGAGACGGCGACGCACGACGCCGTCACCACGATGGCCGTCCAGAAGGGGATCGCCGAGGGCTACTACCCCAGCTACGAGGACGACGTCAACCTCCTGTTGAAGTTAAACGGGACGTCGAACCTCTGGATGGGCGAGCCGGACTCGGCGGTCAACTGTTCGGTCGACTACGCCGCCGAACTGGGCGCCGACGCCCTCGGATTTACCGTCTACGGCGGCTCGAACCACGAGATCGAGATGGTCGAGGAGTTCCGCGACGCTCAGGAGAAGGGCCGCGAGTACGACCTCCCGATGGTCATGTGGTCGTACCCGCGCGGACAGGGGCTGAAAAACGACACCAAGCCGGGTACCATCTCCTACGCGACGCGACTGGCCCTCGAACTGGGCGCCGACATCGCGAAGGTCAAGTATCCCGGCAGCAAGGACGCGATGGCTCACGCGGTGCAGTGTGCCGGCGACATGAACGTCGTCATGTCCGGCGGCTCGAAGACCTCCGACTACGAGTTCCTCTCGACCGTCGAGGCCGTGATCGACGCCGGCGCGACGGGGCTGGCCGTCGGTCGCAACGTCTGGCAGCGCGAGGATCCCACCCGGCTGCTCGATGCCCTCGAAAAGGTCATCTACGAGGAGGAGACCGCCGACGCCGCACTCGAGCAGACTGAGTAGGATGACGGTGTCCGATCCAGTCGTCGAGAGCGTCGTCGCGACCATCAGCCGCTCGGCGACCGAAATCACGCAGGGACTCATCGGCCGCCGCGGCGCCGTCGACGAGGAGAACCCCAGCGGCGAGACCCAGATGGAGGCCGACGTCTGGGCCGACGAGCTGCTCGGCGAGCGCCTCGCCGCGATCGACGGCGTCGGACAGTACGCCAGCGAGGAGCGCCCCGAAGCCATCGACTGCGGCGAGGACCCCGACTCGAGCGACGCCTACGCGGTCGCCGTCGACCCGCTGGACGGCTCCTCGAATCTGAAGTCCAACAACGCCATGGGGACGATCTTCGGCGTCTACGACGCCGCCCTGCCGGCGCCGGGCGAGGACCTGATCGCGGCCGGCTACGTCCTCTACGGACCGATCACGACCATGGTGATCGCCACCGAGGAGACCGTTTCCGAGTACGAGATGACCGGCGGTGAACGCCGACTCATCGAGCGGGACGTCACGCTACCCGACGAGCCGGTCGTCTACGGCTTCGGCGGCCGCGTCCCCGACTGGCCCGCTGACTTCGAGAGCTACGCCCGCGAGATCGAAAACGAGCTCAAGCTCCGTTACGGCGGCGCGATGATCGCCGACGTCAACCAGGTGCTCACCTACGGCGGGGTCTTCGCGTACCCCAGTCTCGAGTCCAGTCCCGAGGGCAAACTGCGACTGCAGTTCGAGGGCAACCCTATCGGCTACATCGTCGAACGCGCCGGGGGACGGTCCTCGAACGGCGACGAGTCGCTGCTGTCCGTCGAACCCGACGCGTTACACGACCGGACGCCGGTCCACGTCGGCAACGCCGACCTGATCGACCGACTCGAGGAGACGCTCGAGTAATCGCCGTCGTCGGGCGGTTTTCTAGTAGCAGTTCAGTCGCGACGCCACGCCGCCGTAACGGCGACGTAGACGCCGATCCCGGCGATGAGCAGCGCGTAAAACGCCCATTGGGGCCACGCGACCTCGAGGAAGAACAGCGTCAGGAAGACGACCCAGGCCGTGACGACCAGCAGGTCGATGAGGAGGCGAACGACGGTGCTCACGAGGCCGCGGAGGGTTCGGCGGTCGCGGTTCGATTCGTGGTTCGATCCGGAAGCGGTATCAGTTGCCATGGGTTCGGTGCGTGCAGGTGGTAACGGTGAACGCGGACGGCGTGTGGTCGTGAGCGATCATCGATACAGTATCGGTCAGAAGTAGTAGCCGTGCTCCTCGGTTATCTTGTAGGCGCCGACTCCCCAGACGTAGCTCTGGCCCGGCCACCAGGTCCGCGCGTTGTTGAACCCGGCGATAAGTACCTCGTCGTCGTCGCCCTCGGGGTCGGAATGGAAGCTCACCGACCCGCTGTCGCCGTCGGTCAGGTCCATCTCGCCGCCCCAGCGGATCTGGCCGTAGCGACAGAAGTCGTCGGTGAAGCAGGTGACTGCGTCGATCCCCTGGATCTTGCCGACCGTGTGGCCGGTCACTGCGCCGACCTTCTCGAGTTCCGCGTCGCGGGCGACGAGGTCGGCGAGTCCGAGCCGCGTGAACTGGCCGCGAACGCGGGCCGTCGACGGCGTGTCGACCCTGTCCGACGGTTCGACGGTTCCGTACGGCTCGACGGCGACGACGTCCTCGGCCGGATGGGCGCGGTCGACGGTGCCGAGTTCGATCGAATCGTCGTTCTCGAGAGGCAACGCGAGCTCGTCGCTGTGCGCCTTCGCACCGCCCTGAAAGGCGTGTTCAGCTGTCACGAACAGCTCCCGTTCGGTGTCGGGATCGTACAGCGTGGGACCGAGCGTCGCGAGGCTGTCGGCCGTTTCGCAGGCGACGCCCGTCGGCACCGCGCCGTTCGTAATGGAGTCAGCCAGCCGCGGATCGAGATCCTCGGGTCCCTGTTCGATGGCGTCGATATCGATGATCGTCTCGATATCGATCGAGACGCCGTCGGCGAGGCCGTCGAGCGCCTCGCGAATCGAGCCCGCGTCGCTCGAGATGCCGACGGAAACGGACGCGGTGGCGCTGTCGTAGGAGCCGGGCACGACGGCGCTGCCGAGGTAGCCGGTAAACGCCGTCCGCGCCAGCAACTCGTTTAGCTCGAACGCTTTCTGGACGGTGGCGTACCACTCCGCGGGAACGTACTTCGTTCGCTTCTCGAGGGACCACGGGTCGTCGGGGTCGGGTCTGACGAACGCGGTGACGATCGGGACCTCGCCGTCGTCGGCCGCGAGGAAGTCGTCGACGCCGAGCAGCCCCGCGACGCCGATCCCGTAGCCGCCGGTAATCAAGGTCCGGAGAAACTCGCGACGGTCCATGCCTGCCTCGATACGGTCTCGAATCGTCGCGAGACGGTAGCTGAGATGCTCGGTATATGTACGTTCCATGCCGCTACTCGATTGTTCAACTCGGATGCACCCCGCGTAGTGGCAAAGCTAATGTTCACCTACACGGGATGGTCGTCCCGGATCAGATACAACGGCAAAATCGTCGAAAGCGATTCTGCCTGCATCTGCCGTTTCCGTTTCGGATCGCGGGGGCCGACCCCCAATATAATAGCTGGACGACTGAACACGAGCGTTGGTGTCAGTCGGCCGTCCAGCGTACGATGTCTCCGTGCTGGTGACCACGGAGGCAGTACGGCCGGGCAGCGCGGATCGAGGGGGTCGCACGTTTCCGCGACCGACTTCGGCTCCGTCTGCCCGCCCGTACGACTCACTCCCGATCGGTTCGCGTCCCACGACACGCGATCCTCCTCATCCCTCGTGGCGAACTCCAAACGATCGGTGCGGTCGGTCGACGCGAACCGCTCTCCTCTCTTTCCCTCTGTGCCGTCGTCGACGCAGTCCGACGGCGCTTCCGACCCTCGCCTCGAGCGTCGGTATCGGTCGGACTTCGGCCGTCTCGAGCACCGGTATCACTCGATTACCCGACCGAAGCGGACCGCTACCGACGGAACCGGCTCGATATCGCCGGGATCACCGCTCGTAATCGAGTCCTGTCCGGGATATCCGGGCGGAACCACCCCAGAACGGCCGCGACTCGATCCGTGGCGGCTACTAACGGCCGACATCTCCAGCGGCGCTATCGACCACGGACTGCGCCGGCGATCCCACAGCCGGACGCTCTCGAGGCCGTTGCGATGCCGTTCGGCACCGGTTACCGACGTGTTACGCGGACGGAACGGCGTCTACGGCTCCCATAACAATACCCCGAGTCGTGGAACCGTCGCGTATCCGTGACACGCTCCCGACGGTCGCGACGGTCGATCACCACGATATCCGGTTCGACTCCGGCGGGGAGCCGATGAGCTCCGACGGCGCCTACCCGCAGTTCGATCTCCCGCTCGCGGTCTCGCCGACCGCCCTCGAGCGCGCGCTGTGGGTTCTCGTCGCCCTCTCGCTGCTCGGGGACGTTCTGACGACGTTCGCCGGGCTTCGGCTGGGGCTGGTCGAATCGAACCCGGTCGCTCGCAGCGCGATCGACGGCCACGGCTTCGTCGGCATGTTCGCGCTCAAGGGACTGGCGATCGCCATCGGGCTGGTCTGTCGTCCCCTCCTGCCCGCGGCCTATCGGGCCATCGTTCCCGCCGGCCTCGCCGTTCCCTGGACGATCGCGGTCTGTATCAACCTCTACGCGATTTCGACGGTCATGTAGCCGCCTCGAGTCGTTCGAGCGATTGCGTCTCGAGCGAACCTCACCCCCGACCACCTTGATAACGAATGACGTAGTACGGGAAACTGACCCCGCATTTGAGGGGGACACATGGCCGAGACGACAGCGGGATCGAGCGCCGTTACTCGAGTCGACGGCGAAGCGAGACGCGGACGCAGCGAGAACCGGACGGCGATCGAATCGGATCGCGACGAGATCAGCACGAAATCGATGCCACTGCCACCGGAGCCGATGTTGCTGTACGTGATCGTCACGTCGGTCGTCTACGGGGTGCTGTGGCGATGGTGGTGGACGACGGTCGAGAACGGCGGCGTCGAACTCAGTTACTCCGAGGAGCAGTTCCAGGATGCCGAGGATGCAGACGGACGCCGCGACGACGCCGAGGTCCGGTTTCGCGACGAATAGGTTACTCGACCATCTCCGTCTCCTCTCCCGCGTCGCCCTGCACCCAGATCGTCTTCCGGTTGACGAACTCCCGAATGCCGTCGCGGGCGAGTTCGCGGCCGTAACCGGAGTCCTTCACGCCGCCGAAGGGCAAGCGCGGATCGGACTTGACGAGTTCGTTGACGAACGCCAGCCCGGACTCGAACTGCCGGGCGACGCGCTCGCCGCGCTCTAAGTCTTCCGTCCAGACGCTGGCGCCGAGACCGAAGCGAGTGTCGTTGGCCTTCTCGATCGCGGCCTCCTCGTCGGGGACGCGGAACACCGTCGCGACGGGCCCGAACAGTTCCTCCTGGTCCGCGGGCGCGTCTTCGGGGACATCGGTGAGGACGGTCGGTGGGTAGAATGCGCCGTCGCGGTCCATCGGCTCGCCGCCGAGCCGACACTCGCCGCCGGCCTCGAGCGTCTTCTCGACCTGTTCGTGAAGTTCCTCCGCGAGGTCCTCGCGGGCCTGCGGGCCGATATCGGTCTCTTCGTCCATCGGATCGCCGACCGTCTGGGCGTCCATCTCCTCGACGAAGCGCTCGAGGAACTCGTCGTAGACCTCGTCGACGACGACGAACCGCTTGGCCGCGATACAGGACTGGCCGTTGTTGATGAGCCGGGCCTGCACCGCCGTCTCGACGGTTTTCTCCATGGGTGCGTCCTCGAGGACGACGAAGGGGTCGCTTCCCCCGAGCTCGAGGACGTTCTTTTTGAGTTGGCTGCCGGCCGTTTCGGCGACCGATCGGCCCGCGCCGTCGCTACCGGTGATCGTGACGCCCGCGATCCGGTCGTCTTCGATCACCTCGTCGATCTCGCTCGAGCTAATCAGCAGCGTCGTGAACGCGCCCTCGGGGAAGCCCGCCTCCCGGAACACGTCCTCGATCGCCCGCGCGCAGCCGGGGACGTTCGAGGCGTGTTTCAGCAGCCCGACGTTGCCCGCCGCGAGGTTTGGAGCGGCGAAGCGAAACACCTGCCAGAACGGGAAGTTCCAGGGCATGATCGCCAGGATCGGCCCGAGCGGCTCGTAGGAGAGGAGCGTCCGGGCCTCGGGTTCGCTCGCGATGACTTCGTCGTCGAGGTGCTCGGCGGCGTGTTCGGCGTAGTAGTCACAGACCCACGCGCACTTCTCGACCTCGTCGCGGGCCTGCCCGATCGGCTTGCCCATCTCCTTGGTCATCAGTTCGGCGTACTCCGCGCTGTTCTCACGGAGGACGTCGGCCGCCGCGGACAGCAGTCGCTGGCGGCGCTCGATCGGCGTCTCGCTCCACTCCTCGAAGGTCTCGACCGCGCGATCGAGGTGGGCCTCCCGATCGCCGCTCGAGGTCTCGTCGAAGGTGTCGACGACCTCGCCCGTCGCCGGATTGGTGCTTTCGATTGACACGCGGTTCCCGACGACGACGAGGCGCTTCAAACGTGGCGTGGCGATGGAAGGGACGCGATCCGCACGCCTGTAGCGTGCCTCGAGCGTACGGAGACGGCACGCGGCCGCCGACGCAGACGAGTGCAGCGCCAAGGGTTTTGACCGGGCTCGAGCAAGATCCGCCACGGAGCCCTCGATTCTACTATGACAGCTGCTGATCCGCAGTCGGAGTCCGAGTCGGAGAGCGCCGTCGAAACAGCCCGCCACCAACTCGAGCGCGCGGCGGCCCACCTCGACGTCGACGAGGGGATCGTCGACCGCCTGCGCCACCCGACGAGCGTCCACCGCGTGACGATTCCCCTCGAGCGCGACGACGGCTCCCGCGAGATGTTTACCGGGTATCGGGCCCACCACGACAGCGTTCGCGGCCCGTACAAGGGCGGCCTGCGCTACCATCCGGAAGTATCCGAAGAGGAGTGCGTCGGCCTCTCGATGTGGATGACCTGGAAGTGCGCGGTGATGGACCTCCCCTTCGGCGGCGGTAAAGGGGGAATCGTCGTCAATCCGAAGGAGCTCAGCGGAGACGAGAAAGAGCGTCTCACCCGCCGCTTCGCGGAGGAGCTGCGGCCGGTGATCGGCCCGATGACGGACATCCCCGCGCCGGACATGGGGACGGATCCGCAGACGATGGCCTGGTTCATGGACGCCTACTCGATGCAACAGGGCGAGACCACCCCCGGCGTCGTCACGGGCAAGCCGCCGGTCGTCGGCGGAAGCTACGGCCGCGAGGAGGCACCGGGCCGCAGCGTCGGCATCATCACGCGCGAGGCCATGGCGTACTACGACTGGGACATCGAGGAGACGACCGTCGCTGTGCAGGGGTTCGGCAGCGTCGGCGCCAACGCGGCCCGATATCTCGACGACCTCGGCGCCTCCGTCGTCGCCGTCTCGGACGTCGACGGCGCGATCTACGATCCCGACGGACTCGACACGACCGACGTCGAGGACCACGACGAGAGTCCGGGCATGGTCTCGGGCTACGACGCGCCCGAGACGCTCACGAACGAGGAACTGCTCGAGTTGGACGTGGACGTGCTCGTTCCCGCCGCGATCGGCAACGTCCTGACCGGCGAGAACGCCCGCGACGTCGAGGCCGACATGATCGTCGAAGGGGCCAACGGACCGACGACAACCACGGCCGAGCGCATCTTCGAGGAACGCGAGATTCCCGTGATCCCGGACATCATCGCCAACGCCGGCGGCGTCACCGTCTCGTACTTCGAGTGGCTCCAGGACATCAACCGCCGGGCGTGGACGCTCGAGCGGGTCAACGACGAACTCGAGAGCGAGATGTGTACGGCCTGGGAGGACGTCCGGACGGAGTACGACGCCCGGGACGTCACCTGGCGGGACGCGACCTACATCGTCGCCCTCGAGCGGATCGCGAGCGCCCACGAGACCCGCGGGCTCTGGCCGTAGTCGGGTACTTCCTCGAGCGGTCGCACTCCATCCGTACAACGCGGGACTCGCGACGGGTGCCGACGGCAGAGAGCCGTCGCCCGACGAGCGTGGTCAGCTATCGAGACGCGTACCAGAATTCTTGTTAGTCTGCCGCACTAGGGGACGGTAGAATGACGACTGGACGCGATACGGTCGCTCGGCGAGACATCCTTCAGTTAGTCGGTGCAGGGTCGGTCGCCGCCCTCGCGGGATGTACGGGTGACGACGGCGACGAATCGAACGAGGAATCCGCGCCGGAGCCCGAAGCGGTCGACGTCAGTGAAGATGCGACCTGGCGGACCGCGGCGCTGACCGACGTGACGACCGACGAGGAGTTCAGCGTCGAGGACACTGAGCGGCCGGTCATCGTTCACACGTTCGCAATCGGCTGTGCGGTCTGTCGGTCCCAGCACCGCGAATTCGACACGGTCTACGAGAGCGACGACGTCGACGTCGAAATCGTCGACCTCACGATCGATCCGAACGACAATCCCGAGGATATTCGCGCTCACGCTGACGAAGAGGGCTACGAGTGGCGGTTCGGCGTCGCCTCCGACGAGGTGACGGGCTCCCTCTCGTCGGATTTCGGACGCGAAGTGACCAGCAGCGCGAGTTCGCCGGTCATCGTCGTCTGTCCGGACGGCGGCGTCTACCGGCTCGAGAAAAAGGTCGACGCCGAGCATTTCGAGTCGATTCTCGCGGACGTCTGCGGACCGGTCGACTCGAGCGGTTCGGACGATTCGGGCAACTCGACTGGTGAGAGCAACGCAACCAATTCGAGCGACTCGGACGACTCGACAAACTCGAGCGCATAAGCCAACGATGAGACGCCTCACTCGAGAGTCCGATCGCAGTCGATCACCGCCACGCAGCGAGTGCCGTAGCGAGCGACGACGGTCGGCAACCACTCTTTCGGCCCCGTTGGTCCCGGCCGCGATACCGACTGCGAGGACGCGAACGAGATGACGTCGACGACCGCCGCGCTGCTCGAGTTCTTCCTGATCGGTCTCGCGACGCCGCTGACCGCGACGTGTGTCGTGCCGCTGTACCCGGCCTTCATCGCCTATCTGGCATCGGCCGGCGAGGGGAGCCGCGACACGCCCGTCGCGGTGCTCGGGGGCCTCGTCGTCGCGGGCGTGCTCGCGTTCGTGACGCTCGTCGGCCTGCTGTGGACCGTCGTCTTCGAAGCTGGCGTCTCGGACGCCGTCGGGCTGGTTTCGCCCGTCGCCTTCGCCGTCCTCGCCGTCGTCGGCGTGGTACTGGTCGTCTCGCCGAGCGGGTTCGCCCGGGTACCGACGATCGAACCGCCGCACACGCGGTACCCGACACTGTCGGCGTTCGGCTACGGCTTCTTCTTCGGGGCGACCGTCATCCCCTGTAACCCGGGGCTGATCGCGCTGTTTTTCGGCCGGTCGACGGTCGCCTTCCCCGCGTTCGACTCGCAACTCGAGGTCATGCTCGGCTTTCTCGCGTTCGGGCTGGGAATCGGCGCTCCGCTGTTGGCGTTCGCCCTCGTCTCCCAGCCGTTCGGCCAGCGCGTCACGCGGACGCTGGCTCGCTACAGCGGTCCGATCAATCGGGTCGTCGGCGTCGTGTTGCTCGTCGTCTCGCTGTACTATCTGGTGTTCGTCTTCAACGTCGTCCCCGGAACCGCGGGGCTAGAACCGCCGTTCGATCTCCATCTGGGGTGATCGGGACTTCGCTATCGCTCGCCGCCGATGGGCAGCGGGCGGCGGGACCCCCACCCCTCGTTCAGAGTGAAAGGCGTCCGAAGTGGGTGTGGGGTGGAGGAGAAGGTTGGATGAGGGCGACTCGAGTCCCAAGCCACGAGTGCTGGCCGTCCCACGTCAAAACGTGCAATCGAAACTGAGGATCCGTATCGCAATCGCCGTCAGTCGAACGAAGAGAGATCGGTGTCGCGACCGCCGGTCGCCGGTTCGGTCTCGGCGAGTCGGTCGTAGGTGGGAAGTTCCTCGAGCGAGGCGTCCCGTCGAACGGCCTTGACGATGTGCTTCGGATCGGTGACCAGCCGATGGAGGAGGTAACTCCCCTGGGAGCGGCCGCCGCCGGTCTTCTCTGATTCGATGACGCCAAGGAACGCCTGTTCCTTCAGTTGGCGGTAGAGGCCGTTCTCGGTGATCGGATCGGTCGCGACCAGATCGCAGATGCCGACGTATCGCTGGTAGATCTCCCGGGTCTTGTACGTCTCTCGCTCCCCAGTGATGATGTGACTCGCCAGCGCGTAGAGGGCGAGTTTCGCGTGGACGGTCGCTCCGCTGGTGAGTTCCTCAATTCGGTTGATCTCGGCGACCTCCTGGGCCTGCTTGATGTGGTCCTCCGAGACGGTCTCGCTCCCGGTGCGGCGAGCGAGTTCGCCGGCCTCTTTCAGGATCTCGATCGCCTTCCGGGCGTCGCCGTGTTTCTTCGCCGCCAGCGCGGCACAGAGTTCGATCGTTCCGTCCGCGAGGACGTCGGGTTGGAAGGCGTCCTCGCGGTTGCGCATGATCTCCCTGAGCTGGGAGGCGTCGTAGGGATGGAAGAACAGTTCGCGGTGGCCGAAGCTGCTGTCGATACGCTCGTCGAGCGTCTCCCGATACTTGACCTTGTTACTGATCCCGATGACGCCGATGTAAGCGTCGGTCTTCCGGGCCTCACGCGCCCGCGAGAGCTGCATCAGAATGTTGCTGTTGTCCAGTTTGTCGATCTCGTCTAAGATGACGACGACCGCGTCGAAGCAGTCCTCGAGGATCGCCCAGATGTGCTGGTAGTACTCCATCGTCCCGACGCCTCGAACCGGGATGTTCTCTCGGTAGTCGGTTCCGTCCTTGAGACTGAGCGCCAACTGGCGCGTCGTCCGCGTCTCTGTGTTCGCCTCCGAGCAGTCGACGTAGAGCACGCCGCAGTCGATACCGTTCCCTCGAGCGGCGTTCTGTGCGCGCGTCGCGACGTGTCGGGAGATGAGACTCTTGCCGGTCCCGGTCTTCCCGTAGATCATCACGTTGTTCGGCGGATCGCCGCGCGTGATCGCGCCGATCTCGGCGGCGACGGATTCGATCTCGTCGTCCCGCCCGACGATCCGATCCTCGTCGGGGACGTGCCCGACGTGGAGGAGTTCCTTCCGATCGAAGATCGGATCCTGTGATTGAAAAAGCGGGTCCCCTGCCTGATCAGCCATGTCTCCGTGCTCGAAGAGCGACCTAATAAATCTGTGGAAGGTAGTTCAGACTGATAAACCGACTCGAGACGTTCTCAAAGACATCGTATCGACCGGAGCCGCTCGAATTGATCTCCTTCCCGAATCAGACTGAAGGTCGACGGACTGCAGTGCCGATCGGGAGACCCAGACCCCTCGTTCAGAGTGAAACGGGCACGACGGACACCCCCCTCGTCGATCAGCACTCCTCGCACTCACTGAATACTGCTCGCCGAACCCGTCGTGAATAACGCAGCCAACAGCGTGGACGACTGAGGCAACAGCGTAGACGACTCGGGCAGCGAACGATTCCCGACAAGTGCGAGAGCACTACGATGTTGAGTCAACTCCGTTCGTCCCGTTTTCCGGTTTCTCTTCATCCTTCTTTCTGCTTTCTTTCTACTAGTCTAGAATACGGCTAGATATAGTAGTATTATATCTTTTGGTAGGAGTAGTATAGTCACCAATCCTAGTATTGAAATACCAAAAGTGGGGTTTCATGTCAGGAGCCCCCGCAACAACTCGAGCACGCTCTCTCTCTACCACCGAGTACAGGGCCTCCCCGGCCTCGAACACCGTTTCACTCTGAACGAGGGGAGGGACCCTCGACCCCAATTCCAGTCTGGCTTCGTCTCGGCACCACGTCCTCTCCACCAGCGCTATTCCAGTATATCTCGCCTTTGAGGCCTTCTTAGCTTGAATCCACCGCCCCTTCTGGATGCGAACCGGCAGTCCCTCCCCCGGTTCAGAGTGAAAGCCTTCTTCCCTGTCAGAACTGGGCTGACACTCTCAGAGTCGTTTCACTCTGAACGACGGGTCCGTCCGTTCTCGAGCCGTTCCGCCATCCCTCCCGTCCCCATCGCTCCTTTCACTCTGAAACAGGGGTGTCCGTCGCTATCATTCGGCGCTTCGGCCGGTCGTCGAGTTGCGTCGAATCGCGCGCGTTTCGACAGCGACGACCGTCATCTCGATACGCGATAGTGTAGCCAAACGCACACAATACCGGATCACATGACACTGACACACGTATTTCTATGAGCGTAGCTCGAGGACACAGCGTATGGTCCGCAGAAGCGTTCTGTTCACTCCCGGCGACCGCCCCGAGATGCTTCGCAAGGCGCCCGCAGCCGGAGCCGACGTGATCGTGTTCGACCTCGAGGACGCCGTCGCACCCCAGCGCAAGGTCGAGGCTCGCGAGTCAGTCCGCGAGGTACTCACCGATCTAGCGTTCGATCCCGACTGCGAGGTTTGCGTTCGCGTCAACGCCGGCGACTCGGCGCTGGCGGCCGACCTCGAGACCGTTCTCGAGCCGGCGGAGTCGGACGCCGACCGCCGGCTCGATAGCGTCATGGCACCGAAAGTCGCCTCGGCGGCGGACGTCCGCGACCTCGAGGACGAAATCGCGAAGTACGACTGCACGTTGCCCGTCTTCGCGCTGATCGAGAGCGCGGCCGGGGTCCTCGCCGCTCCGGAGATCGCCGCCGCGCGGGCGACCGACGCGCTCGTCTTCGGCGCCGAGGACCTCTCGGCGGATATCGGCGCGACCCGCAGCGCCGAGGGAACGGAAGTGCTCTACGCGCGCGAGCGCGTCGTGATCGCCGCCGCCGCCCACGATTGTACGGCGATCGATACGCTCGTGACCGACTTCGAAGACGAGCGGCGGCTCCGCGAAGACGCCGACCGCTCTGTCCGGCTCGGCTACGACGGCAAACTGGCGATCCACCCGGCCCAGGTCGACCCGATCAACGAGGCCTTCACTCCCGACGAAGCGGACCGAAAGTGGGCCGAGCGCGTCCTCGAGGCCAAACGCGAGGCCGACGCCGAAGGCCGCGGGGTCTTCGAAGTCGACGGCGAGATGATCGACGCGCCGCTGATCGCTCAGGCTAAACGAATTCAGGAGCGAGCGGCGGCTGACGACGAGAACTGACTGAACGCTCAGAATACAAGGGGAGACAAATCACCTTGGTGGATAGTTGATCATGAGGTATGGTAGATATTCGCTACGCTTATCCCCTCGTCGTGAAAATCACTGGGTATGACCCAGGGTACCAACCCGTTCGAAAGTCTGCAATCCCAGATCGACGACGCCGCCGCGTACCTCGACGTCGAGGACGACGTGATCGAGCGGCTCAAACACCCCGAGCGCGTGCTCGAGACGAACCTCACCGTGGAGATGGACGACGGGAGCCTCGAGCGGTTCAAAGCCTTCCGCTCGCAGTTCAACGGCGACCGCGGCCCCTACAAGGGCGGCATCCGCTACCACCCGCAGGTCTCCCGCGACGAGGTCAAGGCTCTCTCGGGCTGGATGACCTACAAGACCGCGACTGTCGACATCCCGCTGGGTGGCGGAAAGGGCGGCATCATCATCGATCCAGCCGAGTACTCCGAGAGCGAACTCGAGCGGGTCACCCGCGCGTTCGCCAAGGAACTCCGCCCGATGATCGGCGAGGATCGCGACGTCCCCGCGCCCGACGTGAACACGGGTCAGCGAGAGATGAACTGGATCAAGGACACCTACGAGACCCTCGAGAATACCACCGAGCCGGGCGTCATCACGGGCAAGAACCTCTCCAGTGGCGGCAGCGAGGGTCGCGTCGAGGCGACGGGGCGCTCGACCGTCATCGCCGCCCGCGAAGCGTTCGACTACCTCGACAAGGACCTCGAGGGCGCGACCGTCGCCGTCCAGGGCTACGGGAACGCTGGCTGGATCGCCGCGAAACTGATCGACGAGATGGGCGCGACCGTCGTCGCCGCCAGCGACTCCTCAGGCGGCATCTACAACCCCGACGGCTTCGATCCGGTCGCCGCGAAGGATCACAAGAATGAGACCGGCAGCGTCGTCGGCTACGAGGAGAGCGAGGAGGAGATCACCAACGAGGACGTCCTGACGATGGACGTCGACCTGCTGATCCCCGCAGCCCTCGAGAACGCCATCGACGCCGACCTCGCCGAGGACGTTGAGGCCGACGTCATCTCCGAGGCCGCCAACGGGCCGTTGACGCCCGACGCCGACGCCGTCCTCGAGGACAAGGACGTCTTCGTGATCCCGGACATCCTCGCGAACGCCGGCGGCGTCACCGTCTCGTACTTCGAGTGGGTCCAGAACCGACAGCGGTTCTACTGGACCGAGGAGCGCGTCAACGAGGAACTCGAAGCCCACATCGTCGACGCCTTCGACTCGCTAGTCGAGACGATCGAGGAGCACGACCTCGAGAATCCGCGAACCGCGACCTACGTGGTCGCGATTCAGCGCGTCGCCGACTCCTTCGCGGAAGCCGGCTCGTTCCCGTAAGTCGTCGACTCTCGACTGAGTCGAGCCGACGAGCGGACGGTCGCTCTCGGTATCTTTTTGGTCGCCGCTGGTAACCCACGCACAGAGTGAATGGTCCGGGAACGGCTCGCCAGGTATCGTGATCGCGCCCGCCGGAAACTCCTCGCCGCGTTTCGCGAGGAGCACACCCCGCATCAGGTCGCCGCGAGCTTCGCGATCGGCGTCTTCGTGACGGCGCTTCCAACCGGCGGGCTGGGCGTCGGGCTGTTTTTCGTCCTCATCTCGCTCCAGGCCTGGATCAGCAAACCCGCGATTTTCGCCTCCGTCGCCGTTCTCAACCCGGTCGTGAAACCTGCGGTCTACCTCTCGAGTTTTCAGGTCGGAGCCCTCTTGCTGGGGTCGGACTCGGTGGGCTCTCGAGACGCGTTGTCCGGCGAGTCGGCGCGGATCGCGATTCGTCAACTCGTCCTCGGAAACGTAGTGATCGCCGTCGGACTCGCCGTCGCCGGCTACGCGCTAGTCAAATATTTAACACGGCTTCATCGCCGTCGATCCGATCGGTTCGATATGGCATCTGGGTCGGGTATATTCAGCAATCTCCGGCGCTGAAAATCGAGTTCCGAAATTCGGAATCGAGCGCGTGAAAATCTTATCGATTCGACAGAATCTCAGAAATCCGATAAACTCATACGAACGGAACGTCCATTGATTCCAAGATGAATCGAAGAACGCTGCTCGGTGGACTCGGTGCCGTCGGACTGGCGAGCCTGTCGGGCTGTCTGGGACTGGTCGGAATGGACAGCCACGAGTCGTCGCCGGCCGGCGTCGATCCGGCCGTCCGCGAGGAAACCGGCTACGAACAGACCGCGATCGACGAGGTCGTCGTCGAAGAGACGGTCGAGATCAGCGCCTACTCGGAGACGATCTCCGTCACGAACTACAAGACTTCCCATGAGAAGGAGGTGGAGATTCCGCCGATCGGGAGCCAGCGCGCCGCCGTCTTCACCGTGCTCACTTCTCCCCAAATCGGGATCGCGGGCCGAAACTTCAACCCCGTCGAAGACATGTCGACGACAGAACTAGTTGATATCGTCGCGGACAACTACGACGCCATCGGCGACATCTCCCACGAGGAGGACGGCGAGATCACGATCCTCGACGAGACGACGACGCGGTCGCGGTTCAGCGCCGACGCGACGTTCAACGGCCGCGACCTCGAGGTTGACGTCCACGTCACCGAGGCCGTCGAAGCCGGCGACGACCTGCTCGTGACCATCGGCGTCTACCCGCAATACGTCCGCGATCAGGAGATGGACAACGTGTTCGCGCTCATGGAGGGCGTCGACACGGACGCCGACGAGGAAGACGCCGACGGTGGCGACGGAAACGAGAGCGACGGAAACGAATCCGACGGCGAGAATGGAAACGACACCGATGACGATAGCGACGGGAACGACACCAACGACAGTACCGACGGAAACGATACTGACGACGGTGACGACGGATTAGTCGGAGCCCTCGAGTAGCACACTCTCCGTACCGTCGCAACGCTCCCGACTCGAGGCCGCTCAGAGTCCCAGTTCGCGTCCGATGACGAGGTGCTGGATCTCGCTCGTCCCCTCGCCGATCTCCATCAGTTTCGCGTCCCGGTAGAACCGCTGGGGCGCGAAGTCGGTGGTGTAGCCGTAGCCGCCCAGCACCTGAACGGCGTCCTCGGCGACCTCGCGGGCGGCCTCGCTGGCGTCGAGTTTCGCGAGCGCGGACTCGCGGGTCACGGGCTCGCCCTTGTCGTAGGTGCGGGCCGCGCGGTGTGTGAGCAGGCGCGCGCGCTCGGTCTTGCGGTGCATGTCGACGATCTTGTCGCGGATGGCGTCGAACTCGCAGATCGGCTGGCCGAACTGCTCGCGCTCTTTGCTGTACTCTCTGGCGTGTTCGTAGGCGCCCTGGGCCAGCCCCGTCGAGAGCGCGGCGATGGAGATGCGGCCGCCGTCTAAGGTCTTCTTCGTCTGGTCCCAGCCCTCGCCTTCCTCGCCGAGCAGTCGGTCCTCGGGGAGCCGGACGTTCTCGAGGCGAATCTCGCAGGTCGGCGAGGCGTTCAGTCCCATCTTGTCCCAGACGGTCGTCACCTCGAACCCGTCGTCCTCGCGGGGGTCGACGATGAACGTCGAAATCCCGTCGTAGCCCGCGTCGGGGTCGGTGACGGCCTTGACGAGGATCGAGCCCGCCTCGCTGGCGTTCGTGATGAACTGCTTGGTGCCGTTTAGCACCCATTCGTCACCGTCTTTTTCCGCGGTCGTGTCCATGTCCGAGGCGTCGGAGCCGCTGTCGGGTTCGGTCAGCGCCCAGCCGCCGAGGTGCTCCCCCTCCGCTAAGGGCCGTAGCCAGCGTTCCTTCTGGGACCGTGTGCCGAACTGCTCGATGGGCTTCGAAGCCAGCGACGTGTGGGCGACGTAGGAGAGCCCGATCGAGCCCGAGACGCGACCGAGTTCCTCGGCGACCAGCACGTACATGAGCGTGTCGCCGCCAAGCCCGCCGTACTCCTCGTCGATGGGGACGCCCATCATATCGAGATCCGCGAGCTGGTCGAAGACCTCCGCGGGGAACCGGTGTTCGTCCTCGATCTCCTGTGCAATCGGCTCGATTTCGGTCTCGCAGAAGTCCCTGACGGTCTCCCGGATCATCCGGTGTTCGTCGGGCAGCTCCGTGTCCATACGCAACACTTGCCGGGGCGGAGAATAAACGCACCGCCGGAGCGAGACGAGTGCGACGAGCGGCCCGCAGGCTCCGGTGGTCAGACGACACTCGAGGCGGGCAAGCGAATCGAGACGACCGGGCAACCATCGACGTGCGGACTCGAGCGCTGTGCTGCGCTACCAGGGTCGGTCGTCCTCGTCGTCGACGGTATCGTCCGATCCGTTCGTCTCGTCCTCCGAGTCGGTCTCATCGGTCTCGGTCGGCTCGTCCCGGGGCGACGTCTCGTCGGACTCGATCGGTTCGTCCCACGGATCGCCGTTATCGGTTCCGGCTTCCTCGTCGGACTCGATTGGTTCGTCCCACGGGTCGGTGCTACTCGAGTCGTTCGTCTCGGTCCACGGATCGCTCTCACGATCGGGGTCGGACGCCTCGCTCCAGGGATCGTAACCGGGGCCGGAACCGGGATCGTCGGAATCGTCCCACGAGTCGGCGCCGTCCGCGTCGGCCCAGGGATCCGTTTCCGCCCACGGATCGCCGTCGTCGAGCGCTCGCCCGTCGCTCGAGGATCGATCGGCGCGATGCGACGGGCCACGACTGACACCGGCCCAGTCGTCGTCCCGACCGGTCGCAGCGCCACCGTCTCCCCGAATCGCCGCTCGCTGGTCGGGAATGAGATCGAGGTCGTCGTCCGTATCGCCGAGCAACAGGAGCGCGTAGTACCGGAAGAACGTCGTGATCGGCGCCCAAACCAGCCCCATGAACAGCAGGACGGCCGCGAGCGAGAGCGGGCCGACGACGACGAACAGCAGGAGGCCGATCGGGCCGAGGAGAATCAGGACGAACCACACGATTCCGATGGGAATCATGAGCAAGAGGAGGCCGATGCCGACGACGATCCAGGCGCCGATCAGCACCGCGAGGTAGAGGAACCAGAACAACACCAGATAGACCGCGTACTCGGACCAGTTCGCTGCCAGTGACTTCCGAAACCGCCCCCAGGCGCCGACGACGCCCCGATCCTCGAGGAGCATGATCGGCGCGACGAACGCGTCGGTAAAGCGGCGCACGGCCGAATAGCCGACGTACAGTGTGAAACCGTAGATCGAGTAGAGTCCGAACACCCCCGGCGAGAGATCGCCGAGGCTGCCGCCGCCGGCGGAAATCACGTATGCGGGCGCGGCTCCGAGCGCACTGACGACGAGCAAGAGCCCGAGACGAAAGCAGAACAGACGAGCGCCGTTTCCGACGTTCGCGGCGAAATATCGCCGCACGCGGACCTCGTTCGAGCGTAACGACTCGAGGAACACGAACTCCATGATGGCGGCGACGAACGCGTAACACAGCCACGCCAACAGCGCGAGTCCGGCGAGCGCGAGGACGAACGCGGCGAGTTCGTCGGTCGGCACCGTTCCGTCGAAATTCTCGAGCTGCCACACCTCTCCCGTCGGATCGCCGGAAACCGTCAGTACGTCGCTTCCCGGAACCGACGTGCTGAACCCGAATCCGAGCGAACTCACGAAGACGACGACGAACGCGAGCTTGACCCACGTCCCCGGGCGTATCGGTGTCAGGAAGTCCCGACTGGCCTCGATCGCGTCGCCGAGGTCGTCGATCGCGTCCATACGTACCTGCCGTTCAGTTGCGCTATTGATAACAATACTGTTCTCCGGCTCGAGCAGGCTCCAGTGGCGGCTGTTTGCCCCGAGAACCGCCGCGTCAGGTGTCATTCACCGCCGATACGTCGCTCTGAAAACAGTTCGGGACGCATTTAACCTCGAAGCTCCCACATGCGAGGTATGGACATCCGCCGGCTCGCCCGAGGGACCGTCGAGTGGGATCGCCTCGAGCGCGTAATCCGGACGCTGGCGGATCGCTACGGCCGCGAGGCGGTCCGCGTGGAGTTTCTGGAGGCCGACAACTGGCTGTCGACCCCCTGCGTCATCGACGACGAGTGGTTCGTCAAGATCGTCTCCCGGCAGAACGCGCTGGTTCACGCGCTGTTGACCGCCGGGCGCAACGTCGGCGCGGTGTCGGCGGGTACCGACGGCTTCTTCGGCCGGTTCGATACGCCCCGCGCGATGGTCGAACACGAGCACGAGGCGACCGAGCGCATGCGCGAGATCGGCATCAACGCGCCTCGGCCGATCGACGCCTTCGAGGTCAACGGACTCGGCGTGCTCGTCCTCGAGTACCTCCCCGAGTTTCGCTCGCTCGACGACGCGCCCGACTGGTTAGTCGCCGAGCGCGCGCCGGAACTGTTCGAGATTCTGGCCACGCTGCGCGATCACGGGATGGCCCACGGCGACCTGCGCGCCGAGAACATCCTGTTGTGTGACGGCGAGTTCTACTTCATCGACGCCACCAACGTCCACGACGACCGCGTCGCCGAGACCACCGCCTACGACCTGGCCTGCGCGCTGGCGGTCCTCGAGCCCCGAATCGGGGCTCCCGACGCCGTCGGTGCGGCCGCGTCGGTCTACGAGCCCGAGGAGTTGCTCGCGGCGCGACGGTTTCTGGACTTCGTTCGCCTGCGTCCCGACCACGAGTTCGACGCCAACCGTGTGCGACTCGAACTCGAGCAGGCGGCGGAGCTCCGCCGGCAGTGATCCGCCTCGTTCAGTTCCGTGCATAGACGTGTGGAGACGATTGATGCGGGCGAAACCCCTGGTTTCAGCCGCGCCAACCGATTATCGACCGTATTGGAAAACCCCGCGGCCGCCTGTTTTCGATCGAGATGACAAACGGGTCCGCGAGACGCTGCGCGATCGCGCCGCTCCATCTGAACGGGATTCAGTGATTCGTGGACACAGCTTCCAGCGTCGTGGTTCGCGTTTCCGTCCGTTTCGTTCGGAGCGGTTTCGGCGTACGTTCCTCGTCGGGCCGTATCGACGGATCGATAGCGCGACGAGACGGCTACCGAAGGACTCGAGCGCGCTCCGATACGGGTGAGGGAGGGAGAACGCTTCCCGTAGTTGTAGCCGACACAACAGTTTAGCGGAGAGGTAGGTACCCTTAACAGAGCCATAGTGAACCGTTGGTGGCCAAAATGAACACGTAATGCACCCCGCTGGTCCCGTCGCCGGGCACCGACTGTCGCGGTCGGACCCGGTCCAGACGCCGGAGTGGTATTCGCCGAAACGAGCCGCAGAGACAGCGCTGGCGACCGATCGGGCGAGACTGTTCGGTTCGCCGGTCAGCGACCGGTCGCCGTCGCCGGCGTCGGGAACAGGGACGACGAGGAACGCCTAACGCTATCGTCGCCAACTTACTATGAGAGGAAACGCCCCAAATCGGCATACGGAGGATCGAACGGCGCAGAAAACTGTCCAGATTCTGCTCACCGTCTGTGGTATCGTGTTCCTGGCTCTCGGGCTGGTACTCGCCGCGAGCGGAATGTCCATCAACAGCGCGATCGGTACGGTCTCCGACGAGTTGGGCGGTTCCGGCGCCTCCGACGACTCGGGTACCGCTGCGAGCGACGATTCCGATGCATCCGACGGCGGGAACGAAACGGAGGCCGGTGACTCGAACAGTACCGACGAAACCGACGGTTCGGACGAAACCGGTACCGACAGCGGAGACTCCACCGGAGACGACGGCGGCGACGCCAACGATGGCGACGCCGGCGACGGAGAAACCGATAGCGACGACGGGTCCGACGCGGACGATACCGATGGCGGGAGCGATACGGACGGTAGCGACGAGACCCAGACGCTGACGACGACCGTCGAGGACGCCGACGGCGCACCGGTCGACGGCGCGACCGTCACGGTCGCTCCCGAAAGCGGTTCGAACGAAACGCAAACCGTCGACGGCACCGGTGAAGCCGAGTTCGACCTCGAGGACGGCCAGTACGAGGTGACCGCCAACGCGGACGGCTACGAGACGGCCACCGACTCGGTCACGATCGACGGCGACGACGACTCGATCACGCTGACTCTCGAGAATCAATCCACCGGCGACGGCTCTAACGGAAGCGACGGTGGCAACGAGACCGACGCGAACGACGGCGACGGAACGCACACGCTGACCGTGACCGTCGAGGACGGCAACGGTATGCCGATCAATAACGCGACCGTCACGAGCACGGAGGATACCTTCTTCGGCTCGAGCGAGACACAGAACGTCAACGGGAGTGGCGAAGCGACGTTCGACCTCGAGGATGGGTCGTACACGGTCGCAGCCGAGGCGGACGGGTACGATGAGAATACGAGAGACGTCGAGATCGACGGCGACGACAAGTCGATCACGTTGGTTCTCCAGAAAGACTGACGCCGACCCTCGCGCCTCGAGTAGTCGCCGGAGAGGGTCGCCAAAACGACTCGAACGGCGATCCCGCTACGGGACACGGTTCTCGTGTCCCTTAACCGCAGTCCATCGACGGACCGATTGCGACCGACCGCGGCAGCCCCGTCGCCTTCTATTACTGTTCTCGCTGCGGGCAAACCGATGATCGTTCGGCCGCTCGCATGGCTCGATTCGACGAGAAGACGTGCTATCGAGCTTCGAGAGGGCGCCCCGAACCGATCGAGTGAGGCAGAGCAGCTCTCTATCAGTCGATATCAATAAAAGACAACGCTGTCTGTCGAATTAATTTCTGAACGCACGTCTAATAATTGCTTTCTTGACGTCCGATACTACCGCACATCAACACACATATACGTCCTGAATTGACTTTCAGACTATCGTGATAACACGAACGCTGGAGCGACCACCCAAGGACGCCCGCATGCTGGTCAAGGGTGCGCTCGAACTCGTCGACGACGTCGAGACCTATTACGACACCGGCCGCGGCGTGATCACTGCGAAGACCGGGTTCCGGCTCGGCTTTATCGCCTCGAGTTACGGCGAATCGATTACGATCGACATCCGGTCGGTCGGCGAGGGCGTGACGGAGATTACCGCCACCGGCGAGAAGAACGTCGCCGTCAACGTCGGCGCGAACCCGGAGAAGTACGTACTGGAGTTCGTTCGAACGCTCGATACGCTCGTCGAATATCCGATGGAAGACGTGATCTCGCTGTTGGACGAGCGAACGAGCGACCACAGCAAGGAGGTCGCGTCGCCGACCGATCACCAGGACGGCTCGGCCGTCCTCGCGATGATCGTGCTGGCGATTTTCCTGCTGTTCGGTCTCTCAATCATCGCCATCTAACGCTGCTTACAAAACTACGCTACTTATGGCTCTCAAGCTCATCGGCGGATGCGGTATCGTACTGGGACTCCTGTTACTGCTGGCCGCGTTCGCGCAGCCGGCGACCGTTACGGAGACGAGCACGACGTGCGTCGACACGACGTACTACGGACAGGACTGCTCGACGGTCGAATACGAACGCCCTAACCACACGCGGTCACAGCTGTTCGGCGGCGGCGTGTTCTTCCTGGTTTCGGGGCTGATAACCTACGGCATCGGTGCGTCTCGGAACGGGAACTCGTCGTCACCGACGGGGTCGTCGAGCCTCGGTACCGACTCAACGGACGGGCGAGAGGACAATGCGATGACCCTGCGCGAGCAACTCGACGCGAAGACGAATCGGGAACGGACGGCGGACACCGAACCGTCGGTCCGAACCGACTCGGTCGACGCCGTCGGCGAGACGACCCCACCGACAGCGGAACTGAGCGCCGAGTCGACCCACTCGGCGAGCGACCGAGGGACCTCAGCGTTCCTGAAACTGATCGCGAGCGGACTCGTGGCCGCCCTCGTGCTGACCTGGGTCCTCAGCGGCGCGTTCGTCGTCGAGAGCCCCGTCGGGCGAGCGGTCCTCTTCGCGCTCTGTTCGCTCCCCGGAATCGGACTCTACACCCGGTACTCGTCCGACGAGTCCGCGATCGCAACCCCCGCGACGGAGGGTTCGGACCGATGAATCGCCGCACGTTCCTCAGACGGGGGGCCGCCGGCGTCGCCGTGAGCGCCGTCGTCGGACTGACGCCGCTCAATCCGCTCGCCCCCGATTCGAGGCGCGAAGAACCAAAGGAAACGACGTCGTCGACGGTGCCGTCGGAGGGGTCGAGCGAAACGGAGCAGCCGTCACACTACCTGTGGACCAACGACGTCTTCGGGGGCGTCTCCGGACTCGTCACGGATGCGACCGGCGACGAACTCTACGTCTCGCGCGGTACCGAAGCGAAGCGAATCGATGCGGAAACGGGCGAGGTCGAGTGGGATGTCGAGTCCGAGCAGTCGATCGAAACCCCGGTCACCGTGGGCGACGAGACCGTCTTCGCGGTCGGCCGACACGGGCGATTGCTCGCGGCCGATCGAGAAGACGGCGAACGTCTCTGGTTCGAGGACACGAACGCGTTCTCGCCGGCGCGCCCGACCGTATACGACGAGACCGCGGTCGTCGCCGGGCAGCGCGTGTACGCCCACGATATCGAGTCCGGTGAACGGCAGTGGTCGTCGTCCGATCGATTCACGTCACCGCGGACCCTCCGGTCCGGCCGACACCTCTACGTCGGTGACCACCGGAACACGGCGAAACTGGACCTCCGTGACGGTTCGACGGTCTGGCAGTTCGATAACGGCGACCGCGTCGGCGGACCGTCGTTCAACTTCGTCCTCGCTACCCAACGGAACCTCCTCTTCGGAACGAACGGGAGCACGCTATACGCCGTCGACACGAACAACGGGACTTTGGAGTGGACCGCCGAGGACCCCGGAACGTTCCGGTCGCTGGCTGCGACCGACGGCGGCCTGGTTTACTGTCTCGAAACGGATGCCGGGAACTCGCAGTTCGGTGTGATCGATCTCGACGACCAGAAAATCCTGTGGGAGAAAATCGCCTCGCTCGACTTCGAGGAGTGGGAGTACGGCCGCGTCACCACCAATATAACCGTCTACGGTGGGGCAATCCTCGCTGGTACCTCGTCCGGACACCTCGCGACGATCGATCCGGACGCCGGTCGCTTCCGCACCGCAACGACCGTCCACGACGACGGAATCAACCGGCTGTTCGTCGACGGCGACCGCGCGTATCTGACCGGCAGCCGCGTTCTCCGGGGGATCGATCTCACCGAAACCGCACTCGTCCGGTGAGTACGGACTCGTCCCCGTCCGTTACATCGGCAGCAAAGCGGAAGCTAGCGGCTTTGGTCGTAAGCGGGTGGCGGGACGTCGATCGAGAAAAGGCGTTAGTCGGCGGTGGGGACGTTCATTCGACCGTTACGCTCTTCGCGAGGTTGCGCGGCTTGTCGATCGGTCGCTCGAGCAGGGCGGCAGCGTGGTAGGAGACCAGCTGCAACTGAACGTTCGCGAGCAGCCCCGCCCAGACGGGGTGGGTATCGGGGATCGACAACTGCCTGTCGGCGGCGTCGGCGATCGGATGGTCGTCCGGCGCCACCGCGACGATCGGAGCACCGCGCGTTCGGGCCTCGATCGCGTTCGTCTTCGTCTTCTCGTCGTCGCCCGTGGCGATCGCGAACACCGGCGTCTCCTGGGTCACGAGCGCGAGGGGACCGTGTTTCAGTTCGCCGGCAGCGAAGCCTTCCGCGTGCTCGTAGGTGATCTCCTTGAACTTCAGCGCGCCCTCGAGGGCCACCGAGTGACCCAGGCCGTTGCCGATGAAGAAGTACGAGTCGCTGTCGATGTACTCCCGGGCGAGGGACTCGGCGTTCGTGGTCTCGAGGACGGTTTCGACGTGCTCGGGGAGATCCTCGAGCGACTCGAGCATCGCCTCGCGGTCGTCGACCGGCGTCGCGGTCGGCACGTCGGCGGCGATGCGCTGAGTGAGCAACGCGAGCGTCACCGCCTGCGAGGAGAACGTCTTCGTCGCGGCGACGCCGACCTCCGGACCGGCGCGGATGTAGATCGCGTCGTCGGCCTCACGGGCGGCCGTCGAGCCGACGACGTTAGTGACGGCCAGCGAGCGAGCGCCGCGATCGGTTGCCCTGCGGACCGCATCGAGCGTGTCCGCGGTCTCGCCGCTCTGGGTGACCGCGACGACGAGGGTGTTCTCGTCGACCGGGCCGGCCGTCTGTTCGTACTCGCTCGCACGGAGCACCTCGGCCCGGACGCCGGCCGAGCGCAGCAGCTGACTCCCGTACATCGCCGCGTGATAAGAGGTGCCGCAGGCGACGAACTGGACGGTCTCGACGTCCGCGAACGTCCCCACCGGCAGGTCCTCGAACGCGACGTTGCCGTTCTCGACGCGGCCCTCGATCGTGTTCGAGAGGGCCGTCGGCTGCGTGTCGATCTCCTTTGCCATGTAGTGGTCGTACTCGCCTTTCCCCGCGTCCTCGGGATCCCAGTCGACGGTGTCGACCGACCGTTCGATCGGGTTCCCCGCGACGTCCGTGATCCGGTAGGAATCGGGCTCGAGGACGACCAGGTCGCCGTCCTCGAGGTAGATCACCTCGTCGGTGTGCTCGAGGAACGCCGGGACGTCGCTGGCGAGATACCACTCCTCGTCGTCGAGACCGAGGACGAGCGGCGACCCCTTCCGCGCCGCGTAGACACGCTCCTCGCCGTCGACGATCGCAGCGATCGCGTAGCTTCCCTCGAGTGTTTTGACGGCCTCGCGGACCGCCTGCTCGGTGTCGCCGGTCTCCTCCCGATACTCGTCGATGAGGTGGGGAATGACTTCCGTGTCGGTGTCACTATCGAACTCGTGACCTCGCTCCTGGAGCTCCGCCCGGAGCTCGTCGTAGTTGTCGATGACGCCGTTGTGGACGACGGCGACGTCACCGACTGTGTCCGTATGCGGATGGGCGTTCTCGTCGGTCGGCGGGCCGTGGGTACTCCAGCGCGTGTGGCCGATCCCCATGTTTCCGTGGAGTCCGCGCTCGACCGACGACTTGAGCTCGTCGACCTCTCCCGAGCACTTGCGCACCTTGACGCCGGAGCCGTTCTGGACGGCGATTCCCGCCGAGTCGTAGCCCCGATACTCGAGGTTCTCGAGGCCCGACAGCAGGGTCTCGGTCGCGTCGCCGTGGCCGATGCGGGCGATAATCCCACACATCAGCCGTTCACCTCCGCTCGAGCGGGCGTCTGACGCCGCGTCCTGCGGTCGGACGGCCGTCGAAGCGCGAATCGGGCCGTCGTTCGGGCGGTCGTCGTGACGCGATTCGAGCCAGCAGTCTGGAGGGTCGGAGTGCGTGTCATTGTTTGCTATCACCCGGGTCCGTCCGTGCCGCCGGCGGACCGGGTCACTGCTCGCTCCAACGTCCGTACGGCCCATTACTATACCACGAATAAGATACCGCTTATCGGTTGTATATGGCCGAATTCCGTTTCAGTTGTTGAAATAGTCGCCGTATTGGAATCAAATGGCAGTCGGATTTCGTCATTCGTTCGATTATTCGCTTTCAGATGACGAGTTCGGATCCAAACAAAGGCCCGATCGATCCGCGAACGTGAGCGGTTCAACCGACGCCGCGAGCAAAACCAATCGGCCGTCTCGATCACGGTCGGACCGCTTATCAGGGTGATAATCGTCAGCTCAGCCGCTCAAGGTCGAACAATGCGCAGAACAGCAGTCGGTGGGACAGTCTGAGCCCACCCGGTTTTCCCTACGGGTTCGGGAGCGGTGAGCGCCGTGGGAACGACTATGCCACAGGGTTCTCGACGTCGTCCGTCTCGGTCGAGTCGTCGATCGCCGGATCGGACAGGGTAATAACGTTCTCTCGTCCGACCGACACTTTCTCGATGATCCCGTCGGCGTCGAGCTGGGAGCAGAGTCGACTGACCTTCGACTTCGACCAGTCAGTTTCGTCGGCGATCCGGTGCTGTCGGAGCCGACCGTCGTTGGCGACGAGCAGGCGGACGACCTCCCCCTCGTCGCTCAGCAGTACGGATGGTGTGTCAGGTGCGATATACCGATCGAACGACTGGTGATCGTCGGTTGGCGAGCGGTCCGTTCCTCGCCGCTGGTCCGATTCTGACGACCCGTCTGCGATCGCTGGTCGCGACTGAAGCGTGGGGAGGCTGACGTCTCGGTCAGACAACCCCTCGGCGACGCGAATCGCAACGAGGCCACTGACCAGCAGGAACAGCACCGTGATCAGGGCCATTTCTAGGGCCGACGTCCGCCCCAGGAGTGACGTCCCGGACGAGAGCACATCGCTATCGCCGACGAGAGTCGAGACGATCGCACGCGTGTCGAGTCCGTGCTCCGGCGTGCGGATCGCATCGATCCGAACTGGTGCGTGCATCGACGCGAGCGGGACGAAAGCTCCGATCTGGGGCAGTGAGACCATGGGTGTTCGGTTCTGTGACGGTCGACGGTGGCCTGTCGACGTTGGAACGTCAGTGGAATCTCGTCGACCGTATCGGAACATGGGCGTTCTCCCCTCTTCATTATAGGTCCGTATAAGCCCGTTTAACAGTATTCTAAGCGGCTGTCGTCGCAGTTTCCTAAATCGGCGGTTCGTCGCCGGGAAGGGGGGGTCACTCGTCGGATTCGTCTGTTGCAATCGTTTATCCCGGCTATAGTAAACCGCCCCAGCCTTCTCGGTTCGATCGAAGACCAAGAGCGGCACAGGCCCGGACAGTCACCGTTGCACGCGATCGTGTAACGGCCCAGAACCCGTCTCAACCATGACTACGACACTGAGCGACACGAAGAACCGAGCGGACGAACGGCACAGCGAGTACGCCTTCCAGTCGGACAGCGAGGAACACGCCGACGAACAGTCCGGCCAGACAGCGACGATCTGCGTCGTCGGCCTCGGCTACGTCGGGCTTCCGCTCGCGGTCGGTTTCGCGCAGTCGGACTACCGCGTTATCGGCTACGACGTCGACGAGTCGACGGTCGACCGGCTGCAGTCCGGCGTCGATACGACCGGCGACCTTTCGGACGAGGCGGTTCAGAACGACGATATCTCCTACACGACCGATGCCAGCCAGATCGGTGACGCGGATTACGTCATCATCGCCGTCCCGACGCCCATCGACGAGGACGACCGGCCGGACCTGAACTACGTCGAGAGCGCCGCGACCACCGTCGGCTCGAAGATGAAACCCGGGACGACGGTGATCCTCGAGTCGACTGTCTACCCGGGGACGACGCGCGAGGTTCTCGTTCCTGCACTCGAGGACGCCTCGGATCTCACCGCGGGCGAGGGGTTCTTCGTCGGCTACTCGCCGGAGCGCGCGACGCCCGGCGACGAGGAACACGGTCTCGCGGACGTCGTCAAGGTCGTCGGCGCCCAGGACGAGAAGGTCCTCGAGGACGTGGCGGCCCTCTACGAGTCGGTCGTCGACGCGGGCGTCCACCGCGCGCCGTCGATCGAGGTCGCCGAGGCCAGCAAGGTCGTCGAGAACACCCAGCGAGACCTCAACATCGCCTTCGTTAACGAGCTCTCGATGGCCCTAGAGCGGATGGACGTCGACACCCAGGCGGTCCTCGAGGCCGCGGGCACGAAGTGGAACTTCCACGACTATCGGCCGGGGCTGGTCGGCGGTCACTGCATTCCGGTCGACCCGTACTTCCTGGCCCATCGATCGGCTCGCGAAGGGTTCGAGCCCGAACTCGTGCGCACGAGTCGAACGGTCAACGAGTCGGTCCCCGACCACGTCGCCGAGCTGACGATCAAGGCGCTGAACAACTGCCACAAGACGCTTCGAGACAGTCGCGTCCTCGTTCTTGGACTGTCGTACAAGTCCGGCGTCGGCGACATCCGGAGCTCGAAGGTCGCGGACGTCGTCGAGCGCCTCGCGGAGTACGATATCGACATCGCGGGCTTCGATCCGTTCGCGGACGACGAGACGGTCGAAGACGCGTTCGAACTGGACGTCCAAGAACGCCTCTCGTTCGAGGGATTCGACGCCGTCGTGGTCGCGACACCCCACGCGGAGTTCGAGCAACTCGATCTCGAGGCGGTAGCCTCCGAACTCGCCGAGGACCCGGCGCTGGTCGACGTGACCGGAACGTTCGACGAAGACGCGGCCTGCGAAGCGGGGTTCGTCTACCGACGGTTATGACGGCACGCTCCCACCCGACCTCGACGGGAACGAAGCGAGTCGTCGTGACGATCCAGCATCCGGGTCACGTCCACTTCTTTCGCCACCCCATCGCGGAGCTTCGGTCCCGCGGCCACGAGGTCCACGTCTTCGCCCGCGAGAGCGACGTGGCGATCGACCTCCTCGAGGCCTACGACATCGACCACGAGGTGCTCGCCGGCGCGTCCGACTCGCTGGTCTCGCTGGCCGCAGTTCAGGCGACCTACGAGGCGAAGCTGCTGGCCCGGGCCCGTCGGATCGATCCGGACGTCATCACGGCGATCGGCGGCGTCGCCGCCGCCCACGTCGCCGCAGCGTTGCGGACGACGAGCGTCGTCTTTTACGACACCGAACACGCGACGCTCATCACGAAGCTCGCCTACCCGTTCGCGGACGTGATCTGCACGCCGTCGTGCTATCGGGGGGAGATCGGTTCGAAACAGGTACGCTATCCGGGCTACCACGAACTCGCCTACCTCCACCCCGACCGATTCGAGCCGGATCCGACCGTCCTCGAGTCGGTCGGGCTCTCGCCGGACGACCGATTCGCCGTCGTTCGACTCAGTAGCTGGGAAGCCTCCCACGACGTCGGCCACGGCGGGTTCGACGACCCCCGCGAGGTCGTCGACCGGCTCGAGGACGCCGGCGTCGAGGTCCTGCTCTCGGCCGAGGGCGAACCGCCCGCGGAGCTCGCGGGCTACGCCTTCGAGACGGCGCCCGAGCGACTCCACGACCTGCTCGCGCACGCCGATATCGTCCTGAGCGAGGGCGCGACGACCGCAGCGGAAGCCGCGGTCCTCGGCACGCCGTCGGTCTACGTCAACCCGCTCTCGCTGGGGTACACGACGGAGCTCGACGCGGAGTACGGTCTCCTGTTCGAGTACACCGGCGAACGGCGACACGTCCGCGGACTCGAGCGGGCCGTGTCGGTCCTCGAGGAGCCGTCCGAAACGTGGACGCAACGCCATCAGCAGTTGCTGTCGGAACGGATCGACGTGACCGACCTCGTCGTCGAACAGCTAGAAACGCACGCGCGAACGCCCGAACCGGATCGCTCGACCGCCACGACGAATCCGACCGAACCATGAACGTACTCCAATTGGTCACCTCACCGCGGCCGTTTTTCGACCACCAGGTATCGGTCCTCGAGGAGCGCGGCGTCGACTGCACGGTCTGTACCGTCCCCGGAGCGGACGACGCCGGCGGCCGATCGCCGGCGGACTACGCCCGGTTCTATCCGGCCGTCCTCTCGGAGATCCGCTCGGGCGAGTACGATCTGATCCACGCGAACTACGGGCTCACGACGCCGTTCGCATTCGCCCAGCCGACTCGGCCCGTCGTGGTGAGTCTCTGGGGCACGGACCTGATGAGCGACCACTCGTGGCTCCGGTGGCTCAGTCGACGTGCGGCCCGCGCGGCCGACGCGACGGTCGTTCCGAGTCAGCCCATGTCCGAGGCGCTCGAGACCGACCACCACGTGATCCCCTTCGGCGTCGACACCGGGCAGTTCAGGCCGATTCCCCAGGTAGAGGCCCGAGAACACGTCGGCTGGGAGACCGACCGACCGATCGCGCTCTTCCCGTACGACACCGAGCGCGCGGTCAAGGACTTCCCGCGGGCGCGCCGACTCGTCGAACGGGCCGACGCCGACCTCGAGTTACGTCCGGTCTGTGGCGTCGACTACGAAGAGATTCCCTACTACATGAACGCCAGCGACGTCCTCCTCGTCACGTCGAAACGCGAGAGCGGACCGATGGTCGTCAAAGAGGCTGCCGCGTGTAACCTGCCGATCGTCTCGACCGACGTCGGTTTCGTCCGCGAGACGATCGGCGATGTAACCGCCTGCGTCGTCAGCGACGACGACGACGACCTGATCGCCGGCCTCGAGCGGGTCGCCGCCGTTCGCGGGCGGTCCGACGGCCGCGACGTCATCGACGGACTGCGCCTCGAGGCGCTGGGAGACCGCCTCCACGAAGTGTACCGACGCGTCCTCGAGCGCCCCGACCGCTCGGGGCAGCCTACGGGGGTGGGCCATGGGACGTAATCCGGTCGGGCGGCTCTCGGAGCTTCGACCGTTTCGACTCGACACCGTCGCGGCGATCGGTGGACTCCTGATCGCACTGGTGTTGTTCCCCTTGCGATTCTTCGCGTCGCAGGTCTATCTCAACACCGTCCCAGTGGTCCTCGGGACGGCGTGTATCCTGTACCTCGTCTATCTGTATCAACGACAGCAGACGACCGACGACGCCCGCCTGACGCTCCCGTCGAAGGTAACGATGTCGCTCCCGACGGTCGTCCTCCTCGGGCTCGCGGCGATGGTCGTCCTGACGGTCCTCGAGGGCGCTCGAACGGTCCCGTTTTTCGTCCTCGCGAGCGTCGTCGGGGCCCTCGTGGTCGGCCAGATCTGCTTCGCGAGCGACCGGGACTTCAACGCCCGACTGTTGTTGCTGCAAGTCGTCCTCTTCGCGCTCGTCTTCCGCGGGACCGCGCTCTACGCGACGCCTGGGTTCATCGGGATCGACGTCTGGACGCACATGGGGCTGACCGAACAGATCGTGACGGAGGGGCGCGTCGGCGCGATCTCCCACGATAAGCACTACGCCTCGCCGTTCTACCACCTGCTGGTCACCGCTTCGTCGATGCTGTTCGACGTGTCGCTGCGCTCCGCGCTGTACCTCACGCTCGGCGTCGTGATGCCGATCTCGGTCCTGCTCGTCTACGCCGGGGGGAACCTGCTCGTCTCGAAGCGGTGGGCGACGCTGGCGGCGGCGGTGTACGCGCTCGCCAGTCACGTGTCGATGTGGGGGCTCCACCTCATCCCGACGAGTATGGGGCTGGTCTTCTTCCTCGCGATGCTGTACGCGTTGCTCCGGGTGATGCGCATCGAGTACACGACCCGGGACTTCGTGCTGTTGCTCCTCTCGAGCGTCGCCGTGATCCTCACCCACCAGGTGTCGACATTCATCATGCTCGTGTTGCTGCTCGCGGCGTTCGTCGCCCAGATGGTCTTCGAGATCGGCCCGCTCGGGCTGACGCGACTCGACTCGAGCGTGTTCCGGACGAAGAAGCCGGTCAACCTCGTCGGCCTCGTCGTCTTCAACGTCGGGCTGACCATCTTCGTCTGGTCGCTGACGCCGTACCGCCAGAACTCGTTCCTCGCGACCGTGCTGAGCTACTTCCGCCAGACCGTCGAGGAGAGCGCCGGCTTCCTCAACATCGCGAGCGGTTCGAGCGGTGGCGAGGAGGCCGGGGCCGCAGAGGCGGTGACGACGCTGCTCGACCAAGTCGTCCCCTACGTCGAAGAGCTGGGCTTTCTCTTCCTGCTCGGGGCGACGTTCGTCGGCTGCCTGTACATCGTCCACCGGCGCCGGGCCGAGCAGTCGGTGTTCACGCTGCTGCTCGCGGCGGCGTTCATGCTGGTGTTCGTCATGGGGTTCCCGATGTTCGGGATCCACACGTTCATCCCGAACCGCTGGTTCGCGTTCCTCTACGCGCCGATGGCGATCCTCGGTGCGATCGGACTGCGAACGCTCGATCGGGGGCTCGCGCCCGCGCTGGTCGTCGTCGTCCTCCTGCTGTTCACGCTCGTCTACCCGGGCGCGATGATCGTGGCCTCGGAGAGCAACATCGACAATCCGGTCTTCGAGGAACACCACGAACAACTCGCCTACGAGGAGTCGGAGCTGGCCGCAGTCGGATCGATCGGCGAGATGACCGGTTCACCCGACGGCAGCGAGATCCGACCAGACCAGCGGCTGTACACCGACCATCCGTATCAGACGCTGTTCGGCCGGACCGGCGCCTATCCGTCGACGGACACCGCGACGGTCCCGGACGGCGGGGCCGCCGACCACGACTACGTGGTCTATCGGACGGCCGCCGCGAACGAGGCGGTCTACTTCGCTAACGCCGACGGAGCGGGCCGGATCGAGCAGGCCACTGCGGACCGGCTCTGTGGCCCGAACCAGGCCACGGTGTACACGAACGGCGACGTAACGATGTGTACGCCCTCGCCGGCCACCGAGTAGGCCACGGGCGTCACTGCGACTCTCGCTGTCTCCGTTTCTCGATCGAATCGACATCGACGTCTCAACGGAAGCGAGCGTTGATATCTCGAGGCCACTGAGCACAGCGACACCGTCGTCACGAGAGCGTCCGGTACCGGTGCGATTCGATCGCACCGAGCGACACGGTATCGACCTCGAGCCCCTTTCTCTCTCGAGCCGTCGCTTTACTCGTATTCCGCCGACGGAGTTGCGTCTCCCGAACGCAGACTTCAGATACCGTTCCGATGATCCGCTGGTTCACTCGAGTCGTGACCCTCTGACTCGAGCCGTGACCGACTACACCCGAATCGCGGATGCTCGAAAACGGAGCGCCAGCCGAACCAATGGTGGCGATTGCAGCGCGATCAGCGGCCGTCGGCGACCGACGGGGACCGGCTGTTTCGGCGTCAGTTCGAGACGGCTGTCACGGCTCGAGATAGCCGTGTAGCCATCGCCAGATGTCAGATTGACCCGTGGCGCCCGTCGGACAGCCACAGCGCTGTGAGAGCGATCACGAATCGATCTGACGGAAGAGCAGCGGCGACAGCCCGTCCGTGACGAACTGGCGGACCTACCCGAGAAGATAGCGACGACGTAGTCGAAAAAGCCGCCGTAATTGGCCGTCGGCGCCGAGGGGAACGGCCACAGGACGACCCGAACCACGATCCCGCGTTCCGGTCGTGTCGGATCGTATACGTCAGGTACCACGTGAACGGCGTGAGCGAGCGCGAACGCACCCCGCGCTATCGGCTCTCGACACCACGACGACCGGCGACGACGGCGAGAACGAGCTAGAACAGCGGCGCGACGAACGGCGAGTGGTCGATCCTATCGATAGCATGGCGCCGGCCATCCAGAACGGCGGCTCGTCGACAGAATCTGGTAGAAGGCTCCGATGACGATACCGATCGTCCCGCGTCGACGGCGACCTGCGATCGATTACGCGCTCAGCGAGTACGGTGCGTACGCGACGGCGAGCGTTCTCAGGACTACGGCTATTCGACCACGACCGGAAGATGCATCGTTCGGTAGGCGTCCTCGGCCGCTGGCTCCGACGGCGCCTCCCCCTGGTAGAGCAACACCGTGATCCGAAGATCGTCGCCGGACATCGTCGGCGTGATCTCGAGTGACTGCTTGCGCGTCTCGCCGTCGGCGACCGTCACAGACGCCCGGGCGAGTTCGTTGCGCTCCGTGACGTTCGCCTCGTCGCCGTCCCCCTGTTCGACTCGTTCGAGCAGGACGACCGTCGTGTAGTCGCGTTCGGCGTGTTCCTGGTTCGTGATCGTCACCTGCAGGTCTTCGGCCTGGCCGGCGGTGTACGTCGAGTTGTACATCGTGTCGGTCTCGCCCGTGACGTTCTCGGTTTCGACCGAAAGCTCAGTGAAGCCGTCACCCTGTGGCGGGTTGGTGGCCGCGAACCCGGCGCTCGCGAGCAGCACCACCAGCCCGACGGCGATCGCGACGTTGTACGGTCGCGGATTGAGTCGCTCGTAGACGTTCGGTCGCTCCCGGGAGAAGAATAGCGACCCCACAGATACCGATGGTGCGAACCGTCGCTCCGCCGGACACCGGTAGCGAGACGCGATCGCGAGCAGCGACAGCACGACGGTCAGCGACGCAAGCCCGAGGAGCACCGTTTCCGCAGTGATACCCCGAGGGGTAACGGACGCGAAAAGGGTGACCGCCGGAACGAGGGCGATACTAAAGACGACCGACAGGACGAACCGTTCGACCGACTCGAGTCCACCGCTCACCAGACGCGGCGTCTCGAGTCCGGTTTTCAGTGTATCGAACGACTGGTACTCGTCGGTCGGTTCTGACGGAAACAGGATCGAGACGAACGCATACCCGGGAAGACAGAGAACCATCGGGAGTGCTATCGCGGTTCGTATCACGCCGTCGATTCCGGAAACGATGCCGAATGTGAGGGCGCCGGTAAACGCGATCACCGCCGCCAAATCGAGGAACCACCATTGACTGTCGCTCATTATCGGCGTTATTCGACCGGCGTGTGGTTTATTATCGGCCCGATAAGCCGCTTTGACCCGGTCAATCGGGGGGTCTTCACCCCGGGATATACCAGATATCAGATACTAATTCGACTTAAGTACCTTTCGTCCGTTCTAGAGCGTCCCAACCGTCACAACAATAGGAAATTCAGTACAGTATCTTTGATATATTTACGGATTTTAGATATAGTAACAAAATAACGTCTTATTCACGAATGTGCCGAATTATGGCCCAACAGCACCTGTGCTGCTGTTTTAAAATAAAGTAAAAGAATCGATTGCGTTCGTGAAAATAGTTAAAACGAGTTCGGTTGAGAGATACGGTTTCCACCCTTTATTACACACTTCTGAATAGGGGAGATTGGCGCAATGAACGCAGCACATATCAGCTCCGAAGGAAATGCTGAGGAAGAGACGGCCGATGCAGACGAGCGGCCCGCTGACGAGGCGTCGCTCTCCAAAGACGATATCTTCCATCTCCTGCAAAACGAACGCCGTCGGCTGGTTCTCAGGTACCTTCGTGGCACCACTGAGCCCGTGCGTATGCGGGATATCGCCGAACAGGTCGCGGCGTGGGAACACGATACGACCGTCGAGGAGCTCACGTCGAAACAACGCCAGCGCGTCTACATTCCGCTCTACCAGTCCCACCTCTCGAAGCTCGACGAAGCGGGACTCATCGACTATCAGAAGAATCGCGGCATCGTCGAACGGCAACCGCTCGCGGATATGGTCGATCAGTACCTGCAGGACGCTCCGGAGACGGACTCGAGCGACGAGGACGAGTCTGACGCGGGGCTGGACGATTACTATGTCGGCTCGACGGTCCTCGGATTCGCGCTGCTGCTCGGCGCGGTACTCGAACTGCCGTTCACGACGTTCCTCTCTGGAATCGCGCTGAGCGCCTGTATCCTGCTGCTGTTTACGGTATCGACGATCAAACGGCTCCTTGATTGATTCCTGACGTCGTCGCTACTGCGATACGGCGTGTTTCTCGAGTCGGCTCAGACAAGCAGTGCGACCGCGACGAGCGCGATCGCCAGCATCGACGTCCCAAGTACTGCGAGCCCCGCGAGTCGAACGAGTCTCCAGAGTCCCAGCCCGCTCGAGCCGTTCCTACTGGCGGCGTCCGATCGGACTGTTCGGCGGTCGACGAGTCCCTGTTCCGCGTCGAACTCGACGTGGCCCGTTGCGTCGAGTTCCGGAAGGCGATACTGGTGGAGTTGTTCGTGAACGGCTGCCCACGTTTCCACTGGGGGCCGAGCCGGATGGATCAGTTCGTCGGTGACTTCGTCGACGGTGACGGGCGTCTCCATCCCGTCCAGAACGGACAACAGCTCGGTATTGGAGTCCGGGACGAATTCGGCCGCGGAATCGGCGGTCGATGAGTCGGTTGATGGATCCCGGTAGATGGTGACACCCGAAACCGTCTCGGCCTCGGCGTTGGCGGGGCCGTCTTCGGACGGCTCCGACGGTGTCGCGAACAACCAAGACGGCGTCAGACGCATATTCCGCGGTAATCTTGCGTGGTATATAAGTATTGTTACGGTTGAACTGGGCAAACGATTTGTCGTCGGCCTAAACGAGTAGAAACAACCGTTTAGATCGTCGAAAGTGATCGATACCGCAGCCGAAATCGGCGCCAACGGTTACGTGGTCGCGAACTCCGGCGGGGCGAGCCACGGGAGCGATACCTCGGACGGCGCGGTCCAGCACTCGAGCCACGTTCGGAGATCGACGAGCCGCAGCTTGTGTCTGACCGGCAGATCGTGGACGTGCTCGAGGTCGTTCAGATACCGCCGGTCGAACTCGTAGCGATCGAACAGCGTCCGGCGATCCGGCCACGGCGGCTCGAACGACTCGAGAAGCGGCGTCTTCCGGCGGACGAAGCGCTCGACCTCGTTGAGGATCGTCTCGTCGTGTGGCCGGTCCGGCGGCCTGTGTCGCAGGATGTCGTCGTCGATCCGCGTACAGGCCTCGAGGAACGTCTCCGTCGTGCGGTGTTCCGGCGGCGCTCGGAGGTGCCAGTCGAGCAGTTCGCGGTCGATGGCGGGAAACGACGTCACGAACTGGTCGGCCAGGTGCGTGTGAAACGGCATCGAAGGCTGGTTAGAGATCCCGACGCAGGTGAGCGTGTTCTGTACCGTGTCCGCGCGCGACGACCGCGCGTCGAGTTCGTCGGCGATCGCGTCCCTGACGAACGTCTCCGGATCGACGCCGAACGACGTTCGTTCGGCGAGGTCGCGACTGGCGTCCCGGCTGTAACCGAAGGTCTCGAGCAGTTCCTCGACGGGATCGGGATCGGATTCGAGTCGCCCGGTCGGAATTTGCTTGTCGAGGACGTCGACGGTCTTCTCGGCGGTGAAGTGGCCGCGGAGGAACGTATCACAGAGTAGTCCGTGATACATCGTATCGACGGCCATCTCGTCGGCGTAGCCGGCGTGGTGGATGTGCAGCGATTCCTTGATCCCCTGCGAGTAGCGGACCTTCGATTCGTCGGGGCGGAGATACCGTTCGTCCGGCGGAAACGCCGTGTGAGTCGCTCCGTACTGGTCGGCGAGGCGACCCGCCACCTGGACTTCCCGCGCGCTGGGCGAGCCGACGGTGTAACTCCGCTTGATATCGGTGATCCCCGTGAGGAGGATCCGCGAGTCGTAGCCCGCCGACAGGAGGAGGCCCTTGGTTCCGGACAGCGCCGAGCGCCGCCGAAACGCCCGTTCGAGGCGTTCGGCGAGTTCGGCGACGTAGTCGAACGACTCCGGACGGTAGACGAACCGCTTCAGGGCGTCGACCGAGTCGGCCTCGAGCACGCTGTCGATCGGTAGTCGATGCAGTTCCGAGACGGCGGTCTTCTCGCCGAGGGCCACGCCGAGGTGGAGGAATTCGAGGACACCGTCTCGGTTAACCGTCGGCTCGGGAACCGTTCGCCCGACTTCGGCGGCGTCGGTCCCGAAGACGCGAGTTCCCGACGCGTCAGTGTAGAAGCACTCGCGGGACCGGACGGGATCCGTCGCGACGAACGCATTGCCCGTGCCGGCGTCGACGAGGGCCAGATACGAGCCGTTGAGCAAGTCCAAGGCGTCGCGGCCCACTTGCTCGTAGCGCTCGAGCAGCCAGCGCGCGGCGTTTGACTCGTCGCCCGGGACGTACGCTTCACCCCAGACGACACATCGGGCGTCGCCGTCCGCGTAGCTGGCGGTCCAGCCGGTCGCGCCGAGCGCGTCGTCTCTGATACCGACGGTGATGGACGATCCCGTCAGTATCCGATCGAACTCGTCGCTGGCTCTGTGTCGCTCGAACGTCTCTCTGTCACCGAATACGCCGAAGAGTTCCCTATTCATCGAAGACCACCGTCGCGACGCGCGATCGAGGGGACGACGCCGAGTCGACCGATCGACGACCGACCGGCGGTTCGCTCGTCCGGCTGCCTCCGATCGCGCACGCGGCTCTCATCTACTCTTACCGTGACGACAATTACTATGCCATTGTTAAGGTCTGAAACGCCCGTATAGGGCCGGTCTGAGCGACCGACGAGTTCGGCCTATCGGATCTATAATAATGGGCTGACTGTCGGTACCGTCGGATCGACAATGTCACAGCAGCGACCGACCCGCCGACGAGTTCTCGCACTGTCGAGCGCAGCCGCGGCCGCCGGCCTCGCGGGCTGTACCGATCAGCTCAATTCGGTCCTCGGCGGATCGGACGACGATTCGGATAACGAAGAGACGGACAACGAGTCGACCGGACAGGCGGCGGCGCTGGCCGACGGCGTTCCGTCGCTCGAGACCGAGTACAATAGCCGCGAACAGTACCGCCAGCCCGGCGAGTCGTTCGACGACTTCAGCGATCTCTCCGAGTGGGAGGTCACCCGGGGATCGGGAAGCGCCGACCAGGACGTCGTCTTCAACGGCGACCAGAGCTTCAAACTGGAGTCGAACGGCCAGGAAAATATCGTCGCCCGACTGGATGTGTCGGACAAGGACTTCACCGATACGGACCTCTCGTTCGCGATCCGGACGACGACTCCACAGAACATCACGATCAACCTGCAGCTGGTCGACCAGTTCGGCAGCGCGAAGACGTACTCGCTGCGGGAGATCACCTGCCGGAGCCCGGACGTCGCCTGGTTCCGCTCGAGTCCGGGCGTCTTCTCACAGAGCGACTACGACCCCTCGCTCGACGCCCTGGATCGCCTCGAGATTCAGGTTTTGCACACCATGGACCAGGCCGAGGTCTGGATCGACGACATGCGGACCCACGGCAAGCCGGATAAGGGGTACGTCATGCTGACCTGGGACGACGGCACCCGCGACTATTACGAGACGGCCGCGCCGCTGCACGACGAGTACGGGTTCCCGGCCGTTCAGGCTCCGGTGCCGCGCTGGGTCGAACGAAACGACGGCGACAGCATGACGGTTGCGGAGCTTCAGGAACGGCAGGACGCTGGCGACCAGATCGTCGTCCACGGGACCCACGATCCCATCCACGAACTCGACGACGAGGAGCGGATCCGGAACCGCCTCAAGCACGACAAGCAGTGGTACATCAACAAGGAGTTCGAGGGCGCAGACTACATCGTCTACCCACACAACAGCTACGATAAGGCGAGCCTCAAGCACGCGACCGACTACCACTACTGCGGTGGGTTCAACCAGTCCGGTAACATTAACACGACCAGCGTCTACGGCTTCGATCCGCTGGCGTTACCGCGGACGATCGGCCACGATCTCGACATCGCGAAACGGTGCGTCAATCTCGCCGCCCAGCACCGCCAGTGTACGGTTCTGAACTTCCACGCGTTCTCCGAACAGAACACGATGTCCGAAACCGACTACGCGAAGCTGCTCAAGCACATCGACAACGCCGACGTCGAGGTCATCACGTTCGACGGTCTCTGGAAGCTCCGGACCGAACAGCACTACTGAGCCTGCGTCAGTCGTTGATCCATCCTTGTGGTGACGAACGGTTCCATTCGCCCTGACCGGAGAAGAATCCCGCAGTGAACGCGGAATCCGGGACCGATCAGTCCGTCGAGAGCGCGATCGATTCCGTGTCGGTCTCGCCGTCGTCGCTGGTCACGCGCAGCACGACCGTGTCGCGGGCGTTCGCGCCGACGGTCACCGTGATCGTCTCACCGGTCTCGTCGAACTGCGCCGTCTGACCGACGTCCCACTCGTAGCGGATGATCTCGCCGCCCTGGACGTACGATCCCGACGCGTCGAGCTCGACCTGCTGTCCGGACTCGAGGGCCATCGCGGCGCCGTTTCCGGGACAGGTTTCGATCGACGCGACGGGCGCTTCCGCCGCCTCGTCTTCGTCGCCGGACTCGTCTGCGTCGTCAGTCTCGGCCTCCTCGTTCGTCTCGTCGCCGTCGTCGGTCTCGTTCTCGTCGGTATCCTCGTCCGGATCGTCGGACTCGGCGTCGCCGTCGGTCGCCTCGAGTCGAAGTGCGTCGGTCAGCAACCGCTCGACGATCGCCGAGTGCCACTGGACGCGCGTCTCGAGGGGAACGTCGGTCGAGAGCGTCTCCGCGAGGAACGCGTCGGTGCCGAGGTCGCGGGCGGCCTTGTGGACGAGCAACCCTCTCGGGTCGGTGTTGGAGCTGGAGAACGGCCCGGTCTGGAAGGCGAGCGACCGGTCGTCGACGTAGTTGCGGGTGACGTACTCGGCCGCATCGGCTGCGGCCGCGGCTGCCTCGCCGTCGGAGTGGAAGATCGCCTGTCCGACGCCGTCGACGGGATCGTTCGCGTAGATACCCGTCGACTCGTGGAGGTCGATTACGATGTCCGGATCGTACTCGACGATGACGCTCCAGAGCGCCCGGGCGAGGTCGGTCTCCGGCTCGCGCCCCTCCGGGAACTGCCGGTTCAAGTCGATGCCGTCGTCGTCAGTTCGCGTCCCGCGTTCGATCGCGACCGCGTTCGCTTCGGGGATGGTGACGAGGGTTCCGGCACCGATCTCCCAGTCGGCGATCGCGCTCGCGGCCGTATAGCCCCCCACCTCGTTGCCGTGGACGCCGCCGACGACGACGGCCGTGGGGCCGTCGGCGTCCGCACTCGTGACGTAGACCGTCGTCTCCTCGGCCGTTCCCTCGCGGATCGTAAAGGACTCCCGAGACGTTCCGTCCGCCTGTGCCCCACCGACTGCAGTCGCGCCGGTGCCTGCGATCGCACAGGCACCCGCGAGTGACAGTACCGATCGTCGTGAAAGCGCATTCCGCTGCATTCCACCGCTCGCTTCACTAGTAGACGTGTTTACTATCGCGAGAATAACGTCAGCAGACATTCTTTTTCTTCGCTCGAAACCGTCGTGAAACGGTTGTAGAGATCGAATCCGTCCGGTTCGGCTCGAGGTGGTTGGCGTCCGCGCTCGACGCCGCTACCGAACGCCGTGTTGCTCGTAGAACCGCCGAACGCGGTCGTCAGTCAGTAAGGGCCCGTGGACCTGAATCGATTTGAGGCCGGGGTAGCTGTTGGCTTCGATGACGGTGAAGCCGCCGTCGTCGTCGGTCACGATGACGTCCCAGCCGACGTACGGGACGTACGAGCAGGCGTCGGCCATCTCGAGGACTCGCGATCGAATCCGCTGCCAGCCGGGGATCTGCTTCCCCTCGATCGCCATCCCGGTGTCAGGGTGTTCCGAGTGCCACTCGACGCCGTCGTCGCCGTCACGATCACCGTCGCCGTCGAGGGGTTGCGCGCCTTGGCCGAGTTCGCCCGTCTCGCGGTCGATCGACGCGGAGAGGCCGCCCTGCGTGAAGTTATCGAGCGGCGCCGATTCCGTCGTGCCGATCCGCTGGATCGCCGCGGCGACGAACGGTTCGTCGAGGACGTCGTCGTACATCGTGATCAGCCGGATCGTGTTCGGCGTCGTCGGGTACAGCGCGGCCGGGAACGACCCCTGGTCGACGAACTCGCAGACGAGATAGTCCTCGAGGCCGGCGACCAGCGATCGGAACTCGGCTTCGGTGTAGTGGTCGCCGTCGACCCGGTAGCCGTCGTCGGCACGCGAACACAGCAGGACGTTGTTCCCGCCGCCGCCGTGGACCCACTTGAGGACCAGCCGACCCTCGGCCTCGAGTCGGTCGACGACTCGCTGGGCGGCGTTTCTCGTCTCCGTCCGCGGCGACGGCCGAGCCGGCTCGGACGCCGGTCCGCCGACGCCGATCGGCTCCGGGGCCGTCGGCCCCCCGTCGGCCATCTCGCGGCCGCGTCGACCGTCGACGGGGTGGTAGGTTCCGTCGCGGAGCAGCCCGTAGACGGTCATCCGCTCGGCGTCGAACGGCTGCATGAGCCGGTGAAAGAAGAGCTTGTTCGAGAGGGCCACCGACCACGTCCCGTTGATCTGCTTCGTGCGCACGAACCGCTCGTAGTCGCTCACGTAGTCGCGGTAGTTCTCTGAATTGAGATCGTAGACCGCGTCGGAGCGGCTCAGGAAGCCGCGCCGCCAGAGCCAGAGGCGTCGGCGAAGCGGTCGCGAGACGTCCGACTCGTACTCTGACCCGACGAGTCCCTGCACCGACCTGGCCGTGTGGTAGAGCGTTCTGACGTTCACGGATGAGGCTGCCACGCGGCTCCTGTTAGTTATCGAACCACCAAGACAGTTGCAGTCAGAGTGCGGACGATGTGACCAACAGAAATTGTACAAATCGGGCGATTCACTCCCTCTAGAAGAATATTTTGGGTTTGAACGGCTACTCAGTCAGGACGCGACGGACGATCGCCGTCCGCTCGACTGCCGTCGCGGCGAGGACGGCGAGGACGAGCGCGACCGTTGCGACGATCGGGAACGGGCGCCGTCGAACGCCGCTGCCGGCGGCCCAACAGAGGCCGGGATACTGTCGCGTGGACGCGGCAGCGCCGCGCAGGTACCACAGCCCTCGGAGGAGACGGCCCTCAGAGAGGTAGGCCTTCGCGACGACGAGCCGGTGGGCGGCGCGGATCTCGTACCCCTCGGCTTCGAACCGTTCGACCTCCTCCTCGTAGATCGAGAGGTACTGCTCGCTGGCCTTTCGGATGACGGCCGCCGGCGGTTGGCCCGTCTCCTCGCGGACGACCAGCGGTTCGTCGACGTACGCGAGCTTGCCCGCCTCGAGCACTCGTAGACAGAACTCGGGGTCCTGAAACCGATCGAGTTCCTCGTCGAAACCGCCGATCTCCCGGGCGACGTCGGTCCGGACGAGCAGGGTCGAGCCGGCGCCCGGCTGCACCTCGTCGGCCAGAATCGGACCGATCAGTTCCTCGCCGCCCTCTCGCACGGGCTCGTCGTCCGACCGCGCGAGGGCGGACGCGGCGACCCCGCGGAGGCGGTCGTTCGTCCCCGACAGCTCGTAGGTCGAGTCGCAGTAGACGCCGACCCACTCGTCGGATTGCCCCTCGAGGGCGGCGAGTTGCCGCTCGATTTTCTCAGGGCGCCACTCGTCGTCGGAGTCGAGGAAGGCGACGTACTCGCCGCGGGCGTGCTCGATACCGGTGTTCCGGGCCACGTTGGCCCCCTGGTTGGTCGCGTGGACGACGGGTCGGACCCGAGGGTCCTCGTAGTCGGCCAGCACGGACGGCGTCTCGTCGGTCGAACCGTCGTCGACGACGACGACCTCGAGGTCGTCGACCGTCTGTGCGAGCGCGCTGTCGATCGCGCGCGGAAGCGTCTCGGCTCTGTCGTAGGTCGGGATCACGACGCTGACTCGTGGCATTTCTGCCACCTCCGGACGGTCGAGCCATTATTATCGCGTCGCTAAACGCCGGGAACGACGGTGATTCCGGGCGACTCGAGTCGATCGCGCCGGATTCGGAACGCGCGAATCGGGGATCGTTGCGACCCGAATCGGTGCGACTCGAGCCCTAACAGCTGTATAAGAAAGGCCGACAGGTTCGTCGACCCGGGTAATGACCCACTGGAACGGACGACCGCTCGTGCCACCTGGTGGCACTGCGAGGATGAGCAGATTCGCCGATGACCGCACGGCGACGGCGCGGAACGCCGCTCTGACCGCCCCGCCGGAGGGACGCTGATGTACCGCGGAGCCTCAATCGGCGTCGTGATGCCGGCGTACGACGAGGAGGGATTCGTCGGCGACGTGATCCGCGAGATGCCCGACTACGTCGATCGGATCTACGCGATCGACGACCGATCGACCGACGGGACCTGGGACGAGATCCTCGAGGCGGCCCGCGAGGACGCCGACGCGAACGCGGGACGCGACGCGGCCGACGACGCGCCGCTCGTGACCGACGGTGGCGCGTCCGCGCTCACCGCACGGGCGTCGGTCCGGGACTCGATCGGACGGGTCGTCCCGATCCAACACCGCGAGAACCGCGGCGCCGGCGGGGCGATCAAGACCGGGTATCTCGCCGCGCGCGCCGACGGTGTGGACGCGACGGTGACCGTCGACGCCGACGGCCAGATGGACCTCTCGCAGATGCCGCGACTGCTCGATCCGCTCGTCGAGAACGAGGCCGACTACGCGAAGGGCAACCGCCTCCTCTCGCGGGAGTACCGCGCCGCGATGCCGCGATTTCGGTTCGTCGGCAACGCGATCCTCTCGTTCCTCACCAAGATCGCCTCCGGCTACTGGAAGACGATGGATCCCCAGAACGGCTACACGGCCATCTCCGGCGACGCCCTCAAGGCGATCGACCTCGAGAACCTCTACGAGTACTACGGCTACTGCAACGACCTGCTGGTGAAGCTGAACGTCCACGGGATGCGCGTTGCCGACGTGGCCATGCCGGCCGTCTACGGCGACGAGGAGTCGAGCATCACGTACTCGGAGTACATCCCGAAGGTGTCGACGATGCTGCTGCGGAACTTCCTGTGGCGACTGAAGACGAAGTACCTCGTGCTGGACTTCCACCCGCTGGCGCTCTTCTACCTCGTCGGCGCGGGACTGGCCACGACCGGTGTCTTCGCCGCCGCCGTGACGCTGTTCGCGACGCTCGCGACGGTCGGCCCGTCGGTGCAGGGGTCGACGACCGTGCTCTTGCTCGTCGCCGGCATCGCGTTCCTGCTGTTCGCGATGGTGTTCGACATGGCCGAGAGCGAACATCTCGAGCGCCAGGTTCGTTAGACCCACGTTCGACTCAAGAGCCGGCGCAGCGCTCCAGTTCCGTCGTCGTGATTCGCCCCGTCGTTCCGTTTTCGCTGTCGTCGACCGGTTATCGTTCCCGAGCTCACTCCACCGGGTTCCGACACGTCGGTCCGCAGTGGAGCTCGTTTTCGGTCAGCCCGAGAGTCGACTCGAGTGGACATCCGAACACTGGACTCGACGATCGCGATCGATCGATCGCGTTCTCTCGAACGGTTCGTCAAAGGAATAGCAACGATCGCGCAGCGAGCAGCGGCGTTCCGCGAAAATCGGGATCGAACCCGGTGGTCGCGCTCACTCCGCCGACCGATCAGGGAAGGAGGCTCTGGACGCCGGAGCCGAGGATGCCCAGCGCGAGTCCGGAAACGAACAGCGACAGGCCGGCGACGAACAGCAGGCTCTGGAACCAGCTTCGCGTTTCGCCGTCCTCGCCGCCTTCGTTATTCTCCAGTGATACCTGTATCGCGGCCGCCCGGGAGCCGATCGGATCGGGAAACACCGAGAGGATCTCGAACGGTTCGGACGGATCCAGTGCGCCGACCAGCAGCGCGAAGCCGACGAAGATCCCGAACCCGACCGGCGGGACCACCGCGAGCGCGAGCCACGGATTCGCGATCGCCGTCGCGAGAGCGATGATGGGGACGGCCGCGAGGACGGTCGTCAGCGCCGCCCGGCTGAGCCGCGCGTCGGCGAGCGGATCGAAACCGACGCGGCGGGCGCTCCAGCAGTGGCAGACGAACATCGTCCCGTAGCCGATACTGGTCGCGATGGCCGCACCGTGCATTCCATAGCGCGGGATGAGCGCGGCGTTGAGCACGACGTTGAGCAGCGCCGCCACGCCGGTGGCCGCGATCGGATACCGAAGCGTCCCCTCACCCTGCGAGACCGCGAGGATCGGTCGAGCGAGCGCGAATCCGAGCGCCCCCGGGAGCAACAGCAGGAGAGGTTCGATCGCCGGGATTGCCTCGTCGCCGAAGTAAATCGGCACGGCGACATCGGCTAGCGCTGCCAGCCCGACCGCCATGACGGCCGTCAGGAGGAACGTGTACCGCGTCGCCCTGGATGCGAGTTCCGAGATCTCCCGGTGTCGATGCTGGGACCATAGCTCCGACGTCGAGTGGACGAAGACGGTCTGGATCGCTAGCGGAACGAACCAGAGGAACTCAGCGAGCGTCAGTGCCGCACGGTAGTTCCCGACGGCCGCGCTCTCCCGGAACCGCTGGAGCATCACGATATCGATGTGGTAGAGCGACATCAGCAGGAACACGAGCACGATGCTCATCGAGTTGAACGAGAGCATCTGCTTGCGTGGGAACCGTTCGGTCGGCGTACTGGTGAGACACGACAGTGGGACTCTGCGATGGACGATGGTCAGCCCGACGACGGCCACGAGCAGGCTCGCGACCAGATGACCCGCGAGTACCCCTATCACGCCGACCCCAACGAACGCTAGCGGGACCGCGACGGTGATGAAAGCGACCGTATCGAGGATCTTCAACGGTTCCGAGTAGCGCTCGAGGCCGAACCCCATGAGCGTCTTTCGGGCGTAGTCGCGGAACTGCGCCGTCACGACGAGGACGGCGAGCGCGTAGAAGTAGATCGTAAACCCGTCACCGAACGCACGGTCGACGATCCCGAACCGCGCGGCGAGAATCAACAGGACGGCGCCAACGACGGCGAGACCGATCGCCAACCGTAGGTAGAAGCCGACGACGTGTTCGCTCCAGTTCGCGTCGTTGCGGTCCTCCGCGAGGAACTTCCGGACCCCGTCGGTGACCCCGGAACTCACGAAGATCATGTAGATGGCGAATACGGACAGCAGGAACGCGTAGTCCCCGTAGCTCGACGGGCCGAGAAACCGGTAGAGGAGCGGCGTCGAGAGGGCAGTGAGGAGCTGCACGACGACCTTCACACTGACGACCGAGAAGACGCCGCTCGCGATACTTCGATTCACGCTCTCACCGGGGAGCGTCCGTGCCGAAGGTCGGCGGCTCCCCTCGCCGACGCCCGTTCAGCATCCAGCGTGCTCACAGTAGTGCGACGTAGCGACGGCGAAGGGTTATTATACGGGTGTTAAACCCCGATGAGTGGCCGATACAGTCGATCTCCGTCCTCGCAAGGGGGACCGTCTCGACTATTCGATCGTGTTCTCCCAGGTCGTGACGCCGCTCGCGCCGAGGTCGCGGATCCCGCCCGCGAGGCGATTCTTCTTGAGGGTCGGGTTCTCCGCGGACGCGTAGAGACAGACGGCTTCCTCGCCGCCCGTCGACTCGAGGTCGGAGTCGCGAACGAGCGCGTCGGTCCCGACGTCGAGGAACGGATACTGGCTGGCGCGCAGCTCGCTCTGGTAGACGGTCAGGTCCGCGCCCGTGTTGACGATGGCGTTCCGGTCGGTCCCGTCGCGACCCTCCTGGGTGACCGAGATGTGGCTGAACCGGCAGTTGTCCCGTTCGCAGCGGATCCCGTCGCGGAAGCCGCTGGCGTCGCCGGATCGGCCCGAGATCGTGAGGTGTTCGGCGAGGATCCGCTCGGATCTGTCGCTGTCGCGGATCCACAGCGGGTAGCCGCCCGCGGTCTCGTGGCTGATCGACGTGTCTGCGATCGTCGTCTCACCGCAGTCGGGCGAGAGGACGATGCCGTGGTTGACGCTCGACCCGCGGATCCGAACCTCGGTGTCCTTGATCCGAGCCTTTTCGCAGGTGTTCATCACCGAGATCGCGTGACTCGTTGGCATCGGCGAGGTGATATTGACGAGTGCACCGTGGATTTCGATGTTTTGACCTTTCTCGATCCGGATCCCGCGCTGGGTTCGATCCTCTGGTCGTGACTCGTCGACCTCGACCGTCGGCCACCGGATAACGCTGTTCGCGCCGCCGACGCGGATGTTCGCTCCGTTGCTGTTCCGGTAGAGACCGCCGCTGACTACGATCTGCCCGTCGCTGCCCGCCGCGTAGAGACCGTTGTTCGGGAAGCCGCCGAGCCAGCAGCGTTTGAACTCGAGGGTACCCGCGTTCTGGTTGGCCTCGATCCCGATCGGGCCACGCCAGCGCTGGCCCGCGTTCGGCGTGTTCTCGACCCACGCGCCGCCGTCCGGCGCCCGAAACCGCTCAACGAGTCCCGTCCCGTCAGGATCGGTGATGTTGAACAGTCCCGGGCCCCACGTGCCGCTGTCGTGTTGGCCGCGAACGGTGATGTCGCGCACCTCGAGTCGATCGGAGACGTAGGCTTCGATCGCTCGGATCCCGGTATCGGGGGCCGTCTGATCGACGTCGAACCCCTCGAATCGGAGGCGACTGCCGGGGTTGTAGGTGACGCCGAGACGGAACAGCCGAAACTGCGGGCCGTCGAACGTGTGGTAATCCGCCGGGACGAGCGTCGCGTCGTCGCCGACGAAGCCGATGTTCTCGAAGCCCGTGTATCGGAACTGTTCGTCCATGTAGTAGCGCCCCTCCGGGAAGACGAACAGCGTGTCGTCGGCGCGCAGGTCCTCGAGGACGGGCGTAATCGATTCCGACCCGGTGTTGTCAGCACCGGCCTCGACGATGTTGACGACGTTCTCGTACTCGTCGTAGTATTCCTCGTACGGAGCCGTCGTGCTCGAGGCACTGGCCGTCGTCGACAGACCGAGACCCGCCACACTTGCGGCCGCGAGTCCACCTAGCACCGTGCGTCGTGTTTGTCCATCACCTGTCGTTCCGTCGTCAGTAGATCGCTCGGCACCAGTCCCATCCGACTGAAACCGCGGGTTCATCCCATCCGAACGCCGCAGATCGCTTCGTTCCACCATTGATAGTCACTTTGTTCTGAATGATGACGGGGTCCAGTAACTATGGCTTCGGATAGCAAGCTTTTAAGTTCGGAACATCTCAAAGTAGTGATCAATTACCGTACACTTGCATCAGGCACAACCGACTGCTGTACTAATAGTGCCCACTTTGAGGTGCTCTTGGGCCGATATTCGACGTCTTTCTGAATCACTGATTAACTAGATGGTATTGTCAAATATTTATCCACTCTGCGTCTGACGTGCGTCCGACGCCGGCCGGACACGCCCTCGAGTTCCCCCTCGGTTCGATCCCCACTACTGATTCGGCATTCGATCGTTCTCGATCGTCGCCGTGATCAGTTCCGCGATGGCGCGTCGGAGTCGCTGGGAGACTGCCGAGTCCGAGATGCCGAGCCGTTCGGCCAGATCGTCCTGCGTAATCCCGCGCGGAATATCGAAGTAGCCGCCGTAGTATGCCATCATGAGGATCTCGTGTTGCTGGTCGGTCAGGTGGAAGGTACCGCTGTCGGAGACCGACGTGTCGTACAGCTGGGTCACGCGAAAGGAGATTCCGCGGTCGCGACACCGCGCTCGAAACGCGATCAGCGCGTCCCGGTTGGGCAGGTAGATGCGAGCGACCCAGCCGCGTTCGCCGCTCGTGACCGTGAACACGAACAGCCCGTGCCCGCCGCCCCAGTCGGGGAGGACCGCGAGATCGGTCTCGAGTGCGATGCGGAAGATCGTTCGGTTCTCGAACGTCGCGATGCGCGTCGGATCCGAGACCGTCGGATCCGCCGCCATCGACTCCTCGAGAGCCGCCTCGTCGTCGCTGAACGCGGAGACGAACTGGAACCGACGGCCGTCGGTCGACGTCTCGTATTCGTACCTGAACGTCGTCCCGGGATGGTTTGCGATCGTCGGTGCCAGCGCGAGCTCGTCGTGAACGAGGTGAACTTCGGCGATAAATCCCATGCGATGCCCGTTTCCTATCACGTGATCGGGAACGGCGTCCAAACCTATACGGTGGATAAGCGACCGTTGCAGTGATCAGGACGGCTGCGAGTCGGTCGGCGACTCAGTTCAGATACCCCAGATCGGCCAGCCGGTCGGTCACGTCTCCGTCCGGCTCCGCTCGGTCTGGGTCGGCGCCGTCGTCCTCGTAGATTGCGTACGACGTCGGCTCGGTCGCGTCGACGACCGGCGCGACGCTCCCGTCCATGCGATCGCTGTACGGGACGCCCATCGAAGACAGAACCGTCGGTGCGACGTCGAAAATGTGGACGCGCTCGAGCGACCCCGCCTCGTCGATCCCCTCGCCCGCGGCCACGAAGATGCCGTCGAGCTTGTGGTTCCACGGTTCGGCCGGGCCGAAGTACTCCCCGTTGCGCAGCTGTTCGGAGATCATGTGGTCGAAGCCGTTGGGGATCGTCACGATGTCGACGGTGTCGTCGGCGTAGTCGCCGTGGAAGTACCGTTCGCGCGGCGCGACCGTCTCGAACAGCGCCTCGCCATCGGGCGTTTCGACGGCCTGCAGTTTCCGCATCAGTTCCTCGCGGAACGCTTCGTACTCCTCGGGCGGGACGACCCCGTTCGGATCCCGTCCCTCGAGGTTGATCCGGACGCCGAGTTCGGTTCGGGCCCTGACGTAGGCCGCCGAGTTGACGAAATCGACCTGCTCGTTGGCCGTCCGCGAGACGCCGCTGGGCGCGTACTCCCGCGCGAGGTCGGCGAGGCCGACCCGCTCGAGGGCGGCCCTGATGCGACTGGCGGTGATCCCGAACCGGGCGGCGACCGACGCCGCACGCGCCGTCGCGCCCGGCTCCCAGGACTCGCACTCCTCACCCTCGCGGAGCCGCCTGCGCATCGGCGTCCACGACGGCATCCCCTTCCCGCCGGTCGTCGTCTCGAGGTAGCCCTCGTCCCGGAGGAACTCGTTGATCCGGAACTCGTAACCGTCGTAGGGCCCCATCCCGTGATCGCTCACGAGGAAAACCCGGTCCGGATCGCAGGCCTCGAGCACCGCCCCGAGCTGGTCGTCGGTCGCCTCGTAGACCCGATTGACGAGCTCCTCGTCACCGGCGAACTCGTGGAAGACCGTGTCCGTCTTCTGGAACTGGAGGAAACCCAGGTCGGGCTCGAACTCGTCGACGAGGTACCGGAACGCATCGCCGCGCATCCGGATCAGGTTTCGGTACTCCGCGATCTTCTCGTCGTCGGACAGCGAGTCGTCGCCGCGCGTGTAGTCGGGGTAGACACGGTACTCGCCGATCTCGTCGCGGACCTCATCGAGGAGCCCGTCGGGGTGGCAGGGCGGATCCTCCGGCCCCAGAAAGCCGGGGATCACCGCGCCGTCGAACTCGTCGGGCGGATGGGTCACCGGCGCGTTGACGACGACGCTCGAGCGGTCGTGTCGGTCCAACAGCGTCCACAGCGGATGCGCTCGGACGTCGTCGTTGCTCGTCACGTGCCAGTCGTAGCCGTCGTAGCCGACGAAGCCGACCACGCCGTGTTTGCCGGGGTTGACGCCCGTGTAGATCGACGGCCAGGCGCTGGGCGTCCACGGCGGAATCTGGGACTCTAACGGCGCGGTCACACCCTCGGTACACAGCCGCTCGATGGTCGGAATCCGATTCTCCTCGAAGAGTCTCTCGAAGACCGGTCGACACCCCGCGTCGATCCCGATAACGAGCGTATCTAGCCCATCCGATTCGCTCTCGGTACGCTCGGTCGGTGTGGTGTCGTCACGGTCAGGCGTCCGTGTCATCGTTGCAGTAGATTTGGTTGTCGTCGGTCGCTTCGGTCGACCGCCGCCGACTCCCTCCCGGCAGCGGTTTCGGTCGATACGGCACAGCTATCTATACACTGAAAGAGAGGTTAGACACTTCATTATCGTTCCGTTAAACCGGCAGAGACGCCCGAAATTCGGAGAATTCCCACTCGCGTTTCTCTCGGGTTGTACCCCGTGCCGTCGAACACCGACCTGCTCGAACACAACCTCGAGCGCAACGGACTCGCCGCCAGCCGCAACCCCGCCGTCGAACTAGCTTGCGGCGAGTACATCTGTATCCTCGACGACGACGACCGCTGGGAGCCGGACAAGATCGCGAAACAACTGGCCGTCATGGAGTCCAACCCTAGCTGCGGCGTCGTCTACACCGGCGGGCTCGTCCGCCGAAACGGCCGCATTGTCGACCGGTACGTGCCGTCGATGGACGACGAGATCTATCCGCGGGTCCTCTCCCGGTTCGACCTCAAACTGTACCGAGTCACATGATCCACACCGAGTGTTTCGAGACGGCTGGGAGGCCACCAAGCACGGCCCGACGATCATCAGCCTCGCGATCTGTTGTTTCGCTCTGCTCGGCCCGTCCGCGCTCGATCTCGTCCGAGCGCTCCGGGATACCGTCGTCGACGGCCGGATCCAGCGTCCGGTCACCGTCGACAGGCGAGAGAGCGCCCCGCCGAACCCGACGACGGAGGAACGCGAACCCGTTCCTCGTCCGTGATCAGGCCGCGACGATCGGGGTCGTTTCGGACCGTCGCTTCGAGACATCTGAACGATATTGAGGTGTGACTCGAGGTGTCGTATTGCTTGCCGAAAGTATAAGATTACTTATATAGTCCCGGGCGGATTCGAACCGCCGTCCTGAGCTCCAAAGGCTCAGATGATTGGCCACTACACCACGGGACTTGATCGGCAGATGTGGGTTAACGACAGAACGGCTTATGAGTTATTGTTTACTCCTGCTCAACCGGCGAGATGCTATCGATCGATTCAATCTCAGCATACCGATGACAACTGCGACAGAGGCAGATCACGTTGTCGAGCGTATGAGCGAGTTGTGAATCATTGAATTCTCGTACCGGAGTTATATGATGGACGTCCGGTTCATGGCCTATTTCCTTACGGGTCTTCCCACAGTGCTGGCACATGTGATTGTCTCGGTTGAGCGCTTTACGTTTAATTCCCCTCCACTTCCCATTGTAGGGGTTGTCGGTGTTCCCCCACTGTTCAGACAACCAGATCCGAAGACAATTTTGACTGCAAAACCTCACCGGTTCCCGTTTTGCTTTAGATTTGAGAACGGTTCTGATCCTTCCACAAACCTCGCAAACACGCTTCACGCGCTCGATATCGTGAACTTCGTAGTATGGCGTCCCGAGAAATTCGTCGGCTTCTTCGACGCAGTCCGGACAATATATTCCGGGCTTGTCGGATGAATAGTATTCGAACATCGATTCACATCGTTTACACGAAGCCGTTTCGGTTCCACCGTTCCAGTTCCCGTTATGTTTTCCACCGTTTGCATTACAGTCATCACAGAACTTCCGACGCGATTTCGGATCGTAGAATTCCGTTCCACACCCCTTGCATGTCCGGTTCGGAAGAGGTTCATCATGGATTTTCGTATGATGTTGACGCATTCCTTGTTCCGTATTTAGCGATTTTTCGCACGTCGGTCATTCAATGAATATGATTACTACATGGTTGCAAATAAGGGGTGGGTAACCGCAGTGAAAGTGATCAGCAAATCAAATCCAAGAGGGTTGACTACCAGTTCGGAAAAGAAATCCCACCAGTTTGTTACTGGATTAATCTACAGATAGCCCTCGTCGGCCAGTCGCTCGATCCCTTCCTCGAGTCGCTCTTCGCTCGCCGCGTACGAGATCCGCGCGTAGCCGGGGGTACCGAACGCGCTGCCGGGGACGGTCGCGACGTGGGCGTCCTCGAGCGCACCTTCACACCAGGCCTGATCGTCGTCGTCGACGGGGACCATCATGTAGAAGGCGCCCTCGGGTTCGGCGACGTCGACGTCGTGCTCCTCGAGGAGGTCGATAACGAGGTCGCGACGCTCCGCGAAGGCGTCGACCATCTCGGTGACGGCGTCCTCCGTTTCGAGAGCCTCGATACCGGCGTGCTGGACGAAGTTCACGGCTGAAGAGACCGAGTGACTGTGGAGTTTGCCGGCCTGATCGATCAGTTCCTCGGGGCCGGCGAAGTAGCCCAGTCGCCAGCCGGTCATCGAGTAGGCCTTCGAGAAGCCGTTGACTGTGATCGTGCGGTCGGCCATCCCCTCGAGCGTGCCCAAGCTGGTCGGCTCGACGCCGTAGGTAATCTCCTTGTAGATCTCGTCGGAAATGACGGTGATGTCGTGCTCGACGGCCAGATCGCGGACACCCTCGAGGGCGGCGTCGGAGTAGACGGCGCCGGTGGGGTTCGACGGCGAGTTGACGATCAGCAGTTCGGTCTCGTCGGAGACGGCGGCCTCGAGGTCGTCGAGCGCGGGCTCGAGCTGGAAGTCAGTCTCGGAGAGGTCGACGCGGGTCAGGTCGCCGCCGGCCATCTTGACCATCGCCTCGTAGGAGACCCACGCGGGGTCGAGCAGCGCGACTTCGTCGCCGTCGGCGATCAGGGCCTGGACGATCTCGTAGAGCGCCTGCTTCGCGCCGGGCGTGACGATGATCTCCTCGGGGCCGTGATCGAGGCCGTCGTCGGCGAGTTTCTCCGAGATGGCCTCGCGGAGGTCGATGATCCCCGCGGAGGTGGTGTAGCCGGTGTGGCCGGCGTCCATCGCGTCCTTGCCCGCTTCGACGATATTCTCGGGGGTCGGGAAGTCGGGCTCGCCGACGGAGAGGTCGACGACGTCGACGCCATCGTTCTCGAGTTCGGTTGCGAGCGCGGAGATGGCGAGCGTTGCGGACGGTTCGACTCGGGTCAGGCGGTCGGTGAATTCCATGGTCATCGCTGGATTACGAATCTGAATCTGGGTCTGGTTCGGAATCGGACGCGGCGTCCGATACGGGGTCGGGAAGCTGATCGACGAGGTCGAGCGCGCCGTCGACGGCTTTGCCCGCGTTCTCGACGCGCTCCCGGGCCTCGGCGGCGGACATCCCGGGACCCGTCACGCCGAGGGTCACGGGGGTGTCACGCTCGAGACTGACGTCGGAGAGTCGCTGGGCGGTCGCGTCGGTGATCACCTGATCGTGATCGGTATCGCCGGTGATCACCGTACCGATGACGGCCACGGCGTCGACGGCCTCGAGGCGGGCGAGGCGGTCGGCCGCCAGCGGCGCGTCGTACGCGCCCGGAACGCGGACCGTCTCGTACACCTCGGCGCCCGCGGCCTGTGCCGCCTCGAGGGCTTCCTGCTCCATCTGCTCGGTGATCGGACGGTTGAACTCCGCGACCACCAGTCCGAGCGTGGTCATACGCCAGCGGTGGAGAGGGGGCGTAAAAGAGGTACCGTTCTCGCGTGGCGACGCCTGCCGAGGATATCGCCTCGCGTGACGATCGACTCCGATCGTGTTGCAGTGCGATCGCCGTGATCGTCGGTACCATCCGGAACCACCCGACGCGCGTCCGTCGACGGACTACCGGCGCACCCATGTAGTGTCCTCGATCGTGAGTATATCGGATGTACCCACACCACGCGGTGCACACGATCGTGCCGTGAAGTGAGAACGCTTAAGCGGCGGGATAGACAAGCGCCGCGCAATGACAACGCTACGGACGCCGGGACCGACGCTCGGGGTCGTCGGCGGCGGACAGCTCGGACGGATGCTCGCAGAGGCGGCGTCGCCGCTGGGAGTCGAGGTCGTCGTGCTCGATCCGACGCCGGACTGTCCGGCCGCGCCGGTCGCCCGCGACCAGATCGTCGCCGACTTCGACGACGAGGCGGGGATCCGCGAACTCGCCGCGCGCGCGGACGTGCTCACCTTCGAGATCGAACTCGCCGATCAGGACGTCTTAGAGCGCATCAGCGAGGACACGGGGACGCCGGTCCATCCGAAGCCGTCGACGCTGCGGACGATCCACGACAAACTCGTCCAGAAGCGCGAACTCGAGGACGCGGGCGTTCCGGTGCCGCCGTTCCGCGAAGTCGAGGACGCCGACGACATCCGCGCGGCCATCGACGACTACGGCGCGCCGGTAATGTTGAAGGCCCGAACGGGCGGCTACGACGGCCGCGGCAACGTCCCCGTCGAGTCGAAAGCCGAAGCCGACGAGGCCCTCGAGTCGGTCGCCGGCCCCGCGATGGTCGAGTCGTTCGTCGACTTCGAGCGCGAGGTCTCGGTGATCGCCGTCAAAGGCGATGACGAGGTCGCGACCTTCCCGCTGGGCGAGAACGTCCACGTCGACGAGATCCTCCGGGAAACCATCGTTCCCGCGCGCTCGAGCGACGCGGCCGCGGAACGCGCCTACGACGTCGCGCGGGACGTCCTCGAGGTGATGGACGGCCGCGGCGTCTACGGCATCGAACTGTTCGAAACGCCCGACGAGGAGATCCTGCTCAACGAGATCGCGCCGCGCCCGCACAACTCCGGCCACTGGACGATCGAGGGCGCGGCGAATTCGCAGTTCGAACAGCACGCCCGCGCCGTGCTGGGCTGGCCGCTGGGCTCGACGGACCTGCGCTCGCCGACCGTCCTGACGAACCTGCTCGGCGACGTCGACGAGGAGCAGCGCGCGGAACTGGGCGATATCGACCGCCTTCTCGAGACACCCGGCGCGAACCTCCACTGGTACGGCAAGCGTCAGGTCCGGCCGCTGCGCAAGATGGGTCACGTGACGGTCTCGGCCGAAGACGAGGACGCCGACGTCGAGGACCTGCTCGAGACGGCGCGCAAACTCGAGGACGCGGTAACGTTCCGAAACTGAACCGGTGATCGGCTCGTTTACCACCGTTTGAAGTCACCGGCGCGACCATCACCAGCCATGAGCGACAGCGTCAGCGACCTCATCGACCGCCTGCACCGCGAGGCAGACCAGGACCGCCCGGACGCGGAGACGCCCGACGTCGGCATCGTGATGGGCAGCGACTCCGACCTCGAGACGATGATGACCGGTGGCCGGCGTCGCGGCGCCTACGACGCCTTCGTCGACGAACTCGGCTTCGCCGAGCAGACCGATTACGAGAACCCGCCCGAAGAGCGCTTCACCTTCGAAACCTACGTGACTTCGGCCCATCGGACGCCGGACTTAATGACCGCTTACGCCGAGACGGCGGAGGAACGCGGCCTCGAGGTCGTCATCGCGGGCGCAGGCGGGAAGTCCGCGGACCTGCCGAACATGACCGCCTCGATCGCCTACCCCCTGCCGGTGATCGGCGTTCCGGTCCAGGAGAAGTCGGTCGACAGCGTCATCGGCATGCCGACCGGCGCGCCGCTCGTGGCGGTCGACGCCGGCAAGTCGTTCAACGCCGCGCTGTCGGCGGCCCAGATTCTCGCGCGCCAGCACGAGCCCGTCCGCGAGCGACTCGTGGACTACCACGGCGAGCTCCGCGAGGGAGTCGGTGACGTGTCGCGACGGCTTCACGATCAGGGCACCGCGAACTTCTCGAGCGAGTAGTCGGCGCCCGAATCGTACAGCCGTCATTACGGACAGGACACCGTTCGTTTTTCCGCGCAATTATCATTCTGATATCAGATTGGGTGCCGAAATAGTGACCGTTCGGTCGACTTTTGAGTCGGCCGTTAGCCGTTGATACTGTCGAAAACGACCGCGTCGTCCCTCGAGCGCGATCGGTCGTAATCAGCTACTACCGATTCGTACAGCCATCATATGCTGAGCTGTCACACATGGTTCCGATTCACCGTCGAAATCTATCACGAACGTCGGTGGAATATACCCGATTTTGCCGAAAAACGAACAATCAACCCTTATATGCGTGCGGTTGGAACCCTCGAACGTTACGGAGATGAATGACTGGATCGCTATCGGGGCGCTGGCGCTCGTGGGACTGTTGATACCGCTCGGCATGATGGCGGTATCCTACCTCCTGCGGCCGACCGTTCCCGAAACGAGCAAACGCGCCACCTACGAGAGTGGCGAGATCCCCACCGGCGGGACGCGCGTCCGGTTCAACATCCAGTACTACACGGTTGCACTTCTGTTCCTCGTCTTCGATATCGAGACCGTCCTCCTGTTCCCCTGGGCGGTCGTGTACCTGGATGCCGTCGAATCGGATTCCGTCTCGCTACTCGAGATTCTCGGGCCAATGTTGCTGTTCGTCGCCATCCTGTTGGTCGGACTCGCGTGGGCGTGGCGCAACGGCGCAGTACAGTGGGCACAGACACCCCGTCAGGCAGCGGCCGACTCTGACCGACAATGAGTAGCAACAATCCACGGCAACAGATCCACGGCAGCACCGCACCGTCGACGGACACCCGCGACTCGCGGATCGGTGAGGGTCCCGACGATCGGTTCAACTCGAAGCTCCGGGAGGCGTTCGGTTCGACGCCGTTCATCCTCACGAAGTTCGACAAGTTCATGAACTGGGTGCGGGGCAACTCGATGTTCATGCTGCAGTTCGGGATCGCTTGCTGCAGCATCGAGATGATGCACACGTACGCGATCAAACACGACCTCGATCGCTTCGGCGCCGGCGTCCCTCGCGCCTCGCCGCGACAGGCCGACGTGATGATCGTTCCGGGAACGATCGTCTCGAAGTTCGGCCCCCGCATGAAGCGGGTCTACGACCAGATGCCGGAACCGAAGTTCGTCGTCGGGATGGGATCGTGTACGATCTCCGGCGGCCCCTTCCAGGAAGGATACAACGTCGTCAAGGGCGCCGAGGAGATCATCCCGGTCGACATCCACGTCCCGGGCTGTCCGCCCCGCCCCGAGGCGCTGGTCTACGGCATCGCCAAACTGCAAGAGCGGATCCGAAACGGCGAGTCGTCACCCGTCGTCGTCAAACCCTACGAACTCGAGGAGTTCGGCGACCTGCCACAGGACGAACTCGTCCAGAAACTCGCGAGCGAGATCGACGAGGACGACCTCGTCATGCGATACAACTGGGCTGATTCGCCATGAGCACGGGACTCGAACGCGACCGAGCGCCGGTCGAGCTCTCCGAGGACGATCTCGAGGCGATCGTCGGTGATCGTGCGCTCGCGCGAGACGATCACCTGAACGCGCCCGGATTCGTCGTCCGCCCGGACGACGTCCAGAGCGTCCTCTCGGATCTGAAAGAGCGGGGCGGGTTCGATCACCTCTCGAACCTGACCGCCCAGCAGTACGAGGATCGGTACGAGTCGATCTACCACCTGACCAAGTACGCCGACCGGACCCAGGAGGTCTCGATCGTCGTGCCGACGCCGATCGACGACCCGGTCAGCGAGTCCGCTGCGCCGGTGTTCTCGACGGCCGACTGGCACGAGCGGGAAGCCTTCGACCTCGTCGGCATCGATTACGAGGGCCATCCCGACCCGCGACGGATCCTCTTGCCGGAGACCTGGCAGGGCCACCCGCTCTCGCTGGATTACGACCAGGAGAAACCGCAGCTGGTCACCCTCACGGACCACGCCAACCCGATCCAGCCGGACCACCACGACGCCGAGTCGGACACGATGTTTCTGAACATCGGTCCCCACCACCCGGCGACCCACGGCGTGCTCCACCTCGAGACGGTGTTAGACGGCGAGACGGTCGTCGACGTCGACCCCGACATCGGCTACCTCCACCGCTGCGAGGAGCAGATGTGCCAGAACGGCACGTATCGCCACCAGATCATGCCCTACCCGGACCGCTGGGACTACGTCTCGGCGGGACTGTTGAACGAGTGGGCCTACGCGCGCGTCGCGGAGGATCTGGCGGATATCGAGGTGCCCGAGTACGCCCAGGTCATCCGGACCATGGGCGCCGAACTCTGTCGGATCGCTTCCCACATGCTCGCGCTGGCGACGTTCGCGCTGGACGTCTACGGCGACTTCACCGCCATCTTCCAGTACGGGATGCGCGACCGCGAGGTCGTACAGGATATCCTCGAGGACCTCACCGGCCAGCGGCTCATGTTCAACTACTTCCGGCTGGGCGGGGTCGCCTGGGATCTGCCGGAACCCCGCGACGAGTTCATCGCGAAGACGCGGGACTTCCTCGACGAACTCCCGGCCAAGGTCGACGAGTACAACAACCTGCTCACCAGCAACGAGATCTTCCAGGTCCGGACCCACGACACCGGGGTTCTCGAGCCCGAGGCGGCGAAGGACTACGGCTGTACGGGTCCCGTCGCCCGCGGCTCGGGCATCGACTACGACCTTCGGCGCGACGACCCCTACGGCTACTACGACGAACTCGAGTGGGACGTCGTCACCGAGCCGGGCTGTGACAACTACAGCCGCGTTCTCGTGCGCATGCAGGAGGTCGAGGAATCGGCCAAGATCATCGAGCAGTGTCTCGACCTGCTCGAGGACTGGCCCGAAGACGAGCGAGAGGTCCAGGCCAACGTGCCGCGAACGCTGAAGCCGGACGCGGACACCGAGATCTACCGCGCCGTAGAGGGAGCGAAGGGCGAACTCGGCATCTACATCCGGGCCGACGGCACCGACAAGCCGGCTCGGTTCAAGATCCGCAGCCCGTGCTTCCACAACCTCTCGGCGCTGCCGGAGATGTCCAACGGGGAGTACGTCCCCGACCTGATCGCGTCGCTGGGTAGTCTCGACATCGTGCTCGGGGAGGTGGACCGATAACCATGGTGAGCGGATACACGACGGCGCCGCTCCAGAACGGCGACACGATCTTGCTCCCCGAGCGGATCGGCGAGCTAACGGGGCTGGACGGCTTCGGCGTCGGGGGCGAACTGCTCGCGACGTTCCTCGCCGCGTTCGTCATCGGGAACCTGATGCTGGCGATGACCGGCGTCGCCGGCCCGTGGGCGAAGCGAAAGATCACCGCCGCGTTCACCGACCGGATCGCGGTCAACCGGCTCGGTCCGGGCGGAATCTTCATCATCCTCGCCGACTCCGTTCGCCTCCTGTCGAAGGAGCTGGTCGTTCCCGAGAACGCCGACCGACCGGCCTACGACCTCGCGCCGATCATCGTCGCGGGCTCGGCACTGCTCGGTTTCGCCGTGATCCCGATGGGCAGCGGCATCCACCTCGCCGATCCCGAAGTCGGGCTGGCGTACGTCTTCGCCGTCTCGGGGATCGCGAGCCTCGGACTGGTGATGGCCGGCTACGCGTCGGCGAACAAGTACTCGCTGATCGGTGGCCTCCGCGCGGTGGCACAGAACATCGCCTACGAGATCCCGCTGGTCGTCACCGGGATGTCGGTCGTGATCTTCGCCGGCACCCTCCAGATGAGCGAGATCGTCGCGGCCCAGGCCGAGCCGCTGGTTTCGTTCGCCGGCCTGGACATCCCGCGGTGGTACGCGCTGGTCAACCCGTTCGCGTTCGTCCTCTTCCTGATCGCGAACTTCGCGGAGGTCGGCCGTAACCCGTTCGACACGCCGGAAGCGCCGACCGAGATCGTCGCCGGCTACCAGACCGAGTACTCCTCGGTTTACTTCGTGTTGATCTATCTCGGGGAGTTCCTCCACATCTTCCTCGGGGGCGGGATCATCGCGACGATCTTCCTCGGCGGTCCGGCCGGACCCGGGCCGGCGGCACTCGGCATCGTCTGGTTCATCGTCAAGATCTGGGCGATATTCCTCCTGACCCAGTGGCTCCGCTCGGCGGTGCCCCGGGTCCGGATCGACCAACTGATCGAGATCGGCTGGAAGGGGCTGCTCGTCCTTTCCTTCGCGAACCTCATCCTCACCGCAGTAATCGTGGGGGTCCTAGCATGATCGGAATTCTCAAATCCATGGCCACGACGATGAAGCACGCACTGGACGGGTCGACCTTCACGGTCGAGTATCCCGAGACAGCACCGGACGTCTCCCCGCGCTTTCGGGGCGTCCACAAGTTCAGCCAGGAGCGGTGTATCTGGTGTCGGCAGTGTGAGAACGTCTGTCCGAACGACACGATCCAGATCGTGACGAACGACCAGCGACAGGGCGAACAGTACAACCTCCACATCGGGCAGTGCGTCTACTGCCGGCTCTGCGAGGAGGTCTGTCCCGTCGACGCCATCCTGCTGACCCAGAACTTCGAGTTCACGGCGGACACGAAACACGACTTCGTCTACAACAAGGAGCAGCTGAAAGCGGTACCGTGGTATAAGGATATTGACCCGCTCGAGTCGCGCGAACCCGACCGGGGCGCGTGGATCGGCGAGGGCGAAGGGGAGGTCGACTACCAGTAACCATGCTCGAAACGATCGCATTTGCGGCCTTCGCGCTCGTGACGCTGCTTAGCGCGCTGGGCGTGGTCCTCCTCGAGGAGCCCTGGCACGCGGCGCTCATGCTCGGTGTCGCGCTGATGAGCATCGCGGTCCACTTCGTGATGCTCGCCGCCGAGTTCGTCGCGATGATGCAGATCCTCGTCTACGTCGGCGGGGTGCTGGTCCTCATCACGTTCGCCGTGATGCTCACCCAGCGCGAGGACACGACGTCCGACTCCGAGGAGGTGGTGCGGACATGACGAACCGACCGAAGCTCCGACTCGGGAAGACGCTCGTCCCCGGGCTGCTGGCCGTCGGGCTGTTCGCGCTGATGGCGCTGATCGTCCTCAACACGCCGTTCGAGTCGATGGCCGACGGCGGCTTCGAAGTCGAATCGATCACCGCCGCTATCGGCTACGCGCTGTTCGACCTCGAGGCGCTCCAGCAGGACGCGGGCGTGGTGGGAACCGAGCCGTTCCTCGCGGCCTTCCTGCTGATCGCGGTCGCCCTCGACGCGGCGCTGGACGCCTCGCTGGTCCTCGCGAAACGCGAGGAGGCGGGCGAACCCGTCTCGCCGCTCTCGAGTACAGGGCCCGACGACGCCGGCACCGGCGCCCGTCCGGCGACCGACTCGAGCGGCTTCGGCCCCTCGGAGCCGACGGCGACCGACGGCGGCCGATCCGAGACCGACGCCGACGCGGACTCGAACGGAGGTGACCGTCGGTGACGGTCGCCGTCGAGTACTACGTCCTGCTGTCGATGGCCGTCTTCTGTATCGGCCTCATGGGAGTCCTGACGCGTCGGAACGCACTGCTGTTCCTGATGTCCGTCGAACTCATGCTGAACGCGGCGAACATCAATTTGATCGCGTTCGCGTTCTACCACGGCAACCTCACCGGACAGGTGTTCGCGCTGTTTACCATGGCGCTCGCCGCCGCGGAGGTCGCCGTCGGACTCGGGATCATCCTGGTGTTGTATCGCAACTTCCGTGACGTCGATGTCACGGTTCCAACGACGATGAGGTGGTAAGATGGTAGGAACTGGTGCAGGCCCATTCAGTTACGCTCCGGCGATCGCACTGTTCCCGCTCGCGGCGTTCGTCATCTCGCTCGTCTTCGGCCGACAGCTGCCGAAGAAGGGCGCGATTCCGGGTATCTTCGCGACGGCAGCCTCGCTGCTGTTCTCGCTGTGGATGTTCGCGACGGTCGCGAGCGGCGAAACGTATCACGAGACGCTCTACGAGTGGTCGGCCGGCGCGGTCACGACCGAGGTCGGCGCCGAGGAGATCGCCTTCTCCTTCGGCCTGCTGATCGATCCGCTGTCGGCGCTGATGTTGATCATCGTCTCGCTGGTCGCCTTCCTCGTTCACGTCTTCAGCCTCGGATACATGAACGACGAGGGAGAGACCGGGCTTCCGCGGTACTACGCCAGCCTCGGGCTCTTCACGTTCAGCATGCTCGCGTTCGTCTACGCGGACAACCTGCTGATGGCGTTCATGTTCTTCGAACTCGTCGGCCTCTGTTCGTACCTGCTGATCGGGTTCTGGTTCCGGACGAAGTCGGCCCCCTCGGCCGCGAAGAAGGCGTTCCTCGTCACCCGCTTCGGCGACTACTTCTTCCTGATCGGCGTCGTCGCCATCGCGTCGACGTTCGGGACGGTCGCCTTCGCCGGCGAGGAGTCGTTCGTCGTCGCCGCCGAGACGGCCATCGAGGACGGAACAACGCTGTTCGGTTTCGACGCCCAGACGTGGGTGACGATCACCGGACTGCTCGTGCTCGGCGGGGTAATCGGCAAGTCCGCACAGTTCCCGCTGCACACGTGGCTGCCCGACGCGATGGAAGGCCCGACCACCGTCTCCGCGCTCATTCACGCGGCGACGATGGTCGCGGCCGGCGTCTATCTCGTGGCGCGGATGTTCGGCTACTACGCGCTCTCGCCGACCGCGCTGGCAATCATCGCCTTCGTTGGCGGCTTCACCGCCTTATTCGCCGCGACGATGGGCGTCGTCAAAGACGACATCAAGCAGGTGCTGGCGTACTCGACGATCAGCCAGTACGGCTACATGATGCTGGGGATGGGCGTCGGCGGCTACGTCGCCGGAGTCTTCCACCTCATGAACCACGCCTTCTTCAAGGCGCTGCTGTTCCTCGGCTCCGGTGCCGTCATCGTCCTCATGCACCACGAACAGGACATGTGGAAGATGGGCGGCCTGAAGGACAAGGCGCCGGTCACCTACTACACGTTCCTCGCGGGCGCGCTCGCGCTCGCGGGAATCGTCCCGTTCTCCGGCTTCTGGTCGAAAGACGAGGTGCTGTTCGACGCGCTGATCGTCGGCTTAGAGGAGCCCGTCATCCTCGCGGCCTACGCGATGGGACTGCTCGGCGTCTTCTTCACCGGCTTTTACACCTTCCGGATGGTCTTCCTGACCTTCCACGGCGAACCCCGCTCCGAGACGGCCGAGAACCCACACGGCGTCGGCTGGTCGATCAAGGCGCCGCTGGTCGTGCTCGGCCTCCTCGCGGCGCTGGCCGGCTTCGTCAATCTCGCGCCGATCGCCAAACTCGCCGGGACTGACATCACGTTCCTCGAGTACTGGCTCGACGGCGAGTACGGCTACGTCGAGGGACTGACCTACCACCACTACCACGAGATGGTGGCCTTCGAAGAGGGGTACATCGGCTCCGAGACGACGACGATGCTGCTCAGCGCCGGCCTCTCGCTGGGACTGGCGCTGGCCGGTGCGTTCACGGCGCACACGCTGTACAACGTCCCCGAACCGAAGCGACACGCGACGAAACTCGGCGGCGCCTACACCGTCCTGCGGCACAACTACTACCAGGACGAGTACCAGGTCTGGCTCGCCGAGGGCCTCACGCTGCCGCTGGCCCGGACGGCCGATCTGTTCGACCGATCGGTTATCGACGGCGCCGTCGACGGCGTCTCGAGCGCCAGCCTGTTCGGCAGTAGCTGGGTGAAACGCATCCAAACGGGGCTCGTGACGAACTACGCGGCACTACTCGTGGCCGGGTTCATCGCGTTGCTCCTCGGTCTCGGACTCTACGGAGGGTGGTTCTGATGATGATCGAAGCACTGATCGCGGTCGCACTGATCGGCGCGCTCGTCACGTTCGTCGCGCCGAATCGCGTCGCCGGCAAACTGGCCTTCGCTATCAGCCTCGTGCCGGCCGCGCTCAGCCTGTGGATGTTCACCGCCTTCGACGGCAGCGGTAACGCCTTACTCGACGGCGAACTGGCCTTCGAGTCTCACCTCGAGTGGATCCAGTTCGGCGACTACTCGATCGAGTGGTTCGTCGGCCTCGACGGCATCAGCCTGCCGCTCGTGGTGATGACGACGATCCTCTGCACGCTGGCGATCCTGAGCTCGTGGACACCGATCGACAGCCGCGAGTCCCAGTTCTACGGGCTCGTGCTGTTCATCGAGGCGAACCTGATCGGCGTCTTCTCGGCGCTGGACTTCTTTGTCTGGTTCATCTTCTGGGAGGCGGTCCTGATCCCGATGTACCTGCTGATCGGGGTCTGGGGCGGTCCGGACCGGAAGTACGCCGCGATCAAGTTCTTCGTCTACACGAACGTGGCGTCGCTGGTGATGTTCGGGTCGTTCATCGCGCTCGTCTTCGGCCTCGGCGACGCCGCGACGAGCTTCGCCCTTCCAGATATCGCCGACGCGATGGTCAACGGCGGCGGCGTCCAGTCGAGCGTCTTCGGCATCGATCCGGGGACGTTCACGGCGCTCGTGTTCATCGCGATGTTCCTCGGGTTCGCCGTGAAGGTGCCGGTGGTCCCGTTCCACACGTGGCTGCCCGACGCCCACGTGCAGGCCCCGACGCCCGCCTCCGTGCTGCTCGCGGGCGTGCTCCTGAAGATGGGGACCTACGCCCTGCTGCGGTTCAACTTCACGATGTTCCCGGAGCAGGTCGCGACCTACGCCGTGCCGATCGCGGCCATCGCGGTTATCAGCGTCATCTACGGCGCGATGCTGGCGCTGGCCCAGACGGACCTAAAACGAATCGTCGCCTACTCCTCGGTTTCCTCGATGGGGTACGTGATCCTCGGACTGATCGCCTACACCCAGTTCGGAGTCGGCGGGGCGACGTTCCAGATGGTCTCCCACGGGCTGATCTCCGGCCTGATGTTCATGTCAGTTGGCGTCATCTACAACGTCACGCACACCCGTAGCGTCGAGGAGATGTCCGGGCTGGCCGACCGGATGCCGATCGCCGTCGGCATCCTCGTCGCCGGCGCCTTCGGTTACATGGGACTCCCGCTCATGAGCGGCTTCCACGGCGAGTTCACCATCTTCTTCGGCGCCTTCCAGGCCGACTTCGCGTACGCGCCGCTGTTTACGGCGCTGGCGATGTTCGGCATCGTCATCGTCGCTGGCTACCTGCTCTTCGCGCTCCAGCGGACCGTCTTCGGCCCGTATCACCTGGAAACCGACTACGACGTGGGCCGCGCGCCGCTGCACGACATCGCGCCGATGTTCGTGTTGCTCGCGCTCATCATCGCCCTCGGCGTGGCCCCCGAACTGATATTCGATATGATAACCGACGCAGTCGATCCGATCCTGAACGGAGGTGACCTGTAGTGGCGATCTATCAACTCCCCGAGTGGGCCGCGCTGGCCCCGGCGTTGATCCTGGCGCTGACCGGGCTGGTGTTGTTCCTCATAGACAGCATCTCGCCGCGGTCGACCGACCGAACGCTGCTGGCCGGCACCGCCGCCGTCGGCGCGCTGGCCTCGCTGGGCGTCGCCGTCTGGTTCAGTGCCGCCGGCGTCGGCACGCCGACCATCGACGGCGGCGAAGGCGTCATCGAGATCTTCGACGGCCAGTTCGTCGTCGACCAGCTGGCGCTGTACTTCATGATCGTCGTCGCCATCGTGACGGCGCTGATCGTCGTCGCCAGCTACGACTACCTGGCCGGCCACACCTACCAGGCCGAGTACTACTCGCTGGTCATCCTCGCGGCGACCGGGATGGCGACCGTCGCGGCCGCCAACAGCCTCGTGACGATCTTCATCGCCCTCGAGCTGACGAGCCTGCCGTCGTACGCCCTCGTGGCGATCTTGAAGGACAACCGCGGCAGCGTCGAGGCCGGGCTGAAGTACTTCCTGATCGGCGCGCTCTCCTCGGCGATCTTCGTCTACGGGATCTCGCTGGTCTACGGCGCGACCGGCGTCCTCCAGCTGGACAGCATCGCGGAGGTCATCGCCGACGGCGGCGCCGACGGCTTCGGCGGCCTGCTCGGACTGGGCATCCTCATGCTGCTCGGCGGGATCGCGTTCAAGACCGCCAGCGTGCCGTTCCACTTCTGGGCGCCCGAGGCCTACGAGGGCGCGCCCGCGCCGATCAGCGCGTTCCTCTCCTCGGCCTCGAAGGCCGCCGGCTTCGTGATCGCGTTCCGCGTGTTCAACGTGGCCTTCCCGCTCGAGGAGATCGGTGCCGTGATCGGCTTCGACTGGACGGTCGCCTTCGTCGTGCTCGCGATCGTCACCATGACGCTCGGGAACTTCGCGGCGGCGACCCAGGAGAACGTCAAGCGGATGCTCGCCTACTCGTCGATCGGCCACGCCGGCTACGCCCTGATCGGGCTGGCCGGCCTGTCGGCCGACGGCGGCGAGCTCGTCATGGGCGCGGCGCTGATGCACCTGCTGGTCTACGGCTTCATGAACACGGGCGCGTTCCTGTTCGTGGCCCTGGCCGAACACTGGGGCGTCGGCCGCACCTTCGAGGACTACAACGGCCTCTCGACGCAGGCGCCGGTCGCCTGCGGCGCGATGGCCGTCTTCCTCTTTAGCCTCGCGGGGATCCCGCCCTTCGGCGGCTTCTTCAGCAAGTACTTCCTCTTCACCGGCGCCCTCGAGGCGGCGACGGCGAACACGGCGATGCTGGCCGTGGCCGCCGCGCTGGTAGTCAACAGCGCGCTCTCGCTGTACTACTACTCGCGGCTGGTCAAGGCGCTGTGGATCGAGGATCCGCCGGCGACGCGCGATCGGCTCGGACAGCCGACGGGGCTCTACGCGGCGATCGTCGTCGCCGCCGTGATGACGATCGTCATCCTCCCCGGCTTCGGACCGGTCGTCGAGGCCGCCACCGGCGCCGCGGAGGCCCTGATCAACTGATCGCCGGGCCGTCACCGGCGACCCGGTAGCTTTTCCCGCTCGGAATCGCAACTGCGATACATGGTTTTCCGGCTCGTGCTCGGCTGTGGAACGGTCGGCCGACAGGTCGTCGAACGGTTCCCCGAGCGCGACGCACGCACCGGCGATCGCCTGCTCGTCGTCACCGACGACGAGAGCGTCGTCGAAACGCTTCGCGACGAGAGCCTCCCGGCGCGGCGGGCCGATCCGACCGATCCGTCCGTGATCGCGAATCTCGAGACGCCGGACGTGATCTTCGTCGCCGGCGATCGGACCGACCGGAACCGGCTCGCGCTCGTCCAGGCTCGAGAGCGGTTTCCGACGAGTTCGATCGTCGCCTACATGGGCGGGAACGCGACCGAGGCGGATCGAATGCGGTTCGACGAACTCGCGGATTGCGTGGTCGACGCCCGGCAGTCGATGGTCGACCACATCCTCGAGGGGACCGTGAGTTTCTCGGCCGGCGCCGCGATCGGACTTCGGAAACAGCTGGCGGAAATCGACGGCCGGCTGGCGGTGGTGATGCACGACAACCCCGATCCGGACGCGATCGCCAGCGCCGTCGCGCTGGTCGATATCGCCGCCGAGCTTGGCGTCGACGCCGACGCCTGCTACTTCGGCCAGATCTCCCACCAGGAGAACCGCGCGATGGTCAACCTGCTCGATCTCGACCTGCGGAACCTCTCGCCGGAGGAGTCGCTCGAGGAGTATGCGGCCTTCGCGCTGGTCGATCACTCTCGGCCCGGCGTCAACGACCAGCTACCCGAGGAGCTCCACATCGACATCGTCATCGACCACCACCCGCCCCGCGGTCCGGTACCCGGCGAGTTCGTCGACCTCCGCGAGGGGGCCGGGGCGACCAGCACGGTGTTGACGGAGTATCTCGACCGGTTCAGCCTCCACCCGCGGCGACCGACGGCGACCGCGTTGCTGTACGGGATCCGGATCGATACGAACGACTTCACCCGCGAGGTCTCCCCGGCGGATTTCAACGCCGCCTCGGTGCTGTGGCCCCACGCCGACACGTCGATGCTCGAGCAGATCGAGCAGCCGACGGTCGAAGGAGAGACCTTAGAGACGATCGCCCGGGCGATCAAGAACCGCATCCAGCGAGATTCGGTGGCCGTCGCGAGCGTCGGCGAGATCACTAACCGCGACGCCCTCCCCCAGGCGGCCGAGCAGCTGCTGTCGATGGAGGGCATCGAAACGACGCTCGTCTTCGGCTTTCGCGACGAGATGGTCTTCGTCTCCGCGCGCTCGCGGGCGGCCGACGTCGACTTGGGCGAGACGGTCCGGGACGCGTTCGATCGGATCGGCAGCGCCGGCGGCCACGCCGATATGGCCGGCGCCCAGCTCGAGCTCGGTATCCTCGGCAACGTCGACGACGCCGACGAGGTCGAATCGATCGTCAGCGTCGTCGAGGAGGTCATCACGAATCGGTTCCTCGAGGCGATCGACGCCGGGCCGGGAACGTCCGTCGGGGCGTACACCCAGACCAGCGAGCGGCTGTTCTCGGTCGACGACGAGTCCGAGGCTCCCTCGGGGGACCGAACGGCGGCCGACGAGAGCGGGGAGTCGGTGTAGGGTGTCGTCTCGAGACCCGCGCTCCGCGACGGGGTCCGAGCGGTCGCGGAAGACACGTTTTTGCGCGCGGGGCCCGTTGACCCGCCTATGGAGGTCCTGTCGGACCGGAGCAAGCCGAAGGTCAAGGAGTACATGACGCGCGACGTCGCGACGGTCGCTCCCGACGAAACCGTCGGCGACGTCGCCACGCGGATCGCCGAGAGCGACGAGCACAGCGGCTTTCCCGTCTGCGAGCGGCGCCGCGTGGAGGGATTTATCAGCGCCCGCGATCTGTTGCTGGCCGACGATGGCGATCCGATCTTCAAGGTGATGGCCACCGATCTGCTCGTGGCCCACCCGGATATGAAGGTGACCGACGCCGCCCGCGTCATTCTCCGGTCGGGCATCCAGAAGCTCCCCGTCGTCGACGACGCCGGCAACCTCGTGGGAATCATCTCGAACGCCGACGTCATCCGCAGCCAGATCGAGCGCGCCACGCCCGAGAAAGTGGGGAAACTCGTCCGGACTCTAGAGGAGATCCACGACACGCACCTCGAGCAGGAGCGTCGAACCGTCGCCCTGGCGGAGCTGACGCCCACGCAGGGGCGAGTCTACGCCGACGAACTCGAGGGTCGGCGGTACGAACTCGAGCACGGGCTGGCCGAGCCGCTGGTGGTCATCGACAACGGCGGCACGCTGTTGCTGGCCGACGGCCACCACCGGGTGCTCGCGGCCGATCGGCTGGGGATCGACGAGATGGACGCCTACGTCATCGTCGTCGATCGGACGATCGAGCTCGGGATGGCCAAGACCGCGGAGAAGGAGAACCTAGAGCGGATCGACGACATCGAGGTCGTCGACTACGCACACCATCCGCTCGTTCAGACGACCGAGCGGCTGCAGTCCGACGACTGAGTTCGTCCGGCGATTCGGCGGCGACGGGTTCCTCTCGGCGTGTCTGATCTGATAGCCGCGGCTGAATAGTTACAAGTGTCGTGGGGAACGATCGCGATATATGACAACAGAGATAGTCGAACGGACGGACGACTACACCGTGGAACTGGAGTCGGAGCTCGGCATCCCGGTCTTCACGTACGAACGGTTCGTCACGGGCGAGGAGCTTCGGGAGGCCGCGCTCAGGTGGGCGGAGATCATCGAAGCGGAGGATATCGACCGCTACGTCGTGAACACGGCGGCGTTCATGGCGCACAGGGACGAGGACAAGCAGTGGCTCGCGGAGACCTGGATCCCGAAACTGCTCGATCTCGGCGTCCGGGCGGGGGCCGGCGTCCACTCGGACTCGGCCGTCTCGTCGCTGGAGATGGGACGCGTCGAGACGAAACTGAACGAAATCGATCCCGAATTCGAGTACCGCACGTTCACGAGCGACGCGGACGCACTGGAGTGGATAGCCGAGCAGTAGCGGGCGTCCGCCTGCCGACCGAACTGCCCCGAATCTCGCTCCGCTGAGCGCGGACCCACTGTAGTTTGGAGACGGGTTCAACCCCGACTGGTCCCTCCGAACGGATACGATGAAACGCGCAAACGTCCAGCGGAAGACCGCTGTTCGGTGTGGCGACTGTCAGTCCATCTTCACGGCCGAAATCGGGGACGACGGCGCGGTCTTCCTGATCGGAATGGGTGACCGCTGTGGCTGCGGTGGGACCGAATTTCGGAGTTTCGCCTGATCGGTCCTCCCGGGACCGAACCGATCTGTTGGCTAGCCGCTGTCGCGATCGTCCTTCGTCACACGCTACCATTCCCCGGAATCCTTAATGCCGCGTCCGGCAAATCGTGTGCGTATGTACGACGAGGAGGACCTCGAGTCGATCCGGGAGGCCACCGACGAGTGGGAACGGGAGACGCTCGAGCCAGCCCTCGACGTCCACGGCGAGCGCAGCGAGCGGTTCGCGACCGTCTCGAACCACGAGGTCGACCGGCTCTACACCCCCGATGACGTCGCCGACCTCGACTATCTCGAGGACCTCGGCTTTCCGGGCGAGGAGCCCTATACCCGCGGACCGTACCCGACGATGTACCGCGGTCGGACGTGGACGATGCGCCAGTTCGCTGGCTTCGGGACGGCAGAGGAGACCAACGAGCGCTTTCACTACCTAATCGACGAGGGCCAGACCGGCCTCTCGACGGCGTTCGACATGCCCTCCCTGATGGGGCTGGACTCGGACGACCCGATGAGCGAGGGCGAGATCGGCCGGGAGGGCGTCGCCGTCGACACGCTCCGCGATATGGAGATTCTCTTCGACGGGATCGATCTGGCCGAGATCTCGACCTCGTTTACGATCAACCCCTCCGCGCCGGTGATCTACGCGATGTACGTCGCGCTGGCCGACCAGCGGGGCGTTCCCCGAGAGGAACTGCGCGGGACCCTCCAGAACGACATGTTCAAGGAGTTCATCGCCCAGAAGGAGTGGGTGATCCCCCCGGAGCCGTCGCTCGATCTCGTGACGGACGTCGTCGAGTTCAGCACCGAGGAGACGCCGAAGTTCCACCCCATCTCGGTCTCGGGCTATCACATCCGGGAGGCCGGTTCGACCGCCGTCCAGGAGCTGGCCTTCACCCTCGCGGACGGCTTCGCCTACGTCGAGGACGCGATGGAGCGGGGACTCGACGTCGACGCGTTCGCGCCGCGGCTCTCCTTTTTCTTCAACTGCCACAACTCCTTCTTCGAGGAGATCGCGAAGTATCGGGCAGCTAGACGGATCTACTCGCGGGTGATGGACGACTGGTACGACGCCGAGGCAGACGAGTCCAAACGGCTCAAGTTCCACACCCAGACCGCCGGCCAGTCGCTGACGGCCCAGCAGCCGCTAAACAACGTCGTCCGAGTGACGATCCAGGCGCTTGCGGGGGTACTGGGCGGCACGCAGTCGCTGCACACCAACAGCTTCGACGAGGCGCTGGCGCTACCGAGCGAGAAGGCGGTCCGGGTCGCCCTGCGCACCCAGCAGATCATCGCCGAGGAGTCCGGCGCGGCGGACATCGTCGACCCGATGGGCGGCAGTTTCGCCGTCGAGGCGCTCACCGACGAGACCGAGCAACGCGCCATGCGCTACCTCGAGGAGATCCGCGAGATGGGCGACGGCTCCGTCCGGGACGGCATCCTGAAGGGCATCGAGGACGGCTACTTCCTGCGGGAGATTCAAGACGCCTCCTACGAGTACCAGGAGCGCGTCGAGCGCGGCGAGGAGGTCGTCGTCGGCGTCAACAAATACACGCTCGAGGAGGACACCAGCCCCGACACCCTTAAGATCGACGAGACGACGGCCGAACGGCAGCTCGCACGCCTCGAGGACGTCAAGGCCGACCGCGACGACGCGGCCGTCGAGGAGGCACTCGAGAATCTCCGCGAGGCGAGCGAGCGCGGTGAGAACACGATGCCGTACATCGTCGACGCGGTGAAAGCGTACGCGACGATGGGCGAGATCATGCAGGTCTTCGAGGACCAGCACGGCGCCTACAGCGAGGAGATCGGACTAGCCTGAAACGAGCGGGGGAGTCGGTCGTCAGTTCGTAACGGGTCGGCTGCTCTCGAGTTGCGCTCGGAGGTGCTCGGCCTGCTCGCTGTGCACTCTCAGCGTCACCGTATCTCGATCCTGGCTGTACCGAACGTACTCCGCGGCCGCCAGTTTCGGAACGTGGGTATGATACAGGGAGAGGTAGACTCGCTTCACCGTTTCGGCGGAGATCTCTGGGAGCGACGCGTCGTACTCCCGGACGGCGACTTCGTCGGCCAGATCGGCCAACGGAAGCGGGTTCTCGTACTCGCGAAGACACTCAAGGGCGTAGCGACGACGCTGGTGTGAGAGGATCTCGAAGACGGTGTTCGCAGTTTCGTCTGCTTCTTGTGGCCCAACCATGTGAGAGCAAGAGGTCCCGTCCTGAAGAGGGGCCGGGTTGTATATACCGAGAGCAGTGGGACCAGACGCTAGACGGTGCGTCCATCGAGGGTCAGAGCAGGAACGTCGACGCCAGGCCGACGAGCCCGGCGAGCGTAAAGCCCAGCCCCGGAATCGCGAGCAGCCCGCCGAAGATCACGTAGAGCGAGCCCGACCGCTGGCGATCCGGGATCACCGTCGACCGCTCGCCGGCGGACACCTCGAACCAGTCGTCGCCGCCGACGGTGACGAGCGCGTCGTCCGTGCGGTCTCGAGCATCGTCGACGACGGAACCGCCGAAGACGTGGACGTCGGTCCCCGGCTCGAGGCGAAGCTCGCGGCACTGGGTGACCGCGTCGCTCGAGGCGGACGGGTCGTCCGTCGGCTCGGCGTCCGCACTGGGCAGGCCGACCGCGGCGAGGCGATCGCGCGCGTCGAACGGGAGGTCGGCGCGGTCCGTCCACGCCGTCGCGTCCGGCTCCCAGTCGGCAAGCGAGAGGACGGCGTTGCGCGGGTCGACCGCGACGCGGTCGCCGCCGTCGACGACCTCGAAGGGGACGCCGGCCGACGCTCGTCCGTCCTGGGACCAAATCTCGTCCGCGTTCGTATCCACGTCCGCGTCGTCGCGGTTCCGGGAGCGAGACTGCACCGCGTAGGCCAGACAGTCGGTTTCGGAGATCGGCGCCTCGAGGGTCCCTTCGGCGCCCGCTCGCGCGACTCCGTTGAACGCGACGAGGCCGGTCGCGTCGGCGACCTCGCTGAGCGGCGTCGGCCCGGCCCGCCGGAGCCGTCGAGCGAGGCGAACGCGGCCGACGCCGATCGACGCGACGAACAGCCCGGCCCCGAGGATCGCCAGCCCGACCAGGAGCGCTCCGCTCATGACGAGCAGATTCGTCGGCGGCATATCGGTCGATTACGGATCTGGAAGGATAATACCCGCGAACTGTCGGCTCTCGGATCCAGTGTGAAGTCTCGGAGGTCGGCCGATCCGCGAAACCGCCGGACGGAACGCCGACAGGGGAACGTTTATCCCGATCTTGTCCGATGGTAGCAGTGTTTATGAGCGACGATACCGGCGAGCCCGAAGTCGAACTCGAGGCGAGACTCGAGGAACGGGAGACGTTCGAGCCGCCCGAGTCGTTCGTCGAACAGGCGAACGTCTCGGATCCGGACGTCTACGAGGAGTTCGAGGAGAACTGGCCGGACTGTTGGGAGCGGGCGGCCGATCTGCTCTCGTGGGATGAAGCGTACGATACCGTCCTCGAGGACGGGGACGCGCCGTTCTACGAGTGGTTCACCGGCGGAGAGTTAAACGCCTCGTACAACTGCCTCGACCGACACGTCGAGGAGGGCGCCAAGAACCGCGCGGCGATCAAGTGGGAGGGCGAGCTCGGCGAGACGCGGACCTACACCTACGGCGATCTGTTGAACGAGGTCGAGGCCTTCGCAGCCGCGCTGCGTGACCTCGGCGTCGAGGAGGACGACGTCGTCACGCTGTACATGCCGATGATCCCGGAGCTGCCGATCGCGATGCTCGCCTGCGCTCGCATCGGCGCGCCCCACAGCGTCGTCTTCGCCGGCTTCTCGGCGGACGCGCTGGCGACGCGGATGAACTCGGCCGACAGCGAGTACCTCGTCACTTGCGACGGCTACTACCGTCGCGGCGACGCCCTGAACCACAAGGAGAAGGCCGACAAGGGGCTGCGCGGCGTCGAGAACGACGTCCAGACGGTCGTCGTCGACCGACTCGGCGACGAACTGACCCACTTCCTCGGCGCCGACGCCCACGACTACGGCGAACTCGTCGCCGATCACGAGGGAGCGAGCGTCGAGCCCGTTTCGCGGGACGCCGAGGACATGTTGTTCCTGATGTACACCTCGGGGACAACCGGCGAACCCAAGGGCGTCAAGCACACGACCGGCGGCTATCTCGCCTACACGGCCTGGACCTCCCACGCCGTCTTGGACGTCAAACCCGAGGACACCTACTGGTGTGCCGCAGACATCGGCTGGATCACCGGTCACTCCTACATCGTCTACGGCCCGCTCGCGCTGGGCACGACGACGATGATGTACGAGGGGACGCCAGACTACCCCGAGAAGGACCGCCTCTGGGACCTCATCGAGCGGAACCGCGTCGACACCTTCTACACGGCGCCGACGGCGATCCGGTCGTTCATGAAGTGGGGCACCGAGTACCCCGAGCGGCACGATCTCTCCTCGCTGCGCCTGCTCGGTACCGTCGGGGAACCGATCAACCCGCGGGCCTGGAAGTGGTATTACAAGCACATCGGCGGCGAGGAGTGCCCGATCGTCGACACCTGGTGGCAGACCGAGACCGGCGGGATGATGATCACGACGCTGCCCGCGATCAACGAGATGAAACCCGGCTCCGCCGGGCCGCCGCTGCCGGGTATCGATGCCCGCGTCGTCGACGCCGCCGGCGAGGAGATTTCGGCCGGCGAGGCCGGCTACCTCACGGTCAACGACCCGTGGCCGGGCATGCTCCGGACGCTCTACCGGAACGACGAGCGCTTCATCGAGGAGTACTGGCAGGAGTACTCCGACCCCGACGCCGACGAGTGGGTCTACTTCCCCGAGGACGGCGCGACGGTCGACGAGGACGGCTACGTGACCGTCCTCGGCCGGGTCGACGACGTGATCAACGTCTCCGGCCACCGGCTCGGGACCATGGAGATCGAGTCCGCGATCGTCGGCGTCCCCGGCGTCGCCGAGGCCGCCGTCGTCGGCGGCGACCACGAGATCAAGGGCGAGGCCGTCTACACCTACGTCATCCTCGAGGACGACGCCGAGCCGAGCGAGGACATGCGCGAGCGGATCGTCGCAGCCGTCGAGGACGATATCGGACCCATCGCCCGCCCCGAGGAGGTCCTGTTCACGCCCGAACTGCCGAAGACGCGCTCTGGCAAGATCATGCGCCGCCTGCTCGAGGACATCGCCAGCGGCGACGAGCTGGGTGACACCTCGACGCTCCGGAACCCCGAAATCGTCGACGAGATCGCCGATCAGGTCGATAGCGGGGCGGACGGCGAGGTCGCTGATGCTGACGGAGACACCGACGACGATGATGACACTGACGACGCGGACGCCGACGGCGACGCTGACGCCGACTCGGACAGCGACTGATCGTCTCTCTGCCGTCACACCGCGTTTTCGTCGAATCGCGAAACGACCTGGACGACCAGGAGGAACGTCACCAGAAAGACGCTGACGGTCACGCCGCCGTAGAGCGCGAACGTGGCCGGCGTGACGGGAACGGCCATCTCGAGGACGGTGATCTCCTCGAGGTCCGTCATCACCGGCAGGGCGTAGCCGAGGATGGCGCCGAAGGTGGCGGTGGCGGCGATCAGTACGAGACAGAGGCCGCCGACCACGCGGCGACCGCCCAGTCGTCGATCGGCAGTCACGGTCGCCCGTTCGCGGCGCGTGCCCGAGGTCCTTGCGCTTCGTCTCGAGCAGTGCATCGCGTTCGATCGGCGCCTCGAGACGCCGCCGGTCTCGCGAGTCCCAAAATTATTTGGCCGCAGTTGTTTCGACGATGTCGTCGTACGAACGCGTACGGCAGGGTCGTCGGCATCGGGCTCCCCGTGCCCTGCCGTTGCATTCCCACTCCCATCCCACTCCCCATCCCCCACTGCCTGTGTCGCGCCGACCGCTGCCGAGCGCGACAGTACCGATCCGCGCGAACGACGTCGGCGCGTTCGCGCGCCACCCCTCGTTTTTTACCCGACGTCGTCGTATCCTCGAGGAACGTAGCCGTGGGCTCCGAACAAACTGACGCCACCGGTCCCGACGCGAAGCGCGACACCGACGAGTCACAGCGACGGCTCGCCGAGAAGGAACTGTTCCTGTTGTTACTCGTCGGGATCGCGCTCCTGATGGCGCTGCTCGGGTTCGTGCTCATCGTCACCTGAGACGTGCGTCGAGAACGGCGGACGCGGACCGATATATCGGTCGTCGAGGTCAGTGGGTCAGTTCTTCTTTTGGTCTATCGTCGTCGTATCGTGATACGTGCGGTCGTCCCCTTCGATCACGCGCGCCGCGTAGTAGGTGACGAAGCCCAGCGTCGCGATCATCGACAGCAGGATCGCGAACTGGATCGTCGACTGCAGCGGTTCGATCCCCCACGGGTTGAATACCGCGAAGAGAGCGACGAAGAACACCATGATCGCGAGGGGGATCAGGTTGACCGCGAGATCGAGCGTGATTTCGGCGTCGAATGCGCGTCGGCTCATGGATATCTGTTAGCGGCGTCGGTAGTGGACGATCACCGTGCCGACGACCGTCACGATGCCGGCGATCGCGATCGCGAGGCCCCGAGTGGTGAGCCCGGTCAGTCCGTCGGCCGTAGCGGGTACGACGGTGTCGGTTCCGAGCGCGTACAGCACGCCGCCGCCGAGCGCGAAGACCGCGCCGAAGCCCATCGCGACCGGCAACGGATCGGCGACGTGGTCCGACTCGGCGAGGATCCCCGCGACGCTGGCGGCGAACAGCACGAGTCCGCCGACCGCGACCGGGAAGAGATCGACGACGATGCCGACCTCCGATCCCGCGAGCCCGATCGCGACCAGCACGGGCCACGGGCTCGCCGTCTGCCGCTCGCGATCCCGCTCGCCGCGCTCGTTCGCACTCGAGTGATCGACCATCGACGAGGGGCTACCACGTCCCGCTAGTAGTAGCTAGGGTCGTCCGTCGGAACCGAAGACAGTCACCGAAGTCGATAGAAATGGGCTCTCGAGACGACGCTGGATCAAGGCGATCGGATCGAAACGCGTCGACTTGAGGTAGTCGGCGTCGATTTCGCGTGGGACCAGGTCGGCGATCGCCTCGTCGATGGCCGGCCGCCACTCGGCAAGCGTCTCCCGCATACTCGGTCCGAGAGGGAGGGGCGTGAAAAAGATTGTCAGTTTGTCGTGTCAGATTCGAAAGTGTGCTACCCTGTTATGCATCCGGTACGGGCCACGACTCGAGCGGTACAGTTTCCCGGCCGGCGGTCCACGGCGGAGATATGACCGACTGGATCGGAGACGTCTTCACGAGCGACGTCGGGTGGACGCACCTCGAGACCCTCGTCGATATCGGAACTCGGATGGCCGGCAGCGACGGCGAGCGCGAGGCCGCCGAACGGACTCGCGACGCGCTGGCCGACGCCGGCACCCGGAACGCCCGCCTCGAGTCCTTCGACATCCAGGGCTGGACGCGCGGAGAAAGCGAGATCAGTGCGGGCGAGACGAGCCAGAACTGCATCGCCCTGCCGCGCAGCCCCGCCGACCGCGCGACGGCGCCGCTGGTCGACCTCGGCTACGGCCTCCCCGCGGACTTCGAGGAGACCGACCTCGAGGGAAAGATCGCGATGGTTCGCAGCGACGTTCCGGACTACTACGATCGCTACCTCCACCGCCGGGAAAAGTACTATCACGCCGTCGAGAACGGCGCGATGGGGTTCGTCTACCGAAACCACGTCGAGGGCTGTCTGCCACCGACCGGGAGCGTCGGGAGCGCGGACCCACGGTCCGCGGACAGTCGGACGGAGTCCGACAACGTCGACGAGGATCCCATCGGCGAGATCCCGGCTGTCGGCGTCTCGAGCGAGGTCGGCGCGCGGCTGGCCCGCCGGTTCGACGGCGAGGAGATCGAACTGATCGTCGAGGCCGACATCGGCCCGGCGACGAGCCAGAACGTCCACGCCGAACTCGGCCCCGACACCGACGAGCGCGTGCTGGTGACGAGCCACGTCGACGCCCACGACATCGCGGAGGGCGCTGCGGACAACGGCGCCGGGACCGCCATGGTCGTCGAACTCGCGAACGCGCTAGCTGCTCGCGAGGACGACCTCGAAACCCGCGTCGAGTTCGTCGCCTACGGCGCCGAGGAGGTGGGACTGGTCGGTTCGACTTACCACGCCGAGCGGACGGATCACGACGCGATCAAAGCCATCGTCAACAACGACGGCGTCGTCAGCGATCGGACGCTGTCGCTGACGACCCACGGCTTCGATGGCCTCGAGGCGGCCGCCGACGAGATCGCCGGCCGCTACGATCATCCGATCGAGACGGTGCCGAAACTCGGCCCCCACAGCGATCACTGGCCGTTCGTCCAGTGGGGCGTCCCCGGCTATCACGTCAAATCGACGTCGGACGAGGTCGGCCGCGGCTGGGGCCACACGTTCGCCGACACGATCGAGAAACTCGAGCCGCGAACGCTCCGCGAGCAAGCGATCCTCCTGACCGACCTCGTCGTCGAACTCGCCGGTGAGGACGCGACCGTCGCGCACCGCGATCCCGAGGCGATCGCCGCCGACCTCGAGGCTCAAGACCTCGCGGACGGAATGCGGATCACGGGCGACTGGCCCTACGACGAGGGGGCCGACTGATCGATTCACACTGACACCACGATCGCACGACGGTTCGACCGGACGTGTAGTGACGGTCGACGGGGACGGCAGTAACGGTCGGCGGCGACGAGAGAACCCCACGTCTTTTTTCGCACCCGCGCTAACGGGCCGATATGGACGCCGCGTGGTTCGTTGACGAGGAGCCGGTCGTCGGTATCGTCGACGCGAACGCCGACACGGGATCGAGAGCCGACGCCGACGAGTCGCTCGCGGACGCGCTCCGGCCGACCGTCGCGGGTCGCGACGCGACGGCCGTCAGCGGCGACGTCGACGACGTTCTCGCGGCGGCGCCGTCGGTTCTCGTGGCCGCCGGCGACGACTGCCTTTCGGCGATCGCTCGCGCCGACGCCGACGGTCCCGTCCTGCCGGTCGGCGACGTCACCGGTATCGACGCCGTCGACCGGGCGCGGGTGCCGGCGGCACTCGAGGCCGTCCTCGACGGCGCGGCGACCGTCCGTCGGCACGCGATTTTGGACCTCGAGATCGCCGCTCGCGGCGGGAGCATCGACGCCGCTGGATACGACGGCGTCGACGTCGATATCGGCAGCGACTCCGACGCCGGCGGTACCGGTACCGACGCCGGCAGCGCCGATACCGACGGCAACGGCGCTGATACGGACGCGAGCGACGGTGACGCCGGAGCCGACGCGGTTCGCGACCGCGCGCTGTTCGACGTCACCCTCGTGACCGACGAACCGGCTCGGATCTCCGAATACGGCGTCGCGAGCCGCGGCGACTCGGTCGCGACGTTCCGGGCCGACGGCGTCGTGGTCGCGACGGCGGCCGGCAGCCACGGCTACGCCGGCGCCGTCGACGCGCCCCACCTCTCGAGGGCCGTCGACGCGGTCGCCGTCGCGCCCGTCGCCCCCTTCGTCACCGATACGCGCCGCTGGGTGCTCCCCGACGATCGACTCGAGCTCACGGTCGAACGCGACGAAGGCCCGATCGCGCTCGTCGCCGACGGCCGGCGCGTGACCTCGGTCGGCGTCGACGCGCGGATCGCCGTCTCAGTCGCCGACGCGCTCGAGACGCTCTCCGTTCCCGACGGGGCGCTCGAGGGTCGATAAGCGGCTTCTAGGGGTCGATAATTGGATCTTCGGCGGTCGATAAACGACTCGAGAAAAAGCGGTCGAATTTTAGGCGCGTGCACCGACTCGGTCGGGCGCGTCTGCCTTGTTGTTCGCGTACGCGTTGTACGCCGAGAGGACGGCGGTCGCCAGCCCGGAGGCCGCGGTCCCGGTCGCCAGCGTACTGCTACCCATGTCGATCACGGCGGGCGAGACGAGCAGCCAGAGGCCGAGCAGCACGGCCAGCGACGCGACGCCGACGCTCGCCAGCCGATCCCGCGAGAGGCGGACGAAGTTGTAGCCCGCCAGCAGGAAGATCCCCGTCCCCACGAGCGTGTCGTTCCAGATCGCCTGATCCGTCGCCTCGAAGATGAACGGCGAGGCGACGACGTAGAGCCCGATGATCGCGACGAGGGCGCTCAGCCACTGCATCGTGTCCGTGTTGAGGGTGTTTCGGTGGTCGGCTCGCTCGGCTGCGGTAGCGTCTCGGTTCGTATCGGTTGGTGTGTTGTTCATGTCTCCACCGCCGATAGCCGATAGCCGGAGAAAGCGGACGTGCCTGCGGTTGTCTGCAGTCACGGATACGAACCTGTCCGCGCTCGAGACGCTGCGGAGACACCGTTTCAGCGCGGCTATGGTGCGACTCGAGGCGGCCCAGAGGCCGCTTTTAGCGACGAGCGGGGTGCGGGGAGAAAACGTGCGAGTGCCGGCGGTGACGCGGGTCGTCCTGAACGCGCTCGTCTCGAGCGGTCGGAAACGGCGCGATGCGCTCGCGGCCGGTCGGACTAGCTGTTGTACGGCTCTTCGTCCCGGTGGTTGTCCGGGTTCTCCTGCTCGAGGGCGTCGTCGACCCGGTCGTCGGACTTGTGTTCGATGTCCTGGCGTCGCTGCTCTTCGTCCTGCCGTTCGCGGGCCTCCTTCTCTTCCTCGGTGAGCTCTTCCTCGTCGTCCTCGGCCTCGGTATCTTCGTGCGCCAGTTCGACGTCCCGCCCGTGCTCGTCTTTGCCGGTCTCGTCAGTGGTATCGGACATACTGATCCCGAATTAGGCTACCGTCGAACCGCGAAAAGGCGTTGGGCTTGCGAAGGTCGGCTAGAACGATCTGTTGTCGGTGGTGACTCGAGCAGGACGATTCGACGATGGATCGCTCGCCTGAGCGGAGCGCCTCGAGAGAAATCGCTCGCACTGTTACCGTGGCAACGGGGATTTCCACGTCCTCCCCAACCGATTTCTGCTCACGGGTGCTTTGCACCCGTTCGCATGGTTCGCGGAACCGGCGGTTCCGCGCTTACGTTCATTCACTTCATTCGTTCACTCATCCCTCGCACGGCTTCGCACCGCGGTTCACCGCGGCCCAGCGTGCGCCGTCGCAACGCCGGGTTATCGCTTCGGAGCGCCCCGTGTTTGACCACCTACCACGGCTCGCCCGAGGCCAGATCGATCTCGCTGTCGCCTTTCTCGGAGGGGCAGATATCGGCGAGCACGCAGTCGCCGCAGTCGGGGTTGCGGGCGGTGCAGGTCGCCCGGCCGTGATCGATACAGAGGTGGGTGAACTGCTGCCAGTAGCCATCGGGGACGATCTCCATCAGGTCCTGTTCGATCGCCTCGGGACGCTTCTCCTCGGTCAGGCCGAGTCGGCGCGAGAGCCGCTGAACGTGTGTGTCGACGACGATCCCCTCGACCACGTCGTGGCCGTGCTGGAGGACCACGTTGGCCGTCTTCCGACCGACGCCCGACAGCTCCGTCAGTTCGTCCATCGTGTCCGGCACCTCGCCGCCGTGCTCCTCGAGGATCGTCCTGCAGGAGCTCTTGATGTAGCCCGCCTTGCTGTTGTAGTAGGTGATCGAGTTCAGGTCCTCCGCGAGCTCTTCCTCCGGCGCGTTGGCGTAGTCCTCGGCGCCGTCGTACTTCTCGAAGAGGTGTTTCGTCTCCTCGTTGACGCGCTCGTCGGTACACTGCGCCGAGAGGATCACGGCGATCAGCAACTCCAAGCGATTCGAGTACCGCAGCGAGATCGTCGAGTCCGGATACGCCTCCTCGAGGCGGTCGACGACTTCGGCGGCCTGCTCCGTCCGCGTCTCCAGTGGGATTCCCATGCGGGACCGATAGGCGCGTCGTCTGTTGAGCGTTCGGATTCCGGTCGCGGCGAGAACCCGACGGCGAGACGGTCGCGCACCGCCGAGATGAATGATTCACTAGTTGAGTCACTATTATTACGGTCCAGTATCGATAATTGAACGGTTTCCATCGAAGGAGATCGCGTCGATCGTCCGAACGCCGGGGGTGTCGGGGGATCGGCGGGGGGAGTCACCATGCCAGTTCAAGACGACACCGAAACGCTCGAGACGGAATCGCTATCGCAACGCAACGGCCCGCTCATCGACGCGCTGCTGGCCGAACTGAAGGACGATCAGGGGGGAGCCAAACGGGCCGCGCTCAGGCGGGCGCTCGAACTCGACGGCCCGACGCGAACCAGCACCGACGTTCGCCTCGATCGCCTCCAGTCGACCGTCGAGTCGCTCGCGGCCTACACCGACGCCCCCGAGGCGTTCCTCGACGAGCAGGGGACCGCCGAGACCGTCCTCGCGGACGTCCAGGAGGGGCTGGAAGCGACCCGCGACGAACTCGACGCGCTCGAGGCGACCGTCGACGCGTCCGCGGCCGATCTCGACGCGACGCTCGAGGAGTCGACCGAGGACCCCGAAACCGAACCCGAGTGAGTCGGTTCCGCGCGGATCGGTTTCGGCGCGGGATGCCGTGACCTTTAAGCGGCCATCATCCGCCTATCAGGGTATGAAAGCGACCGCCATGGCCCACCCGATTCAGGGGCTGGTCAAGTATCACGGGATGCGAGACGAGATCGAGCGCCTGCCGTATCACGACAGTATCAGTCTCTGTACGGCCCCGAGCCACACTCGCACGACCGTGGAGTTCTCGATGGACTACGAGGAGGACACGTTCGTCGTCGACGGCGAGGAACTCGACGGCCGGGCCTACGAGCGCGTCGAAGCCGTCGTCGAGAAGGCTCGTTCGAAGTCCGACGCGGCCCACACCGTCTATCCGGTTCGCCTCGAGAGCGAGAACAGTTTCCCGTCGAACGTCGGGCTGGGCTCCTCTTCCTCGGGCTTCGCCGCCGCCGCGATGGCGCTGGCCGAGGCCGCCGAACTCGACGCCTCCCGCCAGGAGATTTCGACGATCGCTCGCGTCGGCTCGGCGTCGGCCGCCCGCGCGGTCACCGGCGCGTTTTCGCAACTGCACACGGGTCTGAACGACGAGGATTGTCGCTCGCGGCGCATCCCGAGTGACCTTCACGAGGACCTGAAGATCGTCGTCGGCCTCGTCCCCTACCACAAGGAGACCGAGGACGCCCACCGCGAGGCCGCCGACAGCCACATGTTCCAGGCCCGCAACGCCCACATCCACGGCCAGATCGCCGAGATGCGCGACGCCCTGCGGAACAACGAGTTCGACCGCGCCTTCGAACTCGCCGAGCAGGACTCCCTCTCGCTGGCCGCGACGACGATGACCGGCCCCTCCGGGTGGGTCTACTGGCAGCCCGCTACCCTGAAGATCTTCAATACGGTGCGGGAACTCCGCGAGGAGGAGGACATCCCCGTCTACTTCTCGACGGACACCGGCGCCAGCGTCTACGTCAACACCACCGAGGAACACGTCGACGAGGTCGAGGAGGCGGTCTCGGATTGCGGCGTCTCCACCACCGTCTGGGACGTCGGCGGCCCTGCGAAGCTGCTAGACGAGGAAAAGCACCTGTTCTAGGCTCGGCGATTCGCGACGGCGCCCCCGTTTTGCCCCGCGGTGCCGAGCGTTCGCTCGAGTGAGAGGTGTGAAAGAGTCATATACCGCGTCGGAGTAGTACATCAGTAGTGAATTCCATGGTCGACCTCGACAGAGACGATCTGGCGATTCTTCACGTCCTGCAGGACGACGCCCGGAACGCGACGACCGAAGCGATCGGCGCGGAAGTCGGCCTCGCGGCGAGCACCGTGGCGTCGCGGATCAACGACCTCGAGGACCGCGGCGTCGTCACGGGGTATCGGCCCGAAATCGATTACGAGAAAGCGGGATTCGAGCAGCGAACGCTGCTCGTCGGAACCGTCACCGACGAGGCCGACGACGAGGCGATCGTCGCGGACGTGAGCGAGGTGGAGAACGTCGTCAGCGTCAGGCGGTTGCTGGCCGACGAGGCAGACCTCCACGTCGAACTCGTGACCGACACCCAGGAGCGGGTGGAGGCGGCCACCGACGAACTCCACGAACTCGGGATCGAAATCGTACAGACGAACGTTATCGTCGAGGAGGACACGCGGGCGTTCGATCACCTCGGGAAGAAGTATACGACCGACGGCTGAGTTTCGGGACGTTCGTTCCGAAACGAGACTGTTCTCCGATGAGTGGCGCGCGGGATTGAAGAACCCGCGGAAAATCGTCCGATCTGCGACGCGCTTTAGGGTCGGTGACCGATAGCCGGACCCGATGTCTGATCAGACTCGCCCTCCCGACGACCGGCCGCCGAGCGAGAGAGTCGTCGAAGCGGTCGCGGCCGCGGCCGGGACGTCGCCGCTGGATTTCGAACCCACGCTCTACGAGACGATCGACCCGGAGGCGCTGGATTCCCTCGTCCGGTCCGGATCGGAGACCCTCCGGGTCCGGTTTCGGTACGGGGAGTGCACCGTCGTCGTCACCGGAAGCGGTCGCGTCGACGTCTCGCCGCCCGACAGGGAGATTTCCGCGAGCGACGAGGGAGTCTACACTGGCGAGTGAGTCGCGTCGGACGAGCGATTCGGGGCTCGCGGCCATCGATCGAGCGTCCCGAACTCGTCCGACGTTCGCCGTGGACCTATACCACTCGCAGCCGTAGCCGCACCCATGCACGTCGTCGTCCTCGGCGCGGGCTACGCCGGGCTGGGCCTGACGAAGCGACTCGAGTCGTCGCTCCCGTCCGACGTCGATCTCACGCTGGTCGACGAGTCGCCGGACCACCTCGTCCAGCACGAACTCCACCGGGTGATCCGCCGGCCCGGCGTGGCCAACGAGATCCGACTCTCGCTGCCGGGGGCCCTCGAGCGCGCGACGGCTCGCGTTGCCCGCGTCGAGGCGATCGACCGGGACGAGCGCGTCGTATCGCTCTCGGACGGTCGCCTCGAGTACGATATCGCGGCGATCTGTCTCGGCGCGCGGACGGCGTACTACGGGCTCGAGGGGGTTCCTGAGCACGGGATTCCGTTAAAGCGGCTCTCGCACGCGCGCCAAATCCGAAAGCGAGCCCGCGAGGCGCTGCGGGCGGACGACGGGGGCCGAATCGTCGTCGGCGGCGCCGGCCTCTCCGGCGTGCAGGTCGCAGGAGAACTCGCCGCGCTGGCCCGCGAAGAGTACGGCTCGGCGTCGATCGCGCTCCTCGAGCAGCGAGCGCGGGTCGCGCCGGAGTTTCCCGAGAACTTCGGCCGTGCGGTCGAGCGCGCGCTCGAGGACGACGGAATCGAGATCCGGACGGGAGCGACGGTCACGGGAGCCGACGCGGACGGCGTTCGACTCGAGTCGGGCGAGCGACTCCCGTTCGACCTGCTCGTCTGGACCGGGGGCATTCGCGGCGCGGACGCCCTCGAGGGCGAGCGGCCGACCGTCGAAGCGGACCTGCGACTCGACGATCGGACGTTCGCGCTCGGCGACGCCGCGCGGGTCGTCGACGCCGCCGGGGAGGCGGTGCCGGCGAGCGCGCAGGCGGCCGTCCGCGAGGCCCGGACGGCTGCCGAGAACGTCGAGCGACTCGTCGATGCCCGTCGTAACGGCGGCGAGGCGGTCGACCCCGACCTCGAGGCGTTCCGGTTCGAGTCGCCGGGCTGGGTCGTCAGCGTCGGCGACGAGGCGGTCGCGACGGTCGGCTCGCGGGTCCTCACGGGTCGGCCCGCCAGGGCGCTGAAGGCGAGCGTCGGACTCGGCTACCTCTCGAGCGTCGGCGATCCGGGCAGCGTGGCCGGGTTCGCCGCCCGAGAGTTCCTCTCGGAGCGATTCCGACGAGACCGATGATCGTCCGGCAGTACAGACCTTTTAGTCGTTCGCCGAGTAGGGGGGAGCGATGAATAACGAGGTCGAGCGAAACGACCGTCGAAGCGCTTCGGATCGGGAGACGGAATTCGAGGCGCGAAGTCGGGGTTCGACGTTTCGCGGACCGACCGGGCCGGTCGGCGACCACGACCACTCGGACGACCACCTCGCGCTTCTGTACGGGAGTCGCGACGAGCAGTTCGACGCCGTGATTCCGTTCGTCCGGCGGGGACTCGAGGCCGACGAGCGGTGTCTGTACCTGGCTGACGAGACCGACCGGGACGAGATTTTCGAAGCGCTTCGCGACGACGGCGTCGACGTCGACGAGGCGCTGGAATCCGACGCGCTCGTGATCCGTGACACCGAAGACGCCTATCTACGGGACGGGTCGTTAGATCTCGAGGCGTCGCTGGATCTGCTCGAGACGTTCGTCGAAGAGTCGACCGCCGATTCCGAGGGGGCCCGGGTGACTGCCGAGGAGACGTGGCTGTTGCGAGCGGCCGAGGAGGCCGACGAGTTCATGGCGCTGGAAGCGCGGGTGAACGAGCGCCTCGGCGGCGAGGACTGCGCCGTGCTCTGTCAGTACGACTGCGAGCGGTTTCCCGCGCACGTCCTCGAGGACGTCATCAAGACGCACCCCTATCTCGTCACCGACAGGACGATTTCGGAGAATTTCTACTACACGCCCCCCGAGACGTTCTTCGACGGCGAGGAACCAGCGACGACGGTCGACCGGATGATTCGAACGGTACGCGAGCGTACCGACGCGAAGACGGCGGTCCGCGAACACAGGGACTATCTCCGGGACCTCTACGAGGCGACGGCGAACGCCGACCTGACCTTCGAGGAACGGGTCGAACGACTGCTGGAACTGGGCTGTGAGCGGTTCGATCTCAGGGGCGGCGCGCTGGCCCACCTCCCGACGTGGGACGATAACTTCCGTGCGGAAGTGACGGTCGGCCCCGACATGGGCGACCTCGAGGGCGAGTTACCCATCCAGCCCACCGAGGGAAACTTCTGCCGGCAGGCGATCGACTGGGACGAGCCGACCGCCGTCCCCGACGTCGTCGCCGCCGGCTGGGACGACGATCCCGTCTTCGAGGAGTTCGGCTTCGCGACCTACTTCGGCATCCGCGTCACCGCCGGCACCGAGCCCTACGGGACGTTCTGGTTCTACGATACGGAGCCCCGAGACCGCCCGTTCACCGAGGCCGAGCGGACGTTCCTCGAGCTGATGGGCCAGTGGATCAGCACCGAACTCGAGCGCCGCCGTCGCGAGGAGTTCCTCCGCACGAGCTACGAGATCACGTCGGATCCCGACCTCACCTTCGCGGCGAAGATCGAGCGGCTGCTCGAGCACGGCCGGAAGTGGTTCGGCTGCGACGTCGGCTACTTCACCGCCGTCGACGCCGAGACCGATCGCTTCGAGATCGTCGAAGCCGTCGGCTCGCACGACCGGATTCGGACGGGCGGCGGCGGCTCGCTGTCGGGAACGTACTGCAAGAAGGTCGTCGAGGCGGGCGAGTCGATCAGCGTCGCCGACGCCGTCGACGCGGGCTGGGAGGGCGACCGCGCCTACGACACGTACGGGCTCGACGCCTTCCTCGGGACGATGCTGGAGGTCGACGGCGAACGATTCGGAACGCTGTGTTTCGGCTCGGAGACGCCCCGAGAGGGATCGTTCACCGAGACGGAGTACACGTTCATCGACCTCATCAGCCAGTGGGTCAGCACCGAACTCGAGCGCCGGCGGGACGAGCGGACCCAGCGCGAACTGTACGAGATCACCGCCGATCCGGATCGGTCGTTCGACGAGCAGCTCCTGGCGGTCCTGGACCTGGGCTGTGAGCGGTTCGACATGGAACTGGGCGGCATCGCGACGGTGGACCCGGCGACCGATCGGTTCGAGGTCGAGACCACGAACGGCGACCACGAGTACCTCACGCCGGGTAAGCCGTATCCCCTCTCAGAGACGTACTGCCAGGCGCCCGTGGACGAGGAGGGGACCTGTACGATCACCGATCCCGTCGAACGGGGATACGACGGCAAACTGTGCTACGAGCGGTTCGGCGTCCGGGCGTATCTCGGCACTCACCTCGAAATCGAGGGCAGCCCCGATCGGACATTCTGGTTCGTCTCGACCGAGTCCCGCGAGGAGTTCTCGGAGGCCGAACGCACGTTACACCACCTGATGGGCCAGTGGGTGAAGTACGAACTCGACCGCCAGCAGTACGAACGAGACCTAGAGGAGACGGTCGAGCGACTCCAGCAGTCCAACGACCGGCTCAAGCAGTTCGCCTACGCCGCCAGCCACGACCTGCAGGAACCGCTGCGGATGGTCTCGAGCTATCTACAACTACTCGATAACCGGTACAAAGGCGAACTAGACGAAGAGGCCCGGGAGTTCATCGACTTCGCGGTCGACGGCGCCGATCGGATGCGCGAGATGATCGACGATCTGCTGGCCTTCTCGCGGGTCGAACACGCCGACGGCGAGTTCGAGCCGGTCGACTGTACCGAGGTGCTAGACCGCGTCCAGGACGATCTGCAGGTCCGGATCGCGGAGACCGACGCCGAGATCCTCGTCGATTCGCTGCCGACGGTCAGCGCCGACGTCGAACAGTTCGAGCAGCTGTTCAGCAATCTCGTCTCGAACGGGATCAAGTACAACGAGAGCGCGGTGCCCCGAGTCGAGGTGTCCGCCGCGGACCGGGACGACCGCTGGGAGTTCGCGGTCGCCGACAACGGGATTGGCATCGAGTCGGCGAAGACCGACCGCATCTTCGAGGTGTTCAAGCGCCTCCACCACGACGACGAGTATCCGGGCACCGGGATCGGCCTCTCGCTGTGCCAGGAGATCGCCGACAATCACGGCGGGGACATCCGGGTCGAGTCCGAGCCCGGCGCGGGATCGACGTTCTACATCACGCTCCCGAAACGGAACTTCGAGTGAAGCGACACCGATTGGTCGGCAAAACGGGAGAAATCGCGGGTCTCGAGGGACGAACGCGACGAGCGATTCGTCCCGCGACACGTCACGGCGCTCGAGCGAAGCGGACCGCTCGCATCGCCGCACTCATGGCGATGAGCGCGACGACGGCGATCGCGATCCACTGGCCGGTCTGGGTCGCGAGCGCGGCGGCGGTCATGCCGAGGAGGTCGATGCCGAACGCTCGACTCAGCGCGTACAGGACGACGCCGAGACCGATCACAGCGACGACGGTCTGCAGTACGGTCGACAGCAGCCATCGCCCGGGCGGGGGTGCGGTCTCACCCGGGCGCGTCGATCGATCGCTACCTCGGGATCGGTCGTCATCGGGCTGTCGTGACATGGGTTATCACCCGTTTCGTCGCAGCCCGACGTCGGCATTTAGTATCCGGTTCGTACCCGACGGAGCGGTCTGGCGGCGGAGAACAGGTGTCGTTCTCGACGGTTCAACCGTCATTGTACGCGGTGCATATCACGATATGGGGGAGGGATCGGCCGGCGTCAGGTCCAGCGGTCCAGCCCCGTCTGCGTGACGCTCTCCTCGATGCGCTCGAAGCCGCGGTCGACTTCGCCTTCGTCGACGCGCCACTCCTCGCAGACGTACTCCCTGGCGGCCTCGAGGTCCGGATCGAGGTCCGTGTCGAACTCGTAGTCGTCGGTCACGTTGGGGTCGCGGAACAGCTGTCTGACCCGGTCGCCGTACTCGATGTGCGCGCCTCGGTCCTCGAGGACGCTCCAGAGGTCGCCGTGTTCGGTGATGGCTTTGATAGCGGTCTTCGGCCCGATCCCCGAGACGCCCTCGTTGAAGTCCGTCCCGATGAGGATCGCCGCGTCGATCAGCTGCTCTAACGTGAGGTCGTGGTGATCGAGGGTCGCCTCGAGGTCCATCAGTTCGGGATCGCCCTTGCTCGTCAGTTGGCGCAGCGTGAGCGGAGAGCCGAACAGCAAGGCGTCGTAGTCCTCCGAGCCGACGTAGTCGGCGTCGCCGCGCCGGACCATGTGCGCGGCCTGGGCCTCGCCCTCCGCGGGCGCCTCGACGATCGGGACGTCGAGCCGTCGGAGCAGCTCGCGGCTGGTCTCCTGAATCGTCGGCGTCAGCCGCTGGGTCCGGGACTCGAGTTGCGCGATGGCGACCTGATCGCCCTCCTCGCGGGCGACCTCGAGTTGCTCCTCGTAGGTGCGACGCTGATCGCGGCGGGACTCGATCTCGTCTTCCTTGAGTTCGGAGGGTCCGCCGTCGAAGACCATCACCGGCGTGATGTCGTTCTCGAAGAACTTGGGCAGCCCCTGGACGATGCCGACGAGGTTGGCGACCTCGGTTCCGTCGGCGGTCGTGTACACGTCGCTGTCCGTCCACTTGACCGTCGTCGTTAGGTACCGGTAGAGCCAGTTGTGGGCGTCGACGGCGACGACGCCCTCGATCTCGGAGAAGGGGAGCTCCTCGATGACGGCGATGTCGCGGAGTGCAGCGTTTCCCATTACCGAACCCTTGGGAGGACTGGGATTTGTATCATTGGCTTCCGAGCGACGCGGCCGTCGCAAACCGATAGCGAATCGACCGCGGTCCGCGACAATCTTTTCACTCCCGCCCTCGTCCCTTTGACCGACATACCGAATCCCAGATCTGGACGATATCCGGTCGCCGACGCCGAAATTCAGTTTATCAGACCGGACGATCAGGGGGTACTTCATGAGTAAACAGCTATCAGACCACACCATCCAGCGGCTGTCATCTGATTCAGAGGGCCGATTCGACTCCTCGCGGTCGACGTTCGATATCCGCGGCCCCATCGACCCGGACGAAGACCACGAACACACCGATCACTTCGCGCACCTCTACGAGGACCGCGCCGAGCAGTTCGACGCGGCCGTCCCGTTCATCGAAGCGGGACTCGAGCGCGGCGAGCGGTGCGTCTACGTCGCCGACGACAACACCGTCGATGAGGTGCTCGCGGCGATGCGAGCCCGCGGCGTTGACGTCGACGCCGCGCTCGAGTCGGGGGCGCTGTCAGTGCACACGGAGGCGGAGACCTATCGACGGACTGGCGAATTCGATCGCGAGGCGATGCTGTCGTTCTGGGAGGAGACGCTCACCGACGCGATCGACGACGAGTTCACGGGGCTCAGAGCCGCCGCGGAAATGACGTGGGCGCTCGAGGCCGACGACACGGGGTTCGACGACCTCTGTGAGTACGAGGAACTGCTCAATCCCCTCTACAGCGGCGACGAGTACGCCGTCCTCTGTCAGTACAACCGCGATCGGTTCCCCGCGGAGGTCCTCCACGACGTCCTCAGGACCCATCCGTTTCTCGTCCACGACGACACCACCGTCTATCGGAACGTCTACTACACGCCGCCCGAGGAGTACTTCGGTCCCGATCGGCCGTCAAAGGAACTCGACCGGAAGCTGGCGACACTCGCCGATCTGACCGACGCGCGGACGACGATCGAGACCCACGAGCGCTATCAGCGGGAGCTGTACGAGATCATCGCCACGCCCCACGCGTCGTTCGACGAGAAGGTCGAGAGCCTGCTGGAACTGGGTCGCGAGCGACTCGGCCTCGAGATCGGCTACTTCACGGAGACCCTCGACGAGAACACGTTCGAGATCGTCGACGCCGTCGGCATGCACGAGCACATTCGGCCGGGAGTCACCGATTCGCTCTCCGGAACGTACTGTGAGAAGCTCCTCGCGTCGCCCGGACGAATCGCCGTGCGAGACGCGGCCGAGGCTGGCTGGACTGACGACCCCGCCTACGAGCGGTTCGGATTGGACGCGTACTTCGGTACGACCATCCACGTCGGCGGCGAGACGTACGGGACGTTATGTTTCGGCTCCGAGAGGACCCGGGAGGTGCCGTACACGGACGCCGAACGGACGTTCCTCGATCTGATGGGGCAGTTAGTGGAGTACGAACTCGAGCGACAGCGCCGCGAGCGGTTCCTCCGAGAGAGCTCCCAAATCACGTCCGATCCGAACCTCGACTTCGAGGAGAAGCTACAGGCGCTGTTCGAACTGGGCTGCGAGCAGTTCGGCCTCGAACGTGGAGCGATGGCCAAGGTCGATTCCGACGACGACCGATTCGAGGTTGAGTACGTGAGCGATACGCACGACGGCTTCGAACCCGGGCTCGAGCTCCCCCTGTCGGAGACCTACTGCGCCACGGTCGCCGGATGCGGCACCGTCGGGAGCGTGGACGATCCCGTCGAGGCCGGCTACGACGACCTCTACGTCTACCGGGAGCTCGACATGAAGACGTACCTCGGGACGTACATCGAAGTCGAGGGCGACGTCGACCGAACGTTCTTCTTCGTCTCCGAGGAACCCCACGACGGCGAGTTCTCGGACGACGAGCGGACCTTCCAGCGGTTGCTCGGGCAGTGGGTGAAGTACGAACTCCAGCGCCGGCAGCGGGAGGCGTTCCTCCAGGAGAGCTACCGGATCACGTCCGATCCCGACCGCGACTTCGAGGAAAAGCTCGAGGAACTGCTCGAGCTGGGCCGGGAGCGGTTCGACCTCGAGATGGGCGGGCTGAATCACCTCCCGATGCAGGGCGGGGAGTTCCGACTGGAAAAGGGGGTCGGCCTCGGCGTCGACCCCGACGACGAGCTGTGGTCCGACCCGGGATACGGCTGCTTCTGCCGACAGACGATCGAAGCCGACGATCCCGTCACCATGGCGGACGTTCGGGGCACCGACTGGCAGGACGACGTGATCCATCAGGAGTTCGGGCTGACGAGCTACCTCGGGACGCGGGTGACGGATGGGTCGACGCCGTACGGGACGTTCTGGTTCGGGAGCACGGAGCCCCGCGACCGACCGTTCTCCGAGACCGAGTGTACGTTCATCGAGTTGCTGGGACAGTGGATCAGCTACGAACTCGAACGCGAACGGCGGGAACACCACCAGCAGACACTGAGTCGGATCGCGGCCGATCCCGATCGGTCCTTCGACGAGAAGCTGGGGGATCTGTTCAAACTGGGCTGTGAACGGTTCGACCTCGAGATCGGCGGGCTGGCGGAGATCGATCCGGCGTCCGACTCGTTTACGGTGCAAGCGATGACCGGTGATCACGACCAGCTACAGCCCGGCGCGGAGGCGCCGCTGTCGGAAACGTACTGTCGGGAGACGGTCGACAACGGGGCGGTCGCCGACATCACCGATCCCGAACGGGCCGGGTTCGGCGGCAGCATCGCCTACGAGGAGTTCGGCGTCGAGACGTACATCGGCACGCGGGTCGAACTCGAGAACGAGCCCGATCGGACGTTCTTCTTCGCCTCGACGGACTCGCGCGACCGCGAGTTCACGCAGGCCGAGCGGACGTTCCTCCACCTCATGTCCCAGTGGATCGCCTACGAACTCGAGCGAACCCAGCGTGAACGGGCCCTCGAGGAGTCCAACGAGCGCTTGGAGCAGTTCGCCTACGCCGCCTCCCACGACCTCCAGGAGCCCCTGCGGATGGTCACCAGCTACCTCCAGCTGCTCGAAAGTCGGTACGGCGACGCCTTCGACGAGGACGGTGAGGAGTTCCTCAACTTCGCGGTCGACGGCGCCGACCGGATGCGGGAGATGATCAACGGCCTGCTCGCGTACTCCCGCGTCGAAACGCAGGGTGACCCGTTCGAACCGGTGGAGCTGGACGCCCTGCTCGAGGACGTACGCGAGGACTTACAGATCCAGATCGACGAGACCGACGCGGCGATCGCGGCCGAGAGGCTCCCTCGCGTGTCGGGCGACGCCAGCCAGTTACGGCAGGTCCTACAGAACTTGCTCGAGAACGCGATCCAGTACAGCGGCGACGCCCCGCCGTGCGTTCGGATCGACGCGACCCGCCGCGGACGGGAGTGGGTGATCTCGGTCGAAGACGACGGGATCGGGATCGACCCGGACGATCAGGACCGCGTGTTCACCGTTTTCGATCGGCTCCACAGCCGTGAGGAGTACGACGGGACCGGCATCGGCCTCGCGCTCTGTCAGCGGATCGTCGAGCGCCACGGCGGCGACATCTGGGTCGACTCCGAACCCGGCGAGGGCTCGACGTTCTCGTTTACGCTCCCCGCGGTACGCGATCGGTAGGGACCGCGTCGCACACCGCTCCCCGCGGCGCCGCTCGCCGGCGAACCGACGATTCACCGCGTCACGACTCGAGCTCCGGCGGCCCGCTCCCCTCGCGCGACTCGAGGAATGTCTCCTCCTCGTCGGAGAGGTCGCGATCGCGAAACTCCTCGAGGCCCGACTGATACCGGGCGCGCGCGTCGTCCGCTGACCCGTCGACCGGCGCCGGATGCTCGAGGATCAGTTCGGCGATCCCGGTCGTCTCGCCGGTGTAGGCGAAGCCGGTCCGATACAGCGCCTCGTAGGCGAAGGGGTTGTTGACGGCGATCCGGAGCCGCTCGTAGCCGCGCTCGAGGGCGCGGTCGCGGACGCGGGCGAGCAGTTGGGGACCGATCCCCTCACCGCGGCGCTCGCGGGCGACGGTGACGTAGCGCAGCCACAGCGTCGACGCGTCGGTGCGGTCCTCGTTGAACGCGACGGCGGCGACGATCTCGTCGTCGTCGGTTCGGGCCACCGCCTTGCCCGTGTTGGTCATGACGAACTTGCCGGCGTAGCTGAACCGCTCGTAGTCGAGCCGGAGCTTGGGGCCGTCGGGCGGCCAGCCCAGAAGATCGTACTCCACGCGCACCAGTTCGCGCGCCGACCACTAAGATTCCGGCGACTGCGTCTCAGCGTCGGTCTCTCGCCGACGGACGCCCCGTTCCCGTCGTTCGGCTCGTGACCGGTCGCGCGCGCCGTCTCGTCGCTACTCCGGTTGCCGTCTAGCTATTACCGATACAAACAGGGGAAAGAGCTAACATGCCAATCCCGAGTAGCATTCACGAGTATGGATCCCGAACAGTCGCCGGCCGAGCCGAGCGCGAGTCCGGATCTACTCGACGACGCCTTTCTGACGCTTCGCGAGCGGGATCGCCGACTCGTTCTCTACTTCCTGCTCGAGCACGAGACGGCGACGCTATCGGAGCTCGCCGACGTGGTCACCGCCTGGCGCCACGCGAGCGACAGTCGGGTCATCGAGCCCCAGTGTCGGAACCAGCGGTATCTGCAGCTCCAGCAGCTCCACGTCCCGAAGCTGGTCGACGCCGATATCGTGACCCACGACGAGGAGACCGATCGCGTCTCTCTCGAGCCCTGTCCCGAACCGATCCGGGAGCTGGCGGCGCGAGCCTGCGCGGCGGAGACCGGCCCGAACGGGATCGATTCGGAGCGAACATGAGACGACGGACGCGGCCACTCGAACGCCACCAATGACGCTCTCGGACTACTTCGACCGACTCGAGGCGCCCGCGCGGACGGTTACCGTCTACGCGCCCCCGCCGCGACCCGCGATCGCCGACCGACTCGAGACGGAAGCGGGGATCGACGCCGTCGAGTATCGAACGCTGCCGGCCGCAGCGGCGGCCGAGCAGGGGTTTCTCGTCGTCCGCGAAGGCACCGGGACCGCGAGCGGTAGCGCCGAGAGTTGCGAGGATGAACGGAGCGAGTCCTCGGAAAAGCGAGCGGGAGCGCAGCGACACGCGAGCGACGACGGCGAGTTCGTCGCTGCGATCGGCCTCGAGGCCGCCCGGGAGTTTCTGGAGCCGCCGATCGTCTCCCCGTGGGCGGAGACGGACGATGGACCCTATCGCCGCGTGATCGAGGTCTTCGAAGCGACGGTCTGGCGCGCGCTCGATCGGCGACAGCTGCTCGCGATCAGCCGCGAGATCGAGACCCGCGCCTGGCGCGTCGGCAGCGGCACCCTGCGGGCCAGCTTCCAGCGAGCGGCCGCCCTCGAGGCGATGGCGCCCGTCTACGTTCGTCTCGCTGGCGAGTCGGCACTGGACGTCCACGCCTACGTCGCCGACGAGTGGGACCGGCCGTCGATGCCCGGCGTGACAGTCCACGCCGAGGCCGGACCGGAGATCGGGGGGTTCTGGGTGCTCACCTTCGACGGGGACGGCGACGAACTCCGGACCAGCGGCCTGATCGCCCGCGAACGAGACGACGAGACGTTCGAGGGCTACTGGACCGACGACGCGGCCCTCGTCGCGGAGCTAACGGACGCGCTCCGGGACAGCGTCGACTGAGGGCTCGAGCCGTCGACCGATAGTTCTGGACGGGTGACGACGGAACGGCAGGGGACGACGAGGGACTGAGATGGAAGGACAGGGGCCGACAGCGTGTAGAGCGCGCCTCGAATCGATTTCGCCACCGCTGGGTCCGCAGAATCTCGTCTTTCATCGCGGAGCAGAGCCGTTTCGCTCGCCCCGCGTCGAACTCGTCGCTCAGGTCCGCGGCACACTCCTCCCAGGAGCCGCCGATCGACGACCAGTACTCGAGGACGCTGTCTCGGTCCCTGCCCTCCGGCAGGTCGTCCAGCCCGTTGATGTCCTCGTCGACGATGTCGGTCAGTGCGTCGCCGTCGATCGATTCCCTGGCGTCGTCGTCCTCGAGGGCCTCGTCGATGCCACCGAGTCGGTCGCCGAGACCGCCGTGGATCGGGTCCACTCGTCGGCCCGATCGCGCGTTATTCGACGTTTCGCCCGGGCCGGCCGTCGCTCGCGAGCAGTCAGCGCCGAGTCAGGCGATCGAGGAGTCCGGGGCGGGTCTCGAGCATTGATCGGTCGAGGTAGAGTCGCTCGAGGCCGACGTCGTGGGCGTGGTCGATCACGGCCTCGTACTCGTCTTCGGTGATCGACCGGCCGATCTCCTCGTAGAATTCCTCCCCGTCGGCCTTGTAGTGAGGGTGGTACTGGGCCATGATATCAACGAACGTCTCCGTGGAGACCTCCTCGGCGATGAACTCCAGTACGCGCTCGGCGTTTTCGACGTGGTTGGGCATCACGAGGTGGCGCACGAGCAGCCCGTCCGTCGCGAGGCCGGTGTCGTCGAGTTCCAGGTCGCCGACCTGTCGGTGCATCTCCCGTAGCGACTCGGTGACGTTCGTCCAGTAGTTCGGCGCCTTCGAGTATTTCGCCGCGGCCGCGTCGTCCGACCACTTCACGTCGGGCATGTAGATATCGACGATCCCCTCGAGTCGCTCGAGGATCTCCGCGCGCTCGTAGCCGCCGCAGTTCCAGACGATCGGTAGGTCCAGCCCCCGCTCTTTCGCGATCTTGACGGCTTCGACCAGATGCGGCGAGTGGTGGGTCGGCGAGACGAAATTGATGTTGTGGCAGCCGCGGGACTCGAGCTCGAGGGCCATCTCGGCGATTTCCTCGGGCGTCGCGGGATCGCCCTCGGCCTCGTGGCTGGTCTCGAAGTTCTGGCAGAAGACGCACTTCATGTTACAGTTCGCGAGGAAGATCGTTCCGCTCCCGTTGCGGCCCTTCAGGCAGTCCTCCTCGCCGAAATGGGGGAAGTGCGTCGAGACATACGCGGTGTCGTCGACTCGGCAGGTTCCCTCCTGACCGGCGGTCCGATCGACGGAGCACTCGTAGGCGCAGAGATCGCAGTCGGCGTACCGCTCCCACAAGTCGGTGATGCGGTCCTCGAACTCCTCGTCCGGGAGGTCGCGGTAGTTAGGCGTCGTTGCCGGGGCATCGGTGCTCATACGCCGACGTTTGCCACACGATACCAAAGATTTTGACACTCGACGGAATACTCATTCGAATTTTCGAACTGGTTCGGTTCCGGTGAACGGTCGTCCGAGTACGACCGGCGGGTGGTAACGCCGTGGGAACCAATCCGTGCGTTCGATACTTGTTGACACAGGATCGGAACGCGCTCGAGGACGACGCGGCGGTCGACGAGTCCGACGAGGGCGCCGATTCGACCGTCGATACGGAGACGATCGACTGATCGCGGCGGCTGCTGTTAGAGCACTGCATCTCGAGCGCTATCGCAGCAAAACTGTACAGCTCGAAATTCAATTTTTGCTATTGGTACAGAGCTATCTACCATATATCATACTTGTTAAGATAATATATGTGTAGTTACATTGTCTAGAAGAGGACCTGGTATCGATTTCGGCATTCAGGGCGCTTCTAAGGTGGATTTATTCACTATTGTCTCCTAATTCTCGATTCAAAATACGATCCAGAGTAGCACGAATATCGTAATCCAGAAAGTGCGCAGAACGCGGTATAAGTACATAGTAGGGCATTTTAGGAACCATCCTGTAATCGCTGGCCACATAGAGCCAAAAACAGTTTGAATTCTAGTATATATGGGGTTCTATATGAGATAGATAATGTTAACTAGCCCTCTTTCTCGTCCCGAGGTCAGTGTTTTCCTCGCCGATGCGAGATAACTCGAGCCATCGACGAGGACGGCAGCGTTGACGTTCCTCGAATCGGTCGATATTCGCCGTGGATCAGTACAAACCCGAACTCCGTACCCTCCCGCGTTACTCACTACGATCCGAGGACGACGGGGACACCCGCCCGGCGAACCGCTCGCCGTCGTGAGATCTCCACCGAGGAGGCCGTATTCGAGATGCGAGACGCGTTCGCTAATCGGGCCGTTATCCGCTTCCCGAAGCCGGGAACACCGGGATCCGTCTCGACGGTGGATGATGGTCGCGTTTCTACTCGGGCGCCGACTTTAGGATATCACGATTATTTCCCGATGAACGCCGTAATTTTGGTCCAATTACATAACCGACTCCGTTTATAGCCAGGGAAAATACAAATCACTTTAAACACGGGTGCATAGGAGAGGATATGACCGACTCGTCGAACGCGGAACCGCGCCGTATCAAGTCTCTACAGCGGGGCTGCGAGATTATCGAGGTGGTTCAAGAACTGGACGGTGCATCGCTACAAGAGATCGAGAGCCACGTCGATCTCTCGCGAGGCACTATTCATACGTATCTGAGTACGCTCGTTGATTGCCGCCTCCTCGTGCGGAACGATAACGTCTATCAACTCGGGTATCGGTTTATTACAATGGGAGAATACGTCCGGAATACGACCGATATCTACACTGCCGGACAACGGGAAGTAGACAAACTCGCGGAAGCGTCGGGCGAATACGTCCATCTCGTTATCGAAGACGACGGGAGAGAGGTGGCGATATACGAACGCCGAGGCCAACAGGCAGTCGGCACCGATTACCACCATAAAATGCGGGAGACGCCTCAGTACCTCCACGATAGCGCGTCCGGGAAGGCGATGCTCGCCCATTTGCCCGAGGAGCGGATCGAAAACATAATCGACAGACAAGGGCTCGAACGCCAAACGAAGAACACTATCGTCGACCGCAAGCAGCTGTGGGACGAACTCGAGGAGGTAAAGAAGTGCGGGTACGCGGTAAACGATGAGGAAGAGATTCGCGGACTCCGGGCGGTCGGCGCTCCCATCATCGATAGCGACGAGTCGGTCGTCGGTGCCGTCAGCCTCACTGCACCGACGAGCAGGCTGAAAGGCGACCGGTTCGAGTCCGAAACCCCCGAGCTCGTCATGGAAACGGCGAACCTCATCGAAGTGAATCTGGAGACGATGACGTTCGATCGAGCCGTATGAATCTCGTCTTCTCATTTGATAATTCCAAATAGACGCGCGACTGTTCGGTCGCGATTACTCGACCACGCTAAACAACGCCACCGATACTCGGTAAACAACCGGCAGCTCGATCCGTGATACGGCTTCGATTACGAACATACAGCTGTAATTCTTCCGTGCGTCGGATGGGAACTCCCTCGTGTCCGTGTCGTCTCAGCGTCGCTGACGGCAGCCTCCTGTCCGGTGCGACGTTTTGATATATGGGAACGATCCGAAGCGTATACGACGGTATCAACCGTGAATAATACGGAAGTTCGCCGATAGGCGCGGCGAACGACTAACCAGACTCGATCCCTCGCGAGAGCGACCTTTGATATATGCAAAGGACTACGACCTCGGTACTGCACACCAATATTTATTAATGATCATGTACTGCTGAGAAACGCGATCAGATGAGACACCAGTCCCATTGTCCAGTCTGCGGTGTAGAGTTGCAAGCGAACCAGCGATGCCGGAACTGTCCGTGGCAGACAGCGATGCGGCAGCCGAGTGATTGAATCCATGAGTCACGTAACTCCGACGGTAGATACCGAACCGGCGACCGAAGAGATATCGATGCTCGAGACGGTTCACCAGCACCTCGAACGGGCCGTCTCCGCTCTCGACCTCTCGCCGGACACGGTCGAACAGCTCAGACACCCGTCGAAGACCGTCGAGGTGTCAATACCCGTCCGTCGAGACAGCGGTGAGGTAGAGGTGTTCACGGGCTGTCGCGTACAACACTTCGAAATCCGCGGTCCCTTCAAGGGCGGTCTTCGCTACCATCCGGACGTTTCGACCGAGGAGTCGACTGCACTCGCGATGCTGATGACGTGGAAGTGTGCAGTGATGGACCTCCCGTTCGGCGGGGCGAAAGGCGGCGTCGTCGTCGATCCGCAGACGCTCAGCGAGGACGAAAGAGAGCGGTTGACACGTCGATTCGCCGAAGAGCTTCGGGATTTCGTCGGACCGACGAAAGACATTCCCGCGCCCGACCTGGGAACTGACGACCAGACGATGGCGTGGTTCATGGACGCCTATTCGATGCAGCAGGGAGAGACGATTCCCGGGGTCGTTACCGGCAAACCGACCGTTATCGGCGGGAGCCACGGTCGGGAAGCGGCACCGGGACGCAGCGTCGCCGTCGTCGCTCGAGAGACGCTCGATTACTACGATCTTCCGGTCGAAGAGACCACCGTTGCGATCCAGGGATACGGATCAGTCGGGGCGAACGCGGCGCGCCGTCTCGACGAATGGGGTGCGAACGTCGTCGCCGTCAGCGACGTTACTGGCGGTATCTACGACCCGACCGGGTTGGATACGTCCGATGTCCCGTCACACGACGAGAACCCGCGGGGCGTCTCCGAGTACGACGCACCGCAGCGCATTTCCAACGAAGAACTGCTCACGCTCGACGTCGACCTTCTGATCCCCGCTGCCGTCGGTGACGTCTTGACGGCTGACAACGCCGACGACGTCCGCGCCGAGATCGTCGTCGAAGGCGCTAACGGACCGACGACGCCGGCCGCGGACGAGATCTTCGAGAAGCGGAACGTTCCCGTGATTCCCGACGTGCTCGCCAACGCGGGCGGCGTCACCGTCAGCTACTTCGAGTGGCTCCAGGACATCAATCGGCGGCAGTGGTCCCCCGACGAGGTCCAGTCCGAACTCGATTCCGAGATGGTCGACGCGTGGAACACCGTCCGTGCGACCGTAGCGGAGCGAGACGTCCGCTGGCGGACCGCCGCCTACATCGTCGCACTGTCACGAATCAATGAATCTTTAACTGCTAGAGGACTCTGGCCATGACGACGATGCAACTCGAATCCGATTTGCGCGACTCAGCAGTCTCGTCGGACGTCGCAGTCATCGGTGCGCCGATCGATATCGGTGGCAACTGTCGAGGGGCCGACCTCGGCCCGGCCGCCATCAGACACGCCGGACTCGAAGACGCGCTCTCCGAGGCCGGCGTTTCCGTTACCGACGTCGGTGACGTGCCCGTGTCCGAGACCGGAACAGAACCGGTCGATGCCATTCAGTCGACGACCGCGGCTATCGCCGATCGAGTGGCGGAGACGCTCCAACAGGGCGCCAGGCCGCTCGTTCTCGGCGGCGATCACTCGATCGCGATCGGCACCTTGCGCGGCACCGCTCGGAACGCGAAATCCGGCGTCATCTGGTTCGACGCCCACGGCGATTACAACACGCCCACGACCTCTCCCAGCGGAAACTTCCACGGGATGCCCCTCGCGGCCGCACACGGGCATCGAGATTTCGCCGACGCGGACTGGTCGATCGCCCCGTCGATCCCCGAAGAAAACACGGTCCTCGTCGGACTGCGGAGTCTCGACGAGCAAGAGCGCGATGCGTTGCGCCGAGCCGACGTCACCGCCTATACGATGGTCGATATCGACGATCGCGGCATCTCGGAGATCGTCGACGAGGCCATCGACATTGCAGCCAGCGGCACCGATGGCGTTCACGTGAGTCTGGATCTCGATTGGCTGGACCCGCGCGCGGCTCCCGGCGTCGGGACGCCCGTCCCCGGGGGAGCGACCGAGCGGGAGGCGCATCTCGCGCTCGAGCGACTCGCCGAACGCGACGCCGACGATGACGTGTTGCGATCGATGGACGTCGTGGAGGTCAATCCGCTTCTCGACGACGAGAATACGACGGCCGAGGCGGCGACGGATCTCATCGCGAGCGCGTTCGGAAATCGTATTATCTGATACCACGGGTCGTATACTGCCCGTCCCGAGCCGATCGGTTGTCTCATAAATGATTCGGATATTTTATGTAGCACGCGTCGGTGGTACGTGATATGGACCGTGAGAATACAGTCCCCCGAGTAGCTTCATTTCCGGGTTCGAAGAGCAAACGATGGGTCGAGTTTCACCAGAACACGGCGGCTCCCAGTACGTACGTCTACGACTTCGTCTGGGACGTAACCGAAGACGCCACGGGGCCGTTCTGTACCGATGCGGACGGAAACGTCCTCATGGACTTTACGAGTCACGTGGCCGCGGCACCGCTCGGATACAATCACCCGACTCTCACGGAGCAGTTACGGGAGTTCGATCTCGTCGACCCGATGAAGATCGCCGGACAGGATTTCTACGTCAGTACGGGTGGAACGCCCGAGGACTCCTCGTTACCCGGCCCTGCACACCTCATGGACAAACTAACCGAGATCAGCAGTCAGTACGACATGGATACCGTGTTCCTGTCGAATTCGGGCGCCGAAGCAGTCGAGAACGCGATGAAGATTTGCTACGACGACTGTGAGACGCCGAAGTACGCCATCACGTTCGACGACGCGTTCCACGGGCGCACGCTCGGCGCGCTCTCTCTGAACCGCTCGAAATCGGTCTATCGACGGAAGTTCCCCGAGATCAGCGGTGTCCATGACATCGAGTACTCCCAGCACGGACTCGCCCGGCTCCGAGCGAAACTCGGGGATTCGGGTCACATCCCTCCGGAAGAGGTCGGATTTCTCATTCTCGAGCCCATTCAGGGAGAGGGTGGCTACAACGTGCCGTCCGCCTCGTTTATGTCGGAGCTGGACGACATCTGTTCGACACACGATATTCCGATCGTCGTCGACGAGATCCAGTCGGGGGTCGGTCGCACCGGTGAGATGTGGGCCGTCGATCACTTCGACATCGAACCGGACGTTATCACGAGCGCGAAGGCGCTCCGAGTCGGTGCGACGATTTCCAGGTCGGATCTATTCCCTGACGAGGAAGCGCGGCTCTCCTCGACGTGGGGAGCCGGCGATATTCTCGCATCGATGCAAGGGGCCCTGACACTGTCGGTCATCGAAGAGGAGAACCTACTGGATCACGCGACGGAACTAGGAACGTACTTCCGAGAACGACTTCGCGAAGTAGCCGAGCAAACATCCATTCTGACCGACGTTCGCGGACTCGGACTGATGATTGCCGTCGAGTTCGATACTGCGGATCACCGCGACGAAGCGATGGAAACGGCACTCCGACATGGACTACTGACTCTCGGCTGTGGAACGAAGACGTTACGTCTTCTCCCGCCGCTCGACGTCCGAGAGCGCGAAATCGACATCTGTGTTGAGATCATCGACGACGTCGTTGACGAGGTCGCCGATCCGGTGCCGTCCGCGTAAAATAACTCGATTTTGACCGCGGACGGAACGCTGCTGCGGCGATCGAGTTTTTCTGTGCAGACCCTTCTCGGCGATTCGGTCGCCGAGCGGAGCGCGACTCGAACTCGTTTCGTGTGGGACGTCGGGAAACGCGACGGAAACTGAATTCGGATATTTCATAGACGGACCCCGGTGCTATTCAGAAGCCCAGTCGACTGATTCTGACGAAAAGACGCCGCCACGATGCCTACAGCGAGAGACGAAACGAATACTGCTCCATCCGTATGGGAAGGGGTAAACGAGCGGTCGAGTCGATATTCGAAAACGAGCACCGAGTCTCACCAACCCGTAGCGGTCGCCGAATCGGGTATTTACAACCACACTATTGTAACCAGATCTCGATTTCGTTTGTATATTTCAAACCACGTCTCGATGCCTCTCACGTGTACTCATCGGTCTGCTTATCAAAGGGTTTATCACGGTTTGGAGTAACATACCATCCATGTCCGAGTTCGGGATATTATCGATAGGACCGCCATTGCTGGCGATCGTGTTAGCAATCGCAACGAAACGCGTTATCCCCTCGCTATTCGTCGGCATCTGGGCGGGCGGAATCATTTATACTGGTAGTTTCGGGATCGCCCAGTCTTTCGATTGGCTGATAGAGGCGATCATCGCCGACGACGGCTTCCACGCTCAGATACTGGTGTTCACGCTTCTCCTCGGTTCGGGTGTCGCCCTCATCTGGCGACTCGGCGGCGCTATCGCCGTCCAGAACTGGGCCGTCGAGCGACTCGAATCCCGGCGAAAGATAGGCTTGATGACGTGGATACTCGGGATGGGACTTTTCTTCGACGATTACGCGAACACAGCGATCGTCGGAAATACGATGCGCGAAGCGTCGGATCGACTTCGGATCTCTCGCGAGAAACTATCGTACATCGTCGACTCGACGACTGCACCCGTCGCGACAATCGGTATTTCGAGCTGGGTCGCGTTCCAGCTGTCGATGATCAACGAAGGGTTCAGCAACATCGAATCGGAGGGCGCCGCTCAGGCGCCGGACGTGTTCACCGTCTACCTTCAGTCGATCCCCTACAACGCATATGCCATCCTCTCCATCGTGATGGTCGGTATTATCGTTATCACGCAGCGGGACTACGGTGAGATGCTCGACGCCGAGTATCGAGCGCAGACGACCGGCGCAGTCAGTGCCCCCGATGCTGACCCCCTGCAAGACATGAACGAAAGCCTCAGTGAACCGAACGCGACCCGGCCGATGCTCCGAACCTTCCTCCTCCCGATATTGATGTTACTCACCGTCACCATCGGGGGCGCGTTCTGGACCGGGTACGACGGACAACCCGTGCTCGAGCCGCTATTCGCGCTCGAAATCACGACCTTTATCGAAGAGATGGTCACTATCGCGGGCGACGGCGCGTGGACGAGTGCCCTCATGTGGGGGTCGTTCATGATGGTGATGACGGCGATGGTGGTCGGGCTCGCGTATGATCTCTGTGATCTCGACGAAAGTATCGACGCGATCCTCGAGGGGTTCGGGCTCATGTTGACTGCCGTAACGATCCTCGTTTTAGCGTGGACGATCGGAACCGTCGCCAACGCGCTCGGGACCGGGAACTACGTCGCTAGTTCGGTCGAGAGCGTCCTCTCTCCCGGCATCTTCCCCGCGCTCGTCTTTTTAGTTGCGGCAGTCATGTCCTTTACCATGGGGTCATCGTGGGCGACGATGGGAATCCTGACCCCGACCGCCATTCCGGTCGCGTTCGAACTCACCGGCGGGTTCGGCTCCACCTCCGTCGTCGTCGGCGCAGTGTTTTCCGGAGCGGTCTTCGGCGATCACACGTCGCCGATCTCAGACACGACCGTTCTCTCCTCGACGTTCACCGGGACGGACCTCATTGCACACGTTCGTACGCAGAGCTACTACGCCGCAACCGTCGCAATCATCTCGATTCTGTTCTACGTATCGTACGGGTTCTTCGGCACCAGTCCAATAGCGGCTTTGCCAGCGTGTGCTCTTCTCCTCGTTGGCGTCGTCTATGGCCTTTCGAAGTTCGACGCGAGGCGGAAGGGAATCGATCTGACCTCGACTCAGGACGGTACCGACGGCACCACGTACGACTCGTCTTCGGAGAGCACTCCTCCCACGGAACGAGTGGATTAGTAGCCTCCGCTTCTTGAGGACCGACGTAATACCGTCGAGAATGGATTGACCGATCACAGAACCGGTCGACTGCGAAGGGCTAGCCCGTGAGGACGCTGTCAACTCCCCGAGAAGCGAACGCGAGACCACTGGTTTCGTCTTCGCACTCGCTGGGGATACCTGATCGACGAGGTCGTGCCGTTCGTGTCGCTGGACTCGCTGAAGGCGATCAACGAAAACCAATCGCTCTCTCTGAATTCTGTGAGAACGACGGTGACTGTTCGGTTTGAATTCTGCAGATCGAGATGGACACCGCACCAGCTTACGTAGGCGACATTCGATTCGTTCTTCTTGCCTATCTCTGTGTAACACAATATGAGAAATACACATATTATATCAAAGTATTATCTACAACTGGTACGAATGCGATATCCAGTCCACTGACGCAATCTCCCGGCCTGCGCTGCATTCGATAAAAACAGTACCGAATGATCATGCGATGAGTATCTGCTGCCATCAGGCCGAGACGGACAAGATCGCTCTATACGGCTCTACTCGGCGGCTACGCCCGAGTATATAGAACAATTTGTACGTGAATCACTTGAGAACCGTAATTCAGACCCTCAGTGTTTCTCGTCGATGGAATAAACATCTCCAGACGCCGCTGTATCGATATGAGGTCGGGATTCAGCACAAAAACCGAAAATAGAGCCGTTATTTATATGCTATAGACGATAAGTACTGATGTTTAGCAAATGTCCGATATTTCAGCTACCCCCAAATACTGACAACATATTTAATCGACAATCGTCGTAACATTCGGGAAGAATTCACCCGCATATAGTATGGGTATACTTAGTTATGATTTGATGGTTAATATAGATAACTGAAAATTGATCCTCCTCCAGAAGCAAGACAGCGTACTTAGCTCCATCATTCGCCTCCTAGGCGAATTCTGGCCGAATATTATAGCTACTGTATATATTACTAGTATTCGCCCAATCATATTCTAATGATTATAAAAACCTGGCTCCCTATTTTCGTCGATTGACGAATCCTTCTATTGAATATTGGTGCGAAGATAGGATGGCTTACGAAGTAGGGATATCTTAGTTAATTCACCGGAATATAGCTCCTTTCGGGCGGTTTTTCAACTGTAACGAACATTATGAAATGCATTTTACGATAAACATGGTCTTCCATCTCCTACTCAAGGATAGTGCTGGAGCATCAACAAGAATTTTGAGTCAGTATCCTCGGTACGATCTCTGCTGCTCGTGAAGTTGCTCGCAGCAAAAATGCGCGGACCGGGATTTGAACCCGGGCCATGAGCTTGGAAGGCTCAGGTCCTACCACTAGACCATCCGCGCGCAGTCTTCTGTTTTCGCCCGGGATTTATGACTCTTCCTTTTTCTTCGCGCCGGCGTGTGAGGGACTGACACGAACCGACTCATCTGAACTCATCTAATTCCGCGTGAAAAATAGCCGCCATCGGTAATCGATCAGTTCGAGCCGTTCGACTCGAGCCGAATCGCCGCGCGACGTTCCACTTCGGCCTCGTCAGTTTCGTCGTCGAATCCGGTCTTGACGAGGAGTTCACCGCTGCCGGACTCGAGTCCGGAGAGCGTGACGGTGAACGAGCCGTCGCCGACATTCGTCGTGTTGGAGACAGTCTCGCTCCCGTCCTCGGGTTCGAACGAGACCTCGACGCTCTCCTGATTCGTCGAGCCCTCGATAGTCAACTCGCCGTCCGAGACCGTGACGTTCTCGTTCTCATCGAGTTCGTCGAACCGTTTGTCGCCCACCATAACGTCCTCGAGAGTGGGTTCTGGCTCGAGTACGATCGTCGCCGACTCGTTGACTTCCGACTCGAACTCGCCGTCGTTCGACCCTGCTTCGACGAGGAGTTCGCCACTGCCGGGCTCGAGGTCGGACAGCGTGACTGTAAACGAACCGTCGCTAACGTCCGTCGTATTGGAGGAGGTCTCGCTCCCGTCCTCGGGTTCGAACGAGACCTCGACGCTCTCCTGATTCGTCGACCCTTCGATAGTCAACTTTCCGTCCGACAGCGTCACCCCTGCGTTTTCACCCGCTTCGAGGTCGGCGAACGACGCGTCGCCGACCGATTCGGTCTCGAGAGCGGGTTCGGGCTCGAGTTCGAGCGTCACCGATTCGTTGATTTCCGATTCGAACTCGCCGTCGGTCGCCGAGCCCGCCTCGATGAGCAGTTCGCCACTTCCGGGCTCGAGTCCGGACAGCACGACGTCGAACGACCCGTTCTCGACGTCACTCGAGTCGTTGGTTCGGTCGTCTCCATCCTCGGGATCGAACGAGACCACGACGGCCTCCCGATTCGTCGTTCCGCTGATGACCAACTCACCGTCCGACAGCGTCACCGCTGCGTTTTCAGTGGCTTCGAGGTCGTCGAACGAGTTGTCGCCGACCATAACGTCCTCGAGAGTCGGAGCGTCCGCCTCGCTCTCGACGTTGAGCCGTACCGACTTGCTGGTTTCCGGCTCGAACTCGCCGTCGTCCGTCGCTACTTCGACGCGCAGCTTGCCGCTGCCGGGCTCGAGGTCGGTCAGCGTTGCGTCGAACGAGTCGTCGTCTCCGATGTCGGGCTCGATGGTCGCATTCCCGCCGCCGTCGTCGGGGATGAACGTGATCCGTACCGCGTCCCCATCCCCATTCGTCTTGCCGGCGACGTGCAACTCGCCCTCGGAGAGCGTGGCGTTCTGTTGCTCGTCGAAGTTCGCTATCTCCTCTCCCGCCACGGTAACGCTCTCGAGAGCGGCCTCCGGTTCGTCCACGTCGTCATCGTTAAAGCCGAGCGCATCTGCGAGCGCGTCGGGTTCTCCCAGCAGTCCTGCGGTCGCGACCGAAACGAGCGCGATCAGAACTACGAGAACGACCACGCCCCCGGCGAGCTTCTGGGGACGACTCAGATTCGGCAACGCGTCGAACCGACCGCCGGTACTGGACGGCGGCGGTGGCGTCTCGAAGATCGATATCTGTCGTTTGAGCCGGTTTCGGATCTGTTCGTCGCTCTTGCTGGTCTTCGTCCGGAGGTCGTCGATTTCCTGTTTGATCGTCGTCACCTTCTCGTTGATCAACTGACCCTCCATGTTCCGGCGCTGCTCGTCCATCAGGCGGCTCGTCTCACCGAGCGGCTCGAGGCCGCGGTGGTTCCCGACTTCGATCGCCAGATTGCAGCTCTCGAGGGCGTCGATCGACGTGTTGTCCGCGATTGCGACCCGGTTTGCCGATCCCTGAAGGTACTTCGAGCAGAGGGCCAGTGCACCGCTCGCGGACGACACGCCGAACCGCAGCCGTTTCCCCGACTGCAGCAGGTTCGAGACGACGGAGTGGTCGAACTCCGAGCCGGGGACGGAGTCGTTCCGACCGCCGAGGGCCTCGTACACCCGGACGTCGTCGGACGACGTCTCGATCGACATTCCGTACTCGCTCTCGACCCGCTGGCGGAGCTCCGACCGGAAGTTCTCGAACAGGTTTCGCGTGTTCCGCGTGGTGTACACGGCGTAGAACTGTTCGGCGCGACCGACGTTCGATTCTCGAGCGCGGAAGAAGACGACCAGTTCCGTTCGGGAGCCGGCGTCGAGGTACAGCTTGACGCCGCCGAAGAAGAACTCCTCGATCCGATCGTTCGAACGCCCTCTCCCACTGTCTCCGTAGGGTTTTCCGTGTGAATCGTATATCGTTAGCTCTGGCATGTGTTTCACCGTCCGAGTTCGTTGAGCAGGCGGTCGAATCCGATCGTCATGACCGAGCCGGTCCCGTCGCGCATCGGAATGCGGTCGCCGTTCTCGTTCTCCGTCGTCTGATAGTAGACGGGGTGAATTTCGGCGCCGGCGGTCTGACGAATGAGGCTGTCGATCTGTTCGCTCTGGCGGAGCCGCTGGGTGACGAAGTCCTTGAACTCGTCGAACGCGAGGTGGGGTTCGATCCCCTGTTCCTTCTGGAAGTCCTCGACGAAGACGTCGGCCTTCGTCGCCACGATGAAGACCCCTTTGTCGTCGGCCGCCTGGAGGATGCTAAAGTACTCCGAGATGTCGAGCGATTCGCCGTTGGCGTACCGCTCGAGGTCGACCAGCAGGATCAACGTGTCCGCGTCTTCGACGCCGTCCGAGAGCCGTAACAACGTGTTATCGGCGTCGTCCTCGGTGACGGCGCCGGACAACGCGTCGGGGAGTCGGCTCAGGTACTCGCCCGCGTAGTCGATGCTCGAGACCTTCACGTTCTTCGGGAACGTCGAACCGTGAACGTACTGGAACGCGAGGTCCTTGATCTCGCCGCGACCGGTCGCCTCGATGAGCCAGCCCTCGGACCGTTGGTCGAGGTTTTCGACCATCTTCATAAGTTCCTGGCTCGGCTGCAGCGGCGTCTGCTTGGTCGCTTCGTCGTTCCGGCCGCGGTTCAAGGCCTCGAGGTACGCGCCGATAAGGAAGAGGCTCTTCCCGGAACCGCGCGGTCCGAGAACGAAGAAGTCCTCCTCGGAGTCGTACTGGATGAACCGTCTGACTGTGACGATAAAGATCCCGCTCAGCACCGCGTTCCGGGCGAGACCGTCGGTCTCGATCGAGACGTCAGAACTCTCGGAAGAGACGATCGAGACGCCGTCGGCCGTGATCTCGAAGATCGTCGGATAGACGAGGTGCGTTTCGATCAACGCACTGACGATGAGCAGGGCGACTATCAGATAGATCCCCCTCGCAGCGCTGCGGAACTCGAGGGTCTGTGCGGTCTGGGTCCGAAGCAGCTTCCGTCCGCCGCCGAGAACGAGTCCGATCAGGGTCCCGACCGCGAGCCAACTGAGGTTCGTCGTCGACGTGAAGTCGATGTTCGGAATGAACAGTCCGATCGTCCAGAGGCCGAGCAACGAAATGACCAGTCCGATCCAGAGGAGATACCCCTGCCAGCGCTTCTTCGGATCGATCGTCAACAGGATCAGTAACCCGATAAAGATCCCCAGAAGGAAGACGCTCACCCCCTCGAGATCGATCGCGTCGACGAGGAGGTGGAGGTCGATCAGCGACCGCGTGAGCTTCCCCTCCTCGTAGGCCGACCCCAGCATCGTCACCAGCGGGAGCGTCAACCCGAGCATGACGACGAAGTAGCCGACCAGCGAGACCTTCTCCCGGTGTCGATTGAGCGCGGTGACCGCGGTAGTGATCATTGCACCCCACCGCTGAACTCGTAGGTCCGATCGTCCGCCGTTGCCCGTTCGTCGACGGGGTCGTCGGTGTCGGTATCGGTGCCGTCGTCGCCCCCGTCCTCGTCACCGGTCACGGAAACGACGTCGACGTACTCGTCCAACAGCCCCTGAACGATCTCGGGTTCGTCCTGAAGGTAGAAGCCGACGTCGTCGTCGCTCTCCATGTTGAGTATCTCGTTCCGTCGGACGTAGTACCCCTCGTCAAGCCCGTGATTGTGGTGAACGAGGATGTCGTCGCCCAGTTCGGACCAGCGCTTCTCGTAGCCGGAGCGGTAGCCGTCTGCCTGAACCATCTTCCGCAGGTTGTCGAGGAAGATGCCGTCGATGAACGCGCTCACGCCGATGTCCCAGCTGTCGCCGATATCGTGCTGCCAGGTCGTGTACGGATTCTCGACGCGGTTTCCGCTCGCACCGAGATCGAACGCGCTGTTGAACTGGTTCTCGAAGTCGAGGGCGTCCGGATCGATCTGATGGACGGCCTGACTCAACACGCCGACGCGGACCTTGATATCGTTGTACCGCTGTCGGCCCTTGCTGAAGCTCCGCTTCTTGATCCCGGAGTACTGCTCGTTGAAGACGTTCTCGACGAGATCATCGAGGGTGCTGTGGACCCGCTGGTTCTCCTCGCGGCTGTTGAACAGGTCGCTGTCGCCGATCCCCTCGTCGCCGGTCGCCCGGAAGACGTCGTTGGGCTTGATGTTCTTGACGTACACCGACTCGTCGCGCTCGGTCGCGACCGAGCGGGTCGACGTTTCCGCGTCGTACTCGTTGCGCTTCCGGTTGAACTCGGCGATGCGATTCGCGTACGCCTCGCGGCGCTGGTTGAGTTCCTCGAAGAGGTCGACCGTCGCCTCGTAGGTCTCGTACTCTCGCTCGAGTTCCTCGAGCTCGTCTTCGAGTTCCGCCTTGCGCTCCCGGACGTCGTCGGTGCCGCCGATTTCGGCTTTGAACGCCTCGCGTGCGATCTCCCGAAGGCGGCCGAAGTCGGCACCGTGGTCGAGCTCCGATTCGAGTTCGCGGCGGCGGTCCGCGCCGAACGACTCGAGCCGGTGGGCGAGTTCGTCGACGATGTTGTCCTCGAGTTCGCGCGTTCGCGCCTGCAGCTCGTCGAGGATCGCGCCGTCGTCGTACTCGACCTCCGCGCTGAACGCGGAACCCGGCGGACCGACGCTGAACACGCCTCGCTCGTCGAGCTTGTTCTTCTGGACGCGGAAGTTACGGTGAGCCTCCTCCTTCGCCTGCTCGGTCTTTCCGGACCACGGCGTGAGCTTTTCGATGGTCCCCGCCTCGGTGTTCATCGTTAGGGCCGCCTTCCGCGTCTCCTTGAGGGCCGCTATCGACGTTTCGATGTCGCTGCGCTGTTCGTGGAAGTCGATCCCGACGCGGTCGAGTTCGGTCTCGATGTCGTCGAGTTGCTGAGTGATCTCCTGGGTCGGAACCTGATCGACGTCGGTGTCGTTCCGGGCGTTGACGACCTCCGACGCGAACTGCTCGAGTTCGCGCGTCAGCGCCGAGAGTTCGCCGCGGATGGCCTCGACGTCGACCGCCTGGTACTGCTCGAGCGTCTGGGTCACGTCGCGTTCCCAGTCGCGGACCTTCCGATCGATCTCCTCGGCCTGCTCCTCCTCGAGTCGCTCGAGTTCCTCGACGGTCTCCTCGAGTTCGTCCTCGAGTCGGGCTCGCTGGTCGGAGATATCGGAGAGCTGCGTCTCGAGGCGGTTGAGTTTCACGCCGGGGTTGCCGCTGCCGTCGTCGTTGTTGATGAGGTACTCGACCGCGTCCCTGACGCGGCTGTCGTCGATCGACTGCTTCTGGACGAGCAGTCGGTGGCGCTGGACGATCGCCTTCAGGTCCGCTTCGAGCGCTTCGGCGAGGTTCTCGTCGATGTTGTCGACGAACCGCCCGGCCTGCTGGCCGGCGGTGTCGACGGCGCGGAGCGACCCCGAAATGATGTCGATCCGCTCGGAGATGTCCTCGCTCTCCTTTTCGGCGTCCGAGATGATCTCCGAGAAGATCGAGACCGACTCGTACTCGAGTTCGTTGAACAGTTCGAAGTCGAGCAGCGAACGGAGCTCGTCGAACCGCTCGTTCAGATCCGCGCGGTCGAGGTCCCGGAGGCCCTCGCCGCTGGGTCCGTCGTAGTGGTTGTCGAGGAACCGTTCGATCTGCGTGTAGATGTCGCGCTCGGCCTGCACGGCTTCCTCCTTGGCCGAGAGGATCTCGCGAAGGGCAGTCCGTCCCTCGTTGATCGCTTCGACGTTGTACCGGAGGATCTGGGGGATCCCGATCGTGAACGGCGCGTACGTCGGCGAGTCCGCGAACGGATCCTCGGTGCCGACGGTGTTGTAGTAGGCGGCGATCAGGTAGACGATCGCTTCGTCGAACTCCTGTAACAGCTGCCCGTTCTGGATCTTGTTCCCGCCCTTACCGTCGAATCCGGTCGGATCGATCGGCAGGAGGACGCGATCCTTGAACGCGGGTTCGTCGATCAGGTTGAGGTACTCGAGCTCCGAGAGGGCGGCGAAGGCGTTGGCGTTCTCTCGGATCCCCTCGGTGTGGTTCGGGAGGATACCGAACAGCGTGATCTCCGCGGTGCGCTGTTTCTTCTGGAGGTGGCGCGCCAGATCGATGACGATTCCCGACCCGGTTCCGCCGCCGAGTCCGGCGAGCACGGCGACCTTCCCCTTGTCCGGGAGGTCGATGTAGGTCGACAGTTCGTCGTCCTCCGCGTAGGCCTTGTAGTACATGGCCTTCCCGAGCCCTCGCTTCCGGACGACGCCGGTCGCAAAGTCGAGGTTCTCGTTGATGTGCTGTTCCTCGACCCACCAGTCGTCTTCGTCCATCCCGTTCCCGGCCGCGATCCGCGGAACCGCCGTCTCACCGATCAGATCGTTCTGGTCGTTGAGCTGGATGTTCCGCGTGATCATCTTGTACTCGATCGAGACGTCGCCGGGGCGACCGGTTCCGGTCTCCCGAAGCTCCGATTTCAGCGTCGCGACCCGTTCGCGGATCTCGGCGATTCGCTCCCGATCCGAGTTCTCCTCTTCTTCGGCCGTATCGAGGATCGTTACGCGCACGGACTGCGGATTCGGTCGCGGCTGCAGAATCTCGCGAAGCACCCACTCCGACTCGAGCAACTCCAACGCGATCTGTTTTCCGGCTCCCCCGACTGAAAATATTCGTTCTGGCAAATTCATATGATCGTCGTGATTCGTCTGAGAATTCCGTTCGCATTACTTATAGTCTACGGCAGATAGCTGCCTAGAGGCCCTAATAACCCTGAATTCCGAATTCATGAAAGCCAACAAATCTTATTAACAATGTTCATGAATTAATTCTAGAGTGATATAATCTCGAGAGTCGCTACCGTGTACTACGAAATGAGTGCGTGAGCGTCGTCCCACGCAGTGGACGAGCGGACGAATCGAATCGACTCGTGGGTCGACTCGAGGAGACGAGGGTCTACACTCGAGTACGCGCCCAACGGAACGGCGAGGGACCGGGAGGAGGACCGACAGCGAAAACGAAACCAGGGGAGCAGCGGAGAGTGGGTCGATCGGCCGAGACTACAGGTGCCACTGAAACGAATTCCATATTGATCGTGATGCCGTCATGCGATCAGGTCTGCAGTGGCGTTCAGTGGCTATTCGAGCGCTCGAGGACGGTGCCGCCGGAGCCGACGGCGATGGCGACGGGGCCGTCGGCCACGGCCTGCAGGTTCTCGCCGACGGGCGTCTGATTCAGGCTCCACTCGCCGCCGTCGAGTTCGAAGATGACGCCGCCGCTCCCGACGGTGTACCCCTCGTCACCGTCGGTCTCGATGTCGAAGAGGTCGGCGTCGCCGAGGCTCTCGGGAACCCATTGCGAACCGTCGTACTCGAAGATCGAGGCGTTACCGCCGCTGACGGTGACGTCGTCGGCGGCGTCGCTGTCGAGACCGTAGAACGTGACGTCGGCGTCCTCGATGCCGATCGGATTCCACGTGACGCCGTCGTCGGTGGCGTAGACGCGGCCGTTGGTGTCGATGGCGTGGCCCGCGCGGTCGTCGAAGAACTCGATGGCCTTGAGGCTGGAGCCGCTGCCGGGGACCACGTACTCCCAGGTACCTTCCTCGCCGTTCTGGAAGCTGTAGTGGATCGCGCCGGAGTCGTCGGCGACGTAGACGTCCGCGTCGCCCGCCGGCCCGGTGACGGCGATGTCGTTGAAGTTGGCCGTGTAGTCGTTCGGCGCGGAGCGGTCGACGAGGTTGCCCGTCGTCACGTCGTACTCGCCGATCGCGCCGCTGGCGCCGACGATCCAGAGCCGTTCGCCGTCGTCGGTGGTATCGACCCCATAGAGGTCGTTCCCGTTGCCGGTCGGGCCGCCCTGCAGGACGACCTCCCAGCCGGCGTCGGTTCGCTCGAGGACGGTGCCACCCTCGGCGACCGCGTGGGCGTTCGTCGCCGTGTACGCGACGTCATGGAGCGTGCTGTCGATGGGGGTCTCGACGGTCGTCCAGCCGTCTTCGGATGCGGACGCGGCTGCGGGGACGGTAGCTGCGACAAGCGATGCGCCTGCGAGCTGCAGCGTCGAGCGTCGCGTGAGTCGCGTCATAGCGCATTCGGCGCTGGTGACGAGGATGGCATAAAACCCGTCGCCCATTCACGGAGTTAGGAGCCGTATTATAGTTTCATTCTATTTTCCGAATGGAAAATGATCGATAGACAGACGGAAATTTGACTCATATGGGGACAAAAGCCAGTTATAACCGATTTCGCGAACTGGTGTCTCCGACCGGTCTCGAGCGATGATAACTACTAGTTGTCTCGCCGAAACGTCGCCGGAGAGCGTTTATTCGCCGGTCATAAACGGTCGGTAGACGGCTGAACCGGCCGTTCTCGGCCGATCGTGTTCGGGTTACCGCGGGTCGCTGCCGGCCGCGGTCACCGTCGCGTAACAGTTGCCGCTCGAGAGTTCCCACTCGACTACCTCGAGCGCGCTGGCCTCGAGGGCGGCCTCGAACTCGTCGGGCGCGTAGATGTGGTAGAAGCGATCGACGGTTTCGCCGCCGGGGAGGGTCCACTCGACGGTGGTGTCGAACCCCTCGTCGGCGTCGAAGCGGTCGTGGGCGGTCGACCACGCGCTGACGAGGGCGCGGCCCCCCGGCGCGAGGACTCGCGCGAGTTCGTCGAGGCTGTCGCGTCGGGCGCGCCGGGTCGGCAGGTGATGGAGCGTCGCGACGTAGACGGCGACGTCGATGCTATCGCCCGCTAACGGCAACCGTCCGGCGTCGCCCTGACAGAGCGCGACCTCGAATCCGCGCTCGAGCGCACGTTCGCGCCCGGTCTCGAGGAGCCCCCGGCTGGCGTCGAGGCCGACGACGGTCCCGCAGTGGGCGGCCAGCAGTTCGGCGTGCCGACAATTGCCACAGCCGAGGTCCAGTCCGACGGGGGAATCGCTCCCGTCGGTCTCGAGATCGCCGGCCATCGCCCCGACGAACGCCTCGACTTCGGGCCAGGCGTACTCTCGCGTGGACGCGAAGTGGTCGGCGATGCGGTCGTAGGTGTCGCGGACGGCGGCCCGTCGCTGTGCGTCGGCGTCGTCCTCGAGGTCGGACTCCTGCTCCTCGGCCATCGTCGGTGTTCGTCGGGGAACGCGCAAAAACCGTTCGCAACGCGAAAGCCCCTGACACGCTCGACCTTTCAGGATCGAGCGTGTCAGCCCCTTCCAGTCCCACCGAAAGCCCCGATCCACTGGTGCCGGCGCCAGCGGATCGCCCCTTTCAGTCCCACCCGTGCCGGCTGGCTGGTCTGGCCACCGCGGACGGCCCGAAGCGGCTGCCGTTGAGCGGGAGCAACGCTTCTGCGAGGGCAGCGAGACGTCCGTCTCGTCAGAGTTTCAGACGATGACGGCGAAGAGGAGGACCGACAGCCCGACCATGACGGCGGCGTGTTTCGCCCCGCTCCTGACATCGCCCGTACTCAACTGGCCGGCGATCAGCCCCGACAGCAGGCCCTGAACGAGCGTCGCGTGGTAGAACAGCGTGTCGTAGGTCGCCCGGTCGGACGCCGAGAAGCCGCCGAGTCCGCCGACGGCGGAGCTACCGGTGGCGGTCGCGGTATCGGCCCCTTCTGCGGGCAGGTTTGGCAGTAGAGACGCCGCGAGCACCGCGATGATAAACAGGAAGACCAGATACGAGACGTAGACGACGATGGTGTACTCGACCATCGCCTGCTTTCGCTCGCGCTCGAGGCGCCGGTCGGCCGCGGCCTGCCGGGCGGCGATCCGGAGCACGGTCGCGAGGTTCCCGCTCGCGTTCATCGCCTCGGTGAGCAGGGTCACGACGCGGGCGGTCGTCCGGGTTCGCACCCGCCGCTCGAGTCGGGCGAACGCGGTCTGGAGGTCGGCGCCCCACTGGACGTCCGCCCAGACGCGATCGAGTTCGGCGCCGAGCGGCCCCAGCTCAGAGCCGCGGACGTAGTCGACCGCCGAGACCAGCGACATGCCGGCCTCGTTGACGCTCGCGAGTCGGTCGAGCAGGTCCGGGACGGCCGCCTCAACGGCGTCGATCCGGCGACGGTGCCCCTCGTACGGGATCGCGAAACCGGTCAGGACGACCAGCAGCCCCACCGCGATCGCGTCGTCGATCGCCGCGACGTCGAACCCTCCCTCGAGCGCCGCCGGGAACTGCCACAGCACGCCCGCGAGGGCGATCGGAACGGTGATCGCGAGCGAGAGCGTCGGGCGCTCGAGCAGCGTCCTGACGGGGTTTCCGAACCGTTCTCGCAGACCGCGGAGCCGCCGGTAGTACCGGAGGCGTTTGACGTTCGGGTGACTGTCGGCACCGACGGCGCCGCTACCGGCGGCTCCGCCGTCGGGTCGGGCCTCACGCGCAATGTCGCCCGGGAGATCCAGCGACGGAGCTTCGCTCGAGTCCGTTGCCGCCGAGCCGGGCGTCAGCTTGTCGGTGACGACGCCCAGATAGATCACGAACGCGAGGTTGCCAATGGGCAGGATGAGGTAGATCAGCGCCCGCAGCGGCTCGAGCGTGTCGCCGACGGCGATCCCGATGACGACGAGGATCGTGATGAGAAAGAGCGGACCCGCGACCAGCACCGTCACGTAGGCTTCGGCGAGCGTCGAGAGCAGTCCGAGGGTCCGCTCCTGGTGGGACTCGGCTTCCTCCTGGTAATCGCGATACTGGCGCTCGAGGAAATCCAAGAGGCTGTGGCCGCTCTGGAGGACGCTAACCAGGTTTTCGCTGAACTCGCGGAACTGGGGGCTCGGCGAGCGCCGCCCCATCGTCTGGAGTGCGGTGACTACGTCGACGCCGAAGGTGTCCATGTTTCGGACCGCGACGTCGAACTCCTCGGCGGCCTCGCCGTAGGTCGCCTCGTGGGCGGCGACGACCCGGATTACCTTCGGGAAGGCCATGCCGCTGCGCGAGAGGGCGTAGAGGAAGGCGACGGTCGATACCGGTGTGGTATCTGGCAGCCAGGACCGGCGCACAACAGAGCGCGGCGACCGCGAGCGGCAGGAAGTTCGACGGAGTCACGGTGATCAGATCCCGTCGGTCTCGACCGGTCGGTCGGTATCGGTTCCGGACGGCCGGTCGGAGTCGGTCTCGGTTCCGGCATCGACGTCCGCCGCACCGATCCGCTCGAGGACGCCCTCCCGATCGGCGTAGTACTCGTTGACCAGTGCGGTAAAGCGCCGGTAGTCGGTGATCCCGTTCACCTGCAGGTACTCGAGGAAGCGCTCGCGGCGCTCGCGTTCGGCGAGCAACTCGCGCTGGCCCCAGCCGCGCTCGTCCCGGATCTCCTCGAGGACGGCGCTGCCCGACGACCGGAACGTGTCGGTGTCGCCCTCCCAGGTGTAGGCCGTCGAGTAGTCGAGTTCGCCCGTCCGCTGGTCGATACCGTCGATCTCAGCCAACACCTTGTTCCGGCGGACGCGGCCGTCGTCGAGGCGGGTCAGCGTCTGCACCGAGAGGATGTCGAGGCTGCCGACCATCGGGCGGGGAACGTCGATCGGCTCGTTCTCCAAACGATTGATCGCCGTCTGGACCGAATCGGCGTGCATCGTCGAGTAGGTCGTGTGGCCGGTGTTCATCGCCTGAAAGAGGGTCATCGCCTCCTCGCCGCGGACCTCGCCGACGACGATGTACTCCGGACGGTGGCGCAGCGCCGAGCGCAGGAGGTCGTACATCGTGACGTCTTTTCCCTCGTGGATGCGCTCGCGGGTGACCGAGGAGAGCCAGTTGTCGTGAGAGAGCTGGAGTTCGCGGGTGTCCTCGATGGTCAACACCTTCGCGCGCGGCGGAATGAACATCGAGACGGCGTTCATGCTCGTCGTCTTCCCCGAGGCCGTCCCGCCGGCGAAGATGAGGCTCTTGTTGTGCTCGATCGCCAGCCAGAGGTAGGCCAACTGCTCGACGCTGAAGGTGCCGTACTCGAGCAGATCGATCGGCGTGAACGGCTCGTCGGCGTACTTTCGGACGGTAAAGGCCGAACCGCGCGGGGTTACCTCTCTGCCCAGCGCCAGTTCCGCGCGCGAGCCGTCGGGTAGCGTCGTCTCGACCATCGGATCGCCGATGGAGATGTGCCGCCCCGAGTGCTGGGCGAGGCGCACGACGAAGCCGTCGAGTTCGTCCGCGCCGAAGGCGACGTTCGTCTCGATGTCGGCGTACTCGTCGTGGTAGACGAAGATCGGGAGGTCGTAGCCGTCACACGAGATGTCCTCGACGTGCGGGTCGTGCATGATCGGCTCGAGGCGCCCGTAGCCCCGGAAATTCCGGTGGACGTAGTAGAAGAGCCGATAGAACGTGGCCGCGTCGATCTCGGCGCCGTAGCGCTCGAGGTACTCGCGGATCGTCTCCCGCAGGAGCGCCTCGACCTCGTCCTCGCGACTCGCGGCTCGCGGCTCCGGGGCATCGCTTCGCTCGTCCTCGCGGTAGAGCAGGGGATCGCGGACGTCCTCGAACAGCGTCTCGAGCAGGTTCGCCTCGTCGTCCCGCAGCGTCGGCTCGACGGCGTGATAGCGGTGCTCGTTCGCGGATCGGTCGCGGCCGATCGTGACGAACGAAAACGGCGCGTCGACCCAGTAGCAGTCGACTTCCTCGAGGCCGTCGATTCCGTCGAACGTCACCAGCGGGCCGTGTGCCGCCGGATCGTAGTTCGTCACCCGAACCTCCGAGCCCCGAAGCGTCTCGCGGAGTCGGCGGAGCGTTCGGCGGGCGCCGGCGAACGTCGACTCGAGGCGGCCGCCGACACTGTCGCCGTTGCTCCCGTCGGCTGCGATCGAATCGACCGGGTCGGTATCGCGCTGGTCGGGCATGATGGAGTCGGCTCGCGAGTGCGCGGGCGGAGACCGCGGGTCGACGCGACTCGCGAGCGGGGTCGTTCTCGTGGCATGTCGCGCGGCGAGGGGCATAAGTGAGATGGCCGTTCGATCGGGCCTCGAACGAGTCGTCGGCGACACGTTCCTCGGCGACATCGGGAACTCGATTGGAGGGCTCACCGATCGGTCGTGCGGTACGGGGAATACGAGGGAACGCCCACGGCGAAAGTCATGGGAAGGACGTCAAGTTGATACGGTGTGAGTGCGAAGTCACGGGTACGGAATGAGGCGCGAGCATTTCACATTAGATGTCAGCAATATCGACTGGGTCGAAACCGACGGCGAGCCGAGCAAACCCTCGGTATCGATCGACTTTACCGGCCCGGAAACGATGCTTCGCGAGCGCCTTACCGGCCCCGACGGCGACGTTCTCGAGGCGTCGGAGACCGACGTTTCACTCCGACTGCAGGAACCGCTAGATGCCGACACCGCGGGCGTCGTCAGCGTGACCAACCGGGTCACCGGCGAGTTCATTCTCGAACTCAACGAGGACGCCGACGATGTCCTCCAGTTCATCAAGGCAGCCCGGGGCTACGGGGAGGACGCGACCGAGGACGACGGCCGCTACGAGGTCGAAATCACGCTGGACGGTGACAGCTTCGTCACCTACGACAAACGGACCTTTCTCGTCTACGACGACGAAGGCAATCTGCTTCGCCAACACAGCCTGATTCCCAGCGGCGTCGAACTCTAATTCTGGCCGTCGGAACTCCCAGTCGCTCGGAACTGACCGGCAGCTATATGCGTGTTATCGACGCCGCAATCGAATAGACACCGGCAGATGCCAGAGGATCGATCAATGGCGAACGGACGACTCTACACGACGGCGACCGGCGACCGACGACCGGCTCCCGCGACTGGCGACGCGATGCTCGAGCTCGAGGGTGTCACCAAGCGCCACGGCGCCGAGACGGTCATCTCGGAGCTCTCGCTGTCGGTCCGCGAGGGCGAAATCCTGACGCTCCTCGGACCGTCGGGCTGTGGCAAGACGACGACACTCCGTCTCATCGCCGGCCTCGAGAAACCCGACGCCGGCCGGATCGACCTCCAGCGCGAGCGCGTCGCGGGGGCCGATCGGTTCGTTCCCCCGGAAGAACGCGACGTCGGCGTCGTCTTCCAGGAGTTCGCGCTGTTCCCACATCTGACCGCCCGCGAGAACGTCGCCTTCGGCCTCCGGGACCGGGAGGAGCGAGAACGCGACGAGCGCGTCGACGAACTGCTCGAACTCGTCGGCCTCGAGGCCCAGGCCGGCGCCTATCCGGACGAACTCTCCGGCGGCCAGCAACAGCGGATCGCCCTGGCCCGCGCGCTGGCGCCCGAACCGGAGCTGCTGTTGCTCGACGAGCCGTTCTCGAATCTGGACGTCGACCTCCGCGTCGAGATGCGCGAGGAGGTCCGCCGGATCATCACGGAGACCGGCGTCACCGCGGTCTCCGTGACCCACGACCAAGAGGAGGCGCTGTCGGTCTCCGACCGCGTCGCCGTGATGTGCGACGGCGATATCGAACAGATCGATCGCCCCCAGACGGTGTTTCAGCGGCCCGACTCCCGCTTCGTCGCCGGCTTCCTCGGCCACGCCAGCTTCCTCGCGGGCGAGGTCCGCGGCGACGGCGTCGACACCGCCGTCGGTCGCATCCGCCGCGACGACGTCGACGACCTGACTGGCCGACACGACGGTACGACCGTCGATCTGCTCGTCCGTCCGGACGACGTGACGGCCGTCCCGGCCGACGACGGGGCGGCCGACGGTCGCGTCGTCTACCGGCGATACCTCGGATCGACCGTGCTCTACCGCGTCGAACTCGAGTCGGGCGAGACGATCGAGTGTCTGCACAACCACGCCGACCGGATCGACGTGGACGAGCGCGTCGCCGTCCGCGTCACCGCCGACCACGACCTCGCCTGGTTCCCCGCGGACTGAGTTCCGCCGTCGCCGTCGAATCCGTTGCTTCCGTCTCTTTCTCCGGCGATGGACAGTTTGATGTCGGCCTCGCGTAATTTCGAACACATGGACGCGCCATCTCGACGACGCGTCGCAACGGCGTGCGGGCTCGCCGCCCCCGTCGTCGCCCTCAGCGCGATCGCGCTCGCGACGCTGCTGGCCGCGCCGGAGACGTTCTCCTGGCGCGCTCGAGCGCTCTCGGACATGGGACGTCGCGGGACCCGGACCTTCCCGCTGTTCAACGGCGGGCTGATTCTCGGCGGCCTGCTCGGCGTCCCCTTCGGCTGGCGGCTCTGGCTGGCGGCCCGGAACGGCCTCGAGCGCCTTGGGGTGGGCCTGCTGTGGGCGGCGACGACCGCCCTGGTCGGCATCGGCGTCTTCTTCCTCGGCCACGACGCGTTCTACCTCGACACCGAATTCCACACGCCGGTCGCCCTGCTGTTCTTCGGGCTCGCGCCGTTCGCGCAGTGGGTGTACGGAAGCGGACTCGTGCTCGCGGGCGACGCCCGACTCGGTCTCGTCTCCGTCTGGCTCGGTATCGTCCACCCGCTCTGTTGGCTCGGGTGGCTCGCGAGCCGCGCCGGCGCCGGGGAGCCGTCGGCGTGGTTCGCCGTCCCCGAATTCGTCGCGGCCGTCGCCTTCGGGAGTTGGGTGTTCGCGCTGGCCGCGAAGCGGTATGCACGCGAGTCGCGCAACCGGGTGAAATCGGTGTACTGAGCGTTCCGTTCCGGTATTGTACCTGTCTCGCACACAACGCTTAAGCCCGAACCCTTCCTATACGCGACCATGCATAAAGACGAACTCCTCGAGCTACACGAAGAACTCGTCGTCATCATGGAGTACTTCGCCCAGCGGGAGGACGTCGATGAGGAGCTGTTCGAGCCGTACCGCCAGCTGGACGTCGATCCCTCGCACGTCCACAAATCGAAGAGCGAGCACAAACACGCCGTCTTCGTGCTCGGCAACGCTCTGGCGAAGGGGATGAGCGAGGACGAGTTCTCGAGCGCCGGCCGGATCGGCAAGCGGATGAAGGAGCTCGCCGAGGACGCCGAGTCGAAGATCTGACGGAGGCCCGCCGCGATCGGCAGCGACTTCTTCGAAGTAACGGCGACAGTATCTAAAAGCAGACTGTATCTAGGCGAAACGTATTTGGTGCGGTTCCCGCTTGTTGTGGTATGGAACCGCGCACGCAAGAGCGCGTCGAGCAATGGGATTCCCGCCCGTTCAGCGGCGGTTACGACGGTCTCTCCGATCTCGCTGACGCCGACTTCTCCGGAGCCGTCTCCGCCGCCGGCACGTGGCTGTTCATGTTGAACGGCCGCGTCGTCGGCGTCGTCGACGGCGCCATTGAGGACTTCGAGGCCGCGTCGGGCACCCGCTACGAGGCACCTGATCCCGCGCTCCCGCTGCTCTGTACGATGGAAGAGCACGGCGGCGAGACGCGAGCAAAGTACTACACTAACGAGACGCCGCTCCGGGAGGTCGACGGGACCCTCCAGAGCGGCTCGTTTACCGGCTACGTCGAACTGAGCGAGAACGTTCTCAGCGGCGACTACTACGCCGTCTACTACGGCGGTCGCCGGATGGCCGCCGCCTACATCGGAAACGCCGACCGCCTCCTCACCGGCGACGAGGCGTTCGAGCGGGCCGCCGACGAGGTCGGGATCTACGAGGTCCGCGACGTCGAGATCGAGGTCACCGACGTTCCGGGAACGGGACCGGACTCGAGCGCGAGCGACGCCGGCGGGGCGACCGACGCGACTGACAAAAGCGCCGGCGACTCGAGTCCAGCGACGGGATCGAGCGCCGGCACCGACGCGCGGGCCGAACCGAGCGCCGATCCGACCGAGTCGGCCCTCGATTCGATCGATATCTCCAGCTCGGAGCCGGATCCCGACTCCGCCGAGGCCGACGGCGCCGCGAGCGCGTCCCTCGAGAACGTCACGATCGGCGACGCGACGGCCGACGACGCCGCGGCGGACGCGCCCGACGACGATCTGTCGGGGATCACCGCGACCGACGCGGGTCCGCTCGACTCGGAACCGGCCTCGAGCGGGATCACCGACGCGGAGTCGGCCGACGCGGCCGAGCCGGTCGGTGCCGTCGACGATCGATCGGCCGCGGAGCCCGCGGACGGAAGCGTCGCGGACGAACCGATCGACGCGGCCGAGCCGGTCGACGACCGCGACCGGCCGTCGGCGGACGATCGCACCCGGTCGGCGTCCGACGCCGACGCTGATTCCGAGACCGACTCCGAAGGGGGCTCTACCGCCGGCTCCGGGCCGGACCTCGCCGAGGTCGAAGCCGCCGCAGAGCAACTCGAGCAGAACGACATCTCCTGGACCGAAGACGATGTCGCGGACTCGCCGTCGGACGAGGACGCTGGAGGGGCCGACGCCGGCGTGACAGCGGGCGCCGTTCCGGAGTCAGAGCCGACGACTGCCGCAACGTCCGAACCGGACGCGACGGCGGCCCCAACGTCGGAACCGGAGCCAACGGGAGCCGCGGCGACGGCGGCTCCGGAGTCGGACGCCGAGGACTCCGAGGCGACCGACGAACGGTTCGATCAGGAGGCGCAGTGGCGCGAGACGCGCAGTATTCCGTCGATCGATCCGGACAACAGCCAGGTCGACGACTCGAGTCGGGCGGCCGATCGCTCCGAGGCGAGCCAGCGGAGCCGCACGCACCGCGAGGCCGAGACGGGGCGGAACGCACAGCGCCGACAGACGGCCGGGGAGTCGACGCGACAGCAGTCGAGTCGGCAGCCACAGGAGACCAACGCCGCCCGGCAGCGCCGGTCGCAGGAAGCGGAGCGGGCCGACGCCCCCAGCGGCGGGTCCGGTGCCGACACCGGCTCGGCGGCCGCTGAGGCCAGCGGCGCCGAGGCCGACCGCGTGGCCGAACTCGAGGAGCGCGTCGAGACGCTCGAGGAGCAACGCGACGAACTCGTCGCCGCGGCCGAGGAACTCGAGGCCGAACGCGACCGGTTGCAGTCGGAAAACGAGGAGCTCTCCTCGACGATCGACCGCCTCCGGTCCCGGATCGAGGAACTCGAGACCGAACTGGAGCGGGCTCGCGAGGCCGACGCCGGCACAGAGGCGACGCCGGCGGCGAGCACGCAGCTCTCGGCCGACCGGGCGCTGGCCGACACGAACCTCTTCGTGCGCTACGCCTCGAAGAGCCAGCCGACCCTCGAGTCGGCCCACGGCGGCGAGAGCGACCGTTCGGACGTGGCGGCGAATCTGCGACTCGAGCACCACACCGGGTTCGACGCGGCCGACGTGGCCGTCGACGGTCAGCCTTACGAGGAGTTCCTCGCCGGAACGATGGAACACCGGTTCGTCGACTGGCTCACCAGCACGGTTCTGTTCGAGGTCCGCGACACCGGCAACGCCGACGGACTGGGGGATCTCTACGACGCGATCCCGCAGATCGACCGCGCCGAACTGGACGCGACGATCTCGCTGCAAGACGACGAGACCGAGGACGTGCCCGAGCAGGTCCGCTTCGACGTCGTCGCCTTCGACAAGATGGGGAATCCGCTGCTGGTCGCGAACCTGAACGACTCGCGCGAGCCCGCGACCCAGGGCATGCTCGAGGAGATGGAGGAGGCCGCCTCGGCGGTCAAGGCCAACTATCCGGATCTGGCGGCGGCGGTCGTCGTCACCTCGAGTTACTTCGAACCCGGCGCGCTCGAGGTGGCTGAGCAGGCGACCAGCGGAGGACTGCTGAGCCGCGGCTCGAAGATGAGCTACGTCAACCTCTCCCGGAAGACGGGCTATCACCTCTGTCTGGTCGAGTCCCGCTCCGAAGGGTTCCACATGAACGTCCCCGAGTTGTAGGCGGGCCGCCGGGAGCGCTCACCGTTTCAGAACGCCGTTTTCCGCTCGTTGTCGGCGCGTATTGACGAAGATGCCCGGGCTCTACGTTCGAGTATTACTGCCGAATAGCGTCGCAGCTGCTAATGATACGAGGCGCTGCGAAAACCGGAGGTGGTCGGCCGGTCCGGGCGGTCCGTCCCGGTCGGCGTCCCGTGGTGTTCGAACGGGCGGCTCGCGCGGCAGACCGATTCCCCGAGCCTCGAAGCGACTCGAACCGTTCGGGCGGCGCGTATCGAGAGCGTGGGGGAGAGAGACTAGCCTTCGATTTCGGCGACGTCTTCGATCTTCATGCCGTCGAGCTTGTCCATGATGTCGTCGAGCTTGTCATCGAGCTCGTCGACGAACTCCGCGGTACGCTCGGTCTTGATCGCACCCTGACTGGAGGGCTCGATGAGGTTCTCCTCTTCGAGGACGCGCAGGGAGTAGCGGACCTTGTGGTGGGGGTAGCCCGTCTCGTTGGACATCTTCACGATTCCGATCGGTTCGTTCTCGATGACCATCTTCAGGACCTGAAGATGTCGTTCCAGCATATCAACTTCCTTCTCAAGTCGGTCTATCATGGCATTTGTTAACTTGTCTTTGGACCTTTTAAAAGTTACTCTCGGCGACTGTCAGGCCACTCTCAACTGAACGATCGTTCCTGTCAGTAGTTAACGCTTCGGGTTGCGGTGGGTAATCCGCGCTCGAAACCCCGAAATCGTTAATGACTGTTCGCGACGCGTCCGGATTCGAAATCGAATTCGAGCCCGTCGACCGGACGTGACCGGCTACCTGGTGTGGTCTCGTGGCCACCGATAAGAGCGTACCGTTCGAAACCGGGTCGTCTCGCGGCCCTACTCACGACCGTGTATAAGCCCGTCGCGAGGCCCGTCCATACCGTAATCTGTTTATCGGCCCGGCAAGAACCCGCCGCTGTTATGACCGTCACTATCGTCGGGTCGCAACTCGGCGACGAAGGCAAGGGCGGGGTCGTCGACGTGTACGGCGACGCCGCTGACGTCGTCGCCCGGTATCAGGGCGGCGACAACGCAGGCCACACCGTCGTTCACGACGGTGAGGAGTACAAACTATCGCTCGTGCCGTCGGGCGCCGTCCGGGGCAAGATCGGTGTCCTCGGCAACGGCTGCGTCGTCAACCCCGAAACGTTATTCGACGAGATCGACACGCTTCGAGAGCGCGGCCTCGAGCCCGACGTGCGCGTGGCCGAGCGCGCACACGTCATCCTTCCCTACCACCGCGCGCTCGACGGGATCGAGGAGGAGGAGAAAGAAGACCTCGCCGCCGGCACGACCAAACGCGGCATCGGCCCCACCTACGAGGACAAGGCGGGCCGGCGCGGCGTCCGGGTCGGTGATCTGCTCGACCCCGACGTCCTCCGCGAGCGACTCGAGTACGTCGTCCCCCAGAAGAAGGCCCTCGCCGAGGACGTCTTCGACAAGGAGACCGGCGACGAGTTCGACATCGACCACCTCTACGAGACCTATCGCGAGTACGGGGAGCGCCTCGCCGAGGAGAACATGACCGTCGACTGCGGCACCTTCCTCCAGGACCGCATCGACGACGGCGACACCGTCATGCTCGAGGGCGCACAGGGGACCTCGATCGACATCGATCACGGCATCTACCCCTACGTCACCTCCTCGAACCCGACGGCCGGCGGCGCCACGGTGGGGACCGGGCTCGGCCCCGGTGTGATCGGCGACGGCGAGATCATCGGCATCGTCAAGGCCTACCTCTCGCGGGTCGGCACCGGCCCACTCCCGACGGAACTGGGCGGCGTCGAGGGACAGACCCCCGACTACGACGCCGACGAGGGCGCCGACGCTGACGAGGAAGAACTCGCGACCTACATCCGCGACGAGGGCGGCGAGTACGGTACCGTCACCGGTCGCCCGCGCCGGGTCGGCTGGCTCGACATGCCGATGCTGCGCCACGCCGCTCGCGCGAGCAGTTTCACCGGGCTGGCGATCAACCACATCGACGTCCTCGCCGGACTGGACGAGGTGAAGGTCGGTCACAGCTACGAGTACGAGGGCGAGGAACTGCTGACGATGCCGCCGACGACCGAGAAATGGGGTCGCTGCGAGGCGACCCTTCGGAGCTTCGACGGCTGGTCCGAGATTGACTGGAGTGAGGTCGCCGAGGAGGGGTACGAGGCCATCCCCGAGAACGCCCGCACCTACCTCGAGTACATCAGCGACGAACTCGACGCGCCGATCTACGCGGTCGGCGTCGGTCCCGGCCGCGAGGAGACCGTCGTCGTCGAGAACCCCTACGAGTAACGCGGCGACTCTGTGACTCGGGGACTCGACCGCCGGCACGCGTCGCGTTCCCGAAACCTTTTGCTGGATGCGGCCACCGTTCGTACTATGCAAGAGTCGTTGCTGGAGATCCTCTGTTGTCCGCTGGACAAACACGAGCTGGAACTCGAGGACGCCGACCGTGACGATGACGACAACGAAATAATCGGCGGCGACCTCGTCTGTACCGAGTGCGGCGAGCGCTATCCGATCGAAGACGGCATTCCGAACCTGCTGCCGCCGGACATGCGCGAAGAGACGCCGGCCTAACCGGGGAGAGATATTCGTGTCAACCGAGGTCACCGTCCACGTCAACCGGGGCTCGACCGACTCGCTCGAACCGAGCGTCGACAGCGTCGAGACCCGCGGCTCCGTTAACCTGCGCTTAGCGAGCCACGGCGCTCCCGCGCACGTCCACTGCCGGCTGGACGGCGACCTCGAACGAATCGCCGCGCTCGAGACGTCGAACTACTACGTCGAGGGCGACGGCGAGACGGTCGTCCCCGTCCGCGTCTCCGCGGAGGCGATCGACGAACCGATCGAGGGCGCGATCGAGGTGCAGACCGGCTACGGTGCCGAGTCCGTCGTCGTTCCCGTCACCGTCAATCCCGTCCCGGACGGAGTCGACGTCGACGAGTCGTTCGCCGAACCCAGACGCCAGGACACGGGCCAGTCGCCGACGGGTCTCGACCGGATTCTCTCTTCGAGCGGGCTCGACCCGGGGACGCTCGCGGTCTGTGCCCTCGGTCTCTTCGCGGCCGTGATCGGGACGCTGACCGCGGCCGCGATCGGCGGCCCCGTCGCCACCGCCGGCGTCGTCATCGTCGTCGCCGGCGTCGCCGCGGCGCTGTTCCTGTTAGTGCGATAAGCTGTGACTGGTGACGCGACGGCCGGAAGTCGAGTATTCGAGTCGCCGACGGGCGGCGTCAGTCGTCGACCCGTCTGGCCTCGAGGTCGCCCGCTTCGTCGAACCGCTTGGCCCGCAGGTAGCGCGCCCGGTAGCGGTTCGCGCCGTCGTTGACGTCGGCCTCGCGGATCTCGTCGGTTCGACCCTCGGCGACCGCGTCGATCAGCTCCGCGAGCTGGTTGTACTCGCTGGTGGTCAACTCGAGTTCGTAGGTGTGTTCGTCCTCGGACTCGAGGATGGTCCACTTGCGAGCGGCGGCGACGACCAGCGAACACGGCTCCCGGCAGGGGAACGGTCCGTCGCCGCCGTCGACGTCGAGCTCGTCGCCCTCGTCGAACTCCCACTCACGCCGGCGCAGGCACTGCGAGTCGACGCAGCAGGCCTCGGCCATCCACTCGACGCCCTCGCGGGGCAGCTCGTCTAAGACGTCGTAGATGCCGGTCTGGCGCTCGGCGGTCTCGGTCCAGTGGTCGACGTCCAGCGTTCCCTGCAGTTCGCGATGCCAGTTGGCGACCGTCGCGGGGTAGAAGAACTCGACGGTCTCGACGAGTTCCCCGCCGGAGAGACCGGTGAAGGCCCACCCCGAGGGGAGCGTCGGCGCCGTCTTCAGCGGCCGGTAGCGCCCGTCTCCGTCGTAGGTCGCGATCTCGCGGGCGTCGCGCGGATCGTCGTAGACCTCGAGATCGGCGAGGTCGCTGTCGGCGTCGTCGACGTGCCATAGGTCGTAGACGCGCTCGCCGGCGGGGTCGTCGTCGGCGTCGTCGACGAGCCGCGCGGTGAGACACAGCTGGCCCCACTCGCGGTCGAGGCCGTCCCGAAGCGCGTTGTAGCGTTCGGGGACGGAGAGGGGGTCGTCGACCGACGGATGGGTCGCGACCGGTTCATCAGTCGTTTCGTCGTCCGTCGTCCCCGCGTCCGTCTCGATCTCGAGCGGCGCGCGCTCGCACCACCGGAGGAACGCCCGGCGGGCGGTCCCCTCGCCGCCGACGGATCGCTGCCAGTAGCGCCAGTTCGTGACGTAGTCGGAAAGCGGCTCGAGGGCGTCCGCGAGGTCGTCGGCCGCGAGGCTGGTCCACTCTTCGTCGGCGGTCTCAAGCGCGTAGCCGTCCTCGGCACGCTCGATCCGGAGGTCGTCGAAGGCGACCGCGCCGTCGTCGTCGACCGCCTCGAGCAGCGCCTCGACGCGGGCTGGTGGCGCCGTCACGATCAGTCACCCGGCTCCGCGCTCGGTTCGGGCTCGGCACCGGTCTCGAGGCAGGTCGCCTCGCGGACGGACTCGACCGCGTCGCCGATATCGGCGCCGGCGTCGGCCGCGCGCTCTAAGATGACGTCGGCCATCAGCCCCTCGGTGCCGACGGCGCCGGCGTACCAGATCCGGTGGCCGTCGACTTCGCTCGGCACGTCCCAGCCCAGCCGGTAGTCCTCGGTCAGCCCCATGTCCTCGGGGATGTCCTCCTGGGTGTGGTAGCCGTCGGCGATAAACAGCGGGACGACGACGATGTCCTCGGTCTCGAAGTAATCGGTGACGTCGTCGACCTCGGGCTCCTCGTCCATGAACAGCGCCTTCGCCTCGTCGAAGCGGTCCATCTCGCGGATGCGCTCGGTGTGGTACTCGACGGCCTTCGCGGAGTTTTCGTTGCGCTCGGTGCCGTGGCCGACGACCGCGAGGCCGAAGCCCTCGCCGACGTCGGGGTCCTCCGTGACGGACTCGGCGCGCTGGACGATCACGTCCGTCATCGCGTCGTGGGTCCCGACGGGGCCGCAGTAGTGGATCGTCTTGCCGACGTCCTCGGCCTCGAGGGTCACCTGCGAGGCGCTCGTGCCGTCGGAGTCCCACTTCTCGGGGTCCCACTCCTCGAGGCGGAGTTCGCGCGGGATGACCTGTTCGGTGAAGTAGCCCTCGCTGATGAACAGCGGGACGACGAACACCTCGTCGGACTCGAGGGTGCGGATCACCTCGCGGAAGTGCGGTTCCTCCTTCCAGAAGGCCTCGCGGACCTCGTCGAACGCGCCCGTCTCGCGGACGGTGTCCGCGTGGGCGTAGGTGGGGTCCGAGGCGTCGGGATTCAGGTGCGAGCCGTGCGCCGCGATGACCAGCGCTTGCATGGGCGCCCGTTCGAACGGAGCCGATTTATACCCTATGGAGAAGGCCAATAGTTCTACTCCGAAACGCGAACGAGAGTTGCATAGTTGGGAAAACTGATTTCAGAAAGAAGAACCTCCGTCGAGAGATCGCGGTCGATCACTCCGGAACGGTGAGCGACGTCTGCGCCTCGCATGACGCCTCCTGAGCCCGCAACTCGGCGATCGCGGTGTACTCGCCCGCCCGCGGTCGCTCCCACTCGGCCTCGTAGGTCGACGACTCGCCGGGCGCGAACGCTTCCCGACTGAGCATCTGGGCGAACATCCGCCCCTCGGTGAAGCGCCAGACCTCCCGGTCGCCGTCGCGAACGACGAACTCCGCCTTGCACATATCCGAGAACTGCAGTTCGACGGGCTCGGAGCCGGCGTTGGTCACGGTGAACGCGAACGCGACCGATTCCGGTCGCGACTCGCCGTCGGCCGTCGATACGTCCGCCTCGAGCGTCCCCTCGAGTGTCATGGACGTGGGTTAGCGGGTGAACGGGATAGCTCTTCGCTCGCGACGCGGCTGATCACCGGTCGCGTCGAGGAACCTACCGCTCGAGGCCGGCCGAGTTCCCTACTTCGTCAGGACGACGTTGTCGAGGTAGCTGGTGTCGTCGCCGGAGCGGTACTCGCCGCGGATGCGCAGCACCTCGAGATCGGCGAGGACCTCGCGGAAGCGCTCCTCGGTGGTGAGGGGTTCCTGGCTCGTCAGATCGATCCAGGTCTCGTCGGCCGAGAGCGACACCTCGTAGGAGGTCCACTCCTCGCCGGGGTCGTCGTCGGCGCCGCGGAACTCGTAGACGAGCTTGCGGTCGCCGCTTTGCAGTAGCACGTCGCCGCCCTCGACGGGTTCGGCGTCGAACTGCTGATCGGTCAGCTCCTGCCGAAGGTCGAACGAGAGTCGACCGCCGTAGAACTCCTCGCGGTCGCCGAGGTACTCGAACGGCGCCTGATAGTACCAGGCGACGCCGCCCTCGTTCTCCGCGTCGCCGATGTGGCCGCCGGGGTTGCCGCCGGTCCCGTGGTAGACCGGCCGGTTGCTCCCGCCGTTCTGGGAGACGAGCCAGCCCTCGGCGTCCTCGTCGAAGGTGCTCTCGATGCGGTCCGGCCGCTCGGGGTCGGCCGCGGCGTCGATATCGGACGTGCGAATCGTCTTCGTGAACTGCTCGGTCCCGTGCTCGTCGTAGATTCCGATCGTGAGCGTCTCGCCCGACTCGGCGACGTCGGCGGTGGCGAAGTTCCGGTACTCGCCCTTCGCGAAGAACTCCGTGGGGTTGAGCGCCGGATAGAGGTCGTCGGGTTCGCCCGCGGGTGCGCCCAGCGGCCCGGCGATGGCCTCGAAGAACTCGAACTCGCCGTCGTCGTCCGGGTCGTACGCGCTCACGACCGACTTGTGGACGTCGCCCGCGACGACGACCAGGTTCGAAATCGGCTCCGTCTGGACGTGTTCGACGACCTCGAGCAGTTCCGCCTCGTAGCCGGTCCGGTCCGCCTCGGTCGCCCACGAGTCGGAAGGGTAGCCGAGCGGGGCCGGCGAGGCGAGGATCTTCCACGTCGCGTCGGAGTCGGCGAGCGCTCCCTTCAGCCACTCGAGTTGCTCCCGTCCGAGCAGCGTCTTCGAGTCCAGATCGACGTTCGGATCGCGGTACTGGCGCGTGTCGATGAGGAACAGTTCGACGTGTTTCCCCCAACGGAAGGAGTCGTAGAACCGGTTCGATTCGCCGGGCTCGGCGTCGTCGTCACGGTCCAGCGGCCAGTACTCGCGGAAGGCCCGCCGCCCCTCGGGCATCAGCGGCTCGATCGGCCCCGCGAAGTTGTTGATGACCTCGTGGTCGTCCCAGACGGTGTAGACCGACGTCGACTGCAGCAGTTCCTGTAGGTTGGTCCGCTCGGCGACCTCGGCCGGCGGATCGCGCATCTCCTTGTACTTCCCGCGGTAGATCTCGAGGGCCTCGTCGATCGGGGTGTCCTCGGTTACCTTGCCGGCCGGCGTCAGCGCGTCGGCGTAGATCGTGTCGCCGTGGTAGAGGAAGAAGTCCGGGTCGCGCTCGGCGATCGTCCGCAGCCCCGGGAACGGCGGTTCGACGGGGTCGTCGCCGTACCCCCACGTGTCGCCGCTCCAGGCGAAGGAGACGGCCGCTTCGTCGTCGGGCGCCGGCGCCGTGACGAACGTCCCGCTTTCGACCGCCTCGGGGATCGCGTCGGCGATCCGATCGTCGTTACCGCGACCGTCCTCGCCCGGTCGCTTCTCCGGCCCGCGGCCCTTTCCGGGATGGTCGTCCTTCCCGTTCGACCCTCCGGGACCGCGTCCCTTTGGACCGTCCGTTCGACCGTTCAGCGGTCGATAGGCGGTCTCCGACGCCGTGGCCCAGACGTGGTAGCGGTAGCGCGTGTTCGACTCGAGTCCCTCGAGTCGGAGCTGGCCCGTCGTGTCGGTCTCGGCGTCGACGGTCGTCCGATCGTATCCGACGCGGTCGAACGACTGATCGGGGCTGTAGGCGACGTGGATCGTCGCCGCCTCGGCCGCTCGCGCCCAGACGACCGCCGTCGTGGCGGTGACGTCGCCGACCGCGACACCGTGCGAGATCGGCACGAGGTCCGCGTCGCTTCCGTCGGTCGTCGACTCGTCCGAATCCGATTCCCCCGCCGCGGTTCCCATCAGTCCGGTCGCGGTCGCCGCTAGTCCGATCGTCTGCAGAAACGCCCGTCGATTGTCCGTCGCCGTTTCGGCCCGCATATCAGCGTGTGTGTCCGTCATGACTGCGATAGATTCCGCATTGAATGAAGGTAATAGCCTATATATTTTGTATAAATTAGCGTATGTGTGGTTCGAACGAGAGGGGACAGTGCCGTACCCGTACGTAGTCAGAGCGTGTCCCACGAACCCGTATAGAGCGACACCGGCTGCGGTCGCGACCGGTCGGCATCGGGACAGATCAGCGACAAATTCGCTCGGCGACGAGCGCGAACGGGATTCACTCGAGTCCGGGAGCGCTACGCCTATTTGCGCCCGGCCCGAACCCGCGGGCGTGCAACTGGTCGGCTACGAACCGAGCGGCCGCGGATCGATGCTACTGGTGAGCGACGGCGACGCCATCGAGGGGCGGCCGCTCGAGTCCGGGACCGACCTCGCCTACGCGCTCGGCGAGCGCCACTGCGCCGGAACGATCGACGAGGATGGCGATCACATTGCCTGCGACCGACCGTCGGCCCCCTACTGCGAGTTCCACACGAGCACGTGGGTCTGCGCCCGCTGTACGGGTACCTGTCTGAAAGACGAGATGGACTGCTACGAGGAGCACGCCGTCTACATCGCCGCGTTCGCCCCGAACACGTTCAAGGTCGGCGTCACGAAGTCCAGACGGCTCGAGACCCGCCTCCGAGAGCAGGGCGCCGACCGCGCGGCCCACGTTCACACCGTCTCGAACGGCCGGATCGCCCGCGAACTCGAGGCCGAGATCGCCGAGTGGCTGGTCGACCGCGTTCGGACGCCGACGAAGGTGGCCTCGCTGGCCGCAACGGTCGACGACGCCGCGTGGGACGACCTGCTTACCGAGTTTGACGTCATCGACCGGTTCGACTTCGACTACGGGTTTGATCTCGAGGCCCAGCCGGTCCCCGAGACTATCGCCTCGGGGACCGTCGTCGGCGTGAAGGGGCGATTGCTGGTGCTCGAGACCGGCGGGACGACCTACACCGTCGACATGCGCGATCTGGTGGGCTACGACGTGACCGTTGGTGAGACGAACCGGAACCTGCAGTCCTCGCTCGGCTCGTTCGGCTAGTCGGTCTGGTTGGGTTGATTTAGAAGACTCTCGAGCGTACTGTGTGCGGGCTCGTTCTCGAGTCTCCCGCGGAGGAAACTGCTCTCGAGTTCGCTGCTGCTCGTGGCAACGGGGAGTGCCACGCCCTCCCCAGCCGATTCGCTCGTTCCCGTTCGGTCATTTGCTCATCCCTCGCGCAATATCGTCTCCCGGTCCTCGTTTCACTCGGACACGGTCGACAGCGCGCGCCACTGCACGTTGAGTCAGTAGCTCGCTGAAGAAGAACTCGAGGACGCTCTCTTTAGTAGACCAGTTTCACGTCGCCGGTGTCGCCCCAACGCTCGAGTCGATCGTCCTCGACGCCGTATTCGATGCGGTAGGGAGTCTCCGTCTCCCAGCCCTCACCGGCGAGGTGAGCGGCGGCTTCCGCGGCCGCGTCGCCGTACCGGTCGCCCCGGTGGAAGTGCGAGGCGGTGACGTCGACGACGTCCAGATGGGCGTGGATCGCGACCCGATCCTCGTCGACCGCCCAGACGTGGACGTGGTTCCACTCGTCGCCCAGTCGCGGCCGCCGAAACGAGTGATCCGGCGGAATGAGTTCTTCGCGCTCGCCGTCCCACGCCCGTGCGGTCGCGTCGGGGAAGACCCGCGTCCACTCGAGGTTCTCGAGTCCGGTAAAACCGTCTTCGACCGTCGACAGCGCCGCCTCATCGCTCGAGTCCTGCGCGTGGATGTTGATCGGCAACACGGGATTCCACTCGTCGTCGCTGTCGGGTTTGTAGAGACAGCGCGGATAGTCGGCATCGCCGTCACGCTCGAGGTCGACGATCACGTCGGCGGGAGAATCAGACGCGCTCGCGGGGCCGGCCGCGCTCCCGACGACGACCGCGCCTCCGATGCCGGCTATCGCCTCGCGTCTGGTCAGTTCCGGCGTCACGGTCGCTCACCGACAGTGGCGGCGACGACCGCGGTTCCGTCCAGCGGTTTTGAACTCACGACGGTCCGTTGGGTCACACCCGCTACAAGCGTTCGGCCTTGATACTCGTGGTCAGGGACCGATCCCTTCCACCGGTACCTCCGTCTCGCAGTTCGGACAGGCCGCGTGCTCGTCCGACCCGGTGTAGGTCCACGTCTCGCCGCAGTCGTGGCAGGTCAGTTCCGTGCCGTCGCCCGACGCCGTTTCCGTCCCCGTTCCCTCGGGATCGGTCCGCATGTTTCGAACCCGCGAGAGGACGGTCGCGGCGTCGTGGAGCGTCGCGTCCTCGAGCGGAACGGCGTGGTCGCCGTCGTCGGTGACGAACCAGTAGTCGGCCGACTCGGTGTCGTCAGCGGCGACGACCGCGTACCGTCCTTCGCTGACGATCGGATCCCGGTCGGCGGTGGCGTCGTCCAAGGACATAGGGACCGTACCACGCTGCAACGGTTCCCTCTTGTGCACGCACCAGCCGAACGCCGTTATCCGGTCGGATACAGGCGAAGTCGAAAACATGGCAATCCTTTTCCGCGGCGGTCCTGAATCCGAGGGTATGTCCGACGAAAACGAATCCGACGCCAACGGCGACGAGGGCGAGGAGAAGTCCTTCCGGGAGCGAGTCGAGGAAATCCGCGAGAAACGCGCCGAAGAGGGCGAGGGTGAGGGCGAGGCCCCCGAGAGCCCGTTCGGCGGAGGCGGCGGCCCCGGCGGCATGGGCGGCGGCGGCAACCCCTTCGCGCAGATGATGGGCGGAATGATGGGCGGCGGTCCCGGCGGCCCCGGCGGCATGGGCGGCGGTCCCGGCGGTCGCGAGGAAGAGAGCGTCGGCAACGAGGAACTCGTCCGCGAGGTCCGCCAGCTCCGCGACGAGATGCGCGACCAGACCCGCGCACTCAAGCGGATCGCCGACGCGCTCGAGGACAACTGAGCCGACTGGCAACTACGACTGCAACGAAGAGACGTCGTTTCTGCCGTCGATCGGCATCGTCGCCGATCACTCCGTTATGCACTGCCAGCGACGCGTCGACTCGTACCCGAAAACCCGTCGCCGGTCGTCTCACCAGCTTTGAGCGCAGTCCCTCGAGGCACGGACAGTCAGTTTAACGGTCCTTTTCGATCCCACTAGCACGGTCGCCGTGCGCCCGATCGATCCGTGACGATTCGTCGACAAACAGAACGGGTATCGGCGACGGCCGTCCTACAGAATTAGCGTCCCAATTGGTCGCGGACGGCGTCCAGCGAGTCGTCGTCCAGCCGGTCGCGGAGGTCGTCCAGCGACCAGCGGCCGACGAGCATGTTCGCGAGGGTGACACAGACCGTCGCGAGGATCAATCCGAAGAAGACGTCGGTCGCCCAGTGGATCGCCAGATACATCGTCGAGATGATGACGCTGATCGCGATGAGGACGGCGACGGGGAACCACTTCGGGTACTCCTCGCGCGTGTAGTAGGCGAAGATGCCGACCGTCGCGGACAGCGAGGTGTGAAGCGACGGGAAGACGTTGGTGTTGCGGTTGACCTCCCCAGTGAGGTACTGGTACTTCGGATTGTTGTCGTACAGCATCGTCTCGGAGACGAACTCGGGGAGGACGTTCCGTGGCCCGTACGCGATGACCAGCACGTACAGGACGACGCCGAGCGCGTAGTTCAACGAGTAGGCCGTCAGCAGACGGCGGAACATCGTGGTATCCGAGAGCGCGAAGTACGCCACCGGCGGGAAGAGCAGCAGGAACGTGTAGCCGTAGATGTAGCTCGCCGTGAAGTACTCCGTCAGCATCGGGGTCGCGATATCCTGAAAGATCAGGACGAACTCGCCCTCGATCGAGCGGATCGTCTCGGTCATGTAGAACCCGACGTTCGTCTCGTTTTGGCGCATGTACCGGTTGAGAACCAGTACGGCACCCAGGAGGAGGAGAACCGGTGCGGACGTCCGAAGCCGCGGCCGAAACTCTGAGACCGTCCGCGATAGCCGTTTGCGGCCGATAAATACGCCGGTTGCAATCGGGAGCACGAGCCCGATCACGATCGCCACTTGCGTCAGCACCTCGGCTAACATCAGTATCGCCCCTGTAGTCGGTTCTCGTCGTCGGTGTAGTAGCCGGCCGCCTGAAACGCGTTACGCGCCGCGTTGACGTTGAGCGTCCCGTCGGTGCCGGCAAATGGCGTTTCTGGGTCCGCACCGTCCCACGCGAGGTCGTCGGGCGTCCACTCCTCGGTCACCGGAGCCACGAGCGGGTCCGCGTGGCCGCCGAAGACTTCGCTCGCGATCCACTCCTTGTCGATCAGTCGACAGATCGCGCGCCGGAAGTGGAGGTTGCTACACGGCGGCGCCCGCGTGTTGAACCCGAGGTGGTAAAACGTCCACGAGGGCGACTCGAGCCGTTCGACGTCGGGGTTGTCCTCTGGAATGTCGCTGAGCGAGTACGCCGCGAGCATCGACGAGGTGAGGTCGGCGTTGCCGCTGGCGACCCGCGAGATGGAGGACGGGCTGCCGGGATCGACGATAAACCGGAGCTCCTCGACGCGTGGAGCGAGGAGGTGGTCGCCTGCGGCGTCCTCGCGCAGCGTGAAGTGATCGTCGAACCGCTCGAGCGTGAGGTGTTCCCGTTCGGAGTTGTTCTTGAACTGGTAGGGACCGCTCCCGGTCGGATCGATCGAGTCGCTGGTGACCAAACTCCAGGATCCTTGCGGCGCCGAAAACTCCTGAGAGTTACCGAGCCGGTCCTCGAGTTCCGATTGCCAGACGTGTTTCGGGAGGATCGGGGCGGTAAACGCGCGTTCACAGACGTCCGTGCCGGCGGCGGCGGTGATCCGCAGCGTGTACTCGTCCTCGATCTCGATATCGTCGATCGCGCTCGCGTGACCGCGATAGCGGGGCGGCGGCGACGGCGTCGCGTGACCGAGCACGGTATCCTGGAAGAACTGATAGGTGAACTCGACGTCCGCTGCGGTAACCGGTTCGCCGTCGTGGAACCGACAGTCCTCTCGGAGCGAAACCCGCGCCGTCGTCGTGTTTCGGGTCGGCTCGGCGATCTCTTCGGTTTTCTTCTCGTCGGTCTCGGCATCGGTCACCCACTCCCACGACTCCGCGAGCCACGGCAGGACCTCGCCGTCGACGACGGTCCCGAGCGAGTCGTACAGCAGGTCGACGACCGTCCCCCGTTCCCGGACCGTCGCCGAGATCGGGTTGACGTTGACCGACGGTCTGGCGTCGGTCACGAGCGCGTTCAATCGTTCGACGCCGGCGTCCGGCTCGAGGCCGAGATAGCCGCGTCGCGTCGCGAGGTGACCCTGATCCCAACCGTCGAAGCGGGTGGTGTTAGCGACCCGGATCTCGTCGGGACGACAGATCGGATCGAACGGTTTCTCGTCTGCAACTCCGCGCAGTACATTTGCTAAGCGTTGCTTGCGCTGCTCACCGTCGGCCCGGCGTTGATCCTCCAGGAGGGTGTCGAAGGCCATGCTGTCGAACCCGAAGGGGTTCTGCCAGCCGGCCTCGTTTGCGTACGTGGAGTGGAGGGCTTCGTAGAGGAAGTCCGGATCGTAATCGGCGGGATGCTGACCGACGTAGATATCGAAGTCGTGGTCGATCAGGACCGTTTTGAGGAAGTCGGTACGAGAGCGCACCTTGAGGGTCACGTCCACGCCGATCGCCTCGAGATGCGACTCGAGGTGATAGGCGATCCGAATGCTTTCCCGGTCGGCGTCCGCGGGGACCGTCACGATGGAGAGCGACAATTGGTCGGTACCGTCCTGGTCGACGACGCGTTGGACCGTATCGACACAGCCGCTCAGGGAGAGCGAGAGCCCGGCTGCGCCCGCAGCCAGGACGGAGCGTCGATCGACGCCGTCGACAGGATCGGTTGGATTACAGTTCATTCAGTCTATTACACCTCTTTGCTGTTGATATATAACAATATTGCGTACTACAATCGGCTATGCGGCACGCTCAAAAACTTTTCCAATTGGCCGTATTTCCGGCTGAACGATGCGTTGTGTGGCAATTACTGACGCAGAACAGGATATGCGGAACGGATCGAATTTCGGGCGCCCGTCCAGCGATCGCGTTCGTCGGCGGTCGAACTCGACCGTCGGCTGCGAGAACACAACATCAATAGGCGAACCGCCGAAAGGGACGGTATGGACGTCGCCGCCGAACGGATCGAGCGCCTCCACGAACTGGCTCGAGCGGCGGCTGCCGACGACGAGCACGATCGGGCCCGTTACTATGTACGCCTCGCGCGCCGCGTGGCGGAACGAAACCGGCTCACGTTGCCGCGGGAGTTTCGACGCTTCACCTGCGACCGCTGTGACGCGTACCTCCGGCCCGGACGAAACGCTCGCGTACGACTGCAGGACGGCCACGTCGTGATCACCTGCGACTGCGGGGCCCACACGCGGTATCCGTACGACGATCGGTAGCGGTTCGGGTCGCCGACAGGTGGGGCCGATCAGGGCCTCGAGAGTGTCCGTCCCGCGTGGCATTCCGATTCGAGAAGATTCAAACGGCTCGGACGGGTACGGGTGGCTATGGATACCCAAGAGCTCAAACAGCAGGCACACGACCTCGACGTCACCGTCTGGGTCGGCAAGAGCGGTATCGACGCGGTCGTCGACGAACTCGACGACCAACTCGACGACCGCGATCTCGTGAAGGTCAAACTCCTCCGCGCGGCGCGGGCCGGCGGTTCGACCGAGGAGAAGGCGGCCGATCTCGCCGATCGCGTCAACGCCGAGCTGATCGAGACGCGCGGGCACACCGCCGTATTCTATCGATGAGTCTCGCGATCGATCCCGCCCGCGTTTTCGCACAGGCGAACGGGCTGGGTCCGATCGGTCGCAGGCTCGAGGAGACGGGAATCGCCAACGAAGCCATGGCCGCGAGCGCCGCGAGCGTGCTTCGGTTCGTGATCGCTATCGTCGCCATCTGGTTCGTCGGCCGCACGGTCGTCTTGCCGCTGATCCGACGGGGCCTCGATAGACGGGGCCTCGACGAACACGCCAAGAATCCGCTGTTGATGCTGTCGCGGTTCGGCGTGCTCTTTTTCGGGGTCGCCGTCGCCTTCGGCTTCGCCGGCTTCGGAAACTTCCTCGTGTCGATGGCCGGCATCGCGGCGGCCGGGGCGCTCGCGATCGGTCTCGCCATGCAGAACGTGATCTCGAACTTCGTTGCGGGCGTGTTCATCTACACCGACAAGCCGTTCCGGATCGGCGACTGGATCGAGTGGGACAACGGCGACTACGCCGGCGTCGTCGAGGACATCAGCCTCCGCGTGACTCGTGTCCGGACGTTCGACAACGAGTTGCTCACAGTGCCGAACTCGTCGCTCACCGATAACGTACTCAAGAACCCGGTCGACGCCGATAAGCTCCGACTGAAGTTCGTCTTCGGGATCGGCTACGACGACGACATCGAACGGGCGACCGAGATCATCGTCGACGAGGCCGAGCGCCATCCCGACATCATGGACAACCCCGCGCCATCAGTCCGACTGACGGAGCTCGGCGACTCCGACGTCGGCCTCCAGTCGCGGTTCTGGATTGCGAACCCGTCTCGAGCCGACTTCGTCCGAACGCGCGGCGAGTACGTCACCGCGGTCAAACGGCGCTTCGACGAGGAGGGGATCGACATCCCCTACCCGGTCCGCACGCTCGAGGGTGGACTCCAACTCGAGGAAGAGCGACACATCGGTCAGCCGGCCGAATAGACGACGGTCGGAAAACGGCTCGAACGGACGCTACTCCGACGAGAGATCCTGGACGACGGTGCCCTCGGGCGGCTCGAACGTGAACGTCTCGTCGTCGAGCCCCTCGTTGAACGAGACCGTCTCGAACTCGTAGACCATCTCGTGGCGCTCGCCGTTGGATCCTTCGTAGACCAGCCGTTCCTTCAGCGGGTAGTCGTACTCGGCGTCGACCCAGATCTGCTGTTCGACGATGGTCGGCTCCTCGGGTACCTCGTCCGTCTCGAGTGCGTAGACGAATTCGGTATCGCCGACGAGAAGCGAGATGCCGCGTTCGACCTCCTCCGCTTTCGCTTCGACCGCGAGCACGTGGGCCTCGCGGTCGGCGATCTCTTCGGTTCCCTGATACTCGAGATCGTACTGCTGGAGGGACTCGTTGGCCATCTCGGCGCGATCGGATCGCACCGCGTCGCTGTCGAAGGACTCGTTCGGCTCGAACCGCTGTGCCATCTCCGACTGCGGATCGTACCACCACGTCGTCGACGCGTTCGAGACGTACTGTTGTCCCACCCGGCTGGGGACCGACGACTCGAGGACTTCGTCCCGGTAGTCGACGTACGGTCGTTCGGCGACGCGAAGCGTCTCGGTACTCGTGCCGTTGCTGCCGTTTACCGTCACCGTGACTTCGCCGGAGACGTCCTCGAGGTCCTCGCTGTGGACGAACGCCGACTCGAAGACCGCCTCCGGTTCGGGTTCGTTCGTCGGCGGTGCGACGGCGACGCAACCGCTCGTGAGGACTATCACGAACACACCGAGAACGACCGCGGCTCGACGGGATTCCATGTGAGCAGTCACTTCAGACCACAGCCCTAAGCTTTTCCATCCGCGCGGAGACCAGCGGCCAACCGTCGGCGTGCGAGCCGAAGTCGACCGCCCTCAGGGCTCGCGATCGGCTGCGAGGCCGGCGGTCGGCCACGGAAGTGAATCGGTTTCTGACTGTCAGCACCCGATTGCAGTGCGTCCGACACCACCAACGTGTTTTGGCGATGCTACAAAGAGTCAGCCGTCCGAACAACGGCCCGGGCCGAGCCGAGACGCCGACTGGACCCAACACATACTCGAGAACCTATGAGCAGTAACTGTCCGGACTCCGACGCCACCGACAGCACGATGACGCCGAACCAGCACTGGTCGAGCGTTTCGAAACACGTCGTCAACAGCTACGTGGAAGCGAACAACGCCGTCCTCGCCGCGATGGGGTTGACCACGTCGTCGGGCGCCGAGGGCCCGACGGCGGACGGCGAGCCGGAGGCCGTCGAGGCGCCCATCGTCGAAGTCGCGTACAGCGACGAGGCCTGGATCATGGAGCGGTCGACCGACAGCTACGACGACCTCGGCGTCGGCGACTACGTCCGATTCACGAAGCCGATAGAGGAGACCGACGTCTCCGCGTTCGCGCAGGTCTCGGGCGACACGAATCGCCTGCACCTGTCCGACGCGTTCGCCACCGACACCCAGTTCGGCGGCCGGATCGCCCACGGCACGCTCGTCGCCGGAACGATCAGCGCCGCCCTGGCCCGGTTCCCCGGACTGACGATCTACCTCTCGCAGGACCTCGAGTTCCAGGCGCCCGTCGAGATCGGCGAGACCGTCACTGCCGCCTGCGAGATCGTCGAGGAACTGGGCGACACCCGCTACCGCCTGCACACGACCGTCGAGAACGCCGACGGAACGACGGTTATCGACGGCGAGGCAGTCGTCGTTATCGACGAACAGCCCGACGACTGAGCCGTTTTCGCGTTCGACTCGATACCCCATCAGCTGATCTCCGGAGAGCCTTCCGTGAGTCCGTCTCGAGCCATCTTTCGGCCGTCCCGGCTCTCGGATACCGAGGCGAGCCAAAATAGATTGGAGCAATGATGATGCCCCACCGTCCCGTTTTCCTACTCGATGAGCAGGTCAGAATCCGGGACGAGGATCGTCGCAGTGTGTCGCTCCTGTGAATCGGTGTTCGTCTCCAAACAGCAGCCGGACGGCACGATCAGACCGATCGGTGTCTCGGAGGAGTGCACCTGCGGTGACGGCGACTTCCGCCGGATCGCTCCGTCGGAAGACGCCGCGCCGACGGCGGCGCCGCCGTCGGACTGAAACGAACGGCACCGCCGAACGGATTCGGGTATCGACCGCCGCGGCTCGACCGCCGGTCGCCCGACAGCAACCCATTTTCGCGTCCGAAACGACGACGAGCCGATAGCGCGCTGATCGTGGCGCTCGAGTGGCTCCGCGTGCCGACGACTCCGAATGGCTGTCGGTCCCGAGTCGAGGGACTGGTCCGTCCCAGACCGGGCGGCTCAGTCGTCAGCCCGCCGACCGCCGACGTCCTCGGGGTCGCCGTCCTGGCCCTCGAGCTGGCCGGGCGTCGGGGAGACGACGTTGGCCGCCTCCTCGGGGGGAACGTCGAGCGGCGTGATGCGGACGCTCGTCACCTTGTACTGCGGGATGAACGACGTCGGGTCGAGTTCGTGCTGGGTGAGCTTGTTGATCGCCCCCTGCGGGAAGTGCATCGGTATGAAGACGACGCCGGGATCGGAGGTGTCCTCGACGTTGGCCTTCACGACGATCTCGCCCTGCCGGGACTGGACGCGGACGTACTCCTGATCGTCGATGCCCAACTGGTCGGCCATCTCGGGGTGGATCGTCACGAAGCTCTCGGGGACGTGGTTCATGAGCGTCCCGACCCGGCGGGTCATCGTGCCGGTGTGCCAGTGGTACAGGACCCGCCCCGAGGAGAGCGTGATCGGGTACTCCTCGTCGGGCATGTCCGGCGGCTTGGCGTAGTCGGCGGGGACGAAGCGGGCCTTCCCGTCCTCGAAGTTGAACTCGTCCTCGTAGAGGTAGGGGGTCCCGGGGTGGTCCTCGTCGAAGCAGGGCCACTGGATGCCCTTGGTCTCCTCCTCGAGTCGCTCGTAGGTGACGCCGCCGTAGATGGGGACGAGGTCGTTGATCTCCTCCATCACCTCGGCCGGACCGTCGTAGTCCCAGTCGTAGCCGAACCGTCGAGCGAGCTGGATGAGGATCTCCTGGTCGGGTTTCGCCTTCCCCGGCGAGTCGACCGCGGGACGGACCCGCTGGATGCGCCGTTCGGTGTTCGTGAACGTGCCGGACTTCTCGGCGGCGGAGGCGGCCGGGAGGACGACGTCGGCGTACTCGGCCGACTCGGTCAGGAAGATGTCCTGCATGGCGAGGAAGTCGATATTCTCGAGCCCCTCCTCGGCGTTGTCGACGTCCGGTTCCGAGAGGACGGGATTCTCGCCCATGATGAACATGCCGCGGAGCTCGTCGTCGTTAATCGCGTGGAACATCTCCGGGAGCCGAAGCCCGATCTCGTTGGGCGGGCGCTCTCCCCACGCGTCGGCGAACTTGTCCAGCACCTCCTCGTCGGCGAGGTCCTGGTATCCCGGGAGCGTGTGCGGGGCCGGTCCCATGTCGCCGCCCCCGCCCTGGACGTTGTTCTGTCCGCGGAACGCCGAGAGGCCGGCCCCGGGCTTGCCGAGGTTGCCCGTCAGCAGCGCGAGGTTGGCGATCGACATCACGTTCCGCGTGCCGGTGTTGTGCTGGGTCAGCCCCATCGCCCAGCCGAAGATGCAGGTGTCCGCGGTGGCGATCGTCTCCGCGGCCTGCTTCAGTTCCTCGGCGGGGACGGCCGTCAGTTCCTCGACCTTCTCGGGCGTGAACGGCTCGACCTTCTCTTTCAACTTCTCGAAGTGCTTCGTCCGCTCCTCGATGAACTCCTCGTCGTGGAGGTCGTTCTCGATGATGTACCGCATCATCCCGTTCATCCAGGCCACGTCCTCGCCGGGCGTCGTCCGGATGTACTGGTCGGCGTGCTCGGCCAGTCCCATCTCACGGGGGTCGATGACGATGAGGTCGGCGCCGTCCCGGACGTTCTGCTTGATCCGCGTCGCGAGGACGGGGTGGGACTCGGTCGTGTTCGAACCGGTGATGAGATAGCAGTCGGTCTCCGCGATGTCCTCGTTGATCCGGTTGGTCATCGCGCCGTAACCGACCGTCTGCTGCAGCGCGGCCACGGTCGAGGAGTGACAGAGCCGCGCGCAGTTGTCGACGTGGGGCGTCCCCAGCACCTGCCGAGCGAACTTCTGGCAGAGGAAGTTCTCCTCGTTGGTCGTCTTCGACGAGGAGATGACCGAGAGGCTCTCGCTGCCGTGTTCCTCGCGGACCTCCGAGAGCCCCTCGTAGACGCGCTCGAGCGCTTCCTTCCACGTGGCCTCGCGGAAGCCCTCACGGCCGACCGGCCCGTCCGGCGCGTCCTCCTTCCGGATCAGCGGTTTCTCGAGTCGGTCGTCGGCATCGACGTAATCGTAGCCGAATTTCCCCTTCACGCAGGTCGAGAAGTCGTTCGCCGGCGCCGAGTCGGGCTCGGCGGGTCGGACGCCGAGCACCTCGCCGTCCTTGCCGTAGAGCTCGAACCGACAACCGACCGCGCAGTAGTTACAGGTGGTCTCGGCCTTCTCGATCCGCGAGAGGCGCGCGTCGCCGATCGTCGTCGCGACGTTGAACAGCTGACCGGCCGGCATCGCCTCGCTGGCGATCCCCTCGGAGAAGTGTTCGAACTCCTCGAGCGCGCGGTCGCCGACCTCTTTCAGGGTATGGCTCATCTGCCGCTTCGAGTCCCCGGCGCGCGCTCTCGCGATCGACATGAAGCGGGCGACGCCGGACAGGTCCTCCTCGGGCTTCCCTCGCCCGCCCACGTCGTAGGGGAGGTCCCGGTTCGGCGCCTCGGTCTGATCGGCCGTTTCGGCCTTCGGACTCTCGAGGACTTTCCCGATCGAGTTCTCCTGGGTGAAGCCGGGCAGGGGAATCGTCGCAGCGTCGGTCAGTCCCTGCTCGACCAGGGCGCCGGTCGGACAGACGGTCGCGCAGTGGCCACAGGAGACGCAGGTGGACTCGTCGAAGGTGTCCTCGCCGTTTTGGAAGGCGATGCGGGTGTCCTGGCCGTTGCCCTCCATCCGGAGGACGCCCTCGACCTGCACGTCGTTGCAGGCCTCGACGCAGCGGTTACAGAGGATGCACTTGTTGCGGTCGATCTGAATGGCCGGCGAGGTGTCGTCGAGCGGCTCGTACTGATCGCGGTCCTCGAAGACGCCCCAACGGGGCTCCTCGACGCCTTGCTCGATGGAGGTGTCCTGCAGTTCGCAGCGGCCGTTCTGGCCGCAGGTCGTACAGCGGAGGTTGTGGTCCGACAGCTGGAGGTCGAGGTTGACCTCGCGGGCCTCGGCCGCGTCGTCCTCGTCGGTCCGGACCGTCATCCCCTCCTCGACGGGGTGCGAGCAGGACGTCACGAGCCCGTGCTCCTCGGTGTGGACGGTGCAGGTCCGACACTCGCCGCGCGGACCGATCTCGTCGGCCTGTTCGGTGTCGCGGTCGTAGTAACAGAGCGCGGCCAACTCGTCGGCCGGTTCGACGGACTCGATCGCGTCGATGATCGTCGAGCCCGGCGGCACCGAGACGGGCGTCCCGTCGACCGTGAGGTGGGTCATTCCGTCCTTGCCGTCTCCGGAGCGGACGTCCGGATCGTTGGCGGTTCCGGTCTCGAACTGTTCGGTCAGCGGGGTGCTCGGCCGCGGATCGGCGACGTTCGGTACTGAGGGGAGTTTCTCGACGGCGGTCGGCCGCCGCTCGGTCTCCACGTCGTCGACGTGGCTCGCCGGGTCCTCGCTGCTCATCGGTTCCCTCCCGCCTGGCGTCCGGCGGTCTGTGTCATCGCGCCCTCGCACTCACCGCTGGGACAGCGACCCTCGGTGTGAGCGGCCACCTCCCGCTCGAACTCGCGCATCCCCGTGACGGCCGGGCGGATCGCCGTCCGGCCGAACTGGCAGATGCTCGTCTCGCCCATCACGCGGGTCAATTCGCGTATCTTCGCGTCTTGGTACTGGCCGTCGTAGATATCTCGAAGCATGTTCGTGAGTTCCTGGCTTCCCTCGCGGCAAGTGACACAGCGCCCGCAGTTTTCCTCCATCGCGAAGTTCGCTCGCCGCCCGGCCGTCGCGAGCACGCAGTTGTCCTCGTTTAGCAGTTCGACCACGCCCTCAGTGCCGAGCTCCGCGCCCTCGAGAGCGGGCGCCGACGGGGACTGAGAGAGCGACCGCGTGAATCCGCCGAACTGGCCGCCGACGCAGGCCATCTTGAACCGCCCCTCGAGGTCGACGGTCTCGCGGACGTCAGCGAGACTCCCGCCGGTCGGCAGTTCCACGGTCGCCGCCGCGTCGACGTCGCCCGTCACCGTGAACAGTCGGGTGCCGGGATCCGCGTCGTCGGCGTCAAACTCGTCGGGGGCGAGCAACGCGCGGCGGACCTGCGCCATCGTCCGCGGCGTGTGAACGATGGTCGGCCGTCCGTACAGCCCGTGTTCCGCGGGCGAGGGCGGTCGAAGCCGCGCCTCGAGGCGGTCGTTGCCCTCCATGGCCTCGAGTGCCATCGTCGGCTCGCCGGCGATGTAGCGGTCCGGACCGACGACGACCTCGGGCCCGCTCTCTCGGTCGAGGCGCTCGGCGAACCGCTCCTCGGCGTTGCGGGCGGCCTCGTGGACGCGCTCACGGGCCCGGTCGTCGTTCTCGTTGCAGTAGACGACGACGTCGTCGGCGCCGACCAGTTCGGCGACCGCGAGGGCCCCGTCGAGTACCTCGCCCGGCGCGGCCTCGAGCAGCGTCCGATCGGTCGCGTTGCGGTCGTCGCTCTCGTTTCCGTTGACGACAACGACCGGCTCGTCGGCCTCGGAGTCGCCTTCGTCGGCCCCCTCTGCGGCCGCCTCGCGGGCCAGTTCCCACTCCTCGGCGACGGGATCGTCGACGCTCCAGTCGCCGCGACCGCGGCCGAGCAGCCCCACGTCGCGGACCCGCGAGAGCGCCTCGTCAGGATCGTCGCCAGCTAGTTCGGCTGCCGACTCGTCGGGAACCGACGCGGGATCGACCCAGCCACAGCGACCGAGGACGCGGCGCCGACCCACCGAGAGCGGCCCGTCCTCGGGCGTCGGGAGCGACGACGGCGTCGGCTCGTGCTCGACGACCGCGATCGCGTCGTCGGTCGGGAGCTCCCCGCGCTCGAACGTCTCCACCAGCGACTCGAGTCGGCCCGTGATCGATCCGGGGTAGAACGCCGTTCGATCCTCGCGGGTGAACAAAACCAGCGGCTCGAGCGCCCTGATTCCGGTCGGCCCCGTCTCAACGACGGGCGTCTCGGCGGCCGCCGAGCGGATTTCCTCGAGGGCGCGGCGCTTGCGCCGTCGGCTCCGCGAACCGGCGGCGATCCGGATCACCGTCTCTTCGTCGGTTGGATCGCTCCGTTCAGCCATTACGCCCTCGGACGGCACCCCGGCCCGAAAAGGCACGGCCTGAATGGGTATGGAACGGTTCGCCGGCATGTCGGGCGTCTTATGGGTGCCGGCGGGCGGTTCGAGCGAAGAGCCGCCGCGATAGCGTCGCGGTCACGACCGCCTCGTTCCGGCGGCGCCCGTCGGCGATCAGAACGGCGGTTCTAGCTTCGGCGCCGCGGTACGACGGCGCCAGAGAAGGAGTCCCGCGGCCGCGGTCGCGATCGCGAGGAGCGTCAGGAACGCCGGCCGAACGCGTCGATCGCTTTCCGGTCGTGACTGGGTTTCTTCGGACGGTGTGGGATCACCGAACATGCGTCACGGTTGGCCGGCGCGACGGATAGGCTTTCGCACGGCACCGGAACACGGCGCGCGATCACGCCGCGTGGCGTTTCCGTCGCGGGACTGCGCCGACGATCAGTCGGTCGCCTGCTCGGACGGCCGGCGACTCGGACCGCCGCGCGCGTCGCGAACGGATTTGATTCGGACGTAGAGGACGGCCACGGAAGCCAGTCCGACGACCAACGCTCCGGTGACGATGTAGAACGCCATCACGTAGCTACCGGTCCGCTCGACGATCTCCGAGATGAGCATCGGCCCCGCGACGCCGGCGGCGCCCCACGCCGTCAGGGTGTAGCCGTGGATGGCGCTGAGTTCTTTCGTTCCGAACAGGTCGCCCAGGTACGCCGGCAGGCAGGCGAACCCGCCGCCGTAGGCGGTGATGATCAGGAACATCAGGCTCGAGAACAGCCAGAGGTTGCTGAGCTGGGGCATCAGCAGGAAGGCGACGATCTGCAGGCCGAAGAACACGCCGTACGTGGTCGTCCGCCCGATGTAGTCGGAGGTGGTCGCCCAGAAGATCCGACCGCCGCCGTTGAAGATGCCGATGAGGCCGACGACCGACGCCGCCGTCGCCGCTTCGACTCCCGTGATGGCCTGGGTCATCGGCGAGGCGACCGACAGCAGCATGATCCCCGCCGAGATGTTGATGAACATGATCAGCCAGACGAGGTAGAACCGCGGCGTCCGCAGCGCCTCGCTACCGGTGAGCTCCGCGAGGTCCGTGTTGACGGAGACCCCCTTCTCGTTGTCCGCGGTGTCGATCTCGCTCTCGTCGATTCCCGCCGGGACCCAGTCAGTCGGCGGCTTCTTCAGGTAGCTCGCGCCGGCGGCCATCAGCAGGAAGTAGGCGACACCGAGCGCGTAGAAGGCGACCGGAATGCTCGCGGCCTCGATGATGTAGTTCGCGACCGGGCCGGTCACGAGCGCCCCGGCGCCGAAGCCCATGACGGCCATCCCGGTGGCCATCCCGCGGCGGTCGGGGAACCACTGGACGAGCGTCGAGATCGGGGTAATGTAACCGAGCCCGATGCCGATCCCGCTGATCACGCCGAACGTGAGGATGAAGCCGGCGTACGTCTCGAGCTGGACGCTGAGGCCGGCGCCGATGATCCCGAGCCCGAAGGTCCCGGCGGCGATCAGTCCCGAGGTCCGCGGTCCGCGGTTCTCGACGAAGCCCCCGAGGAACGCCGCCGAGAGCGCGAGAAAGACGATCGCGACGGTAAAGGCCAGCGAGACGTCGGATATCGCCCATCCCAACTCGTCGCGAAGCGGGTTCTGATAGACACTGTACGCGTAAATCGATCCGATCGAGAGGTGGATCGCGATCGCCGAGAGCGCGATCAACCAGCGGTTTCTGTTGGCTTCGGTTCGGACCATCACTGCCGAATATTAGATTATCGGGTAAATGCTCGGGGCGTGCGTTTGCACGGTGGGCGTCCGCCAAGTGGGCGTCGTCGCGGTGTTTCGGTCAAAGGAATGTCACGTCTCGATGGTCGGCCCGGCAGTCGTCGCTCGCTCTCGTGAGGGTCCGAATCCGATCGTCTGAAAATAGACTGATCGACAGATCGTAGTACTAGCTGTCCGCCCCTGCGAGAGATTTCACTGCTCCGTCAGACTGTCGAGTGGCGTCGAGTCCGCCTCGATCGACGCGTAGACCCGTTCGGCCCACTCGCGGGCCATGGGCGAGTCCGTGTCGACGAACACCTGCATCAGTCCCGTGTCGTCGTCGTAGCCGCCGAGTCCGACGCGCTCGTCGAAGAGTGCGAGTCCGTAGGGGAGCTTCTCTCGGGTTCGGAGGGTCAACTGTCCGCGATCGACCGCCTCGGTCACGCGGACTGGATACGTTTCACACAGCCTCTCGGCGATGTCCGGTGGGTAAATGAGTTCGGCTTCGGTGCTGTCGAACACTCGCTGGTAGAACTCGCCGATCATCAGCGGCGCCAGATGCGTCGTATTGAACCCCCGGAACGTCTCCGACTCGCCGACGAGTTCGATAAACCGCTCGGCGGGCCGGTCCGGAACGGTCGGTTCAGCGACCGTCACGGTCGAATCGATCATCGGCTCGATGGCGAACTCCGCGTGATGCGGACAGATCGCGTCCAACAGCGGCCCCATCCGGTGGACGGTGCTCACGTTCGCCTCGAACCGGAGTACTTCGTCGGTGACCGCCTCGCCGCGACCCGTCAACCGGAACCGACCGTCCGTCTTCTCGACGAACCCCTGTTCGTCGAGCCACCTCGTCAGGCGGTGGCTCGTCGCCCGCGAAACCTCGAGGCGATCCTCGATCTCGCGGCGATCCAGGGGCTCCGCTCGGAGCGCCTCGAGAACCGGCCCGTGCCGGACGATGTCGCCGAGATGGTCCGGGTCGGCGCGGGTGCCTGCCGCGTTGAGGCGCTTACCGAGGTATTGCTGGTTCCGCGCGTTCTGCATGACCGCCTCTACGATCGGCGATGCCGGTGGATTGAACGTGAGTTGGTCGTCTTCGGGAACGTCCATGTCAGTCACTAGCTCGGGGTAGGGTAGCAACGGTAGTAGCTCTATCTCGTACGTGATGAGACAGTCACTCTCGCGCACTGAAACGGCGTTCAGTCCGTGAAACGGAATCTCCGTGAATGAGGCCAACACGGTCGCCGTCCACTGTCCAGATATGGCACTACCGACTACCGCCGACGAACCGGTCGACGAAGAACAGTTGGATGAACTCGTCGGAATGGCCGTCAACGAGCTCGGGGCGGCCTACTACGCGCCGCTGATCGTTATCGGCGACAGGCTCGGCCTCTACGAGGCGTTGGCCGACGGCGGACCGTTCACGCCCGCCGAGCTGGCCGAACGGACCGACACCGTGGAGCCGTACGTCGCCGAGTGGCTCGCCGCGGGAGCGGCCGGCGGCTACGTCACCTACGATTCCGAGACGGGTCGCTACGGCCTCACACCCGAGCAGGCGGCGCTGCTGGCCGACGAGGACAGCCCCGCGTTCCTCGCCGGCGGGTTCCAGGGGCTGATGGGGTACCAGCGGAGCCTCTCGGAGCTCGAAGCCGACTTCCGAACCGGCGCGGGCGTTGGCTGGCACGAACACGACGCGGACGTGTGTCACGGCACCGAGCGCTTCTACCGGCCCGGCTACGAGACGAGTCTCGTCGACGAGTGGATTCCCGCGTTGGACGGGATAGATGCGAGGCTCGAGGCGGGCGGGCGCGTAGCCGACGTGGGCTGCGGTCACGGTGCATCGACGATTATCATGGCCGAGGCCTACCCCGATTCGGCGTTCGTCGCCGTCGACTACCACGAGCATTCGATCGAGGTGGCCCGCAAGCGAGCCGAAGACGCCGGTGTCGCGGACCGTATCGGCTTCGAGGTGGCGACCGCGACGGAGTTCGACGGGGCCGACTACGACCTCGTGATGATGTTCGACGCGTATCACGATATGGGCGATCCGGTCGGCGTGGCGTCGCACGTCCGGGAGACGCTCGCCGACGACGGGGCGTGGATGCTGGTCGAGCCCTTCGCCAACGATCGAGTCGAGGACAACCTGAACCCGGTCGGCAGGGCGTTCTACTGCGCCTCGACGATGGCCTGCGTCCCGAACTCGCTCGCCCAGGGCGGCGACCCCGTACTGGGAGCCCAGGCCGGCGAAGCGCGTCTCCGTGAGGTAATTACCGAGGGCGGGTTCACGAGCGTCCGCCGGGCGACCGAGACGCCGTTCAACCTCGTGCTCGAGGCCAGACCGTGATGACGACTCCGTCCCGTCGAACGGATCGACCGCTGGGGCGTGGTGTGTCCGAATTCGACCGTCTCAAAATAGCGGTGACGATGGGGCGTCGCGCTGAACGGCCCGTGAGGGTCGCACCGATCATCCCCGCCGCCCGTTCGGCCGTCTCTCACCGACCGTCTACTCCCCCTTCGACTCGACTGTCCGGAACGCGACCGATACCTCGGTGATGGTCGTGAACTGACACACGTCCGCTTCCCAACTCCGTCGCTTTGTCCCTCAGCCGCTGGGCGAGATCCTCGCTCAGGTGGCCGTACACGTCGATGGACTCGAGGTCGATGAACTCGCCGATCGGCGGGAACTTCGGGCCCGCGACCTCCATGTGAAATTCCAGCGATGCCTGCTCGGCGTGCATATGCATTACGGTCATTCGATCCTCGTCGGCGTCGAAGTAGACGTCGTAGGCCAGTATCTGCGGCTCGTTGGCCTCGACGAAGTCCACTAGCTCCGTCATCGCCTGTTCGAGTTCGTCAAGCTTCCCGTCGCGGACGGTAGATCGGTCGATGTACACGATGAAGTCAGCCATCTCGCCCCCCGTATTCGACGCTGTCACCGCGCTGTACCGCTCCCGTCTCGATCGCTACTGGTGTTGCCATCGTACCCCCTCCGGTCGTTGCGCCCAGCGCGACGGATTCTTCCTCCGGCCCCGGGTCATCGGAGCAGACGCTATTCGCTGAGTACGACGCGAACCGTGTTATCTGTTACCGTGCAGGGGCGTAGTTGTGACAATTAGACTGAACGCACCCAGCGATGCCCCCAAAAATCACATCGGGCCAGTGACCGGCCCACCAGTCGGACTCCCTGATCGTACCAGTCGAAGCCACGTGAGTAGCTAGTGGGTCCGTGGCGACCCGGACTGTCGATTCGTCCTGAGCGCAGCGATCGACGTACGGACGATCGCACCACTGACCAGCACTGCAGTGCCGAAGATGAGGACGACACTCCCCGTCTCGAGCGGTTCGACCCCGTATACGTCGCTCGCCAGCTTACACGCGGTGGCGGCGCCCCCAGCGAGCAGCATCCCCGCGAAGTATCCTTTCAGATCCGCTTCGTTTACGAGACGCGTGGCACTCACACCGATGCGGGCACCGAAAGCGCTCCCGACGAGTAACGCGGCGACGACGGGGATCTCGACCGCGTTCGACTGGGCGTAGACGAACGTCCCGAACGCGCCCGAAATCAGAATCTGAAGGACGCTGGTCCCAGCAGCGACCGCAGTGGGAACGCCGAACCCGTAGACCATGACGGGGAGCAGGAGGAACCCCCCACCGACGCCGAGACAGCCAGAGAGAACGCCGATGCCCGACCCGACGACGAAGATAACCCACACCGAAACGGTCGCACCGCCGGACAGCGACACCATCGGTGGGAGCTCGATGGCCAGAACGCCGGTAGCGACGCGGCCCGTTTCCACATCTGAATCGGCAGTGCGAGCGTCTCGGAGGACGAAGAGCCCGACCGCACTGAGAAGTCCGACGTACACCGCGCTGATGACGACGTCAGCGCTTCCGAGACCCGCAAGCAGGAACACGATCCGAGTGCCGATCTCGATACCGAACAGCAGTCCGAGACTCATCACTGCCGCCAGTGCGTAGCTGACCTGGCCGTGATCGCGGTGTCGGAGCGCACCGATGACGCTGGTGCCGAAGACGAACGCGAGTCCGCTCCCGACGGCCACCGGTGCCGGATATCCGACCACCAACAGCGCTGGCGTCACGAGGAACGACCCGCCCATCCCGAAGAACCCGAAGAGAACGCCGATGAGCAGGCCGAATCCGACGAAGAAACCGATCAGCAGGATATCGAGGCCGAGGAGCTCCACGGTCAGGCACTCTCGAGTATTTCGCGGGCGGTCGGACTAGCAACGCGCATCAGTACCCCGTATCCGACGTAGAGCACGAGCGCTTCCGCCAGAATGTACCCGAGCGTGGCAGCGGCCTCGCCGGACTCACCGACTGCGGGAGCGACTAGCAGAACGCTCAGCGCTCCCACCAGTATACTCACCAGTACGATCCAGTCTGTCACTGACCGCCGCCCGAAGGCTGGGAATTCGGCGTCCCGGTCACTCATGGCACCCACCACCGTCGGCTCGAGCGCTTTCGGACGGCGTGACGTTCTGGTTGAGGCTGAACAGGTTCGTCGGATCGTACTCGTCCTTTAGCGCGACCAACCGCTCGTACGTCGGCCCGAACGTGGTCCGCATCATCTCGTCGCCCTCTTCGAGGAACCCCGGGAAGTTCAGGTACACCGACCCGTCCGAGAACTGGCGCATGTCCTCGAGACAGTCGCGCACCCACTCGACGTTCGCGTCGTCGTCCGCCGGACGCTCCCAGTTCGCTTCGACGCCCAGCAGGAAGGGAGCGTGTCGCCCCGCGAACGCGCTGTCCTCGACGCCGACCCGGGCGATCGCGCCGCCCAACTGCCAGACGTCGACCGTCGAGAGCGGTGACGGTGCCACGTCGGACCAGTAGGCGATTCGATCGACGGCGGACTCCGGCAGGCCGTCGAGGTACAGCGACTTCCAGTAGTAGCGCATCCCGTCGGGGTAGTCCTCGTCGAAGAGTTGCTGAAGTTCGACGTACGGCATCGGCCCGCTGAAGTCGGCGATCGGCTCGGTGATCTCTCGCAGGGGTGCCAGTTCGCGTTCGCCGTCCGCGACAGAGCCCGCGTAACAGCCCGCGATTGCTATTTTGGATTCGTGCACCGCGTCCGCTGGGAAGAGTTCCTCATCGGGAAGCACACCTGACAGGGTGAGCAAGCTGACTTCCGGGGGCGCATCCGCGACGTAGTCGCGGTAGGCTTTCAGTACCTCGTCCATCCGGTCACCCGAATAAAACACGAGGCAGATCGCCACGTCCGGGCCGACAGGGTGGAGGTCGAACTCGAAGCCGGTGACCACCCCGAAGTTGCCGCCGCCGCCACGGAGTCCCCAGAAGAGGTCCGGGTTCTCGTCCTCGCTGGCGGTCAGGTACTCGCCGTCCGCCGTGACCAGATTTGCGGATGCGAGGTTGTCACAGGTCAAGCCGTGCTTGCAGCGGAGATGACCGATGCCGCCACCGAGCGTCAGCCCCGCGACTCCCGTCTCCGAGACGACCCCACCGGGCGTCGCCAGCCCGAAGGTCTGGGTTTCGTGGTCCACGTCCGCCCACGTGGCGCCGGCCTGGACCCGTGCCGTCCGCGTATCGGGGTCTACCCACACGCCCCTCATCTCGGAGAGGTCGATGACGAGCCCGTCGTCGCAGACGGCGGTCCCGGCGACGTTGTGCCCGCCGCCACGGACCGCCACCAACAGGTCGTGGTCGCGGGCGAAGGTCACCGCGCTGATGACGTCACCGACGCCACGGCACCGAGCAATCAGGGACGGACGCTTGTCGATCATCCCGTTCCACACCGAACGAGCGTCGTCGTAGTCAGCATCATCGACACGAGTCAGATCGCCGTTGAATTCTGTCTCGAACCGTTCGATCTGTCCAGTGGGGATAGATTGTTGTGCCATACAGAAGTGGACGACAGCGCGGGTGTTGGCCTCACCTATCGAACAGGATTCGGCCTCGAGAGCACCGTTTCAGGCGGTGAGACGAATTCCGGAGCGCGCACGGGATAGAGTTACTACCAGTGACAGCCTTTATCTAGTGAGTGGATCACATGGGTCCTGACCGAGACGAACGACCGGAGGAGGATGGCCGTCCGCCACCGGGTTCGCCGATCCTGGAGGCGATCCTGGAAAACGAACGGAACCGTCGCTATCTGGGCCAGCGTCTGGACGCCGCGGGCGACCGCGTCGATACGGACCTGCTCGGCGACATCGTCAGGCACGGCCCGGTCCTCGAAGTCCTGCTGGAAGAACCGCTCGATCGCCGAGAGATCGAAGCGCGCCTCGACGTTTCGCGGGCGACGAGCCACCGCTACACGCAGTGGCTCGACGAGCAGGACTTCGTCGAGAAGGTCGATGGTCGATTTCAGTTGACCTGGCGCGGCGCGGTCATCGCCGAGGAGGTCCTCCGGTTCGAGGCGAACGTGCGGACCGCACACAGAATGACGCCGCTTCTGGATGCGGTCTGTGATGATCATCGGGACTTCATCCTCGAACCGTTCGTGGACGCGACGATTACCGTCGCCCAACCGGACGATCCCTACAAACCGGTCGAGCGGTTCATCGAACTCGTCAGTGAATCCGACTCGTTCCGGGGATTTAATACGACTCACATGGCGCCGCTGGTCCTCGGCGAGTTTCACCAGCAGGTGTTCGAGGAAACCGATACCGAGATCATCTACCTGCCGCACATCGTCGAGAAATTCTTCGAGACGTACCCCGAACGTGCCCGGGAAGCGATCGATCGCGGGCACTTGACCCTCCGAACGCGCGACGAACTCCCCTACGGACTCGCGCTCTTCGACGAACGCGTCGGAATCGGCGGCTACGAGGAGACCACCGGCTTGATGCAGGTGTTCGTCGATACGGATGCCCCGATCGCGCGTGAGTGGGCCGAGCGCGTCTACGCGTCAGTCAGAGCGGACTCCAATCCGCTCGATGCGAGGGATTTGACTCAGTGATACGCTCTCCGCGTACCCAATCAGCGATTGATTTTCTCGGCTGCCACTACGTCGGATATACGCAACCCCCGGTGGCAGCCACTCGTCCGCTCACTCCTCGAACGAAAGCAAAACGATGCACGTTCGCTCGAGAATCGCCGCCCTGATGGGCGATTATTCCATGCGAAATGTATGGGCGCTGCAGCTCTATTTCGCGTGTCGAACGAATCGACCTTTGAGGCGTGAGACGGTCGAATTCAAGCGTCTGGGTCCTAGTTGAAAATACACCGCACTACACGGGAGTTGCAACGGTCTGTAGGTACTGATTCTCGACGATTGCAGTCCCATCCGTCGCACGGTTATAGCGGTCGAATACGTGCCCGAGGTCAGTTCGGAAGCGCTCTTGCGAATCAGTATCAAGCATCTTGAGCGCCTGGATCGTCGGGCCGAAGTACGTGTTGAACACGTCCACCGCATGGTCGATCGACCGATAGTACTGGAGCGCAGTTCGTCGGTCACTTTCGATCGACCGAGTGCTAGCGCCGAGTAACTCCTCGAGCCCGTCGTCGGTGCCCCAGCGGAGGGGCGATGGGACATCGGGTGGTGGAGGAACGTATTGCGCATGAGCAGCGAACCAGTCGCCGCTCCACCCGTCGGGAATCGGCCCTGCCAGACCGATTTTGCCGCCCGGTTTGCATACCCGAAGCAGTTCACGTGCCGCCCGTTCCTGGTCGGGTGCGAACTGTACGCCGTACACCGAGAGTACCGCGTCGAAGCTGTCGTCGGGGAAGGGCATGTCCTGGGCATCACCGACCTGGAAGTCGATCTCTTGCCCGTTGGCCCGCGCCCGGGTTTTCGCTCGTTCGATCAATCCAGGTACGTAGTCGAGGCCCGTGACGTCACAGTACCGTCGCTCCGCGATCAGCGCCGCTGTGCCGCTCCCACACGCCACGTCCAGGACTCGTTGTCCGGGATGTGGATCGACGGCTTCACAGAGTGCCTCGGCCATGACGACGTTTTGGCGGGCAATTTCGTTGAAATCGCCGCTCGACCACGTCTCCCGTTGGCCCTCCGTAATGCCCTCGTAATCAACCGACTGGGTATTATCGTTCATCTCGGTTCCCTTCTAGTAAGTTCTAACCTCAGTTTATTGATTGTTCTTCCGAGCGCCCAGCGAGATGCTTTTCACGCCGTACTTCTGGCACGCGTTCGTCGCTTGATCCGAGATGAACTCGTACTGTGGATTCTCCCGGACTTTGACGTCCTCGAAGCCGGGCGTTTCGATCATGTCGGTATAGGCGGTGACCTGTTCGGCACCACCGATGCAGGCCGCCCAGAGATCCGCGTTGGATTTGATGCTCTCGGGCATCCGGGTTTCGCTGATGATGTCGGAGAGTGCCAACCGGCCATCTGGCCCGAGTACGCGATTCACCTCTGCGAAGACGTGCTCTTTCTCGGCAGAGAGATTGATGACGCCATTGGATACGACGACGTCGAACGACTCGTCGGCGAACGGGAGGTCTTCGATGTACCCCTGTTCGAACGAGACGTTCTCCATCCCGGCTTCGTCACGCAGTCGCCTTGCCTTTGCCAGTTGCCCGTCGGTCATGTCTAGCCCAGTCACGCTCCCGGCGTCACCGACGTGAAGCGCCGCGACGAAGGCGTCCATTCCCGACCCGCTACCGAGATCGAGTACGTCCTCGCCCTCCTGAGGATCGGCGAGGTCGAAGTGATATCCGACGCCAGCGAAGGAGTCGATAGCCTCTGCTGGCACTCGGTCGAGATCAGATGCCGGATAGCCGAGCCGCTTCGCTAACGGGCGTCCCATCTCGAAGTGATGCTCGTCGGTCGGCGCCTCTGCGACGTTCCGGTAGACGGTCTTGACTTCTCGCTCTAGCTTATCGACGTCGAGTGATTTCGACATCGTTACTCGCCCTTCTGTACGGGGACGACGTCGGTTTCGAGCGGGACGGCATTCGTGATGTTGTCCAGCAGCGGCGAGGTGGCTTCGACCCGGTCTCGGAGTTCGGCAAGTTCCTCCTCTGACGCGTTCGCGTCGATGTAGGCGGTACAGGTCACCGTGTTGTATCCGGCTCGGACGTCCTCGGAGATGCCGAGGAATCCTCGGAGGTCAACGTCCCCTTCCAGTTCGAACCGGAGGTCACGGAGTTCGATACCCATGGCGGCGGCGTTGGCCGCGTAGCCGACGCTCAGACACGAGCCGAGGGCGGCGAGCAGAAGCTCGACCGCGTTCGGTGCCGACCGTTTCCCGAGGATCTGTTCCGGTTCGTCCCCCTTGACGTGGAACTCCTGGGTGTGAACTCGTTCGCCGGCCTGATCGAAATCGTCGATCGTAGTCACACATTGCAGGCCGTCGGTCCATTCGGTTTTCGCGCGGAACCGGAATTGGCCGCCTTCTGGTTCCTCCGTGATTGTTTCGACCGCCTGGCCGAGTTGCTCTACATCTACGCCGTGAGTGATGCTCATGAGGTATTCCACCCTAAGAGGAGCGACGCAGGCGAGAGCTATGTAGGTATCTCGTAACATTCGGTCACCCACTGACCGCCTTGCAGACGATGGACAGTGGTCATTGAGGGCGGAAAACCACCAGATGACTACCTAACCTTCCAGGCCGTGTAGACGTTCGTAATGGCAGTTCACGCGTCCCCGGTAGACGACAACGCAGTTAGCGACCTTCAGGAACAGTTTCGTGGGACGCTGCTCCGTCCGAACGACGATGGCTACGACGAGGCCAGAACGATCTGGAACGCGATGATCGATCGAACGCCGGCAGTCATAACCCAGTGTGAGGGGGTCGCAGACGTGATCGCAGCCGTGAACTTCGGCCGCGATCACGACCTGCCCATCGCTGTCAGAGGTGGAGGACACAACGCCGCCGGGAACGCCGTCTGTGACGACGGGCTAGTAATCGACCTCTCACCGATGGCGTCGGTACGAGTCGATCCCGTAGCCCAAACCGCACGTGTCGGGCCCGGGGCGACGCTAGGTGACCTCGACCACGAGACGCTGGCGTTCGGGCTCGCCACGCCGTTGGGCTTCGTCTCCGAGACCGGCGTCGCCGGACTAACGCTCGGGGGCGGCTTTGGCTACCTCTCGCGCAAGTACGGGATGACGGTCGATAATCTCCGCTCTGTAGACGTGGTCACCGCTGAAGGCGAGTTAGTCCACGCAAGCGAGGACGAATATCCCGACCTGTTCTGGGGCGTCCGTGGTGGCGGAGGCAATTTCGGGGTCGTTACCTCCTTCGAGTTCGACCTCCACGAGGTCGAGCCGGAGGTCCTCGCCGGGTTGATTATCCATCGAGTCGAGGATGCCCCCGACGTGATCCGTCACTGGCGAGATTTCGTTGCCGACGTTCCCGACGAACTCACCGTCTGGGTGATCGTATTGGCCGCACCCCCGGCTTCGTTCATCCCGGACGCGTACCACGGGAGCACTGTCGTCGCTGTCCTCCCCATTTACCTCGGAGATCTGGAGGAGGGGATGGCGCTGATCGAACCGCTGCGGGAGCTCGGCGATCCCGTCGGGGACAACGTGGAGCCGCGCTCGTACGCAGCGTGGCAGCAGTTCTTCGATCCCGCAAACGCGTCGGGTGCCCGGAACTACTGGAAGTCGCTCAACTTCACCGAGTTCCCCGACGAGACGATCGACACGTGCCTGGAGTACGGCCTGACGCGACCGACCCCGGAGACGAAGCTCGGCTTGGTCCATCTGGGTGGTGCTACGACTCGCCTACCGGCGGACGCGACCGCCTACCCTCACCGAGACGCGGAATTCGTCGTGAACATCACTGCTCGCTGGGACGATCCAGAGCAGGACGACGAGTGTATCGGGTGGACGCAAGAGGCACACGACGCCCTGGCCGAGTATTCGACCGACGGGACGTACGTGAACTTCATCAGCGAGCAAGCAGGCGAAGAGGGATTCGCCTACGGCGAGAACCACGACCGCCTCGTCGAGGTAAAAACCGAGTACGACCCAGAGAACCTCTTCCGGCTAAACCAGAATATCGAGCCGACCGCCTAAGAGGGTACACTCTGGCGGCTTTCGTACTACCGGGTTCACAGCATTCAGGGCGTATATCTCGCATAATCTATAGATCGGAGAGTCGAATCGATTGGGCAGTGGTCAGTGAGAACTGTTATCGTGGTGCACATCCTAGAGAGGATCAGCGCTTGCTTCGCTGTCACGTTGGAGGGCGGGATTGGTCGAGTGAGGCTATAACGGTGGAGCCAATGGCAACAGCAGAAGAAACCTCAAAAAGAATCGTCCAGCGGCGGACCATGAGAATCCCTTGGAACATAGAATCCCATCTCAGGGAAGAGCAAGTGGGTACGGAAGTGGCCGATGGTGTCTACCAGCTCTGTTCAACCATGACCAATATGTACCTCATCGAGGGCGATGATGGACTGACATTGGTCGATGCGGGATTGCCTGCTCACATGGACCTGCTGCAGGCCGGGCTCGAACGAATTGAGGCCGATATATCCGATATTAACGCGGTGATTCTAACGCATATAGATCCGGATCATATCGGACTGGCTGAACCGCTTCGGAAGGAGGGGATCCCCGTTTGGGTCCACGAAGATGGTGAAGAAGTAGCTTTGGAAGGCCTAGGCAAGCCGCCTATAGGATTCTTCCTCCTCATGTGGCGACCCGCTTTTGTGCGATTTATCCGCGCTCTGATGAAGGATGGCATGGGTGACGAGGAACCGATCGCCGAGGTTAACACATTCACTGAAGGTCAGGTACTGGACGTCCCCGGTCAGCCCGAAGTGATCCATACACCGGGACATAGGGAGGGGCACTGTTCATTCTGGTTGCCGGATTCTCGAATCCTCTTCGCTGGCGACGCGCTCATAACGCTGGATATAATGAGTGGAAAGGCCGTGGATCCTGAGCCCGTGCGAGGAGGGGACCTGTTCAACTTTAATAAAGAGCAACAAGAGGACTCCGCACGCAAATTGGCCACTCTCGGCCAAGTCTCCCTGCTCCCAGGACATGTTGACCCGTGGAGGGGAGATCTCGGGGAGCTTTATTCTCCCGCTGATTAATGCTCTCGTTCTGATCGCTGCCGGCGTCTCCATGACGAGTGTTAGGCCCTCTTTTGCCTGGTGCATTCCAGTGACACTCGCCCAATCACTGACCGCCGTGCAGGTAGTGCAAGAGCCGCCCTCAGATACAGATGGGCCACTCGATAGGGCGTGCGCCAGCCGATAGCCCGACCGACAATACCGGTACAGTCACTCCGCGACTGATTCGAGGGCGTGTGGTCGCGCCTCGCGTCGGTAGGATTCGTACGTCGATTCTGCCCACTCGCGGACCGCCGGTGCGTCGGTATCGATTACGGCATGTACGGTGCCGTTGCCCTGCTCGTAACAGCTGATCGCAACGCAGTCATCGAGAAGACCGATTCCGTACGGAGGGAAGTCGTCATGCTCGAGAATCGTGAAATTGTCCCGCTTCACCATCTTCGAACTGCGGTTCGGGTACGTCGAAAGAAAGTATGTGTGGCACTCCGGCCGGTCGATCAGCGTCATGTCTACGCCGTCTTCGACCCGTTGGTAGAGAAGGTCGAAACAGAGATCCATCAGCGCAACTTCGGGGCGAAGAAACCGTACCGTGGTGGTGTCCCGGAGAAGCGACTCGAATCGTCGCATCGGGCTATACGGGTCGTCAGCCCCGGCAACCGTCACGACCGCATCGGACGCCATTTCGATGGTGAAGCCGCTCGTCTCGGACGGGAGCCACTGCCAGACGTCCCGAAGCCGTTGCTCCGTTTCGAGCCGGTCGATCAGTTCCCGCATGCCCGCCGCGACGAATCCACCCAGCTGTGTGGCCTCGAACTGGTGGCCGTCCTTCTCGATCCACTGTCGTTGTTCGAACTCGCGCAACGTGCGCCCGATCGTAGACCTCGAAGTCCCGGTCATCTCTATGAGGTCGGCTCGGCTCTGGGGCCGCCTGGCCAGTGCTGCGAGCGCGGTAACGCGATGTTCAGACCGCGCGAGAAACTCGATGTCGTCGAGGGGAGTGATCGCGGTCTTTGGTAACATGGGACGTATACGTGTGCCGGAGCTATAACTATTCGTATCCCCGGATAGCGGGCCGTTGAGAATCCAGAGAATGCCGACGTCAACGTCGAATGGGGGCGCGATTGCCTCGGCGATATGCGCCAGTTCTCCGATCGCTCGGTCTACCTGAATTTCCCGGGGTTCCTCGAAGAGGGCGACGAGATGATGCGGACCACGTTCGGGCCGACGTACGAGTGGTTGGCCCTGAAAGACAAGTACGACCCGTCGAACCTCTTCAGCCGCAATCAGAATAGTACTCCGTCCGGAAGCGCTCAGACAGACGGTGGAGCAAGCCACAAGTAATCACGAGAATGAATCAGCGGTAGCCTTGTGGCAATCGTCAACGGACCAAGCCACATCAGTGAGTAGAATCAAGATTGCAGCTGGTTCAGCCAGTACATCCTGAAATTAGCACGCAAATTTACGAGTTAGTGTCGATGAGCGGTTGATTTTCTGGGCTGCTACCTGTTTGGATGTACGCGAATCCCCCGATGCACACTAACTCGTTCGACACTCGAATGAACGCATGTCCAGCCCTCGTCGGTCAAAGGACGTGAAACCGCGGCTGGCAATGACTCATCCGTTGCTGTCCGGCGGATTACGACCGTTCGATAATCGATGGGCGCTGCAGGCACCAGTTCGATTATCGAACGAATCAACCTTTTAGGCATGAGGTGGCTGTTTTTCGAGGATTTGAAAATCGGCGTAATTGATGGAGGAGTCATGAGCTCGTAGCGTCTTGCTGAATTGAGTAGCGCGTATCGGTCACGAGTTCACCAGCCATCTGCTACGTACATGAGACGAACATCGCCCGGGTTATCCTCGGCCAGCAGAATCTCGATTCCCTCACTTATCTACGAACCACTACCTATGCGGATTTGCTCGCTTTCTTCTCGGGAACTGTGAATGAGAAAGTCGACCCCTCACCGAGTTCCGACTCAACCCAAATGCGGCCGTTGTGAATATCAACGATCCGTTGGCAGAGTGCGAGGCCGATACCAGTGCCGGCATACTCGTCAGTGGTGTGGAGGCGGTTGAACACCTCAAAGATCTCCTCAGCCTTTTCCGAACCGATCCCGATTCCGTTATCCTGGACCGACAGCACCCATTCATCGTTTTGCTTCTCAGCGGTGACGTGAATATGCGGCGGCTCATCACCAGCGTACGTAATAGCATTATCGAGCAGATTTTGGAACAGCTGCACCAGTTGCTGCTCGTCGCCCATGACCGTGGGCAGTGAATCCGAGGTAATCTCGGCGCTGCTCTCTTCGATGGCGATTTGAAGATTATCCGTCGCCTGGGCGAGCACGTCATTACAGTCCACGGGTTCGAATTCTTTGTCACTCGTGTTGAGCCGTGAATACTGCAGCAACGCATCGATCATCTCGCGCATCCGGTCGGCACCATCGACGGCGAACTCGATGTACTCCTGTGCGTCGGCATCGAGATCGTCGGCATATCGTTGTTCGAGCAGTTGGACATAACTCGACACCATCCGTAACGGCTCCTGGAGGTCGTGGGAGGCGGCGTAGGCGAACCGCTTCAATTCGGCGTTCGAGCGTTCCAGTTGCGCGTTAGTTTGTTCGAGTTCCTGCTGGCGACGCTTGCGCTCGGTAACGTCGCTCGCCATCCCGATCCATTCCTCGATGTCACCGTCCTCGTTCAGCATCGGTACCGCACGCGTGAACGACCAGCCCAGGCTGCCATCGACCTGCTCTACTCGGTGTTCGAGCTCGAACGTGCTCTTTGTCCGGACGGCTTCGTTGACGGCCTCCATGACGCGCTCCTGGTCGTTCGGGTGAATGTATTTGTCGAGCCAGTCGCTGGTCGGTTCGTTCGTGTCGGCGAGGAAGCCCTGGGCTTCGAGGTGTTGCATTTCGTCCCAATCGGGGCCCATGCGAAACACGGCTTCGGAACTCGCGGTGACCAGCGCCCGGAATCGCTGCTCGCTTTCGCGCGCCGTTTCGTACAGACGAGCGTTATCGATGGCTACGGCCGCTTGAGCGGAAATCCCGGTGATGATGTTTTCGTCCTTCTCGGTGAAGACGCCCGGTTCAGAATGGCCGAAGAAAAGCCCGCCGTGTACTTCACCGGAGTTCGAGATTACGGGAACCGCCAGGTAACTGCAGACGGGCAGATGGCCTTCGGGCATCCCGTTGTAGGGCGCGTTGTTACCGTAGCGCGGATCGTTGGTGATGTCGTCCGAACGGACGACCCCCTCGCCGTGAAAGGTCGGGCCGAAGACCTCCGTATTGCGCGGCATCGGGAAGTCTTCGAACGCCTCGTCGGGAACGCCCGAGAGGGTATAGAGCGTGTAGGATTCTCCCTGGTCGTCGATGACGTTATAGAAGAAGGCACCGAACTCCGCGCCGGTTATTTCCGTACCGGCGTCTGTCACCTTCTGCACCAGATTCTCGAGGTCGAGTTCGGCCGCCAACGAGTTGCCCACCTGGTTGATCGTTTCGAGAGTGTGGGTTTGTTCGCGCAGCGCCTCCGCGGCCTGCCTCCGTTCGAGTTCGTACTCCACCCACTGCCCCATCAGGTGGTGGAACGTGCGTTCGGCCTCAGAGAACCCCTCCTCCCGTGGTTCGTTCGAGGCGAAGAAGAACGTCCGATCGTCGTCACCATCGACTTCGAGTCGGGTTCCGAGGTACGTCTGGACGCCGAAGCGCTCGTAGCACAGTTTCCCCTCGAACCCCTCGCTTACGGGGTCGGTGACGACAGCGGTTTCTCCGTCGTCCGCCACCGATCGGCAGTAGGTTTCGGAGAGCGGATACTGCTCGCCCGGGACGAGGTGGTCGTGGTCCCCGCGTATGGTCTCCACCTCGAACAGATCGGTCGCCGGATCGATGCGGGCGATCCCGCCGTATTCGAGGTCGAACCGCTCGCAGCCGAGCTCGAGTACCGCCTGGAGTTTGTCGTCGAACGGCAGGTCGGAATCGGCAACGATCTCGTACAATCTCTGCTGGGCCTGCTCGTGTTCCTTCGATCGCTGGAGTTCCGTCTTCGCCTCGGTTCGCTCGCGCAGCGTCCCCATCATCCGATCGACCCTGTCGGCTGGCTGCTCGGGGCCGAAGACCTCCTCGGGTGGGGTGTAGTAGACGTTGTGAGAGATCACGTTGTCGTGGATGAGGAGCGGGTGGGTCTGGATGACGTCTTCGAGCACCTCGGGTGGGAACCGCTCGCGATTATACTGACACATGACGGTGTAGTCCTCGTTCTGGAACAGAGAGTTGAGGGCCGCTTCGTACTCAACCAATTGATCGGGGCTCGTATTCTCATCCAGCGCCCACGTCATCTCGGTGGCTGCCCTGATTCCCGTGTAGCCGTCCTCGTCTGTTGCCTCCGTTAGGGAGTCCTCCCAGAACTCCAGTATCGCATCCTGATTGAACGTGCCGGTCCTGCGGTACGTGTCCGCCTCCGTGTGGACGGAGAGCGCACCCGAGTCGAGGGCACCGTCCACGTCAATGCCGCGGGCCCGCATCGCTTCCAGTACTTCTGCTTTCGAGTTGTCATCCGCGACGTACAGGCATCGCTCGCCCTGCTCGAGCCCCTGGCGGATGAACGGGATGGCGGCCGCGAACTGCTCGTCCCGGTTCTTATATATGAGTGCGAAATGGTCGTTGGCGTGGTCGTGACCATCGAGGGATTCGACCGGGCCGCGAAACTCAGGACTCTGACGCAATGCCTCGAGGCCGCTTTCGAGACCCGGCGTCCCCGGTTGGTCACTGCGTTCGCCCTGTTGACTCATTGGCAACGGTAGTTGGGTGGCACGGTTAAATGTGGTCTTCATCTGCACGTGGGTGATCCGCCCTCGTACTCCCACCGTTTGGAGCCAGCGCTCGGTAGATATGCACGCAGTACGTTACGGTCAGTTCAGTTCCGCTGAGACGAAATAAACGAGGGCCCATGAGAGATGCAGCACAGAACTTTTGACAGGGTTTGGGTGGAGGTACTCTCCAGCGATGATCGGCCGCCAATCGGCGATCGATTTTCTCTCTACTGACCGGTTTGGATGTACGCGGATCCCCGTGACACCAACTCGCTTGGTCGGCCATCGAACGAAAGCAACGAATCGGCCCGTTCGACCGATAATCGCCGCGCTGTCGGGCGATTATTGTACCTCAAATGTATGGGCGCTGCAGGCTCTGCTTCAACTGTCGAACGAATCGTCCTTTGAGCTGTGAAGCGTCTAATTTCGAGGGGTTCAAAATAGGTTCTCAGAGGTGAAAAACCTAAGATACGGGCGTTCTACATTCAGTATCTACTAATAGACTCAACGATGGTTGCTCCTGCTGGAAGAATCACCAGACAGCAGTGGATCTGAATGATACGAGAATACATCGGTGGCCGTGCTGAAGTCACCCATTTTGGTGTTTTAGAGCCGTTATTACCTACTCAGTATGGAAATACTGAACTCGGGGAAAATTCGTTACGAGCCGTGTCGGGGGCCATCGGTGACTGTGATTCGTGTTCCCTGACTCGGAGACATTGGAGATAATCAACCGGCTATTGCTCCCGAGTAGACTCCTCTCGTGACGCCAACGTCCATATCAGGAGTGACGTGTACGTGGCGTCGTCAATAGCACTGAGAGGGTTTCCAGACGCTGCTGCATACAGGGCCCACAGTCAATACGAAATTCTGATCAGGACTAGATCCACAGTCTTCCCGGTTCAAATACCCCAACCCTTGTTACCAAGACACACGAATTACTGGTCATGCCCGAAAGAGACAGCGAACTCCCGACCAGAGCGCTGGAGGACATCGCGTATCTCTCCCGGTCCGCCAATCGAGTCGTGATACTCACGGAGCTCACCGAGGGCCAGTACTCTCGGGGAACGTTGGCAAATCAAACGGATGTCTCGCGGGCGACGCTTGATCGGATCATCAACGAGTTGGAAGAGAGAGGGTGGGCAAAACGCACGACTGAAGGTAATTATGCGGCCACAGCCCACGGTCAGCATCTCATGCGACGGTTCAAGCCCTTCATCGAATCGGTCGAAACACTCCACCGTCTCGACGACGTGCTTACGTGGCTCCCGATCGACGAACTTTCCATCGGTCTTGAGCACTTCAACGACGCGGTCGTCCGGCGACCGGAATCCGAAGACCCTGTCGAGGCTATTGGGTTTATTAACGATCTCTTGGGGAACACGTCCGAGTTCAGGGTACTTGCTCATTTGGCACCACCTGAACCGCTTGGGGCGACGTTGCACGAGCGGGTCACCGCTAGACAGATGACCATGAATGGGGTCATTACCGATGAACTCGTCGAATTTCTCGGTTCTACTCCGAAGCGCGCCAAACGGTGGAGAGCGCTCGTTGAAGCTGGGAGCGAGCTCCGCCAACACGAGGGCCCCATCCCGTGCAACCTGTGGATCTTCGACGAGACGGTGCTGATTAAAAAAAGCGGTCCCGAACCGATCGACGAGTCGTACGGTGTGCCGATCGTCAGCGAAAACGATACGGTCCGTTCATGGGCCCACGATCTGATCGACGAGTGGATGAATGCCGCTTCCCCGATTGACGCCAGTGCGTTCGAAGCAGACCCGACAGCGCCAGGAGCCGATTCCAGCGGTGAGTGACTGCGGCTGTTCGATTGCGTCCAGACGGTCGTGTTCTCTCTCGGTCTACTCACACCGTGGGGATTTCCTTACCGAGTAATGGGATAGCACTCGCGCCACCATGAGTCAGTATGGAGTCGAAAAACGATTCGGTGATCCCTGGAGATGTGCGCCACTTGAACGCGAACAGGAACGACATGGGACGAACCCCAGTCACGGCGTCTCGAATCACGAGGCTCCGAACCGGATTCGAGGGGACCAATCCCCAATCCTTGGAGGGCAGCCAGCGATGACACTCTCAACGGTTCGACGCTACCAATCCGGCCGCGTCCAGCAGGTGGGTGAACACGCTGCCGTTATCGGTGGGAGTCTCGCCGGGTTGTGCGCTGCCCGCGTGCTAGCTGATGGCTACGACACCGTCACGATCATCGAAAAGGATTCGCTCTCCGACGATTCGAGCTTCCGACGCGGCGTCCCTCAGGGGCCACAGATCCATGCGCTTCAGGAAGCGGGCCGGGCTACATTGGAAGACTTATTTCCGGGGTTCGGAGAAGACATCATCTCCGCCGGAGGCCTGCTGATCGACGGTGCGAGCGACTTCAAGTTCTACGACGAAGGGGGGTTCCTCGCTGACGGGACGAAACGGTTTCCGATGTACTTCGCCACGCGGCCGCTGTTCGAACACGTCATTAGACGTCGGGTGACCAGTTTCGAAAACATCGAGCTCAGAACGGGGTGCCAGTTCAGAGATTACCTCTTCGATTCCGAGACGATGACGATCGAGGGGATTGCCGTCCGAGAAGGCTCCGACCAGAAGCACATCGCTGCCGATCTCGTTGTGGACGCCACCGGTCGGACGAGTCGGACTCCGACGTGGCTGGACGACCACGGCTTCGATGCGCCCGATATCGACGAGGTTCAGATCGACCTCGGGTATTGCACGACGGCCATTCGTCGTCCCCCGGACGATCGACGAACGTTCTTCGCTGCGGCATCGCCCCCGCGAACGCGGGGTGGTGCCGTGTTTCCCGTGGAGGATAACCGTTGGCTGGTAAACCTGCACGGAATGAACGGAGACCATCCCCCAACCGACCCGGAGGGGTTCACCGACTTCGCCGCGAGCCTGCCGATACCGCAGATACATCGACTCGTAGAAACCTACCCACAAGTCTGGCAGGACATCGAATCCTATCCGTTTCCGTCAAACCGGCGGGTTCACTACGAGAACCTCGATAGGTTCCCGGACGGTCTCATCGTCCTCGGTGATGCCCTCGCCAGCTTCAACCCGATTTATGGGCAGGGAATGTCCGTCGCGGCGTTGGAGGCGCTTGTGCTTCACCACGTGCTTGCGTCTGTTCGCGGCCCAAATCTCGCTCTCGCATTCTTCGACCGTGTCCAGACGATCATCGACACTGCTTGGACGATGGCTATCGGCGCTGACGTCCAGTTTTCCGAAACTACGGGGCCGACGCCACCGGGTACCGGGATGTTCGCGTGGTACCTCTCTCGGCTTACCCGCAAAGCGCACTCCGATGGTGAACTGCGTGACGCTCTCGCCCGCGTAGCCTCCATGGAACACCCTCCCACGAGGCTGCTTCGTCCGAGCGTCGCATGGCGGGTTCTCAAACCAGAGATTCTCCGAGGAGAGCACACAAGTCATGTTTCATCGAAAGCGGAATCCCGGAAAACGTCGTAGCAATGCTACCCGAAGCTTCTGCATCCAGCACCCGCGTCCTGGCAAATCATAAGGGTGTTGTGTCAATCGGCGATTGATTTTCTCTATTGCCACCGGTTTGGCTGTACGCGAACCCCGGTGGAAATCACTCGTCGTTCGACCATCGAACGAAAGCAACGGCGCAGCATTCGATTCAGCAACCGTTCCTCCGCTTTCGGGCGATTACACCCCGCAAAAATATGGGCGCTGCAGGATTTGAACCCGCGACAGCTTGGTCCGAAGCCAAGTACTCTGTCCAGACTGAGCTAAGCGCCCTCACCACTGAATTTCCGGCGGTCCCGTATAAGTCACTCGATTTGCGGCGCTTTCGACAGCCATCACCACACCCGCCTCGAGTCGACCACCCTCACCCGCACTTCTCAGTCGGTGAAAATTGGCTCAGGGGGTCTTTGCCGTGGGCAGCCAACCATCGGATGTGCTATGACGGTAAACGAGACCCCCATCCCCGACGACGAGCAGGCCGCAGCGACGCCGCTCGAGTTGCTCACCGACGACGAGGACGTCTGGACGGCCGTCCCCGCCGACGCCACCGGTGACGAGCGCGTGACCAAGTGGCTCTCGGTCGACGTCGACACGCTGTGCGATCTCGAGAACTGGCAGTGACGCTCCGCGCCAGCTCCTCGAGACCGCACCGTACCGAGTCTCGTACCGCTACCGACCCGCGCTCTCGCCGGCGATTAACGTAGTTACAAACCACAGCGGGGGGCTCGGAGCCGCTTCTCTCTACCCCGCCGTCCCGCCGCGGCGGATCGCACCGTTTATCCACCAGTATTGAACAGTCCATCCTATGACAGCAGGCGAGACGGGCCGCGGTCTCCTCGAGTTGACGCGGCCGGTGAACGTGATCGCGGCGAGCGTCTTGCCCTTTATCGGCGCGTTCGTCGCGGGCGGGGTCGTCGACCAGCCGCTCCGGGTCGCGACGGCGGTCGCCGCCACGGCGCTCGCGGTCGGCGCCGGCAACGCGATCAACGACTACTTCGATCGAGAGATCGACCGGATCAACCAGCCCGACAGGCCGATTCCCCGCGGCGCGGTGAGCCCGCGCGGTGCGCTCGCGTTCAGTCTCGTCTGCTTCGGCGCGGCCGTCGTGCTCGCGGTGATGCTCCCTCTCGCGGCGCTGGCTATCGCGGCCATCAATCTCGTCGCGCTGGTGGCCTATACGGAGGTCTTCAAGGGGCTGCCGGGACTCGGGAACGCGCTGGTCGCCTATCTCGTCGGGAGTACGTTCCTCTTCGGAGCCGCCGCGGTGGGCGACATGGCGCCCGCGGCCGTCCTCTTCTTGCTCTCGGCGATCACGACGCTGACTCGAGAGATCATCAAGGACGTCGAGGACGTCGAGGGCGACCGCGAGGAAGGGCTCAATACGCTCCCGATCGCGATCGGCGAGCGCCGCGCGCTGTACGTCGCCGCGGGACTGCTCGCGATCGGCGCCGCGGCGAGCCCGCTTCCGTACTTCCTCCTCGAGGACTTCGGGGTCGCGTACCTGGTCGTGGTGGGTCCGGCCGTCGCCATCATGTGTTATGCGGCCTACGAGAGCTTCTCGGATCCGACAGCGGGACAGGGACATCTCAAGTACGGCATGTTTCTCGCCGCGCTGGCGTTTATCGTGGGGCGGGCGGCGGCGATGCCCGCCGTGTTCTGAGACCGTTTGGGACATCAACTCCGGCAGCCCTCAGCATACAACCGGGGGGGAAATAGCCAATAGTTGTGGCCGTACAATCAAAAGTAATATAAGCTGGATACCGCATTCTCATATCACACGCCGGAGTAGCCAGCGGATTCCACTACGGCTGTATGGATGTGAGCATTTGGCATGTATGACCTCGCAGAAGTCCTCCCGGACGCCGATATCGAACCCGGGACGAACCTGCTCATTGCGGGCCCGCCACTGACGGGAAAGCGCGAGATCGCCTTCGACATCCTCGCCAGCGGCGCCAACCGTGGTAACGGTTCGATCGTCGTGACGACCAAAGACAGCGCCGACAAGGTCCTCGAGACGTTCACCGACTCGCTCGATGCGGGCATCGATTCGAACGTCGGCGTCGTCGACTGCGTCACGAAACAGCGCGGGATCGGCACCGTCGACGACAATCCGCGGATCAAGTACGCCTCCTCGCCGGTCGACATGACCGGCATCGGGATCAAGCTCTCGGAGTTCCTCCAGGAGTTCTACGAGGGACAGGGACTGACCGAGAACCGCGTGCTGTTACACTCGGTGTCGACGCTGCTGATGTATTCCGACCTCCAGACCGTGTTTCGGTTTCTCCACGTCTTCACGGGCCGCATCCAGAGCGCCGACGCCATGGGGCTGTACGTCATCGACTCGACGGCCCACGACGACCAGACTATGAACACGCTCAAACAGCTGTTCGACGCCGTCATCGAACTCGAGGAGCCGGCCGACGGCGAGGAGCCCGAGATTCGGACCGCCGGCCTCTCGAGTTGACCTGATCGGCCACACCGACCGTCGTGATCGCTGGCTCCGTTTTTTGAGTAGCGTTCGATTGCGAGTAGTGTGTACGGAACGACGCTGCGACCGAAACCGCTCTCAGAGCGCCCCGTTCGCGACTCGAGTTCTACACAGAGCCGATACGAGAGACCCCGAAACGTTTCAGCGCCGAGCGCGTAGTCCGACGTACCATGCCAGTCGATACCGCGGAGGAGATCGAAGAGATCCTCGAGTACGAGACGATCGCGGTCGTGGGCTGTTCGAGCACGCCGGGGAAGGCGGCCCACGACGTGCCCGAGTACCTGCTCGAGCGCGGCTACGACGTACTTCCGGTCAACCCGTACGCCGACGAGATCTTTGACCGAGAGGTCTACGACTCGCTCGACGACGTGGAGGAAGCGATCGATGTCGTCTGTATCTTCCGGCCGAGCGAAGAGGTGAGCGGGATCGTCGACGCGGCCCTCGAGCGCGAGGATGTGGAAGTCATTTGGACCCAGCAGGGGATCCGCGACGACGAGGCCGCGTCCCGTGCCGAAGACGACGGCCGGCGGGTCGTTCAGGATCGGTGTATGAAGGTCGAACACCGGCGGTTGGCCGCCTGAGGCGAGGTTCGAGCGGGGTCACGGTCGGAGCGCCGATATCCGCCGCTCAAGACGCCCAACTCCTCGGGCGCGTCCGACATCAGCCCTCCCATTCCTCGAAGGACCGATAAATGCCCTTCGAGAGGTAGCGCTCGCTCGAGTCCGGAAACACCGTCACGACGGTCTCGTGGGGCGCGTCGATCTCGCCCGTCGAAATCTCCCGTGCTACCCGCCTCGCGGCGACACTCGCCGCGCCCGCACTCGAGGCGACGAGGTGGCCCTCCTCGCGGGCCAGCCGCCGGAGCTCGTCGTGGGCGTCCCGGTCCGGGATCGCGTAGACGGCGTCGACGAGGTCGGGATCGAACAGTTCGTTGGTCGCCAGATCGTGGGTGCCGATCCCCTCGATCTTGTACTCGTCCTCCTCGCGGTCGTCACCCAGCGCCTCGCCGTAGATCGAGCCCTCGGGTTCGACCGCAGCGACGTACGTCGACTCGTCCTGCTCGAGGGCGTACTCCGCGATGCCCATCAGTGTCCCTGCGGTGCCACAACCGGCGACGACGGCCCCCACCTCGCCGTCCAGCGCCTCGTAGATCTCGGGGCCGGTGGTCTCGTAGTGGGCTTCGACGTTGAGCGGGTTCGAGAACTGCTGGGGGACGACGGCGTCGTCGAGCTCCGCGGCCAGTTCGTGGGCGCGCTCGATCGCCCCGCCCATCCCGGCGTCCGTGGGCGTGTTGATGATCTCGGCGCCCAGCGCGGCCATCAACTGCTGTTTCTCGACGCTGAACCGTTCCGGGACGACGAAAATCGCCTCGAGACCCAGCTGTTCGGCGGCGATCGCGAACCCGATTCCCGTGTTTCCCGCGGTCGGTTCGATGATCGTCCCGCCCTCAGAGACGTCTCCGCGCTCGAGCATCGCCTCGAGCATGTACCGGCCGATGCGATCCTTGACGCTGGCCCCGGGATTGAACGTCTCGAGTTTCGCGTACAGGTCGACGTTCGCGGGTCCGTCCTGCAGGGCGACCAGGGGCGTCCGACCGATCGTCTCGAGAACCGAGTCGACCGGCTGCTCGTGGCTCGTCATCGACTCGAAAAACGGGAGCCGTCGCTGTAGGGCTTTCCCCGAAAGTCCTCCTTCGGTCGGTCGATCGCTCGGGGCTGGATTCGCCCGGATCCAGAAATCGATCTCGAGGGGCCTATTCGGCCGTCGCGTCGCTCGCGTCGGTGTCCGCCGATTCGTCCGTAGTCTCGTCCGTAGCGGCGTCACTCTCCTCGGCCTCGAGTTCGGCCTCGTCGATGGCCGCGTCGGCGAGGATCTGTTCGCCGTCGATATCGTGTTCTTCGGCGATGGCCAGCAGGAGCGCGCGTTGTTCAGTCAACTGGTGGTCCATTCGGTTGACCGTGTCGTGGGTGTCGTCCATCTCCTCTTCCAGCGAGATGATTCGTTTCTGGAGCTGCTGTACCTGCTTGTACATCGCCTCGGCGCGATCCGAGAGGCTCTGAATCTTCTTTGCAGTGCTGCCAAGTCCCATAGCTAATCGAGGTGTCGGGAAGCTAATGGGCCTTTTCCTCCGCCGCACGCGTTCGAAGGTATCGGTCGCCGGCCCCATCCATGATAGCACACAACACGAATCGACACATTTTTTACGAACCGCGAACAATCTACTGGTGAACACGAGGTGAACAGCCATGGTGCTCCGACCGACGCCAAGCACCTGGACGCAGAGCCTCGACATGCCGTCACAGCTGTTCGGTGACCAGGGGAACAGCGACTACGAACTGTACGAGGAGGACGACGAGTTCGTCCTGACGATCGACATGCCGGGCTTCGAGACCGACGAGATCGGGCTCTCGTGGGACGACGGCGTGCTCAACGTCGCTGCCGAGCACGTCGACGACGAGCGCGGCCGCAAGAAGACCTACCACCGGCGGTTCCGCTTCCCCAAGACCATCGACTAGGACGCCATCACCGCCGAGTACACCAACGGCGTCCTCGAGGTCGAACTGCCGGTGGCCGACGCCGTCACCCGCGGGAAGGAGATCCCCCTCGAAGGGTGAGCGCGGTCCCGCCTGCGGACACCACCCGTGCTCGAATTCCATCCCCGTCGGTGAACCGACACCCGGCATCGACCGGCGAACCGATCGCTGCCGACGCGTGTCCGTCTTAGATCGCGTCGGCCGAGTCGTTCGCTGATCGCGACCGTCGTTTTCCGCACGCGTCGGCGCCGTCCCGACGTTCGAGTTCGAACGCAGGACCATGCGACTCCACGTACGACCGCTCAAACGGAAGGACGCAGGCAGCGGTCTCGCCGCGATCGATCGCGACGCGCTCGAGGAGGTCTCGCCCGAATCGACCGCCGAGTTCGAGGGCGGACCCAGCGCCAGCGAGTTCGGCGGCGTCCTCGAGGGCGGCGAGAGCGAAACGGAAGCCGAGTAACGGCCCTCGGTATCCGGCTTCCACCTCCTTTTCCTCGAGTCCGCGTGGCTCGACGACTGGGACGACACCGGCGACGCGCTCGGCACTGATGACGGCGTCCGCCGGATCTACGCCCCGGACGTCGACGCCGGAACGGTCGCTCGGCGGCTGTCCGAACGCCCACCGGATGTACACGCCGTTCATCGATCCGACGTGATCAGTCCCCGCGGTCGCGCCTCGAGGCCGGGATCGACCGCTAGTCGTCTCGAGGTGCTAACTGGCCGGCGCTGCCGACCGCGACACCCTCGAGGGAGGCTGTCGGACGCTCGGGGATGGTTTAGAGCCGACCGCCGTTGCTAACGGAACCATCGCATATATATTCTCTCGATATACATACGGAAACATGAATTTCATGAGGAGAATAAGGTGCGGCGATCGCGGGCGCCGCGACCTGCTCTCGGCCGCGGGGATAGCGCTGACGACCGGACTGGCTGGCTGTCTCGGCGCGCTCGAGGAGGACGATGACGAAAACGAGAACGGGAACGGCAGGGACGGCGACTCCGAACCCGACGGGGACTCGACCGAGGCGGCCGAACTGCGGGAGACGCTGGCCGCAGCCGATCCGTACCGGATGCATCAGTACGGGCCGGGCCACGTCGGAAACGCCGGCGACGATGGACCGACCGCCGACGTCGACGCCGTCTGGACGTTCCGCAAGGGTGACGACGACGAGTACTACGAGATCGGAACGCCGGCGGTGGTCGACGGAACGGTCTACGTCCCCGAGACTCACTCCGTCGGCGACGACGGTGCGGAGACGGTCGTCTACGCGGTAGACGGCGCGACCGGCGAGGTCGAGTGGGAGTGGCCCTATCCCCGCGGTACCACGTTCGGATCGACCGTCGTCGCCGAGGGAGCGGTCGTCCTCGGTCTCGGCGGATCGGTCGTCGCGCTCGAGGCCGACGCGGGAACCGAACGCTGGCGACTCGAGCGGGACTTTTCCGACTCGGTCACGGTCGCCGACGGGACGGTCTACGCGATCAACACCACGTACGCCGATCCGCCGACGCTGGTTGCGATCGATCTCGAGACGGGCCGCGAGCGCTGGACCGTCCCCCTCGCTGATGGCGCGGTGTTCTGGCCGACACCGCCGGCAGTCGTCGACGAGACCGTCTATCAGGGCGGCGTAGAACTCACCGCGCTATCGGCTGCGGACGGCGAACAGCTGTGGTCGAAGGACTTCGGGAACGCGGTCACCGGACCGCCGACCGTCACCGACGACGCCTGCTACGTTCCGCTCGGCGACGGTACCGTCGCGGCGCTCGATCGCGACGGAACGAAGCGGTGGCGCCAGCCGGTCGAGTACGGTGGTCGGGGGTCCGGGATGGAGTTCGTGACGTCGCCGGCGGTCGCCGACGGATCGCTGTACGTCACGAACGCGTTTCAGCTGACGGCGCTGGACGCCGAGACCGGCTCGGCGCACTGGACGACTGAAACGGGCGGCGACCGCTCGCCGGTCGTCGCCGACGGCGCCGTCTACACGAGCGGGCTGAACGCGGTCGAGGCCTACGACAGAACCGACGGCAGCCCGCTGTGGCGCTACCGGACCGATGCCACGAGTTCCAGCGGCGAGAAGCTCGCACCCGTCGTCGGCGGAACGGTCTTCTTCCCGAGCGGGGGACTGCACGCGCTCCGCGGAGCGGACGCGACATCGGACTGATCGGGCGTCGAGTCACGCATCGAACTGATTATCGCAACCGATCCCGGTGCCGTCGGGCGATCGGAGAGACGAAAGGTCCTTAAGTTCCCTTCCCCTATGAAGAGATGGATAGGTCGGGCAGTTAGGCCCTGCTCGTTACCCGCGATATGGCCTTTAGCGGGGACCAAACACCGCGGGCGTCCGGTCAGACCGGCCGGGGCCCCGGGAGCCAACGCAGAAGCCTCGTCCGTCGGGGACAGCGGTCCGCGATGGCCGTCCGCAGGGACGCCCCATCGCGGTTAGTCGGCGACAGCCCATCAGGCGCGGAAGCGAGCAGTGGACCGCCGGACACCTGTCGCTCGACGGGTCGCGGGGTGGAGGAGGCAACCGGGATTCCCCCGGCCGGAACGCCGGGCAATCGCGGCTTCCACACTCATATTCCATACAGTACCTTTCACCAGCGATAGCGCCGCCCATCACGGCTCAAGCGGCGTTTTTCAGACACGTAAACACGAAGTCAAACCCGTAACGTGAGCCGCGATTCCGAGAGAATGGGCGGCGCATACGCACACCGCTCGATTGCGATCGGTTCCGTACTATTGCGCCGATTACGCGGCGCTGGCCGTCTCGAGGAACGTCTCGCTCGCGCTGTTGAACGCGTTCGGGCGATCGAGGTTGACGAGGTGGCCCGAGTCGGACAGTTCCAGCCGTTCGGCGCCGCCGACCTCCGAGACGAGTTGTCGGCCCTGTCGTTTGACCAGCGGCGCCTCCTGCTCGCCGTGGACGACCAGTGTCGGCGTCTCGACGTGCGAGAGGTTCGACGGCTCGTAGCGGTAGAGCGCGTCGAACACCTTGCGGAACTCGTCGCGACCGATCTCGTCGACGGCGTCGATCGCTTGCGACTGAATCTCCGGGTTCACGGAGAGCCAGCGCTCACCAGTGGTCGCTCGAATGGATCCCAGCATCGACCGGAACGTCGTCTTCGACCCCGTCAGCGACAGCGACGTCGTGAGCGCGGGCAGCGGCGACATGAAGGGCTTCAGCTCCGCGGGCATGTTCAGCGGCGGCATCGAGCGCACCGCGCCGCCGAGGATCGCTCCCGCCGCGCGGTCGGGGTGGCGGTCCATGAACTCCTGGACGACCATCGACCCGAGCGAGAGGCCACAGAGGATCGGCGCCTCGAGGTCGAGATGCGAGAGTAAGGCCTCGAGGTCGTCGGTGAAGAGTTCGACCGAATACTGGTCCGCCTCGGTCGCCCCCGTCTGGCCGTGGCCGCGGACGTCGAAGGTAACGACCTCGTAGTCGTCGTCGAAGCGGTCAACCTGGGGCTGCCAGGACTGCCCGTTCATCCAGCCGCCGTGGATGAACACCAGCGGCTGTCCGTCGCCGCGCGTCTCGTACCAGAGCGTGCCGTCCTCGAGGGAGAGTTCTGCCATCGAGAATACTGTAGGCTCCCGCACAGATAGGTCGACGGGTTGCACTGTGACCCATGAGAAAGCAAGTGACAGCCGCTCAGTCCTGCCGCTCCGCGTCGAACGCGGCGTTGTCGTCGGCCCCGAGCCAGCGGTCCCAGAAGCTCTCGAACTCGGACTCGTCCTCGGTGATCCGATCCCAGTGGGCCAGGCCGCGCTCCTCGCGGCTGCCAGGGATCGTGTTGTCGAGCACCAGCGCCGCGAGGCCGCCGACGGCCATCCCGGTCGAGCCGATGATAAATATCGTGTCGACGACGGCCTGCGCCGCGGCCTCGAGCCACCCCGGCTGGCCCGCGAGCGCGCTCTCGAGAGCGATCGCCTCGCGGAACGCGATCGTGCTCTCGAAGTTCCCCATGTAGGCCGGAATCGCCAGCCCGACGAACAGCGCGAAGCCGATGACGAAGGTGTTCCTCGAGGAGTCTAGGTCGACGTGGCGGAGGTTCGAGACACCGACGGCGACGATCTGGGCGAACATGGCGATAAAGAGGCCGCCGACGATCGGATCCGGAATGGTCGCGACCAGTTGCCCGAAGTAGCCGATGAAGCCGAAGAGCAGCATGACGACGGCGCCGAGCTGGACGACGTACCGCGAGGCGACGCCGGTCAGTCCGATCGCACCGATGTTCTCGGAGTAGGACGTCGAGCCTGCAGTGCCCATAATTCCGGAGAAGACGTTCATCAGCCCCTCCATCCCGATGCCGTGATTGATTCGCTTCTCGCTCGGTGCGGCGGAGCCGGTCAGATTAGCGACGGCGTAGTAGTCACCGATGCTCTCGACGATCGACGCCAGTACGCCCGCGAACATCCCGATAACGAACGCGGTCGTGATCTGGGGCGTCCCCCACTGGAACGGGTAGATCGGCAGAAGTGGCTGCGTGTCAGTGACGTCGCCGAGTGCGACGTAGCCGGGATGGGCGTCGGTGATGACGCCGCCCGCGGAGAGTGCCGCGGCGACAACCCACGCGATGATCAGTGCCAGAATGACCGGGTAGAGACGAAACGCTCGAGCTTTGACGTCGAGATACTGCGAGAACAGCAAGATCAGGCCGAGCGTCAGCCCCAGCAGCGGCCAGCTCTGCTCAGCACTAGTGATCTGGGGCGCGTCGAACAGCGCGAGGCCGATCAGTGCGATGGTCGGCGCGATGACCACCGGCGAGAGGAACCGGCGGAGCTTCCCCACGAGTCCCAGATAGCCCATCGCGACCTGCACCGTCGCGGCGACGATGATCGCGCCCTGTAACTGGAGCAGGGCGGCCTCCCAGCCACCCCCACCGACGCCACCGTTCGTGACGACGAAGACGATCGCCAGCGCCGGCGCGAGCATCGAGAACGGTGCCCCCTGCACGATCGGGTAGCGGTTCCCGAGGGTCGTCTGGGCCAGCGTCGCGATCCCCGAGACGACGAAGAAGGTGCCGATGAACCGCGCCGTTACGTCGGCTGGCATCTCCATCGCACCCGCCAGAATCAGCGGCACCGCGATGTTCGCCCCGACCATCGTCAGGTAGTGTTGGATCCCCAGAACGAACGATTCGCCCAGCGGCGGTTTGTCGTCGATACCGTACTCGATATCGTCGCTGACGGCGACGTCGGCTCCGTCGGCCCCATCGCTCCCGTCAGCTACGTGATCCCCCTGTTCGGTCATCTCGTCGGATAACGAGCGAGGGGGCTCATATCGATGTTGATCCTCCGTCGCCGATTCGGTCGTGGCGACGCGGAAGCGACTCGAGTCGTCTGCAGCGTCCCGGTGATCCGTTCGACCGAGCGCTCGAGAGCGTTCAGTAACGGCGTTTCGGGGCATCTACAGTCATCAGCGGTGTACGTTAGCCCGCTCTCGAGCGACTCCCGTTCGGAGACGGTGACTTACTGTCCCCCCGATGCGGCGTGGTCCGCCGCCGCTCGGACCGTCTCGGACGACAGCGCCTCGAGGGCGACCACTTCGCCCCCCGTTTCGGCGGCGACCAGCTCCGAGAGGCCGGCCCGAGAGTCGTCGCCGGCGTCGACGACGATCACGGTCGCGTCCTCGGCCGCGAGCCCTCGGGCCGCCCGTCGCGTCGCCTCGGTCGGACTGCCGTCGGCGACGTTCGCCCGGCCGTCGGTCACGCAGACGACGACCGAGGCGTCCGTCTCCGCGCGCTCGAGGACTCGCCGCGAGGTCTCGAGGCCCGCGGGAAGGGGCGTCCGATCGCCCGAGGGGAGTTCCTTGAGGTGGCGCGCGGCCAGCGAGACGCTGTCGGTCGGCGGCAGGAGGACGTCGGCGTCTTCGCCGGCGAAGGCGACGAACGCGACCCGATCGCGGTGCTCGTAGCTGTCCCGCAGCAGATCAAGGACGACGCCCTTCGCGGTGCGCATCGCGGGGCGCATCGAGGCGCTGGCGTCGACCGCGAAGACGATCGTCGCCGACGTGTCGCCGGTGCGGACCGACTGACGCAAGTCCCGCTTCTGTACCCGGGAGTCGCCGCGGGTCGCGGCGGAGCGAACCGACGCCGCCGCGTCGATAGGGCCGTCCCCCGACGCGGGTTCGGTCCGAACTCGAGCACCGCGGTTGTCCGTGCTTGGGGCCGTGCTCGCTCGCGAACCGCTCGCCGTCGCCGCGTCCGCGCTCTCGGCGTCGGGCGTCTCGAGGTCCGGCGACGTGGCCTCGCCCACCGCGGCGACGTCGGCGCGCTGCTGGCCGGGGACGAGCGGCTGGGCGTTCTCGTCTCCCTCGTCGCCGCTTTCGCCGTCTCCGTCGCTCCCGTCACCGTCGTTCGAATCGGATTCGCTCGAGTCGCCGGTCTCGTCGCTCCCGTTGCCGGCTTCGGCGGGCGACGGCTCACCGCCGGTCGGGTCGTCGCCCTCGTCGGGTCGACGCTCGGGACTCGAGTCGTCGGTCTCGGAATCGGCGTCGCCGTCGTTCCCGTCGGATTCGCCGTCGTCACCGTCACCGTCGCTGCGCTCGCCGCCGGGTTCGGTTCCCGTCTCACCGTCGTCGCTCTCGGTCTCGGACTCGTCTCCGTCGCCTCCGTCCGCGGACTCGTCGCCGTCCGCATCGTCCTCGCTTTCGCTCTCGTCCGTCGACTCCTCGTCGAAGCGGTCCTCGAGCAGGTCCTCGACGTCGGGTTCGTCTTCGAACGGCGTGCTCCGGAGGCGGTGGGGAAGCGTGTAGCTGGCGGCCTCGTGAACGTCGGACTCGATGACCGTCGTTCGGCCCTCGAGCGCGGCAATGGTCATCGCCGTCCGAGCGGTCGCCACGTCGCCGCGGTGGCCGTCGACGCCGGCCTCGAGACAGAGGTCGGCGATCTCCGCCTTGAAATCGTCCGGGAGCGTGACTTCGGCAAGGCGGTCGCGGGCCGCCGCGAGTTCCTCGCGCAGGGTCGCCGTCTCGTCGGCGTACTCGGTCCAGGGTTCCGGCCCGTCAGATCCGCCAGCGCCACTGGCGTCCGTCTCGAGCGCCCGATCGATGATCTCGACGCGCTGGTCGATCTCACGACAGCCCTCGACGGTGGCTTGCAGGGCGAAGCGGTCCCGCAGTTGGGGGCGGAGGTCGCCCTCCTCGGGGTTCATCGTCCCGACGAGGGTGAACTCGGCGGGGTGAGAGACGCTGACTCCGTCACGCTCGACCGTATTGACCCCGCTGGCGGCCGCGTCGAGAATGACGTCCACGAGGTGGTCGTCCAGCAGGTTGACCTCGTCGACGTAGAGGATGCCCCGATGAGCGCGGGCGAGCAGTCCGGGATCGAAGTCGGCCGCGCCGGCCAGCGCGTCCTCGACCGAGAGGGTCCCGACGACGCGGTCTCGAGTCGCACCCAGCGGAAGCGTCACGAGCGGAACTGGCCGGGTTTCGACGGGCATCGCTTCCGGATCGCGTTCGCGGCAGTCGTCGCACTGCAGATTCGGCGCGTCGGGCGCACAGCCGTACGGACAGTCGGCCACGGCCCGCTGTTCGGGGAGGAGATCCACGAGCCCTCGCACCGCGGTCGACTTCGCGGTCCCCTTCTCGCCGACGATCAGGGCGCCGTCGAGGCCGTCGTTGGTGGCGACGGCGAGCAGCACCCGCTTCAACTCGTTCTGGCCGACGATGGCCGGAAAGGGGAGTGACGACAGCTTTTTGTCTCCGGACTCTGCAACCATAGTTGCGCTAATACAACAGAGGTTTAAAAACGCGATGACTACGATCGGGATCTACACCGCCACGGAGAACGAACTCGGCTCGATCGGCCGGGCCGCCCAGCGACTCGAGGATATCGACCTCGTCGTTCGCTCGGAAAGCGACCTCGAGGACGAGGCCGCCGTCGAGGAGTTCGTCGAGGAATTGCACGACGCCGCGGCGGCCATCTTCTGGCTGCACGGGGCCGAAGACAGCATGCCGGGCTACGACTACGCGACCGGCGACCTCGAGGAGGCGGGCGTGCCGCTGATCGTCAAGGCGACCGGCGACGCTTTCGCATTCGAGGATACGACCGTCTCGGAGGGCCATCGCGACCTCGTCTACGACTACCTGGAGAAGGGCGGGACGATCAACGTCGCCAACCTGTGCCGATTTCTGGTCGCGGAGTACGAGGGCCGCGATGTTGAGTACGACGAGCCCACCGAACTGCCGACGGAGGGGGTCTACCACCCCGACCACCCGGGGATCGGGTACGAGGAACTGCTCGAGACCCACGACCCCGGGAAGCCGACGGTCGCGATCTGGTTCTACGAGTCCCACTGGACCCACGAGAACACCCGCTACGTCGACGCGCAGGTCCGGGCGCTCGAGGAGCAGGGCGCGAACGCCCTGCCGATCTTCTGTAACCCGGCCACTGATACGGAGGAGCAGGAGGACGCCGAGTGGGTGACGGACAACTGGCTGCTGGACGATGCGGGACAACCAGTCGTGGACGCCGTGCTCTCCTCGTTCATGTTCTCCCTCTCGATGGACGAGCGTGGCCGCAGCGCCAGCGACGAGGGCCAGAGCGCCGAAGACGTCTTCCTCGACCGCCTCGGCGTCCCGGTCCTCCAGACGGTCACCACGATGCGCTCCCGATCCCGGTACGAGTCCAGCGACACGGGCGTGATGGGCTTCGAACTCGCCCTCTCCGTGGCGCTGCCGGAGTTCGACGGCAACGTCATCACCCACCCGATTTCGGGGAAGGAACGCACCGACGACGAGGCCGGCATCGGGTCGGCGCCGAAACACCACTTCCCCATCGAGGACCGGGTCGACCACGCCACGCGGCTGGCGGTCAACTGGGCCGAACTCCGACACACGCCGAACGAGGACAAACAGGTCGCCGTCGTCCTGCACAACTACCCGCCGAGCGACGACGGCATCGGCACCGCGTTCGGTCTCGATTCGCCCGAGTCGACGGTGAACCTGCTCGAGGAACTCGAGGCTCGCGGGTACGATCTGGGCGACGAGCTGCCCGAGGACGGCCAGACGCTGGTCGAGAAGCTGACCGCACAGCTAACCCTCGAGGACCGCTGGGTCGCCCCCGAAGACGTTCGCGACCTCTCCGTCGACGTGGTCTCGCCAGACACCTACGAAGAGTGGTTCGCCGACGCCGACGAGCGCTTTCAGGAGAACATCATCGACGAGTGGGGCGAGGTTCCGGACCGTCCGTTCGCGATTCCGGGCGTCGAGTTCGGTAACGTCCTCGTCACTGTCCAGCCCCCGCGCGGCTTCGGAATGGATCCCTCGAAGGTCTACCACGACTCGGACCTGCAGCCGCCACACGACTACTACGCGTTCTACGGCTGGCTGCGCAACGCGTTCGGAGCCGACGGGGTCGTTCATCTGGGAACCCACGGCAGCCTCGAGTGGCTCCCCGGCAAGACGGTCGGCCTGAACGGCGCGAGCGCACCCGATCAGTTGATCGACGACATCCCGAACGTCTACCCCTACATCGTGAACAACCCCGGCGAGGGAACCCAGGCCAAACGGCGCTCCTACGCCGCCATCGTCGACTACCTGACCCCGGTCATGCGGTCGGCCGGGACGTACGACGAACTCTCGGAACTCGAGGAACTCGCGAACCAGTACCGCGAAGCGGGGATGGAAGACGCCCGCGCCGACGACGGCGACCACCTCGAGACGCTCATCCGCGAGACGGTCGAAGAACTCGATCTCGCGGTCGAGTTGGGAATCGAGGGCACCATCGACGAGAAAGCCGACGTTCGCGGCCCCGACGAAGCGGGCTCGAGTCTCGCCGAGGGTGAAGTCACGGGAGACGAAGTCGACGTCGACGAACTCGTCGAACGCGTCCACGAGTACCTGACTGACGTCAAGACGACCCAGATCCGGCTGGGGCTACACACGATGTCCGAGCCGCCGGCCGACGAGCGCCTCGTGGAGTACCTCGTGGCGCTGACCCGACTCGAGAACCCCGGCGCGCCGAGCCTGCGCGAGAGCGTGGCCGGTGCGCTCGGCGTGGACTACGAGAAGATGCTCGAGTCGCCCGGAGAGTACGGCGAGGCCCTCGGCATGACCTACGCCGAGGCCGCCGACGCGGTCCACGAGACGAGCGTCGATCTGATCGAGACGCTCGCGGAACACGACTTCGACGTGCCGGAATCGGAGCGCGAAGCCGGTCCTGAGGACGAAGTGAACATGAATCTCCTCGTCGTCGACCTCGAGACGATCGGCGACGCGCGGGCCAAATCGCGCGCCCACGACGACCTCCGCGAAGTCCTCGCGTACATCTGCGAGGAGGCCCAGCCCCGCGTCCAGGGCGCCGAGGACGAGATCCCCAGAACCGCGGACGCCCTTTCGGGCGAGTACGTACCCCCCGGCGGATCGGGCGCGCCGACCCGCGGCGGCGTCGACCTGCTGCCGACCGCGCGGAACTTCTACACGCTCGACCCGCGGAAGGTACCCGCGAAGGCCGCGTGGCAGGTCGGGAGCGAAGTCGCGGAGGGCGTTCTCGAGCGCCATCATTCGGAGAACGGCGAGTACCCCGAAGAGATCGGCGTGGTCGCCTGGGGGACCCCCACCGTCCGCACCCGCGGCGAGACGATCGCCCAGGTGCTCGCGATGATGGGCGTCGAACCCAAGTGGACGGACGCCGGCCGGATCGACGACGTCGAGCCGATCCCGCTCGAGGAACTCGACCGACCCCGAATCGACGTCACCACGCGCGTCTCCGGGCTATTCCGCGACGCCTTCCCCGCCGCGGCGGGGGTCATCCACGACGCCGTCGACGCCGTCGTCGACCTTGACGAACCCCTCGAGATGAACTACGTGAAGAAACACGTCGAGGAAGAGCAGGCCGAACTCGAGGACGAGGAAGGGCTCGACGAATCCGACGCCCGCAAGGCCGCGAAACACCGCGTCTTCACCACCAAACCCGGCGGCTACGGCGCCGGGACGAACAAGGCCGTCGACGAGGGCAACTGGGACGACCGTTCGGACCTCGCCAGCGTCTACATCCAGTGGGGCGGCTACGCGATGGGCTCGCGCGGCCGAGTCTCCGACGCCCACGACGCCTTCGAACGCCGGCTCTCTTCAGTCGACGCGACGGTCAAGATCGAGGACACGATGGAGCAAGACGAGTTCGACTCCTCGGACTGGTACGCCTTCCACGGCGGGTTCATCTCCGCCGTGTCGGAGATTTCGGGCGAGGAGCCCGCCTCCTACGTCGGCGACTCCTCGGACCCCGACAACGTCGACGTCTACACGAACGAGGAGAAGGTCCGTAAGGCGATGCGCTCGCGCGTCTTGAATCCCGACTGGCTCGAGTCGATGGAGGAACACGGCTACAAGGGCGCAGGGGATCTCTCGACGACCGTCGACGTGACGCTGGGCTGGGACGCCACCACCGGCGTCGTCTCCGATACGCTCTGGGAGGAAGTCGCCGAGAAGTTCGCCTTCGACGACGCTCGCCAAGAATGGATGCGCGACGTCAACCCGTGGGCGCTCGAGTCCATCACGGACACGTTGCTCGAGGCGATCGAACGCGACCTCTGGGACGCCGACGACGAGACCGTCGACCGACTGCGCGACCTGAACCTCGAGGTCGAGGGCGACCTCGAGGCGCGCACGACCAACGACGCCGTGGGCGCCGAGGTGGCCCAGGATGACTGACCGGACGGTCGCAGCGACCGGCGAAGGTGTTCGGCCGTCGAACGATACGCGAGGCCCGGAGAGTGAGAGCCATGAGTGACAGCCAGGAGTTCGAGCAGGAGTACGCCGATCTGGGCGCGACGACACAGAACGCGATGGATATCGCTGAGACGAGCATGGACATCGTCCGGCAGTTCGTGCCGGACGAGACGCTGGCCGACCGAATCCGCCAGAAGTCGGTCCACTCGATGGGCGACATCGAGTTCCAGCACCTGATCGAGTTCACGGGCAGCGATGACCTCGGCGACGACGAGGACGCGCCCGTTCGCGCCGGCGCTCGAGCGGTCCTCGACGAGGCGACGATCGTCACGGACATCACGATGTCCAAGGCCGGGATCACCTCTCGGGGCCACAACTGCGAGAAGCGCAAGGCGATCGGTAACGGCGCCGAGCTCGCGAAGGAAACGGGGATGACCCGTACCGCGGCCTCGGTGCTCGAACTCGACAAGCAGGGCGTCTACGACGGCGCGATCGCGACGATCGGCAACGCGCCGACGGCCGCCTTCGCGCTGGCGGACTGCATCGAGAACGGCACCCGGCCCGCCGCCATCGTCGCGACGCCCGTCGGCTTCGTCAAGGCCGAGGAGAGCCGTCAGCGGATCCGCGAGGTCAGCGAGGAATACGACGTGCCCGCGATCACGAACGTCGGCCGCCGCGGCGGCAGCGGACTGGCCGCGGCGCTTACGAACGAACTGATCCACGTCGCGAAAGACGTGCGGACCGATGACCTCGAACTGGAACTGACGGCCGAGGCTCGAGCGGCACAAGCTGAATCCGAGGACAACGAGGACGCATGAGCGACGAGTACGACCTCGAGGCGGGGCCGGATCCGGCGACGTTCGCGGCGGCAGCGCCGGAGCCGAACATCGACGAGGAGACCGAGGACCCCGTCTACGCCGTCGGCGTCGGACCCGGCAATCAAGAGTATCTGACTCCGCGAGGCGAACGGGCGATCCGCGAGGCCGATGTCGTCGTCGGCTTTACCACCGTCGTGGAGTTCGTCGAGGACCTGACCGACGCCGACCTGCTGACCTGCGGGTACAAGGACGAGGCCGAGGCGCTCGAGGCGTTCGGCGAGCGCGTCGCGGCCGGCGAGTCGGGAACCGCCGTCGCGATGGGCGACCCCAACCACTCGGGCTACCAGTTCGTCGGAAAGGTGCAAGATGCGGTCGAACGGGAGGCGAGGAACCGCGACGTCGATCCGAGATCCGTTCGGATCGTCCCCGGTATCTCCTCGCTCCAGCTGGCCGCCAGCCGCGCCCGCACGCCGATGGAGGACACCGAGTTCGTCACGCTCCACAAGAGCGGCGGCCTCGAGGCCGATATGGAACGCCTCGCGGCCGCCGGGACGGTCGACGAGCGCCATCTGCTCGTGCTCCCCCGGCCCTACGACCGGATGCCTGGAGATATCGCCGCCTTCCTGCTCGAGGAGGGTGCTGATCCGAACCTCGAGGCGCTGGTCCTCGAGAAGCTGACTCACGAGGACGAAGAGATCCACCGGTTCACGCTGGCGGAGTTGTCCGAGCACGCCGGTGGAACCGGAACGGAAGACACGCCGTTCTCGGATCTCGTCGTGCTCGCCGTTCGGCAGCCGGTGCCGTAGTCGAACGACCGGACGGATCGGTCGAGGCTATCGCGGGCGACCCGTCGGTCGCCGTCTGCGGTCGGTCTCCGCCGTCCCGTCTTATTCCGGAACGTGGCCAGCGACGACGTACTGCTCGTAGTTCGGCTCTTCGCCCCAGAGCACCGACTCCATTAGCGGCTCGTACTCGACCCGCTCGAGCCCGTGTTCTTCGAGTACGTCGACCAACTCTTCGGGCGGCCGTCCGTCGTACAGCGGCAACTCGTCGTGGATCTCCTGATAGCCGTCGAACGCCTCGTCGAAGTCCCAGTGGCCTTCGATCAGGACGATCCGGCCGCCCGGACGGACGACTCGTTGCCACTCGCGAATCGCCGCCAACGGATTCGGCAGCGTCCAGACGAGGTGCCGGGCCGTCACCAGATCGTACGCGTTTTCGGGAGCCGAAATCGATTCCGCGTCCCCGTTTCGGAACTCGACCGACCGGTCGCGGTCGCGAGCTTTCGCTCGAGCGCGCTCGAGCATGTCCGTCGAGAGGTCGACTCCGGTGACGACGTGACCGAGTTCGGCCAGCAACAGCGAGATGACGCCCGTTCCACAGCCGACGTCGAGAGTTCGCCGAGGTGGGTCACCGTCACCGGTCCAGTCCCGGAGGATCGACAGCCACGCGTCGCGCTGCTCGTCGCTGTGGATGGCATGTTGGCTGTCTCCGTCGTACGACTCCGAACGGTCGTCCCAATACTGCTGGACGCGCTCTTTAACGGCCTCGTCGTCTCGAGTCGTCACGACTGGCCACCCCTGGTCCGGCCTGCGGATCGGTTCGAACCGATCCGACGATCTTCGAACGACATTGTTCCCTGCAATCATTCGCCGAACAAAATAACTGTTTCGAGAACCGGCATCGTGGTGAGACTCCGCGCGAGGCTACGGACGTCCCCGTCTCGATCGGCCGGCCGCGGACGGCACCCCTGCGCTGGAGCGGCCGATCGGATCGGCCTCACTCGTCCTGCTCGTACTCCCGCAGGACCGTCGAAACGGTGTTCTCGACCTCTTCGAGCGCGACGGCGTTGGTCTTTCGGAGGTCGTCGGCATCGCGGGCCTCGCTCAAGTGCTGCAGCGCTTCCCGAAGGTGGTGCTCGATCTCGGTGTCACTCCCGCTTTTCCCACTCATAGTTCGATCCGACGGTCGTAGCCGACTCGAGCGGTTAAGTTCGTCGGTGGTTCGAACCGGCCGCCACGTCACTCGAGGACGCCCCGAACCGCGGCCCGTCGCTCCGCGAACGCCACGTCGTCGAGCACGGGGAGCGAGGCCTCGGTATCGACGTCGACGTCGTCCTCGAGGTCGATCCACGCGCGACAGCCGCGGTAGCTGCCCCGCTCCTCGACGAGTCGCGGTGACACGAGCGCCGACACGCGAAGCAACAGCACGCGCAGGTCGTCCTCCGGGTCGTACTTGTCGCGCAGGCCGTCCGGCGTGTAGACGTAGTGGCGAGCCAGCGCCTCGAGGGCGTCACTCGAGACGCGGTATTCCTCGCGGACGTCGGCGACGGCGCGGATCGGCACGCCGGCGTCGGGTTTCGCGCTCGAGCGATGGTAGTAGTGCTCGTATCGCGACTGGTACCGCGCGGGGTCCTGATGGCTATAGGCCGGATAGAGCACGAATTCGTCGTCGATCGTGCCTGGATCGAGCGTCGGGTGGCGAACGAGCACGGTCTGCGTGCCGTCGAGCAGGGCGTTGACGACGCCGGCGCGCTCCTTCAGTGCCGGCACCGTCTCGGTAGCATTTCTCGCGTCGCTCATTGGTCTCGGTTCCTCGAACGCGGACCACTCCCAACTCGGTTTCGGTCGCCTCGGACTGCTTCTCGGGTATCGATTGCTGTGTACTGTACAGATCGCTACAGAACGGTTTGATCCCGAACTCGGTTTGCGGTGGCGCGCGCCGACGATCGGTCCGAACGACTGTGAGGGCCGATCGACGAAATCGTGCGAGGTCTTCGCGAGTTTCACGAGCGAAGTCGTTCGAGACGGCGAAGCCGTCTCATGATGCGAAAAATCGGAGATTTTTCAGCAGCTTGTCAGAGGTTGCTCTGACAGTGGATGAGCGAGTGAACGAAGTGAATGAGCGTTAGCGCGGAACCGACGGTTCCGCGAACCATGCGAGCGAGCCGTTGGCTCGCGAGCAGAAATCGGCTGGAGAGGGTGTGGCGATAACCTGTCGCCACGATAGCAGAACGCTCATTTTCACTCGAACCCTTCTCGAGGTTCCTCACTCAGTACTCGTCGAGCCGTTCGTACTCCCCACCGACGGATTCAAGTTCAGTTGTGCGAACGAAACCACAATGATGAACGGATTCGTCCTCGGCGGCGTCAGCTCCGGCGTCGGGAAGACGGTCGCGACGCTGTCGATCGTGCAGGCCCTCGAGGACGCCGGCTACGCGGTCCAGCCGGCCAAGGCGGGCCCGGACTTCATCGATCCGAGCCACCACGAGGCGATCGCGGGCCGGCCCTCCCGCACGCTCGATCTCTGGCTCTGCGGCGAGGATGGCCTGCGGCGAAACTACCAGCGAGGCGAGGGCGATATCTGCGTCGTCGAGGGCGTCATGGGCCTCTATGACGGCGACGGCTCGAGCACGGCGATGGTCGCCGAAGCGCTCGAGTTACCCGTCGTCCTCGTCGTCGACGCCAAGGCCGGCATGGAGAGCGTCGCCGCGACCGCGCTGGGCTTCAAGGAGTACGCCGACGCGATCGGCCGCGATATCGAGGTCGCCGGCGTCGTCGCCCAGCGGGCCCACGGTGGCCGTCACGAGCAGGGCATTCGCGACGCCCTCCCCGACGACCTCGAGTACTTCGGGCGGATCCCGCCGAACGACGACCTCGAGATTCCCAATCGGCACCTCGGCCTCGAGATGGGCGCGGAGGCCGCCCTCCCCAGAGACGCGTTGCGGGAGGCCGCGGAGTCGCTCGAGGCCGAACGGCTGGCCGCGGTCGCGACGGAGCCGCCCGCGCCGGAGCGGTCACTCGAGGACTCCCCTGAACCCATCGACGCCACGATCGCCGTCGCCAGCGACGCCGCCTTCTGCTTCCGGTATCCGGCGACGATCGAGCGGTTCCGCGAGCGCGCCGAACTGGTCACATTCTCACCGGTTGCGGGCGATTCCATCCCCGACTGCGACGGCGTCTACCTCCCCGGCGGCTACCCCGAACTCCACGCCGACGGCCTCGAGGCCAGCGACACGCTCGACGAACTCGGAGCGCTCGCGCGCGAGGGACTGCCGGTCCTCGGCGAGTGTGGCGGGCTGATGGCCATGAGTCAGTCGCTGACCACCGTGGAGGGCGACCGTCACGAGATGGCCGGGATCCTTCCGGCAGACGTCACCATGCACGACCGCTATCAGGCGCTCGATCACGTCGAGTGCGAGGCCCTCGAGGGGACGCTCACTGCCGGCGCCGGCGAGACGATTCGGGGCCACGAGTTCCACTACTCGAGCGCCGACGTCGACGGCGACGCTCGCTTCGCCTTCGAGACCGTGCGGGGCGACGGCATCGACGGGAATCACGACGGCCTGACCGAGTACGACTCGCTGGGGACGTACGTCCACGTCCACGCCGAGAGCGGCGCGTTCGATCGGTTCCTCGAGGAGAGCGGTCGCTGACCGCGGCGATCGCGTTCGACCGATTCGATAGTCTCGACCGACGCGCCGCTAATCGTGAGTTGATAGCTGACTCCGCTCCGATCACCTGTCATTTAATTATAAGGTGGTCGATAGGGAGTACATGGTAGAGCCAACGCCGGTCAGCGTCATTCTACCCACGACGGGGTGGAACGACGCCTGCGAAGAGATCGCCGCGCAACTGCGTCCGGGGGACGAACTCCTCGTGGTCTGTGACAGGGCGGTCGAGTCGGTCGCCGAGCGAATCGACGACCGCCCGGACGACGTCAGGCTGGTGGTCGCGGGCGAACCCGAGGGCTGTTCCGGGAAGGCGAACGCGATCGCGGCCGGAATGGACGCGGCCGAGTGTGATCGCCTCGTCTGGTCCGACGACGACTATCACCATCCGCCCGACTGGCTAGACGGACTGCGCCGCGACTACGAACGGTACGGACCGACCACGGAAGTCCCGGTCTTCGTCGGCCGGGATCCGCTCGCCCGACTCCTCGAGCCGACCCACGTTCTCAGCGGAACGCTCGCCGTCTCTCAAGGGGGCGTTCCCTGGGGCGGGTCGCTCGTCTTCGAACGCGACGACATCGACGAGGCGGCCTTCCTCTCGGACCTCCGGCGGACGGTGAGCGACGACGGCCTCCTCATGGAGTACGCCGATATCACGAGCGTCGGGCGGACGCGCCGCGTCGAGATCGGTGGCTCGGTCCGCGAGACGCTCGAGAACCAGGTCCGATTCACGAAGATCGTCCGTCACCACGAACCGACCGCTATCGTCGGCCAGTTCGTCCTCGGAACGGTACTCACCGCCGGCTGCGTGCTGTTTCCGCTCCCCGCGCTGGTGCTACTGACGGCCGCGATGGCCGGCGTTTACGCCGCGTTCGGCGTTCGTCGATGGACGTTCCTCGCGGCGTATCCGGTCGCGCTGGCGGCGATTCCGCTGCTCGCGTACGGCCTCGTCCGACGGACGTTCGTCTGGGGCGGGCGGCGTTACCGGTGGCACAGCAAGTTCGACGTCTCGGTCGAGGCGGAGTGAGTCGGAGACGTCGAGACGACTCGAGTCCGTCCGTTCGGATTGGAATGGAATCGTGGAGTGGTAGTCACAGCTACTGATATATAGTCAAATAGTTAACACGAATGCGGGCGTAGCATCGATCGTATGTCCGAAACCGTCCACCGACTCGAGCCGCTGGAGCGAAGACCGCTGACCGACCGCACCTGCCTCGTCACCGGATCGTCCCGCGGGATCGGCCGCGACATCGCGTTCGAACTCGCCCGCGCCGGCGCCGACGTTGCCGTCAACTATCGCTCGGCCGAGGACCGCGCCCTCGAGGTCACGAGCACGATCGAAGAGAACGGCGAGACGGCCGTCCCGGTACAAGCCGACATCTCCGACCCGACGCAGGTCGAGCGAATGGCCGTGGAGGTACGCGAGGAGCTCGGCGAGATCGACGTCCTCGTCAACAACGCGGGGATCACGATCGATCGGAAGTTCGAGGACATGACCTACGAGGACTGGCGGCAGGTCATCGACGTCAACTTAACCGGGACGTTCAACTGCACGAAGGCGTTCTACGAGGACATCAAGGCGTCCAACCACGGTCGGCTCATCAACATCTCGAGCGTCGTCGGCCAGCAGGGCAACTACGGGCAGGCCAACTACGCGACCTCGAAGGGCGGCCTGTTCGCCTTCACTCGGACGCTCGCCCTCGAGTTGGCCAGCCACGGCTCGACGGCCAACTGCGTCGCTCCCGGCTTCACCAGGACGGACATGCTCGAGAAGGTCCCCGAGCGCGTCCAGGAGAAGATCCGCGAGGACATCCCGCTGGGACGGTTCGCCACGACCGAGGACATCGTCGGCATGATTCGGTTCCTCACCAGCGACTACGCGGAGTACATGACTGGCCAAGTCATCGGGATCAACGGCGGAATGGAGTGGTAGCGCGGTACCCCATCGATTTTCGATTCGAACCCGCGACGGCGCGTCTTCGCCCGGTTTCACGCGTGCTCGAGTCGGCGGTCTCGCGCCGTTAGACAACCTCTCTTGGACTACTCCAAGCGCAGGTGAGCAAGCGAACTTGCCTTATACCAAACAAAATTGTTTTAGGGGCGGCTGCTGTTGCCACGGGTGATGCCACCCATCGCGCTTCCACACGACGCGAAGGCCGGACCGACGAAGTCCGAGGTCCGCGCCGTCGTCGCCTCGAAGCTCGCGCTCGAGGCGGACGACCACTTCGCGGAGGTCGGCTCCTGTACGGGGGCCGTCACCATCGAAGCCGCACAGCGGGCCGGACGCGTGACCGCCGTCGAGCGGAAGGCCGACCGGCTCGAGACGACCGAGAAGAACCTCGCCGCGAACGCGGAGTCGGTCCGCGCCGACGTCGAGCTGCGCAACGCGGAAGCGCCCGAGGGGCTGCCCGACGACGCCGACGCGCTCTTCCTGGGCGGGAGCCGGAACTTCGAGGCCGTCCTCGACCACGCCGTCGAGACCGGTGTCGACCGCATCGTGATGAACGTCTCGCGACTCGAGGTCGCCGGAGAGGCGACTGCGGCCTTCCGCGACCGGGATATTCTCGAGGAGGTCGTCCAGTTCCAGGTGAGTCACGGCTACGAACTCGCCGGCGCGACGAGTTTCAACTCGGACAACCCGGTGTACATGCTGGTCGGGAGCGCGACGCCGGACTCGAGCGAGGACGGAGACGACGGGAAGAAGGTCGCTGCGGACGGTGGTGAGCCGAGTGAAACGAGGCGATCCTCGTCGGAGCGTCGCTCCGACGTAGGTCGAATCGCCCGCGGCGATTTGAAAAGCGGGGGGAACCGCCAATGACGCTCTACGGCGTCGGACTCGGTCCCGGCGAGGCCGACCTCGTAACCGTCCGCGGGAAGGCTGTTCTCGAGGAGTGCGACGTCGTCTACTCGCCGGGCCGCTTGTCTCGAACCGTTGCCCTCGAGCACGTCGACGAGTCGAAGATCGGGGATTTGGACTTCCCGATGACGAAAGACGAGGAGAAACTGCGGGCCGCATGGAAGGAGGCTGCAGCGGAGATCGCGCCCAACGCCCGTGACGGCGACGTCGCCTTCGTGACACTGGGCGATCCGAACGTCTACTCGACGTTCGGCCACCTGCGCCGGACGATCGACGCCTTTCATCCGGATGTGGACCTCGAGATCGTCCCCGGCGTCAGCGCCGTGACCGCGTTCGCGACCGCGATGGGCGTCGAGATCGAGGCCGGCGCCGGGCTCTCGCTGCGCGAGGCCGCGTCCGGCGCGAGCCCGACGGGCCCGGATCGGATGATCCTGTTCAAGGTCACCGACGCGCCGGCGACCCACGAGGGACTCCTCGAGGCCGGCTACGACGTGACCTACGGCCGCCGGCTGTTCATGGAGCAGGGCGAGACGCTGGTGACGGACGACCCCGAGGAGATCGACGAGCGCGACTACTACACCCTCGCCTACGCCGAAAAGGAAGACCTCGAGGTCGAGCAGGCGACGGCAGCGTTCCTCGAGGACGGGGACGAAAGCGATGGAACGGACGCCAGCGAGGGCGACGACGACTCTGCGACGAGCGGCGAACCCGTCGCGGACGGCGGGGAAGTAGTCGCCCTCGAGCACGCCGAGGGCTGTGAGGGCGGCGACTGTGGAGGCCACCGATGACTGAGGACACGCAGAACGACCCGCAGGACGCGATCGACTCTCAGGGCGAACGCCGCCGTGAGGAACTCGACGACCGGATCTTCGAGCACAGCGCCGGCGACGAACAGGAAGGGATCCCCTTCGTTGGGGCCGGCCCCGGCAACCCGCGACTGCTGACCGTCGCGGGCAAGGAACTGCTCGAGGACGCCGACCTCGTGGTCCACGCGGGCTCGCTTGTCAACAGCGAACTCCTCGACGAGTACTGCGGCCACGCGGAGTTGGTGAATTCGGTCGGCAAGGACCTCGAGGAACTGATCCCGCTGATGCGGGACGCCTACGAGTACGGCGACAACGTGGTCCGGCTCCACAGCGGCGACCCCGCCATCTACGGCGCGGCGCTCGAACAGATGGACGCGCTGGAACACGAGGGCGTCCCGACCTACTTCGTGCCGGGCGTCACGTCGGCCTTCGCCGCGAGCGCGACGCTGCGGACGCAGTTGACGTTGAACGAAGTGTCGAACCACGTCGCCTTCACCCGGCCCCAGGGGAAGACCCTGAGCCCGGAGGAGGACCACATCACCGATTTCGTGGAGATGGGCGACGTGACGACCTGTATCTACCTCGGAACCCACGCGGTTCGGGACACGATGGATCGGCTGCTCGAGGACGATCACGATCCCGAGACGCCGGTCGCGGTGATCTACCACGCCTCGTGGCCGGACGAGGACGTGATCATCGGCACGGTCGACGATATCGCCGACAAGGTCGAGGAGGCCGGCTATCGGGCTTCAGCGATGGTCGTCATCGGCGACGCCGTGACCGGCGCGGGCTACGAGCGCTCGTTCCTCTACGGCGACTGGGCCAATCGAGGCTCGTCTTCGGAGAGTGCGAGCGAGTCGGAGGCGAGCGATGACTGAGGCCCAGTGGAGGGACCGCAAACGCGGCGAAAGCCCCCAGCCCGCTCGAGTCGGAGGACTCGCTGTGCTCCTCGGTCGGTCGCAGCGCTCCCTCCCTGCGGTGCTTACGTCGTCCGCCTTCCTCGAGCGGGCTGGCCCCTTTCAGTCCCACCCCCGCGGTGGTCTGAACGGGTCGATAGCACGCGGACAGGACGATTTCGCTACGATTAGGATGGAGGTTTCAGCATGAGCTCAGAAACGGAGAACACGGACGGCACAGACGACTCGAGTACGGATTCCGGCGGCCACTGTTCGACGCCGGACTCGGACGGCGAAGTAGCCGAGGAGATCGCGATCATCTCCTTCGGACGGAAGATGGATACCGCCGAGGAGATCAAAGCCGAGATCGGCGATCGCTACGAGGCGATCGACATCATCGAGTACCACGGCGACGTCTTCGAGGAACACTGGGGCGAATACGACTGCTTCATCGGGCTGATGGCCTCGGGCATCGCGATGCGGAAGACGGCCCACCTGCTCGACGACAAGTGGGACGACCCCGCGATCTGCGTGGTCGACGAGGAACTCACTTGGGCCATCCCGATCACCGGCGGCCACCACGGCGCGAATCAGGTCGCACAGGACTTGGCGACGATGGGCGCCGTGCCGGCGATGACCACCGCCAGCGAGGCCGCTGGCAAGCAGGGCGTCGAGTCGCGCGCGAAGGCGATGGACACCCACGTCGTCAACGGCGACTCGACGGTCAAGACGAACCTCGCCGTGCTCGACGATAACCTCGGCCCCGTCGAGCGACTCGAGGGGCCGAAGGCCGTCCTCGTCGGCGACGACGTGACGGTTCTCAAGCGGAACAAAGACGAGGGGGTCGTCCTCGGCACCGGCAGCGTCTCCGGCGCCGACAAGGAGGCGTTCCTCGAGGCCTGGGAGGAAGCCCTCGAGCGAACGGACTACGAACTCGAGGACGTCGAGTTCGTCGGCACCGCGACGCGAAAGGAAGACGAGGAGGGACTGCTCGAGGCCGCGCAGGAACTCGATCTGGGTGTCGTCGCCTTCGACAAGGAGACGCTGCTCGACCACGAGGGGCCGACGCCCTCGAAGTCCAAGGAGCTGATCGGCTGGCCCGGCGTCTCCGAAGCCTCGGCGATCGCCGGCGGGGCTGAACAGGAACTGATTCTCGAGAAGATCAGCTACGAGAACGAGGTCACGGTGGCGATCGGCCGATGAGCGTCGAGGACGCAGCTACCAGCGGCGACGGCACCCCCGACGACCACGGCACCCTCTACGTCGTCGGCATCGGCCCCGGCCTGCCCGACCACATGACCAAGCGGGCCAAGGAGGTCATCGAGTCCTCGGAGGTCGTCATCGCCTCGAGCCTCTACCAGGAGTTCCTGCGCGACGACGGCACGATCCCCTCGGAGGAGCGAACGGACGAGGACGGCATCGCGACCCGCGAGGACGGCTTCGAGCAGGAGATCGTCCGCTCGACGATGGGACGCCAGATCGAACTCGCCCGCGCGGCGTTCGACTACGTCCGCGAGGGGAAGGACGTCGCCCACGTCTCCGGCGGCGACCCGTCGGTCTACGGCAAGTCCGACCTGATCTTCAAAATGGCCGACGAGGAGGACGCCACGGACGTCCCGATCGAGATCGTGCCCGGCATGACGGCGGCGCTGGGCGGCGCGGCCAACGTCGGCGCGCCGCTGTGCAACGACTTCTGTACGATCTCGCTGTCGGACAAGTGGCGCGGCTGGGACGAAATCGAGGAGAAACTGCGCGCCGCGGCAATCAGCGACTTCGTGATTGTCCTCTACAACTGCTGGCGAAACTACGAGAAGGCGGTCGAGATCGTCCGCGAGGAGCGCACCGACGACGCCCGCGTGGCCATCGTCAACGACGCGGGCCGCGCCGACGCCGGCCGGAACGGCGAGAGCCAGTTCATCACGACCCTCGGCGAGGCCGCCGACCACGACGACAAGGTCTCCGGGATGGGCACCTCGCTGATCATCGGCAACCACGAGACCGAGACCTGGAGCAACGACGACCGAACGTACCTCGTCACCCCGCGGGGCGGGCGTGACGTCGACGACTTCTGAAAGAGAGATACTACACACCAATGAGTACGGACACCAACGCAGATGCTGACGACGAATCGACGTCCAAGTGCGGCGCCTCGAGTACCGACACAGAGACCGAGACCTCGTCCTCGGAGTCGAAGTGCGGCGCTTCCTCGAACGAGACGGACGACTCGAGTAGCACCAAGTGCGGCGCCTCTTCGAGTTCCGATTCCTCGTCCTCGAGTTCCTGCGGAGCCTCGAGTTCGGACGACTCGGGAAGCAACGAGAAGGAGGTCGGCGCGACGATCGAGGACTTCGACGCCGAGCCCGGCCAACTGATCGCCGTCGGGCTCGGACCCGGTCACCCGGAGGGGATGACCGAGCGCGCGAAAGACGCCCTGCTCGAGGCCGACCACATCGTCGGCTACACGACCTACATCGAGCTGATTCCGGACGAGATCACCGACGAGGCCGAGGACATCTACGACACGCCGATGTGCGGCGAGGTCTCCCGGACGGAGGAGTCGATCGACCGCGCGCTGGCGGGCAACGACGTCGCCATCGTCGGCAGCGGCGATCCGAACGTCTACGCGCTGGCCGGGCTGGCGCTCGAGATCCTCGAGTCCAAGGGCGCGACGGCCTCGATGGTCGACTTCGAAGTGGTTCCGGGCGTCCCCGCGGCCCAATCCTGTGGGGCACGGCTCGGTGCACCCCTCGTGAACGATACCGTCTCGGTCTCGCTGTCGGACCACCTCGTTCCGATGCCCGAGATCGAGTCGCGCCTGCACTCGGTCGCCAGCGAGAACTTCACGATCACGATCTACAACCCGTGGAGCCGCAAGCGCCGCGAGAACTTCCAGAAGGCCTGCGAGATCCTCCTCACGCATCGAGACCCCGACACGCCGGTCGGCATCGTCCACGGCGCCGGCCGCGAGGACGAGCAGGTGATGATCACCGAACTCGAGGAACTCGAGGAACTCGGCGAGAGCGAGATCATTGACATGACGACGACCATCGTCGTCGGCACCGAGGACACCTACGTCTGGGACGACCGGATGGTCACGCCCCGGGGCTACGAGACGAAGTACGATTACTAACGATGCCACGATACGAAGTCACCATCGAGAAGGACGCCTGCGACGGCATCTTCGCCTGCCTGACCCGCGACCCGCGGTTCGTCGAGGGCGCGGACGGCCTCGCGACGATCGATCCCGACGCGGATCCGGTCTACGACTGCGAGGGCGAGGTCACCGACGACGTCGAGCGCGTCGTCGCGACGTTCGACGACGATCGCATCGACGAGGCCCAGCAGGCCGCGGCGGCCTGTCCGACGGACGCGATCGTCGTCGAGGAGGTGGGCGAATGAGCGAGACCGAATCGAAAGCCGACGGCGACGACGCCCTCGAGATCGCGGTCCCCTCGGACCCGCTCGCGGGCCACCCCGCGACGGCGTACTTCTGGGGCCACGTCGCCGGCAGCGGCGACGTTTCCGACGACCGAATCGAGGTCGTCACCAACGACGAGGAGTCCGCACAGGTGCTCGCGGCCATCGCTGGCGGCGACCTCGAGCACGAGACGACGACTCGAGACTACGCCCACGATACTTCCATCACGCGCACGGAGGACGAGTACACGCTGTCGATCGGGGCCGACGACGGCGCCGACGCCGAGACCGACGACTCGGGCCTCCTCGGCCGCAGCGGCGCACTCGGCCTCCCGGTCGACGGCCGGGGCAACTACCGCTTCGGCGCGTTCTCGAGTCACAACCGAGAACTCCTGCGTGGGTTGCTCGAGGGCTGTGGCACCGTCTGCTTCAAGTCCTCGAGCGGCACCGTCGGCATCTCCTTTGTCCACGACGACGCGGAACTGCTCGAACTCGCACAGGACCTGATCGACGAGAGCCCGGTCGAAACCCCGTACGACGACCTCTCCGAGACATCGTCGGGCGGCTACTGGTTCGGCGTCGACGACGCCGCCGCGCCCGAGTTCGGCACGTGGCTCTACGAGGACTGCGAGGAGACCGGCCTCTTCGCGCCGAGTCGCCGCCGCAAACTCGAGCGGAGCCTCGAGCAGGCGACGGCGTACGACGAGTAACCGACCGATCCCGATTCCGAACTCCAAAGATGAGCAAACCCGACGAGACCACGCCCGCGACGACGGCCGCGTTCGACGACGAGGCGCTCCTGCTGGTGGGCCACGGCTCCCGCCGCGAGAAGTCCAACGAACAGGTGCGAGACCTCGCCGGCGGCCTCGAGTCACGGCTCGGCATCCCGGTCGACGCCGCGTTCCTCGAACTCGCGGAGCCGGCGATCGACGAGGCACTCGCGCAACTCGCGCCCGTCACGTCGCAGGTAACCGTCGTCCACTGCTCGCTGTTCGCCGCGAGCCACGTCAAGAACGACGTGCCGCTGGCGCTCGAGCAGGCCCGGGCCGAACACGACCTCGAGATCAACAACGGCGCCCACCTGGGCATCCATCCCGCAATCTTGGACCTACTCGACGACCGCGCCGCCGAAGTCGAGGCCGAACTGGGCGTCGATCGCGCGGAAGACGACGTCGCCGTCGTCCTCTGTGGCCGCGGCTCGAGCGATCCGGACGCCAACGGCGACGTGCACAAGCTGGCCCGCCTGCTCTACGAGGGCCGCGAATTCGACCGCGTCGAGGCGACCTTCATCGGCGTCACGGAACCGACGCTCGAGGACACCCTCCACGGGCTCTCGAAGTACCGCCCCGACGCGGTCGTCGTCCTGCCGTACATGCTCGGCGACGGCGTGCTCACACAGCGGGTCCGCGACTGGACGGCGGAGTTCGACGACGACTACCCGTACGTCGAGGCGCTGGCCGGCGACCCGCTCGGGACGGACTCCCGACTGCTGGACGTCTTCGCCGACCGCTGGCAGGAGGCGCGGACGGACAGCGTCTCCATGTCCTGTGACACCTGCAAGTACAAGGTCGACCTCGAGGGCTACGAGGAGGACGTCGGCGGCGCTCGCGCCATGCTGCGCGCGCTGGCTCATCAGGAGGCCCACGCCGACCGCGAGGACGTCGACGACGAACCTCACAGCCACGACGCGCCCGAAAAGCACGTCGCGGTCTGTATGAACCAGACCTGCGCCGAGATGGGGTCGCCGTCGGTCCTCGAGCGCCTCCGGCAGGAGGCCCGTGACTCCGACCACTGCGACGCCCGCATCACGCGCTCGTCGTGTCTCGGCCGCTGTGGCGACGGGCCGATGGTCGCGGTCTACCCGGACGGCATCTGGTACGGCGACGTCGCGAGCCAGGACGCCGAGCGGATCGTCGGCGACCATTTGGACCGGGATCGAATCGTCAGCGACCTTGTCGATCAGACGCTGTAGCGGATCGAACCGACCGATGTGCACCGACACACTCGAGACGAAAAACACGACTCAGAATAGTCACTACACACACCCATGAGCTGTTACGAAATCGAAGCGCTACGACTCGGACTGATGAACGTCCTCGGCGTCGGGGACGACAGCACCCGCGACCACGCGGAGAACGAACTCGAGGGCCACCTCGAGGGGCCGATCGAGGGGCTCGCCAACGCGGAGAGCCTCGCGGAGGTCGAACGCCATCTCGACGCCGCGCTCGTCGATCTGGAAGAGGAAGTCGCCGCGATGGACAGCGACGATCCCGAATACGACTACACCCGCGGGAGGTTGGTCGCGGTCCGCGACGCCGAGCGCGCGGTCCAGCGACTGAGCGCGCAGGGCGAACACATCGTCGACGGGCTCGGCGACGCCCACGACACCCTCCACGAGACCTTCCCGGTAGAGGACTGACGATGGCCGAAACCGCTGACGCCGACCGCGAAGCCGATCGGGACGGCGACCGCGAGTTCCGGTCGGTCCCGCTCGGCGAGATCGAGACGGCCCGCAGCCGCCACATGTGGACCCGATCCGCAGTTCACGTCTCCGAGGGCGGCGATCTGGTCGTCACCGGCGAGTGGGACGGGACCGTCACCGCTCGCGAGGTCGACTCGGACTCGCTCGAGGCTCGCTGGACGGCCGACCATCCGGACCACGCGGTCGGGATCACGACGCTCTCGGGTGACGGGACCGAGAGCGACGGCGATACTGCGGAGACTGTGATCGTCGCCGGCCGCGGCGAGACTGGCACGATTGCAGCCTACGACGCCGCGACCGGCGAGCGACGCTGGCGGTACGACACCGTCGACGACCTCGGCGAGGCCGTCAAGGACACCGTCTTCTACCTCCCGTACGTGGTCGCCCTCGAGAGCGGCACCGACGGCGACGGCAACGAGCGACTCTATGCGGCCGCGCGACGGTACGAGCGCGACGGCGAGACGCGCCAGTGGCACAGCACCGTCTACGCGTTCGATCCCGACGGAACGGTGCGCTGGACGTACGAGACCGACGCCTCCCCGATCGCGATCGATCTCGACGCCGACGGCGAGCGACTGGCGGTCGGCTACAACCGCTGTATGGGCGATCACGACGTCGGACTCGTCGTCCTCGAAACAGCGTCGGGCGACCTCGCGTGGACCTGGGACCCCGGCACCGAGGGCGACCGGCGCGTCGGCGACGTTTCCTTCGACGGCGATTCGATCGCGGTCTCGAGCCACGGCGATAAACGGGGCTACCTGCTCGGTCCCGGCGGCGCCGAGCGCTGGCGCATCGATCTGGCGGTCGAAACCGAGATCGACGGCGAGACGCTGTACGCCTACCCGAACCACGCGTACGCGGCAGACGGGCGCGTGACGTTCGTAACCGGAAACACCTACGCCGTCGAGAGCCGCGAGACGGAGAACCGACACCCGAACGAGCACCGGATCGCGACCTTCGACGCCGACGGCGAGTTGGCGTGGGACGACGAGGTCCGGGGCTTCATTCACGGCCTCGCCGCTGACGGCGAGACGATCGTCGCACCCTGCGCGCAGAACTTCCGCGTTCGCGACCCCGAAACCCACGCCGTTCGTCGGTTCGACCTCGAGTCCGGGCCGCAACGAGTCGACCGACTCGCGGGGATCGCGACTGCCGCCGCCGTCGACGGCGGCACGCTGGCGGCGATCGAGGAACCCGTGGCCTACCACGACGAGGGCGAGACCCGCGGCGAGTACGCCCTGCACATGGCCCCGGTCGAATAAGAGAGCTGCCATAACCGGTTCGAGACCCGCTCACCATCACTCGTTTTCCCGGCCGAAGTCGGCCTCGAGCGGCCGATCCCGCCACCAGTCGCATACGCAAGGGAAATTACCACAACGCCCACTCGCATGGGTTTTGCATATAATGACAACGGGTCTAGAAGATGATGGTTCCGAGGAATGTTCGGATCCCGTGGCAGTCGAGGATCACTCGAGCCATCGTCACGACGGTGAGCACGCGACGCGAGCGGATCGCAGGGTTCTGACCGACGGGGGTCAGGCAGAGATGGCCGAGGAGGGTAACGACGAGGAATCGACAGCTGATGCCGACGACGCGTCGGAAGACGATACGGAAGAGGCCGAGGCTGGAGAGGAAGAAACCGAAGCTGAGGAAGAGACTGAAGAGGAGGAAGAAGCCGAAGCAGAGGACGAAGAGACTGAAGAAGAGGCTGAGGAGGAGGAAGCAGAGGACGAAGAGACTGAAGAAGAGGCTGAGGAGGAGGAAGCAGAGGACGAAGAGACTGAAGAAGAGGCTGAGGAGGAGGAAGCAGAGGACGAAGAGACTGAAGAAGAGGCTGAGGAGGAGGAAGCAGAGGACGAAGAAGCTGAAGAAGAGGAGGCAGAGGAAGAGGAACGAGATGTCGGAGACGAAACCGGTGAACTCACCGACGACAAGCGCGCGGAAGGCCACGCCGACGACGCCGAAGCGGTCTACGAAGGCGACGATGCTTCCGGCATCCTCCATCTCGACCTCGACGGGCTGTTCCTCGACCTGCTCGGACTCGAGGTCAACCTGAATCCGGTCCAGCTCGACGTGTCGGCAAGGCCGGGCAGTAACAACCTCCTCGGGAACCTGTTGTCCGCCGTGACGGGGCTGCTGGACGGCCCCGGTGCGATGATCGACAAGGCGAAGGAGCTCCTGAAAAAGCCGTTCGAACTGCTCAAGAAGGTCCCGGGGAAGGCCAAGGAGGTCCTCAGCGGGATTCTTGAGAAACCCAAAGAGATGCTCAGCGGGCTCCTCGAGAAGCCCAAGCAGTTCCTCAGCGGACTGCTGAGCAAGCCGAAGGAACTGTTTAGCAAGCTGTTGGGGATGCTGGGGCTCGGCGGCGAGGAAGAAGCCGAAGGCGAGGAGGCAGAAGGCGAGGAAGCGGCCGAAGGCGAAGAAGAAGAAGCGGAATCCGGCGGCCGAATCTCCTCGCTCGTCAGCTGGGTGAAGGGAATTCTCGGCAAGCCGGTCGAGTGGCTCCGCGGGCTCTTTGGCGGCGGAGACGAGGAGGAAGCGGCTGCGGCGGACGAAGCGGCCGAAGCGGAAGACGAGGAAGCGCCGGATGAAGCGGACGTCGGAGAGGACGAAGAGACGCCGGACGAATCGGAGGTGGGAGAAGACGAAGAATCGCCAGAGGAAGCAGACGTCGAAGAAGACGAAGAAGCGGAGGGCACAGAGGAGGACGAGGAGGCGACCGAATCGCCCGGACGGATCTCAGCCGCAGGAAATCGGGCGAAAAAGGGTCTCGCCGGGCTCATACCGAGCTTGCCGGTCGAGGACATCGTGGCGATGGTCGTCAGTGAGGTACTCGAGCAGCTAATCGAACAGCTAGAACCCGACGAGGAGCAGGAAGGGACAGATAACCAGTCAGACGCAACAGCGGAGGCAGCCTAACGATGAGCGGAGAATCCGACACCGAGTCCAAGTCAATGGCCCAGCGCATCGACTTCGAGAAGATCACCCAGAACATCGACGTCGAGGAACTGATCGAGGGCACACAGTGGGAGGACAAGATCGAGGAGGACCAGCCCCTCGGAGAGGCCATCGGCGCCCAGATCGGCGCGCTCATCGGCCGGAAGATCGGCGAATCCATCGGTCGAGCGATCGGTGATATGATCCTTGAGGAACTGTTCGGCGACAAAGAAGAAGCCGAAGAGGAAGTCGAAGCTGAAGAGGCCGAAGAAGAGGAAGCCGAAGCTGAAGCGGAGGATCTCGAAGAAGAGGCTGCGGAAGAAGAAGTCGAGGCCGAAGAGGAAGCTGACGAATCGGCGGAGGAAGAGGAGGAATCCGAATCGGAAGACGACGAACAGTCGGACGAATCAGCGGATGACGAGTCCGAGGCGTCCGGCGATGAGGACACCGACGACAGCCAGGCCGAGGACGGCGAAGAGGACGAAGCCGCGGCGGACGATGAGAGTGGCGAGGAGTCCGAGGCCGAGGAAGAGGACGCCGTCGAAGCCGAGGAGGACTGACCATGGTACGAAAGCAGCTTCCCGACGGCGGATCGTCCGTCACGGCCCGAGGTGAGCGCCATGGCTGAAAGCGGACTGCGGAAGCTGGTCGCCAAGGAGGTGAGCGACCAGCTCGACGTGGCCGACGTGCTCGGCGACGGCAGCCTCGAGGACAGCATCGACGGCGGCGAGGTCGGCGCGGCGGTCGGCCGCGAGTTCGGCGAGCAGGTCGGGCGCGAACTCGGCGGGGCGATCGGCCGCGGAATCCACGAATCGATCGCCGAAGGCCTCGAGGAGGGGAAGAGCCGCAAGGAGATGCAGTCGACCCTTACGGCGTCGATTCGCGACGCCCTCCGGGAGACGGTCGAAGAAAACGACGCGAAGAAGTCGGTCAAGTCGCTGGCTCAGGGCGTCTCCGGGGAGAGCGGTCTCGAGGGCCTGCTCGAGAGCGATACTGACGAAAGCGAATCCGAGAGCGACGAGAGCGAGGAAGCCGAAAGCGAGAGCGGTACGCAGGAGACCATCGAGTCGGTCGTCGAGAGCATCGGTGAGGAAAGCGGACTCGGTGACGTTCTCGGGGAAGAGGATGAGGGCGAGGAAGCGGAAGACGAGGCCGAGCCCGAAGCTGAAGGTGAGGAGGAAGAAATAGAGGACGAATCCGAGCCGGAGGATGAAGGCGACGAGGAGGAGGCGGAAGACGAGGCCGAGTCGGAGGACGAAGGTGACGAAGCTGAATCGGAAGACGAAGCCGAGCCGGAAGCTGAAAGCGACGAAGCGGAGGCGACCGAGGACGAATCCGAAGACGAGACCGAAGAGGCCGAAGAGGCCGAAGCGGAAGCGAGCGACGACTCCGAGCCGTCGGTCGAAGACATCGAGGACTTGCGGCGTGACACCTTGGAGGACTTCCTCGGTATCATGTCCTACGACGATCTGCAATCGGTGGCCAAGGACGTCGACGTGAAGGCGAACCTCAGCCGCGAGAAGATGACCGAGGAGATCATCGCGGCGGTGACCGACGAGGACGAAGACGACGAAGAGGCGGAGGCCGAAGCGGAATAGCGACCGGCGGCCGAAACCGAATCGTCGCCGTCCGCCCTCGAGTGGCGGCCCGGACGGCAGCGATCGGCGAACGGCGAACTGTGGACCGCGGCGCGGACAGCGAGGGAACCCATGAGCCAGGATAGCCAGGACCTCCACGATCGGGTGACCGAGATACTGAACGCCGCCGAGACCTCGAGCGGGTCGATGCTCGGCGACGAGAACGGGGACTCCGACGGCGCGGACCTCCTCGAGACCGCCGCGGAGGCCAGCGACCTCCTCGAGTCCGCGGAGCCGGACGAACTGCTCGCGGCGGTCGGACTGGACACGCTGCCGGACGGCAGCGAACCGGACTCGATCCCGGAAGCGATCGCACGGGGCGATCCGGAGCAGGTCTCGGACCTCCAACGGCTGTTGCACCTCTCGAATCTGGCCGATGACGACGACGAGAGGGCGCTCGAGGGGGCCGTCGACGAACTCCGGTCGTCGATCGGCGACGGCGAGGAAGCGACGGCCGAATCGGGCGACGGCGACGAGGCCGGCAGCGAGGGCGACCAAGATGAGGAGGACGGAAGTGGAGACGATGAAGGCGAAGACGACGGACTGCTCGAGACCGTGATCGGCTCGAGCGACGAGGACGGCGAGAGCGGCGCCGAAGCGGAGGCCGGCGACACCGAAACCGATGACGACGCAGACGAATCCGACGGCGAGGGCGGCGCTCGAGAGGTGGTCGAGGCGGCCGCCGAAACGGTCGGCGAAGCCGGTGGACTCCTCGAGGACGATGAGAGCAGCGACGACAGCGGTACCGAGGCAGCGGCCAGCGACACCGAAGCGGACGGCGATGCCGACGAATCCGACGGCGAGGGCGGCGCTCGAGAGACGATCGAAGCGGCCGCCGAAACGGTCGGCGAGGCTAGCGGAATTCTCGAGGGGGAGGACGGAAACGACGATGACGACGCCGGCTCCGTCATCGGCGACCGACTCCGATCGGCGGTCGAGTCCTCGCTGACGGGCGTCGGCGACGACCTCGAGGGGCTCCACGAGCGACTGCAGGAGCGAAGCGCCAGTTCCGTCGGCGGCGAAGGCGACGGTGAGGACGAAGCCGACACAGCGGACGAGGAAGACGACGGGCTGCTCGGCTCCGGGCTCGGCTCGAGCGGCGAGGGCGGCGGCGACGGAACCCGCCACTCGACGATGCCACCGCCGCCATCGAAGCGCGCGGATATGAGGACGACACGTCACTCGACGATGCCCAAACGCCGCTGAGCGATTCGTCCGCTCGCACTGTGGCGCAACGGACCGTCACGAAATCCCGGCAGGAGACCGCTGAAGGCTTATCCCGACTGCAGCCGTCGCTCTCGTATGACGAGACACGTTAGCGAGACCCAGATCCGCCACTGGCTAGACGAGACGGCGATTCGGGGCGTAACGGCTCATGCAGACGAGGACACCGCGTTCAACCTACAGATCGAACTCTCGCGGTTGCCCGTCCACGTCATCAAGGAGGAGGAGTTCGGCCCCGTCCGGATCGTCGGTCGAAGCGGGTTCGACACCGAGCGAACGAAGAAACTGCTCCGCGACGATCAGCGCCGGAGCGAACTCCTCCAGTACGTCGGGCCGATGCTGGCGGCGACGCCGGGGTTCTACACGTTCCTCGATCCGGCCGGAGAGTCCTGTCAGCTCCGACGGGCGGAGACCGTTCAGGTCGAGTATCGTCTCTACCCCGAGAACGCCTCCCAGCAGGCCCTGATGGACGGAATCATGTCGATCGCGACGAGCATGCGGTACGTCCGAAACGTCGTCGCGACGATCGGCGCACAAGTGGAACCGGAAACTGATGAGTAACGCGTGTGACGCTGCCGACCGCCTCGCCGTGCGGTGGAGGCCGAACATTTACTTCGGCTGTCGTGTGACATAGCCCTATGACGCTACTCGTGCCGTTCGACGGGTCGAAACTGGCGAGAAAAGCGCTCGAGAAGGCCGCGATGTTCGGCGACCTGTTAGACGAGGAGGTCGTCGTCCTGACGGTGATCCCCGACGACGCCGACTACGCCCGAGACCGCGGCTGGATCGCCGAGGGAGAGCCGTTCGACCCGGAGGCCATCGAAGCGGGCATCGAGACGCGAGCGTCGGCGGTCGCCCCGGAAGCGACGTTCCAGACCGAGCGCGTCAGTTCCGACGAGCCGACCGCGACGGCGACGAACAACGTCGTCCGCGCGATCCGACGGGTCGCCGGCGAGATCGGCGCCTCGGTGGTCTTCATCGGCTCCGAAAACGCCGGTTCGGTGATCGCCCCACAGTCAAGCGTCGGCAGTCCGGTCGCCAACGACCAGCGTTACGACGTCTACGTCGTCCGCGAACCCGGCGATGACGTCGATCCCGAGGACATCACGGACATCGATTCGACCGTCGAGTGATCGCGTGCCCGCTCTCACGGCGGCGTCAGTCGGCCCCGCCGTCGGGCACTCGAGTTCGCGGCGCGAAAATCGGAGCCAGTTTGTAGTCGACCGAGGCCGTCTCGAGTAGACGCGTGTTCGGACGAAGGTCGGAACCAGTGAGAGTAGGGCCATGGTAGGGTCAGCCACGGAGAGGGCCGTGACGCCGGCAGCGGCGTCGATCCCCGTCGAGGACCCGATTCTCATCTTCGGGCTGGCGATGACCGTCTTCCTGGTCGCGCCGCTGGTGCTCGACCGCTATCGGCTCCCGGGGATCATCGGCGTCATCGTCGTCGGGGCGGCGATCGGTCCCAACGGCCTCGGGATCCTCGAGCGCGGGGAGACGATCGTGCTGCTCGGCGAGGTCGGAATCGTCTACCTGATGTTCGTCGCGGGCCTTGAGATCAACCTCACCCAGTTCATCGCGTACAAGGACCGGAGCGCCGTCTTCGGCGTCCTCTCCTTCGCGATCCCGCAGGCGATCGGGACCGTCGTCGGCCGCTACGCCCTCGGGCTCACCGTCGGCGCCGCGGCGCTGTTCGCGGCGATTTTCGCCTCACACACGCTGCTGGCGTACCCGATCGTCAGCCGACTGGGGATCGCGAAGACCGAGAGCGTCACGGCGACGATCGGCGGGACGATCGTCACCGACACCCTCGCGCTGCTCGTCCTCGCGGTCGTCATGGCCGGCGAGGCGGGCGAACTGGGGCCGGCCTTCTGGCTCTCGCTGACGGGCAAACTCGCGCTCTTCTTCGTCGGCGTCTGGGTGCTCGTCCCTCGGCTGGGCGAGTGGTTCTTCCGGACGGTCGATCAGGAGAGCTACTTCGAGTTCCTGTTCGTGATGGCCGTCCTCTTCGGCTGCGCCTTCCTCGCCGAACTCGCCGGCGTGGAGCACATCATCGGCGCGTTCCTCGCGGGGCTGGTCCTCAACCGGCTGATCCCCGAGAGCGGCCCGCTGATGAACCGGATCGAGTTCGTCGGCAACGCGCTGTTCATTCCCTTCTTCCTGCTCTCCGTGGGGATGCTCGTCGACGTGTGGGTCCTGACCGAGGGCCTCGAGACGCTGGCGATCGCCGCCGCGTTCGTCGGTCTCTTGCTCCCGACGAAGTACGCGGCGGCGTGGTTGACCGCGCGGCTGTACGGCTACTCGACCGACGAGACGATGGCGATGTTCGGGCTCTCGCTGGGCCAGGCCGCCGCGGCGTTGGCCATCGTGCTCATCGGCTACGAGGCGACCCTGTTCGGCGAGGCGATGCTCAACGCCACGGTGCTGATGATCCTCGTCGTTAGCGTGATCAGTCCCGCCATCGTCGACCGCTACGGCCGGGGCATCGCTCGCGCGTCCGAACGCACCGCGTACGATCCGCGGGCCGCCCCGCAACGAATTATGGTCCCCGTTTCGCGCGACTCCCAGTACAGCGAACGCCTGCTCGATCTCGCGCTACTGGTTCGCGAACCCGACGAGAATCAGCCGCTGTACTCCCTGAGCGTCGCTCGACCGGGAACCGACGCCGAGGCCGACGTCGCGGAACTCGAGTCGGACCTCGAGGCGACGGAGGCCTACGCGGCCGGCGCTGAGGTCCCCCTCGAGAGCCAGACGCGCGTCGACGCCAACGTCGCCTCGGGAATCGTGCGGGCGGCCCTCGAGAACCGGATCACGACGCTAGTCATCGGCTGGGACGGCGCGCCGCGCCACCAGCGCGTCTTCGGCCACGTGATCGATCGGGTGTTGATTCGGACGAAACAACTCGTCCTGGTCTCGCACGTGCGACAGCCGCTGAACACTACTGACGAGGTCGTGGTCGTCCTCCCGCCGGGGATCGACCACAACGACGGGTTCTCCGAGGCCGTCCACACGGTCGAGCACCTCGCGGACCAGGTCGGCGCGCCGGTTCGCGGCCTCGTCGTCGACGGAAACTCGGACCAGTTCGAGCGGCTGTTCGATCTGGTCGAACCCGACGTACCGGCGACGTTCGAACGAGTCGACGGCTGGGACGCCCTCGAGGACCGACTCCGCGAAGACGTCGACGAGACGTCGCTGGTCGTTCCGATGAGCGCCCGACGGGGGACGATGGGCTGGGACGCGACGCTGCGAACGCTGCCGACGACCGTTGCAGAACTGACCGATGGGAACTTCGTGGTGATTTATCCGGCGGTCGGCGAGGAAGGCGACGATCGGCAGTTCCTGCAGTTTCGGTGACTGACCCGTCTGAATCGCTACAGGGGTATCTGACGCGACTGACCCCGTGACCAGAGTGAAGCAGGCGGATGCCGGGCATCCGTGAGCGGAGCGAGCGGTTCACCGAGCGCGCCGCTGGCGCGCTTGGCGTTTTTTCTCGGGGGTTGAGGCTGGCGTCTTCGACGCCAGCCGATGCCCCCGTTAAAAAAGTTCGGGGCCTAACGCTTATTCCACTGTCTGTCGTCGGTTCGAACGAGAATGGTCGATCGGAACGGGTGGGGACGGGAGCATCCCGTCCTCACCGGGTCGCCCCGAAGCCCTCCGTCGTCGTTCGTCGAACAGGCGAACGTCTCGGAGCCGGGGATCTATGAGGAGTTCGAGGCGGAGTGGCCGGAGTGCTGGGAGCAGGCGGCCGAGTTGCTCTCGTGGGACGAGACGTACGACACCGTCCTCGAGGACGGCGAGGCCCCGTTCTACGAGTGGTTCGCCGGCGGGAAACTGAACGCGTCGTACAACTGCCTCGATCGGCACCTCGAGGCGGGGCGGAAGAACCACGCCGCGATCCGGTGGGAGGGCAAGCAGGGCGAGCGCCGGACCTACACCTACCGCGACCTGTACGTCGAGGTCAACGAGTTCGCCGCGGCGCTGCGCGACTTGGGCGTCGAGGAGGACGACGTGGTGACGATCTACCTCCCGATGATCCCGGAGCTGCCGATCGCGATGCTGGCCTGTGCCCGTATCGGCGCGCCCCACAGCGTCGTCTTCGCCGGACTGTCGGCTGACGCACTCGTCACCCGGATGGACGCCGCCGACAGCGAGTACTTGCTGACCTGCGACGGCTACTACCGCCGCGGGGACGCGTTCAACCAGAAGAGCAAGGCCGACAACGCCCGGCTCAAACTCGAGCAGAACGTGCGGACGGTCGTCGTCGACCGGCTGGGCGAGGACCTCCCCCACGTCCTCGGCGACGAGGAGTACGACTACCACGACCTCCGCGCGGAGTTTTCCGGCGAGACCGTCGAGCCCGTTTCGCGGGACGCCGAGGACATGTTGTTCCTGATGTACACCTCGGGAACGACCGGCGAGCCGAAGGGCGTCGTCCACTCCACGGGCGGCTACCTCGCTCACGTCGCGTGGACGAGCCACGCCGTCTTGGACGTCAAGCCCGAGGACACCTACTGGTGTGCCGCAGACATCGGCTGGATCACCGGCCACTCCTACATCGTCTACGGCCCGCTCGCGCTGGGGACGACATCGGTTATGTACGAGGGGACCCCCGACTACCCCGACCGGGACCGGCTCTGGGAGATCGTCGACCGAAACGCCGTCGACGTCTTCTACACCGCGCCGACGGCCATCCGCGCGTTCATGAAGTGGGGCGAGGAGTACCCCGCCGAACACGACCTGTCGTCGCTGCGTCTGCTCGGTAGCGTCGGCGAACCGATCAGCCCGCGCCCGTGGAACTGGTACTACGAGCACATCGGCAACGAGGAGTGTCCGGTCGTCGACACCTGGTGGCAGACCGAGACCGGCGCCGTGACGATTTCGACGCTGCCCGCGGTCGACGAGATGAAACCCGGCGCGGCCGGGCCGGGGCTCCCGGGGATCGACGTCCGCGTCGTCGACGCCGCCGGCGAGCCGGTCGATTCGGGCGATACCGGCTATCTCACGATCGCTCGCCCGTGGCCGGGGATGGCCCGGACGCTGTACGACGGCGACGACCGCTTCCGCGCGGAGTACTGGGAGCGGTTCTCCGACCCCGACGCCGACGAGTGGCGCTACTTCAGCGGCGACGCCGCTCGAATCGACGAGGACGGCTACGTGACCGTTCTCGGCCGGGTCGACGACGTCATCAACGTCGCCGGCCGCCGGCTGAGCACGATGGAGATCGAGTCGGCGATCACCGACGTCGCCGGCGTCGCTGAGGCCGCCGTCGTCGGCCGCTCGAGCGAAACGAACGGGACCGATATCTACGCCTACGTCAGCACCGAGGGCGGCTACGACGACGAGACCGTCGTCCGCGAGGCGATCGTCGACAACATCGAGGCGGCGATCGGCCCGATCGCTCGCCCCGAGGCGGTCGTCTTCACGCCCGAACTGCCAAAGACGCGCTCTGGCAAGATCATGCGCCGCCTGCTCGAGGACGTCGCGAACGGAGAGGAGCTGGGCGACACCAGTGCCCTGCGAAACCCGGAGATCGTCGGCGAAATTCAGGCGGAGATCGACGACGAGTGAACCGCCGTGGCCGTTTCGCTCTTTCAAATTTCGCGAAACGTAGTAGTTGGATTGTGATGCGCACCGTTCCCAAACAGAGAGTGACAGCGCTGAGAATGCCGATACAATTATATTCGGGCCATTAGAATGTGCGAAACATGAGTCTCGAGGGGACCCAGGCGCCGACGCTCGCGCGCGAAGAATACGAGGTCCTCCTCGACGCCGCCGAAACCTACCGGGAGGCGCTGGTCGTGCGCCTCTGTGGTGACGTCGGGCTTCGGCCGCGGGAACTGACCGAACTGACCGTCGACGACGTCGAGCAGGTCCGGATCGAACCGCCCCGCTACCTGATTCGCGTTCCGACCGTCGACGGCGGCGACGGTCGAACGACGTATCTGCCGACCCGCGTCGAGCGGGAACTGCGCCGCTACGCGCGGAGCAACGGGCTGACGACCGACGACCGGATCTTTCCCGTCTCGGCCCGACGACTCCAGATGCTCGTCTCGGACGTCGCCGATCGGGCCGCCGACCTGTTCGACCGGCCGGAGCTGGCCGACGTCTCCACGAGCGACCTCCGGCAGTACTTCGCCCGCCGGGCGCTGGTCGACCACGGCGTCAACCCCCGCGTCGTCAAGGCCGCCGGCGGCTGGCGGAGCTTCGAGGCCCTCGAGCCGTACCTCCCCGACCCCACCGACGCCGAGATCGTCGACGCCTTCGACGCCGTCGAGCGACCGTCCGGACCCGGCCGCGATCGGGGCGACGGCCAGGTCGTGGGCGACGACAGCGTTATCCGGCTGCTGCTGGCCGCCAGCGACCGGTACGCGCTGTTGCGCCTGGACGCCGACGGCTACGTCGAGCGCTGGAACCGGAGCGCGGCCGCGATGTTCGGCTACCGGGCCGGCGAGATCGTCGGCACGCACGTCTCGACGTTCTACCCCGACGAGGCGGTCGACGACGGCGTTCCCGAGCGAGCGCTCTCGACGGCTATCGATGAATCGGGCTACGAACACGAGGGATGGCGCGTCGCGGAGGACGGCTCGCGGTTCCGAGCGACCGAAGTGATCTCTCCGCTGCGAGACGAGCAGGGTCGCCACCGCGGCTTCGCCGTCTTCGTCCGCGACGTCTCGCCCGCCCACGAGGAACTCGAGGAACTCCGGACGCGACGGGACGAACTCGAGCGGCGGTACGCCGTCGCCCGGGCCCACCGCGGGGTCACGCGAGCGCTGCTCGAGGCGACCGACCACGAGGGGATCGAGGCGAGCACCTGCGCCGCGCTGACCGCGGACCGGGTCTACGAGTGCGCCTGGATCGATCGGGCGACCCACGCGGACCGACGGCCGAACTCGCGCGCTGCCAGCGGGATCGACCCCGACGCCGTCGATCGGCTGGTTCCGGACGAGTGGCGGGAGGACGGTCCGGAGGGGCCCGACGCCGCGACCGAGCCGACGATAGCCGTCGCGACCGACGTCGCCCTCGCTGTCGACGAAGCGGACGACGGCGCGGAAGCGACCGGCGTCCTGGCTCGCGTGCCGCTGGTCTACGGGGACACGGTCTACGGCAGCCTCACGGTCGCGACCGACGCGGCCGAGGCGTTCGACGAGACGGAACGGGGCTGGCTCGAGACGATCGGCCAGCAGGTCGGCTACGCCATCGCGGCGATCCGGCGACGGAATCTCCTGCTGTCCGACCGGGTCGTCGAACTCGAACTCGAGTGTCGCGACGACGACTCGTTTTTCGTCGCTGCCTCGCGGCGCCTGGGCTGTCGGTTCGAACTCGATTCGCTCGTCCCCGTCTCGGAGTCGACGCAACTGTACTACCTTCGCCTCGAGGGGGCGTCGCCGGCCGACGTCTTCGATCTCGCCGCGGAGGACGCCGGCATCGAGGACTATCGGCTGGTCGAGACCGACGCGGAGGGCTGGCGCGTCGAGTTCGTTGTCGATAGCTCCTGTCCCATCGTCACGCTCACCGAGTACGGCACCACCGTCCTCGACGCGCGATTCGAGGGCGGAACAGCGACGATCACGGCCGAGTGCGCCGCCGACGCCGACATCCGGACGATCGTCGACGGGCTTCGGGCCGTCTTCCCCGACTCCGAACTGGTCGGCAAACGCGAGACCGAGCGGACCGTCCGAACGGCCCGCGAGTTCCGTGAGGGACTCGAGGACCGCCTGACCGACCGCCAGGAGGCGTCGCTGCGGGCGGCCTACTTCGGCGGCTACTACGACTGGCCCCGGGAGAGCACGGCCGAGGAGATCGCCGACGCGATGGGGATCTCCTCGCCGACGCTGCACAACCACCTGCGGAAGGGCCAGCACGAACTCCTGCGGACCTTCTTCGACGATCCGGGCGACGACTCTCGCGGGCCCGACTGACGGTGATCCTGTCGATCGGTCGGATACTAACCCTCTAGATGAACGGCCTGCATGCGACGGGTCCGGCGACGAACGGCGTCCGATCGGCTCGCGCTCGTTCGTCGCGCGACCGCTCGACCGGGGGATTCGGATCGATATAAGCGGCTATATGCTCCTAATACAGTCAATATCCCCTAGCTATCATCCCCCATGTCGGGTCGATTTTGCACAACTAGATGGCGGCTTTACTATGCCAGTTGTGTTTGGGTGTGGTGTATCATGTCACAGGAGGATTCCAACCTCGAGGCGAGACTCGAGGAACAGGAGACGTTCGAACCCTCCGACTCGTTCGTCGAGCAGGCGAACGTCTCGGATCCGGGGGTATACGAGGAGTTCGAAGAGAACTGGCCGGAGTGTTGGGAACGAGCGGCCGACCTGCTCTCGTGGGACGAGGAGTACGATACCGTCCTCGAGGACGGGAACGCACCGTTTTACGAGTGGTTCACCGGCGGCGAGTTGAACGCGTCGTATAACTGCCTCGACCGGCACGTCGAGGAGGGCCGCGGCGACAGCGTGGCCATCGAGTGGGAAGGGGAACTCGGCGAGACGCGGACCTACACCTACAGCGAACTGCTGGACGAGGTCGAGGATTTCGCCGCGACGCTTCGCGACCTCGGCGTCGAGGAGAACGACATCGTCACGCTGTACATGCCGATGGTCCCGGAGCTGCCGATCGCGATGCTGGCCTGCGCTCGCATCGGTGCACCGCACAGCGTCGTCTTCGCCGGCTTCTCGGCGGACGCGCTGGCGACGCGGATGAATTCGGCCGACAGCGAGTACCTCGTCACCTGCGACGGCTACTACCGCCGCGGGGACGCGCTCGATCACCTCTCGAAGACCAACGAGGGCCTCGAGGGCGTCGAGCACGAGGTGTCCGACGTCGTGGTGGTCGACCGACTGGGCGACGACCTCGACCACGACCTCGCGGACAACCAGCACGACTACGACGAACTCGTCGCCGACCACGAGGGGTCGACGGTCGAGCCCGTTTCGCGGGACGCCGAGGACATGCTGTTCCTGATGTACACCTCGGGGACGACGGGCCAGCCCAAGGGCGTCAAGCACACCACCGGCGGCTACCTCGCCTACACGGCCTGGACCTCCCACGCCGTACTGGACATCGAGGCCGACGACACCTACTGGTGCTCGGCGGACATCGGCTGGATCACCGGCCACTCCTACATCGTCTACGGCCCGCTCGCGCTGGGCACGACCTCGGTCATGTACGAGGGGACGCCGGACTATCCGGACAAGGATCGGCTGTGGGAGATCGTCGAGAAGAACGAGGTCGACATCTTCTACACCGCGCCGACGGCCATCCGCGCGTTCATGAAGTGGGGCGCGGAGTACACCGAGAACCACGACCTGTCGTCGCTGCGCCTGCTCGGCACCGTCGGGGAGCCGATTAACCCGCGGGCCTGGAAGTGGTACTACAAGCACATCGGCAACGAGGAGTGTCCGATCGTCGACACCTGGTGGCAGACCGAGACCGGCGGGATGATGATCACGACGCTGCCCGCGATCAACGAGATGAAACCCGGCTCCGCCGGGCCGCCGCTGCCGGGCATCGACGCCCGCGTCGTCGACGCGAACGGCGAGGAGGTCGACGCCGGACAGGCCGGCTACGTCACGGTGAACAACCCGTGGCCAGGCATGCTCCGGACGCTCTACCAGAACGACGAGCGCTTCATCGAGGAGTACTGGCAGGAGTACTCCGACCCCGACGCCGACGAGTGGGTCTACTTCCCCGAAGACGGCGCGAAGATCGACGAGGACGACTACATCACCATCCTCGGCCGGGTCGACGACGTGATCAACGTCTCCGGCCACCGGCTCGGGACCATGGAGATCGAGTCGGCCGTCGTCGGCGTCGAGGGGATCGCCGAAGCCGCCGTCGTCGGCGGCGACCACGACGTCAAGGGCGAGGCCGTTTACGTCTACGCCATCCCGGAGGACGGTTACGAGGACCGCCACGACGAACTCGAGGAGAAGGCCATGGAGGCCGTGCTCGACTCGATCGGGCCGATCGCTCGGCCCGAGGAAATCGTCTTCACGCCCGAACTCCCGAAGACGCGCTCGGGCAAGATCATGCGCCGCCTGCTCGAGAACATCGCCAGCGGCGACGAGTTGGGTGACACCTCGACGCTCCGGAACCCCGAAATCGTCGACGAGATCGCCGACCAGGTCGCGGACGACTGAGCGTCTCCTCGGTTTTCGAACGATACCACACGACATCGACACACTGCACCAAAATATGGCAGACAATAACAGTCATGATGCGGACGACGGATCGAACAGTTCGACGAACGACGCCGAGGTGAAAGCCGACGGCGGGGTGGCCAGCGGATCGCCCGCTCAGGCCCACCGCAACACCGACTATCTCAGCTCGGAGGTGAACCTGCTGAATCCGAGCACGCAGTTCATGCGGGATCACCTCAAACTCGTCTGGGGGACCTTCATCGCGTGGTTACTCATCGTCTGGGGGCCGGTGACGCTGACGTGGCTCGCACCGGAGATCATGACGAGGACTATTCCGGGGCTCGGGTTCCCGCTCCACTATTTCCTCGTTGCTCTCGGTGCTCCGACTGGGGCGTTGGTACTGTCGGCGGTCTACGCTCGCTCTCGAGACCGACTGGACGAGAAGTACGGAATCGAGCCCGCCACTGTCGATAACGACAGCGGAACTGCGGACGTAGCGGCGACTGACGGAGGTGGTGACCAATGACGTTCCCGCTCCAAGCTGACGCACTTGACATCTCGTTCAAGCTGGTACCGGCCATCATGGTCTTCTTAATGATGGCTTCGTTCCTCGCCATCGGATACGTGTTCAAGGTCGCTGACACCGATGGCATGTGGGTCGCCGGTCGGGGCATCGGGAACATCGAGAACGGGATGGCGATCGGTGCCAACTGGATGTCGGCCGCGTCGTATCTCGGACTCGCAGGGCTCGTCGCCCTCTCCGGTTTCTACGGACTAGCGTTCATCGTCGGCTGGACGACGGGCTACTTCGTGTTGCTGATCTTCCTGGCCGCACAGATGCGTCGATTCGGGAAGTATACCGCACCAGACTTCGTCGGCGACCGCTTCAACTCTCCCGCCGCACGAGCACTCGCGGCCTTCACGACGCTGTTGATCGCGTACGTGTACTCGGTCGGACAGGCCCGCGGCATGGGGCTGGTTGGCCAGTACGTCTTCGGGCTCGACATCATTCCGATGATCATCGTGATGATGACGATCACCGTCGGGTACCTGGCACTGTCTGGGATGCTGGGCGCGACGAAGAACATGGCCGTACAGTACGTCATCCTCATTGTCGCGTTCCTCGCGGGTGTGTACGCCGTCGGTTGGACGCAGGGATACTCCACGGCCCTCCCCCCGCTCGAGTACGGGGCGCTCTTCGACGAACTGAGCCGTCAGTTCTCTGAGCCGTTCCTCGGCGACAATACGTTCTACCTCTGGGTGGCTACGGCGTTCTCGCTCATCGTCGGTACGTGTGGCCTCCCACACGTGCTAGTACGGTTCTACACGGTCCAGAACGAGCGGACTGCCCGCTGGTCGACGGTCTGGGGCCTGTTCTTCATCTGCCTGCTGTACTGGGCCGCGCCGGCAATGGCGGCCTTCGGTGTCGACCTGTACTCGCAGGTCAACAGCATCGCGCCGGAAGCGGTCTTCAGTGGCGATCAAGCGATGTCGGGTGCGGAGGGTGACGTTATCGTCGTACTGGCGGCGCAGTTCGCCGACCTGCCGACCTGGTTCGTCGGGCTGGTCGCGGCCGGTGCGATGGCCGCGGCGATCGCGACGACGGCCGGTCTGTTCATCACGGCCTCGTCGGCGGTTGCACACGACATCTACACTGAGCTGATAAATCCCGATGCGACCCAGCGCGAGCAGGTCCTCATCGGTCGCGCCACCATCGTCGTCATCGGCGCGCTGGTGACCGTCACCGCGTTCAACCCGCCAGCACTCATCGGCGAACTGGTCGCGTACGCGTTCTCGTTGGCCGGTATCGTGCTGTTCCCGATGTTCTTCCTCGGTCTGTGGTGGGAGAATACCAACAAGCCAGGTGCGCTGGCCGGCATGTCCGTCGGTCTGTTCATTTGGATTACGTCGATCATCAACAGCGTGCTGCCGAGCTACATCGGCTTCCTGGCCGAGACCGCCGGCGGCGAAGGGGCTGCTCTCGTGCCCATCTACGCCCAGTACGTGCCGCCTATCGGAGCGGCGCTCGTTGGGACGCCGGCAGTGTTCATCGTCACGATCGTCGTCTCGATGGTGACCGACGAACCACCGATGGAGACCAAACGACTGGTCCGGCAGTGTCACAGCCCTGAACCGATGGGGCAGCAACAGACTGCACAGGACGTCGTGGGCACCGACGGCGGTGAGACACCTGCGGATGACTAGATCAATGTACGAACGCATACTTATTCCAACTGACGGAAGCGAGACGGCCGAGACAGCGGTCGAGCACGCGCTCGACCTCGCCGAGAAGTACGGGGCCGAAGTCCACGCCCTGTACGTGGTCGATACTGACTCAATGAGTCTGAGCCTCGGTGCCGAACAGGTCGATCGCATCGAACAAGGCCAGTACGACGAGATGGATGACGTCCGAGAACGCGCCGAGCGCGCCACCGGTTACATCGCTGACCGTGCCCAAGAGCGCGGCCTCGAGAGCGTCGAGAACGTCTCGGCGGGCAAACCCCACTCGCTCATCGCCGATTACATCGAGGACAAGGACATCGATCTCGTCGTCATGGGATCGCACGGTCGATCGGGTATCCGACGAGCGCTACTCGGCAGCGTCACCGAACGGACGCTTCGGTCGACTCACGTTCCGGTACTCGTCGTCGACCTCGAGAAGTAGTCGCGATTCACAGGTTGTTTTTCGCCGACAGATCGACCCCGATCCGACCAGCGGCGTTGCCGTGATTCCGAATTAACGGTGTGGGCGCTGTCCTCTATTGCTGTCGGGCCAGTTTGAGACTCGCGAAGAAGCCGAAGTAGGCGACGATACCTCCGAGCATGAACATGTAGTAAGCCCAGTCCGGGCCCTGGAGGACGCGGAAGAGAACGTCGACGACCGTTACCCAGATGACCGCGAACGCGAGGTCGGCCAGCAGTCCCCACCGCTCCTCGCGGATGGTCTCGAGTCGCTCACTGAGCCCCGTCATCGGCCGGTCACCCGCCCGGATTCGAACGCGTCCATGACATACCGTCTCGTGCCCGGCGAAAAAAGTCTATCGTCGCCGGTTCGCCGATCGTCGACCGAGTCGCCTGCTCACTCGTCGTCCGGTTCGTCCGCGTCCCAGTACGGAACCTCGTCGTCGATACGGTAGTAGCCCTCGAGCGTCCGCTCCTCGCGGCCGCCGGGCGGCGAGCCGACGTAGACCCCGAATTTCTCCATCTCGGGGTAGACGGTGATATCCGGCTCGGTCATCGTCGAGACCATCAGGTAGCGTAGCGGATCGTCGCCGTCGTTGACGATCCGATGGCCGCCGCGCTCGTCGGCCGGGAAGCTCGCGAAGTCTCCTGCCTCGAGCGGTTTCTCGCCGTCGGCCGAGACGAGTAACCCCTCGCCGGCCAGCACGTACACCGCCTCCTCGTTGGCCGTGTGGTAGTGGTAGGGCCACGAGCGCCTCCCCGCCGGGAGTTCGTAGAGGCTGCAGCCCAACTCGTCGGCGTCGACGGCCGTCGAGAACTCCTTGCGGCGAAACGCGACGTCGTCCGGTTCGGGGTCGTATTCGTTCCACTCGAGGTCGGACTCGTTGATCTTGGGCATACGCTGAGAGCGATATACGTCAGTGGTATAAGGGTTTTCGAGGCGCTCGAGTCGCGCCGATCAGTCGCGGCGAACGGAACAGCCGCCCGACTCCAGTTCCGACGGCCGGTCGGAGTCCGCCTCGATCGCCGGCAGTGTGAACGAGAAGGTCGCTCCGTCGCCGGGTTCGGAGTCGACCCAGATCTCCCCGCCGTGGCGTTCGACGATTCGCTCGCACAGTGCGAGGCCGATTCCGGTACCCGGATGCTCCTCGCGGTCGTGAAGCCGCTGGAACACCTCGAAGATGCGCTCCTGATCCGCCGGTTCGATGCCGATCCCGTTGTCGGTGACGGACACCGTCCACTCCGCGCCGTTCCGTTCGGCGGACACGTGTATTCGCGGTGGCTCCGCACCGCTGTACTCGATCGCGTTCGAAACGAGGTTCTGGAACACCTGGCGCAGTTGCCCTTCGTCGCCCCGAACGCGCGGGAGCGACTCGGTCGTGATCCGGACGTCGCGCTCCTCGATTTTCACCGTGAGGTTCTCGCGGACGTCCGCGAGAACGGTCTCGAGATCGACCGGCGCGAACTCGTCGCCCCGCGTCTCGACGCGCGAGTACTGGAGCAGCCCCTCGATCATCTCTCGCATCCGGTCGGCCCCGTTGACGGCGAAGTCGAGGAACTCGTGGCCGTCCTCGTCGAGTTCGTCGCCGTACCGACGGTCGATGAGTCGCAGGTAGCTCGAGACCATTCGCAGCGGCTCCTGGAGGTCGTGGGAGGCCGCATAGGCGAACTGTTCCAGCCGCTCGTTGGACTCCTCAAGGTCGGCGATCAACTCCTCGAGTTCCGCCTGATACTGCCGGCGCTCGATCGCCTCGGCGAGCACGTTCGCGACGCTCTGGACGAAGTTGACGTCCTCGTCGGTGAACGTCTTGGCGTCGGTGTCGTGCGTCCCCAGGATGCCCCACGGCTCGTCGATCGGACCGATAATGGTGCTGATACCGCTGCGAACGTTGTGGTTCGTCAGCAATGCGGGCCCGCTGAACCGCGTTTCCGTCTCGAGGTCCTCGACGACGACCGGACGGTCGGTCGAGAGGGTGTAGGCGGCCTGGGAGTCGGATTCGACGGCGGACACCGTCGCCTCGCCGACGATTCCGTCCCGCCACCCGACGCCCTGTCGGAGCAGGAGCTCCTCGCGCTTCCGATCCAGGTCGAGCACCTTGCAGTACTCGTTGTCGAGCACGTCCGCTACTTGCCGAACCACTTCGCGCATGAGTTCGTCGAGGTCGTCGGTCTCGAGGGCGAGCTGGCCGAGGTCGGCGACGACCTGTTGCTGACGGGCCCGCCGCTCGAGTTCGCGCTCGCGCTCCTCGCGTTCGGAGATATCGCGCCCGATGCCCGCCAGCACCGACTCGCCGTCGGGCGTCTCGAGCGACGAGGCGGCGAACTCGTAGGGGATGGCCTCGCCGTCCTCGGTGACCAGGTCCGCCGCGAACTGCAGACGCCCGGTTTCGAACCCGTCCCTGATCGCGTTCGCGGCCGCCTCGCGGTCGTCGTCGCCGACGAAGTCGACGGCGTTCATCGACGCGACGTCCGCGTCCGAGTAGCCCGTCACCTCACAGAGGCTCTCGTTCCAGCGCTGGAGCGACCCGTCCTCCTCGAGGACGTAGAACACGTCGTGGATGGCGTTCAGCACCTGATCGGTGTACGCTCGATAGTGCTCGAGGCGGTCGTTCGATTCCGCGAGCTGGGTGTTCGCCACCTCGAGTCGTTGCACCGTCTCCTCGAGCTGCGACTGCGTCCGCTTTAGCTCTCGGTTGCGCTGTTCGAGCTCTCGCGTCCGGGTTTTGGCTTCCGCATCGTGGAGGCCGGCCGCGAGGCCGGCGACGCTGGCGAGCGCCGTCAGGATGAGCGCCGTCGATGGATCGTCAACCGCCTCGCCGGGCTGGAGACTGTAGACGACGAGGACGCCGAGCATCACGCCCAAGCCACCGAGACACCACTCCGCGACGGACGAGTAAAATTCGCTCCGGATATCGAACGTGGGTAACCGGTATCCGCAGTAGAGGAGGACGAGCCCGGGGCCGGCGATGAGAAGCGTGATGATGAGGACGTTTCCCAGCGGTCTCCCGCCGACGATTCGAGCGAGACCCCGTCCCGCGGCCAGTGCGAGATACAGCGCACCGAGAGCGATGATAATGCGCCTCCCGCCGACGGCGGAGATGGCACGGTTCTGGAGGGACACTACCGGTCCTATGCCGACCGCTACCATGAGGATTTTGCTGTGTAGTACCGCGGGCACTCTCCGTGCTCCGATGGAGAGCGGGAGTGCCGTTCCCGCCCGGCCTCGAGAGCCCGAGCGGTCGACCGGGAAGCGTCTCGTCCGGACCGATCGGCGACCGAGGGCGAACGGGACGGCCAGCGCGACGCGAAAGCGAAACCCCCTAACCCCGTCCGAGAGTGAGTTCGAGCATGCACGACGACAGCGAGGTCGCCGTCCTCCGGCTCGGTCACCGCCCCGGTCGGGACGAGCGGATGACGACCCACGTCGGCCTGACCGCGAGAGCGCTGGGCGCCGACCGCGTTCTCCTGCCCGACAACGCGGGCCAATCGAAGGAGACCGTCGCGGACATCACCGACCGCTTCGGCGGCCCCTTCGGAGTCGAACTCACCGACTCGCCCCAGGGGATCATCCGCAACTGGGAGGGACGGGTCGTCCACCTCACAATGTACGGCGAGCGCGTCCAGGACGTCGAGGACGAGATCCGGGCGGCCCACGGCGACGAGGGTCAACCCCTGCTCGTCGTCGTCGGCGCCGAGAAAGTCCCCTTCGACGTCTACGAGGAAGCCGACTGGAACGTCGGCGTCACCAACCAGCCCCACTCGGAGGTCGCCGGCCTCGCGGTCTTCTTGGACCGGCTGTTCGAAGGCCGAGAACTCGAGCGCGACTGGGAGGACGCCGACCGGCGCGTGCTCCCGATGGAGACGGGCAAGCGCGTCGAGTCGACCGACGAAGAGTAACTGAGTGAACTCGAGACGCGAGCGACGCGTCGCAGTCTCAGCCGGCCGGCCGAAACAGCCGGAACGGACGGAGGAGGCGCCCGCCGATCGTGCGGACCAGGTTCCGGACGAACGCGACGGCGCCCAACTCGCTCTCGTCGAGCACGTAGCCGTTTCCGACGCGCCCGATCGGCCCGGATTCGCCGTGGCTCTCGAGGAGGCGCTCGAAATCGTCCTCGGTGAGCCCCGTCCGCGACTGGATCTCGGCGGCGGTCAGCGGGCGGTCGGCCGCGCGGAGTTCCTCGAGCAGCCAGCGGTTGTACTCGCCGTAGCGGAACACGTCTTCTTTCGACATGTCGTCCTCGTCGGCCGTCGCGTCGGCGGGGACGTCGTCGCGGCGCCACTTGTCGATTCCATCGAGGAGGATCCACGCGCCGATCGCGACGACGCCCCAGCCGACCCAGCGGCCGCCGTCGAGGTGTAGTGAGCCGCCCGCGGCGACGACCAGCGTCCCGAGGGCGACGCCGGCGGGACCGGGCTCGAGGTCCGGCCCAACGGCGTCGATGAGGGCGGTGAGAAACGGAACGCCCACGAGGAGGCCGACGACGATTCCAATCGCGGTCGACTCGTTGCCGGAGAGCGCGAGGACGGCGCCGAAGCCGGCGGCGGTGGCGACGTCGGCGCGGTCGATCTCGTCCCGGAATCGGGCAGCGAATCGGCGGACCATCGTGTAGAAAATCACACAGCAAAGTTGTTAATACTATCGCTCGAGCGACGGAACGTCCGAGGGACGTATTCGACGCCAGCGGGCTGTCGGCCTCGAGTGCTGCAGCAAACTACCTTGTCGACTGGGCGAGCGCGAACGGATCGTCCGGCGCTTCGAGGCAGAGATGTAACTGGGGCGAAATTTTATACGCGATCTTCGGTATCATATATCATGGACCTGGACGACGTCGATCCGACCGCGCGGACTGGGAACGTCGCGACGCTGTTCGACGAGACAGCGGCTCACCACGGGGACGCCCAGGCGATGGAACACCACGGCGAGCGAACGACCCACGCCGAATTACGGGACCGGACCGCGGCGTTCGCCGGGGGACTCCACGAGTTGGGTCTCGCGCCCGGCGACCGCATGCTGCTCTTCCTGCCGAACTGCCCGGAGTACCTCGTGGCCTCGCTAGGCGCGTTCAGGGCCGGCGTCGTCTTCTCGCCGGTCAACCCGCAGTACAAGCGCCGCGAGGTCGCCTACCAACTAGCGGACGCCGACGCGACGGCGATCGTCACCCACCCGCTGCTCCGGGAGGTCGTCGACGAAGCTCTTGAGGACACCGATCGGGAGCCCGCGGTCGTCACCATCGAGAGCGAGCTGGCAGATCGAGACCCCGACGACGTCTTCTTCGAGGACGTCAGCGGTGAGCCGACGCTGGTCGAGCGGACCGACGACGACGTCGCCTTGCTGCCCTACACGTCGGGAACGACGGGCGATCCGAAGGGCGTCCAGCTCACCCACCGAAACACGCGCGCACAGATGAGCTGGCCGCTGACGTCCTCCAACGTCGACGTCGAGGGCGAAGACGTCCGCAGTCTCGTCTGGCTGCCGCTGTATCACATCACCGGCTTCACCCACACCGCCCTCCAGCCGCTGGTCGGCGGCGGGAGCCTGTACTTCCGCAGCGCCCTCGAGTGGGACGCCCGAGAGTGCATGCAGCTCATCGAGGACGAGGAGATCACCCACTTCGTGGGCGTGACGACGATGTACGCCGACATGGTCGAGGCCGAGGGCTTCGGCGAGTACGATCTGTCGAGCCTCGAGTCGGCCTCGGAGGGGGGTGCGAAGCTCTCGACGGCGGTCCAGGAACGGTTCGAGGAGACCGCCGGCGTCGACATCTCCGAGGGGTATGGGCTCACCGAGACCCACGGCGCCACCCACACTCAACTGGGCTCGTCGTTCGGCCTGCGACACGGGACGATCGGCCAGCCGCTGCGGATGACCGACTGCAAAATCGTCGACGAGAGCGGTGACGAGGTCGCCTCCGGCGAGGAGGGCGAACTCCTCGTGCGCGGCCCGCAGGTCATGACGGGCTACCACGACATGCCCGAGGCGACCGAGGCCGCGTTCACCGAGAACGGCTACTTCCGGACGGGTGACATCGCCCGTCGGGACGAGAACAACTACTACGAGATCGTCGACCGCAAGAAACACGTCATCGTCAGCGCCGGCTACAACGTCTATCCCAGCGAACTCGAGGCCCTGCTGTTGGAACACGAGGCCGTCGCGGACGTCGCCGTCATCGGCGTCCCGGACGACCGCCGCAACGAAGTCCCGAAGGCCTTCGTCGTTCCCGGGGCCGGCGTCGATCCAGGGGCGGACGTGACCGCCGACGAACTCAAGCGGTACAGCCTCGACCGCGTCGCCGAGTACAAACACCCCCGGGAGGTCGAGTTCATCGACGAGCTTCCTCGGACCACCAGCGGCAAGGTGCAGAAGTACAAGCTCGAGGCGAACGAAGTCTGAGGCCCAGATAGCCGATTCGTCGTGTAGCTGTGATCGGTGACTCCACTACCACTCGCGAACGGCTAGCTTTTCACTCCTCGAGGTCCCAGATCGAGTATGGATTCGGACGCGCCGCTACAGCGGACGCCGATCGAGTACTACATGTTCGCCGCGGTGCTGGTCGTGCTCAACATGGTCGTGCTGGTCGCGACCGGCCATCACCTCATGATAGCGATGTCGAGGGGGATGTTCTTCGGGCTCTTTCAGGCGACCATGCTCCTGCTGATCGTCGTTACCCTGCGTCTGGTACTGGGCAGAACGGGACAGTCGGACGACGGTCCGACCGAGTAACGGGGACTCCCCCGGGCGACGGTTCAGGAGTCCGAAGCGACTCCGCCGGCGGGTCCCTGCACGCGAGGCAGTTAACAAGACTTAATGGCCACATGCCGTTACACGTAGGTAATGGCTTTTGAGGACCTGCTCGAGGATCCGGTCATCCAGAAGTACTTGCACGAGCTGGTCGGTCCCAAGGGGATGCCCGTCGCGGCGGCGCCGCCGGACGGGGAAGTGACCGACGAGGAGCTCGCGGAAGAGCTGGATCTCGAGTTGAACGACGTGCGGCGGGCGCTGTTTATCCTGTACGAGAACGATCTCGCGACCTACCGGCGGCTGCGCGACGAGGACTCGGGCTGGCTCACCTACCTCTGGACGTTCGAGTACGACAACATTCCGGAGAACTTAGAGGAGGAGATGTACCGCCTCCACGAGGCCTTAGAAGAACGCCGGGAGTACGAGCGCAACCACGAGTTCTACCTCTGTGAGATCTGCTCGATCCGCTTCGAGTTCGGCGAGGCCATGGACTTCGGCTTCGAGTGTCCCGAGTGTGGCTCGCCGCTGGAATCGATGGACAACGATCGGCTCGTCAACGCGATGGACGACCGCCTCGACGCCCTCGAGGACGAACTCAACCTAGAGGCCTGATGGTCGTACTCGCAACCAAACTATACGTCGAAGGCGATGCCCGCGAGCGGGCACTGGACTCGCTTCGCTCGCTGGTCGCCAACGAGATCGGCGAGCTCGAAGTCGAGTTCGAACTCGGCGTGCGACACGACGACTTCCCCTCGGTCACGATCGAGGGCGAGGACGCCACCGTCGCTCGCAACGCCCTCCGCGAGGAGTTCGGCGAGATCGTCCCCGACTTAGAGCCCGGCGAAACGTACGTCGGCACCCTCGAGTCCTGGGACGACGACGGCTTCGTTCTCGACGCGGGACAGGGCGAGGGCGTGCGGATCCCGACCGACGAACTCGGACTCGGCCCGGGGTCGCCCGAACAGCTCCGCGAACGGTACGGACTGGTACAGCATCTGCCGCTGCGGTTCGTCTACGGCTCGGCGGCCGCCGGCGAGGACAGCGAGGGCGAACCGTCCCGGCTCGCCGACGAAGAACGAGACCGACTCTACGACTGGACCCGCGGCGACGGTCGGCTCAATGTCAACAGCGCCACCCGCGCCGAGGTGCGGGCGACGCTGAACCGCGCCGGCCACGCCCAGGACTACGTCACCGTCGAACGACTGGGGCTCCTCGAACAGAGCGTGATCTGCACCGAAGATACCGACCCGCCGGGACTGCTCGCGAGCGTCGGCGAGTACCTCCCGGCGGAGCTCCGCTGTGTCGTTCCGTAATATGAATCGCCGGCTCGTTCTCGCGGTGATCGCGGTCGGGTTGCTCGTTACCACCGCCGGCTGTTCGGGCGTTTTCGGCGGGATTTCCGACGAGGAACTCGATCGAGACCAAGAGTACGACGACCTGCGGGGCAACGCGTCCGACGCCGATGTCACCATCGACGTCGAGGGCGGAAACATGCTCAGCAGCGGCGAATTCCGCGCCGTGTACGACCTCGACGGCCAGGAGGAGCTCTCGCTCTCCCGGTCGACCGTTTTCAGCGAGCAGGCGCTCGACATCCACAGCGTCCGCTACTGGTACCCCAACGGAACCGAGGTGACGGGGTCGGAACTGGACATCGAGCAGAGCCGCTCGAGCACCGAGGTTCGCGTCCCCGACGAGAACGGAACGCTCGCGTTTTCGGGCGAGGCGGGTCGGAAGACGTTCAGCCTGCCGGCGTACGTCGAGGGCTCCTACGAGGTCCGGCTCCCCGAGGGACACCGGACGACGAACTTCCTCTTCGGCGACGTCAGCCCCAACGGCTACGAGCGGGAGATCGTCGACGACGAGGAGCGACTCTACTGGGAGGAAGTCGAGGACGAAATCTCCGTCCACTACTACCTCAGCCGCGACGTCCCCCTGTTCATCGGACTGATCGGCACCGTCGCGCTCATCGGCGGCGTCGGAATCGCGTACTACTATCGGGAGGTCAAGCGGCTCCGCAAAGAACGCGAGGAGATGGGGCTGAACGTCGATATCGACGACGATTCGAACGACGGCCCGCCGCCGGGCATGGGGTGACCCGGCTCGAGGACCCTGCTATCGGAACGTCGGTTTTGGCGAGCGGCCGCGGAAGATTGTCAGCCGTGAATCGCTCGTTCGTCGAGCCAGAGGACTTCCTCGCCGTCGATCTCGAGCCGTCCCTTGACGTGTGCGGTCCGGGCGCCGGTCGGCGTCGACTCGAGGTCGGTCGTCCGTACGGTTCGCGTGACGTCGACATCGTCGACGAGCCAGCCGACGTACGCGTCATCGGCGTCGGTCAGCCGAAAGACGAGCAGTTTCGGCGTCTCGATCCGGTTGATCGTCCGGGTCGACGAGGTGAACGCCCGGGGGAGGTCGACGACTCGAATGCGGTCGCCGGCGACGGAGACGGTCCCGGCGTTCCACGGATCGTCGGCCGTCGCGACGGACTGATCGTCGCTGACCCCGAGGACGGAGTCGACGGAGGCGGCCCGAACGCAGTAGCGGTCTCTTTGAAGGGTAAACGTCAGTACGAAGACCCGATCGCCGTCACGGTCTCGGTTTACGGACGATGCCATACTGGTCCGGAATTTAACTGTGTGAAAATAAGGATTTCGGTCGAAATCCGAACAACAAACGCGAACCGCGGTTCCGCGTCGTTGGCGGCGAATTCCGGCGATGGGAGTCAACGTTTTAGTGTTGGAATGTGATGCTCGAGCAAGAACATGACCCCGGATCTCTCCGAAAAGCTTCTCGGAATCGATATCGACGACGCCGACGAAAGACGGCAACGCGACGGTAGCGAGACGGACGAGCCGCAGGCGGAACTCGAGCAGTTCGTGGTCTTCGGAGTTGGCGACCACCGGTTCGCGATACCGGTCACGGCGGTACGCACGCTCGCGGAGGTTCCCGACGACTTCACGCGCGTCCCGCGGGCGCCGCCGGCGATCGAGGGGATGGTTGACCTGCGCGGGGATATCACGGCCGTGGTCGATCCGGGAGTTCACTTCCCGACCGTCGAGCGCGAGACCACCGCGGGGCGCGAACGCTTGCTCGTGCTCGACCGGCCGTCCGACCAGCAGTCCGCCGCGGTCCACGTCGACGAGGTGATCGGCGTGGAGGCGGTTCCGGAGGACGAGATCGTCGACGAAACGACCCTCGAGGAGAGCCGACTCGCCGGCGACGCGCTCGACCATCCGCTGGTGGTCGCGCTCTTCGAAACGGAGCGCAAACCCGCCGCGTCCGGTAGGGCCGCCGCCGGCTCCCAGCGGAGCGCGAGCGCAGTCGACGCCGACCGCGGCGCCGGCGGGAGCGCGCTGTCGGCGATGCAGGGGTCGATCTCGGACGGGACCGGCGACGCGGACGGAACCCCGTTCGAACCCGAGTCCGCGGCGGCGGGAGCGACGGACGACGCCGATGAGAGGGACACGAACCGAACGGCGGATTCGGGATCGCCACAGGAAATTGTCATCGAGGCGACCCCAGTGGTCGACGTTGAGCGTCTCCTGTTGGCGTCCGGACAACGGGAATAGGGCGACCGAGCCGGCGTTTCGGGGTCAACGATGTCGCGGCCTGCGTGGCGTCCCCGTCCCGTATATATCACTTATCATGACTGATAATCGGGAGACAGCATTTATGGTAGTTGTATTGTTATCAGCGGTTGGTGTACTACTGAATGTCGACAGGGGTGCTCATCGTGGACGACTCTCATTTTATGCGGAACTTACTGCGCCAGATCTTGGAACAGGATTACCGCATTCTCGGAGAGGCGTCCAACGGCGCCGAAGCAGTCAAACTGTACAAAGAACACGACCCCGATATCGTCATGATGGATATTGTGATGCCCAAGTGTAACGGCATCAAGGCGACCGCGGCGATCAAGAAGATCGATCCGGACGCCCGCGTTATCATGTGTACGAGTGTCGGGCAACGTGAGAAAATGAAACTCGCCGTGAAGGCTGGTGCGGACGGCTACGTCACGAAACCGTTCGAAGAACCCAGCGTCAGAAAGGCCCTCACAGACGTCGCTGCGGCATGACGAGAGTACTCGTTGTCGACGACTCGGGGTTTATGCGGACAGTCATCGGCAACGCGCTTACCGAGGCTGGCTACGAGGTCGAGACGGCCACGAACGGTTCGGAAGCGATCGAAGCGGTGGCGGCGTACGACCCGGACGTCGTCACGATGGACGTCGAAATGCCGAAGCTCGGCGGTATCGATGCCGTCGAGCGAATCATGGCGACGAACCCGACGCTGATTCTCATGCTCAGCGTTCACACTGAGGAGGGGACGGAAGCCACGCTCGACGCGCTCGAGCGCGGCGCCGTCGATTTCCTTCACAAACCCGACGGAGCCGACGGACGAACCGTCACCGACCTTCGCGACGACGTCGTCGCGAAAGTCGACGAACTCGCCGACGCGAACGTCTCGTCGATCGCACTCGCTCGCGCGTCCGCCTCCGCATACGCGACGCGATCCAACCAGGAGGCGGCCGCCGGCCGGGCGGTCGCCGGCTCCGGAAGCGATTCGCAGGGCGGCTCCGGCGGGGGTCCCCGAGCGTCGCCGGACCGTCCGGCGGTCGGGCGCCGCGCCGACACCGGAACCGAGATCGACGACTTCCCGCCGGTCGAACTCGAGGGCGAGTACGCGGCCGATCCGGTCGTCGTCCTCGGTGCCTCGACCGGCGGTCCGAAGATCGTCGAACGGCTGTTCAGCCGGCTGCCGATCGGGCTCGACGCGAAGGTTCTCGTCGTCCAGCACATGCCCGCTGGCTTCACCGAGCGCTTCGCCGACCGACTCGATACGCGCAGCGAGTACGACGTCCGCGAGGCGTCCGACGGCGAATCGATCCACCCCGGCGAGGCGGTGATCGCCCCCGGCGACGCTCACCTCGAGGTCCGCAGTAACGTCAACGGTCGCATTCGCGTCCGACTCGACGACGGCGAGCGGCTTCACGGCGTGCGTCCGGCGATCGACGTGACGATGCAGACCGCGGCCGATCGGGTGACCGATCCGCTCTGTGGCGTCGTGCTGACCGGGATGGGACGAGACGGGGCGGACGGAATCGAAGCGATCCACGCCGCGGGCGGACGAACCATCGCACAGGACGAAGCGACGAGTCCGGTCTTTGGCATCCCCTGTCAGGCGATTCAAACGGGCTGTGTCGACGATATCACGCCCGCCCCCGAACTCGTTGCGGCGATCGTCGACGCGTTCGATACGGACGGTGAGACCGATGACTGACTATCTAACCGACTTCGTTCAGGAGAGCGAAGAACGAATTACGGAACTGAACAACGCGTTGCTCACGTTAGAGCGCGATCCGACCGACGACGAGGCGATGGAGAACATCTTCCGGGTCGCACACACGCTCAAGGGCAACTGTGGCGCGATGGGACTCGAGCCGGCGAGCGATCTCGCCCACGCGATCGAGGATCTGCTCGACGCCGTCCGACAGGGCGGTCTCGAGGTGACGCCCGAACTGATGGACGTCGTCTTCGACGCGGTCGACGAACTCGAGACGATGATCGACGAGGTCGCGGCCGACGGCGAGATCGAGACCGATCCGTCGGCGACGATCGCGGCCCTTCGAGAGCAACTCGAGGACGGCGGCGGTCCCGCCGCGATCACGACGCCGTCGACCGACGAGATCGACGCCGTCACGAAACGGTTCGATCCGCCGGCCGACGACGAACACCGCGCCTACCTGGTTCGGCTCGTAATCGCCGATCGGGACGGCGTCAACAGCGGCAAACTCGTCGTCGACGCGCTGATCGACGCGTTCGATCTGATCGGTACTCAGCCGCCACGAGACGAGATCGAGGCCGGCGAGTACCGCGGCACGTTCGACGCCGTCTTCGGCAGCGCGGTCGGGAAATCCGCGATCACGTCCGGTCTCGAACCGGTCGAGGAGGTCGCCGACTTCGAGCTCGTCGACATCAGCGACCGGTTCGACGCCCGGTCTGACGACTCGGAGGCGGCGACCGAACCGGGCGACGAGATCTCCACGGAAGACGCCGCCGATCTCGAGGTCGACGACCTGCTCGACGAGTTCAACGAGTTCGACAACTTAGACGAGATGGTCGAGGACGTCGACGACGACGAACTCGAGGCCTTCGAGGAGATGGGCGAGGCCGGCTCGTTCGACGATCTCCTCGACGACGACGACCTCGAGGTCGACGGCGAACTCGGCGAGCCGGCAACCGATCCGATCGACGGCGACGCCGATGACGCGGCGTCCGACGCCGACGTGACCGAGCAGGCGACCGGCGACGCATCGGCCGACGCCGAAGCGGACGACGTCGACGACGCCAACGCCGTCTTCAATGAGCTCAAAGACGAGGTCGAGATGGTCGGCTTCGACGAACTGCAGGACGAACTCGAGGAACTCGAGTTCGACGAGTTCGACAACGACGACGAGGTCGATATGGACGAACTCCTCGGCGAGGACGCGGCCGACGACGACACGTTCCTCGCGGGGCCGGAACCGACCGACGACGCCGTCGACGACATCCTGGTCGACGCCGTCGACGAGGACGAACCGGCGACCGACGCGGTAACGGACGACGAACTCGACGAGTTGCTGGCCGACGACGAGGAAGCGCCCGCCGATGCGGTGACCGACGAGGAGGTCGACGACCTGCTGGCTGGCGGCGACGACCCCGCCGACGCGGTGACAGATGACGACCTCGACGATCTGTTCGCGGGCGACGAGGAAGCGTCGGCCGACGCGGCGACGGACGATGACTTCGACGATCTGTTCGCGGACGACGACGCTGCTGACGAGCCGACGGACGACGAGGAACGCACGGCAGTCGAGCCGTCCGAACCCGATTCGGCGTCCGCCGACGAGATCGTTGCGGAAGCGACGAGCGAGCCGGAATCGGCCGCCGACGTGGAGACCGAACCCGTGCTCGAGGACGACGCAGACGTCGACGAGCCGGTGACGGGCGACGCCGACGTCGAAGCGGCCGCAGAAACGGAGCCGGCCACGGAAACAGCGTCAGCCGTCGAACCGGAGTCGCCCGCGGTCGATACGGAGACTCAGACCGACGTGGTCGACGACGATCTCGAGTCATCGACGGTCGCGGAAAGCGATCCCGTCGGTACGGAGGAAGACGCGGCCCTGCAAGACGAGGACGAACCCGCGGTCGACGACCCGTCGACGCTGCTGGAGTCGGACGACGCGATCGAAGCAGCGTCGGAACCGGGAGACGACAGCGACGCGCTCGAGGTCGAGTCAGAGACCGACTCGACCGACCTCGAGACGACCGATACAGCCGCCGAAGCCGACAGCAGGGACGGCGAGTCCATCGAAGCAGGCACCGAACTCAAAGATCCGACCGACGACGGAGACGAGACGCTCGACGACGACGCCACCGCGGTCGGCTCCGGTTCCGACGGACAGACCGCGGACGACGCCGAGAGCGAGTTCGACGACGGCCTCGAGACGAGTTTCGAGGACGAGTTCGATTCGCCGGCGTCGGCCGACGACTCGAGCGACGACCCGTTCGCCGCCGGCGAGGACGATCCGTTCGCGGACGACTCGTTCGCGGACGACTCGTTCGCGGACGACTCGTTCGCGGACGAGGATCCGTTCGCCACTGATACGACGGACGACTCCTTCGGAGACGCCGACGCGTTCGCGGACGACGATTCGTTCGCGGACGACTCGTTCGATACCGAGTTCGAGTCGTCGGACGACGGATTCGACGACGTGACCGCCGACGCCGACGCGGAGTCGGTCGACGACTTCGACGAGACGTTCGGTGACGAGGGCGGCGAGACGTCGACCGACGCGAGCGCGGAAACGCCGTCGTTCGACGACGCCGCCGGGGCCGACGCGAGCGACGAATCGGCCGAGGAGGTCGTCCGTCGGATCGAGGAACCGACCCTCGAGAACCCCGATCTGACGGTTCCGGAGTCGACGGACCGACCGGACGCCGACCAGCAAACCGACGAGATCCAGTCGGTCAGGGTCGACATCGAACAGATCGACTCGCTGCTGACGCTCGTCGAGGGGCTGGTCACGAGCCGCGTTCGGCTCCGCCACACCGCGACCGAAAGCGAGGCGACCGATGCGCTCGAGGCGGAACTCGACGACCTGGAGGACCTGACGACGGACCTCCAGGAGACGGTGATGGACATCCGGCTGGTCCCCTTGCAGACGGTCGCGAACCGACTGCCGCGGGTCGTCCGCGACATTGCACGCGATCAGGACAAGGAGGTCACCTTCGAAATCACCGGCGAGGACGTCGAACTCGACCGCAGTATCCTCGATCGGATCGGCGACCCGCTGATCCACCTGGTTCGCAACGCCGTCGACCACGGGATCGAACCACCGGAGGAACGGGAGGCGGCCGACAAACCCCGAGAGGGGTCCGTCGAGGTCCACGCCGACCGCTCTCGCGACCGAGTGCAGATCACCGTCGAGGACGACGGGAACGGCCTCGATCCGGACCGACTTCGCGACGAAGCCGTCGAGGCCGGCGTCCACACCGCGGACGAGGTTGCCGAACTGTCCGACGACGAGGCGTACGACCTCATCTTCCACCCCGGTCTCTCGACGGCCGACGAGGTGACCGACGTCAGCGGCCGCGGCGTCGGCATGGACGTCGTCAAGCGGACGATCGAGGACCTCGACGGAACTGTCTCGATCGACAGCGAGGCCGGCGAGGGGACGACCGTGACGATGACGCTCCCGGTGTCGGTCGCCATCGACGACATCCTGTTCATCGAGAGCGGCGGCGAGGAGTTCGGAGTGCCGACGAAGGCCGTCCAGGACATCGAACCGGCCGCCACTCTCGAGACCGTCGACGGACAGCGGGTCCTCACCGACGGCGACGACACCTACTCCGTCATCGAACTCGACGACGTCCTCGAGACGCCGCGAGCCGGCGCCAACGGAGACGGAATGGTCGTGCGGATCCGCGACGACGTCCGGTCGGTCGCCATTCACTGTGACCACGTGTACGGTCAACAGGAAGTCGTCGTCAAGCCCTTCGAGGGGTTCATGAGCGATATTCCTGGACTCAGCGGAGCGACGGTTCGAGGACGGGGGGAAGTGGTCAACATCCTAGACGTAACAACACTATGACAACGAACGACTACCCATATCCACGGAGGTACCGATGACGCTAATGGTCGATATTCGAAAGCTGAGTTTCATCAACGAAATGGCGAAGGTCGGCACGAACGGCGTCGCCGACAACATGAGCAAGCTCACCGGTGAGGACGCGCAGATGGAGGTGACGAAGACGAACTTCATCGACGTCGACGACATCGAGTCCCAGCTGGACTCGGGCAAGCGAGTCGGCGTTCGTGTCCGGCTGCTCGATCCGCCACACGGCCACATCCTCATCCTCTTCCCCGAGGCCAGCGCCAAGAAGATCACGGCAATCATGCTCCGGGACGTCGTCGACGACATGTCCGACGTCTCGGGCAAGATGGCCAGAAGCGCCGTCGAGGAGATGGGCAACATGATGGCCAGCGGCTTTATCGACGGCTGGGCCGACGTGCTCGGGCGTGCGATCGACATCGCCGCACCGCAGCTCGTCTACGCGCCGACGGGAGATATCGTCACCCGGACCGCCGGTCTCGGCGGCGACGATCTCGCACTGTTCTTCGACTCGGACCTGACCGTTCCGAGCTATCAGATCGAAGCTGAAATCTACGCCTTCCCCGACTTAGAGGAATTCGTCGAAATGGTCAACGGCATCGAAGTCCAGCACGCATGAAACTCGACGTCAACGCACTCGGAACCTTCTACCGAATGGCCCGAGAGGGCGCCGGACTCGCCGCAGGCCGGCTGACCCACATGACCGGGGTCGAAACGCAGGTCGGCGTCACGAAACTCAACTTCATGCGCGGCCGCGAGATCCAGCGGGATTTCGAGGATTCGACGGAGAAAGTCGGCGTGCGAGTCAAGCTCACCGGCGCCATCGAGGGCTACTCGATGATCGTTTTCGAACGCGAGAACGCGTTCCGGATCGTCGAGACGCTGCTCGCCGAATCCGACGACGCCGAAATCGACGTCGAAGGCGGCGAATTCGACGAAATGACGCGCAGCGCCGCGACCGAGGTGGGCCACATCATGAACAGCGGGTTCATCGACGGCTGGGCCGACGTCCTCGAGACGGTTATCGACGTCTCGACCCCCGAGTTCGTCCAGGGGGCGACGGCGGAACCCTTCTTCGGGGAGATCAACGAGGCGCCCGACGACGACGACCTCGCCTTGCTCTTCCAGAGCCGGATCGAGACCGTCGGCACCGAAGTCGGCTTCAGCCACTACCTCTTCCCGAAACGGGAGTCGATGTCCGCGCTGCTCGACCGACTGCGGACCAGCGGCGGCATCGAGTACGACAAACTCGACGGCTTCGACCGCATGGCCGAGCGCGGCGCCGAGGAGGTCGCCAAAACGGCGACGACGCTGACCGGCATCGACACCAGCGTCGAGATCCGCCGGCTGAACTTCGTCTCGCTCGAGGCGATTCCCGAGCAGGTGGCCGACCAGAAACTCGTGGGCGTCGCCTTCGAGTTCGACGGCATGCCCAGCGGCTATCTGCTCTTCCTGTTCGACGAGGAGTCGGCCCACGAGATCGTCGACGCGATGGTCCCGATGGAGGTCGACGAGGACGGCTTCGGCGAGATGGGCACCAGCGCGATCAAGGAGCTGGGCAACATCATGGCCAGCGGCTTTTTAGACGGCTGGGCGAACGTCCTCGACACGACGATCGACCACTCGACGCCGGAGTTCATCCACGACATGGGCGCCGCCGCCGTCGACCCCGTGATCATCCAGCTCGGAGAGAACCAGGAGTTCGCGTTCGTCTTCGACACGGTCGTCGTCGCCGACGGTCGGGAGTTCGACTGTGAAGTGTACGCGATCCCGGACGAAGCCGACCTCGAACGTGCACTGAACAACTTAGACGTCGATCGGATCGAAGAGACGCCGACGACGGCCGAATTCCAGGAAGTCAACAACTCATGAAGACGTACGGAACAGAACCGGGCGCGCCGACGCCGGTCCAGGTCGGGATCTCCGAACTGGTCGTCAGCGACGGCGACGATACGCTCAAATCCTACGGGCTGGGCTCGTGTCTCGCGATCGCCCTCTACGATCCCGGCAGCGACATCGGCGGGCTGGCCCACATCATGCTCCCCGACGGCGACGCCGCCGACAACAGCGACCGGAAACCCGGCAAGTACGCCGACACCGCGATCCGGGCGCTGTTGCGACGGATGGTCGAGCAAGGTGCAAGCTACACCACCGTTAAGGCCAAGATCGCCGGCGGCAGCGACATGTTCGAGTTCGAGAGCTTCGGTGACGGCGTCGGCCAGCGCAACATCGCCGCCGCCAAGGAGGAACTCGAGAAACTCGGCGTGCCGCTGCTCGCCGAGGACATCGGCGGCGAGTACGGCCGGACCGTCGAATTCACGCCCGGAACGGGGACGCTCGTCGTCAAAACGGCCGACGAAAGCGCCGAGAACGGACGGGTGGAGCTATGAGCGACGCCGCGTTCGACGAACTCCTCGAGTTCGTCGAGGACGAACTCGCCTTCGCGACGAGCCACTACAACGACAGCTACCTCGATCGGCGCGTCTCCTCGCGAATGCGCCGGACCCAGTCCGAGACGTACGCGACGTACCTCGAGACGCTCCGGAACGATCCCGAGGAGCAGACGGCGCTGCTCGAGGCGATGAGCATCAACGTCACCGGGTTCTTCCGCAATCCCGACGTCTGGGACGGAATCCGAGAGGTCCTACAGCGCCTGACCGCAACGAACGAGACCGTCCGCGTCTGGAGCGCCGCTTGCGCCGACGGGCGAGAACCCTACTCCGTGTCGATGCTCGCCCACGACGACCCCGAAATAGATGAGTCGTCGGTCTCGATCCTCGGCACCGACATCAGCGAACCCGCGCTCGAGACGGCCCGGTCGGGCGTCTACGAGGAATCACGAACCGTCGATTTCGCCGATCAGCTGGGCTATCTCGACGACTACGACGCGTACGTCGAGCGCGACGACCGGATCTTCCGGATCGCTCCCGCTGTCAAACGAAACGTCACGTTCGAGCGTCACGATCTGATCAACGACAGTCCCAAGACCGGATTCGATCTGGTCATCTGCCGGAACCTGTTTATCTACATCGACAACGAGTACAAGCAGTCGATGCTGGCGACGATCGCCCAGTCGCTTCGACAACAGGGGTATCTCGTTATCGGGAAGGCCGAGACGATCCCTCCGAACCTCAAATCCGCGTTCACCGTCCGTGACGCTCGGCTTCGCATCTACCACCGAGACACGCTGGAAACGACCTCGCTGACCGGCGAGAAGCCGACGTCGAAGTAGACCAGAGTCGATAGCTGCGTACGAATCGCGGTCCGCCTTCTGTGACATACGGCGACGCTTACGTATCGGGGCCGCGAAGGCGGAGTCGAGATGAGTGCATTCGATCTCGACGCGTTCGTCGGTCGCTCTCGAGCGCTCGTCGAGTCCGCGCCGCCCGCGACGCGCCGGGAAACGCGCGCCTGGCTCGTCGACCCCCTCCTCGAAACGCTGGGCTGGGACGTCCGCGCCGACTCCTGTCTGCACGAGACGACCGTCGACGGCACCCGACTCGAGTACGTCACTGCCGTCGGCGGGGTCCCTGCGCTGTTAGTCGCCGTCGAACCCTACGGAGAGTCCCTGGACCGAGACCGCGCCGTGTCCCTCCTCGAGACGATGGCGTGGACGGGAATCGACCGCGCGATCTACACGGACGGTCGCGACTACCTCCTGCTGGCCGGGACGACCGACGCCGATCGGCTGGCCTGTCGGCTCTCCGCGCTACCCGACCACGAGTCGGCGCTCGCCCACTACACGCGCGAGACCGTCGGTCAGCGACTCGAGCGCCACGCCCGGCCGTTCGTCGCCCGCCAGCTCGCCGTCGCACGCGACGACCTCGTCGCGTCGATCGTCGACGAGCTAACGGCCGTAACCGACCGGGGCGACGCCTACCGCGCGGAGTTCGACTCCGCGGCCGACCGGTTCGTCGAGCGACTCGTCGCCGCCTTCAGCGACGACGGACAGCGACCCGTGGCTGGCGAGCTCGAGACCGCCGACGCGGACGTGTCGTTCGAGTTCTCCGAATCCAGTTCCACGAGCGACGAGGATGATGCGACCCGCGAGTCGACGTCGACGGCTGAGAGCCGATCGGAACGCCCCTCGACCAGCGGCACGGACTCCGCACCGACGGACGAGACGAACGCGATCGACGAGCACGAGACCGACGCCAACGCAGACGCCGCCGACGAGAGGAAGCGACAACAGAATCCGACAGACGGGGATACCGTCCGCGCGAGCGACTCGAGGCCCGAACGCAGCGACGACGATGCCGGCGAGAGCGAGTACGTCGTTCGATTCTTCAACGAGCGAGGCTCGATCGGCGCGATCGGCCACTCCAGGTCCGATCGGGCGCTGGTCGCCGCCGCGGAGTATCTCTTCGAACGCGGCCTCTCCGGGCTCTCGGTTCCCTGGAGCCCCGACGACGATACGCGGGCCGTCCTCCACGAGTCACCGACGCATCCCGATGGAACCCCGATGACCGCTCCCAAGCAGCTCCCGAACGGGCTCTACCTCGAGACCGGCGGCGACGTCGAGCAACGGGCCGCACGCGTCGAAGCGCTCGCCGCTCGAGCGGGGTTTCGGGCGATGCTAACCGGCGACTGGGAGTGAAACGGATCGTCGGGTTCGACCGCTCAGTAGTCGATATCGACTTCGACGATGGTCACGACGACGCGACCGTCACCGCCGAAGTCACCGCAGCCGCCATCGTCCTCGGTCCATCCCGAAAGGATGTCGTTCCAGGCGCCTTCGTATGCGCCGTCGTCTTCGCGCTCGATAGTTACATTGTTCACATTCGAATAGGCTCTACTGCTACGGTTTTCGACGGTCATCGACACACCGAGCCCGCTGCTGGACTGTACCGAACGGTCCTCGGCGGAGACGGTGACCAGCGAGATGATCGCCGTATTCTGTTCCGGGTTGCACCGTAGCCGTGGTTCTCGGAGGACGACACTCCCTGTCTCGTCCCCGCGGACGAGACCGCCTCCCTCGTACGCGATCGTGTCGTCGTCGTCGTCCGATTCGTAGGCGAACTCGCCGAGTTCAGCGGTGACGCCGTCACCGTAGCCGGCGAACCGCTGATCGCCCCCGTCGGTACCGATCGGGTCACTACCGTTAATCGAGATGTTGAGCGCCGTTCCGCCGTTCCCGGTCGTGATCCGCCCGTCCCGTAGCGAGAGTTCACCGTAGCGCTGGTTGACGCCGTTCGAACGAAGTACGTCGTTGAAGTTGTCCGTCAGCGAATCCATCGCGCGCACGGCGTTGGTCTCCTGCTCGTTCTCCTGGTAGTCCATCATCGCCCCGAACGCGGTCGTGTACAGCAGGCCGACCGAGCCGAGGATGATCGCGAAGGTGAGGATGAAGGCGACGACCTCGGAGATGCCACGGTCGTCGGCGCCGAGTCCGACTCGCAGCGTCGAGTCGACTCGTCGGTCGCTCATCGGTCGGCCTCCGTAATCTCGATGTCGCCGCCCGTGTAGGTGATTTCGAGCGAGCCACCCGAAACGGACGTTCCGGTTTCGATCCCGTTGTCGACTTTGATCGGCACGTGAACGGTCACGTCGGTGCTCGAGGCATCCAACTCGAGACACGGGTTCGAGTCGTTGAGCAAGGGTGCTCGGTCCCCGCAGTCATCGGCTGACAGCGTCGTAACGGTGTATCCGGAGTTCGAGACCGTCCGCGGCCGATCGGAGACGAGCGACACGTCGTCGCTGTCGTCGGCCATCCGATCGACGTTGTCGATATCACCCGCCAGTCGTTCACCGACGGTCTCGAGGGCAGTCTCGGTCGAGCGCTCGGTCTCGGACTCGAGCATCGTGCTGCCGGCCATCAACAGCATGGCGATGAGGATCGTCGTGATTCCGATCGTGAGGACATGGGTTAGGGCGATCGACATCCCGCGGTCGGTCTCGTAGTCGGATCGGCGAATCATGACGGGCACTCCTCCGAACTGACGTCTATCGTCCGATCGTAGCGATGATCGGTAGAGTCGGTGGAAATCGTGACGGTCACGTTCTCGATCTTGACCTCACCGTCGTCCACGTCGATTTTATCGATCAGGCCGTCGTCGTTGATTGCGACGTGCACAGCAGTCGGCTGCGAGTGAGCCGTCGCGTTTTGATACAAAGTCGAGTAGTTCTCGATATCGTTCTCCAGATTCGATTTCACAAACGACGGTTCTACCCCGCCGCTGTCATTGAGCAGCTCGTCGTTCGTCGTTTGATCGCCTTCGTATTCCGCGACCAGACACCCGATTCCCTGTCTAACCTCGAGCTCGGTCGCCTCAGCACCGCTCGCAGTCTGTCCCGTGTCGGCCGATGACAGCGTCTCTGTGTAGAGGACGCCATTGAAGACGACAACCACGCCGAGCACGATGAACGCGAGCGCGACTGCGCCGATGAGGATCACCTGTCCTCTGTCCCGTTGTTCGACCGATCGGTCACCGTCTCCACCTCGCCAACCGTGAGTTCTGTCAGTTACCATACTGCGACGCGCACCTCCACGACGTTGTAGATCTCACTCGCGTCATCGTTTTCTCGCGGGTCGTCAGTCGCCGGCGGAATGGGGTACTCACCGTCTTCGTAGGCCTCCCGAACGGATACGTTCCTGTTCTCGTCGCCGGGTGCCGTCAGATTGTCCGACTCGAGTAGCGTCACGGTGTAACTCGCCGTCACCGCCTCGGATTCGCCCTGATAGACGAGATACGTACTGTTCTCGGTGTCGAACTCCCCATCCTTGTCCTGAGAGACGAGTTCGACGTTGTAGCTCAGTCCGCGATCGGTGAACCGATCCGAGAGCACCTCGCCGAGGACGAACTGCTGATAGAGTTCCGTGTCGTTCGAGGCGTTGTAGTAGAACTCGACGTCCTGCTCGCTCGCGTTGTGAAACTCGTTGCTCGAGTCGTTCCAGTAGCGAACGAGCGTCGATAGATCGCCGGTTCCGTTCTCCACGCTCCCGTTGGTCGTGGCGCCGATCACCAGCGCGTCCTGGGCCTCCTGTTCGAGCTGAGCCTGTGCCGTCCGATCGGCGAGCCCGCCCGTGCTCGGCGTGATGACAACGGACTGGAGCGCAAATAGGACCGCCATCAGGACGATCATCGCCGAGACGAACCCCTCGAGGGTGTAGGCCTGCCCGCGATCGGTTTGGGATTGGGAAGTGTCTCGCATCGTATTACCACATCCTCACGACGAGTCGGCAAGCGGGATCGCACCCCGGTTCGGCTCCGTCGAACGAGCCCTCTTTGAACGTCACGATTCGTGCGGAACTGGCCGCTGACTGGTTATCGTAGCCGTCGCCGACTATCCATTCGTCCCCGAGCGGCTCGCTTTCGTTGAGCGGTTCGAGGCGAATATCGATACGATCGTAGCGGGTTTCATCCTCTCTGAGACCGAGCCGTTCGGAAAGCCCGTCGGTATCGTTCACGAAGTCCTCGAACGCACTACCGTTAAGTTCGGTCTCCGGCCCCGTCTCCGTCGACAGATTGTGCACGGCCCGGTCGGCGACACGGTCGGCCTGTGCCGTCTGGCCGCCGGACACCGACGAGTCGAACGGCGTCAGGATCGACGGCAGAAACGAGAAGACAAAGGCCACTGCCAGGATGAACACGCCGATCCCGACGGCGAAATCCTGCGTGGTCTGGCCGCGCTCGCGCAGAGAGATCGACACCGTCTTCGGGCGTCGGTCGCGGTCGGTTCGGGTCCGGTTTCGGCTCATGATTAGGCCACCAGCGTCCAGCCGACGAGCGCGATCGTCGCCAGTATGACGGCGTATTTCAGTCCGCTCAGCACGTCCGCATCGCGGATGTAGCCACAGATGACCCCGGAGAGGATCGCCTGCATCGTCACGGCGTGGAAGAACAACACCGACAGCATATTGACGTCGATGTTCTCGCTCAGGTTGGCATCCGAGAGTCCGCCGCCACCGCCGCCACCACCGGCGGTGCCCGCGGAACTGCTCTCGGCGCCGCCAGTCGATTCTCCGAGGCCGGCCATCGTATCGATGAACTGTGTCTTGAGGATCGCGATCACCGCGAGGACGGTCATGAACGTCATGATGATGATCACGACCTGCATTCGGGTGCGAGACTTGCGCTCGCGCTCAATGTCGTCGTGGTTCTCGCTGGCGCGAGCGGCCGTCCGGAGCACGTCGGAGATCTGGTTCGAGGCTTCCTGGGCCTCGGTGATCAGCCGCGTCGTCCGAGCCAGCCGCGGGATGTGATACTTGTTGTTGAACTCGATGAGCGCCTGCTTCAGGCTGGTCCCGTAGTTGACCTTCGTGTGCATCATCTCGAACTCGCGGGCCAACTTCCCGCTCGTGGTGTCGGAGACGGCCTTCAGCGACTCGAGCAGCGTCAGCCCGGTGTCGTTCGAACTCGAGAGTTTCCGCAGGTCCTCGGAAAGTTGACTGACAACGGAGTTGCGGTGTCGAACGTTCCACTCGCGGAAGACGGAAAGGGGGATCGCGATGACGTACAGCGGAACGTAGACGTAGATGAACGTCCCCCAGACGGCGTTCTCGAGGAGCCCGTCCCACGACGTGGGTGCCGAGCCGTTCATCATCGCCGTCGTCACGATCACGAGTGATGCGGGCACCGTCAGCGCGAGCGTGAACAGCGGGTTGTCCCGGAAGAAAATGTGGGGTTTCTGAAGGACCTCCATCGTCTCGTAGGTCCCCTCGCGGTTCTTGATCCGGTCGAAGACGCTGTGATCGCCCGTAAACTTCTCGATCAACCCGAGATCGAGCAGCCCCTGATCGCCCTGATTCTCGAGGCGGTCGTCGGTGTCCCCCATCGAAAGATAGCCGTCACCCGGTTCGTCCTCTTTGACCGTCGAAACCATGATGAGAAAGCCGACCCCGGTCAGCGGGATCAGTGCGTAGACGGTCATATAGAGCATCGTGTTCGTCACGCTCGCCTGCGGGATCATCTGCATGACGACCATGATGATGATCAAGAGCAGCGGGAACAGCGACAGCGTCATGTACATCTCGCCGAACAGCTCGAGGGTCTCGAGAGTCAGCTCCTGTTCCTGCTTGGCGGTGCGCATGTGCTTCTCCTTCTTGTCCTCGAGGAAGCTCTCCATGTCGCCGCCGCTGTTGACGATCGAGAGCATGTCGGTCAGGAACTGGGAGAGTTCGTCGCTGGGAGTCTCCAGAGCCTGCTTTCGAATGGCGGTCCGATAGTCGATGTCGAAGTACTCGGTCTCCTTGACGATGCTCTGGAACTCCTTTGCGACCTCGCCGTAGGTGTCGTCGGCCTGGGCCATCGCCTCGATGATCTCGAGTTGGTTCAGGCCGCCGACCGACAGCGCGTACATGAACGAAACGGAGTCGGTCAGGAGCATGTTGATCTGGCGCCTGCGGGTCGAAGCACGCGAATAAGGGATCGCGACCAGCGATCCGAATCCGATTGCGAAGCCGATCGAGCCGAAGACGAGCCCGGTGAAGAAAACCAACGCCGGGATACGGAGCGTGTCGATGATCTGGAGCACCAGATCGCTGCTGACGGGGAAGCCGAGGATCTCGTCGACCTGGATGATACCGGTGGCAAACAGCGTGTAGCCGAGCAGGAGGCCGAGCAGCCACAGCGCCAGGCCGCTGATGAAGCCGATCCCGAGGGCCCGGGAGAGGTAGAGTTCGACCGTATCGGTCATCCGTGCCTGGGCCAGTTTCGTCTCGACGTCGCCGGCGAACTCGCTATCGTCGCTGAACAACCAGTCGTAGAGAGGGTAGAACGTCTCGCCGAGCACGTCGGAGCCCCCCGAGAGCCCGCCGGAACCGCTGCCACCGCTACTGTCGGTTTGGAGGCTCATGCGTTGGTATCCTCGTTATCGTCGGCGGGATCGATTTGGTCGTCCGTCCGCTCGTCGTCCTCGGTCTCGGCCGGTTTGAAGATCGAATCGTCCGTTTCGGCCTGCGCCTGTTCGTCCTCGAACAGCGACCCGTCATCGGCGTCGTCCGCCTCCGAGTCCTCGGAGAAGATCGAGTCGGACTTGGTCCCGAAGATCGACTCCGAGTCACCGGTACCATCGTCACCTTCCGCCGGCTCCGTCGGATCGTCGCGATCCTCGCCGGGTGGATCAGCTGCGGTCGCCGTCGGTTCCTCGTCGGCCGGCTGGTCGACCGGAGCGTCGTCGCCATCGCCTTCGAGACGCCCGTCACCTTCGCTTTGCTCGTTCGACGAGGGTGTGGCGTCCGGTCCCGACTCCGCCTCATCGTCCGTCGGTTCGTCGGCCACGATACTATCGGCGTTCTCGACAGCGGCATCATCGTCGCTGCCGTCGTCGATGATACTCGAGGAATCGGCGTCAGCTTCCGATTCGGCAACCTCTTCGGCGTCGTCGTCCGCCCCGGCGGAGTCGTCGACCGCCGCTCCGAGGTCGATCGTCGGCGTCTCGTCGGGTTCAGCGGTTTCGTCGGTCGACTCCTCGGGTGCGGCCGTCGATGTCTCGTCGGCTTCGGCAGCGTCGTCGACCGCCGCTCCGAGATCGATCGTCGGCGTCTCGTCGGGTTCGTCGGCGGTCTCGAGTTCGTCGCCGACCGGCTCGTCGGCGGTCGCCGGCTCGAACTGATCGCTGAAGTCGCCGGCCGTCTCCGCGTCGGATTCGGGGTCGAAGATCGACTCGAGGTCGTCTTCGGGGAACATCGAATCGAAGCCGGACGTGTCGGGCTCGGCCGTCGACGCGGCGTCGGTCTCCGCGGGCGGTTCCGGCTGGCCGTCCGCGTCGAGCCTGTCGATGGTGTCGCCCATATCGTCGAACAGCCCGCCGAGATCGGCGTCGTCGGCGTCATCCGTCGGCATGACGGTTGTGTTCGTCTCCGTCTCGTCGCCGGCTGCCGGCTGCGGGGCCGTCGCCTCCGCGTCCGCGCCGTCCGCGCTCGCCGCCGGCGCAGGTGGGCCGCTGACGCCGCCCGTCTCGTCATCGATCTCGAATCCGTCGGACGTCTCGTCCGTGGTGCCGGCATCAGGCGATTCAGCGGCGACCCCCTCGTCGGCGTTCGCAGCCGTTCCGGCGCTGTCGGCGGCGCCCTCGTCGCCGCCGATATCGAAGCCGGTGTCGTCGCTGAGCCACGCCGGCTCCCCGGCGTCCTCGCCGGCGCCGAAGCCGCTCGAGCCGTCGCCGAGTTCCCACTCGTCGTCGTCGACCGAGCCGTCGACGTCGCCGGCGAAGTCGAACTCGTCGGCGTCGGCGCTGTCAACCTCGATCGGCTCCTCCGTCTCGGGCCCCCCGAGAGCGCTGTCCAATCCGCTCGGCGTTTTGCCGCGGTACTCCTCGAACAGCGACTCCTCGGCGCGTTCGAGCAGGTCCATCGAGATGTTGTACGTCTCGTCGGTCGCGTCCGGTCGCGGGACGAGTTCCTCTTTCTCCGGATCGACGTCGATCAGGACGCTCTCCATCTCCCGGAGGTCCTCGAGGCTGTCCTCGAGCTGGCCGTTCGCGATGAGCGTGAGGATCGTGTCGGGGTCGTTGATGAACGCCTGCACTGTCGCCGCGACCTCCGCGTACGTGTTGAGTCCGTTCTTGATGAGGTAGGCGAGGATGACCTCGCGTTTGAACAGTTCCTCCTCGAGTTTCTCGCGGCTCCAGCCGCGGTCGAACTGGATCTCCTCCAAGGTATTCGAGTCCCCCATTTTGAGGAACTCGTCGGTCTCGGCCTGCCACTGGTAGACGTCCTGGACGTTGATCTCGTCGTGTTCGGCCTCGTAGTGGTTGATCTCCGTGAGAGATTTGTTCCGGCGGACCTTCCGACCCTGCACCCGCGTCTGGGTCTGGATCGAAACCAGGTCCAGCGCGGTGAACATCGTCTTCGAGACGTTGATCGGGTCCGTCGTGAACCGCTTTAACACCTCGTCGACGGAGTCGGCGTGGAACGTCGTGTAGGTCGTGTGACCCGTCGACATGACCTGGAACAGCGTCCGCCCCTCCTCACCACGGATCTCACCCATCACGATGTAGTCGGGTCGCTGCCGGAGCGCGGCCTCGAGCAGGTCGAACTCGTCGACGTCGCCCTGCTCGTCGTCGGCGAACGACGGCCGAGTAACGGAGGCGATCCAGTTTCGCTGCGGGAGTTCGACCTCCCGGGTGTCCTCGATGGAGACGATCTTCGCGCTCGAGGGGATAAACAGCGAGACGGCGTTCAGCGAGGTGGTCTTCCCGGACGCGGTACCTCCAGCGAAGATCAGGCTCTTGTGGTTCTCGATACAGAGCCAGAGGAACGCCATCTCGTCCAGCGAGAAGGTGTTCCAGTTGATGAGGTCGATCGGGGTAAAGGGGACGTCCTTGAACTGACGGATGGTGTAGTTGGTCCCGTGGTCGGACACCTCCTTCCCCAGGGTCAACTGGGCGCGCGAGCCGTCGGGGAGGGTCGCGTCGACCTGCGGCAGCCGTTTGCTGATCCCCTTCCCGGAGCGCTGGGCGAGTTTGACGACGAAGTCGTCGAGTTCGTCCTCGCCGTGGTAGACGTTCGAGATGATCTGCTCGTACTCCGAGTGGTAGACGAACACCGGCGAGTTGTAGCCGTCGACGGAGATGTCCTCGACGTTGATGTCGTGTTTGATCCCGTCGATGCGCTCGTAGCCGATGAAGTTGCGCTTGAGCAGGTAGAGCAGTTTCTCGACCTGATACTCGCTTAGCGTGTCCGGATCGGCCTCGAGGATCGCCGGCTCGGGTCGGACGGAGAGCCCCTCGAGCGGGTCGGGACCGTCGTCCTCGTCGGGACCGTCGTCCTCGTCGTCGAGCAGATTTCGCAGCGTGTCGAGGACGCTCTCCCGGGAACTGCTGGCTGTCTTCTCGAACAGATCGTAGCGCTTGAGCAGTTGGCGGGTCTCGTCCTCGATGACCGTCCGGCGGCCGTCCTCGGTCGCCTTCTCCTTGATCCCCTCGTCGGAGTACTTGATCGCGGTTCGCAGTTTGCCCGAGAGGAACTCCTGTAACTCGAGTTCGATCTCGTTCAGATAGGGCTCGATCAGGTAGTACTTCTTCTCGTTTTCCTTCTCGGAGTGGAAGATAACAACGCAGGCGTAGGGTTTGTTCACCCAGTAGCGCTCGACCTCTCGGAAGTGGGTCTTCTTGTCCAGCGGAACGGCCTTTTCCAGATCGTAGCGGTTGGTGACGGTCGTGTTGCCCGCGGTCGTCGAGAAGAACTCGTCCTCGTCGATCTCCTCCTGGACGTTGACGGTTCGCTCCTCGATGAGTTCGTCCAGTTCCATCGCGGCGTCGTCGGCCGCGAACAGGCGCTGTTCTACGGTCTCCGGATCGAAGCCGAGCGCCTCCTCCTCGTCGTGGCGAACGATTTCACCGTCGCTATCCCGCGGTCGGGAGCCGTCGTCCTCGTAGTAGTACTCCCACTTGTAGTGCTCCCAGGTCCAGGTGTCTTTGACGACCGGCGTCGTCTCTGGATCGGCGTACTCCCGAAAGACGTCCCAGAGTTCCTCGGCGTTGTCGCCGGCGGTCGGCACGACCGTCGAGTCCAGATCGTCGGGGTGGTAGCCCAGATAGGACTCGGGGTCGAACTCGACCTGCTTCCAGTCGTCGCCCGTCGGGACCGTGTGTTCGGGCCCTTCGTCGGTATCTAACCCCAGTTGGTCGTCCGACGTCGTCTCGCCGGGATCGTCGGGATACAGCACCGACGCGTCGTCGCTGTATCCGTACTCTTCCATGAAATTCTCCCACGTGTACTCGCCGACGCAAACTCCCGAACCTGAGTTCGCATCGCCGTCCGACCCGCGAGATCGATTCGCCTCCGACGCAGACTCGGATGCCTCCCCCTCAGAAAAGTCCCCGGCATCCGACTGGTCGGCCTCGTCAATAGCCATTGACTTCACCCAAACTCTCATCCTTCAAAAAATTCATCCATACATTACCACTTCTGATAATTCCCCGCACACAGTCTCCTTCTCGTCGTATCCGAACCTGTCGACTCGATACTATGATCCCCGTCACGCTACTGTCACTCTCAAATATGCCCCTATTTCCAAGCCCATCCTACATATAATGTAGCAACGATCCACCTAGTTCTACTGCAACTCACTCAGTATTTTCGACGGGTTTCGATCACGGTGGTCCCGGCGGGAGAACAGCTATGGGCTCGGCACCGGTATCGGTCGGGTAAATGAACGACCAGTTCAGTCTCGAAGACCGCGTCGCGGTCGTCACCGGCGGCGGAAGAGGGATCGGCCGCGCGATCGCGATCGAACTCGCCGACGCCGGGGCCGCGGTCGTCCCGTCAGCGCGTTCGACCGGCGAGATCGAGGCGGTCGCTGACGAGATCGAGGCCGCGGGCGGCGACGCAATCGCCGTCTCTGCGGACGTGACGGACTCCGACGCGGTCGCGGACGTCATCGATCGGGCGGACGACGCTTTCGGCGGGGTCGACGTCGTCGTCAACAACGCCGGCTTCAACCCCGACGACGCGCTCGGTCGGCCGGAGGACGTCGACACGGAACACCTCGATCGCGTCCTCGAGGTCAACCTGAACGGCGCCTACGAGGTGACCCGGACGGCGGCGGCTCACCTCCACGACAGCGGCGGGTCGGTGATCAACGTCGCGAGCGTCGGCGGGCTGGTCGGCCTGCCGCGCCAGCATCCGTACGTCGCCTCGAAACACGGCCTCGTCGGCCTCACGAAGAGCCTCTCGCTCGACTGGGCCCCCGAGGTGAGGGTCAACGCCGTCGCCCCCGGCTACGTCTCGACGTCCCTGACCGACGACCTCGAGGCCGACGATCGACTCCGGCAGTCGATCATCGACCGCACGCCCCTCGAGCGCTTCGCCGACCCCGAGGAGATCGCCGGCCCGGTCGTCTTCCTCGCGAGCGAGGCCGCGAGTTACGTAACGGGCGCCTGTCTGGCCGTCGACGGCGGCTGGACCGCTCGATAGCGCGGCGTTCAACTGCTCCGTCTGAGTTGCTTGATTTTCCATCGATAGCTATTCCATTCCGAATGCTTCCTCTGTAATTGAATTACACAACTAAGAGTTCCAGCGTAAATATATTTGGGATGGTTCTACAGCCACGGTAGTTTCCGCCGCCACCTATCGCCGCCCCGGTCCCAGTGGCCGTATGGACTACGCTGACTCCGACCGTGCACAGGAGCTCGCCGACCGCGCCCACGAGTTGATGGAGGAGGTCGTCCTCCCGCTCGAACGAGAGCGAGCCGGCGGGATGGCCGTCTCGAGCGGGACGATCGCCGACCTCCGGGAGGCCGCCCGGGAGTACGACATCTACGCGCCCCAGATCGCCGCGGAGTACGGCGGTATGGGGGAGAGCTTCCGCGACGTCTTGCCCGTCTTCGAGGAGGCGGGCCGCAGCCTGCTCGGCGCCGCCGCGATGCGCGTCGACGCCCCCGACGAGGGGAACATGCACCTGCTGGAACTAGCGGGCGATGAGGTACAGAAAGAGACCTACCTCGAGCCGCTCGTCGAGGGCGAGATCGCGTCGGGGTTTTCGATGACCGAACCGCTGGACGGGGCCGGCTCGGATCCGAAGATGATCCGGACGACCGCCGAAAAGAACGCTGCCGAGGGGGCCTCGGGCGATCCTCGAGAAACCACGGCGTCTCGAGACGGCGACGAGTGGGTCATCGACGGCCACAAGTGGTGGACGTCCAACGGCGTCGAGGCCGACGTCCTGATCGTCCTCGCGCGTACCGACCCCGACGCCCATCCCTACGAGGGCTGTTCGCTCTTCCTCGTTCCCGCCGACGCGGACGGCGTCGATATCGTGCGCGACGTTCCCCACATGGGAGGCGGTACTCGCGGCGCCTCTCACGCCGAGATCGTCTACGAGAACGTCCGCGTCCCCGAGGAACACCTGCTCGGGAACCTGAACGAGGGCTTTTCCCACGCTCAGGCGCGACTCGGTCCCGCCCGCCTGACCCACTGCATGCGCTTTTCTGGAATGGCCCAGCGTGCCCTCGAGATCGCGAAAGCGTACCTCAGCGAGCGCGAGGGATTCGGGTCGACCCTATCGGACAAACAGTCGCTGCGCCACCGGATCGCCGACGCCGAGGCGCGCCTCCACGTCGCCCGGACCGCGATCCGCGACGCGGCCGATCGGATCGAGGATGGCGACGAAGCCCGCATTCCCGTCTCGATGTGCAAGGTCTTCACCGCGAACGTCACGCAGGGGGCCATCGACCTCGCGGTCCAGTGCTGTGGCGCCAACGGCATCGGGAAGGACCTCCCGCTGGCCGACTTCTACGAGGCCGTCCGCAAGTTCCGCATCATCGACGGCGCCGACGAGGTCCATCGACGGATCATCGCCCGCGACGCCTTCGCGGACGTGAATCGCGAGGAACTCGAGCCCCTGACCCGATTCGGCGAACCGAACACGCGTCGCGGCAGTGGCCACTAACCGAACATGAGCGACGTTCCCTCTCGCGTCTGCTATCTGTCGCTTGCAGGTGACGTAATGCTACGCGGCTCGAGTCAGTCGATCGACGAGATAGACATCGCTTCCGAAAGTCTGTCAATCACAGTGAACGGCACGGTGGTAACTGCGCGCCACTGGTGGCTCGATCCGCCGTACCGGTCCGTTCGCCGCACCGTCACGCGCGAAAGAAAAACGCCGTGACGGGATTCGAACCACGGTCGTTCCGCTTCGCTTCACTCCCTGATTCGAATCCCGCCATGCCGGTTCGCTCGCCACTCCGTGGCTCGCTGTACGGGCGTGGCGGGATTCGAACCCACGATCAGAAGGTTAGGAACCTCCTGCCCTCTCCGCTAGGCCACACGCCCTCGAGAAAAAACCTCAGTTAGTCTCGGTTTCCGTCTCCGTCTCGCCCTCCTCGGTGACGGGTTCGGTGTCGACGAAGTCGTCGTCGTCCTCGTTCTCGATCTCCTCCTTGAAGTCGGATTCGCGCATCTCCTCGAGTTCGGTTTCGACCTTCTCACGCCCCTTCTGGAACTCGCCCATGGCCTCGCCGGTGGACCGAGCCAGCTTCGGGATCTTGTTGGCCCCGAACAACAAGATCGCGACGAAGAGGATGATCAGGAGTTCTGGTGCCCCCGGGGTAGGGACGAACAACGGTGCGGTTTCGATTGCCATCTCTATACGTGGCTTACCCGCTGGCAATTATAACCTTTTTGGACCACTAAGTATAGCAAGTTTCAGCGAAAGTCCAGTTACGCCCCATGAGTCGGCTAAGAACAATAGGTAGTTAGAGGGGAATGTATCCCCGCTGAACAGCAATTGATCGTCCGTCCCCGAACATCCGGCTACCGGTTCGACCGTCGCTCGACCGACGATTCGTCCGCGAACGAAACTGTCTTTCCCGGTTACCTACAACGGGAGGACGATGCCAGAAACCGGAGACGCCGCACCCGACTTCACGGCACCGCTCGCAAACGGCGACATCGAAGAATTCACGCTTTCCGACCGTCTCGGGGACGAGGCACCGATCGTTCTTGCCTTCTTCCCCGGCGCGTTCACCGGTGTCTGTACCACCGAGATGTGTACGTTCCAGGACCGGATCGCCGCGTTCAACGATCTCGACGCCAGCGTCTACGGCGTCAGCCGCGACTCGCCGTTTACGCTCAACGAGTTCCGCGAGCAGAACGGCCTCGAGTTCGGCCTCATCAGCGACTACAACAAGGAGATCATCGACGACTACGGCATCGAGATGGACTTCGCCGACCTCGGCGTCTACGGCGTCGCCAAGCGCTCGGTGTTCGTCGTCGACGGCGACGGCGAAGTCGCCTACTCGTGGGTCAGCGACGATCCGGGCGTCGAACCCGACTACGACGAGATCGAGGCCGCCGTCGAGGACTTGGCCTGAACGACCGTCGATACCGCACTCGACGACAGCGTCCTACGGCACCGAGATCCCGTCGACTGACGGTTCGGGACTGACGGCTCGGCTCGTCGCAGGGCTTTTTTAGCACGCAAGCGATGGTCACCTATGAGCGATTCTACCGGTGACGACACCGCTCGCCGCGTCTACTCCCCCGATGCCGATCACGACTTTCCGGACGCGAAACTGAACCAGGTCCTCGAGTTCATTACCAGCGACGAGGAGATCCAGACCTACCTCGAGGCCCAGAATATCAACGCCGTCGACCGCATGCGGTATAACGACCACGGCGCGAAACACATCGAGATCGTCCGCAACCGCGCGCTGTGTCTCTACGACCTGCTCAAGGTCGGCGGGGTCGACTTCAACGGCGCTCGCCAGCAGGACCTCGAGGAGGCCGACGAGGCGGTCATCATCGCGCTTGCGGCGACGCTCCACGACGTCGGCCACGTCGTTCACCGCGACCAGCACGCCTACTACTCGATTCCGCTGGCCGCCGACATCCTCGATCGCATCCTCCCCGAGTTCTACGACGTCGCCGAAACCGTCCGCATGAAGGGCGAAGTCCTCCACGCGATCCTCTGTCACCACCGGTCGGAGACGCCGCTGACGACCGAAGCGGGCGTCATCCGCGTCGCCGACGCCCTGGACATGGAACGGGGCCGCTCCCGGATCCCCTACGAACACGGTGGTCGCGGGATCAACACCCTCTCGAGTCAGGCGATCAGCAGCGTCTCGCTCCAGGAGGGCGAGGACAGCCCGGTCATGGTCGAGATCGCCATGACCAACGCCGCCGGCGTCTACCAGGTCGACAACCTGCTCAAGGCGAAACTCGAGGGGTCGGGCCTCGAACAGGAGATCCGCATCGTCGCCGTCAACACGAACGAGAACCGCGACCAGTTAGTCGAGCGGATCGAACTCTAGAGACGAAGTTTTGCTCTGTCGTTCGAGAGAGCGAAGCTCTCTCGTGACTGAGCGAATCTTCGATTCGCGAGGTCCGCGAGACCGGAGGTCTCGCTTGATGACGAAAGACGCCTTCGGCGTCTTTCTAACCACGGGCGCGGCGAAGCCGCGCCCTCGGCAAAACCTTCAAAAGAGCGCGAAGCGCTCTTTTGGACTGGGCGATTCCTTCGGAATCGCTTGCAGTCGGCGCTTCGCGCCGACGACCTCGCGGGATCTTCGATCCCGCTCAGATCCGATTAAAAGCACTCCTCCTTCCCTTCAGCCGCGCACAGCGCGGCTTCCGGGTCAGTCGTCGGCCCGCTCGTTCGCTTCGCTCACTCGCGGTGAGTGTCGGTGAAGGGCCTGCCCTCCCCCGGGTCGCGGGTTCGCAGAAAATCACGGCGAACCCGCTCCCGGCCGTTTAGCTGCGTCGGGTAGCAGATGGTTGCAGACTCAGGCCAGTCGAAATCCGGAGTCGGTCCGCTCGAGGTGTCCCCGATCCCGGAGAGTACTGGTGATCGAGAGAACTGTTCCCTTTTTGACGGAGAGATCGTCGCAGAGCCGCTCGGGCGTCGCGGTGCCGCTCGCGGCGACGTAGAGATAGACCAGTTTCGCTTGCGCAGAATCCAGACCCGCCGGTATCGACACGTCGATCCCCTGTGGTGACTGTGACGCCATACGCCAGACTCTGTATTTCGACGATAATAAACCTCATCTACAACGATCGTCGAAATACGACGGACGATGCGGGGCCGGTCGACAGTTCGACAAGCTGGATACGGCTTGAGGAGACCTGAACGATTCGATGCCGGGAGATATCGAGATGAGACGATCGACGTGACCGAAAATTACCATGTGGGCTGCCAACACACGGATCGAACCGGCGGAATTCGGACGACTAAGCGCATCGTTTTTGTAGATACCTGCGCGAATCAATAGGAAATGTCGACCCAGCTCACCGTTCTCGCCCTGCTGACCGGACTGGTCACCGGTGCGCTATTTCGCTTTCTTAACGTTCCGATCCCTGCGCCGCCGGAGCTTCCCGGGATCATAGGAATCATCGGGATTTACGTCGGCTACAAGGTGATCGACCACTTCGATATCGGCATCGACCTCCTCGAGGCGCTGGGGCTGTGACCCCCTCCGAGACGGACGCTGTGGCGATCAGGCGTTTTTTCCCGCCGTCTCGATCTGAGAGAGTATCCATGTGAAGGAGATGAGGCCGGCAAAGATGCAGTATCCGACGGCTGGAACGTACAGAAACAGGGGTATGAAGTCGCGAAGCAGGTAACCGCCGATCACGAGCGCCGGCACGAGAATCAGATTCAGACGGACGAACCGTTCGAAACTCATCTGCGTGCAACAAGCGGGACCGCACATATACCAGTATTGCTGTGACGTGACGACCGAAAACGGGCAAAATGCCGATCGAAACCGCGTCTGGGCGGTCAGTAGCTGCGCTCTTTCGGCTCGTAGGTCTTGTCCTGACCCTCGAGGATGACCGGCCGGTAGAAGATGTCCGGCTGGCCGTCGTCCCAAGAGATCAGCGTGTGCTTGAGCCACTCGTCGTCCTTGCGCTCCTGATGTTCCTTGCGCCAGTGGGCGCCGCGGAACTCGTCGCGCACGAGCGCACCGAGCGCGATGGTCTCGGCGACGTCGATCAGGTTGCGCGTCTCGATGGTCTGCTGGAGATCGGTGTTGAACGTCCGCGAGGGGTCGTCGACGTAGACGTTCTGATACTCCTCGCGACATTCGCGGATGATCCGTAGCGCCTTCTTGACGCCCTCCTCGGTACGGAAGACGTTGACGTAGTCGGTCATCGCGTTCTGGAGCTTCTGGCGGATCTCGGCGTGCTGGACGCCCTCGTCGCGGTCCATCAGGGTGTCTACGCGCGTGCGAGCCTGCTCGACCGTGCGCTCGACGAGCCCGTCGGCATCAGTTGTGACGCCGCCGTCCGCCGCGACGCCGTCGGACGTCTCGAGTCCGGCCTCGCCGGGCTGGACGGGCAGTTCGGTCTCGGTCTCGTCCTCGACGTCGTCGCCGTAGCCGGTGCGAATCTGGGGCTCGCCCAGGTCCTCGCCGGCGGCGTGGCGTCCGGCGCGCTTGCCGAAGACGATCAGTTCCGGCAGGGCGTTCCCGCCCAGTCGGTTGCCGCCGTGGACGGAAACGCAGGCGCACTCGCCGGCCGCGTAGAGGCCGTCGACGCAGGTTTGGCCGTTCTCGTCGACCTCGATGCCTCCCATCGCGTAGTGCTGACCGGGCTTGACCGGCATCGGCTCGACGAGGCCGTCGACGCCCTCGAAGTCCTCCGCGAGGTGCAGAATGTTCTCGAGGCGGTCGAGGATGCGCTCCTCGCCGAGGTGACGCATGTCGAGGTGGACGTACTCGTCGTCGACGCCTCGGCCCTCGTTGACCTCGGTCAGTTCGGCGCGAGCGACGACGTCCCGAGAGGCGAGCTCGCCGGAGTTGTTCGCGTAGCCGTGTTCGAACATGAACCGCTCGCCCTCGCTGTTGTAAAGGATACCGCCTTCGCCGCGGACGCCCTCGCTGATGAGGACGCCCGTCGAGGGCAGCGAGGTCGGATGGAACTGGATGAACTCCATGTCCTCTAGCGGCGCGCCGGCACGGTAGGCCATCGCGTGGCCGTCGCCGGTACAGGAGACGGCGTTGGTGGTGTGATCGAAGGCCTGCCCGGGACCGCCGGTTGCGAGGATGACGCCGTCGTTGGCCTTGAATCCCTCGACGTTGCCGGACTGGACGTCGTAGGCGACGATGCCGTGACAGCTTCGGTCGTTAGGGTCGTCCTCGTCGGAGGTGGCCAGCTCCATGACGTACCACTCGTCGTAGACCTGAATCCCGCGCTTGACGACCTGCTCGTACATCGTGTGCAGCAGGTGGTGGCCCGTCTCCGCGCCGGCGTAGGTGGTCCGCGGGTAGGAGAGACCGCCGAACGGCCGCTGGGAGACGCGTCCGTCCTCCTCGCGGGAGAACGGCATTCCCCAGTGTTCGAGGCGCATCGTGTCCTCGGGGGCGTCCTGAGCGAGGGTCTCGACCGCGGGGGCGTCCCCGAGGTAGTCCGACCCCTTCATCGTGTCGTAGGCGTGGAGCTCCCAGTCGTCGCCCTCCTGGAGCGCGGCGTTGATGCCACCTTCCGCCGCGCCGGTGTGGCTGCGGACCGGGTGGAGTTTCGAGACGATCGCCACGTCCGATCCCGCCTCGTGTGCTGCGATCGCTGCCCGGAGGCCGGCGCCGCCGGCGCCGACCACGATTACGTCGTGTTCGTACATGGTTACCAGAACTTCAGGTTCTTCTTGACCGCTTCCCGCTTGAGCTCCTGAATGTGCTCGGTGAGCGGAATGTCCTTCGGACACACCTCGGTACAGGAGAACTGGGTCTGGCACCGCCAGACGCCGTGTTCCTGCTCGAGAATGCGGAGTCGGTGCTCCTTGATCTCTTCGCCCTCGCGGTCGTCCATCGCGAACTTGTAGGCCTTGTTGATCGCCGCCGGCCCGAGGTAGTCGTTGTCGCCGGCCGCGATGTTACATGAGGACATACACGCGCCACACCAGATACACCGCGAGGACATCTTGATCTTCTCACGGTTTTCGGGACTCTGGCGCTGTTCCTCTAAGTCGGCCGGGTTCGGCGTGTCCTCGTCCTGGAAGTACGGCTCGACGGTGTGCATCTGGTCGTAGAAGTGGTCCATGTCGACGACCAGGTCCTTGACGACCTCCTGGTGGGGCAGGGGCTCGATGCGGATCGGCTGCTCCAGATCGGCGATCTGGGTCTTGCAACCGAGTCGCTGCTTGCCGTTGACGAAGAAGGCGTCCGATCCGCAGACGGCCTGCCGACAGGAGTGTCGGAAGGTCAGCGAGGAGTCGTAGGTGTCCCGCGCGTACATGACCGCGTCGAGGACCGTCATCCCCTTCTCGAAGGGGACGTGGAAGTCGTCGAACCGCGGCTCCTGTTTCCCCTCGACCTCGGGGTCGTAGCGGAACACCTTGATGTGTACCGTCTCCCCCTCGAGTTCGTCCTCGGGGGTCGTCTGCTGATCGATATCGCCGCCCTGCTTCTCTTTCTCGTCGACCGGCGACTCGGCCCCTCGCATTTCGGGGTCTTCCGGTGCCTCTTGACTCTGCGGTTCCTCTGGTTGTTGTTGTTGAGTACTCATATTAGGTCCACCCCGCCATGGTAGTCGCAACGTAGATTCCCTGCGCGATGAGTGCAAGGCTCGCGATAACAAGCACTGCGAGGACGACTTTCTTCTGCGTTCCGTCCAGCCCCTGGTTGATCAGAGCGTTGTAGACGCCGTTGACGCCGTGGAAGGTACCTGCGACCAAGAACGACACCATCGTCAGGAAATAGCCGACGTTCTCCATGCGGGCCTGGGTGCCGGCGAACTCGATCTCCGCGGCGTGGTTGACGAAGTGTAGGAGGAAGAAGTGGAAGGCGAGTACGACGACTAAGAAGGCCGCCGTGACTCGCTGGAGCAACCACGCGGTGCCGCCCGGCGCGAACGAGGAGTATCGTTCCGCCATCAGAGCGTCACCCCGTCGAGGAAGGTCGGCACGCTCGCGACGGTGATGATCGCCGTTAATACCAGCGAGGCGTAGAAACTCTTGTCCTGGGCCTCCAGGCCGACGCCGAGGTCGACCATCAGCAGGCGAAGCCCGTTCAGGATATGGAAGACTGCGACGGCGAGCAGTCCGACCTCGAGGACTCGAACGATAAACAGCGACTCGAGTCCGCCGATCGTGTTCGTATACGCCTCCGGCCCGGTTAGCGAACTACTCAACACGGCGATGTGGGTAAACAGGTAGCCGATCAACATCCACCCGGTGAACTTGTGGAAGATCCACGCCCACATGCCCGCCGAGAACTCCTTCCAGCGACCGAAGTCCTCGATGAGACCGCGATTGTAAGACTGACTCATACGCTCATGTTGACGGTTAGACCGCGGGGGTATAGAAGTTACTTTTATCGCTCCTGCCGGAACGTCCCGGCGCCGGGAGATACACAGAAATGAGTCAATTCTCCTGACAAAAGCCGAATCGGTTCGGCCGTTGGTAGCCATGCGTTCGCTCGCGGGTCCGGCCGTCGAATCGGCCGCGGCGATTCACCGGTCTTCGTCCGCGGCCCCGCGGAGTTCCGATCGCGAGTTGGCCGTCGTTCGCTCGCGCTCTAAGGCCGTCCGCGTGTCCGGCGAGAGCCCGACCAGGTGGCACAGCGGGTTGCCGGGGTAGACCACGGGGTTCTCGAGGACGCCGACGATGAGGCCGGTAAACGGCGCTTCGACGGTGACGATGTCCTCTTCTTCCTTGAACGGATTGGTGATCGCGCAGATGGTTTCGCCCTCGCGGACGAACTCACCGCGACCGTGTTTCATGTCGACGATGCCGCCGGCGTCGGCGCGGATCCAGGTCTTCTCGTTGTCATCGTCGATGACGGTCCGCCAGCCGGGCCAGTGGACCGACGAGTCGGGATGGCAGCCGAACTCGGCGAGGACGCTGGCGACGCCGGTCAGCGCGCGATCGATCAGCCGGCGCTGGAACCGGTGGGCTTCGCCCATCTCGACGGTGATCGTCGGGATACCGGCCAGGGTCGCCTCGCGGCGCAGCGTCCCCGAGGGGCCCTCGCCGGCGATGATCACGTTCGAACTGAACGCCTTCGCGAGTCGGCCGACCGCCGGCTCCTCCGTGTTGGCCCGCACGTGAAGCATGTTCGTCCGCCCGCGCGTAGACGTGTGGAAATCGATCCCAAGGTCGCAGGGTTCGATGAAGTTCGTGAAGATCCGATAGGCCATCCGCCGGGCGCTCGTCGAGCCCTCGCGGCCGGGAAATGACCGGTTCAGGTCCCGGTCGTAGATCGGTAAGTATCGCTCCTGGGCGAGAAAGCCGGGGACGTTCATCACGGGTAAACAGACGAGCGTCCCGTGGAGCTCCGAGTGGTCCCAATCGTGGGCCACCTCGCGGACCACTTCGATGCCGTTGAGTTCGTCCCCGTGGGCGGCCGCGGAGAGAAACACCGTCGGACCGGGCCGCTCGCCGTTGACGACCGTGACCGGAATCCTGACGGGATCGCCGAGATACGTCTCACTGATGCCGTACCGGATGTTGGCCGACTCGCCGGGATCGACCCGGCCGCCGTTGTAGGTAAAGGGCTCGGCCGCGCGGCCGGACGCACCGTCGTCGGGCGGTTCGTCCGTAACGTCGCTCATATCGATGGCTCGGCGGGTAGCAATGTGAATCTTCCCTTCGAGACCGAAACGGTGCCGGAAACCGCCGGTGTAGATTTTACGTCGAGACGGGTCGTTCCACTGAACTGAAGACGGGGAAAATCTCTCCCCGTGGGCATACGTTTTGTATGAAGACATGGTAGCATCGAGCATGGAAATTCGCGAAGCGACAGCCGACGATATCGACGCCATCCGGTCGATCGCCAAGCGCTCGCTCGAGTCGACCTACACCGAGTTCCTCGACGAGGAGACCGTCGCGGACGCGATCGACCAGTGGTACGGCGACTCCTTCGCCGACGACCTCGAGGACGACCACTCGCTGGTCCTCGTCATCGAGCGCGACGGCGAGATCGCCGGCTTCTCGCAAAACGACCTGATCGGCCAGCGCTACGACACCGGTCGCATTCTGTGGCTCCACATCGACCCCGACCACCGTGGCGGCGGCACGGGCGTTCGACTGCTCGTCCGCACCCGCGAGCGATTGCTCGACGAGGGAGCCGACCACGTGCAGGGACTCGTCCTCGAAGATAACGCGGGCGGTAACGAGTTCTACGCGGACAACGGGTTCGAACAGGCCGGCCAGCGAGAGGTCGAGATCGGCGACGAGACGTTCACGGAGAACGTCTACGCCGAAGACGAGATCGGCGAGGACGGCTGGGGCGCCGTCGACGAACTCGAGACTGACGGCGAGACGATATACGTGAGCTACGGCGAGGCCGCTCGCGGCGCCAAGGCGCCGTTCTACAGCGCCTACAAGGGCGAGGGACGCGAGGAGCTGTACGGCTGGTTCTGCGGCAACTGCGACTCGCTCGAAAACACCATGGACACGATGGGTCGAATCGAGTGTAACAACTGCGGGAACCGCCGGAAGGCGACCCGCTGGGACGCATCGTACCTCTAGGGACCGGTACGGCGGTCGCGATGCGACCGTCACGTCCGCGCGTTTCAAACTGGTCGAGTCGGTTTTTGTCGCGACGACGACTGTATTCGGAGCTGTATCGTTCAGCGAGCGATTCTGTACCCGTCATTGATATATTTGCTTCACTCTGGTCATTTCGCTCACAATATGGTGTCCTTACGCAACGAGGCGGGCGAACGGGCGGCCGAGACGGGCGATCCTCGCATCCTGAACCGCCCGATTCCGCCCCGGAGTTACCGACATAAGACGCCGTTTCAGCGGCAGTACTAAGACGTTACACCTGTTGTCTCCGCATTACAATTGCCGGCTCAGTCATCGGCGTAGAGACGACGGGTTCCCACGGTCGAGCGGCTGATCGACCGCGCGCAACCGAATACTCCCTTCCCTATCATATGAGTCGAGAGGACCACATCGTCCGCGGGTTCAAGGTAACGCTGCTCGCTCGAGCGATCTACATGCTCTCGAGCGCGCTGTTGATGTTCATACTGGCGCGCTATCTCCTCGATCCCGACGGCTACGGGACGTTGTACTGGGTGATCGGGATCCTGGCGATGGTCCGGCTGGTCGCGGATCTCGGGATCGGCAAATCCGCGGCGCGATACCTCTCGGAGTACCGTGAGGAGGATCCGGGCCAGATACCACACCTCCTCAGATCGACGATCACGTTCAAGATCGTCATCATGGCGCTGGTCGGCTACCTCCTCTTGGTGTTCCACGAACAGCTCGCGGCCGCGCTGGGTCGGCCGGACGCCGCGCCGTTTCTCGCGGCCGGCGTGCTCTACATCGCCGTCTTCTCCTTTAGCACGTTCACGGAGATCGCCTTCCAGGGGTTCAACCACCTCCCGTACAGCGCCGCCATCAGGGCGATCAGCGGCTTCTCCCGGCTGGTCTTCGCCGTCGGCTTCGTGCTCATGGGACTGGGGGCGCTGGGCGCGTTCTTCGGCTACGTCGTCGGTTACACGCTGTCGGCCGCGGTCGGGCTCGCGGTCCTGTACTACGCCTTCTACGCGCGGTACGATGCCGCGGAGACCCACGAAGAGGGGCTGACGCGACGATTGATCGAATACAGCGTGCCGCTGACTGCGACGCGCAGCGCGAACGTCGTCGACAAACAGGTCGACACCGTGCTCGTCGGGATCATCCTGACCCCGACCGCGGTCGCGTTCTACACGCTCGGCAAGCAGATCACCGACTTCGTGCTTGCACCCGCCGAATCGCTCGGCTTTACGATCTCGCCGAACTTCGGCGAGCAGAAGGCCTCGAACCAACTCGGGCAGGCCAGGCAGATCTACGAGACGGCGCTGACGAACACGATGATGGTGTACATCCCCGCGGCCGCCGGGCTGGTGATCGTCGCCGACCCCTTCATTCCGATGGTCATCGGCGCCGAGTACGCGGGTGCGGTGCCGGTCCTGCAGGTCCTGGCCGCGTTCATCATCCTGCAGGCGATCACGAACCTGACGAGCGACAGCTTGGATTATCTCGGGCGTGCGCGCCACCGAGCGATCGCGAAGGGGGGAACGGCCGTCGCCAACTTCCTGTTGAACCTCGTCCTCATCCCGACGATCGGCGTCGTCGGCGCGGCCATCGCGACCGTCGCGACGCACTCGGTGTACGTGGCGGTGAACCTCTACATCGTCCACATGGAACTCGAGCTCCGGCTCAAACGGCTCGCCCGATCGATCGGCATCATCTGCGTGATCACCGGGATCATGGCCGGCGCCGTGTTGCTCGTGACGCCGCTGGTCTCGAGTCTCGCGATGTTGGTGGGCGCGATCGCGCTGGGCGCGATCACCTGGGCCGTCCTCGTCGTCGCGAGCGGGCTGGTCGATCCCAACGAGGTCCGGGCGGCGATCACGTGACGGCGCGGCGACCGTGGATCCGACTCGTGAGAGGTGCGGTCCGACGAGATGGGGCGTCCTCGAAGTGACAATCGAAAGCAGGCGCCGCCTGCTGATGACAGTATCCTTTTGCCCCCCGTGGTCGTGTGTTTGAGTATGGCTGTTGCCGATCCTGTCACTGTCGGGGTACTGAGTCTACACACGAGCAAGGAAACGAAAGCTATTCTCAACGCCGTCGAAGATCTGGGCCACGATACCGAGTGGCTCCGTGCCGAGAACACGTCGATCAGCGTCACCGACGGGAGCGTCGTCTTAGAGCCGGAGGTCGACGTCATCGCTAACCGGATGCTGCTGTCGAACACCGAACAGCCCGCCGAGGAGCTCGGGCTCGCGAACACGTTCGCGCAACTGGTGCCGACGCTCAACGAGCCGTCGACGGTGCTGACGGCGATCCACAAGCTCTCGACGGCGACGACGCTGGCGGCCAACGACGTTCGGACCCCCGACGTGACGCTCGCGCTCAGCGGCGAGCAGCTCAACGCGGCGCGGGATCGGTACGGCGAGGAAGCGGTCTACAAGACGGCGATCGGGACCCACGGCGGCGGGACGTGGAAGGTCGGTCCCAACGATCCGATCAACGCGAAGGTCGGCAACCGATACGCCTTCCTGCAGGAACTCATCGACCGCGAGGACACCCGCCACCGCGACGTTCGGGTCTACGTCGTCGGCGGCGAGATCATCAGCGCGATGTACCGCTACGCGCCGGACAACGACTGGCGGACCAACGTCGCCCTCGGCGGGAGCGTCGAGGACGCGACCGACGACCTCCCCGAGGAGGCCCGCGATATGGCCCGCCGCGCGGCCGACGCCATCGGCCTCGACTACGCCGGCGTCGACTTAGTCGAGGGCGACGAGGGCTGGTTCGTCCTCGAGGTCAACCCGACGGCCGGGTTCAAGGGCCTCTACGAGGCGACGCAGGTCAGCCCGGCCCCCTACATCGCGAAACTGGCGATCGAACGCGCCGGCGGCGAGGTCGACGAGGACCGCGTCAGCGGTCTCTCGAACGTCCTCGACGACTCCCGTCCGACCGCTCAGCCAGTCGAGGCGACGACGCCGGACGCGGAGCCGAGCGTGATCGGCTACACCGAGGAAATCGTGCTCTCGGGGACCAGCGGCTCGAAGACGGTCCTCGCGAAGTCCGACACGGGCGCGACGCGGACGAGCATCGATACCTCCCTCGCCGCCGACATCGGCGCCGGGCCGATCAAGTCGATCACGCGCATCCGCTCGGGCAGCAGCAAACAGTCCAAGAGCCGTCCCGTCGTCGACGTCGTCGTCGGCGTCGGCGGCAATCAGCACACCGTTACCGCCAGCGTCGAGGACCGCAGCCACATGGACTACCCCGTCATCCTCGGTCGGGACATCCTCGGCAACTATCAGGTCGACGTGGGTCGCCGCGCCGATCGGGACGCACCTGACACGCCCGAAGAGGAGGAGTAACCGGCGAACTCTCCGCGGCGACCGACCGACGGATCGGCGCTCGCGTTCCGACGGCTGTTCGGATGAACCGTACGCGTCCGATTCGAATCGCTCGATGGAGACCGAGACGAACCCAAATACTCCCTCAAGCAGTTCACAACCCACACTTTCGTTTTCGATATTCGGAACAATATTGGGTGAATAAGAAACGGAATATGTGTCTAAAACAGGTACTCTTTCCAGTCCGGTCCGGGCGCCTGTACGCCCGTCGCTGAACAACGACAGTCCAAAACACGGCCGCGATGATATCGACGCGTTCTCCCCTGGATCGAGACGAATCAAGGCGCTGACGACATCCCTGTCGAATCGCAGCTAGTTACCCGGAACGCCCGCAGCGACGGTACGAGCGGTTCGCTACTGACGACTACTCCACCCGCCTCGAGAGGACGGCCGGTCGAAATTGTCGAAATTCCGAGTAGTGGCGGGTTGCAGCGGTTGCGGAACACGTAGCCCGAACCGACCACTGATAAAACCTCATGAAAGGGCAAGATTGCTTTTGCTGTATCGAAGACTTCGTTATCGGATTAGAAAATCTTAATAGGCGAAAGGAACAATCCCTGAGCGATGAATAGGTCAAACCAAGACTGGTGGCCGAACCGGCTGAACGTGGATAACCTCGATCAGAACGTCCCCACGTCCAGCCCGATGGACGAGGACTTCGACTACGCCGAGGAGTTCCAGAAGCTCGACCTCGACGAAGTGAAAGCGGACATCGAGGACGTCATGACGACGTCTCAGGACTGGTGGCCGGCCGACTACGGCCACTACGGGCCGCTTTTCATTCGGATGGCCTGGCACAGCGCCGGCACGTACCGCACCAGCGACGGCCGCGGCGGCGCCTCGGGCGGTCGACAGCGCTTCGCGCCGCTCAACAGCTGGCCCGACAACGCGAATCTCGACAAGGCGCGACGACTCCTCGCGCCCGTCAAGCAGAAGTACGGCCGCAAGCTCTCGTGGGGCGACCTGATCGTCCTGGCCGGGAACGTTGCCCTCGAGTCGATGGGATTCGAGACGTTCGGCTTCGCCGGCGGGCGCGAGGACGAGTACAAGCCCGACGACGCCGTCGACTGGGGGCCCGAAGACGAGTGGGAAGCGTCCGATCGCTTCGACGAGAACGATGAACTCGAAGGGACGCTCGCCGCCACCGTGATGGGCCTGATCTACGTGAATCCCGAAGGTCCCGACGGCGAGCCGGACCCGGAGAAGTCGGCAGAACGGATTCGACACTCGTTCGGTCAGATGGCGATGAACGACGAGGAGACGGCCGCGCTCATCGCTGGCGGACACACCTTCGGGAAGGTCCACGGCGCCGACGACCCCGACGAGCACGTCGGCCCCGAACCCGAGGCGGCCCCGATCGACCAGCAGGGGCTCGGCTGGGAGAGCAGCCACGGCTCCGGCAAGGGTGCCGACACGATCACCAGCGGGATCGAGGGCCCGTGGAACACCACGCCGACCCAGTGGGACATGGGCTACATCGACAACCTGCTCGAGTACAAGTGGTGGCCCGAGAAGGGGCCCGGCGGTGCCTGGCAGTGGACCACGCAGAACGGCGAACTCGACGAGGCCGCACCGGGCGCCGAAGATCCGTCGGAGAAGGAAGACGTGATGATGCTGACGACGGACGTCGCGCTCAAGCGCGACCCCGACTACCGGGAGATCTTAGAGCGCTTCCAGGAGAACCCGAAGGAGTTCCAGGAGGCGTTCGCGAAGGCCTGGTACAAGCTGATCCACCGCGACATGGGTCCGAAAGAGCGGTTCCTCGGCCCGGAGGTTCCGGACGAGGAGATGATCTGGCAGGACCCCATCCCCGACGCCGACTACGAGCTGATCGGCGACGATGAGATCGCCGGACTCAAGGAGGAAATCCTCGCGTCGGACCTCTCGATCTCCCAGCTCGCCAAGACCGCCTGGGCGGCGGCGTCGACGTACCGCGACAGCGACAAGCGCGGCGGCGCCAACGGGGCTCGCATCCGTCTCGAACCGCAGAAGAGCTGGGAAGTGAACGAGCCCGACCAGCTCGAGACGGTGCTGTCGACCTACGAGGAGATTCAAGAGGAGTTCAACGGCTCGCGATCCGACGACGTGCGGGTCTCGCTGGCCGATCTGATCGTGCTGGGCGGCAACGCGGCCGTCGAGCAGGCCGCTGCTGAGGCCGGCTACGACGTCGAGGTTCCGTTCGAACCGGGCCGTACCGACGCGACGCAGGAACAGACCGACGTCGACTCCTTCGAGTCGCTCAAGCCCCCGGCCGACGGCTTCCGGAACTACTACAGCGACGAGGCCGACCAGTCCCAGGAGGAGCTGCTGGTCGACAAGGCGGACCTCCTTGACCTGACGGCGCCCGAGATGACGGTGCTGGTCGGCGGCATGCGCGCGCTGAACGCGACCTACCAGGACTCCGAGCTCGGCGTCCTCACCGACCGGCCGGAGACGCTGACCAACGACTTCTTCGTGAACCTGCTCGACATGGACTACGAGTGGGAAGCGTCCGACGGCTCCCAGGACATCATGGGCTGGGAAGCGCCCACCGACGACTCCGAAGACGGCGAGGTCTTCGAACTGCGCGACCGAGAGACGGGCGAGGTCGAGTGGACGGCCACCCGCGCGGATCTCATCTTCGGATCGAACGCCCGACTTCGAGCCATCGCGGACGTCTACGCGTCCGAGGACGCGGAAGAGAAGTTCGTCCGTGACTTCGTCGACGCGTGGAGCAAAGTGATGCAGCACGACCGCTTCGACCTCGAGTAAGGACTCGAGTCGCCGACTCCTCGTTCTCACTTCTCCCGCTCGTTCGACGCGCGAATCCCGATCGATTCGACGACTAGATGCCGGTGGTGTCGTCGTCGCCGGTGTGATCCTCGGTTTCTCTGTGCTGGATGATCACTTCTCGGTCGGTGATCTCGTTGATCTCCGACGCCTCGACGGGGTAGTCCTCGTCGTCGTGGCCGCCCCAATTCATCCGCGCCTTGAGTCGATCCGTCAGCCCCGGCTCGGGGTCGATGTAGGCGGTCTGGCCCTCGACTTCCGCGACGATACCGATCTGCTCGCCCGTCTCGTCGACGACGTCTTTGCCCTGATCGTCGGGGGAGAGTTCGATCCTCCCCATCTCGCCCGCGTCGGCGGTCGAACCGCCGGTTCCGGATTCGACTTCGACGTCCGGAGTGGGGTCGCCGGCCCCTTCCGCGCCGGTTCCGGCTCCGCCGCCGGCACCGGCACCCATACCGGTGCCCGCCTCGGTTTCGCCGGCCTCGGCGCTCGTCTCCATCTCGCCGTACTCCTCGACGTCGATGATCTCTCCCTCGATCACGTCGCTGCCGATGACCTCCGAATCGAGCAGTTCGGTCTCCTCGAGGGTGAAGAGCATGCGCGTCCGCTCGTCGATCTGCTCTTCGACCGTGCGCCGCTCGAGCAGTTCGCTCTGGACGACGGCGCCCTCGTCGCGATTGCTCCGAATGACACCCTGCTCGATGACGTCGTCGGCCGTCACGTCCGCGCGCACGACATCGCTCTCGAGGATCGACCGCTGGACGCTCTCGAGTTCGATGTCGGTCTCGATCTTGTCGCTCTCGAGTTCGCCGTGCTGTTCGACGTCGACGTCGACGACCCGGCTCTCGATGGTGTAGCGTTCGACCTCCTCGATCGTGTCGAGGCGGGACTCTTCGGTGATGACTTCGATCTCGTCTGCGGTCACGAACTCGGTGTCGACGATCTCCCGGTTCAGCAGCTCCGAGTCGACGACGTTCCGTTCGACGATATCGGTGTCGACGACCTCGCTCTCGATCGTGTCCCGCTCGACGACCTCCGTCTCGACGACCTGCGTCTCGACGATTTCGGTCGTGACCGTCTCACCCTCTCGGAGCTGGTCCTCGAGTTCGCTGCGGCCGAGGTCGGCGCGCTCGAACGCATGCTCGCGCTCGACCAGTTCGAAGTAGCCCAGCCCCTCCTCCTCCGCGGAGTCGTCTCCGTGGTAGATGAACACCAGATCCTCGTCCTCGAACCGATCGATGAACTCGTCCCACGTGTACTCCTCGTGGTCCGAGCCGAGTTCGTCCCGGTGAGCGAAGGAGTGACCGTGGCCCTCGCTGTCACGAACCGTGACGGGGACCGCATCGCGGGCTTCGGCCCACTCCCTGATGCGCTCGGGATCGGTGGTCATTCGTCGCTGTGACGGTTCGCCTGTCGATGGCTCGTCTACGGGCCTGTCGTTTGCCATACGCCTATCCCCGGGCGAATCACACTTGAGTCGGCGGGGCTCTCTCGCCGGTCAGTATCTCGTTTCTCCCGACCCCGAACGCGGCATGAATTGTCGGGCCCGTAATCGCCGGTTGCACCGTCGATCGGGTCGACTCTCGAGTTCCGAGGCGCGGACAGTCTCTGATTACCGGCGCCGGCCGCCGATTCTCCTCAATCTTCTGACTGTTTCAGCGCGTTCATCGGCGCGTAACGGTCGTCTGAACGCTCGGGTCCGGCCTCGAGGGCTGCATCGGACAATCGGCTGACCCGCCGCTCACTCCGACTCGTACTCGGCCCACAGATACCGCGTCGCGACGCTCCGGTACGGTCGCCACCGCTCGGCGATCTCGCGCATCTCGGCGCGGGACAGTTCCGCGCCGTCCCCGTAGAGGTCCTCGATCGCGCGACGGATCGCGAGGTCGCCCAGCGGCAACACGTCCTCGCGTTCCAGCACGAACAGGAGGTACATGCGGGCGGTCCACTCCCCGACGCCTTTGATCTCGGTCAGCAGATCGACGACCTCGTCGTTCGAGTAGTCGGCGAGCCCCGCTCGAGTATAGTCGTTCTCCTGAAATGCCCGCGCGGCGTTGCGCATGTACTCGATCTTGCTCTCGGAGAGCCCGGCCGCTCGTAGGGCCTCGTCCTCCGCCTCGAGGACGGTCTCGGGAGTCACCTCGTCGCGGAGCAGTTCGAAGACGCGCTCGCGGACGGCGGTCGCGCTCGCGGTCGACAGCTGCTGATTGATAATGGAGATACAGAGCCGTTCGAACTCGTCCCAGTCGGGTTCGACGTAGGGATCGTGTCGCTCGATGAGTTCCGCCATCACGGGGTCGGTCCGGATAACGGGTTCGGCATCGTCTAACATCTACGTAGAGGAAGGGGAGGGCTCGGGGGCTGAAAGGCCTCTCGGTCATCGAGTTCACGATTCGGTCGCGGTCCGTTACTCGAGGTGGTGGTAGTCGAGTTCGTACCCCTCCTCGAGCGCCTCGCGGACCGGGTCGCTCGGTTCGGCGACGCCGCGACGGTCGATCGCGAGGCCGCCCTCGTCGGCCGACACGAGCAGGTTGACGCGCCAGTCCGGGTGGGTCTCCGGGTAGTCCGTCCGATAGTGTGCGCCCCTGGATTCGGTCCGAGCCAGGGCCGTTCGGAGCATCGCTTCGGCGACGGTGAGGCTAACCGAGAGGTCGACGGCGAACTCGAACGATCGCGAGGTGAGTCCGCCCTCGACGCGCAAGTCCCCCGTTCGATCGCGGAGCGCCTCGAGTTCCTCGAGTCCGGTCCGGAGCCCGGACTCGTCGCGGAGAATGCCCGCGCGATCCCACAGCAATTCGCCGAGGTCCGCCAGCAAGGTCGTCGGCGTGACCTCCCCGTCGGCGTCCGCGAGCGACTCGAGCGACCGAAACTCCCGTTCGGCGAGGGCTCGCTGTTCGTCGGTCACCGACGGATCGGCGTCCGATTCGTCGACCGCGGTCGCGATGTGATCGCCGACGAGTTTGCCGATCGCGACGGTCTCGGCGAGCGAGTTGCCGCCGAGGCGGTTCGCACCGTGGACGCCGGCAACGGCCTCGCCGACCGCGTACAGGCCATCGACGCGGGTTTCGCCGGTGTGGAAGTCGATATCGACGCCGCCCATCGTGTAGTGGGCGGTCGGCGCGACCTCGATCGGTTCCTCGGTGATGTCGACGCCGAGCGACGCGAAGCGCTCGACCATCTGCGGCAAGCGTTCCCGGACGTAGTCGGCGTCCCGATGCGAGATGTCGAGATAGACGCCGCCGTTCTCGGTTCCTCGGCCCGCGTCGATCTCCTGCCCGATCGCCCGCGCGACGACGTCACGCGCGTCGAGTTCCATCTGATCCGGCGAGTACCGTTCCATGAACCGTTCGTTCTCGCTGTTGTAGAGCCGTCCGCCCTCGCCGCGCACGGCTTCGGTGACGAGTCGGCCGTCCCACTCCTCCCCGTAGCGTTCGCCGACCATCCCCGTCGGGTGGAACTGGACGAACTCGAGGTCCATCAGTCGGGCGCCCGCTTCGAGAGCCAGCGCCTGGGCGTCCCCGTTGTTCTCGTCGTCCCGCGAGGAGTGGCGGTCGTAGAGCGCCGAGAAGCCGCCCGCGGCGAGGACGACGTGGTTCGACCGGAACAACAGCCCGCGGCCGGTCTCCATGTCGAAGCCGGCGGCGCCGAAGACGCGCCGCCCGTCCGAGAGCAGCCGCGTGATCATCACGTTCTCGCGATAGGGGATCTCGAGGTCGCGAGCCCGTCCGATCAGCGTCTCGAGCATCGCCTCGCCGGTCCGGTCACCGACGAAGCAGGTCCGGCGATACGACTGGGCGCCGAAGTACCGCTGGTTGATCGCCCCGTCGTCAGTCCGGTCGAACGGCATCCCCCACTCCTCGAGTTCGCGGATTCGATCCGGCATCTCGCGCGCGGTCAGTTCGACGGCCTCGGGGTCGTTCAAGTGGTGCCCCTCGTTCAGCGTGTCCGCAGCGTGGATCGTCCAGTCGTCTTCGTCGTCCAGCGAACCGAGCGCGGCGTTGATCCCGCCGGCCGCCCAGGTCGTGTGCGCGTCGCCGTGGTCTCGCTTCCCGATCACCAGCGGCTCGAGACCGGATTCGGCGAGGCTGATCGCGACGCGGGCGCCCGCCGCCCCCGCGCCGACGACGAGTACCGGCGTCCTGACGACGTCATACTCGAGACCGTCTGATGACGTCGATCGGTTCGTTCGTCCGATTCGGTTCTCTACGCCGGCGATGTTGGCTGCTGCGTCCGATTCCTGACGCGCGTTCTCCGCCGGTCGACGGTCGTCAGCGGGTGATTCTGTCATACAAATAATGTAAGGGTCACGCGTACTTAGGGAACGCCCCAAACGATACAGTTCGGCAGACAGAACGGCTGTGGCGTGCATTTCGGAGTTGGTCGTCGGACTGTCTGTTACCCGACTCGAGGTCGTGATCTCAGTCGCCGGCACCGCGCTGTGGCGGGCCGACGGACGGTCAGGACGCGATCCGATCCGGCGGCGCTCCGACGGACGGTAGCGGTGACGTGCCGAGTTCTTCCGCTCGGACACCGACGTGATTCGGCGAACAGGTTTTCCTCCCGGACGGGCTACTGTGGGTATGTCGACGACGTCCCCCGTCTTCTGTTACGTCTGTAACGAAGAGATGGTCCTCGACGAGACCCTCGAGCATCACCTCGTGTACGAACACAAGCCGCGAGAGCTAGCCAAACAGCTCGTCGCCGAGTGGGAAGCGGAGGAACTCGGCGAGGCCGTCTGAGTCGGAACGGTTGCCTCACTGATCGGCGCGTCGGCTCTCGAGTCCCTCAGGGGTCTCGGGTTCGACGTTCGCCAGTCGCATCGCGTTGCCGGTCACGCCGAGGCTCATTCCCATGTCGCCGATGACGACCGCGTGAATCACCGTGACGAACCCGAACGGCGTCCCGGCGGCGAGCGCGGCCTTCACCGCGAGGCTCGCCCAGATGTTCTGGCGGATGACGCCGGTAGCGGTGTGAGAGAGTTCATAGAGGTACGGCAGCCGGGTGAGGTCGTCGCTCATCAGCGCCACGTCAGCCGTCTCGAGGGCGGTGTCGGTCCCCGCGGCGCCCATCGCGATACCGACGCCGGCGGTCGCGAGCGCGGGCGCGTCGTTGATGCCGTCGCCGACCATGGCGACGGTGGCCTCCTCGCCGGGTGCCTCGTCGCCGTCTCCCTCGCCGGCGTCGTCCTCGCCTTCGAGTCGGCGAATCCACTCGAGTTTCTCGTCGGGCAGCAGTTCGGCGTGGTACTCGTCGATCCCCACCTCCTCGGCGATGGCGCGAGCGGTCCCCTCGTTGTCGCCGGTGAGCATCACGACGCGGACCCCCTGCTCCTGCAGTTGCGAGACGGCCCACTTTGCCTCGGGACGGACGCGGTCCGCGACGGCGATGACGCCCAGCGGCCGGTCCTCGGTGCCGACGACGACGACGGTCTTCCCGTCGGCCTCGAGGTCGGGGATGACCTCCGCGAGGACGTCGACACAGCCCGGGCGGTCGCACTGCGAGCTCGAGTCGTACCCCATTTCCTCGAGCGCGACGCCACCGTCGGTCGTCGCGTGCGTGTGCTCCAGGTCGGCCAGCCCGTCGAACAGGTCCGGCTTGCCGACGTAGTGGGTCGCACCGTCGATCTCGGCGCGGACGCCCTTCCCGGTCAGCGCCTCGAACGCGGAGACGTCGGGATCGTCGTCAGCGTCGGCCGTGACGCCCTGCTCCTCGGCGTAGTCGACGATCGCCTGTCCGATCGGGTGCTCGCTGCGACGCTCGATGGCGCCGGCCCGCCGGAGGACGTCGTCCTCGTCTGCCCCCTCGAGGGGGATCACGTCGGTCACCGTGAGGTCGCCCTCCGTCAGGGTTCCGGTCTTGTCGACCGCGAGGACGTCGCTCTCGCCGACGGCCTCGAGGTAGCGCCCGCCCTTGATGAGGACGCCGTTCCGGGCGGCGCTCGTGATGCCCGAGACGACGCTGACCGGCGTCGAGATGACGAACGCGCAGGGGCAGGCGATCACCAGCAGCGTCAGCCCGCGGAGGAACCACACGTTCCACGACGCGCCGGCGAGCAGTGGCGGTGCGACGGCGATTGCGACCGCGAGAGTCACGACGATCGGGGTGTAGACGCTCGCGAAGCGGTCGACGAACCGCTCGCGCTGGGTCTTCTCACGCTCGGCGTCCTCGACCATGCGGACGATCCGGGCGATCGTCGAGTCGTCGGCCTCGCTGGTCACCTCGACCTCGAGATAGCCCGACTCGGGGAGCGTTCCCGCGTATACCTCGTCGCCCGCCGTTTTGTCGGCGGGGACGCTCTCGCCGGTGATCGGCGACTGGTCGACCGCGCTCTCGCCCTCGAGGACGACGCCGTCGGCGGGGATCTTCTCGCCCGGCCGGACGACGACCGTGTCGCCGACCGCGACCTCGTCCGCCGGCACCGTCTCCTCGCTGCCGTCCGCGCGTTTGACGGTCGCCGTCTCGGGCGAGAGATCCATCAGCTCCCGCAGCGAGTCGCGGGCCCGGTCCATCGAGAACCGCTCGAGCAGTTCGGCGACGCTGAACAGCACGGCGAGCATCGCCCCCTCGAAGGGGTGGTGGGCCGCGACGCTGGCGAGGATCCCGACCCCCATCAGGAAGTCGATGTCCAGGCTCCGGTTGCGCGCGGAGTAGTAGCCGTTCCGGAGGATCGGCGCGCCGGCGATCGCCGCGGTGACGAGAAAGAGCCCCGTCGAGAGGTGGTAGGTCCGGTCGACGAGGTCGCCGGCGGCGATCGAGAACAGCGCCGGGTTCGCGCTCGGCAGGACGAACTCGAGGAGCATCCCCAGACCCAGAAGGGCGGCACCAATGCCCGTGGTGACGGCCCGGCGGCTCTTCCAGACCGGCTCGTCGCCCATCGGTTCGCCGTCGGTGTCGTCACCCATCGGCGTCGCGTCGTAGCCGGCCGACCCAATGGCGTCGACGACCGTCTCCGAACCGGTGCCGTCCTCGACCGTGACGGTCACGCGACCCGAGGCGGGGCGCGTCTCGATCTCGCCGACGCCCGCGGTCCCCTCGAGCGCGTTCTCGACCTTCGACGCACAGGAGGCACAGTCCATGTCGGGCACCGAGAACGTCAGCTCCGACGCCGCGCCGACGATCTCGTAGCCGGCCGCGCGGACCCGCTCGCGGATCGCGTCCTCGTCGGTCCGCGTCGGATCGAACTCGACGACGAGGCGACCGCTGGTCACCCGCGCGTCGATCGCGTCGATCCCCTCGAGCCGCTCGACGCTGTTCGTCACCTTCCCGGCACAGGAGGGACAGTCCATGTCGGGGACGCGGAGCTCGAGGCTCCGACTCGCGTCGGGCGGTGCATCCGGAGCCGATGAAGAGGTGTCGCTCATTATCGGTCAGTAGTCACCCCGCTACTATACGGGTTATTTGGCGTGCGCCAAATCGGAGGGCGACTCGATCGAATCGATTGTCCTTCGAGGTTGGCTTCGGCCCACTGCGTAGACTCGATCAGCCAGCGTGCGGTGGCGCGCGCTGTCGCCCGCCCGAGCGACTGCGAGGGCGGGCAACGATGCCGTGCGAGGGATGAGTGAGCGACGGACGCGCGGCGCTACGCGCCGCGGAAAGGCGAACGGCGTAGCCGTGAGCCAAAGAGCGAGCGAATCGGCTGGGGAGGGTGTGGCGATTCCCCGTCGCCACGATAGCAGCACACTCGTTTCCGTCCTTCGTCCCCGAGTTCCTGCGCTCGATTCACATCTCCACAAAGCGGCTACTTCAGTGATTCACAGCCCGGCCGCCAGCGTCTCGAGCGAGTCGTCTTCCTCGACGAATGTCGTCGCGAGGCTGGACTCGGCCCGCCGGAGTCGATACGAAAGCGTCGACCGCGGAATCTCGAGCTTCTCGGCGAGATCGCCGAGTTCGATCCGCCGGGGCGTCTCGTAGTAGCCGTGTTCGACGGCCGCCCGTAGCGCCTCGCGCTGTTCGTCCGGGAGCTCTCGCTCGGGCTCGAGGTGAGCCCGATCGGGATCGAGTTCCGTCAATCGCAGCATCTCGATGCCGGTACACTCGCCGACCTCGTCACCCAGCGCGTCGAAGAACTCGTGGATCGGCGCGTCGCTCCCCAGCACGATCCGCCAGCGGTAGCGCCGGCCCTCGCGGTAGGTCTCGAACAGCAGCCCCTCGCCTAAGTACTCGAGGGCGACGTGGGGAACCGAGGTACAGACGTCCGTGCGGTCCCAGTAGGTGTAGACGACCAGCGTGTCGTTCGAGCGGTCGAGCACCTGCACCTCGCAGTCGGCCCCGCAGTCGTCCTTTACGAGACAGTCCGCGAAGAAGTCCGCGTTCTTGTAGGCGTCCTCGAGGGCCTCGAGCGCTTCCGCCGACCCTTCGGCGTGGTCGACCCGCCAGAGGCTGTCCGCGGTGACGTGACACGACAGCGAGCGGATCGAGGTGTCCGGGTACTCCGCCAACACGTCGGCGACGGGGTTCGTGCCCGGTTCGTACTCGAGGGCGAAGACGAACTCTCTCATTACCCGTTCGTAGGGCCCCACACGACAAAGGGGTTTCTCGCTGGAACCCGTACGATCCGACGATGGCAACACCGGTAGTGATCTCGACCGTCAGCGGACAGGTCAGCGAGTTCTGGGTGTTCTATCGGCGCTATACGGACACGACGATACACACGGCCGCGACCGCGGCGCTGACGATATTCGGCCTGCTGATCTTCCTCGATCCGTGGTTCGCGGTGCTGGCCATCGGCTCGTACGTCGGGCCGCCCGTGGTGCTGTACGCCCTCGCCGACGAGCGGATTCCCGACGCGAGCAACGGCGAACCCCAGCAGGGTCGGCCGGCGAACCGCGCCGACCGGACCGTCGACGCCGCGCCGTCAACGACGAGTCCGAATCGGTCGAGCGGCGCCGACTCGAGGGCGAATTCGCGTGTCCGAACCGGAAACGGCGACACCGACAGCGATAGTGACGACGGCGACACGGATTCGGACAGCGACGGTACCGACACGGATTCGGACAGCGACGGTACCGACACTGATACCGACAGCGACGACGGCGACACCGACTCGGATAGCGATAGTTGACTCGAGACCTATGCGAATACCGTCCTCGCATCGGCGAGCGAGTGGTTCGAAGAACCCGAGTGACGCCGTTCACCGAGCGCTTCGCGCTCGGGCCGACGACTGACTCGGAGCGAGTGAAACGAGCGAAGAGGAAGGAGGAGTGCTTTTAATCGAAATTTTACCGAGGGCGCGGCAGGCCGCGCCCTCGGTAAAATTTCGTGAGCGAAACTTCGTTCTTAGAAGCCTTTTCCGAGCAGTTCGCGCGCGATCACGTTCTTCTGGATCTCGCTCGTGCCCTCGTAGATCTGGGTGATCTTCGAGTCGCGGTAGAAGCGCTCGACGGGGAAGTCGTTGACGTAGCCGGAGCCGCCGTGGATCTGGACGGCCTCGTTGGCGACGTCGACGGCGATCCGCGAGGAGTACTCCTTAGCCATCGAGGCGAGTTTCGTGATGTCGTTGCCCTGGTCGACGTTCCAGGCGGCCTTGTAGGTCAGGTTGCGCGCGGCCTCGGTCTTGGTCGCCATGTCGGCGAGTTTGTGCTGAATGGCCTGGAACTCGCTGATCGGCTGGCCGAACTGCTCGCGGTCCTGGGCGTACTCGAGTGCGGCCCGCAGCGCGCCCTTCGCGATGCCGACGCCCTGTGCGGCGACGCCGGTTCGGGTGGCGTCGAAGAACTGCATCTGCTGGAGGAAGGCGGCGCCCTGGTCGCCGATGAGGTTCTCCTCGGGGACGCGGACGTCGTCGAGGATGAGTTCGGCGGTGTCGGAGGCGCGAATACCGAGTTTGCCGGTGATCTTCTCGGATTCGAAGCCGTCGCGGTCGGCCTCGACGACGATCTGGCTGAAGCCGTCGTAGCGACCCTCGGCGTCGGGGTCGGTCTTACAGAGCATGACGAAGAAGTCGCCGACGGTGCCGTTGGTGATCCACATCTTGTTGCCGTTGATCACCCACTCGTCGCCGTCCTTCTCGGCGCGCGTCGAGACCGAGGAGACGTCCGAGCCGGTGTCCGGTTCCGAGATGGCGGCCCCTGAGATCTTCTCGCCGCGTGCGACGGGCTCTAAGAAGCGCTCCTTCTGGTCTTCGTCGCCGAACTCCCGGATGGCTTCGGTCCCGAACGAACACGCGAGGATCGAGAGCGCGATGCCGGGGTCGTAGGAGAACAGCTCCTCGGCGATGATCGCCGACTCGAGGGTCGAGTAGCCGGCGCCGCCGTACTCGATCGGAATCGAGGCGCCGACCAGCCCCATCTCGGCGGCCTCGTCGACGATGTCGTGGGGGAACTTCTCCTCGGTGTCGTACTCCTCGGCGTGGGGAACGATTTCGTTCTCCGCGAACTTCGCGACTTCGTCGCGAATCTGTTCCTGTTCTTCTGAGAGCCCGAATTCCATGTGACTGTGTTCCAACGTCCACCGATAAAGAGGTTTGTAACCTGTAATGAACTGAACTATAGTTTCCCGTGCGAATGAGGGAAACGTTCAAACACGTGCACATTGCAACTGTGACCATGGAGCTGGAAGATATCAACACTGTCGCAGTTCTCGGCGCAGGGAATATGGGCCACGGCATCGCGGAGGTCGTCGCGATGGCGGGCTACGACGTGAACATGCGGGACATCAAAGACGAATTCGTCCAGAACGGCTACGAGCAGATCGAGTGGTCACTGAACAAGCTCGCCGAGAACGACCAGCTCACCGAGGAGGAGGCCGACGCCGCCCTCGAGCGCGTTACCCCGCTCGTCGACATGGCGGAGGCCTGCGGCGACGCCGACGTCGTCATCGAGGCCGTCCCCGAGCAGATGGAGATCAAGAAGGACGTCTACACCGAACTCGAGGAGGTCGCCGACGACGACGCCATCTTCGCGACGAACACCTCGAGTCTCTCGATCACGAACCTCGCTGAGTTCACCGAGCGTCCCGAGCGGTTCTGCGGGATGCACTTCTTCAACCCGCCGGTTCGCATGGACCTCGTCGAGGTCATCTCGGGCGCGGAGAGCAGCGAGGAGACTCTCGAGACGATCGAGGCGCTGGCCGAGGACGTCGGTAAGACGCCCGTGCGCGTCCACAAGGACTCGCCCGGCTTCATCGTGAACCGCGTGCTCGTTCCCCTGATGAACGAGGCCTGCTGGCTCGTCCACGACGACGAGGCGACCATCGCCGAGGTCGACTCGACGACCAAGTACGGGATGGGGCTGCCGATGGGGAGCTTCGAACTCGCCGACCTCACCGGCATCGACGTCGGCTATCACGTGCTCGATTACATGCACGAGGTGCTCGGCGAGGCCTACGAGCCGAGTCCGCTCTTCGAACAGAAGGTCGAGGACGAGGAACTCGGCAAGAAGACCGGCAAGGGGTTCTACGACTACGAGGACGGCGAGGGCGCCCAGATCCCGACCGACGAGCAGTCCGAGCTCGTCGAGAAGCGACTGATCGCGACGCTGGCAAACGAGTCCGCCAAACTGATCGGCAACGACGTCGCGCCGCCCGAATCGATCGATGAGGCGACCAAACTCGGCGCCGGCTTCCCCGACGGCCCCGTCAAGATGGCCGACGAGTTCGGGATCGAGAACGTCCTCGAGGCGCTCGAGGAGGCCTACGAGGAGACCGGCCACGCGCGCTACGAGCCCGCCGACTACCTCGAGGAGCGCACCGAAGCGGGCGGGTTCTACGAGCAGGACGGCGGCGACGAGGCGACGGAGTTCGAGACGATTCGAATCGAGTACCCCGGCGACCACGTCGGTCACGTCGTCATCGATCGGCCCCACCGGATGAACACGATCAGCGACGACCTGCTCGAGGAACTTTCCGAGGCCGTCGACCTCCTCGAGGACGACGACGAGGTTCGCTCGATTCTGCTCACCGGCGAGGGTGAGCAGGCCTTCTCCGCGGGCGCTGACGTCCAGAGCATGGCCGGCAGCGGCGCCGACCCGCTCGAGATCACCGAACTCTCGAAGGCCGGGCAGGAAGCGTTCGGAAAACTCGAGTCCTGCGAGATGCCCGTCGTGGCCGGAATCGACGGCTTCTGTCTCGGCGGCGGGATGGAGCTGGCCACTTGCGCAGACCTCCGTGTCGCCAGCGAGCGCTCCGAGTTCGGCCAGCCCGAACTGAACCTCGGCCTCATCCCCGGCTGGGGCGGCACGCAGCGGCTCAAACACATCGTCGGCGAAGGCCGTGCGAAGGAGATCATCCTCACCGCCGAGCGGTTCGACGCGGAGACGATGGCCGACTACGGCTTCGTCAACGAGGTCGTCGACAACGACGACCTCACCGAGCGCGCGCTCGAGTTGGCGACCGACCTCGCGGGCGGCCCGCCGATCGCCCAGAAATTCGCCAAGCGAGCGATGCTCGCCGGCCGCGACGACACCGACGCCGGTCTCGAGTACGAAGCCTCCGCGTTCGGCCAGCTGATGGCGACCGACGACCTCATGGAGGGAATCACGGCCTTCATGGAAGACGAAGAGCCGGAGTTCGAAGGGAAGTAAGCCGATCGCGGACGAGTTCCACCGTCCTCATATCAGTGTGATGTCCGCCCCGTCCGACCATAATTGTTTATTTTTCTAAGTTTTAGGGAAGAGATCCCCGTATCGATCAGCATATATACGAACGAAAGAGGTGGTAGTTGATCTGCCAACCAGTCCAAATTCTGACATCTGGTCGCGAGATTTATCACGAAGAGGTACCATTGGTGATCCGTGGCTGTAACGATGCAGAGAACGGAGGGGGCTCCCGATGAGTGACGGTCTCGAGATCCTCGTCGTCGACGACGAGGCGCGCCTCGCGGATCTGTTCGCCGCGTGGCTCCAGAGCGAGTGGACCGTCGACACGGCCTACGACGGCGAAGAGGCCCTCGAGAAGATGTCCGACTCCGTCGAAGTCGTCCTGTTGGACCGCCGAATGCCGGGTCTTTCGGGCGACGAGGTGCTCGAGCGAATCAGGGACGCCGGCTACGAGTCCCGGGTGGTGATGGTGACGGCAGTCGATCCCGACTTCGATATCATCGAAATGGGATTCGACGATTACCTCGTCAAACCGGTCTCGAAGGACGAACTGATCGAGATCGTCGACGACGTCGCCGACCGAACGGAGTACGAATCGGACATCCAGGAGTACTACGCGCTCGTCTCGAAGAAGGCGCTGCTGGAATCCGAGAAGGCCGATCGGGAACTCGCGAACAACGAGGAGTATCAGGACCTCTGTGACCGCGTCGCGGAACTCGAGGCCCGCGTCGACGAGACCGTCTCCGGAATGTCGTCCCACGACGACTTCGTCGGTGCGTTTCAGGACCTGCAGTCGGAGCACTAATCGCCTTCGTCGAACTCGAACTCGAACCGAGCCCCCCGTCGACGCTTTCGGTCGTGGTAATCGACCAGCCGTGTCCAGTAGCGACTTCTCTGACGACCCAGAGCCCGATCCCGAGCCCATCGGCGGACGTCGAGACCGACGGATCGAACAGGTCGTCGCTGATTTCCTCGGGTAACCCCGTCCCGTCGTCCGCGACGAAAAACCCGCAACCGGCGCCGCCCTCGGACTCGAGAGTGCCGACGCGAACGGCGACGTCCCCGCCGCCGTGCTCGATCGAATTCCGGAAGAGGTTCTCGAGTAAGCGCAGCAGCCGCGACCGGTCGGCCTCGATCGCTGTCGTCTCCGCGACCGAAAGCGTCGCGTCGGCCGTCGAGACGTACTCCCAGGCGTCGTCAGCGACCGACTCGAGGTCGACGGGTTCGTGATCGCTCGCCCACTCCCCGTCGCGCGCAATTGCCAGAACGTCCTCGATGATCGCCTCCATCCGGTCGAGTCCGTCACTAATGTTGTCGGCGTACTCGAGCGACTCGGTCTCCTCGAGCAAGTCGAGATAGCCCTGTGCGACGCCGAGCGGATTGCGCAGGTCGTGACTGACGATCCGCGCGAAGGCGTCCAGCCGCTCGTTCTGCTCGCGGAGTTTTCGCTCGCTGCGCTTTCGTTCGGTGATATCGCGGACGACGCCGACCGAGCCCACGAACTCCTCGTCGCGGACGAGGACGGCGATCTGGGCCTCGCAAGGAATTCGCTCGCCGGCTTTCGTCTCGAGAGTGAGTTCGACCGTGTCCGTACTGTCGCCGCTGGAGAGCAGCGAGCGGATCATCTCTCGGCCGGCCTCGACGTCGGCCTCGTCGAAGACGATCGAGGCGTGCTCGCCGAGTAGCCCCTCGCGGCTGTAGCCGGTCATCTCCGTCAGCGCGTCGTTAACGGTCATGAAGTGACCCTGCTCGTCGAAGACGTACATCCCGTCGCCGGCCGTCTCGACGAGTCGTTCGTACCGCTGGAGCGCCCGCTCCTGTTGTTCGAGCTGGCCCCGAATCGCGATCGTCTCGAGGACGTGGGAGGCCGTCTCGGCGACCATCTCGATTCCCGTCCGTTCGGCCTCCGAGAGCGTCTCGAGCGCGTAGACGACGAACACCCCGTACCGCTCGTCGCCCGAGGCGAGGGGGGCGACGGCGGCGGCGCGGACGCCGCGATCGACGGCGTGCTCGCCGAACGGAACCGCGCCGCGCCGCTCGGCGACGTGCTGGTGGCTCTGGAACTCGTCCGTTCGGATCGCTCGCTCGAGAAGCGGCTGGTCGCCGTCGCCGATCCCGAAGGTGCGTTGCATCGGCCACTCCATGCTGTCGGGATCGGTCAGCCAGGGGACGATCTCCCCTTCGCCCTGATCGTACTCGCCGACCCAGGCGAACGCGTAGCGGGCGGTCGCCGTGAACTCCTCGCGGAGGATTCGCTCGACGTCGACGGGGGAGGTGACGTCGACCAGCCGCCGCCTGACCGCGGAGACGATCGCCGCGATGTCGTCGGGAAGCGACGCGAGGTCGCCGCCCGTTTCGGAGGCGGTCTCGGCCGTCTCGAGGTCGTCGGGCGCGGTTCGCGAGTCGGCGCCGACGCGTTCGGTGATCGTCTCGGCGAGGCGATCGGGCCGGTCGGTCTCGTCGGTCCGAGCGACCACCTCGCTCAAGACGGCGACGGACGCGTCGCTCTCGTCGTCGCCCCAGTGGACGAACGTCGGCGTCGACGGCGCCTCCGATTCGACGGCGTCGACCAGACGGGGCACGTTCGCGACCGTGCTCGCGTCGATGACGACGGCGTCGATCGATCCCCGCTCGAGTCGATCGACGGCTTCGTCCGTCTGTTGGGCGATGACGACGTTGACCGGCGCGTCGGTCAACGCGAGCGTGACGGACGCACGCGTGGATCGATCGCTGCTGACACAGAGGACGCGTGGCCGACTCATGTCACTCGGTCACTCTTTCTCACACGGAGTCACTATCGGTCGTCGATACCACTGGCTAACGCGGCGAAACGGATTGTTCTTTCGACGTGTTCGTCACGTTATCGTACCATCGATCGGTTTCGGACGCGTTCGCGGACGCATCGACCGATCGACGCGCCGACGGTCGCCGGAGGCGAGGGTCACCGCCGAGCCGGCGTCATGGCGCCTGTCCGTAGATCAGGTTGCGCTGAATTTCGTTCGACCCCTCGTAGATGACCGGAATGCGGACGTCGCGGTAGACGCGGGCGATCCGCCGTTCGTCCAGAACCGACCGACCGCCGTGGAACTGCATCCCCTGTTCGGCGACCTCGGTCGCGGTCTCGGTCGTCTTGGTCTTCGACACCGCCGCCCAGTAGCCCTCGTTCTCCCCGTTCTGTACCTTCTCACAGGCCCGCCAGGCGAGCGACCGTGCGCTCTCGAACTCGAGCAGCATGTCGGCGAGGCCGTGCTGGACCGCTTGGAAGTCGCTGATCGTCTGCCCGAACTGCTCGCGGTCGTGGACGAACTCCCAGGTGGACTCGATGGCCGCCGCCGCGAGGCCGAGTCCGTGGCCGGAGACGGCGATCCGACCGTGGTTGAAGAAGTCTGCGAGCATCCAGAACCCCTCGCCCTCCTCGCCGATCAGGTTCTCCGCGGGGATCCGGCAGTCCTCGAGTTCGATGTGGGCCTGCTTCGAGGCGCGCATGGCCATCTTCTCGGGGATGTGTTCGGCCTCGTAGCCGTCGGTGTCGGTCGGGACGATAAACAGCGAGTAGTTTCCGTACGGGTTCGACTCGTCGTCGCCCGTTCGCGCGTAGAGGGTGATCCAGTCGGCCTCGACACCGTTGCCGATCCAGTACTTCTCCCCGTTGAGGACGTACTCGTCGCCGTCCTTCTCCGCGGTGGTCTCCATCCCCGCGAGGTCGCTGCCGGTGTCGGGTTCGGAGACCGCCAGTCCCGAGCGCTGCTCGCCCTCGGCGACCGGTTGGATGAACCGCTCGCACTGGTCGTCGGTGCCGTAGGTGACCGTCATCTTGCAGCCGAAACTCGCCAACTGGAGGGTCAGCGCGATCCCCGCGTCGGCGCGGTAGAACTCCTCAGTCAGCGCCAGCAGCTGCGGGAGATCGAACCCTCGACCGCCCCACTCCTCGGGGATGTCCTGAGCGACGAGGTTCGCCTCCTGACCCGCCTCGAGGATCTCCTCTGGATACTCGCCGGCCTGGTAGTACTCCTGAGCGTTCGGTTCGATGTGTTCGCGCGCGAACTCCCGCGCTTCGGCCTTGACGTCGCGGGCGTGCTCCGGGACGATGCTGTCGTCGAGCAGTTCCATGTTCCGTCACAGGGCGGCGCGATAAATATAGGTGCGGTGATCCGTTGCAAGCCACGGATCGGCCGGCGGCGGGGCGGTCCGACCCGTCGGCGTCGCCGTTCGATACCGCTCTCGGGCGACGACGAATCGCCGCCCGTCGAAACGGCGTCCTGCGGAGCGCTCAACCGTTCTGTCGGGTTCTCTCCCTGCCGGTGGTCGCCGTCGGAAACGATCGTGAACCGTTCTGTCCGTTCAGAACGACTGTCACCCTTTTAGCAACCCGCATTCGACGGGCAGCGTATGACGACCGAGCGAGCGAACGACGATCGAGACGACGAGACCTTCGACCCCGATATCGACCGCCGGACGTTCATCGCCGCCGGCGGGACCGTCGGCGCGACGATGCTGGCCGGCTGTGCCGGCGATACGACGTCCGACGACTCGAGCGACGCGCCGGACGAGGAGGAAACCGACGGATCGACGACCGCCGACGGGGCGAACTTCCGGCTACTCGTCAGCGACAGACCCGCCGACATCGGCGACTTCGATCGACTCGACGTTTCCTTCGACAGCGCCCGCATCTTCGACGGCGGGGGCGAGGACGCGAACGACGGCGAGGATACCGAGTCCGAGACCGATGGCGAAGACGCCGAAGCCGACGGCGAGGAAACGGCCAACGACGGGGCCGAGGAGGGATCGTCCGACGACGGTGACGACGATGCATCGACGGCCGACGGATCCGACGATGAATCGGATGCAAACGACGGCGGATCGGACGCAAACGGTGATGAATCCGACGCGAGCGACGATTCTGACTCGAGCGAGACCGACGTCGAGCGACGCCGCGGATTCTACTGGCTCGACCTCGAGGGCGCGACGGTCGACCTGACGCAGGTCGTCGGCGACAAAGCGATCTCGGTCTTCGAGGGCGGCCTCTCGGCGGGGAGCTACGAGAAGATCGAACTCCACGTCGCGGACGTCGAGGGCGTCGTCGACGGCGAGACGGTGCCCGTGAAGGTACCCAGCGAGAAACTCCAGATCGTCCACTCCTTCGAGGTTCGCGAGGACGAGCCCCTCGAGTTCGTGTTCGACATCAACGTAGTCAAGAAAGGAAACGGCGGCTACAACCTGAAACCCGTTATCTCGGAAAGCGGCGTCGCGGGCGAAGACATCGACGTCGAAGAAGTCGACGACGAATCCGACGATAGCGACGAGGACGCCGACGGCCGTGGCGACGCCGAGGAGAAGGACGGCGATACCGGTGGCTCCGACGGGAACGAGACGAACGACGGCGATGCAGACGACGGCACCGAGAGCGAGGCGAACCCGTAGTTCCGACGGCGCAACTGAACCGCGGCAGCGACGGAGTCGGGTCGCCGTTCACTGCGTTCGCTGCGAGACGTCGCGTCACTGGCGGCGTCGCTCAGACGGTACGGACGGTAGCCGAGTGCCGACGCTGCTATCGAAGCTCCCGAACGAGTTCGTTGATCGAGGCCGAGTTGGCCGCGTGGTCCTCGAGTCGCCAGCGGTCCCACACCACGTCACAGACCACGTGGACGTAGAGGACGACGCCGGTCACGATCGCGAGCGAGCGACTCGCGAGCGCCAGCAGCGGGACGACGGTGCCGATGATGAGGAGGTGGCTCAACAGCCGCGAGAGGACGCCGACGTCGCCGTGCTCGAAGATCTGACCCTGGTCGGCGACGGCCGCGATCGGATTCGTGAGACAGAACCTGACGGCGTCCCAGCTCCCGGTCTTGATCCGCGCGATGAGCAAGTGATCGACGTCGATGAGCACGCCGGCGGCGGTGCCGTAGGCGACGACCGCGATAGTGGGGAGTTCGACACCCAGCACGCTGATCGGCGACAGTACGGCGGCGAGAACGCCGGCGACGACGAGCGAGATGGCGGCGTGGTGTTTCGAGTAGATCGGCGGTCACCTGGACGTCGAAACCACGGCGAGGCACAAAACCGTCCCGCTGTCTCTCGATTCGTCGGCCGATTCCGATCGATCGCGACACCCCCGCGGGGCGCGGTTCGATCGAGCCGGCGCCGCGACCTCAACCGGCAAAGCCCGAGAGCGACCACTCCCCGCCGTCGCCGTCTTCCTCAGCGATACTCGGGGCGCTAACGAGCACGAACGCGCTCTCCGCATCCCCGTTGCGGATCTGGCGGGTCGACGACGGGGGGATCCACAGCGCGTCGCCGGTCTCCATCGCGACCGGCTCGTCGTCGATAATGACTGTCGCTTCCCCCTCGATCAGCACGTAGACCTCCTCGTGACCGTTCTCAGTGTGATCGTGCGGCTTGCTGTTCCAGCCGGGATCGCAGCGGGCGACCGTCACCCCCACCTGCTCGGTCTCTAGCGGATCCGACAGGAAGTGCATCGCGCTCGAAACCTGCTCGACATCCTCGTAGTTCACCTTCCGGTAGGTCATATCCGTGTGTTCGACTGGCGTGCAGTAAAACTAGTCGTTCGGCCGGAACAGAGGTGTCAGTTGCCCTGTGCGAACGGATCGAAATCGTCGACGGGAATTACCGAGTAGTCGACCGTCAGCGCGTCCTTGGTCGCGCGGATCTTTCCGACGAACGTCGAGATATCCTCGAGTTGGCCCTCGAGGACGAACAGTTCCATACAGTAGTGGTCGCCGACGTGGCTGTGGAAGTTCGAGGCGACGAGGTCCTCGTGTTCGTGGCGCAGATGCATCATCTGTTCCTCGACGCTGGTCGTTTCGTAGTCGAAGAGGACGGTGACGATCCCCATCAGATCGCGCTCCTCGAGACGGGTGTCCTCGAACTCGCCGAGCAGGTTCCGCGAGGCCTCGCGGACGACCTCGCTCCGGCCGGTGTAACCGTGTTCGTCCGCGAACTGATCGAGTCGCTCGAGGAGTTCGTCCGGCATCGAGACGCTAACGACTGCCATATAATAATTCGGTCAGTGTGTTCTATTAAGAGTTATCATAAATGCCCGTTTTGAAGGGAATCAAATAGCAACGCCGTCGGTCCGGCGGCGCGAGCGGGGTCGAACCGACGGCGGCGACGGGTTCCGCGGCACCCACCCTTTTCCGGCTCCGCAGGGAGCGTCGACTATGTACCTCGCCAACCGGAGTTGGCCGGAACTCGGCGACTACGTCGCGGACGAGTCGCTCGCGGTCGTCCCGCTGGGCTCGACCGAGCAGCACGGCCCGCACCTCCCCGAAGGAACCGATCACATGATCGCGGAGGCGCTGGCCCGCGAAGCGACCGATCGAACCGGCTACCTCTGTACGCCGCCGATCCCGATCGGCGTCAGCTCCCACCACCGGCAGTTCCCCGGGACGATGTGGGTCGAGGCGCCCGTTTTCCGGGACTACGTCGAGAGCCTCTCGCGAAACCTCACCTACCACGGCATCGATCGCATCGTCTACGTCAACGCCCACGGCGGCAACGTAGCTCATCTCCGGGAGGTCGGCCGGCGGCTCCACGACGACGGCACCGCCTACGCCATCGAGTGGATGTGGGACGAGTCCATCCCCGAACTGATCGAGGAGGTCTTCGAGACCCCCGGCCCCCACGGCGGCCCCAAGGAGACGGCGATGATCATGCATATCGCGAACGAACTCGTCCACGCGGACCGCCTCGAGGAGGCCCGCGACGGCGGCGCGGTCTTCGACTACGACGCCGAACGGGTTCACGGCGCGACCACGTTCTACGACTGCATCGAGAACAGCCCCAACGGCATCTTCGGCGACCAGACCGACGCGACCCCCGAGATCGGCGAAGAACTGTTCGAGGCCGCGACGGACCAACTGGTGGCGTTGCTCGAGTGGCTCGACGACCGACCGTTCGAGGAGCTCATGCCGGAACCCCACCTCGAGCCGCGGTCGGAACACCGCGGCTAGCGCGGTGTGAACGCCACGGAGACGGTTTCAGCCGGAATCGGCGCCGATTCCACGCCCGCGCTCGGCCGTCACGGCCGAGGCGGATCGCTGTCGTTGCTAATCCATTATTACGTCCGGTGGGTACGCCGGACGTCGAAACGTCCGCCGGCCGAGCAATCGCGGCCGGCTGATCTGAACTGGCCGACGAATTGCGACGCATCGCGGTTCGAACCGACCTCGAGTTCCGTCTCGGCGCCCGGCCACTCCCGGGAACAGTCATGCGTGAAACTCGGTAGTTACCGTTCGGGATTCGGCTCCGAATTCGACGGTCCCGTCGCGTAATCTGTCGGCGGGTCGGCGACGGGAACGCCAAACCCACATTATCGCACGACGGCGGGACGACTACTGCGTCGTTGCCGGTGGTGTCCGCGTCGTCGCGGCTCGAAACCACTATCGACCCGCCACCGTCCGTTCGACGCGCAATTCGGGATAACAGACACTTCGATCGATGTTCAATCGCCGAGTCGAAAGGGTTGGTTTCATTACAGTTCGATAGGGACACAATTACGAAACGCCGTGGGGACCACGCTCCAGTGTATGGTTCAACCGCAACTCGCCCAGCAAGGACCGGTTCCCGACTGGTTACAGGACCCGATCGCGGAACTCGTCACGTTCCTCCCGCGGCTGGTCGGCGCGCTGGTAATCCTCTTCATCGGGTGGATTATCGGCCGCGTCGCCGCGCGAGCCGTCCGAAGTCTCGCCGACGGAATCGAACTCGACAGGATGGTCCTCGAGACGCCGCTGGGACGCATCCTCGGCGGAACAGAGCGGGCCGTCTCCAGCGCGTTCGGATCGCTCGCGAAGTGGTTCGTCTACTCGCTGGCCATCCTCGCGGCCGCCAACGCCCTCGCGATCCAGTTGCTGTCGGAGTGGATCTCGACGGCCGTCTCGTACCTGCCGGCCTTTATCGCCGGACTGCTCGTCATCGTCATCGGCTTCGTCGTCGCCGACTTCGTCGGTGACATCATCGAGCGGACGCGAGCGGCGGCCGAGACGGTCTACGGGAACTGGTTCGCCAACGGCGCCCGCATGTTCCTCTACTTCACCGCCATCGTCATCGGCCTCGACACGATGGGGATCGACGTCAGCATCCTCTACGTCTTCGCGCGAGCGCTCGCGTGGGGCCTCGCCGCGGCGGTCGCCATCGGCGCCGGCGTCGCCTTCGGCTGGGGCGGCAAGGACTACGTCGCCGAGAACATCGGCAACTGGATGGGCCGCACCGCCAGCGTCACGCCCGACGAAGAAGCGTCGGGCGGCGGCCGCTCGACCGGAAGCGACCGGTCTGCCAGCGGCCGGTCCCGCCGCTCCGACCGGGACACCGGCTCCGAACCTGGCCCGACCGACGACGACTGATCGTCGCGCGACGATCACCGTCCGCCGCGCCGACCGCCGTCACTCGACGACCGACTCGACCCGCGGCTCGTCGGCCGTTCGATCGCGAGGAAACAGCGGCTTGACCGGGACGACGACGTAGGACTTGACGACGCCGTCGTCGGACGGCCGCCACTTCTCGACTCGCGCGAGCGAGCGCGTCTCGTAACAGTCCTCGAGGGACTCGAGGGCGGCCTCGAACGCGTCGGCGTCGAACCGGTCGGCCGAGACGGGGTCGGAAACGACCGCGAGCCGTCGCACTCGCGCGTACACGTCGAGGCGGCCTTCGAAGACGTGTTCCAGGCGTTCGATACAGTCGTGGACCTCCCCGAACGACGGGTCGTCGTCGCTCGTCGGGAGGGACACGTACGCCTGATACTCGTCCGGCCGTTCCCGTACGTGTCGTTTCCAGAGTCGTTTTACGAACTGCACGAATCGCCCTCCGGGGTCGATCGAATTGTGGACCGCATTCGTTCTTACCTTCGTCTCGTCGACACCGGTAATACGTTCTTTGTTGTCGACCGCGACCGTGCCGTGGTCACGTCCCCCGTCGTCGAGCGAGCCGAGTTCGAGAACGTTTTGTACAACGGCTCGCTACCGATTTGCAGCCATGAACCGCCCGTTCACGTCACCCCTCCGCCCGGTACTCGTCGGCTCCGTCGCGCTCGTGGCCGTCGGCGTCGCGAGTAATACCGGGTTGGACTCGCCGCACCGGTTGCTCCCCTCCCTGCTTCTGATGACGCTCGGCGTCGCCGGCGTCGCGAACTTCGTCCGCGACTACGGCGTCGATCGACTCCGACTGGCGGCGAAGCGCTGGTGGGTCGTCGCGTTCGTCGCGTTTCTGCCCTACGCGCTGGTCGCGGCCCCCGCGAGCGATTCGGCGGCGGCCGTCAGCGACGCGCTCGCCGTCCCGCCGGTCCCGCTCGTCCTCGAGTCGATCTCGGGCGCGGTCGTCTGCTGTGCGGTAGCCGTGACGGTGCTGTACGGCTTCGCCAGCTACGGCGTCCATCCCGGAGGACCGTCGCCCGAGGAACGCGTTCTCGCGGACGGCGGAGACGAGTAACGCGGTCGACTCGGCCGACGGACGCCCGACCGTCTCCGGCGACGTCATCGCCCGTCACGACCGGGTCGGCGTCGGTCGCGGCGGAGCGTGTCGCGCTCGATGGACGGGAGCCGTGTCTCCGACTCGCACGTCTCTACGGCTGACGCTGAACTTATGCTGTCGGGAGCGCTGGTAAGAGCAATGAGCGAACGATCGGAGTCGGCGAACGCGACGGACTGGGCGGTCGGCGACGACCGCACGGCCCGCCAGTGTACGCGAGCGCTCGTCGACGTAGTCGACGACGGGGTCTTCCGGCTGGACGCCGACGATCGGTTCGTCGCGGTCGACGAGACGTTGCTGTCGACGGCGGGCTGCGACCGCGAGGCGCTGCTCGGCGAACACGTCTCGACGCTGCTGTCGACGGACGAGGCGGCGCAACTCGACGCCGCGAGGCAGACTCACTCCGAGGCCGAAGGGAAGGACCGCGCCGACCTCGAGCGGCGAGACGATGCCGACGCGCGTCGGGGTCCGGAATCCGTCACGACCCTCGAGTGCGCGCTTCGGACCGCCGACGGGACGGCAGTACCCTACCGGCTTCGACTCGCGCCGGTTCGGGTCGACGGCGAGTTCCGCGGTTCGATCGGCGTCGTCCGCGAGCGTTCCGAGTCTGACACCAGCAGCGGAGGAGCCGGATCCGACGCCGACCGCGAGAGAGTCGACTCCGAGCCCGACCGCGAGACCGCTCGACCGACGGAAACGCCGACCGAAGCGGCCGCAACGGTTTTCGAGGATGCCGCGGTCGGCGTCTTCGTGTTCGACGAGGCCACCGAGGTCGCGTGGCTCAACGCGGCGGCAGAGCGATACTTCGGCATCGACCGCGAGACCGTGCTCGGTCGGAACAGAGAGAGCGTCATCGACGAGACGCTCGGGGATCGCGTCGCCGACCCGGCGGCGTTTCGCGACGCCGTCACCGCGACCGACGACGGGGCGGCCGCCGAACGCTCCGAGTGTCACGTGACCGCCGCCGGGGATCGCGCGGAACGCTGGCTCGAGTTCCGGGGCCGGCCGATCGAGTCCGGGCCCTACGCCGGCGGGCGGATCGAACTCTACTACGACGTCACCGACCAGCACCGCCGAGCCTACCAGTTACGCCGGCTGAACGAGGCCGTCCGCGAGTGGCTGGCGAGCGACAGTCGCGAGGCGGTCGCCGAGCGCGCCACCGAACAGCTCGTCGACATCCTCGGCCTCGAGATCAACGGCGTCTTCCTCCACGACCCGGACGCGCGGGAACTCCGACCGGTCGCCTGGTCGGAGCCGGCCGCGGCGGCGATCGGCGAGATTCCGACGTTCGCGGAGGGCGAGGGGATCGCTTGGCGGGTCTTCGACAGCGGACGGGCGGAGATCGACGACGACGTCACCGCTGATCCGGACGTCTACAACCCGGAGACGCCCATCCGGAGCGAGATCTGTCTCCCGATCGGCGACCACGGCGTCGTCATCATCGGCTCCGAGCGGCGCGACGCCTTCGACGACGCCGACCTCTCGCTGGCGAAGGTCGTCGCCTCGAGCCTCGAGGCGATCTTCGATCGTCTTCGCCACGAGCGCTCCCTCGAGCGCGAACGCGCCCAGACAGAACAGCTCTTCCAGACGGCACCGGTCGCCATCTCGGTCCGGAACGCCGACGGCGAACTCGTGCGGGCGAACCAGCGCGCGCGGGAGACCCTCGGCGCGGCCGACGGCAGTCCGATCGACGCGGCGACGATCGGCGGTCGGGACGTCCGCGACGTCGACGAGACCGTCGCTTCCGACGAGTCGCCGGCGGCGCGGGTGCGGGCGACCGGCGAGCCGATGTTCAACCAGGAGATCGTCCTCGAGGGACCGGACGGGGAACGGCGATGGTTCTCGCTGAACGCCGCGCCCGTCTTCGACGCCGACGGGGCGCTCGAGCGAGTCGTCTCGGTCGGAGAGGAGATCACTGAACTGAAAGTCCAGAAGCAGCGCCTCCAGCGGCGCAAGAGCGAGCTCGAGACCGAACTGAGCGAGATCCTCGGTCGCGTCTCGGACGGCTTCTACGCGCTCGACGACGAGTTCCGGTTCACCCACGTCAACGAGACGGCCGAGGAACTGCTGGGCCGCTCTCGCGCGGAACTGCTCGGGACCGTGCTGTGGGACGTCTTCCCCGAGGCGGTCGGTTCGGACCTCGAAGACCGGTATCGCGAAGCCCTCGAGACGCAGCAGTCGCTCTCGTTCGAACGCCGCTCCAGGCCCCTCGGCATCTGGGCGCAGGTGCAGGTCTACCCCTCCGAGACGGGGCTATCGATCTACTTCCGCGATATCAGCGAGCGCAAGGCCCGCGAGCGCGAGCTGACGACCTACGAGACGATCGTCGAGACCGTCGAGGACGGCATCTACGTCTTAGACGAGGACGAGCGGTTCACGACCGTCAACGAGACCTACGCCGAACTGACCGGCTACGACCGCGAGGAGCTGCTCGGGGCCCACGCCTCGACCGTCGTCACCGAATCGGCCATGGACCGAGCGCAGACGGTCGCGACCGACGACCGCGAGATTCCGACGATCGAGACCGAACTCGAGACGAAATCCGGCTCGCGCGTTCCGGTCGAAGCGTCGGTGGCGACGCTCGCGGCGACCGACGGTCGCGAACGGGTCGGCGTCGTCCGCGACATCACCGACCGGAGGGAGCGCCAGCGCAAACTCGAGGCCAGCGAGCAGCGCTACCGCACCCTCGCGGAGAACTTCCCGAACGGGATCGTCGCGCTGTACGACGACGAGTTGCGGTACACGGCCGCCGGGGGGCAACTCGTCGATCAGCTCGGGATCGACCAGGAGAACGCGATCGGACAGCGGATCCACGACCGCTACCCCGACGACATCCTCGCGGAGATCGAACCCCACTTCCGGGCCGCCCTCGCGGGCGAGGAACGGTCCTTCGAGGTGAGCTACTACGGTCGGCGACTGTCGGCACACACCCTGCCCGTCCGGACGGCCGGCGACGTTCGGGCAGGGATGCTCGTCGTCCAGGACGTCACCGAGCGCGCGGAGTACCAGCGCAAACTCGAGGAGTCCAACGAGCGACTGGAGCAGTTCGCCTACGCCGCGAGCCACGATCTGCAGGAACCCCTGCGGATGGTGACGAGCTACCTGCAGTTGATCGAGAACCGGTACGCCGACGAGCTCGACGCGGACGGGCGAGAGTTCATCGACTTCGCGGTCGACGGCGCCGAGCGCATGCGCGAGATGATCGAGGGCCTGCTCGCGTACTCCCGGGTCGAGACGCGGGGCGACCCGTTCGAACCGGTCGATCTCGAGGAGACCCTCGAAGCGGTCCGGCGGGACCTCGAACTGCAGATCGAGGAGTCCGACGCCGAGATCACCGCCGACTCGCTGCCCCGCGTCCGCGGCGATCCGAGCCAGTTGCGACAGGTCTTCCAGAACCTGCTGTCGAACGCGATCGAGTACAGCGGGCCGGAGCCGCCGCGAATCCACCTCGAGGCCGAACGCAAGGGAGACCGATGGCGGGTGTCGGTCACGGACGAGGGGATCGGGATCGATCCCGAAGACGCGGACCGCGTCTTCGAGATCTTCCAGCGCCTGCACGGTCGCGAGGAGCACGACGGGACCGGCATCGGGCTGGCGCTCTGTCAACGGATCGTCGAGCGCCACGGCGGCGAGATCCGCGTCGAGTCCGAACCCGGCGAGGGCTCGACGTTCTCGGTGACGCTGCCGGCCGCTGACGACTGAACCGTCGCGCGAGTCGCGGTCGACGAACCGAGCCAACAGCTATATATCCGACCGCCTATTCATCCCGGCAAAGCGGTGCACGACGTGATTCCGACTTCAATCCGTTCGGATCGGCTGTTGCTGGCCGTATCGTTCGCCTGCTTTGCCATCGCTGGCATCGCAACCGGTAGCGTCGAGGCGCTCATGCCGACGATCGGGGCGACGGCGGTCGCCATCACAGGCGTCTACTGTGTCGCCCGGTACGCAACTCGCGTCTCCCGACGGACGCTCGCCGATCTCGCGCTCGCCCTCTGGCTCGGCTTCCTCGCGATCGCCGCGCTCCACGGCGTCGGCCTCGAGACCGTCGGCGCGACCGTGCCTGGAAACGGGGCGACGATCGCCCACTCGCTGACCGCGGTCACGTGGGCGACGCTGCTGACCGCCGTCGCCGCGACGACGTTCCTCGGCTTCCGCGAGTACGGCGCCACCACCAGCGCCGATTCGCCCGAGGAACAGGTCCTCGAGGGCGACTCCGACTACTCGACGCAGTAACGGTTCCCGGTCGTTTTTCACCGTCTTCGTTCGGTTTGCGTACTCGAGACTCGAGTAGAACGTACCGCTGCCTGATCAGAACCCGCCGCTTCTTCGATCTATTCGGGTATGCTTCCTGCCGTGGCGAGTATCTGTCCCCTCGACGGTGTATGAAGCACGCTGCTATCGCGGCAAGGGGGATTTCCACACCCTCCCCAACCGATTCGGTCAGTCACTTCGTCTGCTCACGGGCGCTTCGCGCCCGTTCGCATGGTCCGCGGGAACGAAGGTCCCGCGCTATTCCTTCACTCATCCCTCGCACGATATCGGGCCGCGATTCACTGACCGTTCACCGCGGCCCGGCGTGCGCCACCGCACGCCGGTTTGACGGTTAGAGTGGGACAGCGGCCGCCAGCGCCGGCCGACTTTGGGGATCGATCTCGAGCGGCGAAACCGACCTCCGCGTTCCTCGAGTCGCCGTCACTCGAGCCGATAACTGACCGCGATCCCCTCGCCCAGCGGCAGGGCGATGGTTTCGAAGTCGGGGTCGTCGGTCACGCGCTCGAGGTAGTCGGCGATCCCCCGCGTGTGTTCGTCGACGTCGTCGGGGGCCTCGCCCTCGACGAGCGCGAGCAGGTGTTCGAAGTCCATCGGGCCCGCAGTGATCGCGTTGTCCCCGACGACGACGCCGCCGGGCGACACCTTCTCGCGGACGGCCTCGAACGCGTCGCGGTAGCGGTGTTTCTGGCAGTCTATCAGGACCATGTCGAACGGGCCGTCGTAGTCGTCGATCGTCTCGAGCGCGTCTCCCAGTTCGTACCGCGCGAGGTCGTCGTAGCCGCCCTCGCGCATGTACTCGCGGGCCAGCTCGAGTTCGTCCGCGTCGACCTCGGTGAGGACGATCTCGCCGTCGTTGGAGAGCGCTTCGGCCATCCAGTAGGCCGAGTAGCCGTAACCGGAGCCGAACTCGAAGATCCGCTCGGCGTCGGTCAGCCGGGCGAGCAGGCGGAGGGTGGCGCCGACGTCGGGCCCGACAGTGGGGAACCCCTCGCGCCGGGCGTAGTCGTCCATCTCGCGCAGCGTTTCGTCCGGTTCCGGCCCGACCGCACGAACGAAGCGATCGATGTCGTCCGAAAGCACGTCGACCATGGTTTCCCTTCGTCGGCCCGGGTATCAAAGCCGTCGTCTCGAGTGCGCGCCTCGGGCGGCCGATATCCGGAGGAGTTCGAATTCAGCGAGCTTTTCACGCAACGTCGCCGACTCTCAGTGAGAACTGTGAGCGTTATCACCACCGCACTCGCGGGCGTGGTCTTCGGGTTCGCGCTCGCCGCGCCACCGGGCCCAATGAACGCGATTATCGCCGAAGAGAGCGTCATCCGCGGCTGGGTCGCCGGCTTCCGAGCCGGGCTGGGCGCGATGAGCGCGGACGCGCTGTTCTTCGTCCTGACGCTAGCCGGCGCCGTCGCGGTGATCGACCGCTATCCGGCCGCCCGACCCGCGCTCTACCTCGCCGGCGGACTGCTGATGCTGTACTTCGCCGTCGGTGCGATCGCGGAGGCCAGAAACACCGCCTCCTTCACCGACGCCGGCGAGAGTGACGAGGCGTCGGGCTTTCGCAAGACGTTCGTGCTCTCGCTGACCAACCCCTACCAGATCGGCTTCTGGCTCACCGTCGGCGTCGGCCTGCTCCGGCCCGGAACGCTCGACGTCCTCTCGCACGTCCCCGCCGCCGGGTCGACCCTCGAGGGGGCGCTGGTCGTTGAAACCGGCTCTCCCGTGCTGTTGACTGGCTTCTTCGCGGGGATCGGGCTCTGGATCGTCGTCTATCCGGTGACGCTGGACGCGGTCGGCCGCCGCGTCGACGCCTTCGCGCCCGTCGTCGCGGCGTTGAGCGCCGTCGTCCTCGTCGGGTTCGGACTGGTCTTCCTGGCGATCGGGACGCTTCGAGTCGTCTGAGAATTCAGCACCGAATCATCTCGAACGGGCTGTCGCTGGCCCGTTGGTCACCGCGTTGCCCGTCGTCGCTCTCGTTCGCGGCACTGTCTCCGCTCTCGTTTTCGGCGCCGCCGTCGCTCCCGGCGGCCTCGTCGGCTCCGAGTCCGCTCGAGGCCATCTCGAGCATCGGCAACTGGAAGTCGAACCCGCTGATCAGTTCGATCGACTCCCCGGGACTCGAGAGGAGATTGAGGAAGCCGTCGCCGACGAACTGGATCCCGGCGACGACCTCGACGATCGAGGTCCCCCCGGTCGAGCCGATCAGTTCGGCGCCGATCGCCCAGCCGGAACCGGTAAGCGGCCCGGCGTGGAGGCGGACCCAGATGTTCGTTCCGTCCGCGGAACCGGTGACAAACTCGGTGCCTCCGGCGTCGAAACAGGCCGTCGCCTGCTGTCCGTCGGCGTCGACCTTCGGTTGACTCGCGGCGGGCGATCCGTCGGCGACGGCCGCCGACTGCTGTGCGGCCCCGGCGACCGGCCCGACTATCAGTATAGCTAGGCAGAAACACACGACGAGGCCGGTTCGGCGAACGCGTTCCATTACCACCGATTCGAGACTACATTGCCATGAACGCAACGGCCGACTCGACCCGGTCTGATTGAACTCTGAAACGTTCCGTTCGTCCGTCGGAACTCGCCGGACGAGCCATCGACCGCCGAAGCGTTTCAGTTGCCGGACGAATCCGATAGCGTCGCTCTCGAGCGGACGGTCCTCGCAAAGCGATCAACGACTCTCGTCAGGTATCGGCGGGCTGGCCGCTCGAGGTGACGTCGAGTTCGTTGTAACGGCCGATTCAGCGGCTGGTCGCTCGAGAAGGGCATTCCTCGGCCGGTCGAACGGGATGTGACCGATGCGCTACTCGCCCATCGCGGCGATTTCGTCCTCGAGCCACTCCCGGAACCACTTCACGCGCTTCAGTCGGCGGTGGGCGATTCCCTCGGCGGTGTCGCTCTGGACGCGGGAGGCGGCGTCGTAGCCGCGCTCCAAGACGCGGTCAACCATCTCGTCGCAGTCCATGTGGGTGCGCGCCTCGTAGCCCATCCGCAACAGCATCAGGGCGGTGCCGTTGGCGCCGACCTTGTCGAGGAGGTCGGCCTCGATGAGACACTGGGCCTCGAGCGTGAGATCGGTCAGATCGCCCTGGTAGGAGTGGTGTTCGATGGCCCGACAGACCTGTTCGATGAACGACTCGGGATAGTCCGCGCGGGACTCGAGGTACTCCCGGGCGACGCGCGCGCCGGCCTCGGCGTGGAGCTCCTGATCGGTCTCTAGTTTTGCGACGTCGTGAAAGAGCGCGGCGACGCGGGTGACGTCGACGTCGGCGCCTTCCTCGTGTGCAATCTCGGTGGCGAGTTCGACCACGTTGAGGATGTGGTTGTGTCGGTACTCCGCGGAGTGCCAGGGATACCAGCGCATCCGGCCGCCCTCCTCTTCCTTCTCCACGCTGGCCGCGAGATACTCGAAGACGAACCCTTTCATCTCCTCGAACTCGGCGTCGGACACCCTGGTCTCTTTTATTTCGACGCCCACGAGAGATCCCTCCGCAGTAAACGAACGATAGTCATTACCGGAATGTTAGGTCGTTTCGCTCTTTAGCCTTTGGTTCAGTTGCGCAGTGCATTTTTTTGATACGTTCGTCGGCCGGTATCCCCGGCGCCCGCCTGCGACTCGAGAGGGACACAACCGGTGTTGGCCGCAAATAGCATGAATATCCGTTAGAATCAAAGCGACGGCCGGGGAAAGGGTGGGTATGAGTAGCGAACAGGAGCAGGAGTCGATCCGATGTCTCGTCGCCAAAGTCGGTCTCGACGGCCACGATCGGGGGGCCCACGTCATCGCGCGGGCGTTCCGTGACGCCGGCTTCGAGGTCATCTACTCCGGCCTGCACAAGGCGCCCGAAGAGATCGTCCAGGCGGCCGTTCAGGAGGACGTCGACGTGCTGGGGATCTCCATCCTCTCGGGAGCCCACGACACGCTCATTCCGAAGATCATGGACGGACTCGAGGAGTACGGCGCCAAGGAGGACACGCTCGTCCTGGCCGGCGGAGTCATCCCCGAAGAGGACCGCGAGGAACTGATGGCGGAGGGCGTCTCGGCCGTCTTCGGTCCCGGCACGTCGATCGAGGAGACCATCGAGTTCGTCCGCGAGAACGCTCCCCAGCGATGAGCGCCGACGAGGAGTTGCTCGAGGACCTGCTCGCGGGGAAACACCGCGCGCTGGCTCGAGTCATCTCGAAGATCGAGAACCGATCGCCGGGCTACCGCGACCTCGTCTCCGAACTGTACGCGCACACCGGCGACGCCGACGTGATCGGCATCACGGGCAGCCCCGGCGCGGGGAAGTCAACGCTGGTCGACAAACTCGCGGAGACCTACCGCGACCGCGGCGAGACGGTCGGCGTCATCGCGATCGACCCCTCCTCGCCGTTTACCGGCGGCGCGGTGCTGGGCGACCGCATCCGGATGGCCTCGACGGTCGGTGACATGGACGTCTTCGTGCGCTCGATGAGCGCCCGCGGGACCCTCGGTGGGCTGTCGACCGCCACCGCGGACGCCGTCAAGGCGATGGACGCCTTCGGAAAGGACAAGATCATCATCGAGACCGTCGGCGCCGGCCAGAACGAGATCGACATCGTCCGGACCGCCGACACCGTCGCCGTCCTCGTCCCGCCGGGGTCGGGCGACGAGATCCAGACGCTGAAAGCCGGCATCCTCGAGATCGCAGACGTCTTCGTAGTCAACAAGGCCGACCGCGACGGCGCCGACCGGACCGTCCAGGAACTGCGCGATATGATCCAGCTCGACGAGGGTGGTGGCATGGGCGGCGGTGGCGGCCACCACAGCCAGGAGGTCATCGACGCCCACGACGACTGGGATCCCGAGGACGACGTCGACGACGCCGACGCCGAGCGGTGGACCACCCCCATCGTCGAGACCGTCGCCACGCGCGGCGAGGGGGTCGACGACCTCCTCGAGGCGTTCGCCGACCACCGGCAGTACCTCGTCGACTCCGGCGAGCACGCCGAACAGGTCCGCGGCCGCTACGCCGAGGAGATCCGCACGCTGCTGCGCGAGGACGTCAACGCCGTGCTCGAGGACCGGCTCGCGGCCGCCGGCGGCGTCGACGACCTCGCCGAAGCGGTCCGGCAGGGCGAGACTGATCCCTACTCCATCGCCGACGACGTGCTGGCCCCCATCGAGACCTGTCTCGAGGACCTCGAGATCGATGACGGGTGACCGAATCGACGCGGTATCGGCGGCGATTCCGGTGTCGGCGACTGCGTTCCAACCGCAAATCTAAGACGCTCGCGGTCGTACCGATCGGTGATGAAAGCCCGAACAGTCCTCGGCGCAGCGGTCGGCACCGTCGGCGCAGCTGTCCTCGGCAATCGCCTCCTCACGAAGCGAGCGGGCGACCTCGAGAATCCCCTCGTCGGGATCGAGCGGACGTATCGCTGGCGCGGCATCGAGACGCGCTACACCGTCGCCGGCGATCCGAACGATCCCGATCTGCTCCTCTGTCACGGGATCTACGCGGGCGCGAGCAGCCACGAGTTCCGGTCGATCGTCGAGCGGTTGGCCGAGAAGTACCACGTGATCGCCGTCGATCTCCCCGGGTTCGGCCGATCCGAGCGACCGCCGCTGGTCTACTCGTCGACGCTCTACGCCGAGTTCCTCCGCGATTTCGCCGCGGACGTGGCCGACGAACCGATCGTCGTCACCTCCTCGCTGACCGGCTCCTTCGCCGTCGAGGCCGCCGCGGAGACCGAGGCCTCCGATCGGGATAACTTCGAACAGCTCGTGTTGATCTGTCCGACCGACGAGACCACCGACGAACGGCCGTGGGTTCGGACCCTCGTCCGAGCGCCCGTCGTCGGGACGACGCTCTACAACCTGCTGGCGAGCAAACCCTCGATTCGCTACTTCTACGACCGCGACGGCTACTACGATTCCGACCGGATCGACGACGAGGCGGTCGACTACGCCTGGCGGAGCGCCCACCAGCCCGGCGCCCGCTACGCGACCGCCTCCTTCAGTAGCGGCACCCTCGACCCCGACTTCGACCTGCAGACCGAACTGGCCGGCCTCGAGACCCCGACCACGCTCGTCTGGGGTCGCGACGCCGACCTCGTGCCGCTGCGCGAGGGGCGGGACCTCGCCGAGGCCGCCGACACCGACCTCGTCGTCATCGACTACGCGACGCAACTGCCCCACGCCGAGCACCCCGACAAGTTCGTCGAGTACCTGACCGCGGAGCTGCCATACGTCGACGTCGATATCGGGGAGTAACGGCAGTTATGGCGGAATTCTGTCGACTTTCGCGACAGGTACCCGCCTATCGCGCCGTCGTTCAGTGCGTGCGACTCACCGATCGAGTCGCGAGCTGAGCCATAAAGCATATTCCATCGAAGTGTGACTCGCCGAGTAGGACGGTGGACAGCGGGTAGGGGTACTCGCGGTTTCTGTCCACCGATTTATCTCGCGTCGGCGGGGGAGACTCCGTCCGCAAAACTCAATGTGATCGTGTATCAAACAGTGCCGAAAACAGCGATTCGAGCCGCTATACTGGGCTGAACCCGAGCACGCGCTCGCCTGTCGTCTCCGACACCGTGACCTCGAGTTCGACCTCGAGTCCGGTCTCGACGTCCGCGGGGCCGATGCCGACGACCTGTCCCGTGATGCGCACGGGACCGAAGTTCGCGATGGCCGTCGCGTAGGGGGCGTCCTCCTCGAACGCCGGCGTCGGGACGTGCGTGACGGTGAACGTCTGGATTTCGCCGCTCTCGGGTAACTCGAGCTCTTCGAGTTCGGTCGCACCGCAGTCGGGACAGACCCGACGGGGCGGCAGGGAGCCGTGGTCGTTCGGGCACGCGAGGTAGTACGCTCGGTCCTCCTCGGCGGCGTCGAGCCACTCGTCGAAGCCGGCGTCTCGGGTTTCGGAGTCAGTCTCGCTCATCACTCGCTCACCTCCAGCACGTGGACAGTTGCACTCGCGACGGTGCCACCCGCGTTGTGGGCGACGCCGGTCGTCGCGTCCTCGACGAACTCGCTGTTGGGGTGGTTCCCGGAGAGCAGTTTGGTCACCTCGGCGATCTGGGAGGCGCCGGTCGCGCCGACCGGGTGGCCCTTGGCCTTCAGGCCGCCCGAGAGGTTGATCGGCGTCTCGCCGTCGGCGGTCGTCCGGCCGTCGCGGGCCGCCGAGATGCCCTCGCCGATCGGAAACAGATCGAGCGACTCGATCGCGAGCACTTCGGCGATCGTGAAGCAGTCGTGGACCTCCGCGAAGTCGACGTCCGCGGACTCGACGCCGGCGTCGGCGTACGCCTCTTCGCCCGCCTCGCGGGCCGCGGGCGAGCGCGCGAGGTACTCGCGGTCGTGGAGGGCCATCCGGTCGCCGCCCTGTCCGGTGCCGCTGATCGAGACCGGTGCCTCGAGGCCGTGTTCTTCGGCGTACTCCTCGCTCGTGAGGACCACGGCGGCCGCGCCGTCGGAGATCGGACAGGAGTCGTACAGTCCCAGCGGGCTGGAGACCTGCGGAGCCTCGAGGACGTCGCTAACCTCGATCGCGCTCTGGTACTGGGCCTTCTCGTTGTTCAGTGCGTTCTCGTGGTTCTTGACGGCGATGTGGGCCAGATCCTCGTGTTCGCCGCCGTACTCGTCGAAGTAGGCCTGGGCCATTAACGCGTAGGCGCCGGGGAAGGTCATCCCCGCGCGGACCTCCCAGAGGTCGTCGGCGGCGATCGCGAGCGCCTCGGTCGCGCCCGCGGTGCCGAGGTTGGTCATCCGCTCGGCGCCGCCGACGAGGATCACGTCGTCCTCGCCGTTGCGGAGCCGCATGACGGCGTCCCGGACGGCCGTGCCGCTCGAGGCGCAGGCGGACTCGTAGCGGGTCGCCGGCGCCCTCACGCCCGCGGCCTCGGCCATGAGGGGCCCGTGGTGACCCTGATGTTCGGATAGCTCGCCCATGAAGTTGCCGTAGAGGAGGGCGTCCACGTCGTCTCGAGGGACACCGCTGTCCTCGAACGCCGCGATACTCGCTTCCCCGAAGAGGTCCCGGCTGGTCCGCTCGGGCGCGTTTCCGAACGGAGTCAGGCCGACACCTGCGACACGTACGTCACTCATATACACACGTTTAGTGGACCACCGCGTTAATACTCCGCGGTTAATATGGAAACCCGCTACGACCGTCACGTGATTCACACGCGTGGCCCGCGAGCGACCCGCGAATCGATTTCGCGGACCGAGCTCGTCGCGGGCTCGCCATCCGCGGGTTTATAGTCGAACCGCTCACAAGATCGGTCATGGAATCCGTCCCGTTCGATTTCGAATTTCTCACGGAACTGACCGAGACGAGTGGCGTCCCCGGCTACGAGGACCGCGTCCGTGACCTCGTCGTCGACGAGTTCGAGGAGAACGTCGACCGGATCCGAACCGACGCGATGGGGAACGTCGTGGGGACGCTCGAGGGCGAGTCCGACTATTCGGTCGCCGTCGCGGCCCACATGGACGAGATCGGCTTCATGGTCCGCCACCTCAAGGGCAGCGAGGACGGCTTCGGCTTCGTCGAACTCGACGCGCTGGGCGGCTGGGACGCGCGCGTCCTCAAGGCCCAGCGGGTGACGATCCACACCGACGACGGCGACCTGCCGGGGGTCATCGGTTCGCCGCCGCCACACACCTTGAGCGACGAGGACCGCGAGAAGACTCCCGAGGTCGAGGACGTCGTCGTGGACGTCGGTCTCCCCTACGAGGACCTCGAGGAGCGGGTCTCGCCCGGTGACCTCGTGACGATGGATCAGACGACCGAGCGCGTCGGTGAGACGGTCACCGGCAAGGCGCTCGACGACCGGATCTGTCTGTTCGCGATGCTCGAGGCGGCTCGCCGGATCACCGAGCCCGACGTGACGATCCACTTCTGTGCGACCGTCCAGGAGGAGGTCGGCCTGCGGGGCGCCCGCGCGCTGGGCGTCGACGTCGATCCCGATCTGGCGCTCGCGCTCGACGTCACCGTCGCCAACGACATCCCCGGCTTCGAGGCCGGCGATCGCGTCACCGAACTCGGCGACGGCGCGGCGATCAAACTCAAGGACGGGAGCGTCATCACGAACCCGAAGGTCCACAAGCGGCTCCAGTCGGTCGCCGACGAGGCGGAAATCGACTACCAGCGCGAGATCCTCCCCGCCGGGGGCACCGACACGGCCGGCTTCCAGCTTTCCAACGGCGCCAAACCCGTCGGCGCGATCTCGATTCCGACGCGATACCTCCACACGCCGACCGAGGCCGCCCACGTCGACGACGTCGCGGCGATGATCGATCTCCTCGAGGCGTTCCTCTCGAGCGAGGACGGCAAGGAGGACTACACTCTCTGAGACCGACCCGGGGAGGTTTCGAGCGATCGTCATCGACCATCGTCGATCGCCGATCGTCCTGTTTCGTCCCGACCGTATCGGGCGGAAAGACAGTGCCGTCGGCCGAACGATTTCAACAAAGCCTTTTGACACTCACTGCACCGACTACGTATGACATCTTCTGACGTTCCGGATCTGGATCTGGACCGGATCTCGCCCCTCGGCTGGCGGCTGCTTCGGGTGGCGGCCGGCTACGAGCAGCGGGCGGTCGAGCGGGAGGTTCCCGAGCTCATGCAGGCCCACATCTCGATGCTCGAGAACGGAAATCGGTCCCTCTCCCGGTCCCGCCGGCAAACGCTCCTCGAACTCTACAGCGAGGAGCTCACCGAAGACCAGATCCGCGCGATCGTTCGTCACTTTTAGCGGCCGTTCGGCGGCGCTTCGCAGGATGTGACCCCATGACAAGACTTAAGGACGATAATGATAATCATCGACTGTATCAATGATACACGGTCGAATGAGCCAGTCTAACAAGCGAATCGTCAAGTTCCTCGTCGCAGTTATCGGGACGGTCGCGATCGCGGCCGCACCGTCTCCGACCGGTCTTTCGATAGCGGGCCAGTACGCGCTCGCGACGATGTTCTTCGCGGGCTTCCTCTGGGTGACGGGCACCTTCCCGCTGGCGGTTACCGCGTTGACGATCCCGCTGTTGCTGACCGGCACCGGCGTCTACGACGACATGGACGTCGCGCTATCGGGGTTCGCCGATCACATCATCTTTCTGTTTCTGGCGGGCTTCATGCTCGCGAACGCGATCCAGAAGTACGACATCGACCGGCGGATCGCGCTGTACACCATCGCCAAGATGGGCAGTTCGCCCCGTCGGCTGATCCTCGCGATCATGGTTGTGACCGCCACGTTGTCGATGTGGGTCTCGAACACCGCGACGACGGCGATGATGACGCCGATCGCGGTCGGCGTCCTCACGCAGGTGCTCGATCGCGACGATCTCGCCTCGGTCGACGATCCGGTCCCCGACGATCAGCCGACCGAAACGGCCGCCGACGGCGGAACCGTCGAATCGGCGACGACGAACGAGTTCACGAACATCCAGATCTCGATGTTGCTGGGAACCGCCTACGCGGCGAGCGTCGGCGGCGTCGGCACGATCATCGGCACGCCGCCGAACGCGATCCTCGTCGGCCAGCTGAACGCCGTTCTGGACTACGAAGTCGGCTTCGCCGACTGGTTCCTCGTCGGCTTTCCGATCGTCGTCGTGACGCTCCCGCTGGTCTGGCTCCTCCTCACTTACGTCCTCTATCCGCCGGAGGTTCCGGACGTCACCGAGGCTCGAGCGACCGCCAGGGAGCAACTCGCTGCGGAGGGCGAACTCAGTACGCGCGGCAAGCGAGTCGCCGTGATCTTCGCCGCGACGGCCGGCCTCTGGATGGTCGGCGGGCTCGGTGAGTTCTTCGAACCGCACCTCTCGACCGTCTGGATGACGTCGCTGTTCGGCGGCGAGGGGGCGACGGTCTTCGGCGTCGACGGCCATCAGGGGCTGCTGTACTACGTGCTGGTCGGCGTCGCCGCGGTGCCCGCGCTCGTGCTGGCCGACACGATGGAGTGGGACGAACTGGTCGATATCGACTGGGGAACGCTGCTGCTGTTCGGCGGCGGCATCTCGCTGGCGAACGCCCTCGCGGACACCGGCGCGACGGAGTGGATCGCCGAGACGGTCTTCGGGGGGCTCGTCGGGTCGCCCATCGTCCTCATCATCGCCGTGGTCGTCCTGCTGGTCATCTTCCTGACCGAGATGACGTCCAACGCCGCGACGACGAGTATCATCGTCCCCATCCTGATCAGTCTCGGGAGCGTCTTCTCGGCGACGCTCGGCCTCACCGACTTCTCGACGTCGCTGTTCCTCGCCGTGGCCGGCACGATCGCCGCGAGTTTCGCGTTCGCGCTTCCGGTCGCGACGCCGCCGAACGCCATCGTGTTCGGGAGTGGCTACGTCGAGCAGCGCCACATGCTGCGAACGGGACTCATCCTGAACGCCATCATGACAGCGGTTCTGACCGGCCTCATCTGGTTCCTGTTCACCTTCGTCTGGCCGCACACGCTGTGGTGAGTTCGATCGCGCGGCGCCGCGAGAGGGTCGCGCATCGCTGGATCCTCTCGCGATCGAACCCGGCGGAACCGAGTACGAGATCACGTGCGCGGCTGACCGAGCCTCGAGACCGACGAGCTACGCGTACTCCCTATCACGATCGATGACTGACACGAAGCAATCGACGCCGACGCCCAGCGCGACGGCGCGATGGTACTACGGGAGCGACGACCGCGGACCGAACGCGGCGCTCTCCCCTCGAGCGTCGCGTACCCGCTCCGATCGAGACGACGCCGGCGAACGGACGGAGGCCGAGACGCGACGATGAACGTGCCGACCGAGTCCGTGCCGGGCACCGCCCTCGATCTGCAGCCGCGGAGCTGGAAGGGGTACACCGCCCTCATCCTCGCCTGGCAGGTCGCCGCGAGCGGCTGTTTCTACGCCGTCTACGCGGTCACGCCGTTCGTTCGAGCGCAGTTCGGCGTTTCGACAACTCGGATCGGGTTCCTGTTGACCGCGCTGATGCTCGGGTACACGATCTGCGTCGCGCCCGTCGGCCGCCTCATCGACCGGTACGGTGAGGCTCGAGTGCTGATCGTCGGCCTAACCGGCCTCGGCGCGACGACCGTCCTCGTAACCGCCGTTTCGACGTACCCCCTTCTGCTGGGTGCCGTCGCCGTCCTCGGAGCCTTCTACGCGACGGCGATCCCCGGGACGAATAAGGCCGTCTTCAACGCGATCCCCGCCGAGCGGCTCAACGTCTCGATGGGCATCAAACAGATGGGCGTGACCGCCGGGAGCGGCCTCAGCTCGCTACTGGTGCCGCTCAGCGCCAGTCGCGTCGGCTGGGAAGTCGCGTTTCTCGGGGCCGGCGCGGTCGCGGCCGTCGTCACCGTCGCATTCCGCGTCTGCTACGACGCCGGAACCGGCGACGCCGACGAGTCCGGAACGTCCCTCCGGACGCACGTCGGGGACCCGGAGTACGCACTGCTCGTCGCCGCGGGGTTCTTCCTCGGCGCGGGGCTGTTCACCACGGTCGGCTACACGCTCCTCTACGTGACCGACGTCGTCGGCGCGAGTTCGGTCTTCGCCGGGGCGACCCTCGCCGCCGCGCAGGCCAGCGGGAGCGTCGGCCGCATCGGGTTCGGCTGGATCGCCGACAATTGGTTCGGATCGCTGACGCGCTCGACGCTGGTGCTCCTGGCGATTCAGGCGGGCGTCTCGGCGGTCCTCTTCGCGGCGATCCCGTTCGTCGAACCGCCGCTCGTCGTCCTGGGACTGTTCGCGCTGCTCGGCGCGTTCATCCTCGGTTTCACCGGCGTCTACTACTCGTGTATCGGCTCGATCGTGCCGAACGACGGGATCGGAAGCGCCACGGCGGGCGGGCAACTCGCGCTCAATTCGGGCGCGCTCGTCGCGCCGCCGGCGTTCGGCTACCTCGTCGACGCTCGCGGCTACGACGACGCGTGGACGCTGCTCGCGTGCGCCACGCTCGTCGCGTTCGTCCTGTTCCTGGTGCTCATCGGTCGTCGGGGCGTCGGCCGACGTTAGTGAGAATCCGACTCAGATCGAAATTGGATACATCGGGCCGAAAACCGTCACCCCGGCCGTCCCGCCGGTCAGGGCATCTCGTGGACCGTCAACTCGACGTCGCGGGGCTCGCCTTCGATGTCCGCGACGAGCCGTTCGACGACCGTCTGGGCCTCTCCGAGCAGTTTCGGCTCGACTTTCTTGACGACCCAGTCCAGCGAGACGAACCGGGGCAGCGAGAGCGTGTTCTCGTCGGCCGAGTGCGGGTCGTAGATCGCCTCGAAGTAGATCCGACTCGCCGTCTCCTCGCCCTCGGGGGCCGATTCGGGCTCCGGTTCGACGCGCCACTCGCCGCGGGCGTCGATGTCGTTGGTCAGCCGCCACTCGAGCGACGACGGCGCGTCGATGGCGACGACCTTCGAGCGGGCGGTGTAGCTGAGCTTCCACCACGCCAGTTTCAGGTCGTAGATCGAACCGACGTCGCCGTCGCCGTGAACGCGAACCTCCTTGAGGTGTTCCGTGTACCGCGGGTAGTCGGTAAACGACCGCACGTACGGAAAGACCTCCTCGGGCGGGCGATAGGCGAGCGTGCTGAGGAGAATTCTATCCACGATCCCCCTTACAACGGAACTGAAAGTAAGAATTCGCTTTTCTACGAGCGGTCGCCGCTCACTCGGTCGGGGTCACCGGCGACCGATCCGCGCCGTCGCTCCCGTCGCGGATCGCCTCGAGTCGGTCGTCGATCGGCGGGTGCTGGGTCGCGAGACTGTAGAGCAGCCCCGCGTCGCGGCGGGTGTCGTTCGCGTCGGCGAGCGTCTCGAGGGCCGCGATCGTCGCGTCGCGACCCGCCCGACGGGCCGCGTAGGCGTCGGCCCGAAACTCCTGCCAGCGCGCGAGGCCGCCGAGGAAGACGACCTGGTAGAGCCCGAACACCGCCATCAGCGGCAGGAAGATCCCGAGGAATCCGAATCGGTCCTCGAGGATGCCGACGCCGAGAATCTCGACCGCGACCGTCCAGCCACCGAAGACGGCCACCGCCAGGAGCCCCCGCTGCCAGAGGTGGCGGCCGGCGACGTGACCGAATTCGTGGGCGAGGATCGCCCGCAGTTCGTCGTCGTCGCACGCCTCGAGGAGGTAGTCGGTGAGGAAGACGTACCGGAACCCCGGAACCGTGCCCGCGACGAGGGCGTTCGCGGTCTTGGTCGACCCGCCCTCGAACAGATAGAGGCTGCGGGGCCGATAGCCCAGTTCCGTACAGAGCCGCTCGACGCGCTCGCGGTCCGCACCCTCGAGGGGCACCCGGTCCTGGAAGACGGCGATCAGGTACGGCGAGAGGCCGTAGCTGGCGGCGATGAGAACGGCGAAGCCGCCGACGAGAACCGACAGCGACGAGCCGACCGTCGAGACGAGCGCGAGCAGGCCCCCGATCGATACCGCGACCGTGACGGCGACGGCCGCCATCGCCGCGAGGACGCCCTTCACGATCCGCCACGCCGACGCCGAGGTGTCCCGCAGCGAGCTGACCGCCGGGTACGTGCCAAGCGCCATCGAAAGGAGTGGAAGGGTCGCCACCCCGAACGAGACGACCGTAATGGCGACGAACTCGAGGACGTCGATCCCGAACAGTTCGGGACCCGCTGATCCGACGACGGCGTTCGGTCGGCCGATCAACTCGAGGAAGTGAAGGCCGATCACGGCGGCGATCGGCAGGACGAAGCCGCCGGCCTGCTGGACCCGTCTGAGTCGGTGGAGGCGATCCTCGACCGGTGCGTCCGTCGCCTCGACCCGACGAGCGTACGCGCGGAAGGCGACGAAGGGGCCGAGAGCTAGCGCGAGCACGAACGCGATGGTCGCGAACATCGCCCGACTACTTCGGTGCCGCGATGGAAAATAGTGTCGGGCCACCCACATTACCACGGCGTCTGCAAACACAACCAGTGTCCATAGCGACTCGCGTGATCGACAGATGGAGGGAAAGCGTGGACTCAAGACCGTCGAACCGATGGGCGGTGGCGCGCGCTGTCGGCGAGGCGCGACCGAAGGGAGCGCCTCGAAACGCGAATCGCGCGGGACCGTCGGTCCCGCGAACCATCCGAACGGGTGCTTCGCACCCGTGAGGAGAAATCGGCTGGGGTGGGTGTGGAAATCCCCGTTGCCAGCGGACGGAGGTAATTCCCAGGTAATGAGCGATGCTCGTTCGCACAGTTGCGACGTTCGAGAGAGGATAATCTTCTATACGCGCCGCGCACAACGACGCGCCATGCGAGATCTCTGCATCGTCGGTGGCGGCGTCGCCGGCCTCGCCGCGTCGATCTTCACCGCTCGAGCGGGCCTGGACACCCTCGTCATCGACGGGGGCGAATCCATCCTCGCACGAAACGCCAGCCTCGAGAACTACCCTGGTTTCCCGGACGGCGTCGACGCCCGTCGGTACCTGCAACTGAGCCGCGAACAGGCGCGGAACGCGGGTGCCGAATTCGAACTCGGACGCGTGACCCACGCCGAACCGGTCACCGAAGGCGAACTCGAGAACGGGTTCGTCCTCGAGACCGAGGGCGGCGACCCCCTCGAGACGCGTCGCATCGTCGCGGCCTCGTGGCCGAACAGCGACTACCTCGAGCCGCTGGACGTCGGGCGGATGCAACGGGGTAACAAGCACTTCGTGAGCGTCGACGAGGGCGGACGGACGGCCGTCGACGGCGTCTACGCCGCGGGCCGAATCGCCGACGAACCCCATCAGGCCGTCGTCGCGGCCGGCCACGGAGCGAAAGTCGCCCTCGCGGTCATCTACGACGCCGACGTCGCCTTCTATCAGGACTGGGTCACGCCCGAGGGCTACTTCACCGGCCGCGACCGCGACGTGCCGCCGGGCTGCGAGGAGATCGACGACGAGGAACGGCTCGAGCGCGACGAGCGGGCCCGCGAGACGATGCGAGAGGCCTTCGCCGAACCGCTCGACGAACAGCCGACGATGCACCCGAGCGTCGACCGCGACGACGAGGACTGATTCGCGTCCCGTGAACCGCCGCCCGGAAAATTAACCCCGCGTGCGTGGAACCTCGGTTCGTCGCCATTCATTATGACTGGGACGAACCGCGGGCCGCATGATCGCGTCACCCTTCGTACGGGCGCCGACCGAGCGGCGTTCGGCGCCGCGGTCGACTACGCCCGACAGCACGATCTCTCGAGGCCTGTCGAGGCGGCCTACCTCGAGGCCCTCGAGGACGCTCGCCGCGAGATTCTCCATCGGTTCGCACGCGGGGTGCTCCGCGGCGATCCGGACGGCGTCCGCGCCGCCCGATTCGTCGATCTCGAGTCGGCCGCTCCGCGAGAGCACCTCGTATCGACGCCCCGCGACCCGCTCGAGGGAGCCACTCTGCGAGCGATCGTCGAGGACGTCCGCGGTGCGGTCCCCGAGACGTGTCGGAAACTCAGCATCGTTCCGTGTCTGGCCTCCGGGAGCGCGCTCGTCGTCCCGATCGCGGCCCGACACGGCTATGATCGGTTCCGGTTGACCGGGCCGGTCCTCCGCTGGTCCGAGGATGAAAGTACGGAACTGGCGCATCCGGTCGACCTCGTTCCGATCCTCGAGTGCGAGGGCGCGTTCAGCGACCCCGAGCAGGCCGAGCGGATCCGCGGGGAAGTGGCCGAGAGCGTCGCCAACCTCGCGCTCGCGCGGCTGGCGGGGACCGTTCACGGGAGACGGGTCGACTACGACGGTGGCGGCACGAGCGAATCGCCCCTCAAGGCCGTCGCGGACGGCATTCCGGCGGCCGACGACGCCGCCGCGTTCGAGCGGATCGTCACCGACGGCCATCCGTTCCATCCGAGCGGCAAGATCCGACGCGGAATGACCCCGGCGGAGGGGCTGGCCTACGCGCCCGAGTTCACCGACCGGATCGATCTCCGGTTCGTCGCCGTCGATCGGGAGTACGCCCTCGAGACGCGCGCCGGGGAGCACGCGGACGGCGGGAACGAGAACGAAGACGGGGACGACGGCAAACAGCTCACCGACCGCTTGTCCGCGATGTTCGACGGCCTCGAGGGCGCCCTCGAGCGAGCGCTGCCGACGGGCCGCGACCCCGACGCGTACGCCGTCGTTCCCGTCCACCCCCTCCAGTATCACCGGACAGTTCCGGACCGCTACGCCGGCCGAATCGACGACGGTCGCGTCGTTCCGATTCCCGACTACGCACACCCGGCGACGCCGCAGCTGAATCTCCGCACGGTGGTTCCGTACGACACCGACCGAACGTTCCACGTCGACGGGCCGCTGCCGCATCTCAAACTCGCGATTCCCGTCCAGACGACCAACGTCGTGCGGACGCTGTCGCCCCAGGCCGTGGCCAACGGGCCGCGAGTTACCGCCATCGTGACGACGATCGCGGAGCGGGAGTCCTTCGAGTCGCTGGGGCTGCTGGCCGAACCCGCGGCGACCTGCTACCACGCGCCCGGCGGCCCCCGGCCGTGCGGCGAGGCGTACGACGACGCTCGGCACCTGTCGGGACTGCTGCGAACGAATCCCGCAGCGCACCCGCTCGTCCGGAACGGCCCGGACGACGCGATACCTGTCGTCGCCTCGAGTCTCGTCGCCGACTCGCCGGCCACGAACCGTCCCCTCGTCTGCGACCTGATCGAGCGGTACGCGACGGCGCGGGGCCGATCGGACCGGTCGGACGCCGCCCTCGAATTCCTCGAGCGCTACGCTGCGGTCGTCGTCCCCGACCAGTTGCGGCTGTGTACCGCGTACGGCATCGCTCTCGAGAGCCACCTCCAGAACAGCCTGGTCGTCTTCGACGCCGCGGACGCGACCCCGACGGCGACGCTGGTCCGGGACCTCGGCGGAATTCGGGTTCACGGCCGACGGCTCGAGACCCGCGGACTCTCGCTCGAGCCGTATCCGGATTCGGACCTCGAGGCCGACGGCGAGGCGGACCTTCACCGGAAACTGTACTACGCGCTCTTCCAGAACCACCTCGCCGAACTGGTCGCGACGGTCTGTCACGAACTCGGCGTCGACGAGCGCGCGTGCTGGACGCGGATTCGCGACCAGTGCGACCGAGCGTTCGCGGAGCTTCGCGCCGACGGGGACGTTCCGGAGGATCGCATCCGGCGCGACGAACGCGCGCTGTTCGACGAGCCGGCGACGCACAAGGCGCTGACGGCGATGCGACTACGGGGCAAACGCCACGAGTACGTCACGAGCGAGGTGTCGAATCCCCTCTCTCCGTCCGACCGGTAGCGAACCGACTCGACGCCACCCTTTTTGCCGTTCTCCGCGTCGATTCGCTCGATGGATGTCGCCATTCTCACCGTCGGCGACGAAGTGCTCGCCGGCGACATCGCGAATACGAACGCGAAGTGGCTCGCGAACCGGTTGACCGATCGCGGCGCGACCGTCGATCGAATTCTCACCCTCCCCGACGATCGCGACCGCATCGCGGCGACGATCCGGGAGTGGACGGACGCTCTCGACGCCGTGATCGTGACCGGCGGGCTCGGCGGTACTCACGACGACGTCACCGCCGATTCCCTCGCGGACGCGTTCGACCGCGAGCTCGTCGTCGACGAGTCCGTCCGCCGGGACGTCCTCGAGACCGTCGCGGAGTACCGGGACCTCGACCCCGAGTCGGTCACGCCCGAGGCGATCGACTTCGACGTCGACGCCTGGGCGGCGCTACCCGTCGGGAGCCGACCGCTGCTGAATCCGGAGGGGCTCTGCCCCGGCTGCGTCCTCGAGAACGTGTACGCCTTCCCGGGCGTGCCCGCGGAGCTGAAAGCGCTGTTCGAGCGGGTCGCTGGGGAATTTAGCGGCGACGCCGTCTCGAGGACCGTCTACACGCCGCAGCCGGAGGCGTCGGTCGTCGACGCGATCGCCGACGCTCGCGAGCGCTTCGACGTGACGATCGGCAGCTATCCGGACACGGAGCGGCGAAACCGGTTGAAGGTGACCGGTACCGATCCCGAGACCGTCGATCGGACCCTCGAGTGGCTCGCCGACCGGCTCGACCTCGTCCCGGAAGCGTAGCTCCCGGAACCGCCTCGCTACGCTTAACACACTTCGAGAGAGAATAGCGGACGAATGCTCGAGGGAGTCAACGTCGCGCTCGGGGTGACGGGGTCGATCGCGGCCGTCAAGACGGTCGAACTGGCCCACGAGTTGCGACGGCAGGGGGCCGAGGTGCGCGGCGTCATGACCGGCAGCGCACAGGGAATCATCCATCCCTGGGCCGTGGAGTTCGCGACGGACAACGAGGTCGTCACCGAGATCACCGGCAGCGTCGAGCACGTCGAGCTCTGCGGCAACGACGGCTGGGCCGACGTGTTCCTGATCGCACCAACGACGGCGAACACGGTCGGCAAGATCGCCGGCGCGGTCGACGACACGCCCGTGACGACCTGCGCGACGACCGCGCTCGGTGCGGATACGCCGGTCGTGATCGCCCCCGCGATGCACGAACCGATGTACGACCACCCCGGCGTCCTCGAGGCCATCGACACCGTCGCGGCCTGGGGCGTCGACTTCGTCGATCCGCGCATAGAGGAGGGGAAGGCCAAGATCGCCAGCGAGGAGGCGATCGTCTGCGACGTCGCGCGCGCGGCCGGCGAGCGGTCGCTCGAGGGCGAGCGCGTCGTCGTCACCAGCGGCGCGACCGCCGAGGCGATCGATCCCGTGCGCGTGATCACGAATCGCTCGTCGGGGAAGATGGGACGCGCGGTCGCGAGGGCCTGCTACGCTCGCGGCGCCGAGGTGACACTGGTCCACGGCGTCGTCGGCCCGCGGCCGATCGGGGACGGCGACGGACCGCCCGAGACCGACGGCGACGGGAACCTCCCCTACGCCACTGTCCGACACGTCGAGAGCGCGAGCGAGATGCTCACGGCGACTCGCGAGGTCTGTGCGGACGCCGACGCGCTGGTCTCGGCGGCCGCGATCGGCGACTACACCGTCGAGGGCAGCGACGAGAAGATCCGCTCGGGTCAGGAGCGCTCGCTCGACCTCGAGCCGACGCCGAAGCTCATCGACGAGATCCGCGAGGCGAGACCCGACCTGCCGATCGTCGGCTTCAAGACCGAGACCTCGGGCGACGAGACGGCGATGATCGAGCAGGCCCGCGAGACCCTCGAGCGCGCTGGGCTGGCCTTCGTCGTCGCTAACGACGCGAGCGTAATGGGGTCGGATCGGACCGCGGCGCTGCTGGTCCACGACGCCGACGCCGCTCGCTACGAGGGGACGAAGGCGGGACTGGGCGGCGAGATCGCCGACTCGATCGCGGCGATCGTCTGAAACAACTTGTTGTAACTGAATTGGGGTTTCCGAAATCGCAGCCGAGCGGGGGCAAGAGAATTATATATGAGGCGTTCGTGCGACGACGTAACAGCTATGCGAACAGTCTTAATTAGTGGTTCGAGTTCGGGATGGGATTTCGTCGCCCCCGACGGGTCCGAGCGGAACTCAGTTGGCAGCGTGAGGTGACTCAGCGTGGCCCAACAACAGCGACGACGACCCGAAGAAACCGACGACACGGGCGGTACCGATGGACCGGATGACACTGACGGAACGGCGGAAGCCGACGACGGCGGCCCGCTTTCGAAGGGCGAAATCTTCGAAGTGCTGCGAAACCAGCGGCGACGCTACGTCCTCCAGTATCTGAAACAGGACGGTCGCCCCGTCGAACTCGGCGATCTCGCCCAGCAGGTCGCCGCCTGGGAGTACGACACGATCCCCGAGAAGGTGACGCCCGAACAGCGCAAACGTGTCTACACGACACTTCAGCAGACCCATCTTCCGAAGATGGACGAGTCCGGTATCCTCCTGTTCGACTCCGACGCGGGCGTCATCGAGGCGACCGACCGAACCCGGGACATCAGCGTCTACCTGGAGATCGTCCCCGGTCGCGAGTTCGCCTGGCGAGAGCTGTACCTCTCGCTCGGGGCGATCAGTTCCGCCCTGGTGGCCGCGCTGTGGCTCGAGATCTATCCGCTAACGATGCTCTCCGATCTGACGTGGGCCGGGATCATCGCCGTGACGGTCACGCTGGCGGCGGCGGCACACATCTACCACGAACGGAATATGCGACTCGGCCACGGCGACCAGCCGCCCGAACTCAGTTACACGAGCGACAAGTAGCGCTCGCCCTCGATCCGCCGGCGCGCCGACCCGCGGTGGGGGTCCGACACACGGCTCGAGTGGATCGTCAACTTTTACTCCGCTACCGTCCGACCCACGACATGGATCAGTTAAAGCGGTCGCTTCTCGAGGCGCCGATCATCGAGAAAAACGGTTATCACTACTTCGTCCACCCGATCAGCGACGGCGTCCCGAAACTCGACCCCGGCCTGCTCCGGGAGATCGTCATCCGAATCATTCGGAAAGCGAAACTCGAGGACGTCGATCGGATCGTCACGCCCGCCGCGATGGGGATCCACATCTCGACCGCGGTCTCGCTGATGACCGACATCCCGCTGACCGTCATCCGGAAGCGCGAGTACGGTCTCGACGACGAGGTCGCCATCTCCCAGCAGACCGGCTACTCGGAGAACGAGATGTACATCAACGACGTCCGCGAGGGCGAGAAGGTGCTCGTGCTCGACGACGTCCTCTCGACGGGCGGCACGCTCGCAGCCGTCCTCGACGCCCTCGACGAGATCGGCGCCGAGGTCATCGACACGGTCGCGGTCATCAAGAAGGTCGGTGGCGAGAACAAGGCCGCGGACGCCGGCCACGACGTCAAGACGCTGATCAACGTCGACGTCGTCGACGGGGAGGTCGTCATCGTCGACGAGGACGGCGACTCGTAGGCGTCGCGCACTCGACGAGGGAGTCGTTCTCGGACCGTCGGCTATCACCAGTAGTTACTGAATCGGCAGCAGAGCGCTCGGTAACAAGGAATATAGTAGCGGACTGGCTATCCGTCACCAATGGCACACACTGGTGAGGGTGATTCTGACCGAATCCCTCGTCGATCGGTGCTCGCCGGACTTGGGGGGTTCGGCATGGCCGGTGCGGCCGGCTGTATCAGCACCGATATCGGGATCGACCTCGATAGCGACCCCGAGAGACTCATCTTCGAGGGCTTTCAGGAGGCGGGCGTCGAACCGCCCGTCGAGACGACGATTTACTCGAACGCCGAGACCGAGGGGCGAAAGCGGTGGGCGCAGTTGGTCCAGCACGAACTGGACGGCACCGATCTGTTCGACGTCGAGTTCGAGACCCTCGAGTGGACGTCCTACATCGATCTGGTCAACAACATGGCCGCCAACGAGGAGAACGCGCTCGTCTGTCTGGGGTTTATCGGCGGCTGGGATCCGCATCAGTACGTCTATCCTGGCTTTCACTCCGACAGTTTCGCTCCGACCGGCCTCAACATCAACCACTACGAGAACGAGCGGGTCGACGAGCTCATCGACGAAGGCGTTGCGACCGTCGACGGCGACGAGCGCGTCGCGATCTACGAGGAGTTGCAGGAACTCCTCGTCAAGGAATCGCCGCTGTCGTTCGTTCGCGCGCCCGAAGAGATCGTCACCTACCGAGCCGACGCGATCGACGGATTCCGGACGTATCCGGTCCCCGGCGATGAGTACAAGTCGATCTACGCGCCGACGCTCGGCGTGTACACGGAGCTCACCACCGACGAGACCGAGCTCGTCGGCGACGCAGGGACGAAGATCGACAGCTACGATCCGGTCCGGGCGGCCGACGACGTCTCGTATATGGCCACCGGCCTGCTCTACGAACAGCTCCTCGAGATCGACTTCGACGGGAGCGCTCGGCCGCTGCTCGCGACCGACTGGCACCGGATCGACGAGACGACCTGGCGGTTCGACCTGCGAGAGGGCGTCCAATTTCACACCGGCGAGCCGTTTACCGCCGCGGACGTCCGTGCGACCCTCGAGCGATACGAGGGGTCGCCGAGCGAGCAGGACGTGTACAACTGGTACGAGAGCGCAGAGATCCTCGGCGACCACGAGATCGAAATTTCCCTCCGGCGGCCGTACGGGCCGCTGGAAACGGCGATCGCGCAGGTGCCGATCCTCCCGAAGGCCGTCGCGGACGGCACGCACGACATCACCGAGCGACCGGTCGGAACCGGCCCGTACGCGTTCGAGGAACACGAGCCCGCCACCCTCTGGCGGCTGGTCGCCAACGAGGACCACTGGCACGACGGGAGCAACGGCGTCCCCGAGACGCCGCCGATCGAGACCGTGACGATGCGGATCGTCACCGAATCGTCGGCCCGGCGCGGCGCCCTCGAGGCGGGCGATATTCACCTGACCACGGGGCTCCCGAACGAGAGCCTCGAGACGTTCGAAGCCGACGACGCGTTCGTCGTCGACCGAACGACCGGCGCCGCCGTCGACTTCCTCGGCTATCCGAGCTACCGCGAGCCGTTTTCCAATCCGAAGGTTCGGCGCGGGATCGGCCAACTCATCCCGCGCGAGCGGATCATCGAGGACGTGTTCCACGGCGCCGGCACCGTGGCCTACACGCCGATCTCGCCGACCCACGAGACCTTCGTCGGTCCAGAGTTCGAAGCGCGAATCGTCGAGGAGTACTTCAGCTAACCACCGCTCGCAACTCGGCTCTAAATGACGCTGGCCAACTACGTCCTAAAGCGGGTGCTGGTTTCGGTTCCGGTACTGCTGGGTGTGACGGCCCTGACGTTTTCCTTGCTCCACTTGACGCCGGGGGATCCGATCGACGCCGTCCTCGGCTTTCGGGAGGTCGACCCGGCCGTCAGGGAATCCCTGGAAGCCGAGTACAACCTCGATCGCCCGGTCTGGGAGCAGTATCTGTTCTGGCTGCGCGACGCGCTCGTCCTCGAGTTCGGCCGGTCGCCGATCACGGGTCGCGACGTCGGGGCGACGATCGCCGATCGGTTGCCCTACACGTTCGTACTCGGGGGCGCGGCGTGGCTCTGTTCGCTCCTGATTGGGATTCCCGTCGGCGTCGTTTCGGCCGTCAAGCGGGGCGAACCCGCCGACGAGGTCAGCCGCATCGCGGCGCTGGCCGGCATCGCGACGCCGAACTTCTGGCTGGGGCTGGTCCTCCTGTTCGTCTTCGGCGTTCACCTCGGCTGGTTCCGGGTTATTCCGCCCGACGCGCCGCTTTTGAGCCTCGAGACGCTGTGGTTTCTGGTCCTACCGACGATCACGCTCGGGACGGCCTCGGCCGCGCTCGTCGCGCGCCTGCTGCGCTCGTCGATGCTCCGGGAACTGAACGCGCCGTACGTCCGGACGGCCCGCGCGAAGGGGCTGCGCGAGCGGACGGTGATCTGCAAACACGTCCTGCGCAACTCCCTGATCGCCGTCGTCACCGTCGCCGGCCTCCAGTTGACCCTCCTCGTCGACGGCGCGGTCGTCGTCGAGCAGGTGTTCTCCTGGCCCGGCATGGGGCGGCTCCTGGTCGGCGCCATCGGACAGCGCGACTTCCCGACCGTCCAGGCGACGGTGCTGGTCATCGCCGTCTCGGTCGTCGTCGCGAACCTGCTCGTCGATATCGCCTACGCCGTACTCGACCCGCGGATCAGAGACGAACGGTGAGATACGACCGATGACCCGAGAGACACGAGATCGATCGACGACCGAGCGCGGCCGGATTCGCATCGAGGGGTTCGACGAGGCGGTCGCGGCCGACCGCGACGACGCCGCCGTCGATCCCTGGGTCGACGGTCGAGCGACTGACGGCCGGGCAGTCGACGCCGCGCCCCTGTCTCGAGGCCGGTTCGAAGATGCTTGGAGTCGATTTCGATCGAATCGGACAGCGATGCTCGGCCTCGCGATCATCGCGGTGCTCTCGATCGTCGCGGTCTTCGCCCGACCGATCGCGTTCTCGACGGCCGAGTACACGATCACGGTCCAGCCGTTCTCGCTGGCGCCGTACGATCCCGCCGAGATGTACGTCGGGCCGCCCAACGCCGGGCCGTCGGTGGCCCACCCCTTCGGGACCGACTGGGCGGGCCGGGACCTGTTCTCTCGGGTCCTCGTCGGCGGGCGGTTCAGCCTCAGCATCGGGGTCGTCGCCGTCGCGCTCGCGCTCGTCGTCGGGGTTCCGCTGGGCGCGATCGCCGGCTACTTCGGCGGCTGGGTCGACGAACTCGTCATGCGGGTCGTCGACACCCTCTACGCGTTCCCGTTCCTGGTGCTCGCGATCGCCGTCGTCGCGGTCGTCGGCCGCGGCTACTGGAATATCGTCGCCGCGCTCGCGCTGACCGGCTGGATCGGCTACGCTCGCCTGTTGCGCGGCGAGGTCCTCTCGGTGAAAGAACGCGAGTACGTCACCGCCGCGAGGGCCCTCGGGACGCCGGATCGAACCGTCATCGCCAGACACGTCCTTCCGAACGCCGTCGCCCCCGTCATCGTCCAGGCGACGCTGAACGTCGGGACGGTCGTCCTGACGGCCGCGGCGCTGGGATTCCTGGGCCTCGGCCTCGAGCCGAGCACCGCCGAGTGGGGGTCGATGCTCGCGGACGGCCGCGATTCGATCGCCGGCGGCCACTGGCACCGCACCGTCTTCCCCGGGCTGGCGATCTTCCTGTTCGTGATGGCAATCAACCTCGTCGGCGACGGGATCAACGACGCCCTCGATCCGCGAGGCGAGACCGCCGAACGGAGGCGCCGGTAGCGTGGCGCTGCTCGAAGTCGAGGACCTCGTCGTCCAGTTTTACACCGAAGACGGCGTGGTCCGCGCGGTCGACGGGATCAGCTACGAGATCGAACGCGGCGAACGCCTCGCCGTCGTCGGCGAGAGCGGCGCCGGCAAGACCGTCGCCAGCCTCGCCCTGCTGGGGCTGATCGACGAGCCCGGCGAGATCGTCGGCGGCGAGATCCGCTTTCGAGACCGGAACATCTTGGAGTGCTCCGATTCGGAGCTGCGATCGCTCCGCGGCGACGAGATCGCGATGGTGTTTCAGGACCCCGAGACGGCGCTCAACCCCGTCTACTCCGTCGGCGAACAGATCGCCGAGGCGATCCGCGCCCACAGGGACGTCACCGACGAGCGAGCCCGCCGACGGACGGTCGAACTCCTGGAGCGTGTCGGCATTCCCGACGCCGAGCGCCGCTACGCGGACTACCCCCACGAGTTCTCCGGCGGCCAGCAACAGCGGATCGTCATCGCGATGGCGCTGTCCTGCGAGCCCGACCTGCTCGTCTGCGACGAGCCGACGACGGCGCTCGACGTCACGATCGAAGCGCAGATTCTCGAGTTGCTCGAGGAGCTCGCCGCGGAGTTCGAGACGGCGATCCAGTTCGTCTCCCACGACCTCGGCGTCGTCGCCGAACGCTGCGATCGCGTGCTGGTCATGTACGCCGGCCAGATCGTCGAGCGTGCGACCGTCGACGACCTCTACTACGATCCCAAACACCCCTACACGGTCGGGCTGATGGCGTCGATCCCCCGCTTCGGTGACGACCGCGACCGACTGGCGACGATCCCCGGCAGCGCGCCCGACCTCGTCGATCCCCCGACGGGCTGTCGGTTCCACCCGCGCTGTCCGTACGCCGAGTCCTGCTGTGCGACCCGGGACCCGCCGCTCGTCGACGCGGAGACCGGGACGGCCGCGACGCCGCTCGAAGCGGCCCCCGACGCCCACCTCGCGGCCTGCCACGAGTACACCGGCGTCCTCGAGGACGGGCTGGACTACGATGTCGTCGTCAGGGGCGAGGACGGAGACGGGGGTGAGTCCGAGTGAGCAACGAACCGCTGCTCCGCGTCGAGGGCCTCGAGAAGGAGTACGTGACGGCCGACGGCGTCCTCGACCGACTGCTGGGCAACGAACGCACGATCAGGGCCGTCGACGGCGTCGATCTCGAGATCCGCGAGGGGGAGACGCTCGGACTGGTCGGAGAGAGCGGCTGCGGCAAGAGTTCGCTGGCCCGCTCGCTGCTTCGGCTCACCGAGCCGACCGCCGGCACGGTGTCCTACCGCGGCACCGACCTGACCGCCTGCTCCCGATCCGAACTCCGAGCGGTGCGGACGGACGTCCAGTACGTCCCGCAGAACCCCGGCGCGAGCCTGAACCCGCGGTTGACCGTCGGCGACACCATCGGCGAACCCCTCGAAGTGCACGACGTCGTCCCGCCGTCGGAGCGCGACGCCCGCGTCCGCAACCTGCTCGAGACCGTCGGGCTCGCGCCAGGCCACGCTGAGCGGTACCCTCACGAGTTCTCCGGCGGCCAGCAACAGCGAATCGCCATCGCCCGCGCGCTGGCCGTCGAACCGGAACTCGTCGTCTGCGACGAACCGGTGTCGTCGCTGGACGTCTCGGTCCAGGCCCAGCTCTGCAACCTGCTGGCCGACCTGCAAGACGAGTTCGGACTCGCCTATCTCTTCATCGCTCACGACCTCTCGATCGTCGCGCACGTCGCGGACCGAGTCGCCGTGATGTACCTCGGGAAGATCGTCGACGTCGGCCCGACCGAGGCGGTCTTCGACGACCCGTCACACCCCTACACGGCGGCGCTGCGCTCGGCGATCCCCGAACCCGATCCACGCTGGGAGGGCGACCGGATCGTCCTCGAGGGCGCCGTCCCCTCCCCGGGCGACTGTCCGTCGGGCTGCCGGTTCCACACGCGCTGTCCGTCGGTGCTCCCGCCCGCCGAGTACGACCTCGAGTCCGACGCGATTCGGGGGATCCTCCGCTTGCGGAGACGACTCGCCGACGCCGAAGACGGCCTCGAGTCGGTACTCGCTACCTCGGTGGCCGATGAGGACGTTCCCGCCGCGATCCGCGACGCGTTCGACATCCCGACCGAACTTCGGGACGACGACGCCGACCGCGTCCTCGCGGACGCACTCGAGGCCATCGCGGCCGGCGATATCGCCGACGGGCGGGCGCGACTCGCCTCGGCCTTCGCGACGCCGTGCGAGACCGATCGGCCGCGACTCGAGCCGGTCGACGGCGGCGACGGCGACCGTTCGATCGCCTGTCACCGGTTCGACGACGCGTACGCGGACCACCTGCCGGACGACCCCGAGACGGAGACACCACACCGATGACGCGAAAACGAGTCGACGACTCGAACGCGCTCGAACGGGACGCGGACGATCCGTTCGCGCCCGCGTCGAGCGCGGACGAGACTGGCCGCACGATCAACTGGGACGCGTTCAGCCACGCGTTCGTGCCCGTCGCGCTCCGCACGCGGGCCGTCGCGGTCTCGATCGCGACCGACCGCGACGTCTACGAGCGCGGCGACCCCGTCGCCGTCCGCGTCGAGTTCCGCAATCGGCTCCCGTTTCCGATCCGGCTGCGGACCGACTCCCCCGAGCGGTGGGTCTGGGCCGTCGACGGAGCGACGGCCGCCTCGCGGCTCGAGCGTCCGGTACCCGACCGTCCCGACGCGTTTTCCTTCGCCCGCGGCGAGCGCAAGCGATTCAGCCGCGAGTGGCCCCAGCGCATCCGGATCGCCGAGAACGAGTGGGCACCCGTCGATCCCGGTTGCTACACGCTCACAGCGCGAGTCAATCGAGACGACGCGGCCGACCGCGGCCTCGTCGCCGCGACCGAGATCGAAATCCGGGAGTGAGCCTCGAGCGCGAACGACCGCTCGGATTCGCGCGGGCGTCGATCGCGTCCCGTTACGACCGGCGACTCGTCGACGGCTCGTCGCTCGAGGGGCTCTCGACGTCGGTCCCGTCGGTCTCGCCGTACTCGTCGTCCTCGGCGGACGGGGAGGGATCGGTCGGTGCGCTCGTTCCGGCGACCCGCCGGATTCGGGCCGCGTACTCGTCTACCTCGATGCCGAAGTCCTCCGAGAGCGACCAGCGGCCGACGAGACGGTCGGCGGCGTACACCGTAAAGGCCGCGAGCAGGATGCCCGCGACGACGTCGATCGCCCAGTGAATCCCCAGATACATCGTCGAGATCACGATACTCGCCGCCAGCGGGACCGCAACGGCGAACCAGATCGGGTACTCCTCTCTCGTTCGGTAGGCGAAGATCGCGATCGTCGCTGACAGCGAGGTGTGCAACGACGGGAAGACGTTGGTGTTGTGGTTGACCTCCCCCGTCAGGTACTGATACTGCGGTCGGAAATCGTACAGCACGGTCCCGATCTCGGTGGGCATGATGTTTCGCGGCCCGTACGCGATCACCAGGAGGTAGAGGAACAGTCCGAGCAGGTAGTTCAGCGCGTATGCGGACAGCAGCTCCCGGAGCGGGCGCGTATCCGACAGCGCGAAGTACGCGATCACGGGGAAGATCAGAATGAAGACGTAGCCGTAGATGTAGACGAACGAAAAGTACTGCGTCACCGTCGGGCTGGCGAACTGTTGGAACCAGATGATCGCCTCTCCCTCGATGGCGTAAAACGTCGGCGTCAGGTTCCAGTCGATCGCCCAGGAGAGATCGGGAAGATGCTGTCGAGTGAATCGGTTCGCGAGTAACACGACGAGCACCACGCTCGCGACGGGGGCGGACTCTCGCATTCGGTCCCGCCACTCGCGGCGGGTCGCCCGCAGCCGGCGTCGGCCGATACACAGGGGGACGAACCCGACGAGTAGGACGGCGATGACGACCGCTACCTGCGTCAGTAACTCGGCGAGCATCAGGACCTCACGATGTATTCTCCCTCTTCGTCGTACTGAAATCCGTGCCGTTCGAAGGATCGCTTCGCCCGTTCGACGTCCAGTTCTCCCGTATCCCCACTGTTCGTTTCATCACGGAAAAAGGGCGCGTATGGTGCGGCACCGTCCCACTCGAGGTCGTCCGGTACCCACTCCTCCGTAACCGGTGTGACGGACGGGCTCGCCTGCCCGTTGAAGACGTCCGCCACGAGCGATTCCCTGTCGATCAATCGCGCGACGTTTCGTCGGAAGTGGAGGTTGCTGAACGGCGAGTTCCGGACGTTGAACCCGATGTGATAGAACGACCACGACTTGGACTCGACGAGTTCGAGGCCGGACGGAGCGTCCCCGACCGTTTCCGCTCCGAGACTGGAGGCCGTCACATCGGCGTTCCCCGCCTCGAGTTGTTCGATGGCCGCGCTACTGTTCGGCTCGACGTGAAAGACGAGTTCGTCGACGCGGGGTTCCGGCAGGTCGACGTACTCGCGACTGGTGAAATGATCGCCGAAGCGCTCGAATCGAATGTGCGACCGTGGCTCCCGCTCGGCGAGTGCGTACGGACCGCTGCCGATCGGCGAGATCTCGTCGGTGGTCACGATATCCCACGTCCCCTGGATGGGCTCGGCGCCGTTTTCGAGGCGGTCTTCGACCGCCGTCTTCCAGATGTGTTTCGGGAGAATCGGGACCGTAAAGGCCAGTTTGCCGACTTCGTCGCTCGTCCCGAATCGCATCCGGAGGGTCAGATCGTCGACGGCCGTCACCGATTCAACGGCGTCGCCCAGTCCGCGGTATCTCGGCGCCGGAGACTGTCCGTCGCGGACGCCGAGTGACGTGTCGTCCAGAAATTCGTACGTGAATTTGACGTCGTCGGCGGACACCGGCTCGCCGTCGTGGAACCGACAGTTCGATCGGAGCGTGACCGTCGCGGTCGAGCCGTCCCACTCCAAGGACTCGGCGAGCCACGGCCGGAGTTCCCCGTTGTCTTCGGTCGCAATCGAATCATAGAGGAGATCGATGAACGGGCCCCGGTAGCGGTACGGCGCCGCAAGCGGGTTGAGGTTTCTCGACGGGCTCGAGTCGGTGATCACCGCGTTCAGGACCACCTCGTCCTCGAAGTCGTCCTCGTCGGGCTCGAGACCGAGGTAGCCGAGTTGGGTCCCGAGGTGGTGGTCGTTCCAGCCGTCGAACCGATCCGTTCTGACGAGTCGCCGCTCGTCGGGAATGCAGATGGGCACGATCGGGTGCGTTTGCGCCAGTCGGTCGAGCGCTTCGCCGACGGCGTCCTTTCGTTCCGACCCCGTTGTCGAGCGCTGTCGCTCGAGTACCTCGTCGATCTCGGTATCTACGAACCCGTAGGGGTTCTGCCAGCCGGATTCGGGGGCGAACTTCGAGTGAAACGTCTCGTACAGAAAGTCGGGGTCGTAGCCGCCCGGGTGGCTGCTGATGTAACAATCGAAGTCGTGCTCGAGCAAGACCGTCTGCAGCAACTCGGCGTTGGCGCGGGGTTCGATCCGGACGTTGATACCAACCGCGTTGAGGTTCTTCTCGAGCTGGCGGGCGATCTGAATCGCCTGTCGGTCGTTATCAGTGGGCAGCGTGAGGATAGTTATCGAGAGTTGATCGCTGGCCGCACCGGTGATGAGCCGCTGAATACGGTCCATACAGCCGGCTACGGAACCGGCAATCCCAGTACTTCCAGCGGCGAGCACGGCACGTCTACTTACTCGGTCGTCAGACCGATCCGACGGGAGGGTCATCCAGGGCTACTAGTTGAGTCTGCGTTTCAAATATAACAATTTTGCGAACCGGTGCCGTGATATTTACCGTCGTATAAGACGAACACCGGAGCGAGCGGTACGATGTGCCGTCACGAGCGCGGTACGGACGGTCGAATCGCGTTCTTGTTCTTACCCTTCCTTTATTCGGACGCCCGGCGGTTAAACGAATCGCATGCTATCGATGGCCGGTGCGGATTCGGTCAGAGAGTGATTCGAACTACGCCGACACTCTCACTCAAACGACCACCGTGCTATGGATGGCGCTCACGAGTTTGTTCGCGCCAAAACATAGCGGGAGGTAGATTTGAACCACGCCGACGTCAGTCGCGTCGCTCCCTCGTCGTCTACTTCAAATCTACTCGGCGTATTTTCAGAGAGTCAGAACTCACTCCTTGCTTCGCTCGTCGTTCGTCGTTGAATCCCTGAAAAGTAGCGGGAGGTAGATTTGAACTACCGGTCTGCGGGTTATGAGCCCGCCGGAATCTCCTGGCTATCCCATCCCGCTACCATATCATACCCGAGTGCACTAGTTAAGGGTTATGATTCGGGTGCCGTATGGGGGTTTCTACCGTCAGTCGTGATGGACTTTCCACGTGTAGAGACTCTCGCAGGTGTAGTTGACGAAGAAGCCGACCGCGATCCCGACGACGTTCGCCGTCAGATACCAGACGCCGAACCGATCGACTAGCACGCCGTACACCGTCAACGTGACCAGGAAGCCGGCGAACCGCACCGCGTTCGAACGCAGGAATCGCCGCGCCAGCGCTCGAGGCGTCATGTCGCCGTAGGTGGCGAACGTCCAGTGTTCGTTGATCGCGAAGATAACCACGATCGACAGCTCCCACGAGATCGTCTTCGCCCCCAGATACCAGAGGTCGAACACGTCGACCAGCAGCGCGAGGCCGACGATATCGACCGTCGCGCCGACGATCCCGACGCCGGCGAACTGGCTAAACCGCGCCGTCGAGAGCAACGCGCGAAACCGGGTCCGAACGGCCTCCGCGAACGAATCGCTCATCGTGAACTCCGGCGGCGGCTCGGCCGGCGATCTCGGTCGGTGAACACGGCTCTGTCGATCATTGCCCGGAGCATCGGTTTCGGAGTTTCGATCCCTGGGGATCGGGGACGCGACGCATCTGTCCGTGGTCGCGACAGTATCGACCGCGCACACAAAAGAATTCGGAGAGACGTCGGCGCCAGCGCCGGATCGGCGGGCGCGTTCAGATCGCGAGGTCGGCCTTCGCCCGGATGACGTCGACGTCTTCGGCGTCGACGCGGTCGACGTCGAGGAAGTGAGGCGTGTAGTTGCGCTTCTCGTAGTCCTCGTACTCGTCTTCGGTGCCGACGGTACACCACAGCTGGACCTCCTCGGGACCGTGCCACTCGCCGTTGCGGTTGATCCCGAAGCAGATCAGTTCCGTCCCGTCGTAGTCGACGATGGCCCCCTTCCGGATCCCGGGATCGCCGTGGATGATGAGCTGCTTCATGTCGGCGACTTCTCGCGAGAGTGGATTAAGCCTTCTGTCTTTCGGCGTTAGTCGCGTTCTCGAGCAACTCGATATCGAGAGCGGGGGACGCCGAACCGTCGACCCGCTTCGGACGTGCCTCGAGTCTGCGATATCCGTCGTTCAGATCGGGGCTACGCCGCCTCGAGTCGCCGCTTTCGGGCGTCCCAGAGGTGGCGTACCGACGCCGCGGTGAAGGCGAGCGCGCCGAGGATCATCGGCGTGTCGCCGAGCGTCCGCGCCCACAGCAGCGTCTGGACGTGGTCCTGTTCGTAGAACTCGAGGCTGCGCGCGGCGGCGTAGCCGTCCTGATAGGCGGCCTGCAGTTGCAGGAAGCCCACGGGGAGCAGCGAGGCGACGGTCATAACGGTGAGGCCGATATTAGTCAGCCAGAACGCGCCGCGGAACCACGCGGGGTTCCACGCCGATTCGGGAGTGACCACGCGCAGGATGTACGTGCCCAGCCCGAGCGCGAGCAGGCCGAAGGCGCCGAACGTCGCGGTGTGGGCGTGAGCGACGGTCAGGTAGGTCCCGTGCTCGTAGTAGTTGATCAGCGGCAGGTTGATGAAGAAGCCTAGCACGCCGCCGCCGACGAAGTTCCAGACGGAGGAGCCGAGGATGAACAGGAGCGGCAGCGTGTAGGGGAACTCCTCGCCCTGGGCCCGCAGCGAGCGGTATTCGCCGAGACTTCGGTAGAGGACGAAGACCAGCGGGACGAACTCGAGCGTCGAGAACGTAGTGCCGATCGGCACCCAGATGTCGGGGAGGCCGACCCACCAGTAGTGGTGGGAAACGCCGACGATACCGGCGGCCATGATCGCGAACACCTCGAAGAGGATGGCCCGCTCGGCGTCGGCCTTCTCGATCAGGTCCATCGAGACCAGCGCGGCGGAGATAACGGCGGTGACGAAGAACTCGAAGACGCCCTCGACCCACATGTGAACGACCCACCAGCGCCAGAACTCCGTCACCGCCATGTTCGTCTCGGGCGTGTAGAGCATGCTCGCGGCGAACATGAGCGCGATGGAGCCGCCCGCGTAGGTCACGAAGTGGCCCAGTCCCGTCGCGGGTTCGTCCAGCTGGCGAACGCCGCGGAGCACCAGTCCCGTCCAGGTGGCGAACCCGGCGAGCAGGCCCAGCTTCCAGACGCGGCCGACCTCGAGGTACTCGAGGCCTTCGCTGCCGAGCCACCACCAGAGGTCGCCGTCGTCGCCGGATCCGGGCGAACCGAACGCGCCGCGGGTACCGAGCCAGACGCCGGCGAACGCGCCGACCGTGATGGCGACGAGCGCGCCCAGCAGCGCGGTCGCGCCCTCGGCCTGCCAGGGCGGGTCGCGCTCGGTGAACAGGCCCGGCAAGAAGAGTCCGCCCGCGAGCCACAGCGTCGTGATCCAGAGGATGCCGAGATTGACGTGCCAGGCGCGTCCCACGGAGAACGGCAGCAAGGAGACGAGGTCGATCCCTAACGCCTCGCCGATGCCGTAGAAGCCGGTGCGTTCGACGTAGTAGTGGGCCAAATAAGCCCCGACGAGGGCCTGGGCGACGAACAGCGCGCCCGCGACGGGGACGTACCGCGCCGCGGCGTACTGGGACGGCGTGACCGACACCGAGTCGGGCGAGGGAACGTCGACGAGGTCGGTCGTCGGCTCGGCGACGTCGAAGGAGTGGTAGGCCCAGACGCCGAACCCGCCACCGGCGATCAGTAGGACGACGCTGATCGTACTCCAGACGACGACCTGTCCGGTCGGTCGGTTCCCGGTCCCGGGCACGTACGGCCAGTCGTTCGTGAAGGAGTGGTCGGAATCCGGCCGGTTGGTGTGGGCCATCCACGCCGTCCAGCAGGCGAAGTCGGCGATCCGGGCGGCCTCCTCGGGCGAGTCGACGTAGCCCTGTGGAATCCCCCGCTCGGGGGAACCCCCGTAGTAGCGGTCGACGTACGCCTCACGGAGCCGCCGGTGAGCGTAGACCTCAGCCGCCGAGTAGCGAGCGACGTCGTCCTTGGGCGCGTCGGCGTCGAGTTCCCGTTCCACGCGCCGTTCGACGGCCGCCCGGTCGCCCTCCGAGAGGGACTCGAAGGAGTCGCTCCCGCGCTGGCGCGCGTAGTACTCTCGCATATATTCGGCTTTCGACTCGAGCGCGTCGGCCGTCAGATCGACCCCGAAGTACGAGCCGTTGCCCAGGACCGATCCCTGATTCATGAGCCCGTTCGCCTGGAACGCCTTCTTTCCCGTCCGGACCTGCTCGTCGGTCACGACGGGTTCGCCGTTCGGGCCGCGGATCTCGTTGGGGATCGGCGGCGCCCGCTTCCGGGAGACGTAGGCCCCGAGCGTCATCGCGGCGAGGTTGGCGACGAACAGTCCCACAAGCGCCAGCGACCCGGCCGAGTTCGAACGGAGCGCGTCGAGGCCGCGATCGCGCTCCGCCCCCGACCGCACCAGTAACGGGACCAGCTCGCTAAAGACGCGTTCGATCGGAACGCCGCCGTCGCTGACCTGCAACAGGCTCGTCGCCAACTCCCCGACCGCGGGGTCGACGCCGTCACCATCGGAAAGCAGCGTCGTCGCCGCGACGGCCATCGTAACGGCCGACCGGACGCTCATCGATCGACCGCGTCCCGCGGGCCCGTCGTCGGGGTCGTCGTTCGAGCCTGCGTCGAGCGTTCTCGCTCTCGAGGGCGCCGAACCGCTCGACTCCATCTGCGCCAGTTCCGCCTCCAGGTCTGCCACGAGCGACGGCAGTTCCTCGGTGAGCGCGCGCTCGAGTTCGTGGCCGACGACCACGGCGTCGCGCTCGAGCAGGTCCTCGAGCAAGCGGTCGACGGGGCGCTCCGCCGTCCCGTCCAGTCGCGCGCGGAGTCGCGAACACGCCTCGGCGAACGGATCGTCGGCCGGGAGGTCCGTCCCGTCGGCCGACTCGGCTCCTGACGTTGATCGATCGCTCAGAACCTCCTCGAGCAGGTCTTCGGCGTCCGCGTCGGCGCCAGCGACCGACAACCGGGTCCGGATCGCGTCCAGCGTGCGGTCGTCCAGCCGATCCCCGTCGAGGCCGTAGCGCCGCAGGAAGTTCTCGAGCGCCCGATCGAGCGGGTCGTCCGATCCGAGCTCAGCGGCGCCGTTACCGCCGCCGCCGACCTCCGACGCCGCCAGCAGGTCGTCCGCGCTTCGATCGACGGCGCGCTCGAGGAGTTCGTCGACGGCGCGCTCGGCGACGTCGGTCGCCCGCCGACTCGCTGCGTCGCGAACCCGCGTCGACAGTTCGCCGACCGTTTCGGCGCTCGACTCGAGTCGATTCGTCACGGAACCGGTCGCTTCCCGCCGGCCGTCCGTCCCGAGACGGCCGGAATCCGGGAGGAGAGTGCTGAGACTCATCGCGTGCTGTCACACTCTGTTACCGTGCTATCTGTTTCCAAACATTGAGGTAAGCATACGCACGTCAGTCGCCGGTCACTTATTGCTGGATGACAGTTTCCGCGTCCGATCGACTGACGGCGACGAACCAAACGGGTTTTAAACAGCGCTGCCTTAGCCCACGCCAAGTGAGATAACCATGCAGATGCCACGCCGATTCAATACGTACTGTCCGCACTGCAACGAACACCACGAACACGAAGTCGAAAAGTCCCGAACGGGCCGCTCGAGTGGTCTCAAGTGGGACGCTCGCCGAACCCGACGAAGCACCTCGAGCATCGGTAACTCCGGTCGCTTCTCGAAGGTGCCGGTCGGCGAAAAGCCTACCAAGAAGACCGACCTCAAATACCGCTGCAGCGAGTGCGGCAAGGCCCACCTCCGCGAGGGATGGCGCACCGGCCGACTCGAGTTCCAGGAGTGATTCCAATGGCAGGAAATTTCTACAGCGTTCGATGCGGTGACTGCGAGAACGAACAGACCGTCTTCGGCAAAGCCTCCTCGGAGGTCGCGTGTGCCGTCTGCGGCACGACGCTCGTGCGACCGACCGGCGGCAAAGCCGAGATCGAACACGAGATCGTCGAAACAGTCGAGTCACGATGAAGTACAGCGGCTGGCCCGACCCCGGCGAACTCGTCGTCGGGAAGATCGACGAAATCGAGGACTTCGGCGTCTTCGTCGATCTCGAGGAGTACCGGGACAAGCGCGGCCTGATCCACATCTCCGAGGTCGCCTCGGGGTGGATCAAGAACGTCCGCGATCACGTCCGCGAGGGCCAGATCGTCGTCTGCAAGGTCCTCGAGATCGACGAGGAATCCCAGCAGATCGATCTCTCGCTGAAAGACGTCAACGACCACCAGCGCTCGGATAAGATCCAGGAGTGGAAAAACGAGCAGAAAGCCGACAACTGGATGGGTATCGCGCTGGGCGAGGACGTCGACGACGAGAGCTACACCGCAATCGCAAACGAGCTGATCGGCGCCCACGGAAGCCTCTACGACGGCTTCAAGCAGGCCGCGATCCACGGCGAGGAGGCCCTCGAGGACACCGATCTCTCCGACGACGAGATCGAGTCGATCGTCGACACGGCCCGCGAGAACGTCTCGGTGCCGTACGTCAACGTCACCGGCTACGTCGACCTCGAGAACCCGTCGCCGAGCGGCGTCGACGGCATCCGAACCGCGCTCGAGGCCGCCGAAGGCAACGGCGAAGTGCCCGAGGAAGTCGACCTCGAGGTCAGCTACGTCGGCGCGCCAGAGTACCGCATCGAGGTGCAGGCGCCCAACTACAAGACCGCCGAGAGCCAGCTCGAGGAGAGCGCTCAGCGCGCGGTCCGAGCGATCGAGTCCGAAGGCGGTTCGGGCGAGTATCACCGCGAGCGTCGCACCGACGACGAGTAATCGACTCGATAACCCATGAAATCAGACATCCGGGTGTGTTCGGCGTGGCGCGACGCACACGACCGCCCGGTGTATACCCTCTCTGACTCCTGTCCAGACTGCGGCGCCGACGCGGAAAACAGCGCGCCAGCGCCGTTCGATCCGAACGATCCGTACGGCGAGTACCGACGCGCTCTTAAACGTCGCCGTCGCTGATACGGTATGGACGAACTCGAGATCGACGCAGTCGCCGAGGTCGAACTGGACGACCCCGTCCTCGTCGAGGGGCTGCCGGGTGTGGGACACGTCGGAAGCCTCGCCGTCGAGCATCTGCTCGAGGAGCTCGAGGCCGACAGCACGCTCGTGCGCCGGGTCTACTCCCAGGAGTTCCCGCCGCAGGTGAGCGTCGAAGACGGCGTCGCGGACCTCACGTGCGCCGAAATTCACGCCGTCACCGTCCCCGACGGCCGCGATCTGTTACTGTTGACCGGGGACCATCAGGCCCAGACCAACGACGGCCACTACGTGCTGACCGACGCCTTTCTGGATATCGCCGAGGAGTTCGGCGCGAGCGAGGTCTACGCGCTGGGCGGCGTCCCGACCGGCGAACTCATCGAGGAGTACGCCGTCGTCGGTGCCGTCAGCGACGAGTCCCTGCTCGAGGAGTTAGAGGAGGTCGGCGTCGAGTTCCGCGAGGACGAACCCGCCGGCGGGATCGTCGGCGTCTCCGGACTCCTGCTCGGCCTCGGCGGCCGCCGCGGGTTCGACGGGGCGTGTCTGATGGGCGAGACCAGCGGCTATCTGGTCGACCCCAAGAGCGCCCGCGCGGTCCTCGAGGTCCTCGAGGAAACCCTCGGCTTCGACCTCGAGTACGAGTCCTTAGACGAGCGGGCCGACGAGATGGAGGAAGTCATCGGCAAGATCCAAGAGATGGAACAGCAACAGCAACAACAGCAGATGGACGTGCCGACGGACGACGACCTCCGGTACATCGGCTGAGCGGGCCGCCGACTCACGTTCTTTTCGACGAGTTTTCTGGACGGGCCGGCGGAACGCGTGTCGCCGTAGTTGCAGAACAGTACACAGCGGCCGCCGTCTTCTCAGACCACGACCACGGCGAGGAAGCCGACGGCGATCGCTGCCGCCAGCGTGATCGCGACGGCGAGGCCGACGCCGATAACCGGTGAAATGGGGCGTGCCGAACCGCGCGTCGCAGATCTCGAGGCCATCTCTTCAGTACAGCTATCTCGAGTCCCCCGCGGCAAGAACGTCCGCATCGACTCAGCGTTCGATTCGTGCGCTGTGTCCGCCGCGGCTCGACTCGAGACGGCGTAGCGACGGGAGCGAAACCGGGGCGCGCGCAGACGAATCCGTAGCCGACCCGCGGCGTCGGCAGCGACTTTGACGAGCGGTCACCGTCGGACGGACGGGTTCCAGCTCACGGCTTCAGCGGCGTCGGTCGAAACAGCGCGCAGTTCGGACACCAGATCGAGCCGTCCGCGCGTCGCTTTTGCTTCCCGTTACAGTCGGCGCATCGCTCGGCCGCGTACTCCGCCATGCGAGATCGAAAATATCTTCGTCCGTTGAAACATGAGCCTTTCGCCCAAGCAACAACGAAGTGATAGGTGTTGAATCCGGTCACGCGTCGCTGGCCGGTGCGAGCGCGTCGACGACTCGGCAGGCGTTCTTCGAGAAGACGCGCCACAGCTTGTCCTCGGAGACGTCGAGCGTGAGAATCTCCATGACGGCGACGTCGGGGTGGCAGGCGGGCGCGCCGCTGCCGAACAGGACCCGATCGGGGTGTTCGAGCAGGGCGCGCTCGAGGGGGTCGCGGTAGCGGACGAAGGACGTCTCCAGATAGCAGTCGTCGTACTCCTCGAGCAGGTCGATCAGGTCGTGCATGAGCGACCGGTCGAGCGGGTGGCCGCCGAAGTGGGCGACGACGACGGGAAACGAGCGCTCGAGCAGGGTTGACGCGAGGGTTTCGGGAGTGGCGTCGGTGCCACCGCGGACGATGACGGGGAGGCCGACGGCCTCGAGGGCCGCGAGGACATCCTCGTCGGGGTACTCGTCGACTCCGGGATCGAGGACGAACCCGTGGAACCGGTCGTCGTAGGCGTAGCGCTCGATATCCGCCGGCGACGTGTGGTGGTCGTCGCGGCTCCGGACCGCGTTGCGCAGCCGATCGGTCGCCGACGCCGTCGGCCGCCGCGTGCCGTTGATCCGCGCGAAGGCGACGAACGGACGATCGACGCTGCGGCGGGCGACGCCGTTGTTCGGGGCGAGGTAGCGCCGGTCCGAGCGCACGGGCGGGAAAACGACTGATTTCGTGATCCCCGACTGGTGCATCTCCCGCTCGAGCTGATCGGGCGTGACCGAGCGACCGTCGACGCGCGGACCGGTATCGCCGGGCGAGAGCCGCGCGTAGACGTCGACGATGCGAAACCCGTGTTCCAGCTCGAGCATTCCTGCCGGCTCTTTCCACCGAACCAATATTTCCCTACCGGCCCGCGGAGCGGTCGGCATCGGCGGTGGGGGGTCACGTCTCGGTACGCTCGACCGCGACTGACACGCCGACGCTGACACCGGAGTCCGCGGTTCACGGGACGAAACCGGGGAACATCGGGTACAATGAGTGACGTTCTCATTCTCGCAATCGCCAGAGGGAGCGGTGACGAGTGGGAAACTTTTATATAGAAGTGCTGACGACATAGGTAGTGAGGATTCAACTATGGCACAACAGCGACGCATGGGCGGACAGCCTATGTTCATTATGAGCGAGGATAGTCAGCGAACGCAGGGCCGCGACGCCCAGTCGTCGAACATCATGGCCGGCAAGGCCGTCGCCGAGTCGGTACGCACGACACTGGGCCCCCGCGGGATGGACAAGATGCTCGTCGACTCCAGCGGCGAGGTCGTCATCACCAACGACGGTGCGACGATTCTCAACGAGATGGACATCGAGCACCCCGCGGCCCAGATGATCGTCGAGGTCGCCGACTCCCAGGAGGAGGAGGTCGGCGACGGGACGACGACCGCGGCTGTGATCGCTGGCAACCTGCTCGGTGAGGCCGAGGACCTCATCGAACAGGACGTCCATGCGACGACGATCGTCGAGGGCTACCACGAGGCCAGCGAGATCGCCCTCGAGGCGATCTCGGAACAGGTCAGCGAAGAGGTCGTCGACGACGAGGTGCTCAAGCAGGTCGCCGAATCGAGCATGACCGGCAAGGGCACCGGCGGTCTCACCGCCGAGTCGCTGGCCGAGACGGTCGTCGAAGCGATCCGTCACGTCGAACTCGAGGACGGCGTCGCCCGCGACAACGTCACCGTCCACACCCAGATCGGCGCCTCCTCGAACGCGACAGAGCTCGTCCCGGGGATCGTCATCGACGAGGAGCCCGCCCACGACGGCATGCCCGGCGAGGTCGAGGACGCGTCGCTCGCCGTCCTCGACGTCGAGCTCGGCGTCCGCACCGGCGAGATCGACGCGGAGTACTCGATCGACTCGATCGACCAGCTCAACACCGCCATCGACGCCGAGGAGAGCGAGGTCCGCGGCTACGCCGAGACCGTCGCCGAGAGCGGCGCCGACGTCGTCTTCACGACCGAGGACGTCGACGACCGCGTCGCTTCCTATCTCGCCAGCGAGGGCGTGCTTGTCTTCGAGGGCATCGGCGACAGCGACGCCAAGGACATCGTCTCCGCGACCGGCGCCACCCGCGTCGGCGCCCTCGACGACCTCGAGGAAACCGACTTCGGTCAGGCCGACCGCATCAGCGCCGAGAACTACGGCGACGACGACCTCGCGTTCGTCGAGGGCGGCGCAGCGGCCGAGACGGTCACCGTCTTCGTCCGCGGTGGCACCGAACACGTCGTCGACGAACTCGAGCGCGCCATCGGCGACGCGCTCGACGTCGTCGCGACCGCGCTGGCCTCCGGAGAGGTCGTCCCCGGCGCCGGCGCGACCGAGATCGCCATCGCGGACAAGATCCGCGAGGAAGCCGCCGGCATCGAAGGCCGCAAGCAGCTGGCCGTCAACGCCTTCGCCGACGCGCTGGACATCGTCCCGCGCACGCTGGCAGCCAACACCGGCCGAGACCCCATCGACGCGCTCGTCGATCTCCGCTCCGCCCACGACTCGACGGGGCGAGCCGGCCTGATCACTAGCGGCGAGGAGGTCACGATCGACGATCCGTTCGACTACGGCGTCATCGATCCGGCCGACGTCAAGCGCGAGGCCATCGAGAGCGCCACCGAGGCCGCGACGATGATCGCCCGCATCGACGACGTCATCGCCGCCGAATAACGCGCCCGCCACACCGTCGCTCGGCCCAGTTCCGTTTCTGCGGTTTTTCGGTCGCGGTTCGTCCGGTTCGTTTTCGACCGGTAGCGTGCAGTCCGCCGATCGGCCACCACTGTTAAGCGTCAGCGTTCGTTAGTTAGCGGTATTATGTCACGAACCGATCCGAGGGCGACCCTGACGCCGATCGACGACGTTGGCGGTCACACGATCTACGCCGACGAGGATCGGGGAACCTATCACGCGTGGTGTGACGACGACGCCTACGAACCGGCGAGTACGGCCGTCGTCATCGCCGTCGCGTCGATACTCGAGGTCGAACCCGACGAACTCGAGGCGCTCTCGGACGCCGTCGATCCGGACGCGCTGGACGCGCTCGTCGGCCGCTGGCGACGCGCTGCGGGGACGGCCGTCGGCACGGTCACGTTTTCCTATGCTGCGCACACGGTAACGGTGCGCTCGAGCGGCGAGATCGTGGTCGAACCCGCGAGCCAACGCGTTCGACCGATCGACGGCTGACCGCTCGCGAGAGCGGGTGCCCGTCAGCCCGCGTCGTCCGCGGGCGGTTCGAGGACGACGCGATCGCCGGCCTCGAGACCGAACGCCTCGTCGCCGCGTCCCCGATTGACGTCGAGTTCCACGTAGCCGTGGCTCCCGACGGTCGCGAGGCGCTGGCCGACCGGCACGGCGGCGAAGGTCTCGCCGACGGGAACCGGCTCGCCGTTCGCGACGATCCGGTCGTGTCCCGCCAGAACGTCGCCGGGAAGGTTCGTAATGGCGTTGCCAAAGTCGTCGACGACTAGCACCTCGCCCGTCGCGCGGTCGTCCTCGAGGGTCGGGTCGGGGAGTCGGCAGTCGACCGGGTCGCTCTCGAGGGACGCGAGCCACTCCAGATCGGCGAGGGCCTCGAGTCCGGCCTCGTGGACGTCGCCGGCGGCCGGCGCGAAGACGTCTCGACCGTGGAAGGTGGCGCTGGCCGGACCCTCGCGGTCGCCGCCGTTGTCGCCGTCGCCGGCATCACCACCGCTCGAGAGCGCGGTCGCGCTCGGTCCGAACGAGCCGCCGGCGGGCTCGACCGGCTCGAGACGGCTCTCGTCGACGACGGAGGTCTCGAGGCGGCCGTCGCCGGCGAGTCGGCGCGCGGCGGGGAGCAGGACGCCGTTGTCGGGCCCGACGAGCGCGTGGTCGCCCGCGCGGACGACTAACGCATTGCGGTCGGTGCCGACGCCGGGGTCAACCACGACCAGGTGGACCGCCGGCGGGAAATAGGGCAACACCTCCCGAAGCCAGAACGCGGCGGCGCGGACGTCCTGTCGGGGGAAATCGTGGGCGACGTCGACCAGTCTGGCGTCCGTTCGCCGACAGAGCACTCCCTTCATCGCCGCGGGATACGGCGTCCCGAAATCCGACGCGAGCGTGATCATGGGCGCCGATAGGAGGCGAGCGGTGAAAATCGATCCGTCTCGGCGTCGGCCGGCCGTCTCGGGCCCCGGGCGGCCTCGTTTCCAGTTCGTTCTGCCAGGGACGGGACTCGAGGGCGGTCAGTCGCCGTTCGAGTCCGAGTCGCTGATCATCTGGATCCGTTCGATGCCGCCGATCTCGTTGACGGTGTCGACGACGGGTTCGGGGACCAGCGACTCCCAGTCGCCGCCGGTGATCATCCGCTCGCGGACCTCGCTGCCCTCCAGGACTTCGCGGTTGAACATCGGGGACTGGCGGATATCGATGTCGGCCTCGCGAAAGAGTTGGATGACCAGCGGATTGTTCGAGTAGGCGATGTCGAAGTCCGGGCTCATGCTCTGGACGTGGCTCACCCACACCGAGTTCCGTTCTAAGTCCTCGATCGGAACGGCGTAGGTGACGAGGTCGTAGTCGACGAGCGACTTCGTGATCATCATAATGCGTTCGCCCGCCGTGAACGGGTTGCGGACGGTGTGCGAGTCGTCGGCGCTCCCGATCCCGAGCACGAGTTCGTCGACGTCCTCGGCGATCTGCTCGACCATGCTGAGGTGGCCGTTGTGGAAGGGCTGAAACCGGCCGATGTAGAACCCCCGGGTCATGCCGGAACGTGCTCGGGCGGCGTGCATAAGCGTGGCGAGTTCGCCGACGCGTCGTCGAGGGCGGCGACCGTCGCGACCGGCGCAATATTGTGAGGTATGCTACCATACGTTTCCGGACGACATACCGCTCGCCGAGGACGCCGCCTCGAATCGCTGAACCACCCCGTCGGCCGCTGTGGGGCCGATATTCAGCCACTGTCACCATCCTCCGCATGGAGAAAGTATATCAGTCCCAATCCCTTCGAAACAGGTACTGAACAGAGTTCTATGAGTAACGATACGAACGTTGACGACCCTCCCGAAGACGCCACCGACGCTGGACCTGACGAGGAGCAGGCCCAGCCACGGCCCCAGGACACGGAGCCGGAGTCGGAGCGTCAGGGAGAACGGTCGCCGCTCGAGAAGGACGGTGACCAGCGCGACGACGTCGACGACGGGGACGAGTTCGACGATCCCATCGACGAGTTCGAACCGGACTCGGGCGAGGGCGACGACATCGAAACCGTCGAGGATCTCGGCAGCGAGGTCGAGGTCGATCCGGGCGTCGAAATCGACGAGGATATCGCCGAGGACGATCTGCTCGGCGGTCTCAAGATCGATTCGACGGAGGAGATCGAGGTTCCCGACCGACTCGTCGACCAGGTCATCGGCCAGGACGAAGCACGCGATATCATCATCAAGGCAGCCAAGCAGCGTCGCCACGTCATGATGATCGGCTCGCCGGGGACCGGCAAGTCGATGCTGGCGAAGGCGATGAGTCAGCTGCTCCCCCAGGAGGATCTCCAGGACGTCTTAGTCTACCACAACCCGGACGACGGCAACGAGCCGAAGGTCCGAACCGTCCCGGCAGGGAAGGGCGAACAGATCATCGACGCCCACAAGGAGGAAGCCCGCAAGCGCAACCAGATGCGCTCGATTCTGATGTGGATCATCGTCGCGATCATCCTCGCGTACGCGATCCTCGTCGTCGGGAACATCTTGCTCGGCATCCTCGCAGCCGGGATCGTCTGGCTGATCTTCCGCTACACGAACCGCGGCAGCGACGCGATGGTGCCCAACATGATCGTCAACAACGGCGACAAGCGCACCGCGCCCTTCGAGGACGCGACCGGCGCCCACGCCGGCGCGCTGCTGGGCGACGTCCGCCACGACCCGTTCCAGTCCGGCGGCATGGAGACGCCGAGCCACGACCGCGTCGAACCCGGCTCGATCCATCAGGCCAACAAGGGCGTGCTGTTCGTCGACGAGATCAACACGCTCGACATCCGCACCCAGCAGAAGCTGATGACCGCGATCCAGGAGGGCGAGTTCGCCATCACGGGCCAGTCCGAGCGCTCCTCGGGCGCGATGGTCCAGACCGAGCCCGTCCCCTGTGACTTCATCATGATCGCGGCCGGCAACCTGGACGCGATGGAGAACATGCACCCCGCGCTCCGGAACCGTATCAAGGGGTACGGGTACGAGGTCTACATGGAGGACACCATCGAGGACACCCCCGAGATGCGGCGCAAGTACGCGCGCTTCATCGCTCAGGAGGTCGAACGCGACGGTCGCCTCCCCCACTTCACCGACGACGCCGTCGAGGAGGTCATCCTCGAGGCCAAACGTCGCTCGGGTCGGAAGAATCACCTCACGCTGCACTTCCGGACGCTGGGCGGGCTCGTCCGCGTCGCGGGCGACATCGCCCGCTCGGAGGACCGGGAGTTCACCACCCGCGAGGACGTCCTGCAGGCCAAGGGCCGCTCGCGCTCGATCGAGCAACAGCTCGCCGACGACTACATCGAGCGCCGCAAGGACTACGAACTCGAGGTCGCCGAGGGCGGCGTCGAGGGACGGGTCAACGGCCTCGCCGTCATGGGCGAGGACTCCGGGATCATGCTCCCGGTCATGGCCGAGATCGCGCCCGCACAGGGCGGCGGTCAGGTGATCGCCACCGGGAAGCTCAAGGAGATGGCCGAGGAGTCGGTCCAGAACGTCTCCGCGATCATCAAGAAGTTCTCCGACGTCGATCTCTCGGAGAAGGACATCCACATCCAGTTCGTCCAGGCCGGCCAACAGGGCGTCGACGGCGACTCCGCCTCCATCACGGTGGCGACCGCCGTCATCAGCGCCTTGGAGGACATCCCGGTCGACCAGACGGTCGCGATGACCGGCTCGCTGTCGGTCCGGGGCGACGTGCTCCCGGTCGGCGGGGTCACCCACAAGATCGAGGCCGCTGCGAAGGCCGGCTGTACGAAGGTCATCATCCCGAAGGCCAACGAGCAGGACGTGATGATCGAAGACGAGTACGAGGAGATGATCGAGATCATCCCGTGTTCGAACATCAGCGAAGTGCTCGACGTCGCGCTGATGGGCGAACCCAAGAAGGACTCCCTGGTCGATCGCCTCAAGTCGATCACCAGCAACGCGTTCGAGGGGAGCCAGGGCTCCGTCGGCAGCGGCTCCAACCCGAGCCCGCAGTAACGATCAATGGCTCAGTGGGCGACGTTCGCGGGCGTTACGGGCGTCGTCCTCGTTTTGCTGCTCGTTCTCTCACACCTGACACAGAGCGCGTTCTCCGACGACGAGTCGACTGCCAGCGACGGCGCCGATAGCGCGTCTTCGCCGTCCGCGTCCGCCTCGAGCGCTCGAGGCGACACATCTGAACTCGACTCGGGAAGCGATCGCCGCGACTCGACCGATTCGGCAGCGCCCGTCGACAGCGACGAGTCGGAGGGCGCCGACTCGAGTACGGATGCGGACACGGGTGCGACGGTCGAATCGTGGTCCGACGCGACGAGCGATCGCGACGGTCGAGACGCGACCCCCGACGAACCGACGTCCTCCAACGATCCGACACCCGCCGACGCTCCGCCCAACACGAACGATCCGACGACCGCCGAGCGAGCGGTCGAGACGCAGCGGGCGCGGTCGCCCTCCGAATCCGCGACGGGACCCGGGTCCGGCGCGCACACCGACCGACGGCCGCGGCAGGAACTCGATCCGCAGTCGCTGTCCGCGGGAGAGCTGCTGGCGAACGTCGCGCTCTCGCAGGGACTGTTCGCGGGCGTCCTCCTCGGGGCGGTCGTCTACACGGGCATCCCCGTCAGCGCACTGGGGGTCGAGTTCTCGGTAGCGTACCTCTCGCAGGGGCTCGCGTGGGGCATAGCGATCGGCCTCGTCCTCTACGCGGCCAACGAGATCGGCGCCGCGGCGGCGACGCACGTCGGATTCGACCACGACGAGCAGTTACGGACGCTGCTGGCGCCGGACACGACGCGGCAGTGGCTGATGCTGCTGGCGTTCGTCCTTCCGCTGATCGCCGGCTTCGAAGAGTTGCTGTTCCGGGCGGCGCTGATCGGCGCGCTCTCGACCGGCTTCGGCCTTGATCCGTGGCTGCTGGCGGTCGTCTCCTCGATCGCGTTCGCTCTCGGCCACGGGATGCAGGGGTCGGTCGGCATCCTCGTCACCGGACTGCTCGGGTTCGTCCTCGCGGCGATCTTCGTCGTCACCGGGAGCTTCCTGGTCGTCGTCGTCGCCCACTATCTGATCAACGCCCTCGAGTTCGTCGTCCACGAGGGCCTCGAGTTCGACTGGGCCGAGACCCTCGAAAGCTAAGGGGGTGGACTCGGTCGATGTTGGTATGGCTACGAACGGGCCCGACGAGATTCCGGCGGCGGTCTACCGCGGGATCTTCCTCGCCGTCGTCTTCTACTTCGTCCTCCTGGTTTACGGACAGGTCGCCGCCGAGCCGCTGGCGACCTACGCCGCCGAGTTCGTCTTCGGCGTGATCGCGATCGGCGTCGGAACCGTCCTCTTCTTGCAACGCGAGGCGACGCGGGCCTCGCGGGCGATCCTCGCCGCGGCCGCCTGTCTCGTCGTCGGCGGCGTCCTCCAGCTCTCGTTTCTGTTTACCCGGGTGCCGTCGCTCGATCAGGCGTCCTCCTTCGCCGTCTTCGCCGGCATCGGGCTGTACATCTACGTCGTCTGGATCGTCGACTGACGGGGAGCGTTCAGTGTCTTGAGCGCCGCTACCGAACTCGAAAGCGGTTACAGTTCTTCGAGCGAGCGCAGCTTCTGTTCGACGGCCGGGGGAGCGGCGCTGGGGCCGTCGCGCACGCGATGGTCCGGAATAAGGATCGGTGCCGGATTCTGGTCCAGCGCGGTTCGCACGAGGATGATGTCGTCCTCGTCCTCGTGGTCGAGTCCGGAGGTCATCCGCGCGAGCGTGTCGACGGTGACCTGATCGCCGTAGGGGATCTCCCGGACCGACTCGAGGACGGCCCGCTGATCGGTCGGCATCGTCAGGGCGACCTGTACGTCGTCGAACGTGATCTCCTCGAGTCCGTCGAGGTACTCGAAGATGCGCTTGAGCACGGGGTGGTCCGCCTCGGCGTCGTCGTCGGGGTGCTCGGGAAACGCGACGCTCAGCACGCGCCCGCTGGCGGCGCCGAGCTGGACGTGTCGATCGAGGTACGACGATTCCCGCGCGTAGATTCCGGCGTCCGTGACGTCCTCCATACGTCGTCGTAGGTGGTAGGGACTTGAATAATCGCCGGTCGACGCGCTCGAGCGAAACGCGGCCGAGCGAGAGACGACTCTCCGCTCCGTCACCGCTCGCGCAGTCCGATGACGCAAGCCTTTTGTACATATGAGTACGTCGATGTACAACAATGGAGACTGATACGGATCTCGCACCGGCGGTCGAGTCGATCCTCGAGGCCGCCCGGGAGCGTCCCGGAGGCGACGAGGTGGTCGACGTCGACGCGCGGTCGCTGCCCGACGCCGTCGCGCGGGCGGAGGCCGACGGCCGCGTTCCGGTGATCGCCGAGGTAAAGCCGACGAGCCCCACCGCCGACGGGACGCGCGACGACGACCCCGTCGAACTCGCCGAGGCGATGGTCGAGGGCGGCGCGACGGCCATCTCGGTGCTCACCGAGCCGAGTCACTTCGGCGGGTCCACCGAGTCGCTGACCCGGATCCGCGAGGCCGTCGATGTCCCCGTCCTCCGGAAGGACTTCGTCCTCCGCGAGGAGCAGTTGGACGCCGTCGCGGCCGATCTCCTGTTGCTGATCGTCCGCTTCCTCGAGCCCGAGACGCTCGCAGACCTCGTGGCCGCGGCCCGCGAACGCGGCTTCCAGCCCCTCGTGGAGGTACACGACCGGGCGGAACTCGAGACCGCTCTCGAGGCTGGCGCCGAGATAATCGGCGTCAACAACCGGGATCTGGCGCGACTCGAGGTGGACCTCGAAACCTTCGAGTCGGTGGCGCCCGAGGTTCCGGACGACGTGACGCTGATCGCCGAGAGCGGCGTGTCCTCGCCCGCGGACGTCCGACAGATGCGGGCGGCTGGCGCCGACGCCCTGCTGGTCGGCAGCGCCATCATGGACCACGGCGCGGGCGACAGCGACGTGACCGAGAACACCCGGCGATTGGTCGAGGCGGAGGACGACGAGACATGAGCGAGCACACACCCACCGACGGAGACGAGCAATGAGCACGAGCGATCCCGAACGCAACCGCGAGCGCGACAGCGAGGCCACGTTCGGCGACTACGGCGGCCAGTACGTTCCCGAGGCCCTGATGCCGGCGCTGCAGGAACTCGAGGAGGCATACGAGCGCTACGTCCTGGAAAACGAGGACGGGTTCATGGACGAGTTCCGCGAGCGGATGCGCGATTTCGGCGGGCGGCCGACGCCGCTCCAGCGCGCGGACCGACTCAGCGAGCGCTACGACCGCGAGATCTACCTCAAGCGCGAGGATCTGGTCCACGGCGGCGCCCACAAGCTGAACAACGCGCTCGGACAGGTGCTGTTGGCGAAGTATATGGGCAAGGAGCGGATCATCGCCGAGACCGGGGCCGGCCAACACGGCACCGCGACCGCGATGGCCGCGGCCCACCTCGACATGCCCTGCGAGATCTACATGGGCCGGACGGACGTCAACCGCCAGCGGCCGAACGTCTACCGGATGCGGATGAACGGCGCCGAGGTGAATCCGGTCGAGGCCGGCAGTGGCACGTTAAAGGAGGCGATCAACGAGACGATGCGCGACTGGGCGACGACCGTCGAGAACACCCACTACGTGATCGGTAGCGTGGTCGGCCCGCACCCGTTCCCGAAGCTGGTCCGGGACTTTCAGGCCGTCATCGGCCGCGAGGCCCGCGAGCAGATCCGAGAGAAGGCCGGCCGCCTGCCCGACAGCGTCGTCGCCTGCGCCGGCGGCGGCTCGAACACGATGGGGACGTTCCACGAGTTCGTTCCGGACTGCGCGGACCCACGGTTCGCGAACGAATCGAGCGGGCGAAGCCCGCGAGACGACGACGTGGCCCTCTATGCGGTCGAGGCCGGCGGCTCGAGCCTCGAGATCGACGCCGAGGAGGGACTCGCGCCGAACTCCGCGACGCTCTCGACGGGGACCGACGGCGTCCTCCACGGCGCGATGACCAAGCTCCTCCAAAGCGAGGAGGGTCAGATCATGGAATCCCACAGCGTCAGCGCGGGACTCGACTACGCCGGCGTCGGCCCCGAACTCTCGTATCTCGCCGAGACGGGCCGCGTCACGCCAGTCAGCGTCGATGACGAGGCCGCGCTCAACGGCTTCCACCGGCTCTCGCGACTCGAGGGGATCATCCCCGCCCTCGAGTCGAGTCACGCGCTGGGTTACGTGGAAGAAGCGCACGACGAACTCGGCGACCTCGTCGTCGTCAACGTTTCCGGCCGGGGCGACAAGGACTTAGAGACGGTCCTCGAGGAGACGGAGAAACGCGATCTCGAGGCCGCGCCCGAAGTCGAGGTGTTCGACCGTGACTGACGACGTACCGTCGGCCACCGGCGAGTACGACAGCGACATCGAGGCAGCCATCCGCGAGAACCACCCCGCCCTGATCACCTACCTCACGGCGGGCGACCCCTCCCTCGAGGACACCAAAGCGTACGTCGAGGCCCTCGACCGCGGCGGCGCGGACCTGATCGAACTCGGCCTCCCGTTCTCGGAGCCGATCGCGGAGGGGCCGACGATCCAGGCCGCGATCAACCGCGCGCTCGAGGCCGGGACGACCCCCGAGGGCTTCTTCGAGCTGGTCGACGAACTCGAGACCGAGGCGCCGCTGCTGGTGATGACCTACTACAATATGATCCTGCAATACGGAGACGAACCGGACGTTCGTCCCTTCGTCGAGCGCGCGGCCGAGGCCGGCCTCTCGGGGATCATCGTCCCCGACCTCCCCGCCGAGGAGGCCGACCCGCTGCGCGAGGCCTGCGACGACCACGGCCTCGATCTGGTCTTCATCGTCGCGCCGACGACCGAAGGCGAGCGCCTCGAGACGATTATGTCGCAGGTCTCGGGCTTCGCCTACGTCCAGGCCCGCCTCGGGACGACGGGCGCCCGCGCGGACGTCTCGACGGCGACCCACGAGAGCTTAGCGCGCCTCGCGGAGTACGACGTGCCCAAGGCGGTCGGCTTCGGCGTCAGCGAGGGCGACCACGCGGCCGAGATCATCGAAGCCGACGCCGACGGCGTCATCGTCGGCAGCGCGCTGATCGACATCGTGGCCAGCAGCGACGATCCGGCGGCCGACCTTGAGGCGAAAGCCGAGGAACTCAAACGCGGCGCGATCCGCGGCGCGGAGACCGTCACGGTCGATACGGAAGATACACCGGAACCAGAACAGCCATAACCGCAAGATTGCTACACACTCGCAATGACTACCACAGGTATTGACGCGCGACTCGACAGAATCGGCACAGACGACTCCTACGTAATCATCCCGATGGATCACGGGATCACGATGGGGGCCGTTCAGGGACTGAAAGACATCGAAGCGACCATCGACGGTGTCACCCGCGGCGGCGCGGACGCGGTCCTCACGCAGAAGGGCGTCGCGCCCCGCGTCCACGAGAACAAAAACGACAAGGGGTACATCGTCCACCTCAACGGATCGACGACGATCGGCCCCGACGAGCAGGACAAACGGATGACCGGCACCGTCGAGGAGGCCGTCCGCGTCGGCGCCGACGCCGTCTCCTTCCACATCAACGTCGGCTCCGACCACGAACCCGACCAGATCACCCAGCTCGCGGAGGTCACCGAAGACGCTCAGCGATTCGGCATGCCGGTCCTCGCAATGGCCTACGCCCGCGGTCCGGGCATCGACTCCGCGGATCCCGAGGCGCTCGGCCACGCCGTCCGCCTCGCCGAGGAGCTCGGCGCCGACATCGTCAAGACGGGCTACAGCGGCGACGCCGAGAGCTTCCGCCACGTCGTCGAGTCGACCAGACTGCCGGTCGTCATCGCCGGCGGCTCGAAAGGCACCGACCGCGAAACGATCGAGATGGTCCGCGGCGTGATGGACGCCGGCGGTTCCGGCATCTCGATGGGTCGATCGATCTTCCAGCACGAGGACCCCGAAGCCATCGCGACCGCCGTCTCCGGCGTCGTCCACGACGATCTGTCGACCGACGAAGCGCTGGACGCGGCCGGACTGGCGCTGCAGGCCTGACCCGTCTGCGATCGTTCTCCATCGACTCGAGGCGCGCGCCGTTTTCTACCGTGGCGAGTACTGGCGCGTAATCGACGCACATCGAGCGCTGTCATCCGCTATCCGTCGCTTCGTTCTCTCGGTGGCTCCCCGGTAGCCGGTTCGTCGTAATTCGTCTCGAGGATCGACTGTTCGGCTATCGTTGATTTCCGGGAGCTTGCAGCTGCCGCCCATTTATCCGACGGTGGACGGTGCAAGCCGAACCCACTCCCCCATCTTGCCTGTTTGGTGGGTATGGAATCACGATTCGCTGCAGTCCACCGTCACACGCGTTCCGGCCGATGTCCGGAGGTGGTCACCGATGGCGAGTGAAACGTACGAGGTCGGCGGCGTACAGGCGACGGTCGCCGATCTCCTGGAAACGTACGGGCTCGGCGTGCTGTTCGCGGCGAACGTCTTCGGCGCGGGATCGGTCTACATCCTGGCCGACACCGGCGCGAACTTCGCGTTCGCGCTGCTGTGGGTCCTCCCGCTGGCCTTCCTCATCGACATCGCCCTCCACGACATGTCGGCCCGGCTTGCGGTCTCCCGAGAACCGCTGACCGACTACATCGTCGACTACCTGCCCGGCGTCAGCGGCCGCGCCCTCATCGTCGCGATGGCCGCGATGAGCGCCCTCTGGTCGATCTCGAACTACGCGATCGCCGGCGCGGCGCTGGCGTGGCTCGTTCCGGGACTGGACAACGTCCTCATCGGCATCCTGCTGGCCTCCGGTGTCGGGGTCGCGCTCGTCCAACTGCGGGTCTACGAGCGCATCGAGGGCGCGATCGCCGCGATGGTGATCGCCGTCTTCGCCTCCTACGGCCTGCTGCTGGTCGGCCTCGACATTCCGATCGGTGACGTCGCCGCCGGCCTCGTGCCGGCGCTGACCAGCGATATCGGCTACCTGACGGCGGTCATCGCGCTGCTCGGGACGACCGTCTACTGGCCGAACTTCTTCATCCAGTCGAGCATGGGCCCGACCAAGGAGTGGACCGACGTCAACAGTTACCGGCGCGACAACGCCGCCGGGATCATGACCACGCTCACCATCGGCGCGTTCGTGATGATCGTCTCGGCGGTCACGCTGACCGAGGGCGCGATGACGCTGACCGGCCCCGGCGAACCCCTCGCGGAGAGCCTCGGCCAGGGCGCGCTCTACGTCTTCCTGATCGCGGCGCTGCTGGCCAGCTTCAGCTCGGCGACCGGGACGCTGTTCGGCGCCGGCTACATGGTCCCGCAGGCGCTGGGTCACCACACCGTCTTCGGCGACGCGCGCTTTCGCGCGACCGTCGTCGGCCTCATCGTCCTCTCGGCGCTGGCCGCGTTCTGGCTGCTCGCCAATACCGGCCTCACGCCCGTCCGGATGGCGATCATCATGCCCGCGATCAACGGGCTGATCGCCCTGCCGGTCACCGTCCTCGGACTCATCGGCGCCGTCAACCGATACGGTGACGTCTCGAGGAAGGAAAACGTCGCCTTCGCGCTCGTCGCGCTCGTCCTACTGGTCGGCAGCGCCCTGACGGCCGAGTCGCTCGCGACGACCCTCGCCGGCTGGCTCTAGACGGGCCGAGAATTTTTTCGGTCGGTCGCATACCCGGCGTCGTGACTCGAGCGACGTTTCGGACCCACCGACTCGAGGAGACCGACACCGGCCACTACACCGAGTTACTGTACGACGACGGGGAAAACGACGAGGTACTGGTCTGTGCCGCCCACGGCGGCCAGGTCGAGCCCTGGACCGCCGAGCAGGCGGTCGAACTGACGGCGCGTCTCCCGTCCGCCAGCTGCTGGGCCTGTCTCGGCTACGACGACCAGCGGAAGCCGTTCGAGCTGTGGCATCCGCCCTCGAGCGCCTTCTCCCCCGAGGCGTATCCGCTGCTCGGCGAGATCGCCGACCGAGGCTTCGAGACGGTCGTCAGCTTCCACGGCCTCGGCGACGATCGCGTGCTCGTCGGCGGCGCCACCGACGCCGAGACGAAACGCCGCGTCAGTGACCGCCTCGAGACGGCAGTTTCGGATCCCGTCGAGTCGGTCTCCTCGGGCCCCTACGCCGGCGTCAGTCCGAACAACTTCGTCAACTGGCTCTCGCGGGACGGTGCGGGCGGCCTGCAACTCGAGCAGAGCCGGGCCGTCCGTGACGACGAGCGCGGGGACGTCGTCGCCGCCCTCGAGGCGCTCCGAGACGACGGCGTGCTCTGACTTTCGCAGGTGCGAGTTACCGGATCGGGAGCGGTATCAGTTGTTGGTAACCGAATTCGTTGCTCAAAGTTGGGCGTGAAAGTGGTGCTCAATACGGGCCGAGTAGGTGCCAGTGCGGCTGTTCATCTCTCCAGTAGCTGTAAAAAGCTGCATGCGGAATACAGAGAATGTGTCTTTCAGGAGCACTCAGAACGATTCGTCCGATTCTTCGCTTTGCTCACCGAGCGCTGGCGGCGTGCGATCACTGTAGCCTTTGCGTCCGATGGCGCCTTCGGGAACGTTGCTGAAGATGGCTGCACGGGCTTCCGTAGCCGAATTGAACTGCTCTTCAGGCACCGGGCTCAGCACCTCCGCAAGCGTCTGTTCGCCGTTTTGGAACCCGAGGACCGCGCTCCCGTATGCCTCGACCAGTTCTTCGCACGTCGTCGGATACTCGTGCTGATTGAGCTGGTGGGCGAGGGGGCCGAATTCGACCCCGAGTTCTCTGACGCGTTCGCGATCGGTTGGGTCGGACATTACGAGGTGTTCTTCATCATCGATCATAATAAACACCACACGTAATTTCTCGACCTGTTTAGTCTGTCATAAAAGGTGATTGTACGCTCTGTGTGCAGCACGCTGAGAAGAACAGTTCTTGGAACTGGTAAAATCGCCGGCGGTCAGTAAGCACACACGGTTACCGAAATTCCCGACTGTATTCCCCCGCAGATCCGAATAAAGAAATCGCGCTACCATCTACTGTTACGCGGAGCGCTCTGCGCCGATTCCGAGCGGATCCGTCTCGATCAGTACCTCGACGACCCTCCTCCCGACGCGGGCGGCGTTGTCGATCGCCAGCGCGAGACTCGCCGGATCGCCGTCGAAGCTCTCGGTGACCGACTCGCCGGGGGCCGGGCGATCGTAGTTCGAGACGGCCCGCACGCTCAGATACCGATCGCGCAGGCCGAACCGCTCGAGCGCCCGCGCCGTCGCGGCGTCTTCCATCTGAGTCGTCACGTAGGGGCCGACACCGTAGGCCTCGCAGAGCTCCGCTACCTCCCGCGCGTAGCGGGGGCCGTGCCAGAACTCGTCGCCGCAGACGGTCGTTCCGCGCTCGATGGTCGGTCCCGAATCGGGCGCTTCGGGATACGTCCGCTGGTACGCTCGAGCGTCGTCGTTCTCGAGCAGGTCGACGTCGCCGGCGGCCGCGAGCGCGCGCTCGACGAGGGCCTCCTCGAGGCAGTGGACGTAGTCCCGCGGGCGGTAGGCCAGCAGGTCGATCGGGCGCTCATCGGTGGAATCGCCGATGGCAGTCGATTCGTCGAGTTCGCCGGCGTCGTCCACCGACCCGTGATCCCACCGGTGTTTTCGGTCCCAGTCGACGACCGCGTCCGCGACGGCGACCGACCCCAGCGCGGCGGTCTCGGGCGACGACCCCGCGATACCACAGGAGACCACGTAGGCCGATTCGAGGTCGATCCCCGGGGTCGCGAGCAGGGCGGTAACGGTCGTCGCCGCGTCGCTCTTGCCGATTCCGGTGGTCGTGACGGCGATTCCCGCGTCGGTCAGGTAGACCGGCGTGTCGGTGCCCGGAATCTCGAGGGCGTCGGTGAGCTCGTAGCGCTCGAGCCACGGTCGGCGCTCGTCGAGGGGGTCCTCGAACGCCGCGGTGAGGACCAGCGCGGCCGGGGCGACGGGATCGTCCGGGTCAGGATCCCGCGGCGTCGAGAGCGTGTCATCGCTGGCGGTCATGGTCGGTCCTCGACGGGGCAAACGGACGTTCGTTCAGTTGCACGACTACCGGGAAACACATCCCCGCGAGACGATAAATCATTTGAGCGCGGTATTTATTTTCGGTACCGATCTGACCGTGCGGTGTAGATCGGTTCTCCCGCATCAACCTCGTCTCTGAGATCACCGATACACGGGTAGTATGAGGGTTTGCTCATGATGGTGTGAGCGGGATGGGTACCTATCACACCCATATAACGAAATGTGAGTAAATCGTAGATTTTTACCGACGAATACGTAGAATATTACCGATAGAACGTTTAGAACACCATCGAATAATTATAACCCTTCCAGGAAGTACTCTTCATGGTATGGGAAAACAAGGCACGCAAGACGACCTTCGAAATGTCAGTAGACGTCGATTCGTCGCGGCGTTGAGCGTCGCGACGGGGAGCGCCCTCGCGGGCTGTTCGGACGGGAGCGTCGAAGGGCAGTCGGAACCAGCCGATCCTCCCGAACCGGGCGATCGGATCACGGGCGCACGTCGTGTCGGTCCGCGCGACGTCAGCGACTTCGGATACAAGGATCTGTGGGGATACCGAAAGCGACAGGCAGTCGAAACGCTACTCGCAGACCCAGCGGTGAATGACGTGGCAAGCGATTGGGTCGCGTCGTTCGAAGCCTACGATCCGCTAACCAACGATCTCGATGCCATCAGCGTCCAGGGAACGACTGGAATGAGTGTCGATGGCGGCCGCGAATCCGGGGAGTTCGAGGTCACAGCGGAGCAACGGCAGGTCGCTTACGGTCTCGTCGATCGGCACACGGAGGAACTACTGGCGCTCCACATCACCGATCCGATCGATGTAACGTGGAACCGCGACTATCCGGATGAAGAGGGACGTCGACGCCACGAGTACGTCCTCGATCACGACGAGGTCTGGCAACACCTCGAGGGGAACGACTGGTATCCCATGGAGAAGGCCGCAGAGATCATCACCGCCTACGGCGACTACGCCCACGGGGAGGTCTCTCCCTCGATATACTACGTGATGCAGGACGGCGAACTCAACGTCGTAAGCACGTTCATCAACGTCGCGGGCGACGATATCGAACTCCTGGACGTGGTCCTCGTCGAGGATTTCGTCGAACATCCACCGCAGCAACTCGCGAGAGAGATGAATCCGGGCGGAGAGACGGTTCTCGGCAGCGTCCCGGAACCGCCAACGATGCAACGGCCGCAGATCACCGCACCGGAAGGATACCACCGCACCGAAAACGTCGACGAAGTCATCGAGGACGCGGGGTGGTCCGTCGAGTGGTCGGGTCCGCGAACCGTCGGTGCGGAGGTCAGCGCGACCTACAACGGCAAACCGGCGTTCGAGTACATTGCTCCGGTGAGCACGTCGACCGGCTACGCTCTTCCGGAGCGGAACGGCCGCAACACACGCGAGTTCATGTTTCCCGACAACGAGCCCGTCTTCAGCGGGGAACTGCTCTACTGGGACATCCACAGCAACGACTTCGGTGGACCCGGTGTGCTCGGGACGACCGAGTACCCGGAGACCCCCGAGCACCCGCGAGGGTTCCGACTTCGGACGCACTTCCACACGGGCGCGGTCCCGAACGCCCGTGACTTCCACTCCGGACATCGGTTCGCCCCGTACAACTACTACATCAACTACGACTTCTACGAGGACGGCGTCTTCATGCCGGTCTGGCAGCGTCAGGGCCCCGGCTATGTGACGGAGTTCCAGACCTACCGCGACGAGAAGTACGGCGGCCCGACGATCTTCTACGTCTCGAAGTGGGTAACCCGACCGACTCCCGGAACGACAGACGGTATCGAGACACAGGTTTTTGACGGGAGCGAGTGGACCACGCCGGAGACCGAGTTCTACCTCGAAGGCGACGATGAGACGCTGGTCCGGTTCCGGAACCCCGACGGCCCCGAGAGCATCACCCTCGCGCTCGACGATCTCAAGGAGGTCGTCGTCGTCCGCCCCAAGGAAGGCGAGATCGGCGAAGCCATCCGCGCCCTCGATCCGGAAGCCGAGTTCGAGTTCTATCATCCCGCCCAGTACGTCGACGACGAACCCATCCAGGGTGAGGAGGTCTTCGCCTGGCTGCTGATGGAAGGCCGACCGGACGAGGTGCCCCATCCGTCGGGGATAACCACGTACACGAGGCTCGGCGAGTTCACGCTCAGAGGATATTGACTGGAACACTCCGGACCAATCACGATCGGGTCTTCCCGATCACGCTTCGGTCAAATCGCTTCGCACGATTCGAGAAGCGCGTCCATCGCTTCACATCTGAAAACCGGCTCTTCCAGAAGCGGTACTCGAACGTCAATTCGTGTCCATTACGCTCGAGGGAACGCGTTACGCACCACCTCGATTCGAGTGAGGAATCGCGAAGTTCCCACCCTCGTCGCGCTCGAGTTCGATCGAAACACTCTCGAAATCCGCCTTCGTTCGTCGGTCCGTGACCGACGAGGACGCCCTCACGATCGACGACGAAATCGTCGCCCGCGCGCGGATCCACGCTCGTGAGGTCCTCGCGTCCCACGACCTCGAGATCGACCGCGACGCCCTCGAGTGGGACGTCTCGACGCGCGCTCGCCGCCGCGCCGGGGCGTGTCGCTGGGACGCCGACCGCGAGGCGGCGACGATCGTACTCACGCGGGCGGCCTACCGGCGGTACGACTGGGAGACGTTCGCCGGCGTCGTCCGACACGAACTCGTCCACGCCTGGGAGTTCCAGCGGTTCGGCGAGTCGGGACACGGACCGCGCTTTCGCGAGCGGGCGGCCGAACTCGAGGCGCCGCGTCACTGCGAGTCGTTTTCGGACCCCCGATACGTCCTCCGCTGTCGCGACGACGACTGCAACTGGGAGGCGCGGCGCCACCGCGCCTCGAAGCCCGTGAAGGCGCCCGACCGGTACCGCTGTGGCGCCTGCGGCGGCGCCTACGAGGTCGAACACGCGGCGAGCGGCCGGACGTGGACGACCGCGAGCGAGTTCGGCGGCGTGAAGTCGGCGCTCGGTGCCGAGTGGTGAGCCGGCGGCGACTCGCGACGGGCGATGGATAGCGGTCCCGAACCGGACGTCGATCCCGATCTCGAACCGCGAGACGGCCACGGAACACTTATTCGACTTCCGGTGTCTCTTTCAGGTATGGGCATACTCGAGTTGATGCTGGGCGAATCGGGTCCCGGCGAGAGCGGCGTCGAGGGGCGGTCGTACAAACTGCCGAAGGAGACCCACGACTTCGTCTACCCCGTCGCCGTCCGACGGTCGGAGATCGAGGCGTTCCGCGAGTTGCTCGCGGCCGACGCCGACGCGCCGTCGCCCGCCGACGACGCCGAGGAACTCGAGGCGGCCTTCGATCAGGTCCTCGGCGAGACCGATATCGACGCGGCGGAGTTGGCCGAGCAACAGCGGAAGCCGCGACTCGAGACGGAGGCGATCGTCGACCACTGGGCCGAGCAGGTCGACGAAGAGATCGGCGTCGTCTACGCTCGACCGGGAACCTATCCGACGCTGCTCTCGTTCGTCAAGCGCTGTAAGCAGCGCGACGAGGACGGCGACGACGCCTTCGAACTTCCCGACAGCGTCGCCGACGGCACCGCCTTCCTCGGCCGACTCGAGGCCGCGACGAACGAACAGTACCGCGCCGTCGTCCACACGGATCTGTTGCCGTCGAACGCGTAGACGACGCCGATCTCCGTCGTCCGCTGGCCCCGTGGATTCGCGGGACGGTGGACATATCAACAGGAACTCGAGTCCGAGTTCCTGACCCCACCATTTTTGCCCGTACTCCCGCAACGTCGACCCATGCGCAACGCGAAAATCGTCTGTACGCTGGGGCCCGCCTCGAGCGATCGGGGCACGATTCGGGAGCTCGCCGAGGCGGGAATGTCCGTCGCGAGACTGAACGCCAGCCACGGCAGCCGGGAGGATCGCGCCGAGTTGATCGACCGCGTTCGGGCCGTCGACGAGGCCCGCCCGGAACCCGTCGCGGTGATGCTCGACATGCAGGGGCCTGAGATCAGGACCGCGCCGCTGCCCGACGGCGAGACGGTCACCCTCGAGACCGGTTCCGAGATCCGGTTCGTCGAGGGCGACAAGGCGAACTCGGAGACCGTCGGCCTCTCCCTGCCCATCAGTGCCGTCGAGGAGGGCGATCGGATCCTGCTCGACGACGGGCTGATCGAGACGACCGTGTTAGCAGACGACGGCGACTCGGTCCGCGCCCGCGTCGACGCCGGCGGTGAACTGGCCGGCCGCAAGGGCGTCAACGTCCCCGGCGTCGACCTCGATCTGGACATCGTCACCGAGAAAGACCGGAAGGACCTCGAGCTGGCCGCCGAGAAGGAGGTTGACTTTGTCGCGGCGAGTTTCGTCCGCGACGCCGAGGACGTCTACGAGGTCAGCGAAGTGCTCGAGGAGTTGGGCGCCGAGATCCCGCTGATCGCGAAGATCGAACGGGCGGGCGCGGTGGAGAACTTGGCGGAGATCATCGAGGCGTCCTACGGGATCATGGTCGCCCGCGGCGATCTGGGCGTGGAGTGCCCGATGGAAGACGTCCCGATGATCCAAAAGCGGATCATCCGGAACTGCCGCGATGCGGGGTCGCCCGTGATCACCGCCACGGAGATGCTCGACTCGATGGTTCACGCCCGGCGGCCGACCCGCGCCGAGGCCTCTGACGTGGCCAACGCCGTCCTCGACGGCACCGATGCGGTGATGCTGTCCGCCGAAACCGCGATCGGCGACCACCCCGCCGAAGTCGTCGACGCGATGGGCAGCATCATTCACGAGGTCGAGAAATCCGACGAGTACGACGAGTTGCTCGAGCAACGCGTTCCCGCCGCCGGCGAGGCGCGGACGGACGCGCTGGCGCGCTCGGCGCGCTTCCTCGCGCGGGATATCGACGCGGACGCCGTCGTCGCCGCGACCGAGTCCGGCTACACGGCGCTGAAGACGGCCAAGTACCGGCCGGGCGTCCCGGTCGTCGCCTCGACGCCAAGCCACCGCGTCCGCCGGCAACTGTCCCTCACGTGGGGCGTGACGCCGCTGTACGCTCAGGTGTCGGATCAGGGCGCCGGCGCAGTCGTCGAGCGGGCCGTTCAGGCGGCCTTAGACGCCGGCGTCGCCAACAGCGGCGACACGGTCGTCGTCCTCTGTGGGATGATGACCGAACTCGAGGGCGCGAACACCACCAACATGCTGAAGGTCCACGTCGCCGCCGAGGCGCTGACGACCGGCCGCGTCGTCGTCGACGGTCGAGTAACTGGCCCCCTCGTCGAACTCACTGACGGCGACCTCACGGACGTCCCCGAGGGGGCGATCCTCTCCCTGCCGACCGACTTCGACGAAGAGTTCACGGGCGACCCGACGAAGATCGGCGGGATCATCGACGCCCAACGGGGGCTGACCGGCTACCCGGCGCTGGTCGCCCGCGAGATGGACATCCCGATGATCAGCGGCGCCGACCTCGAGGAGGCCGCCGACGGGGACGTCGTGACGCTCGACGCCGAGCGCGGCGTCGTCTACGGCGGAGATCTCGGCGAGCGAACCGACCGACCCTGACCGCGCCCCGGGAGAATCGATTTACGGGCCCACGGGTTTTTGACGCCCGAACTGTTACAGTCGACTATGCCAGACGATGCGGCCGGGACCGACGACGGCGAGGACCGGCGACGGCGGCCGTCGGGGTCCGACCCAGACGCCGACTACTCGATCGACGAGCGGTCGGTCTTCGATGTGGGGAACTCGGCGGATCGCGCCGACGAGAGCGACGAGATCGATGGTCGTTCACGCGGCGACGACGGATATCGGGTCCCGCTCGACCTCTCCGGAGACGACGACGCGGCCGGCGTCGACGCGGATGCGGACGAGGACGATGACGACCCGTACGCACCCGAGCCGAATTCGACGCCGATCGAACCCGGCGATCCGGACCTCGAGAGCGTGATCTTCGTCTTCCTCGGTGCGATCGCGATGACGCTCGTCCTCTTCCGGGTCATGACCCTCCCGCTGTGACTGTCCCCCCGTAACCGCGTCGACGGCTCTTGGCGACGGCACGCGTCGCTCCTCCGATCCCGTGTCCGCCACGCGGTACAGTCCGCGGACCCACATCCAGCGTCGCGACGCTCGACAACCTTTACTTCGGCTGAGAACTTAGCTGACAGTATGCTAGAACTACTCGTCGGAAACATGCCGCTCGCGCTCCTGATCGTGGGACTCGTACTCATGGGTCTCGAGGCGCTTTCACCGGGCGCACACCTCATCGTGATCGGGGTCGCACTGGTCGGCGCGGGACTGATCGGCGTGCTCGTCCCCCTCACCCTGAGCCCGATCGTCTTGGCGGCGTTGACGCTCGTCATCGGCGTCGGTGCGGCCTACGTCTACCGCGAGTTCGACTTCTACGGCGGCAAAGGCACCGCTCGGACCTCCGACTCGAGTTCGCTGTCCGGCGCGACGGGCTACGTGACCGAGACCGTCACGGCGCGCGACGGGCAGGTCAAACTCGAGGAAGGCGGGTTCTCGCCGTACTACAGCGCCCGGTCGACGGGCGGGACGATCGAGGAGGGAGAGGAGGTCATCGTCCTCGACCCTGGCGGCGGCAACGTGTTGACGGTCGAGGCGCTCGGTTCGATCGGCGAGGACGAAATCGATCGCGCGCTCGCGAAAGGGGCAGACGATGGCAACGACGCCGACGACGCTGCCAACGAGAATTCGCCGTCTGAACCCGAAACGGAGACCGAGACGGAGAAATCGAGCTGAGTCGACGGATCGGCGCAACATGTTGTCGAAATAAGGGAACGTTTTTCCCTCCACCGCCGCAAGGTCGAAATATGGTCGTAGAAACACTTCCACTGCAATCGGTCACCGGCGGTGCCCTGCTGGTCGTCGGTGCGCTGGTCCTCCTCGTCGTCCTCGCCGCACTGCTCAGTGCGATCGAGATCGTCGACGCCTACGAGAAACGCGCCTTGACCGTCTTCGGCGAGTACCGCAAACTGCTCGAGCCGGGGATCAACTTCGTCCCGCCGTTCGTCTCGAACACCTACCGGTTCGATATGCGAACGCAGACCTTGGACGTTCCCCGCCAGGAAGCGATTACCCGAGACAACTCGCCCGTGACGGCCGACGCCGTCGTCTACATCAAGGTCATGGACGCCAAGAAGGCGTTCCTGCAGGTCGACAACTACAAGAAGGCCGTCTCCAACCTCGCCCAGACCACCCTCCGGGCCGTGCTGGGCGACATGGAACTCGACGACACGCTGAACAAGCGCCAGGAGATCAACGCGCGCATCCGCCAGGAACTCGACGAACCCACCGACGAGTGGGGGATCCGCGTCGAGAGCGTCGAGGTTCGCGAGGTCAACCCCTCGAAGGACGTCCAGCGCGCGATGGAGCAACAGACCTCCGCCGAGCGGAAGCGCCGCGCGATGATCCTCGAGGCACAGGGTGAACGCCGCAGCGCCGTCGAGAAGGCCGAAGGTGACAAACAGAGCGAGATCATCCGCGCCCAGGGTGAAAAGCAGAGCCAGATCCTCGAGGCGCAGGGTGACGCGATCTCGACGGTCCTGCGCGCGAAATCCGCCGAATCGATGGGCGAACGCGCGGTCATCGACAAGGGGATGGAGACGCTCTCCGAGATCGGTCAGGGCGAGTCGACGACCTTCGTCATGCCCCAGGAGCTCACCTCGCTGGTCGGTCGCTACGGCAAACACCTCTCGGGGAGCGACGTCAAGCAAAACGGCGCCGAACTCGAGAGCCGCGAGTTCGACGACGAGACTCGCGAACTGATCGGCCTCGACGACATCGCCGAGATCATCGGCGAGATCGACGAGGAAGCCGAGATGGACCTCGAGGCGATGGAACAGGAGGCCCAGGCGATCAAGGAGGGCAAGGACGCCGGTACCATCTCCGACCCCGACGCGGTCATCGAGGAGATGGATCAGGACTTCCAGGAGCGAACCGACGGCGGATCCGAGACGGCGACCGACGCCGACTCGGCTTCCGACGACGCGGACGACGCGACGACTAACTGACCGCCGACCCGACGGCAGTTCCTCGGCCACCCGCCCGCCCTGTGGTTCGACCCCGTCCGAAAACCGAATTCCGCCACAAACATCGCGCAGAGACTATCACGCTTCACGAAACGAATTGGAGCGAAACCTGTTTTACGTCCCGTCCCATTTCTCGTAGTAAGCACAGCATGACGACATCAAACGGGGTCGACGACGAGAAACGAGCGACCCTCCGCCGCTTCGCCGCGCTCGGAGCGGCCTCACCGCTCGCCGGTCTTTCCGAGTCGGCCGCGGCCGACACGGGCGAGAGCGACGCTCGCGACGCGATTGCCGGCTATCTCTCGACGACGCCCGGCGCCCACTTCTCGAAGATTCGGGACGACCTCCAGTTGGGAACCGGCGAAACCCAACACCACCTGCGACGCCTCGAAGAACTCGAGGTAATCGAACGTTACCGGGACGGCGACTACAAACGGTTCGTGCCGGCCGGCCGATTCGACGAGTTCGAGAAACAGGCGCTCGGCTACCTCCGCCGGGAGACGCCCCGCGGAATGCTGATCGAACTCCTCCGGAACCCGGCGGCGACCGGCGGCGATCTCGCGGCGGCACTCGACGTTTCCCCGCCGACCGTCAGCAAGTACGCCGGCGAACTCGAGGACGAGGGACTGCTCTCCCGGGAGGACGGCTACGCCGTCGAACGGCCCGAGACGGTCCTGATTCTGGTCGTCCGCCACGCCGACTCCTTCGGCGACGCGGCCCGTCAACTCGCGCGGAACGCGGATCAGTTCCTCACGTACGACGGCTAAGAGCGCGCTACTCGTCGGTAATAGCGTGTTACGCGTCGATTTTGCGGCTGGTAGGGAACTGCTCAGACGACATCGGACAGCGCCGCCAGCGACTCGAGTTCGAGCGTCGCCTCGGCGGGACGGTCGAGGTCGCGATTGTGCGAGCGTCGGAGAAACGCCGTCTCGAGGCCGGCAGCGCGGCCGGCCGTGACGTCTTTTCTCGAATCGCCGACGTAGAGCCCCTCGCTGACGCCGAGTTCGTCGAGGGCGTCCTCGATGTAATCGGGTTCGGGTTTGCGTCGTCGGAACCCCTCGAACGTCGGGTCGCGACCGCGAACGACGTCGAAGTCGATGCCGACGAAGTCGGCGACGAACGCGGCGGTTTCGTGGCGGTTGTTGGTCACGAGCCCGGTCGTGGTTCGTTCAGCTAGGTCGGCGATCGCGTCGATATCGTCGTACAGTCCGCGCTCGCCGGTCCGGAGCCGTTCGTGGGTTCCCCGTGAGGCGTAGCGCTCCTTCAGTTTCCAGAATCGAGCCGGATCGATATCCAGGGCTTCGCAGTGCTCGCGAACGTTCTCGAGGTCGTTTCGTCGGAGATCGGCCCGCTGGGCCGGCGTCGGGTCGGCCTCGAGATCGGCGAGGGCGGTATCGGCGGCGTCCGTGTACACCTGCGGGTCGGTTCCCGGGCCTTCGAGAAGGACGCCGTCCATATCGAACAGAATCGGCCGTGACATTTCTCGCTCGGCCCTACACCGCGAACCGTGAAAAAACGGCTGCTACGCTACCGGACGACTGACAAAGAGAAAATACGGGGAGAGGCGGCGAATGGGTCCCGTCGTCTGGCGTCGTGGGCGTTAAACGTTCACTTTCCACGTCGTACTCGAGGAGTAACCCCATTTTTCGATTTCGACGTCGAAATTGCCGTCCTGCAGTGCGGTGATGTTCGATCCGACCTCTTTTGCGGTCATCCCAAGTTCCTGCCCGATGAGCCGGGACTTGAAGTAGGTCTTCGTGCCGGCGTTATCGCGGAGGTACTGGAGAATACGTTGTTGCTTGCTCGTGAGGTCGGCCGCCATTGCAGTGCTCATACTTCGTTCGATGGCAGGAACGCCCTTAGGGGGTTTGGTACGTGCGGTTAACCCGACGCCTGCGTGCGGTTTGGCTGGTGGTTAATGGGACCATAATGGGATAGAAAGCTTCCGTTGGTACGTGCGGTTAATATATGCCTTTTGATGAGCGTCAGATGTGATAGACCATCACGTGTTTCTGACGGTAATCCCCTTCGGTCTGTCAGATCCGGTGATGGGTCGCGCTACGATACTGCAGCGCTAGGCGCGGTCGGGACTCGACGCTCCCGCGACGAACGGACCGAACGCGCATGCAACCGCTTCGCCGAGCGCTCGCGTTCGGCTCGTCAGGCCGGCCGTCAAAACGCCGGCGGCGCCCTCGGCCTCGGCGATCCCGTCCGTGCCGAGACGGTCGTCCATCACCGGTCCCAGCTCCGCGCCGTCCTCGAGCCGACGCGCCACGTCGTCCGGGAGGCGAAGCGTCGGCCCGCCGCCGCGTTCCAGTCGGTCGCCGTCCGTCGCCGCGGCCCACATGATCAGTGAGAGCCCCGGGACGCCGTCGATACGGGCGACGCCGCCCTCGAGGCCGATCCCGTAGTCGGCGTCGGTCGCCGCGAGCGCACGCCGGGCGCGGTTCTCGGCGCCGGTAACGGTCTCCTCGATCGACCACGGCTGCTCGGGGACGCCGGAGTCGACCCCCACGTCGACGACGGTCGGGTCGAATCGCTCGAGGGTCCGTTCGACGGCATCGATCTTGGTCGGGTTCGTGCTACCGACTGCGAGGTCCATAGCGGCGGTTCGAAGGGACGGAAGTTGGGGGCTCCGGTTCGGCGAGACATCGGTCATGATTGTCCCGATCGTTCATACTAGTTCCGGCGAATTATCCGCTCTCGAGAGCTGTCTGCTCGCGATTCCGAAACCCTTAACCATCGAGTGTCTGAACGTGGAAGGTAACGAATCCGTCCGGGCTTTTGCAGCCAGTTCGGCCGGTCAGCATTCGCCATCGTATGAGCAACACACCATCGAACACAAGAGTACGGCGTACCGAACGCGAAACAGACGACACGACCGAAACGACGGACGAAAGCGAGCAGAGCAACCTCGACTGCCCCGAGTGTGCGGGCAACCTCGTCGTCGACGACGAGCACGGCGAGACGGTCTGTGAGGACTGCGGACTGGTCGTCGAGGAGGACTCGGTCGACCGCGGCCCCGAGTGGCGGGCCTTCGACGCCACCGAGAAGAACGAGAAGTCCCGCGTGGGCGCACCCACGACGAACACGATGCACGACAAGGGGCTCTCGACGAACATCGACTGGCGCAACAAGGACGCCTACGGGAACTCCCTGGGCTCGCGCCAGCGCGAGAAGATGCAGCGCCTGCGCAAGTGGAACGAGCGGTTCCGCACGCGAGACTCCAAGGAGCGCAACCTGAAGCAGGCCCTCGGTGAGATCGACCGCATGGCCTCCGCGCTGGGTCTGCCGACGAACGTCCGCGAGACCGCCTCCGTCATCTACCGCCGCGCGCTCGACGAGGATCTGCTCCCCGGCCGTTCGATCGAGGGCGTCTCGACGGCCTGCGTCTACGCCGCCGCCCGCCAGGCCGGCGTCCCCCGTAGCCTGGACGAGATCGCCGACGTCTCCCGCGTCGAGAAAAACGAGATCGCCCGCACCTACCGCTACGTGGTCCGGGAACTGGGCCTCGAGGTCCAGCCCGCCGACCCCGAGAGCTACGTCCCCCGCTTCGCCTCGGGACTGGACCTCTCGGACGAGGCCGAGCATCGCGCCCGTGCCCTCCTCCAGAACGCCAAGGAGAAGGGCGTCCACAGCGGCAAGTCGCCGGTCGGCCTCGCGGCCGCCGCGGTCTACGCCGCCGCGCTGCTGACCAATGAGAAGACCACACAGGCCGCCGTCAGCGACGTCGCAGACATCTCCGAAGTGACGATTCGAAACCGGTACCACGAGCTCCTTGAGGCCGAGGAGACGCTCGGCCTCGCGTAAGCGGTCCGTTTCGTTTTCCACCGTCGTTTCGACCGACGCTTTCGACTGCAGTTGCTCGATACTCTCCTACGGTGTTGAACTCCGTTCTCGATACGTTCGGTTTTGCTGTCAGTGGTATCACCGTCGCGGACCGACTGCCTCGGGCGTCGGCCAACTGGTAGTCAGTCGACGTTTTCCTCTGCCACGCAACCGGATCTAATCCCGCCAGATATAGTACCTACTCACATACAGTATCTGGGAAATATCTATAATGAGTAATACAGTAATGGAAGGTTCGTATTGGCACCAAATCCGATTTAACACTATCATATGGGCCAATTTATGAGGCTTTTATCGACATATACGCCCTCTTTCCCGCTCTACTTTCGCCTGTTCCAACTATACTCTCTCGATACTAGGCGGTCGAAGATAGATGTCATAGAAATGCCTTCAGGAGCGATACTGTGTCGTGTATCGAGCATATTTGGATTCGAACTGCATCTCGAGAAGAATACGAATGTCTATTTTCGTACTATTATATCATTCTGGTGTTTGTGCCATTTCCCGATCGAGGTGCGGGAACCGAGCGGCGAAATGCCGGCTACAGCGTCGATCAATCGACCGTCGTCTCGGTCGACGGGATACCCGGGATTCCGGTTCGTTCCACAGCGTCGCGACGGGCGTGACCAGCTCGAGTGACCTCGGAAACGCCGAACGTCGCCCCGAGGCTCGAGAGGATCGACCGCGAGCCCGATCAGGGCACCGTATCGGGCCGGCCGGGTCGGTCCCGGACTCAGAGGTCAAAGACGTCGAGGCCGGTCCGTTCGTCCAGCTGGTGGGTGAGCGAGGTCTTGCCCGGGAAGACGACGATCTCGAACGTCCCGGAGACGACCGCCTCCGAGCAGTGGCCCCCGAGGGACTCGAAGTTTTCGTCCCCGAGTTGGATGTGCGTGTGGATCTTATCGGGACCGATGTTTCCGAGGAAACTCGTCACCTCGTACTGCCCGGTGAACCGCTCCTCGTTGTACTCCTGTTCGGACACGTCGTAGTGGCCGAGGACGACCTCGTCGACGGCGCCGATCCCCATCAGAAAGCCCTGCTCGAGTCCCGCGTCGTCGCGGAGCGTCTCGAGGGAAGCCAACACTTCGTCGCCGGGATCGAGTCGAACGACAATTCGGTCGGATTCTTCAGTGTAGTCCATTGTACGCCGTACTGACGGGTGCCGAATAAATAATAGTGTTCCTCCATCCAGAAGTCGTTCCGACATTGTCAGAGGCGGACGCCGAGTACGCGTTCGGATACTTCACAGCGCTTAGATAGCTGCGCTTCGAGGCCTCACATCCGGAGTGCGGTGACAGTGTCGCGACACAGTATGGCCGTCTCTACGTTTGCCCTCTTCGCAACGGTGTTCGGTCGGGTCGCGTTCAGCCAGGTCGTCCCCGAGGTTGCCGCCGAGTTCGGACTCTCGACCGCGGTTATCGGTCTCGCACTGACGGGCGTGTGCCTCACCTACGCGCTCCTTCTCGCCAACCGCGTCATCGGTCTCGAGTACTGAGTGAGGGTCGTTGCGGCGACTGACCTCGAGTGCCATCTGATCGAGGCGATATCGAGACGCCAGTGACGTCGACTTCGTTGATTCGGACGTCTGAAGTAGCGGAGCGGGGAGAACGGAACGGATTCCGGGGATCGCCAAACGGCGAATCGTGGGTCTCCCCGTCCGTGTCGTCGAGCCAGTCGACTCCTCTCCGAGGCTGTTTCGATAATATTGAAATACGCTTAACTACCATTGCAAAGTGCGTACTTGTTTTACACACATACTGTTGTAATTCACGGGGACGGTATACCACTTAGTTTCAATATTGTCGAAACAGCGCATCTTCCTACAACGCGATAGACGGCCGTCTCGAGGGTCGTATCCGACGGCGAGGGCGAATCCGGTGACGCCAACTATTAAATAGTGGTCGGCCGTAGGCAGGCGTATCGATGGCAACGCAAAACGTACTCGTTACTGGACCGTACGGCGAAGCTGGCGAAGCGATTCTCAACCATCTGTTGGACAAGGAGCAGTACGAGTTCACGTTCCTGAACCGTAGCGACCACCCGGACTACGAGACGCACGTCGCCGACATCGCCGACTACGAGGCGATTCGGCCGGCGTTCGACGGCCAGGACGCAGTGATTCACCTCGCCGCGCAGTCCGACGCCGGTGCGGAGTTCGAGGAGGTCGTCGAGCCGAACGTCATCGGCACGTACAACGTCCTGAAGGCGATGGAGGACGCCGGGGTCGAAACGCTCATCTTCGCGTCCTCGCAGCGCGTCATGGGGCTCTACGAGGAGGACCACGCGCCGGATCTCTACGAAGAGGACTACCCGAGCGAGTTCGATCCGTTCCGCCTCACCCACGAGACGCTCCCGAAGCCCGACGGCTACTACGGCGCGACGAAGGTATTCGGCGAGAACATCTGTCGCGTCCACGCGCGCCGCGACGGCGCGCCGGAACAGGTGTACTCGCTGCGCATCTCGAGCGTGCGAACGGAGGAGTACGATCACCCCTACGGCGACGCCGAGCGCGGGGTCGACCGCGGGGAGGAACACAAAGTCGACGAGGACGAGGTCTGGGACCAGTCACAGACGGGCTCGTGGGAACGGGGCAGCGAGGAGTACCAGGAAATGGTCGACCGGCTGAAGGCCTCCTGGACCTCTCAACGGGACTTCGCGCACATGCTCGAGTGCTGTCTCAAGGACGACTCGGTGACTTACGACACGTTCTACGCGGTCAGCGGAAACGCCGCACGGTGGTTCGGCATCGAGCACGCGAAGGGCGTGCTCGGCTACGAACCGCAGGACGACGCCTCGGAGTGGGACAGTCCGCCGGCCGACGCGACGGAATGACCGAACCGATGTCGGAATCAGTGTCGTCTTCGGGATCGGTATCGTCTCGAGGAGGACGGACGACCGCCGTCAGTTCGTCGTAACCGTTACCGGCCCGTCGAACCGGAGGAGCACCGCCTGGGCGATATCGCCGAACAGCGCCTTCCCCGTCGGCGAGCGTTTCCGGCCGGAGACGAAGAGGTGGCCACAGTCACGTTCGTCCGCGACCTCGATGATCTTCTTAGGGAGTTCTCCCGCCGCGCCGATCGCCGTGTAGGAGACGTCGCCGTCCGCGAAGGCCCGGTCCGCGACGGCTGTCGCCTCCTCTTCGGCCTCTTCCTCGATCATCTCGATGGTCTTGACCTGCTTGCCGTCCCGCGCCTCGTTGCGGGCGTCGTTCTGATACTCCTTCCGATCGATGAACCGACACACAAGGAGCTCGGTGTCGGTTCCCGACGCGTACCGTTTCGCAGCGTCCAGTAGTCGTTCATCTGCCGTTTCGTCGGTAAGGACGACTAACGCCGTGTGCATACCGGATACTGTTCGGCCGAGTACAAAAAAGTACGCTCCCGATCAGGTTCGGACCGTCGAGGCAACGAGGACCGGTCCGATCGCTCGATCTCGAGACGTACCGGCGATCAGCGTTCGAGGCCGTCTCGGTCGAAGATGTTCCCGTGAACGCTTACATCGTCGGATCCCGTAGAATCTCCCATGAGTACTCGAGAGGTGTCGGCCGTCTGTACCTACTGGGACCCCTCGGGGTGTGAAGGGACGGTCGGCTGTCCGCCGCGGTGCCCGCGAGCGATCGACGACCGGGGAGTTCCGTTCCTGGTCCGCCCGTATCGATCGACCGATTTCGAGGCGCTCGTCGAGCTGTACGAGGGTCTCGACGAGTCGGCGTCGACGATGGGGCTCCCGCCGTTCACGCGCCCTCGTATCGAAGCGTGGCTCGACGAACTGACGTCGATCGGCTGGAACCTGATCGCGTCGCTCGACGACCGAATCGTCGGTCACGTCGCCGTGACGCCGGCCGACGAACCCGACCCGGAGTTCGTCGTCTTCGTCGACACCGACGCACAGAACCGGGGGATCGGAAGCGAACTGCTCAGACAGCTCATCGCCTACGCCGACGACAGGGACCACGAGGCGCTGTCGCTGGACGTCTCGACCGAGAACCGGCACGCCGTCACCGTCTATGAGAACGTCGGCTTCGAGACGATCGAACGGTCGCAATTGAATCGAACGATGCGGCTCCCGCTGGACGATCCGATCGCCGACCGCGTCCGGCGACCGCCGGCCGAGCGACTCGAGTAGGGACGGCGCTCGGTCGGCGTCGAACGGACGGAACGGAAAACTGGGATCGGCTCGAGACCGACGTACCTAGCTTCGCAGCGCTCGCACGGCCGGGACCAGGAGCGCAGTTACGCTCAGGAGGAGGACGACGAGCGCGATCGGACTGGTGTAGAAGATGTCCAGCGAGCCGTTGGAGAGGACCAGCGAGCGCCGGAGGTTCTCCTCGGCGATCGGCGCGAGGATCAGTCCTAGCACCATCGGCGCCAGCGGATAGCCGCGCAATCGCATCACGTATCCGAGTCCGCCGGCGGCGAGCATGATCCACGCGTCGAAGACGTTTCCGCGAAGCGCGATCGCCCCGATCACACAGAGGACGAAGATCACGGGCCAGATGAGCGATTGCGGGATGTTGATCAGCCGCGCCCAGTAGTTGGCTCCGAGGAGCCCGAAGATCAGGATGAACACGTAGATGAGGAGGAATCCGACGAAGATCGTGTACAGCAGGCCGGTCTCCTCCTGATAGAGCGCGGGTCCGGGGTTGACGTCGTGGACGAGCAACGCGCCGATGAGGATCGCCGAGACGGAGTCGCCGGGAATCCCGAGCGTGAACGTCGGAATCAGTGCACCGCCGGTGCTGGCGTTGTTCCCGGACTCCGCCGCGGCAACGCCCCGAATGTTCCCGTCGCCGAACGACGGCGTCGTGTTCTTGAGCCACCGCGTCGCCTCGTTGTAGGTGATAAACGAGGCGATGTCGCCACCGGCACCGGGAACCGCCCCGACCAGCGAGCCGAGGATCCCCGAGCCGATCGAGATCGGCGCGATGGACTTGACGTCCGCGAACGACGGCAAGATACCCGTGATCTCCTGATCGACCCTGTTCTGCTCGTCGCTGATACCGAGGGAGTACGTCCGGAGCCCCTCGGCGATGCCGAACAGCCCGATCATCACCGCGATGAACTCCACGCCCGTGAGGAGTTCGGGCGTCCCGAACGTGAACCGCTGATAGCCGGTGACCGGGTCGATTCCGACGGTCGCAACGAGCATACCGAGCAGACCCGATACCATCCCTTTCGCGAGCGAATCGCCGCTCACGCTGGCGATGATCGTCAGACCGAACACGGCCAGCGCGAAGAACTCCGGCGACCGGAACCGGAGCGCCGCGTCCGCGACGACCGGCGAGAAGAACATGAGCACGAGCACGCTGATGATCCCGCCGATAAACGAGGCGACGGTACTCATGCGGATCGCTCTGCCGGCTTCCCCCTTCTGGGAGAGCGGATAGCCGTCGAAGATCGTCGCCGCGGCCGACGGCGTCCCCGGGGTCCGGATCAGAATCGCCGGAATCGACCCCGCGTAGACCGCGCCGCCGTAGATCCCCAATAGGAGCATCATCCCGGTCGCCGGCTCCATCGTGAAGGTAAACGACAGCAGGACCGCGATAGTCATCGTCGCCGTCATCCCGGGGATCGAACCCATCAACAGACCGAGGAAGATCCCGGCAATCATCAGGGTCAACACGACCGGATCCATGACGTTCGCGAACCCCTGCAGGATGTGTTCGACCGCCATTAGAACACCACCAGCGGGAGCTGCGGCAGGAGCCGCGATACGGGGAGGATCTGGCTTTCGGGCAGTCGGACCATGAAGATGCGACTGAAGACGTAGAACAGCAGAACCGGGAAGCCGATCGAGATGGCGGCGATCAGGAGTTTCGACCGCACGTCAGAGTAGTACAGCACGATCGGGAGGAACAGCATCGTCCCGACTAAAAAGCCCGTGTACTTCATCAGGAAGACGTATGCGAACAGGATCGCACTGATGACGACGATCGGCGCCACCTCGACGTCGCTCAGGTCGAGTTCCGTCTCGTCGTCGGTCGCCATGTCCACGATCGCAAAGAGGATGATCCCGGCGGACAGCATGATCGGGAAGAACCCGGGACCGATTTCGCCCCCGTCGGGGAACTGGTTCGCGTGGTAGATAACCGCGAGCGAAAACAGTATGAATGCTATCGAAAGCGGATTCGACTTCACCGTATCCGCGTCGATCTGACGGATATTGCGCGTTACCTTTTTTATAATCATTAATCTCCCGTCCTCGTAGTACACTCCCTCTCACGGACCAGCATAAATTTACTGATCTCGCCGTCTCGAGAGCGGTCTCACGGAATTTTCGGCTCCGTGACCGGTTCGGCGTAGCGGTCCGCCAACGGCGCGGTCGGGACCGTTCACGGCCGCTCGCTCGATTCCGCGAACGGGTGGTCCCTCCGACAGGTTTAATTAGGGGTGTGCCGCAATCAGTAACTGCTAATGACCCTGAGCAACGTAACCGACGGTATCGACCAGGTCCAGTTCGACCACGTTCGGGTACTGGTCCTCGAGGACGTACCGGAAGGCCAGACGACGCTCGTCGACACCGCGTTCGACGAGAACGGGGAGGAACTCGTCGAAACCCTCGAAGCAGAGTACGGAGATATCGATCGCGTCATTCTCACGCACGGCGATCACGGTCACCACGGCGGTCTCGAGCACGTGATGGACGCGTTCGACCCGAAACTCGTCATGCCGGCCGACGAGTCGAAACTCTACGAGCACTTCGAGGAGGCGGGTCTCGATATCGAGCCCGACGTCGCCTACGAGGACGGCGATCTGCTCGAGGGTGACATCCGCGTGATTCAGGTGCCCGGTCACACCGAAGCGACGTCGGCGCTGCTGCTCGAGGAACGAGGCGTTCTGATCTCCGGCGACGCCCTGGACGGGTCCGACCGCGGCGGGATGCCGCCGGGGTATCTTCTCCCGCCGCCTGCGCTATTCAATATCGATCACGAGGCCGCCGAACTCAACCTCTACGACCTGCTCGGGTACGACTTCGATACCGTGCTGGTCTTCCACGGCTCGCACGTCTTCGAGAACCCCAAGCAGAAACTCGACGACTTCCTCGTCGAGCGAGAGTGGAACGAGTGGGACCCGCGCACCGACGACGAGTAAACCGTCTGTACGGCGAGTGAAGTGCCACGTCCGCGTTCGTCTATTCTGAACCGGGCGGACCGTTTTCGGAGTCGACGATCGGTGTAACCGCTGCAGCACAGCGCAGCATACGGTCGAGAACGGGTCGGAACCCACCGCGTTCGACACCGGAACGGATCGGCGACGGCGCTTCTACCGGCTCGCGACTACGTCTCCGCGGCCGCTCGGCCGGACGCACCCACGGTCGTACTGACGGTGACGAATTCAGTCGCGCAGGACCGAGACGTCGAAGACGGGTTTACAGGTCTCGCCCTCGAGGAACGTTTCGAAGGCCTCGTCGGCCTCGAGAAGGCTGAATCGGTCGTCGAGGAACGTCGCGTGATCGACGTCGCCCGAGGCGATCAGCCGGAGCGCGCGTTCGAAGTCCTCGTACATCGCGCTGTAGGTACACTGGAGGGCGATCTCCGACCGGACCAGCGGCGTGAACTCCATCGTCGTCTCGCCGGTCTGGCCGACGAGGACGATCTGGCCGCCCTTGCGGACCTCGTCGACGGCCATCGTCAGCCCCGACGGGTGGCCGGTCGTATCGAAGACGACGTCGTAGCCGACGCCGTCGGTCAGGTCATCGCGATAGGCCTCGAGATCGTCCTCCTCGACGTTGAGCGTCTCGAAGCCGAGTTCCTCGGCGAGCGGCAGCCGGTAGGCGGTGTCCCGTCCGACGCCGGCGACCACGACGTCGGCGCCCTGCGCGTTCGCGACCTGGGCCGTGAGGATACCCATCGGTCCCGGGCCCGCGACGAGCACGCGGTCGCCGGGTTTGACACGCGAGTTCCGAATGACCGCTCGGGTGGTGATCGCCGTCGGTTCCACGAGCGCGGCGTGTTGGGGCGTAACGGTATCGGGAACCGAGTGCAGGTCTTCTTCGGGAACAGCGATGTATCCCGCGTACGCGCCGTCGTGATCGACGCCGGTGATCTCCTTGTTCGGGCAGACGTTCGCCTGACCGACCTCGCACTGATAGCAGTCGCTACAGCTGCGGATCGGTCGTTCGACGACGCGGTCGCCGACCGAGAACTTCGTGACCTCGTCGCCGACCTCGACGATGCGGCCAGTGTACTCATGGCCGATGATCGTCGGCAGTTCCATCCGCTCGAACGACGACTTGAACGCGTAGATGCCGGCGTCGCTCCCGCAGAGTCCGGCGTACTCGATCTCGATTAGCGCCTCGTCGGCCGCCGGTTCTGGTGTTTCGACATCGATGAGTTCCATACTCCCAGCACTACGACTGGTCTTGGCTAAACCGCGCATGGATCCAGTTCAGTCCGGGCCAGCTATAAACTTATGGATGGTATTCCTGTGCTGTCGATCGGCTCGAATCGTCCGGCAACGCGACAATATTATTAATATAATATCCATTCCTTTCAGAAATGTGTTGCTCGATACCACTGTTCGAAGAATTTAAATACTTGGACACACCTGCTATGAGTAGAATGGTAGCGAATACCAATAGCGAGCGAAGGGTGCTGAATCGACGAACTGCCTTGAAGACCCTCGGTGCGACGGGGCTCGCGATGACGGCGGGCTGTATCGGCGATCTACAGGGCGGCGACTGGCCGTCGCGACAGGTCGAAATCGTCTCTCCGTGGGCGGCCGGTGGTGGTGCGGACCGAACGAGTCGTGCGGTCGCCGATGCAGCCGAAAACCACACCGACGTCTCCTGGAACGTCAGCAACCAGACCGGTGGCTCCGGTTCGGTCGGGATGAACGCCGCCGCGAACTCCGATCCGGACGGACACACCCTGGGCTGTACGGCTCCGGAGATCGCGCTGTTCCAGCACCTCGGTATTGCCGAGCTCGGGCCCGACGACATCACGCCGATCATGCAGTACACCGAGTTCCCGGCAGCGCTCGTCGTCCACCAGGACTCGGATATCTCCTCGCTCGACGACTGGATCGCCTACGGCGAAGACAATCCGGGGGAACTCCAGATGGCCAATTCCGGGAACGGCTCCTCGTGGCACATGGCTGCTGCCGGTATCGCCAACGAAGCGGGCATCGACGTCGAGCACGTTTCGTACGATGGCGCGGAACCCGCGATGACGGCCGTCGTGAACGGCGAAGCCGACTGTACGGCCGTCGGTGCCGCCGAAGTGGCGCCGCAGGTCCGAGACGGCGACCTCGAGGCCCTCGGCGTCGCGTTCAGCGAACAGGTCGACTCGCTGCCGGACACGCAGACGATGAAGGAGCAGGGACTGGACATCGAGATCGGCTCCTGGCTGGGTCACTTCGCGCCGGCGGACATCGACGACGAGACCCGCGACGCGATCGTCGACGTTTACGAATCGATCTACGAGGACGACCAGTTCGTCGAGTTCATGGAGAACAACAACTTCATGCGCGTCCAGCGCGGCCCCGACGAGTTCAGCACCTTCCTGGACGAGCAGTACGAGTACTACGGTAATCTCGTCGAGGAGCTGGACATCAGCGCGTAACGTACCCGATCCGATTTGACGCCGATTTTCTCTTCGCGGCGTTACGAGTACGTCAGCGTCCATTCCCGATCGAGCAGCCAATCGTTGAGTTTCTCGAGGGGGTCCTCGTGGACGCTCGTCCCGTGGTGGACCAGTACCGCGTCGATCTCGTAGTCGAACAGTTTGACCAGGTTCCGTTCCGCGGCGGCGTGGCTATCGTCGTTGAACTGCTCGGCCGGCGGCACGAGATACCCCGGCGGTAGACCGCGCCGATCCGACCCCTCGAGCGTATCGCCGGCGATCAGCGTCCGGTCGTCCTCGAGGAGGAACGCAGTCGTCGCCACCGTGGAACCGGGATCTCGATCGCGCGGACGGTTCCGGCCAGCAGGTCCTCGTCGACGAACTCGACGTCGGGATCGATGGCCAGTGCCTCGTAGAAACCCTTCCCCCCGCCGGAACGGCCAGTTTCGGAGCGAACCGCTCGATCAGCACCGGAACGCCGCCGAAATGGCCCTCGTCTCCGTGAGTAACGAGGATTCGATCGAGGCCGCCGAACTCCGCTTCGATAACGTCGGCGAGGCGCTCGCCGTCGTCAGGGAACGCTGCGTCGACGAGCGTCACGGTGTCTTCGGGGCGATCCTCGAGGACGAAGACTCGAACGTGGTCGAACTCGATGGCGTGGATACCATCGACGATCTCGCTGACAGACATCGCGTTCAAGGGGTCGGCGCGTATCGAAATAAAGCGGGACCGGAATTTCCAGTGACCTGTAATTCGTCGTCAACGACACACTACGGTTCGTCGCTCGAATGACCGCGGCGATGGGTCGTTCCCCGCGGACCGATAGATTAACGTGGTTCTCCGCTGTCGATCGGACCATGCACGCGATCGAGCACGACGTAGAGCGACCGGACCGTGACGTCGTATCAGCCTTCGAAGAGATTCCGAGCACCATCGTCTCCGACGTGACGGGGAACATCGGGCTCTCGATGGATTCCGGCCTCCAGCCCGCCTACAACGATATCGAGATGGCCGGCTCCGCGATTACGGTCAACGCCTCGCCCGGAGACAATCTGATCATCCACAAGGCGATCACGATGGCGGAACCGGGTGACGTTCTCGTCATCGACTCCGAAGGGTACACCGAGACCGGCCATTTCGGCGAACTCATGTGCAAGTCCTGTCAGGTGAACGGAATCTGCGGGATCGTCATCGACGGTGCCTACCGCGACAGCAAGGCGATCGGCGAGATGGAGTTCCCGGTATACGGCCGCGGTACGCATCCGCGAGGTCCACTTAAGCAGGACCCGGGCTCGATCAACGTCCCGATCTCCTGTGGCGGCGTCACCGTCGAGCCCGGCGACATCGTGGTCGGCGACGACGACGGTCTCGCCGTCGTCCCGCGTGAGAGCGCCGCGGAAATTCTCGAGCGATCGTACGACAAACTCGAGTCGGAAGACGAGGTCCGCGAGGAACTCGTGGAGGGCGAGTACCTCTTCGAACTCAACAACTACGACAAGTTGTTCGAGGAGATGGAAGTCGTCGGCCCGGAGGACTCGATTCAGTAACGATCGATCCCTCGTTCTGTTCTCGGGACGCCGTCTCAGTCCGCTCCGCGTCGATAGATCGGCCCGATCCGCCGTTGACCGTCACTCGATGGAACGGCCATCCCGACCGCCGGCTGAGAACAATTTCAACATGGTCGAAACGACACGGAGGGCTTAAGCGATCCTCTACCAATGTACTACCATGACCGACAGCGATCAAACGGAGACGCGGCGGCTGAAGAGCGTCGATCAGTCTTTCACCATTGTTGAATACCTTCGCGATCGCGACGGGGCGACGCTGTCCGAACTCGCCGAGGACCTCGAAATGGCGATCAGTACGGCTCACATCCACCTGTCGACGCTCGTTGAGAGCGGCTACGTCGTCAAAAACGACAACGAGTACGACTGTAGCTTCCGGTTCCTGGCCACCGGCGGGGAGATGCGCGACGGGATGGCGCTCTACCAGGCGGCAAAGCCGGAAGTCGACGACCTCCGGGAAACATCGGGGGAACACGCGAATCTCACGGTCAAGGAGAACGGGTATTCGGTGCAACTGTACAAGTCGCAGAGCCCGGAATCGATCGACGACAACGCGCCGCTGGGTCGCCACCTCCATCTCCACTCGACGGCGACGGGGAAGGCGATCCTCGCCCAACTCTCCGCGGACGAACTCGACGCGGTCATCGAACGGCGCGGTCTGCCGGCCGTTACCGATAATACGGTCACGAGTCGGGACGCGCTCGAGGACGAACTCCAGGAGATTCGGGACCGTGGATATTCCATCAACCGCGGCGAGCACTTCCCCGGCGTCAGTGCGGTCGCGACTTCAATACTATCGGAACCGGACGGCGTGATCGGTGCGATCAGTATCAGCGGCCCGCGCAGCCGAATGGAGACCGATCGGATCGAAGCCGAACTCGCTCCCGAGCTCCTCAACAAGAAGAACATCATCGAACTGAAGATCCGACAGTACGAGTAACGCGCGGTTTCGCCGGCTCTCCACCGTACTAGCGGTCGTTAGCGGCACGAACGTTCCCGCTCCGATTCGGTTCGAGTCGGATGCGTTCGTCGGGTATCGACACCGTTGGGCTCCGACGAAGTGGTTTACAAAAGTACCTGTGTAATCCCGATCGCAATACGTCCGAGTCAGTCGCCGTCGCCCTCGCTTGTAGCCATACCGACATAAGAATCTGATAGTTTGGACAATTCAGTTTCAATACTATTGAAATAGCCGGGACCCATTGATTGATCTCGGAACGAGCCGGAAGCGACGAACGCTGCTCGAGCGCTTTCACCATTGAAATCGAGAGCGATCGCCGAACCGTCTCCTAGAGCGGGAACAGACCCGTGACGAAAAAGATATCGCATTATGCGGTTCATTATCTCGAGACACCCTCGATTGACGGGAATGACGGGTGCCTCGAGAAAGTCCGGCCAGTCCATCTAGAACCAGTTTAAATTCGAAAAGAATTGACAGATCCTGAAACCGATCGCAACCGAGACCTCGATGCGAACCATCAGCTGCAAGGCAAACAATTATTTGTACGGCCACCGGAATCGTCACACACGTCTTTTATATCTGTGGGAATCATAAATTACAAAAGTACCTCTGTAATCGGCCGTATCGCTCAAGTATATAATACATCTTATAGAACCTCTCTCGACCTCAGTCCTACCGTTGGCTCATACATATTATATCCATGATGTTTCGGCCATCAGATATGCAGTGAGCTGGTGTACCGGCATTCGGCTCTGGTTCTGATCTGAGATGAACCCGGTCTCCGGAGACGACGAGGATCCGAACGTTTTTCGTCTCCTGACGACTACACGCACGTAGTGACCGATCGTTCCAGTTCGACTGATTCGGAGGCGGTATGTACGTGCAAGCTCGGGCGAGTCGCGACGCAGTACGAGCTCGCGGGCCTCAACGACGACCTGGTCGCCTACTGGACGGGGGACGGGGATGACCAGCGCAGCACGCGCGAGCTCGCGACCTACGTCAATCAACGGGTTCTCGAGGCAGCGCTCGAGGAGGCGAATATCCCGCCCAAAGAGGGGGAAGTCGAGAACACCTACCGGCTGTTGACCGACGACGACGTCAGCAGCGGGACCCAGGTGCAGACCCGAAACGAACTCCAGCGGGACGGCGTTCCGATCGAGCGGGTCGAATCGGATTTCGTCTCCCACCAGACGGTCTACAATCACCTCACCGACTGCCTCGGCGCGAAACTCGAGACGCCGAGCGATGAAGAACGGCTAGAGCGAAGCAGTGAAAAGCTCGGTGCGTTACAGAATCGAACCGCGGCCGTTACGGCGGACACCGTTTCTCAACTCGAGCGCAACGACGTCGTCGCCATCGGCGACTTCGACGTCACCGTCTCGGTTACGGTGACCTGTGAGGACTGCCTCCAGGAGTACACCATCAGGGAACTCCTCGAGAACCGGGCGTGTGATTGCCACACGGTAGACGTGGACGACGCATAATCCGCGCTGATCGTCGAACCCTGGAACCGGCAAATTCTCACGAGTGGCAGAAGTGGGAATATCTATATGCGTGGGGACAGTACACCGGCGCATGGAACCTGGACTGGATACGAAACAACGAGACATTCCGGGGGCGGCTACCCTTTCAGTCGATAACATCGGGGGTATCGACGAAACGGAGGTTACGTTTCACCACGGAGTGACTGTGCTCTCCGGTCGCAACGCGACTAACCGAACATCACTGCTGCAAGCGATCATGGCGGCGCTCGGAAGCGAACAAGCGAGTCTCAAAGCCGACGCTGACGAGGGCCAGGCGGTCCTCGAGTTCGGCGACGAGACGTACCGGCGGACGCTCGAGCGACGAGGCGGAACGATCGTCACCGACGGCGACCCCTATCTCGACGATCCGGAACTCGCCGATCTGTTCGCGTTCCTGCTCGAAACCAACGAAGCGCGACAGGCCGTCGCCCGCGGAGACGACCTCCGCGAGCTGATCATGCGGCCGGTCGACACCAACGCGATAAAGGCCGAAATCGAGCAGTACGAACAGCAGAAACGGGAACTCGACGAGCGGCTGTCCGAACTCGACGATCTCGAGAATCGATTGCCCGATCTCGAGGCGAAACGGACCCGTCTCACCGACGAGATCGAGTCGCTTCAGGCGGACCTCGAAGAGGCCCGCGAAGAACTCGAGGAGACGAACGTCGACGTCGAACAGCGACGCGAGGAGGAGTCCGAACTCGAGGAGAAACTCGCGGAGCTTCGCGACACCCGCTCGGAGCTCGAAACCGTCCGCGATCGCATCGAGACCGAACGCGAGAGTATCGAGGCCCTCGAGGACGAACGCGACGAGGTCGAGGCGCGTCTCGAATCGCTCTCGTCGGGCGACGAGACGGAGGTCAGCCGCCTCGAAGCCGAAATCGATACCCTCCAGGCGGAGAAGGCGGAACTCTCCCAGGAGATCTCACAGCTGCAGAGCACGATTCAGTTCAACGAGCAACTGCTCGACGAACAGGAGTCGGTCCTCCCGGACGTCGCCACCGAGGACGATGACGGCCCGGTTACGGATCAGTTGCTCGCGGACTCGGAGTCGGTCACCTGCTGGACGTGTGGCTCGTCGGTGCCCCGCGACCAGATCGAGACGACGATCGAACAGCTCCGATCCGTCCGACAGGAGCGCATCGAAGAGCGCTCCGAGATCAGCTCCGAACTCGACGAACGGCGAGAGACCCTCTCGGAGATCAACGAGAACAAGACCGAGTACCGACAGACCCAGCGTCGCCTCGACTCGATCGACGATGAACTCGACCGGCGACAGGACCGGCTCGACGATCTGACCGACGACCGCGAGGCCCTCACCGACGAAATCGACGACCTCGAGACGACGATCGACGACCTCGAGACCGACGACTACAGCGGGGTCCTCGATCAGCACAAGGAGGTCAACCAGCTCGAGTTCGAACTCGAACGCAAGGAACGCGAGCGCGAGGAGATCGACGACGAGATCGACGAGATCGAACAGCGACTCGACGACCGCAGCAATCTCCAGGAGCGCCGCGAGGACGTCACCGACGAACTGACGGATCTCCGGACGCGCATCGATCAGATCGAGGCCGACGCCGTCGAGGGGTTCAACGAACACATGGAGAACCTCCTCGAGGTGCTGGGCTACGATAACCTCGACCGCATCTGGATCGACCGGACGCGCCGCGAGGTCCGCGAAGGTCGCCGGAAGGTCGAGCGCTCGTCGTTCGACCTCAAGATCGTCCGCAGTACCGACGACGGCGCGGCCTACGAGGACACGATCGGCCACCTGAGCGAGAGCGAGCGAGAGGTGACCGGACTCGTGTTCGCGCTCGCGGGCTATCTCGTCCACGACGTCTACGAGACGGTCCCGTTCATGCTGCTCGACTCCCTCGAGGCGATCGACGCCGAACGGATCGCCAAAGTCGTCGAGTACTTCGAGTCCTACGTGCCGTATCTCGTCGTGGCGCTGCTGGACGAGGACGCACAGGCCGTCGACGTCGAGCACGAGGTCGTCTCGGACATCTAATCGCGGCGACGCAGCCGTCGAATTTCTTTCAGTCGTATTCCACGTGACGAGCCGATAGCAGTCCGTTTGCTATCGGCATAAATTCCATAGCGCGATATAGAATGGGGCTAGCCAGTGCTGATCGACGGTGAACAGTAGCCGTGGATTGCTGAGCGACCCTACGCCGGCGTTTCGCGGATCGTTCATCCGGATACAGAGGGGGTAGTTTGCGTTCGTCGTCTCGAGCGAGAGATTACCAACTACCACTTAAACATACTACTTTCTAAACCGATAGCTTCGATATCTGTCGGAGGACTCTGAGTAGGACCTGTTAGGTTCAGTGTACATTGAGATCACTATACTAGCGGTTTTGGGCCTGAGCTACGGAAATCAGTTTGAACTCCCATGTACTTCTGTGAAATATACAATATAGTTAAAATAGCGTCGGAATCTAATCTGGAGCGGCCCAGAAACCCAATAACAGCTATAGGGTCCGCTGTTACGAGAGAAAGCCAGTGTAATCACTCAATCGAATTGACTAACGAACACATACACGATAGTAGAGTATTCGAGACAATAGTCGGCAAGTCAACATACTTGAGAGCGACCTTTCGAGCAGGAGAAGAACGATCGCGTTCGACTGGTGCAATCGGAGAACGGGCGTCGCTCTCTATCCGAGTGAGAACGCCAATTCGAGCGAACTGACGTCGAACGTCGCTACAACAGTCGCCGCCGAAACCGCCACAGCGGCCCGCTCGAGTCGATCTCGAGCGATGAGGATATCTATACGCTTTTACGTGCCCGTTACGGAGACGATAGCATGCCCACGATGACGGACGATCACGTGCCGAGAGGCGGTGACACCGATGGGTGATGCACCGACGCCACCGGGTGACCTCGGCACCGAGGCCGACGGCGGCGTTCGTACCTATACCGTCCGCCTCGAGCTGGTCGACGAACCCGGCGAGTTACTCGATGCGCTGACACCGATCGCCGAAAACGGCGGCAATCTCATGAGTATTCACCACGAGCGCGGCAACATCACGCCGCGGGGACACATTCCCGTCGAGGTCGACCTCGGCTGCCCGCCGGATCGGTTCGACGATATCGTCGCCGCACTCCGAGAAACCGGAATCAACGTCATTCAGGCCGGCGCCGAACGCTACGGCGAGGAGATCAGCGTCGTGCTGGTCGGCCACCTCATCGAGACGGACCTCTCCGATACCCTGCTGGCGATCGAAGACGAAACGAGCGCCGCGGTCCTCGACCTGTCGCTGTCCGCGCCCCAGGGAACCGGCGACACCTCGAGTGCCCGCTTGCGACTCGCGATCGACTCCGGGCGGTCCGAAGCGGTCTTCGACACTATCCGCTCGGTCAGCGAGGAGAAGGACCTCACGGTCGTCGAGCCGCTGCTCGGAGGTGACGCCTGATGCGACTCGCAATTCTCGGCGCGGGCGACGTCGGGCGGTCGGTCGCCGACCTCGCCGGCGAGTACGGCCACGAGGTCGTCGCGCTCGCCGACTCGACGAACGCCGTCATCGACGCCGACGGTATCGACGTCGAGGGCGCTCTCCAGCGCAAACGCAGCGACGAACCCGTCGGCGTCGACGACCCCGACGACGTCTTCGACATCGAGTACGACGTCCTCGTGGAGGCGACGCCGACGACGCTCGGCGACGCCGAACCCGGCTTCTCCCACGTCGAACGCGCCCTCGAGGCCGACCGCCACGTCGTATTGGCTAACAAGGGTCCCGTCGCGGAACGCTACGAGGAGATGCGGGCTCTCGAGGCCGACAGCGAAGGGTCGGTGCGCTTCGAGGCCACCGTCGGCGGTGCGATTCCCGCGCTCTCGACGGTCGAAGACTGCATGCCGGAGAACGTCACGGCGGTTCGGGGCGTGCTCAACGGCACCGCGAACTTCATCCTGACGCGGATGGCCGCCGAAGGACTGGACTACGAGCACGTCCTCGCGGAAGCCCAGGATCTGGGCGTCGCCGAGGCTGATCCCACCTTCGACGTCGATGGCACCGACGCCGCACTCAAATTCGTCATTCTCGCGAACGTGCTTTCCGACGGCGGTTTCGCCCTCGAGGACGCGAGCGTCGAGGGAATCCAGAACATTCCGGGGAGCGCGCTGAATCTTGCGGCCGAGGACGGTCGAACGATTCGCCTGATCGGCGAAGCCACCCGCGAGGGCGTCCGCGTCGGGCCACGACTCGTTCCCGAGAACGGGCCTCTCGCCGTCACCGGCACCCGGAACATCATCCAGATCGAAACCCACAACGCCGGCTCCTTACACTCGAGCGGGCGCGGTGCCGGCGGTCCCGAGACGGCCACCGCCGTCCTCTCGGACGTCAACCGGCTGGCGGATCGCTGACGGAGCCGTCGTACGACGCTTTTCGCGAGCAACCGGTTTACTGTGGTTTCGCTGTCCGTTTTCCGAGCAGTCGTCTGTACAGGTGGTCAGAGCGTTCCAATATCGGTCACCTCGAGGACACGCTCGAGCGATTCCGGTTCGACACGATCGTACGCCGCTCAATGTGTCACGCTCGCGCGCGAGCGACGCGGTACGTTGATTCCCTCCGCAGGAACGACGAATCCCCAGTAAAACTGCTTGAATTGTGATACTATCGGTCGTTTCGACTCGAGCTTAGCCAGTAATAATGATGATGGACGGAACGCAACGGTTGCGGATCTCGGCGGCAGAATTACGGAGTTAGATGGCCTGTGTCGTCCATTTCGGACAGTTCTCATATACACACTGGTCGCGTCCATACGGCGAGTTCGGCGACCGCCGGGGTGCGAACTCTCGAAATATTTTTATGCGGAGGATTGGTAGCCCGTATCATGACTGTCGACGGTTTCGCCCTCGCCGCAACAACGAACGATCTGACACGGGAGCCGAAAGCTCGTGACACCGCTGACATCATCGAGTTCCGGATGGACAGCGCGGAGGACCCGATCGAACAACTCGCCGACTACGACGGCGACCTGCCGATCCTCGCTACGAACCGCTCGCGGTGGTTCGGCGGCCACGCGGCCGACCGCGGCCGACTGGATCAACTGATGGCCGCCGCCGAGTTCGACGTCGTCGAGATGGTGGACGTGGAACTCGAGACGGCACGCGGCATGCAGTGGGTCCTCGAGGAGTTCCGCGAACAGGACGTCGAACTGGTCATCTCCTTCCACGAGTTCGACGAGACGCCCGATCAGGAGACCCTCGACGCGATCATCGAGGAGTGCGCCCGGTACGGCGATATCGCCAAAGTCGCGACCTACGCCGCGGATCGCGAGGACTGCCTGCGGATCCTGACGGCGATCGATACCGCGACGCAGAACGGCATTCGGGCGGCCGGCATCGCGATGGGCGAACTCGGCAGTCACACGCGCGTAATCGGCCCGCTGTACGGCTCCGCGCTGGGCTACGCGCCGCTCGAGTCCGACAAGAGCGAGTACGCGCCGGGGCAGCTACCGCTGCACCGACTCGACTCGCTGGTCGAGATGATCAAGGAAAGCGGTACGGACAGTCGGATCTTCGACCAGTTGGACGAGGAGTACCCGAGTCGACAGGAAGTCACGCAGACGGAGTGAAGCGACTTGCAGTGAGGATTCGGCCCATATTCGGCTACGGTGTTTTAGCGAGCGATTCCCTCGAGTATCGAGCTATCGATTTCTGCAACGACTCGGTCGTCAGTGAACGGGTCACCGATCTACTCCCGGCCTGATTCATCAACGGGACGAAATTACAATCGTCTTCGAAAGAAATCGGAATGTTAAGGACGAGGGTGCCCTACCACCACGTACGATGACATGGCTTCGCGCGGTCGTCGCCGCTGGCCTCTCGATGGTCTTTCCCGGTGCCGGACACGTCGTGATCCGGGACTGGCTCCGAGCCCTGCTCTTTGCTGGACTCTACCTCGTCACGTTTTGGCTCTTCTTCCCGGTCGATCAGATCGCGACGGCAGAATCGTTTTCCGAGGCGATGACGATCACCAGCGAGGTCGACATGCTCTCTCAGCTGACGCTCCTGTTCGTCAACCTCATCGCGGCGTTCGACGCCGTCATCCGGGCGTTGGAATTCTCGCCGAACGCCGCCGGAGACGACGGCGGGGCCACCTGTCCCGAGTGCGGCAAGGAACTCGACGAGGACCTCGAGTTCTGTCACTGGTGTACGGCCCGCCTTGAGCCGAGTCCCGAGGAGGAACCGGCCCAGTCGTGATCCGAAAACGCTCGCTCGAGTGATCGACGGTACCATCTCACAGTCGTAATATAATCACGCTAGTAGTACATCGACGGAGCCCTTTTCACCGATCGCTTGGTACCGCGGATATCAGGTCGGTCTCGGCGACCGACGGACGTGATTTCGAATGCACGCAACGGGAGACTACGACGAGCGAGAGGCGACGGCGGATCGAGCGTTCGACCACTACGTCAGCTACGCGGACGGCGACGGCACCGTCATCTGCGACCGGCGAACCCCCTCCGCGTGGATTCGATCGACGACCACGTGGTCGTGTCAGCGGTGAGCCGTAGCCGCGGCGTCGGTATCAGTCCGACGTCAGTCGTTCGTCGCGCTCGATCGTAATCGATCGATCGTCGACGCCGGTGACCGTGCCGTCGATCGGGGCGTGCTGGGCGATGCTGATTCCGTCGGCCGGCCGGGCGATCATCTCATCGGTCTCGAGGTCGTCGCCGACCGTCACGATCGGCTCGCTGGGCGTGACGACCCCCTCGAAAGCGGGGTTCGTGATCAGGGGTACTTCGACGCGGTCCGGACGGAGCGCCTCCGTCGGGGCCGTCTCGTGGACCGACTGCTTCCACGCCGCCGACGCGAGGACGTTGACCCGACCGCCGCTCCCGATAGTGTTCTCCTCGACGACCGACTCCTCCATCACGAGCAGGCAGTTCGTTCGCTTGCGGACCCCGAACGCGTCCGGTGCGGCGTCGATCTCGAAACACCATCCCGGACCGCCGTCGAGGATGACCTCGTTGTCAGCGAGCTCGTCCGTGCGCCCCGCCGCCTCGAGCAGGTCCGTCGCGGGCGTGCCGATCGGCACCTCGAGGAACCGGTGGGTCGGCACCCGGCCATCGACGTGGACGAACTTTCGGGTCGTCGGCGCCCCGTCGACGAGGGCGCGGTAGACGTTCGAGAGCGTCTCGGTGTTCTGGACGATCCAGCCGTTGTCCATCGGGAGTTCGTTGCCCCCCATAACCACGCCCGCGACGAGTCGCATGAGGACGCTCTCCATCCCGAACTCGTACTTGTCGTCGGTGTAGGCGATGACGATTCCCGTCTCGTCTTCGGAGACCGGCAGCGCGTCTGGGGCGTAGACCGTCGCGTCGGTCGCCGCCTCGAGGCCGCCCATCCACTCGTCGCGGTCGGGCCACTTGGCGGCGATGACGATCCGATCGAACGCCCGCTCGAGGAGCCCGTCGAACAGCGCCGCCAACTCCTCGGTTCGCTCGCGGCCCAGCCACTTGTCCATGTAGTAGTTCGGTTCGCTCTCCTGGTGATTGACCAGCAGCGAGTCGACCTCCTCGAGGCGCTCCCACTTGGCGTAGGTCGGGAACCCGGCACCGCCTGCGCCCGCGAGGCCGGCGTTGCGAAGCGTCACTGCGAACTCGGGCGGTTCAACCGATCGAATGGCCTCTCGAGTAATACTCATTGTTCGTAACCATCCACGTGTAACGATAACAACCATCATAGAAGTTGTTCGCCGCCGCGCGGAATTACCGATATAAGGGAGAATTTCCCCTCGTCAGGGTGTCTCGACGAGATACTGTCCGCGAAACTGGCAACCGTGCGAGACGGAGTGACGAATCCGACCGCAGAACGTGCGGTAGGTTACCAAATGACTATACTAGGTATCCGAGGGGTCCACGAAATCGATTATTTCTCGATAATACTCTCTTCGACGGCCTCGCCGAAGTGACGCGCCGTGTCCTCGGTGTACAACAGGAGTTCGTCGCCGGCCTCGAGATCCGTGACGGCCGTCCGGCCCTCGCTGGTAGCGACCTTGATCGTCTCGGCGTTCTGGAGGAGCGTCTCGATGCGGTCGCCGTCGTCGGTCTCGAGGGCGATCCGGAACATCGGCCGCTTCTCGATCTTGACGCGGCCGACGATGGCTTCGCGGGTGTTACCCGCGGTGTCGACGACCTGAACTTCGTCGCCACTCTGAAGCTCCGAGAGGTACTTCGTGCCGCCGCCGGGCGTGCGGACGTAGGCGTGGACGGCGCCTGCGTTGACCCGGAAGGGCCGGGAGGCGACGTACGGGGATTCGGCCGTTTCGGCGTGGACGAACACGAGGCCGCGGGCCATCGAGCCGACGAGCATCCCTTCGTCGTGTTCCAGCAGGCTTCCCGTATCGACACAGACCCGGTCGGCGCTGCCGATCTGCTCGATGTCGAGCACTTCGGCGTACTCTAAGTCGAGGGACTCGCGTTCGGCCTCGTCGCGGATCTCCACGGTCTCGTGGATCTCGTCGGGGTCGTCGGAGTCGAGCAGGACCGCGTCGGCGCCCAGTTCGAGGGTCTCGAAGGCCGTCTTGGCCTCGTCGGCGGTCGTGACCCCCGCGATGAGGTTGGTCTCCTCGCCGATCCGCGCGATCAGGTTCTCGAGGGGGATGATCGTCCAGTCTTCGCCGACGATGATGGTGTGGTCGGCCTCCTCGGCGGCCGTCTCGGCGAACCGTTCGTACTCCTTGCCGAGGATGCGGACGTAGGCGCCGCGCTCGACGTCGCCGTCGCGCCGGCGAAGCGTCGAGAGGTCGGCCGAGCCGGAGAAGTCCTCGGGGAGGTCGATCGTCGCGTCGCCCTCGCCGTTCTTGCCGACGATGACCGCGTCGGCCTCGGTCGTCGATTCGGCGGCGCCGCCGTCGTCCTCGTCGGTCTCGGCGTCGTCGATGTCGTCGACCAGCGTCACGTCGCCGTCGGTCCGAAAGGCGGCGACGTTGATGTCGCCGAGTTCGCGTACACGGGAGACGTCCTCTTCGTCGACCAGTACCCAGTCGGCGCCCGACTCGAGCGCGGCGGTGATCCGCGCCCGGCGGTCGTCCCAGTCGCCGACGGTGTCGTCGGCTTTGACCCAGACAGATCGCGTCATATCTCGACCCTCGAAGGGGACCGGCTTGAACGTGGCGAATGCCGCAGGGCGGGCGGACCCGTCCGTGAGCGCTGCCGGTTGTCGGAGAGACGACCGTTCGACGCCGTCGAGTCGTCCCGTCTTCGGTGGCGAGTGTCGTCTTCGCCGGCGAGTCGCCGTCTTCGATCGAGAACGACTCGAGCGGCGGTGTGGGACCGAGAGACGGTATAGCCGAGTGGCGGTCAGTGCGGTCCGTGGCCCGCCAGAACGCTGTTCGAAGTACCGATTGTATCGGTAATACTGATTATATCGATAGTATCGAAAGTAACGATAGTACCGATACTTTCTCAGAAGTAGATAATGTATGACGTCGAGATGACATGCATATGGGTCAGCGACAGTCCCCCGCGGGAGACGGTTCCGGGATCGCGAACGACGACCTGACGATCGACGAGGCGGTTCGTCGACTCGAGGTCGACGCGGTCGCCGACGTCGCCCGTGCAGCGTTCGATCACGCCGGCGAGCGAGCGGCCATCCAGCACGGCCACACCGCCGCCGTGCTGGGGGCCGTTCGACTCGCGACCCGGCGGAGCCGACGCCCGACGGTCGACCGCGAAGAGCTCGCGGCCGCCTTCGACGTCGACCCCGATGATGTCGTCGCGGCCGAATCGGAGCTGTCGCGCCATCTCGGCTCGCCGGCGCCGGAGTCGGAGACCGCGTCGGTGCGGCGGCGGTTGATCGTCGCCCGCGAGCTGCTGGCCGCCGCCGAGCGCGGAACTGTCGCTGGCCCCGACCTGCCCGGGTCGTATCTCGCCGCCGCTGCCCCGTTCCTGCTCGCTCGAGCGGTCGACGGTCCCGTCTGTCTCGACGACCGCGAGGGAGACGGCGACACGGCGGGCGGACTCGACGAGGCGAGCCTCCGCGCCCACGTCGAGCGACTCGAGGCCGACCTCGAATGCGCCCGACTGGGGACGAAGCTAGCCGCGCTGGTCGCCGACGAGTAGGTCGCCGCTGGCGGTCGTCTCCCCGTCGTGCCAGCCTCCCCCCTTCATGTCGGCTTCCGCGCCGCCCAATCGGTCCGGTCCCCGACGCTTCGGCCCTCCACTCGCCGACACGCCGGCAGTGACGCGCCGGCCCCTCCGCTGCTTCGGCCCTCCACTCGTCATCGGACCGTCGGGTACCGCGGTCGCTCAGCCTCGAGTCTCGGATTCGTACTCGTACTCGACGCCGTCGACGGCCGCGAGTTTGTGCTTGAACGCCCGGTAGGCGTTCTCTCCCTGCTCGGTGAGTTCGACGACGCGACGCCGGCCGACCGATTCGACCGTAACGTAGCCGTCGTTCTCGAGCGGCTCGAGCACGTGCGTATCGAGGACCCGGAAGGCGCCCTTGTCCTCGCCGCCGCGGTCCTCGGGCGACCGTCGGTCGGCCATGAAGGAGAGGTTCCGATCGCGAGCGTACTCGATGAGGTCCTTCTTCTTCGGCGGCGTCGTCCGCGCGTCGTGATACGCCTCCCAGTCGGACGGATTCGCCAGGAATCCCATGATCGCGATCTGGTCGGGCGTCGGCGAGTCGATCGGATACGCCGGGAGCTGTTCGATCTCGGCGACGCCCTCCGAGATCGGCTCCTGCTGGCCGTCGTGATCGTAGTCGTCGGGCTCGACGTAGTAGGCGCGAGCGTCCGTCGAGACGTCCATACACGCCATCGTCGCGCCGATGGCGGGGATCGTCCCTGCGCCGGAGACGTTGACCGAGACGTCGTCGTTCGCGTGTTTCGCCGCGAGAGTCGTCACGATTCCGAGGACGGCGTAGACGTCCGTCAGGTCGCACGCTCGAGTCCTGACCTCGGGCACGGCCGACTCGAGTTCGGCCCGGAGGTCATCGTGGTAGTCGGCCCGCCTGGTCCGCGCCCCCGCGTCGGTGCCGTCGTCCTCGAGCAGGTAGACCAGGTCGGCCCGTTGGTTCCGGATCGGCTCGAGGATCCGCTCGTACTCGTACCCGAGCGGCACGATGTGCACTCGTTTGAGGACGTCCATACACCGACAGGTGCTGCGGTGAAAATAACGGCTACGGAAACCGTCGAGCGATTGAACGTCGATCCGCGAGCTCCAACCATTGTGTGAAAGAGAATCTCACACTATCGAAACCTTGAGAACGAACACGGCCCTACGCGTAGTAGATGGCTGCGTACGACGCGATCTGTTTCGATCTCGACAGCACCCTCTGCGAGCCGACTCGGGACGCCGCGACGGTGCTCGAGACGGCGTTTAAGCGGGCCGGCATCGACCCCTTTTGCACGCCGGCGGACCTGCGATCGGCCGTGCCCGCGCTCCCGACGGCCGAAACGGATCGCGAGTTCTACGAGAATCTCTTCGCCGAGGTCGCGGGTCGGGCCGACGTCGACCCCGCGGTCGCGCCGAGACTGGCCGGGGCGTACCTCGAGACGCAGGACCCGACCGCCGTCAGGTTCCGTCCCGGAGCGGAGGCCGCCCTCGAGCGCGCCCGCGACCTCGGGCCGGTCGGGCTGATCACCAACGGCGGCCGGCCGACCCAGACGCAAAAACTCGAGGCGCTGGGCATCGCCGACGCCTTCGACGTCAGCGTCTTCACCGAGCCGAGCGCGGGGATCTTCCCGAAACCCGACGCGGCTCCCTTCGAGTACGCCCTCGAGGAACTCGACGTGGCTCCGGACGCGGCGATCCACGTCGGCGACTCGATCCGTGCCGACGTCGCCGGCGCGAACGCGATGGGGCTGGACTCCGCCTGGGTTGATCCCGGCCACGACGATTCCAGCGGTGATCGCGGCGCGCGCGAACACGAACCGACCTACGAACTCTCGTCGCTCGAGGGCCTCGAGACGGTTCTCTGAACGGCTTCGGATCGCGTGTCGTCTCGCTCTCTGGTTCGCTTGAGCGATCGATCGTCACTCCGTGCACCACCCTCGTTCTCGACTGTGACGAAATCGGTTATCCGGCGGACTCCGTTGTCGAGTGACGTCTCACTCGAGCCGCCGACCCAACGTGCAGTGGCGCGCGCTGGGCCGCGGTGAGTGAATAGCGAACCGCGGTCCAACGTCGTGCAAGGGATGAGCGAACGAAGTGAGTGAGCGAATCGGCTGGGGAGAACGTGGAAGTTCCAGTTGCCACGCGAGGACGGAGTGGAATGAACGGAGTCACTATCGACAACGTCAGAAACGGAAGTGTTCTGTTCATCCTGGCGGCTAGGGGTTGCCACACCCTCCCCAGCCGATTCGTTCGATCGCTGTGCTCTCTCACTCATCCCTCGCACGGCTTCGGGCCGCGGTTCACCGTAGTTCACCGCGGCCCAGCGTGCGCCACCGCAGATCGAATCGACAGCGAGCGAATCGAGATCGTTCGAACGAGCCGAAAAACGGAAATGAGTCCAATCGACCGCGTTAGCGAACCTTCTCGCCGACTTCGGCGTCGCCGTGGGTCGTCAGCAGGTCGGCCTCCTCGCCCGCGGCGAGGATCATCCCGTTGGACTCGACGCCGAACAGTTCGGCTTTCTCCATGTTCGCAAGCAGGATGCACTTCTCGCCGGGGAGTTCCTCGAGGTCGTGCAGTTGCTTGATTCCCGCGACGACCTGTCGGGTCTCGAAGCCGATGTCGACCTCGAGTCGCGCGAGGTCGTCGGCGCCCTCGATGCCTTCGGCGGATTCGATCCGGCCGACGCGGATGTCCAGGTCCTGGAAGTCCTCGAAGCCGATGCGCTCGTCGGCGAGCGCCTCGAGATCGTCGGTGTCTGCCATGGAGTCAGATTCGTCCGCGGCGGTGTCGTCGCTTTCGGTTTCCTCGTCCGCGTCCTCGCCGTCATCGTCGCCTGCGGCGGCGACGCGCTCCTCGAGTTTCTCGTTCAACTCCTCGACGCGGTCGTCCTCGATCTTCGCGAAGAGCTCGCCGGGTTCGTCGAAGTTCCGCGGCGGGGCCTCGAGGGCGTCCTCGAGGTGGGCGTCGGCGACCGCGCCGTCCTCGCCGAGCTGTTCCCAGAGATTCTGGGCCTTGTCGGGCGCGATCGGCTCGATGAGGACGCCGACGGCCTTGGCGATCTGGACGCAGTCGCGGATGACCTGCGCCGCCTTCTCGGGCTCGTCGTCGGTGAGCTTCCAGGGCTCGTTGCGCTGGATGTATTCGTTGCCGAACTGGGCCAGTTCGGTGGCGGCCCCCCCGATTCCACGCAGGTCGTAGTCGTTGACGCTCTCGCGGGCGTCGCCGATGGCGCCCTCGATGCGTTCCCGGACTTCCTCGGAGACGTCCGTCTCGGGAGTGCCCTCGTAGTTGCGGTAGGCGAAGAGCAGCGAGCGGTACCAGAAGTTACCGACCGTGCCCACTAACTCGCCGTTGACCTTCTCCTGGAAGGCGTCCCACGAGAAGTCGACGTCCTGCTGGAGGCCGCCCGTCGTGGTCAGATAGTACCGCAGCAGGTCGGGGTGGAACCCTTCGTCCAAGTACTCCTTCGCCCAGATCGCGCGGTTGCGACTGGTCGACAGCCCCTTCCCGTTGATCGTGATGAAGCCGGTCGCGGCGATGCCGCGGGGCTTGTTGTAGCCGACACCCTCGAGCATCGCCGGCCAGAAGATGGTGTGGTGCTGGATGATGTCCCGCCCGATGATATGCATGATCTCGCCGTCGCCCTTCCAGACCTGCTCCCAGTCGAACTCGTCGGTGCCGACGCGCTCGGAGTACTGCTTCGTGGAGGCGACGTACTCGATCGGCGCGTCGACCCAGACGTAGAGGACGAGCTCGCTCTCGTCTTCACCCTCGGCGGTCGGGTAGTCAATCCCCCAGTCCATGTCCCGCGTGATACACCAGTCCTGCAGGCCGTCTTCGATCCACTGCCGGGGCTGGTTGCGCGCGTTGGAGGTGCCCTCGAGGCCGTCCAAGAACTCCGTCAGGAAGTCGGCGAACTCCGAGACCTCGAAGAACTTGTGGGTGCGCTCGCGGTACTCCGCGGGGTTGCCCGTGATCGTGCTCGTCGGGTCCTCGACCTCGCCGGGCTCTAGGTGGCGCTGACAGCCCTCGTCGCACTCGTCGCCGCGGGCCTTCTCGCCGCAGTAGGGGCAGGTGCCCTCGACGTAGCGGTCGGGGAGGTACTGGTCGGCGTCGGGGTCGTAGGCGACCTGAATCTCCTTCTCGTAGATGTACCCCTCCTCGTCCAGCGTTCGGACGATCTCCTGGGTCAGTTCGGTGTTCGTCTCGTCGTGGGTGTGGCCGTAGTTGTCGAACTCGACGTTGAACTGCGGGAACGTCTCCTCGTACTGCTCGTGCCAGTCGAGCGCGAAGTCCTCGGGATCGACGCCCTGCTGCTCGGCGTTGACGGCGACCGGCGTGCCGTGCATGTCCGAGCCGCAGACGTAGGCCGTCTCCTGTCCGAGCGTCTCGAGGGCACGGCTAAAGGCGTCCGCGCCGATGTACCCGCGTAGGTGACCGATGTGCAGGTCGCCGTTGGCGTAGGGCAACCCGCAGGTCACGACCGCAGGCTGGTCCGTTGGAAACTCGTCGGTGCTCATATGCATCACGAGGCGGTGCCGGGCGTAAAACCCGCCGGTTTTCGATCGACGGTGGCGCCCTCCTACCGTGGCCCCGGACCGTCGACCGACTCGTCGCCTACCGCCGCCCCGTCGCGGTCCCAGATCGCCGGCAACAGTCCCAATCGACCACCGAACAACAGTCCGAGGCCGACGACCACCAGCGCGAGGAACGCGACGAATCCCGTCGTCCCGGGAGCGATCACGACCGCGACCGCCGCGCCGACCCACGCCAGCCACGCCAGCGCCTCCCACGGTCGTCCGCCGTACAGTCGCCACGTCGACAGCGAGAGCGCGAAGCCGCCGCCGACGGCCGCCACGACGACGCCCTCGAGGGCCGCCGCCGATACCGCGGCCAGCGCGAGGAAGCCGACGATCGAGACGGCGTCGATGCGATCCAGTGCCAGCGCCATACGCGAGGCTCGCAGCGACGCGGCAAACAGCTACCGATCGCTCGTCACTGTCGATTCCATGCGGTGGCGCGTGCTGTGTCGCGGCGAGTGAACAGCGAGCCGCGACGCGACGTCACGCGAGGGATGAGTGAGCGAGTCGGCTGGGGAGGGTGTGGCGACCCCCGTTGCCAGTGCGAGCAGCACGTTCGAGTATATCGGTAGTTAGTAGTGTGCTTCGTTACCCAGAATGGAACTGGAACTGAAAACGCTCGATTCGGCAACTACATACGCGAACCGACCGCTGTCGCCGATTAGCAACAGCCGTTTTCGTCGGGATTCCACTCGCACGCATCACCGGTGGTAAGGCCGTTCTCGTCGATATACGCCGAGAGACATGCGAAATTACAGAAGTACAGGGGTGACCCACAGTCGTCGTTACAGTCGCGGACACAGAGAGGGTCATGGTCGGAGATACGTGACTCACAGTACGTACACGTCTCCTCTGCGTCAGGTGTTGCAACGGTCGTAGACATACCTATGCTAAGGAATTTACCACGGAAAACGTTTCGTGGGGGTGCGCTGAGTAACGCCCTCTACTGAACACGAGTCGCGGGGACAGTTCCGAATACCGAAACCGTGCTACTGTCTATTGGGATAACTCCACGACAGCAACTTGACCGAGAAAAGCGGCTCGCGAACCCGATTTTAATCGTCACTCGCCACGGGCACGCTCGCGCGCACCTCGAGTCGATCCAGATCGCCGATGAAGGACGCGAGCATCTCCCGCGTCACGTGGGGCATACAGACGATCCGAAGCTCCCCAGTAGCGGTCCGGGAAATCCGCCAGCCCTTCGCGCGCAGCGCGTCGAACGTCGATCGGGGCACGTCGGCCGCGACCAGCGGCAGCGTCGGATCGACGACGTCGTAGCCGCGTTTCTCGAGGGCGTCGGCGAGCCACTTGGCGTTGTTCTGCGAGCGGACGTACTGGCGCTTGTAGCCCTCGGGCCACAGCTCCTCCATCGCCGCCACGGCGCTGGCGACGCCGGCGCCCGACCGCGTCCCGGTTAGCGTCGCCTGCGAGGTCGACTCGAGGTAGGGAGTGTCGACGGCGAGTTCGTTCAGCAGGTCGTCGGAGCGGGCGAGCAGCCCGCCCGCGGGCACCGCGGCCTGGCCCATCTTGTGGGGATCGATCGCCATCGTGTCGACCGGAGCGTGCTCGAAGTTCCACTCGTAGTCGGTAAAGGGCAGCACGAAGCCACCCCACGCGGCGTCGACGTGGAGCATGGCGCCGACCGACCGGGCGATCTCGCCGAGTTCCGGAATCGGATCGACGCGGCCGTACTCGGTCGTCCCCGCGACGCCGATGACCAGCGCGGTCGCCTCGTCGACCGAGGCGCGGACGGCCTCGAGGTCGGCCCGGAAGTTGTCGTCCGTCGGGACGATGCGCAGTTCGACGCCGAGGATGTCCGCGGCCTTCTGGAAACTGAAGTGGGCCGACTCGGGCATGACCACGTTCGGACGCTGGCTCTCGGCGCGGTCACGGGCGATGCGGACGGCCTGAATGTTCGCTTCCGTCCCGCCGCTGGCGATGTAGCCGGTCGGCTCCTCGAGGCCGGCGATCGAACCCAGCATCGCGATCGCCTCCTCCTCGAGGGCCGAAACAGACGGATACGTCCCCGGATCGCCGGGGTTGGTCGCGAGGAACCGTTCGGCCGCGTCGCGCGCTACCGGGTGGGGCTCCGTACACATCGACGACAGCACCCGGTCGAACGCTTGCGGCTCGGATTGCATATCACGCACAAGTACGTTCACCCGTTTAGACGTTGCGCTTAACGGTCCTGTCCGCGATCAGATTCCGCCGAAATCGGTTCCCGGCGGACGTGACCTCGAGGGAGTCCACGGGCCGAAGAAATATTGATACCGCGTCAGCCGAAAGAGCCCGCAAATGCTCCCGTCCGCGTCGCGGTTCGTCGAATACGTCGGCACCGGTAGCGGCGTCCTCGCGCTGTTCGTCTTCGGGTTCGTCGACGCAACGGACGTCCAGTCGATTACGATCGACCTGCTGGCGGTCACCGTCCGCTTCGTCTTCCTCGAGGCGCTGTCGGCCGCCGCGGTCTTCACGTTCTTCGTCGGACTGACCGGTCTACTGCTGGTCCGCGAGGTCTGGTCTTCGCGAGACGATCTCGAGAAGATGACCGACGGCCCGAAACTCACGGCGATCGTCCCGGTCTACCGCGACCACGCGGTGATGGACGAAAGCGTCGAGAGCCTCTGTGAGAGCGCCTACGAGAACCTCGAGATCGCGATCGTCGCCGAACCCAACGACGAGGCGACCCTCGAGCGGGCCCGGGAACTCGCGGTCGAGTACGACCGCGTGACGTGTCTGGTAAACGGCGAACCGGGATCGAAGGCGGGGGCGATCAATTACGCTGTCAGCGAGAGCGACACCGACCGCTTCGCGGTCTTCGATGCCGACGAGCGGATCGCTCCCGAGTTCCTCCCGACAGCGATGGGCGAACTCGAGGCCGGCATGGACGTCTTCCAGGGGCGGCGCGTCCCGCGGCCGACCGGCGTCGTCGAAACGGTCGCCTACTGCGAGCGCATCGTCTTCCACGCCAGCTACAAGCTGGTCGAACTGGCCGGCTTCACGAACTGTCGCAGTTCCTCGACCGCGTTCACCCGTGAAGCCCACGAGCGCGTCGGCGGCTACGACGACATGCTCACCGAGGATCTGGACTTCGCCCACGCCTGCTACCGCGAGGGGCTCGACGTCAAACAGGCCCGCCAGTGTACGAACACGATGGAGGCCCCCCACACCTGGGCCGATCTCTGGGGCCAGCGCAAGCGGTGGCGCGTCGGCCAGGTCGAGGTGCTCCACGCCACCCTCGTCGACCTCCTGCGCGGCCGGGTCGGCCGCCGCGGCGCGATCTCGATCGGCCGGATGTGCTCGAGCCTGCTCGGCAGCCTCTTTACCCTCGCGCTGGTCTCGAAGCTCCTGCTCCTGCTCGTCCTCGACGTCGAGTCGGCCGTCCTGCTCCCGTCGGCGGCCCTCGTCGCCACCATCGGGCTCGTCGCCTGGCGCGACCGGCGCGACGGCCGCATCGACGGGCTCGTCTGGAGCGTCGCCCTCGCGCCGCTTTGCTACCCCGCGTTCGGGGTCCTCACGCTCCGCTCGTTCCTCGAGTACGGACTGAGCTGGGACGGGAGCTGGTACCACGTCGAGAAGACCGGGTCGTAGTCGACGAGGTCTCGAGGGCGATCGACTCGAGGCGGTCGGGAACGAGACGCCAGTGCAGTCCGCGGATTTATTCGGAGCAACCGTGAACGAGTCGTATGAGCGTTATCGCCGAGTTCTCGGTCAAATCCGACGACCTGGCGCTGTACCACGCCCTCACGGCCGCGCCGGGGATGGTCGTCGAGATCGAACAGGTCGTGGCGACGATGGAGGACAGGGTGATGCCGTACTTCTGGGTCAGCGGCGGCGATCACGCGGAGTTCGAGGCGGCGTTTCAGGAGGACGACTCCGTGACGGGCGTCGCCCCGATCGACGAGGTGGACGGCGCCAGACTGTATCGCGCCGAGTGGACGAAGAACGTCGAAACGATCGTCTACGCCTACGTCGAACTCGGAGCGACGATCCTGCAGGCGATCGGACGGGACAAAAACTGGGAGCTCCGGATGCGGTTCGACGATCGGGACAGCCTCGCGCAGTTTCAGGACTACTGCGAAGACAAGGAAATCGCGTTCAAACTCAATCGTATCAAGGACCAGGAACAGCCGATGGCCAGCGCTCAGTACGATCTCACGACGAAGCAACGCGAGACGCTGGTCGCGGCGCTCGAGGAGGGGTACTACGAAATTCCACAGGGAATCACGATGACCGATCTCGCCGACCGAATGGACGTCTCCCAGCAGGCGCTCTCGAAGCGATTTCACGCCGCCCATCGGAACCTCATCACGAGCACACTGACGTTCTCTCATCCGGACGACGAGTGACTCCCGCTCTCGGCGACACCGGGCGTTCGCTTTCGTGGTGGTGTATACAACCTCTCCGTTCTTCGGCAAGGGCCGTCTTTATCCGTATATGACAGGCCACCGCCAGAGTCAGGAGACCGGCGAGCCCGCGACCGACGAATGGGAGAAAGTAGCTGCGCAATGTCGCGACTGCGAGGCCGTCTACTCCGCGTGGGTCCTCGCCGACGGCACCGTCCAACCGATCGGCCGGAAGGACGGCTGTCGCTGCGGATCCTCGGAGTTCGAGGCGCTCTCGAGATAGCGAACGGCAGTCGACCGAAGCGCACAGCGGACGCTTTGCCTACGCACCCGTCCTCGTATCGACAGGGTCGAGACCGATTGTGTCGATGGGACGGTTGCGCACTACGCCGCCGACAGCGTCTCACGGCGAAGCGAAATACGGGGGAAGAAGGATTCTCGAAGGCTAACCGACCGACTTAGCGAACCGAATCGAGCAGCAGCTTCTGCTCGACGCGCTTGACCTCGTGCTGGACGTCACGGACGGCGTCGATGTTCGCCGAGATCGACGTGACGCCTTCCTTGGCGAGGAACTGGACCATCTCCGGCTTGGAGCCGGCCTGGCCGCAGATGCTCGTGTCGACGTCGTGTTCGCGGCAAGTCTCGATGACGTCGCCGATCAGCTTCAGGATCGCGGGGTGGAGCTCGTCGAAGCGGTCGGCAACGTGCTCGTTGTTCCGGTCGACCGCGAGCGTGTACTGGGTGAGGTCGTTCGTCCCGAACGAGGCGAAGTCGATGCCCGCTTTCGCCATCTCCTCGACCGACAGCGCCGAGGCCGGCGTCTCGATCATCGCGCCCCAGCGGCGCTTCTCGGGGTCGATGCCGGCCTCCTTCATGAGCGACTTGGCCTGGTAGATGTCCTCCGCGTCGTTGACCAGCGGGAACATGATCTCGACGTTGTCGTAGCCCATCTCGTAGAGCCGCCGGAACGCCTCGAGTTCGTGGGCGAAGACGTCCGGGCGGTCGAGCGAGCGCCGGATTCCGCGGTACCCGAGCATCGGGTTGTGCTCCTTCGGTTCGTCCTCGCCGCCCTCGAGTTGGCGGAACTCGTCGGTCGGCGCGTCCAGCGTCCGGACGCGAACGGGCCGCGGGTAGAACTCGTCGGCGACGCCGCGGATTCCCTCGACCAGTTCTGTGATGTAGGCGTCCTCGCCGTTCTCCGCGATGAACTTCGCGGGGGTCTGGTTCAGCGAGAGGATCATGTGCTCCATGCGGAGCAGGCCGACGCCGTCGGCGCCGGTCGCGGCCGCGCGCTCGGCGGCCTCCGGAATGGAGACGTTGACCTTCACCTCCGTCGCGGTCATGGGCTTGACCGGCGACTGCGGCCGGACCTCCTCGACGGGTTCGGTCTCTTCGTCGGGTTCGACTTCTTTGCCCTCGAGGACTGCGCCCTTGTCGCCGTCGAGCGTGACGAGTTGCCCGTCCTCGAGGACGGTAGTCGCGTTCGTCGTGCCGACGATAGCCGGAACGCCCAGTTCGCGGGAGACGATGGCGGCGTGGCTGGTCATGCCGCCCTCGTCGGTGATGATCCCCGACGCCCGCTTCATCGCGGGGACCATGTCCGGCATCGTCATCTCGGTGACGATGATGTCGCCCTCGCCGACCTTATCGAGGTCGTCGAGCTTTTTGACGATCCGGGCGGCCCCGCTGACGGTGCCCGGACTCGATCCCAGTCCGTCGACGATGACCTCGCCGGAGGCGTCCGCCCCCGAACTCGAGGACTCGCCGGCGGCGGCCTGAACGCCGCCGCTGCCGTCGGTCAGCCCCGTCGAGGCGTCGACGCTGCCGGTCGCCTCGGACGCAGTGGCCCCGCCGTCGCTCTCGTCGATGGTCGTGATCGGTCGGGACTGGAGCATGTAGACCTCGCCCTCGACGATGGCCCACTCGACGTCCTGGGGTTTGTCGTAGTGGTCCTCGACGCGCTCGCCGAGATCCATCAGGGCCCCGATTTCGTCCTCGGAGAGGACCCGTGCGTTCCGCTTGTCCTGAGGAACCTCGGTCTCGACGGTCTCGCCGGTCTCCTCGTCCTTTTCGTGCATCACCTTCTTCTCGGCGACGGTGACGTCGATCGACCGATCCTCGCGCTCGACGACGTAGTTGTCCGGCGAGACGGCACCGGAGACGACGGCCTCGCCCAGGCCCCAGGCGGCCTCGATGATCATCGTCGGGTCGCCCGTCGAGGGGTGGCTCGTGAACATCACGCCGGATTTCTCGGCGTCGACCATCTGTTGGACGACGACCGCGATGTTCACTGCAGAGTGATCGAAGCCCTGCTCCTGACGGTAGTAGATCGCCCGCTGGGTGAACAGCGAGGCCCAACACTCGCGAACGCGGTCGAGCAGCGCCTCCTCGGTGACGTTGAGGAACGTCTCCTGTTGGCCCGCGAAGGAGGCGTCGGGCAGGTCCTCGGCCGTCGCCGACGACCGCACCGCGACGAACGCCTCGCCGTCGCCGACCTGCCGATACGACTCGAGGATCTCCTCGCGGAGTTCGTCGGGGAAGGGGGTCTCGAGGATGAGTTCCTGCGCGCGGTCGGCGGCGTCGGCCAGCGCCGACGAGTCGTCGACGTCGACGTCGACGGCCGCGAACAGTTCCTCGTCGATTTCGGCTTCTTCGATGAACGATCGATAGGTCCCGGCGGTTACGACGAATCCCGGGGGCACGGGCAGCCCAGCACCCGTCAACTCGCCCAGGGAGGCTCCTTTGCCGCCGACCTTCTCGAGGTCGCCGGCACTGATCTCGTCCAGCCAGAGTACAGCCATTGCTATCTGGTTCGACACCCGAACGAATAAAGAAGGTTGCGAACAGTCGCAGCCAGTCGCAACTCGCAACCGAATGAATCTCCGGCATACGTGCCGATTTACAACGGATTTCGCTGCCGTGTGTGTTACTGATCGGACAGCTATTCGCCGGTCACGGTCGATCCGAGCGGCTCAGACGTTGCGAGCGATCGTCAGATACCCCGTGTGGCCCACCGGCGCGGTCGACGGCCGCGAGCCGCGGTCGTCGAACTGCATCTCCCGCTGGATCGTCTCGCGCGTGCGGACGTTCGAGAGCTCGACCTCGCGGGCCGCCGCGACGACCTCTCGGGTCGACTCGATGAAGGGGCTGTAGACCGCGACGAAGCCGCCGTCGACCAGCAGGTCGGGCGCGTGCTCGACGACGGCCGCCGCGTCGCCCGTATCGAGGGTCAACACGTCGAACGACGAGGGCTCGAGCGCGTCGATCTCCTCGGTCAGATCGCCCGTTCGGACGTCGACGCTGTCGTCGACGCCGCCGAGTTTCATGTTCTCGCGCGCGACGTCCGCGAACTCCGGATCGCGCTCGTAGGTCACCACCTCGGCGCCCGCGCGGGCCATCGAGGCCGCGAGCACGCCCGTTCCGGTGCCGGTATCGAGCACGCGGTCGCCCTGCGAGACGCCGGTCTCGCCGATCACTAACCCGACGTCGCGGGGGACCATCGGTGCCCCCGTCCGCTCGAACTGGTGAAACAGATCCGGGCCGCGCAGCCGGCGCACCCGAAACGCCTCGCCGAGATGCGTCTCGATGGTGTCGCCCGGCTGGACGTCTTCAGGCACCTCGAGCACGCCCAGATCCGTTCCCTGCTCGCCGCCGGGCTGGATCAGGTACTCGCGGTCGCCCTTGACGAGCAGGACGGGGACGCGGTCGTCCGCGTCCGCAGTCTCGTCGGCGCTCGCGGTTCCGTCTCCGTCCGCGTCGGTCTCGGAATCGCTATCGTCGGTCACGCGAACGTCACTCGAGGCGTTCGACTGCCGCGGCGAGGTCGCCGTCGACGGCCTCGAGGGCGTCGCGGGCCTCGTCCTCGCTCACGCCGGCGCGGGTGGCGACGAGTTCGACGTCCTCGTCGGGAATCGCGGCCCCGGCGTCCTCGTCGGCGCCGGCGCTGGCACCGGCGGCACCGGACTCGACCTGTTCGGGCGAGCCGATGATCTGGTAGGTCTCCTCGCCGCGGGCGTCCATCTTGGTGACCTCGGCGTCGTTGAAGACGAGGTCGTACTCCTCGGTGCGGATGATGACCTCCTCGGCGTCGATATCCTCGACGTCGATTCCCATCTGTTGCATCATCTGTTCCATCTTGCGCGGGTTCAGACCGCCGCCGCCTCCTCCAAACATACCCGACACGTCGCTACCCGCACCCTTTTACTCTGCGGTTCAAACTTTTGCATCTCAAACTTTTGCGCTGCGGGCGCGCCTGCGGCGCACCCTCGGCAAAACTTTGATGAAAAGCACTCCTCCTTCCTCTCCGTTCGCTTCGCTCGCTCCGAGTCAGTCGTCGGCCCGCTCGTTCGCGCCTGCGGCGCTCACTCGCGGTCGGTATCGGTGAACGCCTGCCCTTCCCCGTTGAGCGGAGGCGAAGCCTCCGCGATGCTCGGAAGACGCTCCGCGTCTTCCGTTGGGTCGCGCGCCCTCGCTATCGCTCGGGCGCGCTCTCGGCCAGTCGATCGGTGCTCGGGAAAATCAGTTCTCCGCGGGCGCGCCCTCGCGCACGTTCACCGCCATCCCGGTCTCGAAGTCCGCGATAGCCTCGGCCGCCAGTTCCGCCGTTCCGACCGCGATCAGCTCGCCGCGCTCGTGGATCACGAGCACCTCGTCGCCCGGCCGGATTTCGGGACCCGCCTCGAGGACGAACTTCGTGAAGACGTTCTTCTCGTCGCGGACGAACGGTTCGCTCTCGTCGTCGACGACGACGCGATAGGCGGGGTGCTCGAGGACCGCGTGGAGCCGACGGCCGCCCTCGAGGCCGAGGGTGAATCGGCCGTCGGTTCCGAAGGAGACGATTCGTCCGTCATCGGCGTGGATCTGCTGGGGCCGACCTGAAGAGGTGCGCTTGATGGTGAGTGACTCCGCGGGCGGAAAGAGGGCGTCGCCGGCGCCCGAACCGAACTGGTAGTCCGCGATGGTCCGCAGCTCCGGCAGCCCCGCCTGTCCGTTCCCGTCGGCTGGATCGCTCATTGGACAGGGTTTCGCGCCCGCGGTCGAAAGCCCTTCGACCTCGAACCGGATTCGGATCGGACTCGAGTCGCCAGTCTCGGTTCCCGTGACGACATCGCCGACTCGCAACGGCTGTGCTATTGGATTTTGCGACAGAACAGAAATGACGAACGTTATAATACTCGATTCAATACTTCTGATATCGTATGGACGCCACGCAAATCGCTCTCGGTGTCGCCCTCCTCTTGTTCGGCACCCTGACGCTGGCCGGGCCGGCCACGTTCGTTTCCGGGCCGTTCGTGTACGTTCTGACGGGAGCGATGCTACTCGTTACCGGGTACGCACTGTTGGTCGGACTCTGGAAGGGACGTTCGGACCGGTCGTGACGCGAGCGTCCGCAGTTAGAGGAGGAACGTCTCGTGGCGTTCGCCCAGGTCGACGAAGGAATCGGCCGCCGCGATGAGTTCCTCGGCCGTCGAGGATTCGAACGCCATCACCTCGACGCGGACGCCCTCGTGGCGCAGGTGCGAGCAGAGCCGCGAGAAGTCGCCGTCGCCGGTACAGAGCACGACCGTATCGACGTGGTTGGCCAGGGTCACCGCATCGAGACTCATTCCGACGTCCCAGTCGGCCTTCTTGGTCCCGTCCGAGAACGTCTTGATGTCCTTGATCTTCGGCTCGAAGCCGATGTCGATTAGCGCCTCGAAAAAGCTCTCCTCCTCGGGCGAATCCGCGCGGATGACGTAGGCGATCGCGCGGGTGAGCTGGCGGTCCTGAACGGCCTTGTCGAGCAGCGCGGAGTAGTCGATGTTGCGGCTGTGCAGACTCTGGGCCGTGTGATAGAGGTTCTGGGCGTCGACGAGAACGGCGACGCGCTGGCCCGGATGAATTTCCGTCATAGATCACACTGTGCGGGGCTCCCGTAAAAATCGCGGCGTTCCGCGGATCGCGTTCCGGGCCTCGACCGAGTCGGTGATCGTCCCCGGTCTCTGGTGCCGAGCGCCACGGCGACCGTCCGCGAGGAGACCCAGCGGTCCGGAGTGCGCTGGTCGGGAGCAATGACGGATCGTGAACGGAAATCAGAACAGCGTCGACGGCGAAACGCGAATCGTTAGCTGCGGAGTTTCTCGATGCGCTTCTCCGTCGGCGGGTGGCTCGCGAACAGTTTCTCCATGAGACCGCGGTCGGTGTTCATGATACAGAGCGCGCTCATGCTGTCGTCGAGTTTCGACTCGCGCCCCTGCGCGCCGCTGGAAATCTTCTCGAGTGCGCGCGCCAGCGGTTCGCCGGTGCCGATGTACTGGCGGGCGTCCTCGTCGGCGACGTACTCGCGGTATCGCGAGATGGCCAGCACGAAGACCATCACGAGCATGTTCGCCAGCGAGGAGGCGACCATCGCGAGGATCCAGGTGCCGATGTTGCGCTCGCCGCCCATCAGCACCGCGAAGTAGGCGACGTAGCCGACCATCATCCCGATGGACTGGCCGACGACCATCGTGATCACGTCGCGGTTCTTGATGTGGGCGATCTCGTGGGCGATGACGCCCTCGAGTTCGTCGCGCTCGAGGATCTGCATGAGTTCCGTCGAGACGCAGACGACGCCGGCGCCCTTGCGGCCGACGGCGAAGGCGTTGGGGACGCCCATGCTCATCACCATCAGCTTGGGTTTGTCGACGCCCATGTCTCGGGAGAGCGATTCGGTCATCTGGTGGACCTCGCGGTACTGGCCGTCCTCGGGCATCTCCTCGGCGCCTCTGAGCGCCATCCACTTGCCGAGTTTGTACTGGATCGCGGGGAGGATGACGATCCCGGCCGGAAGTATCAGGAGCGGACTAACGCCGAATAGCAGGGCCAAAAACGTCGCTGCGCCGACGTAGAAGGCGAACAGGATGGCTCCGACGACGACCATCCGAAGTTTCAGTCCGAAGTCTGTCATACGCGATGCTATGTAATGCTCGGGGATAAATTACGCGGAAATTTATGTCAGCTGCTGGCACGGACTGTCCGCGATCGCTGTTCGAAGCCGCAACCGATAAGGGAATCCGGATCAGTGGGTCAGGTATGCGCCACGTCGCTCACCGATCCGTCGGCTCCGTCTCGAGCGGCGTCGCCCCTCGTTTTCCGAAACGTAAACGTGTGTGAGAGTGCTCGTAGCGGGTGTAGCGACCCCGTTCCGGGCGCGGCCTCGGTCCGCACACGAGCGACGATCGATCACGGACGATCGAACCACTACCACCACCGATAACACAGCCATTCCACAATGACAGCACTCGACCTTTCGGGCGTCTTCCCGGCGATGTGTACGCCCTTCGACAGCGACGAACGGATCGACTTCGAAACGCTCCAGACCGACGCGCAGCGACTCGAGGCCGCGGGCGTCGACGGGCTCGTTCCCGTCGGCTCGACCGGCGAGTCGGCGACGCTGACCCACGACGAACACGTGCAGGTCGTCGAAGCGGTCATCGAGGCCGTCGACGACGTCCCCGTCATCGCGGGCACGGGCTCGAACAACACCCGCGAGGCGCTGGAACTCTCCGAGCGAGCCGCCGACGCGGGCGCCGACGGCCTCCTGCTCATCTCGCCGTACTACAACAAGCCCGAGCAGCGCGGGCTGATCGAACACTACGAAACGATCGCGGACACGATCGATCTGCCCCAGATCGTCTACAACGTCCCCTCGCGGACGGGCCGCAACATCGAACCCGACACCGCGGTCGAACTCGCCGCCCACGAGAACATCTCGGGTTACAAGGCCGCCAGCGGCGACCTCGGCCAGATCGGCGAGATCGCCGAGCGAACGACCGACGAGGACTTCGCGGTGCTCTCGGGCGACGACGCGCTCACGCTGCCGACCATCTCCGTCGGCGGAACCGGAACGATCAGTGTCTGTGCGAACATCGAACCCGAACTAACCTGCGCGATGGTCGGCGCCGCGCTCGACGGCGACTACGCGCGCGCACAGGACCTCCACCACACGCTGGGGCCGCTGTACCGCCACCTGTTCGTCGAGACCAACCCGATCCCAGTCAAGGAGGCCATGGAGATCCGTGGCTACGGCCCCGCACGCATGCGCTCGCCGCTGACCCGCCTCTCCGAGGAGTACCGCGAGGACCTCGAGGCCGTCCTCGCCGACCTCGAGGACGAGTCGGCCCGCGCCGGTACTACCGACGCGAGCGACGGAGCCACAGTGGAGGGCGATCGATGACGGTCCGGATCGGCGTCACCGGCGCGACCGGCCGAATGGGACGGGAAGTGATCGCCGCCGCCACCGACCGCGACGACTGCAAGGTCGTCTTCGCGGTCAACCGGGAGCCGGACGGAGAGACCGTCGACGGCGTCGAGATCGAGCCGGCCGACGAGTTCGGCTCGCTGGTCGTCGACCGCGAACCCACCGCCGTCGTCGACTTCACCGGCCCCGAGTCGGCCGTCGACTACGCCGCGGCCTGTGCGGACGCCGGCGTCGCCTTCGTCACGGGAACGACCGGCTTCGACGACGATCAACGCGCGGCGCTCGAGGACGCCGGCGACGACGTCGCCGTCCTCCACGCGCCGAACTTCGCCCGCGGCGTGCAGGCGCTGGTCAACGTCGTCGGCGAGGCGGTCCAGAACCTGCCGGGGTACGACGTCGAACTCGTCGAGACCCACCACAACGGAAAGCGCGACGCGCCCAGCGGGACCGCCAACCGCCTGCTCGAGGAGATCGAAGCCAACGGCGAGTTCTCCGAACGCACGCACGGACGTGAGGGCGAGGCCCCTCGCGAGGAGGCCGAGATCGGCGTCCACGCGCTGCGGGCCGGCGATATCACCGGCGAACACGAGATCATCCTCGCGGGCAATCACGAGGAGGTCCGGCTGACCCACCGCGCGGAGGATCGAGGCGTCTTCGCCGCGGGTGCGGTCGACGCGGCGGTCTGGATCGCTGGACAAAAGGCGGGTCGCTACGACTTCGCGGACGTGATCCGCGAATGAGCGCACTCGAAACCGAAATTTCGGAGCTGTGGACGCAGTACCAGAACGACGCTATCGACGCCGGCACGGCCGGCGAGGACGAGTACGCCACCCTCGAGGCGTTCCTCGACGCACTGGAGGCGGGCGAGGTCCGCGCCGCCGAAAAGCAGGGAGACTCCTGGGAAGCCAACGAGTGGGTCAAGCAGGGGATCCTGCTGAACTTCGGCCTCCGCTCGATCGGCCAGTACGAACACGGCGGCACGACGTACAACGACGTCCTCCCGCTTGCGGACTCGAGCGAGTACGGCGACCGCGGCAGCCGCAACACGCCCGACGGCACCGTCGTCCGGCAGGGCGCCCACATCGGCTCGGACTGCATCATGATGAGCCCGTCGTTCGTCAACATCGGCGCCCACGTCGGCGACGGCGCGCTCGTCGACTCCTGTGACACCGTCGGCTCCTGTGCCCAGATCGGCGACAACGTCAAGCTCGGCGCGAACACCCTCATCGGCGGCGTGCTCGAGCCCGTCGAGAACGCGCCGGTCATCGTCGAGGACGACGTCTCGCTCGGCGCCGGCTGCCGCGTCACCTCGGGCTTCGTCGTCGGCGAGAACAGCGTCGTCGGCGAGAACACCCTCCTGACGCCGCGAATCCCCGTCTACGACCTCGTTGAGGAGGAAGTCATCTACGGCGAACTGCCCGCCGACCGCCGGGCCTTCACGCGCTTCGTCGAGTCCTCGATCAGCGACCACGACCTCTTCGACGGCGGCGCCTACAAGCCCGCCGTGGTGGCGACCGATCTCGAGACGGAGACGCTCGAGGCCACCGAGCGCGAGGACACGCTCCGGGAATAAGTCGATTAGCGGTATAGCGATCCTCGAGCGAACGGATTCGCTCGCGGTCGATTTGGGAAGACAACGGAGTTCATGCGGGATTTTTATGTCCTCCAGTAATAGGTGGCTGTAATAAGCGAACGGGTCGAGGCCGGATCGTCGTCCCAAACGAGATCCGTGAGAAACACGGTGAACGGTACCGTATCGGCGAACTCAGCGATCGGGTCGAACTGATTCCACTGAACGACGACCCGATCGAGGGGTTCCGGGATGCCATCGGTGACGCCTTCGAGGACGAATCGATCGCCGAGATCGAGCGAGCGTCGCGCGAGGCAGAGTAGCCGAGAACGAGAACCCAAACGCTTGAATCCTCTCGGTTACTTGAGAGTGACAATGAGTACGCTCGCGGACTCGCCGGCGATTCGCCGGCTCGCCGACTGGGACGCGACTCGCCTCGAGTCGCTGGTCGGCGACTACGGCTCACCGCTGTACGCACTCGATCTCGAGCGCGTGCGGGAGAACTATCGCCGCCTCGCGTCGGCGTTTCCGGACGCCGAGATCATGTACGCGGTGAAAGCGAACGCCTTGGATGAGGTCCTCGAGACGCTCCACGAGGAGGGGGCGGGACTCGAATGCGCCTCCGCCGGGGAAGTGAAACGCGCGCTCGCGGCCATCGAGTCCAGCGACCGGAGCGACGGGTCGGGCGCGGACGTCCACTACACGGCCGTCAATCCGCCCGCGCGGGACCTCGATTGGGTCGTCGACGCCTGGGAGGACCACCCCGAGCTGACGATCACCGTCGGCGCTGAAGACACGATCGACCGCCTCGAGGAACGGGGCTACGACGGCCGGCTCTGCCTCCGCGTGAATCCGGGGATCGACGCCGGCCACCACGAGAAAGTCAAGACCGGCGCCGCCGCGAAGTTCGGCGTGCCGATCGAGCGCGCGGTCGACGTCCTCACGAACGCCGCCGACCGCGGGTTCGACGTCGTCGGCGTCCACGCCCACGTCGGATCGGGCGTCTCGAGCGACCAGCTCGACGACCACCGGGCGTTCGTCGCGCGGATGGGCGAGCTCGCCACGGACGTGGACGAAGCGCTCGAGGGCGATCTCGAGTTCGTCGACGTCGGCGGCGGCTTCGGCGTCCCCTACCGCGAGAGCGAGGCGCCGCTGGACCTCGAGGCCGTCGCCGAAGCGACGCGGGAGGCGCTGGGCGACGTCGACGCGCGGCTGACGATCGAGCCCGGCCGCTACTTCGTCGCGGACGCGGGCGTCCTCCTGACCGAGGTCAACACCATCAAGGAGGCCCGCGACACCCTCGCAGTCGGCGTCGACGCCGGGATGACGACCCTGCTGCGGCCCGCGATGTACGACGCCTACCACCCGATTCGGAACCTGACGGCCGATCGGGAGGCCGACTCGAGCGACGAAACCAGAAATTCGGCCGACACCGGCCGCGAGACGGTGCCGCAGACGATCGCCGGACCCATCTGCGAGAGCGGGGACGTTTTCTGTTCCGACCGCGAACTACCGGCCAGCAGACGCACGGACGTGCTCGCGATCGGCAACGCCGGGGCCTACGGCTACGAGATGGCTAACCAGTACAACTCCCGGCCGCGACCCGCGTCGGTCGTCATCGACGGCGACGACGTTCGGCTCGCTCGCCGACGCGAGACGGTCGACGACGTGACCCGGCCAGAAACGAGCGCGACCGATCCGACGACCGCGGATGCGAGTCGGAACCGGAACGCGGATGCGGACCGAGAAGCACATAACGACCACGATATACGATAGCACGATGAGCGTCCCATTCCAGAAGTACCACGGCACCGGCAACGACTTTCTAATCATCCAGGCAGACGAGTACGTCCCCGATCGGGGCGCACTCGCCGAACGCGAGTGCGACCGCGACGACGGCGTCGGTGCCGACGGCATCCTCTATCTCGCCTTGGAGGAGCGGTTCCACCCGCCGCGGGTCATCATGACGCTGGTCCAGCCCGACGGCGCGACGGCTCCGATGTGTGGCAACGGCGCGCGCTGTGCCGCCGACTGGGCCATGGAGGAGACCGGCTCCGACAGCGTCATGATCGACACGCAGGCGGGGACCCTCCGCGCGGACCGCACGGACGAGGGGATCACCATCGAGATGGGCACGCCCACGTTCGCCCCCGACGAGGTACCCGTCCGAGCCGACGAGCAGGTCTTCGAGGAAGAGATCGAGGGCCTCGAGGTGACGATGGTCAACACCGGCGTCCCCCACGCCGTCGCGTTCGTCGACGACGTCGACGACGTCGACCTCGAGGCGGTCGCGCCGAGGGTGCGCTACGCCGACGCGTTCCCCGTCGGAACGAACGTCACGCTCGCCAGCCCCGACGGGGAGGGCGGCTTCGATCAGCGAACCTACGAACGCGGCGTCGAGGGCGAGACGGACTCCTGTGGCACCGGCGCGGTCGCCATCGCGGTCGTCGCGCGCCGACTCGGCCGCACCGACGCCGACCCGGTCGACGTTTACCCGCCGGGCGGCGATCTGCGCGTGAGTTTCAACGACCGCGGGAACGCGACGCTCGCCGGCCCCGTCGAACACGAGTTCGACGGCGAAGTGACCGTCCGATCGCCGACGGAACTGTGAGCGGGGACGACGGAGCGACGACGATGTCGACCACGGACGGCGAGTTCGCCGGATTCGACCCCGTCGAGTTCCTCGAGGCAGCCGTCCAGCACGACTCCCACGAGAACGTCGGTCCGATGCGGGAGTTCCTCTGTGAGACGCTCGAGACCCGCGATGTCTCGCTCCGCGTCGACGACGGCGGCAACGTGCTGGCGACCCGCGGGCCGGCCGACGCCGAGACCCACGTCGTGTTGAACACGCACATCGACACCGTCTCACCGCACGTCCCGTTCGAGCGCGACGAGAACGGGAACGAAGCCGGCGGGAGCGACGTGATCCGCGGCCGCGGCTCCTGCGACGCGAAGGGACCCCTCGCCGCGTTGCTCGCGGCGTTTTTCGCCGTCGATCCGACCGACGGCCGGGTCACGCTCGCAGTCACGCCCGACGAGGAGGTGCTCTCGACCGGCGCCTACGAACTCGTGTCGGGCGAGGACTCCCCGACGCGCGACGCCGACGCCGTGATCGTCGGCGAACCGACCGATCTGGACGTCTGTACGGCCGCGAAGGGACGGTTTCAGGGAACGATCCACCTGACGGGAGCCAACGCCCACGCCGCCGAACCGGAAACCGGCGTCAACGCGGTCGCGGCCCTCGAGTCCGTCCTCGCGGCGATTCGTACCTTCGGCGAGCGCGACGACACGCCGCCGGAACATCCCCAACTCGGCGCCGCGACGCTGACGCCGACCGTCGTCTCCGGCGGCGAGGCCACGAATCAGGTGCCCGCTGATTGCGCGCTGACAGTCGACCGCCGCAGCGTACCCCCGGAAACGGCCGACGAGTTCCACGCGGCGCTGACCGACCAGTTACAAAGCGCCGTTCCCGACGACGTCGGCGTCGAGTTCCGCTTTACTGACCGGCCGACGCCGTTCCTCGAGGCCTGGGACACCGACCCCGACGCCGAGATCGTCGACGTCCTCGCGGACGCGTCCGGGGGCGAAGTGCGCCCGTTCACCGCCGCGACTGAGGCCTCCTACTTCGCGGCCGACGCGCCGACGGTCGTTTTCGGTCCCGGCGTGCTCGCGGACGACGAGGGCGCGGTCGCCCACGCCCCGCGGGAGTACGTCCGCGTCGATGCCGTGCGGGCGGCGGCGCGGGCGCTCGAGGAGACGCTCCGAACGCTCGTCGCGTAGCGCTGCGAGCGCGACCGAGACTCGAGGAGACGCGGAGACGCACCGACCGAGTGAGGGCGAGACCGATCCGATCGGGCGTTTTTTGGCGGTACTGCCACACTTATCCGATACGCACGTGTCTCCCCTCGCCGTCGCCCCCGAAATCGCGTTCGCTCCGTTCGCCCTCGCCTCCGCCGATTCGGACCCGACGGCTTCGCTCGCCGCCTCGAGCGTCGGCGCCGTCGTTCCGCGCCCGTTCTGGCTCCCGCTCGGGACGACGCTCGTCGCGTTCCTCGTCGGCGTCGTTCTCCTGGCCGCCGCCTCGACGTTCACGCGAACGGTCAGTGACGACATCGCCGAGCGGCCGGATCGATCCTTTGCCGTCGGATTTCTCGGCCTGTTCGGACTGCTCGTCGCCGTGACGCTGCCGCTGGTCCTCTCGACGGCGGTCGAGCACCCGGTGGTCTCCGCGCTGACGGCGGTCGTCGCCGCTCCGGGACTGTTCGTCTGGGGGCTCGCCGTGGTCGTCGGCAGCTGTCTCGGAGCCGTCGCGATGGGCGATCGGGTCGTCCGACGTCGCAGCGATTCGGCATCGCTCGTCCCGGCGACCGTCGTCGGCGCCGTCGTCCTCGGTGCGAGCCAACTCGTTCCCGTGTTCGGCGCGCTGGTGGCGATGGGGCTGGCGACGGTCGCGGTCGGCGCCGTCGCGCGACGGCGGTTCGACGTCGACGAGCGCCTGTTCGACGGCGACGCGGCCAGCGAGTCAGCCGGGAGGTCGGAAATCGGTCGCTCGAGTGCCGGGTGGGAGACCGAACCGGACCGGACGCCGTCCGCCGTGACCTGGAACAGCGGAGACGAATCGGCCGGACAGCCGGCGGACCGCGAGGACCGTTCGTGGCCGGATGGGACGGAGGCCGTCCTCGAACGGGACGACGATGACGATTCGGGTCGGGATGAGATCGACATCGTCGGGGACGACGAGAACTGGACCGTCGGCGGCTGGCGGTGGGACGCCGACCCGGACGACGATAGGGGAAGCGACGCCGAGCCGTCCCGTGAAGAACCAGCCGACGAACAGTAAGGGTGCACATCGACGGCGCGACGCTGTGAGCGGATCGGCGGCGACGAGGCGCGATCGTTGTTCACAGGGGGACTCGAGTCGCACGCCATCGAAATCACCGACGGGCGACTCGGATCTCTCGGTCGCTGTATCTCGTCTCAGGCGTAGGTCAGGTAGTTCGAGAGGTAGACGACCGCGTTGTAGCAGCCGTGGATCAGCGCCGGGACGAGCAGGCTGCCCGAGAGTTCGTACAGCGTGCCGAGGTAGAGCCCGAGCGACAGCACCGTTCCGAGGCTCACGAGGACGGCCCCGAACTCCTCGCCCATGTAGACGGGGAGGTGAACGGCGGCGAAGACGAGTGCGGACAGGGGGACGGCGAGCAGCGTCGGGAACGCCTCGCCGAGTCGCGACTGGACGACCCCGCGGTAGAGCAGTTCCTCGCCGGGACCGGTCAGGAGGATCGCGATCGGGATACCGACGAGAAACAGCACCGGGTGGTTGCGGTTCTCCTCGATGTTCGAGTGGGTCTCGCCCTCGCCGCCGGTGCCGAACGGATCGACGTACTCGACGAGGCCGTGGTAGCCGACGACGACGATGAACGCTCCGACCAGACCGAGGACGATCCACGCCAGATCCCAGATCGTCGGTTTGCGGAGTCGAAGGAACGTCCGGGTAAAGGCCCAGTCGAATCCGTCGCGGCGAACGATCAGGTACGTCAGCGCGAGGCCGCCGGCCCCGACGACGTTGAACGCGACCGAGGTGGTGATCTGGGCGATCGCCTCGGCCTCGTAGCCGAGCGCGAACACCTGTCCCTGGACGCCGAGCGTCGCGGCGTAGCCGGTCAGCCAGCCGCCGAAGGCGAGGGCGAGACAGAGGGCGACGACGCGGACGCGCGCCGGAACCGCCCCGGCGATCGATCGATTCGAGGACACGATCGACCCTACCCACTACGGATAGAAATAGGTACTGACACGTGGGGTGACCCGGTCGGGCGGCCCGCTCTACTCGAGGTCGTCGACCAGATCGCTCGCGACGCCGACGTAGTCAGTCGGCGTCAGCGCGTGCAGTTCCTCGCGGACGTCCTCATCGACCTCGAGGTCGTCGAACATCTCGCGGAAGTCCTCGATCGTGACGTCCTTGCCCCGCGTGACGGCCTTGACGCGCTCGTAGGCGTCCGCCTGGCCCTCCCGGCGGAGGATCGTCTGGACCGCTTCGCCGATGATCTCGGGGGTCGACTCGAGGTCCTCGCGCATGACCCGTTCGGTGGGGACGACCTTCTCGAGGCCGGCGGCGGCCTTGGTGTAGCCGATCAGGCAGTGGGCGAAGGCGGCGCCGATGTTGCGCTTGACCGTCGAATCGGAGAGGTCCCGTTGGAGCCGCGAGGTGGTGACGTAGTCGGCGAGGAAGGTCAGGTCCGAGTTAGCCTTCGAGAGGTTGCCCTCGCTGTTCTCGAAGTCGATCGGGTTGACCTTGTGGGGCATCGTCGAGGAGCCCGTCTCGCCCTCGACGGCCTCCTGCCCGAGGTAGCGGTCGGAGACGTAGAGCCAGATGTCCAGGTCCAGATCCAGCAGGACGTCGTTGGCCCCGCGGAAGGCGTCGAACAGCGTCGCGAGGTCGTCACAGGGGTTGACCTGCGTCGTGAGGGGTTCGAACTCGAGGCCCAGTCCCGTGACGAACTCCTCGGCGAAGGCCGGCCAGTCGACCTCGGGGTAGGCGGCGTGGTGGGCGGCGTAGGTACCGGACGCGCCGCCGAGTTTGCCGCGCAGGTCGTCGGTCGCCCGCCGGATGCGACCCGTCGCGCGGGCCAGCCGGGAGGCGTAGACGGCCATCTCCTTGCCGAACGTGGTCGGCGTCGCGGGCTGGCCGTGGGTGCGGGCCAGCATCGGGAGGTCCTGGTGCTCCCGGGCCATCTCGGCGAGCGCGTCGCGGACCTCGTACAGTTCGGGCAGGAGCACCTCGTCGACGGCGTCCCGGACGAGCAGCCGGTGGGCGAGGTTGTTCACGTCCTCGCTGGTCAGCCCGAAGTGGATCCACGCCGAGGCGTCGCTGTCGGCGGGCAGTTCGTGGCGGACGAAGTACTCGACGGCCTTCACGTCGTGGTTGGTGGCCTCGAACTCGCCGTGGCCCTCGGTCTCGAGTTTCTTGATGAGGCGAGCGTCCTCCTCAGCGAAGTGCTTGTAGAGCCCGCGGAGGTGTTCGCGCTCCTCCAGGTCGAGTTCGAGCGGCGTCGCCTCGAGGTCGGCCAGCGCGACGAGGTACTCGACTTCGACGCGAACCCGTGCTCGCATGAGCGCGGCCTCGCTGGCGTACGGCGACAGCGGTGCGGTCCGGCTGCTGTACCGACCGTCCAGCGGCGAGACGGCATACAGGGCGTCGGTGTCGGTCATAGTAGACCGTCCGCAACCATCGCGAAAAAGGGTATCGAAACCGCGACCCGCTCGAGGCCACGAGCGTGCATATCTCGTCGTTCCGCCCCGGTAATATCGGCATAAGTATCCATATTCGTGCATACTCGAAGGAACGAGACCGCAACCACTTTGCCGCTCGCGGGCGCCACTCCGACCATGACGCGAATCGCCGGGATGGCCGGCAACCGAGGGCGCAACCTGTTGAACATCGCCGATCGCAACCCGGGCGGGGCCGAACTGGCCGTCGTCCTCACGAACGACGCGGACGCACCGGTGCTCGAGGCCGCCGCCGAGCGCGGGATCCCGACCGAAGTCGTCCCGCTCGAGGACGACATGAGTCGGAGCGAGCACGAGGAAGCCGTGCTCGAGGCCCTCTCGGAGTACGACTTCGAGCTGGTCTGTCTCGACGGCTACATGCGAATCCTCTCGGAGACGTTCCTCTCCGAGGCGCCGACGACGCTGAACGTCCACCCCGCACTCTTGCCCGCCTTCCCCGGCATGGACGCCTGGGGCGACGCGCTCGAGGAGGGCGTCTCCGTGACGGGCTGTACGGTCCACGTGGTCACGGACGCGACCGACGAGGACGGGAGCGTCGTCGAAGAAGACGTTGACGCCGGTCCGATCGTCACCCAGGAGCCGATTCCGGTCTACGAGGGCGACGACGAGGAGACGCTGAAGGAGCGGGTCCTCTACGAGGGCGAGTTCCGCGCGTACCCGCGTGCGGTGAAGTGGTTCGCCGACGGGGCAGTGGACGTCGATCTCGAGGCCGGTGAGGTCACCGTCGAGAACGACGTGGCGACCGTCGGCGACGACGACCACGACGGCCTGCCGACGCGCCGACTCGTCTCGGACGACCGCGCGGACACGCTTCGGTACGGGGAGAACCCCCACCAGGACGCCGCGGTCTACGCCGACTACACGACGGACGAGGCCAGCGTCGTCCACGCCGACCAGCTCAACGAGGGTGCGAAGGCGCTATCGTACAACAACTACAACGACGCCGACGGCGCGCTGAACCTCATCAAGGAGTTCGACGAGCCCTCCGCCGCGGTCATCAAGCACACGAACCCGGCTGGCTGTGCGACCGCCGACTCGCTGGCCGAGGCCTACGAGAAGGCGCTCTCGACGGACCCGATGAGCGCCTTCGGAGGCATCGTCGCCCTGAATCGCGAGTGCGACGCCGCGACGGCCGAGCAGATCATCGACTCCTTCAAGGAGGTCGTCGTCGCCCCCGGCTACACCGACGACGCCCTCGAGGTGCTCTTCGAGAAGGACAACCTACGAGTGCTCGACGTGGGCGAACTCGGCGAGCGGACCGAGCGCTTCACCGAGAAACCGCTCGTGGGCGGTCGACTCGTCCAGGAGCGCGATCTGCAGTCCATCTCCGTCGACGACCTCGAGGTCGTCACCGAGCGCGAGCCGACCGACGAGGAACTCGAGTCGATGGTGTTCGCGTGGCAGACCCTGAAACACGTCAAGTCCAACGGCATCCTCTTCGTGGACGGCACCGAGACGGTCGGCATCGGCATGGGGCAGGTCTCCCGCGTCGACGCGGTCCGCCTCGCGGCGATGAAGGCCGACGAGCACGCCGAGGGGAAGGACGCCGAGGGCGCGGTCATGGCCTCGGACGCCTTCTTCCCGTTCCCGGACGGCATCGAGGAGGCCGCCGAGGCGGGCATCGAGGCGGTCGTTCAACCCGGCGGCTCGGTCAACGACGACGACGTGATCGAGGCCGCGGACGAACACGGAATCGCGATGGCGTTTACGGGACAGCGGTCGTTCCGTCACGACTGATCGATAGCGGCGCGCCACTCGCCTCTCGTCGCACCCTCTCGGTCCGTCGGAATCGCACGACGCACCGAACGAGCATTTTTCGACACTATATGAGGTCTGGTATTTATCGCTTCGAATTCCCATACATATCTGCGGCCGTGAATTACATAATGTCTGAAAATAGTTGAGACGTGTATGTATAGAAGAACGGCCCTTACAGCGGCAGTTTCGCTGGTAGCGGTGTCTGCCGGGTGTACTGGTAGCAAAGACGAGCGACCGAGCGATTCGGAGCCGGAGGACGCCGACGACAACCAAACAGACGACGCTGAGAGTGTCAACGAGACCGAGGAAGAACTAACGCTCGAGACGTTCGAGTATCCGGAAGCGGTCGACCAAGACGGATTCCGCCGGAATCTGGCCTCCGTCCATGCGGACCGGCTGGAAGAAGCTGGATCGTTTCAGCTGACTCGAGAGACGGAAACGACGAGACAGCACGGTTCAGATGACGAGAAAACCGTCACCACCGTCAACGGTGACACCATCCTCCATACGCGCGACGAAGACGGATATCTGACCACGGAGAAGTGGTCCGATCCCACGACCGGCGGAGGCGATGTTCTCGTCCGCAGTTCGAACGGTTTCGACGAACGGTATCGAACGGAAGACCAGTCCCGGCTGGATGCGGACATCGACGGCTCCGTGACGCTCGGGGCGCTACTCGACGCCGCGATGTTCGAAGCGTCGGAACTCGACGAGCGCGACGGCACGCCGGTCGTCGTCTTCGAATCGGTCGACGTGATCAACGCGAGCGCGCTCGAGAGGGTTCAGCGCATGGAACGATACGATGATCTTGAGGCGTCTATCGTTGTCTCGGAAGGAGGAGTCGTCGGCTATCAGTGGAAACTCGAGGGCGAGCGGTTTGACAGGCCGCGAAAGATCCGCGAGTCCGGGACGTTCGAAGACGTCGGCGAAGCGACTCTCGAGGAGCCCGACTGGGTCGACGAGGCCCGAGAACGGGCCCTCGAGCTGTCGATCGAACCGGCCGCAGACGAGTCGTCGTTCATCGTGACGGTCGAACGGGGGGAGCCAATTCCGTCGGGAGCACAGATCAACTTCTTCGCCGGCACTCAGCTCCGCGGTGAACTCAACAAGGAGATCACGCAAGAGGACACGCTCTACCTGTACAATGACGGGGGACAGCTCGGAACGTCGGTCAATAGCGAACCGAACAGCGGTTCGGAGCTCCAAACCGACTTCGCTGATCTCAGTATCAGGACGGAAAGCGGACTCATCGTGTATAAAGGGAGGTACGACGCGTACGCCGAGGAATAACCGGTCGATCGATCTCCGACCTGAGGACATCGATCGCGTGTCGCGGACCGGAAACCGGACCGACGAAGAACCGACGAGACGCGACCAAACGCGATACCAAGCAGTACGTAGCGAACGCCGATTCGAACACCGTGAGTGCAGGAACTGACCGGTTCCGATCCGTACTCACGTTCAAAGCCAGACGAGTGGAAGCCATCGGAAACGGCAGTCCGCACTAGTCCCGTTCGTAGAGATCGGTCGAGAGGTACCGCTCACCGGTATCGGGAAGGACGGCGACGACCAGTTCGTCGGGGTGTTCGGCCGCATAGTCGGCCGCGGCCGACAGCGCCGCGCCCGCGGAGATGCCGATCAGCAGTCCCTCGGTTCGGCCCAGCTTTCGGGATGCTTCCTTCGCTGCGTCACCCTCGACGGCGCGGGTCTCGTCGATCAGTTCGGTCCGCAGGATGTCGGGGACGAAGCCGGGACCGATCCCCTGAATGTCGTGGCCCTCGGAACTGAGTTCCGAGAGCGTCGGCGATTCGGCCGGTTCGACCGCGACCGACGTGAGATCGGTCTTCCCCCGTTCTTCCTTGATGTACTCCGAGACGCCGGTGATGGTACCGCCGGTACCGACGCCCGCGACGACCGCGTCGACCGCGCCGTCTGTGGCGTCCCAGATTTCGGGCCCGGTCGTCTCCCGGTGGGCCGCCGGGTTCGCCTCGTTCTCGAACTGGCGGGCCATGATCGCGTCCTCGCGCTCGGCGACGATCTCCTCGGCGCGCTCGTTCGCGCCGCCCATCCCGTCCTCGGCGGGCGTCAACTCGAGGTCGGCGCCCAACGCGCTCAGGAGTTGCCGACGCTCGGTCGACATCGAGGCCGGCATCGTCAGCACGCAGTCGTAGCCGCGAGCGGCACAGACCGCCGCCAGCCCGATGCCCGTGTTCCCGCTGGTCGATTCGACGACGGTGTCGTCGGGCTCGAGCGCGCCCGCCCGCTCGGCGGCGTCGATGATCCCGCGCGCGATCCGATCCTTGACCGAATAGGGGTTGTGCGACTCGAGTTTTCCGAAACAGTTGTCGGCGAACGCGTCCAGTCGCAACAGCGGCGTTCGGCCGATCAGTTCGTCGACGGTCTCGGCGACGTCGATCTCGGTCTCGGCCGCGGAGTCGACTGCTGGTCCCATTAGTTCAGACACGCGGGACGACCCCACTACCAGTTGTCCCGAATCGGTTCGGCTCGCGCGGCGACACGGTTGATCGAACGGCCGTCCGAGCGCGGGCTGGGAGAGCCATCCGCGTTGCGCGCAAATTTCGGCCGGCCAAAAACCGAATCATTTTTAGAGTATTAGGCCAGCCTAAATCGTATGAAATCGATACGGCAACTCGAGCGAAGTCGACGCGAGTTCGTCGCGACGGGGATCGCGGCCGGGAGCGCGGCGATGGCCGGCTGTATCACCGGTGACAGTTCAAGCTCGGAGGACGGCGACTCCTACACGGTGTCGATGGCGCCGATGGGAGAAGTCGAGTTCGACGCCGTCCCCCAGGACGCCTTCGTCACGTTCGCCCACTACGCGGACATGGCGGTCGCGCTGGGCCACGGCGACGCGGTGAACACGCTGTTCGCGCCCGAGATGTCGGGATCGACGATGTCGATGTTCTACGACCGGCTCGAGGGCGTTTCCTTCGACGGCGAGTCGCTGCCCCACCCGCTCAAGGACGGGGTGGTCGAGGAGGACCTCTACGAGTACGACAGCGACGTCCACTTCCTGGATCCGTCGTACGTCCTGACCACCGAGGACGACTGGTCCGAATCCAAGATCGATACCGTCGCCGAGCAAGTCGGTCCCTGGTTCGGAAACTTCCACAGCGGGGTCCACAGCGAGCCCGCGGAGGCCTACGCCGACAGCTACGAGTACTACACGCTCTGGGAACTCTTTGAGCGGGTCGCCGAGGTTTTTCAGGAACGGGATCGCTACGAGGCGCTGAAGGAGGTCTACGACGAGACGCGGTCGCAGATCGAGTCGAACCTGCCGCCCGAAGACGAGCGGCCGACGGTCGCGCGAGTCACGCTGGGACCGGAGGGACAGGACGTCTTCTACTCCTACCACACCAACACGGACGGCTTCTGGCAGGCCGAGACGCGGCCGCTCGGCGCCCACGACGCGCTCGCCGACGTGGAATGGTCGGGCGACTGGGGCGAGGTCGACTACGAGACGATGCTCGAGGCCGATCCGGACGTCATCCTCCACCTCTGGGGAATCACGTCTCGGTACGCCATCGAAGAGATTCGCGAACGGCTCGAGGACCACTCCGCGGGAAGCGAGCTGACGGCCGTCCAGAACGACCGCGTCGTCGCCAGCGGAATGCGCTACCAGGGGCCGATCATGAACCTCTTCCAGCTCGAGATGACGGCCAAACAGCTCTATCCCGACCGGTTCGGCGAGTGGCCGGGGCACGAATCCGGGCAGTCGTATCCCGAGATTCCGGACGACGCACGGCTGTTCGACCGCGACCGCGTCGCGGAGATCGTGACCGACGGCGCTGGCGAGTAACGATGACCGACGGCGCCGAGACCGACGCCGGGTTCGACGTCGACGTGGCCGTCATCGGGGGCGGCCCCGCCGGCTGTTCGGCCGGCGTCTTCACCGCGCGGTACGGTCTCGAGACGGTGGTCTTCGACCGCGGCTCCTCCTCGCTGCGCCGGTGTGCCTGCCTCGAGAACTATCTCGGCTTCCCCTGCGGGATCGAGGCCGAGCGGTTCCTCGAGTTGGCACAGACCCACGCCAGGGAAGCGGGATGTCGACTCCGCGAGGAGCTCGTAGACTCCGTCGCCGCGCTCGAGGGCGGCGAGTTCGAAGCGGACGGCGGCGAAACCGAGGGTCCAGCGAACGGCGAGGGGTTCCGACTCGAGCCCCGGGACGGCGACCCCCTGACGGCCCGGTTCGTGATCGCGGCGACGAAGTACGACGGGTCGTACCTCCGCGAACTGGACGACGACGGGGCGCTGTTCGTCACCGAGGAGGGCGCCGACGGGAGCGTCGAGCGGTTCGACCGCGCGTATCCGGACGACGACGGCCGGACGCCGGTCGAGGGCCTCTACGTCGCCGGTCCCCTGGCCGGCTGCGGCGATCAGGCGATCATCGCGGCGGGCCACGGCGCGACGGTCGCCCGGGCGCTGCTCCGGGACCTGCGCCGGGCGGACGGGTACTGGGATCGCTTCGCGAAACGGTATGACTGGCGCCGGTACAGAGAGAACCGAGACGAGGAGTGGGCCGACCCCGAGCGCTGGGTCGAACTCTTCGAAACGACCGCGCCCGGCGACCGCGACGCAGAGGACGTTCGACGCCTCGCCGAGTCCTACGCGGCCGAGCGCGACGAGAGCTACCTCGAGGCCGAAACCGCGGCTCGGCGAACCGAGCGCGGCCAGCGACGGCTCGCGGAGACGCTCGACGACGAGGTGTTGCTCGAGGCCGTCGACGACGAGGCGATCCGCGAGCGGGCGGCGCGCCTCGAGGGCGGTGACGAGCGGTCAGACACCGACCCGAACGACGACTGAGCCGACCGATACAATTTTTAGGCTTGCCTAAAAACTCGAGTTCGATGCGGTCAACCGAAACGACGCGACGGAAGTTCATCGGTGCGGGGGTCGCCACCGGTGGCGCGCTCCTCGCGGGGTGTATCACCGGCGGCGAAACGGACGGTTCGAGCGGCGAGACGTACACGGTCTCGATGGAGCCGATGGGCGAGGTCGAGTTCGAGGGGCCGCCCGAGCGGTGGACGGCGCTGTTGCCCAGTTACGCGGACATGGGATTCGCGCTCGGCGGCGGGCAGACGCTCGGCATTCAGAACCACGAACGGTTCGGGACCGAGGTCTACGACGAACTGCCCGACATCGAGTTCGACGAGGACGAGGTCGTGGAACTGACCGAAGGCGGCGTCGACACGGAGCTGTTTTACGAAATGGACGCCGACGCCCATTTCATCGACCCACACATATTGACACACTGGTACGAATGGGATCGCGACGACGTCGATCAAGTCAGAACCGACGTCGGCCCCTTGTTCGGCAACTTCATTCGCCGCCACAGTGACGAGTGGCACGATTACCGCTACTACGAGCTCTACGAGGCGCTCGAACTGATGGCCGACGTGTTCCAGGCGCGAGATCGCTACGAGGCGCTCGTCGACCTTCACGAAACGATGCTCGAGACGATCGAGGAACGGTTACCGCCGGCCGACCAGCGACCGACCGCGATGCTCGTCTACCCGGCCGAATCGGGAGACGAGTTCTACCCCTTCCGATTCGACGACGGCGGGATCAGCACTAAGCAGTGGCGAGATCTCGGACTGACCGACGCGCTCGCGACGACCGACGTGGGACACTACAGATACGGCGATCGAAGTACGGTCGATCTGGAGACCCTCCTCGAGATCGATCCCGAGGTACTGCTGGTTCGCAACCACGGCGGGGACTCCGAATCGGAGTTCCGAGAAGCAGTCGTCGAGCCGCTACGGGACGATCCGGCCGCCAGCAAGGTCCGAGCCGTCCGGGACGACGCCGTCTATAACGCCGGCTACCTCGACCAGGGCCCGATCAGCAACTTCTACCACACCGAACGCGCCGCGACGGACATCTACCCCGACGCGTTCGACGACGCGACGCTGTTCGATCGCGAACGGGTCGCGGAGATCGTCTCCGGCGACGTCTGATCGCCCGCGGGCGCGTCGCCATCAGTTCGTCGAGAGTCGCCGATTCGGTTCGTTCTCGTCGCCCGTCGGCAGCGCTCTCCATCGGATAGAACGAAATCGAACGCACTCGAACGCTGTCGATCGAATACCGAGCGTGTCGCCGATCGTCGACCTATCGATCAGTCGTCGGCGGGAACGGCCTGCTCCGATCGCGAGTCGGCCATCGCGAGGACGCTGTCGAAGAAGTCGAGGGTGTCCTCCGGACCGGGGTTGGCTTCGGGGTGATACTGGCGGGTGATGACATCGTACTCGATGCCGTCGATGCCCTCCGGCGTGTCGTCGTTGACGTTGATCTGGGTGATCTCGAGGTGTTCGCCGGGTTCGGCGACCGTGTAGCCGTGGTTCTGGGTGGTCATGACGACCTGGCCGGACTCTAAGTCGAGGACGGGCTGATTGACGCCGCGGTGACCGAAGTCCATCTTCTCGGTCGTGCCGCCCAGCGCCTCGGCGACGATCTGCTGGCCGAGACAGATGCCGGCGACGGGCGTGTCCTCGACGAACTCCTCGACGAGCGTGATCGCCTGCTCGAAGTTGACCGGGTCGCCGGGGCCGTTCGAGATGAAGAGGACGTCGGGATCGACGGCCTCGACGTCGGCGACGCTCGCGTCGTGGGGAAGCACGTGAACCGTCGCATTGCGAGCGAGCAACGAGTCGACGATCGAGCCCTTCGCGCCGCAGTCGACCAGCGCGACGGTCTCGCCGTCGTTGTCTTCGCCATGGACCTCGACCTCGTCGACGCTGACTTGCGCGCCGATCTCGGTGTGATCGCTCATCGCCTCGCACTGCTCGAGTTGCTCCTTGGCGTCTTCCTCGGTGACGTCCTCGCCGACGGCGATACCGCACTTCATGGCGCCGCCGTCGCGGATGGTGGTGACGACCTCTCGCGTGTCGAGGTGGTCGACCGCCGGGACGCCCTCGCTCTCGAGCCACTCGGCGACGTCCTCGGTGAACTCCTTGGCGAGCGCGGCGCGGGGGTGGACGCGGTCGTCCTCGAACCGCTCCTCGCGGACGCCGTAGTTACCGATCAGCGGGTACGAGAAGGTCAGGACCTGCTCCTCGTAGGAGGGGTCGGTCAGACTCTCTTCGTATCCCGTATACGCTGTCGTGAAAACGAGTTCCCCGCGAGCCGTGCCCGGAGCGCGACCACGTCCCTCGAGTACGCGGCCGTCTTCCAGTGCGACGTAGGCTTCCGTCATTACGATCTACGTATCGGATGCATCATCATAAGTGTTGTCTTCGAAGCTCAGTTACGATTTTCGTAATCGGTAAGTGCAGGTCACGCGTAGTCACGCATCTCCATGGACGACCTGGACCGACAGATCCTCGATCAGCTTCGGCGAGACGGCCGCACGCCCTACACCGAGATCGCCGACGAGGTCGGGACGAGCGAGGGAACCGTCCGCAACCGCGTCGAACGGATGATCGACGAGGACGTCATCGAACGCTTCACGATTTCGACCCGGACGGGCAACGTCCAGGCGATGATCGAGCTCAGCGTCGCGGTCGACGTCGACACGAAGGCCGTCTCCGAGCGCATCGCCGAGTGGGACGAAGTGGACTTCGTCTGGATGGTCTCGGGCGAGCAGGACGTCGTGCTCGTCGTCGACGCCGCGGACACGCGCGGGGTCAACGATCTCATCACGAAGGCCCGCGATCAGGAGGAGGTCGTGAGCACGAAGACGCGGCTGATCCTGGACGAGGAACTCGGTTAGGCCACTCGTTCGAACGAGCCAGTAGGCGGTGTGGATCTGAGCCGGGTCGAATCCGTACGGGTAGTCCCGAACCGGGAACCTGAATCTGTCGCCCGACGGTATTAGTTCGCGGCCGTCGTCTACGAACCGATGGCAAACCGGATTCACCTCAGTGACTGGGACGCAGTGACCGACGAACTGCGCCGGTTCGGCGAGGCCGGAGACGTGACTACCGGCGACGACCGGATTCGGATCGACTTCGGCTCCGCCTACCTCGAGATCTCGCGGACCGGACGCGTCAGCACGGGGATGCCGCTCCACGACTTCGAGCAACGAAAAGCGGTCGACCTCGTCGTGAATCACGACGCGGGATCGCTCACGATCGACGCTGACGACGTAGTCTACACGTTCAGGCGACCCGGCGGGTGATGGCGTCGTCACGTGGATCCCAGCATACTACGGATACCGTCAGGAATCCCGTTACGAACCGAACGCGATCGACGGCGTGCGCCATCGAAGGGCGATTCATCAGTCGACGATACCGTGATCGATCCTTCAGTCGGCTTTCTCCTCCTCACCCGGCGGCGCGCCGACACCGGGCGTCGGTCGCTCGATCGCGTCGATCACGCGTTTGCGGTTATGGATCGCCCGATAGCCACGGCGCAGCAGTCGGTCCAGCAGCGACTCGGAGACGCGCGCGCTCACGCGACCGTCGCGGATCGCGTCGACGACCGACTCGGGCGTGAACTCGTCGGCCTCGACGACCGTGTACGCCCGGCCCACCTCGAAGGGGTAGTGGGCGTCGCTGCCGCCGACCAGCGGGAGATCGCGCTCCTCGGCCAGCTGTTCCACGAGCGGCCGCGAGCGCGGGTGTTTGCCGTTGACTTCGATCGCGTCGAAGGGGACGTCCTCGAGTTCTCGCACCGTGCTGTTCCGGAAGGGGTGGGCGACGATCGCGGCGCAGCCCCGGTCGTGTGCCAGCGCGACCGCCTCCGCGGGGGAGAGCGCGCCGGGTTTCGTCGCTTCCGGCGGATCGGGGCCGACGACGAGGACGTGGCCGCGGTCGGTCGTGATTTCGATCCCCGGCAGCGTCTGGGCGCCGCCGGGCGGATCCAGCGGCGTGTAGTAGTCGTGGTTGGTCGTCGCGACGCCCTCGAGGCCGCGGCGGTCGGCGGCCCGGGCGAGCAGTCGGACGCCCAGCGGGTCGAAGCGGTCGCCGAGGCGCCGGCGACCGTGAAAGAACCTCGTGTGCGCGTGGAGGTCGACGGAGTACATGGAAGGGCAAACGCCGGGCAGACCCTTTTGCGTGCGGCCGGCATCTCCTGTAGTATGGGATCCGACGGTGCGAGCGACCGCGTTCTGGTTCTCAATCCCGTAAGCGGGAGCGGGGACCACGTCGACGAGGTCGTCGAGCTGGCGACCGACCGCGGCTTCGAGATTCGAAAGACCGAGGAAAGCGGCGACGCGACGCGGTTGGCCCGCGAGGCCGCTCCCGAGGCCGACCTGGTCGCCGCGGCCGGCGGGGACGGGACGATAAACGCCGTCACCAACGGCGTCGCGGCGGCGGACGCCCTCGAGTCGACGACCGTCGGGGTCGTCCCCGCGGGGACGGGCAACAACTTCGCCGCGAACATCGGAGTCCGAGGACTCGAGCACGCGTTCGACGTGATCGAGGACGGCCGCCGTCGGCGAATCGACATCGGCGTCGCGAACGATCGCGTCTTCGTCAACTCCTGCGTCGGCGGGATCACCGCCGCGGCGAGCGGCGAGACGTCCTCGGAGAGCAAGGCAGAGCTGGGCGTGCTCGCGTACGTGAAGAACACGATCGAGATGGTCGGCGAGTTCGATTCGCTCCCGCTGCGGGTGACGACGGCCACGGGCCCGAACGGGGAGCGTGCGCGGGCCTGGGAGGGCGAGGCCCTGTTCGTCCTCATCGGGAACTGTCGGCGGTTCACCGGCGCGCGAACCGCCCAGGCCGACGTCGAGGACGGCCTGCTCGAGGTGACGATCGTCGAAGATACCGCTGCCATGAATCTGCTCGGCGGCGCGGCCCGAAAGGGCCTGTTCGACGGCGACAGCGACTGCATCGTCACGCGACGAACGCCGGCCCTCGAGATCGAGAGCCGGGAGGGCGCCGTCGAGTACAGCTTAGACGGCGAGATGCTCGAGACCGAGACGCTTCACCTCGAGACCGAGGCGAGCGCGCTCGAGATCGCCGTCGGGGACGAGTATCGGATCGACCCGGACGATGAGGAGGTGACGAACGGCGGGATCGTCTGACGCACACGACGTGGCGTGAGCCCCGCGCGCCGCCGCGGCGAGACGATACTGGTTTCAAGACCCGCTGTGATTGTGGGGATATGAGTACGCCACAGGACGATCTCACCCACGAGAACGCCGAACAGGACGTGATCGCCGTCGACGCCGACGACACCGAACTCGAGCTCGTCAACCGGCTCGACGCCCACACCGGCGACGGAATTCGCCACCGGGCGTTTACGTCGCTGGTCTTCGACGGCGAGGGGAACATCCTGCTGGCCCAGCGAGCCCCCGGCAAGCGCCTCTGGGGAACCTACTGGGACGGAACCGTCGCCTCCCACCCCGTCGAGGGCCAGAGCCAGGAGGAAGCGACCCGCCAGCGTCTCGAAGAGGAACTGGGAATTACTCCCGACCAGTACGGCGACCTGCGGCTGACTGACCGCTTCGAGTACAAGCGCTACTTCGAGAACGCGGGCGTCGAACATGAGGTCTGTGCCGTCCTGAAGCTGACGCTGGACGACCGGAGCCTCGACCCCGACGAGGAGGAGGTCGCGGGCCTGATGTGGGTCCCTTACGAGCGACTCCACTCGAACCCGGAATGGTACCGCCAGCTCCGCCTCTGTCCCTGGTTCGAGATCGCGATGCGACGCGACGTTCGGTAGCCCCACCGACGATCTCGATCCGATTATCGAATTTCGAACAATTTCGTCGAACCGTCCGGCCAGCTACCTGCTATTCTGGTGTTCTCGAAACCCGATTATCTACCCGACTCGAGGCCCAGTCCTCGAGCCTCTCCCGAACGAGAAACGACGAACGAGACCGTCGTCTCTCGGCGACGGACACCGTCTAGAAACAGTACACTAGCGGGAGGTTTATTAGTGAGTGCCCACACATGAAGGATAGACTGCGATGGTCAGTGATACGTTCAGGCGTCTTCTCCGGGGGAGCGTCGCCACTTCGTCCGCGTCGGCGGGGCGTTCGACTGCGACGGGATCGACAGCGGAAACGGGACCGTCGCCCGACTCGGCGCGACTCGAGGGCGAGCCGCTGGATATCTGTCTGCTGAGCTACCGATCGAACCCCTACTCCGGCGGCCAGGGCGTCTACGTGAAGTACCTGAGCCGAGCGCTGACCGACCTCGGACACTCCGTCGACGTGATTTCGGGCAAACCCTACCCCGAACTCGACGACGGCGTCGGACTGGTGAAGCTGCCCGGCGAGAACGTCGTCGACGAACTCGATCGGCTGGGGCAGTTCGAACCCGCCTACCTCCGCGACCCGCTGGCGATGTACGAGTGGCTGAGCGCCCTGACTGGCGGCTTCCCCGACCCCTACGCCTTCGGCCGCCGCGTCGTCGACTACTTCGAGAAACGGCAACCCGAGTACGACGTGATCCACGACAATCAGTCGCTGTGTTACGGCCTGCAGACGCTCCGCGAGCGGGGCCACCCGGTGGTGGCGACGGTTCACCACCCGATCACCGTCGACCGCGACGTCGCCCTCGCCGCGGCCGACGGCTGGGGCGAGCGGCTGCTGATCCGCCGCTGGTACCGGTTCCTCCGGATGCAACGCGAGGTGGTTCGTGATCTCCCCCACGTGCTGACCGTCTCCGAAGCGGCCAAGCGCCGCACCGTCGCTGACTTCGGCGCCGACCCCGACGCGCTCCGCGTCGTCCACAACGGGATCGACACCGACCTGTTCGAACCCGTCGACCGCGAGTACGACCGCCCGCGCGTGATGACGACCGTCAGCGCCGACGTGCCCCTGAAAGGCGCCCGCTACCTGCTCGAGGCCTTCGCCGAGGTTCGCGAGGCCGTCGACGCCGAACTCGTCGTCGTCGGCGAGTTCGACGAGGGCGGCGACTGCGACCGACTGGTCTCGAAGCTAGGCATCGAGGACGCCGTCGAGACCCACAGCAAGATCAGCTATGACCGGATGATCGAACTCTACGGCACCGCCGACGTCGCCGTCGTCCCCTCGCTGTACGAGGGCTTCGGCCTCCCGGCGGGCGAGGCGATGGCCTGTGGCGTCCCGGTCGTCGCCACCACCGGCGGTGCGCTTCCCGAGGTGGTCGGCGACGCCGGCGTCCTCGTCGCCCCCGGCGACGCCGGCGAGATGGCCGACGCGATCCGCGAGTTGCTCGCGGACGACGCCCGCCGCGATCGGCTGGGCGAGCGGGCCCGCGAGCGCATCGTCGAGGAGTTCGACTGGGAGCGAGCCGCCCGCGAGACCGTTCGCACGTATCGAACCGCGATCGAGACCCGACAGACGCGAGAGGCTTGATCATGGAGACGATCGATTTCGACCGGCTCACGCTGACACCGGGGATGCGCGTGCTCGACATCGGCTGCGGGGAGGGCCGACACGTCCACGCCGCCGCCCTCGAGAACGTCCGGGAGGTCGTCGGCATCGACATCGGACGGGAGAACCTGACCGCCGCGCGCGAGGACTACGAGGCGTACATCGCCGGCGAGACGGACGTGCCGGTCACGTTCGCCGCGGGCGATGCGCTCCGACTCCCCTTCGCGGACGGTTCCTTCGACGTCGTCTGCTGTACCGAGGTCTTAGAGCACATCCCCGACTACGAGGCGGCGCTGGACGAACTCCGCCGAGTCTGCAAGCCGGGCGGCACGCTCGCGGTCAGCGTCCCCCGCGAGGGGCCCGAGCGGGTCTGCTGGGCGCTGTCCGAGGAGTACCACCAGGTCGAGGGTGGCCACGTCCGCATCTTCGACCGCGATGAACTGCAGGCCGCGATCGAACGGCGCGGCTTCCGCCGGGTCGACGACCACTTCGCCCACGCCCTGCACGCCCCCTACTGGTGGCTGAAGTGTCTCTGGTGGGATCGCGACCAGCGCGATGAGGCGCCGCTGGCGCTGCGGGCCTACGATCGCTTCCTCGAGTGGGACGTTCTCGAGTCGCCCCGACCAGTGCGGCTGCTCGAGCGGGCGCTCGACCCGCTGGTGGGGAAAAGCGTCGTCTACTACTTCGAACTGGAGGGGCCAGCGTGAGCGACGGCCCCGGGTCACGGTCGCTCGCCGACTGGGAACTCGAGCCCGCGGTCGACCACATCGAGCGCGTCCAGCGCGAGGACGGACTAATCCTGTGGTATCCCGACGGCCCCGCCGACCCCTGGGACCACGTCGAGAGCGCGATGGCGCTGTCGGTCGCCGGCCGCGACGAGGCCGCCCGACACGCCTACCGCTGGGTGACCGAGGCTCAACACGACGACGGGGCGCTGTGGGCGACCTACGGCGACAGCGAGGACGGCGACGGCGCCCACGAGGGCGACGAACCGCGCAAGGAGACCCACCGGAGCGCCTACGTCGCTGTCGGCACGTATCACCACTATCTCTGTACCGGCGACCGCGAGTTTCTCGAGACTCTCTGGCCGACCGTTCGAGACGCCCTCGCCTTCGCTTGCGACCACCAGGCGCCGACGGGCGAGATCTACTGGACCGTCGACCCCGACGGCGAGGTCTACGAGGACGCGCTGATCGCCGGCTGCGCCTCCATCTACAAGAGTCTCGCCTGCGGCGCCGCGATCGCGGACGTTCTCGGCCGTGCCGGGGCGCGCGACCGGTGGCTCGAGGCTCGGTCCCGACTCGGCGAGGCGATCCGGAGCCGGCCAGATCGGTTCGACCGAACCTGGGAGAGCAAGTCCCGCTACGCGATGGACTGGTTCTACCCCGTCCTCTGTGGCGTGGTGACCGGCGCGGCCGCTCGAGAACGGCTCGAGACGGGCACAGATCGGTTCCTCGAGGAGGAACTGGGCTGTCGCTGCGTCGCAGACGAGCCCTGGGTGACCGTCGCCGAGTCCTGTGAACTCGCGCTCTCGCTGGCCGCGGTCGGCCGGACGGAGCGCGCGCGTGAGATCCTCGAGTGGCTGTTCCAGTGGACCGACGACGATGGCGTCTTCTGGACGGGCTACCAGTTCGAGGACGAGGCGTTCTGGCCGGGCGAGCGGCCGACCTGGACCGGCGCGGCCGCGGTGCTGGCGGCGGACGCGCTCTCGGGGCTCTCCGCCGCTGCGGATCTCTTCACCGACCCGCAGCCGGAGTGACCTCGAGTGCGACGCTCGCGGTGTAACAGGTCTCGCTCGGTGCAAACGCGTTATTTGTCCGTGAAGACTCTGAGCACGACTCCGGCGAGTATCAGGGTCGCCCCGAGAACGATCCCCAGTGGCGGCGGTAGTGGCGTGAACCGTACGAGCCCGACGAGTATGACGATAGTCGAGAGTCGAACCACGGGGCCCCTAGCACGAACGCACTGAAAAGATCGCTGCGCGCGTTATTCAACGGATTGTCGTCCGAGCACGTCCCCGTTCGTCGCTCAGGCGGGTTCGCTCACTCCGTCCCCTCGGACGAGGAAACCCGTGCGATTCCCGTATCGCAAACGACGCACGCGGGCAGGTCGTTCGCGTCCGTGAACCGATCGAACAGCCTCGAGAGCCGCACGTCGTGACTCGCCAAGACGCCGCCGGCCTCGAGGTGCGACAGCGCCGTCTCGTACTCGAAGCGCATGTGTGGCAGTCGGTGGTCCGAATCGTGCAAGAAGAGGTCGACGGGACCGACGGCCTCGAGCAACTCCGGCACCACGTCTCGCGCGTCGCCCCGATGCAGTTCCCACCGATCGCGGCACCGATCCGGAATCAGGTGGCCGTAGTCGAACCGACCGGGCGGGCCACCGGGTAGATCGACCGCGTGTAGCGTCCCGCCGCCGTTTCGTTCCATCGCCGCCAGCACGTGGGCGTCGAACGATCCGAAGAGAACGCCAGTCTCGACCGCGGTCTCGACCTCGAGGGCGCGACAGACGACGTACAGCGTCGCGCCGTCGCGCCAGTGGGTGGTGTCGGCGGCGACACCGGTCTCGTGAATCTCCGCCACGCGGTCGGCGTAAGTGTCGTGAAACCACTCGAGGTCCTCGTATTCGCGTTCGTACCCTCGAAGCTCCGCGACGGAGGCCGGCAGAATCTCGGACAGCCGCTCGGCTCGGTCTCGAGTCTCGCGGCCGTAGTCGAGCCGCCGGCGCTCGAGTCTCAGTCGGGCCTTCCGCACCGCATAAATCGCGTCCCGGAGCGTACCGCGGACCGTCACCGGTATCCCAGCGCCCCGAGGCGCGACTCGACGTCGTCGCCCTCGGTACGCCGTCCGTCGCGGATCGGGTCCGGGAGCGCCGGATCGCAGGTACCCAGATCCCGCCCCTCGCGGACGACCCACGGGACGCGTCGCAACGCGGGCACCGGCGTCCCAGGCGGGTGCGACCAGACGCCGAACTCGCCGAGCGCGTTACCGTGGTCGCTGGTCATCGCCACGCGGCCGTCGCAGTTCTCGAGTACGCGCGCGACGTCGTCTACCACCCACTCGAGGTTGTCCCGGTAGGCCCGCCAGACCGCCTCGAAGGCCAGATCACCGTCGCGGACCCGCAGCCAGGGGTCGTTCATCGACCCCTCGTCGTCGTCGGCCTCGGCGAAGGCCTCGAGGGCCTCCCGCTCCTCGGTCGTGAGGTCCTCGAGGTCGAGATCGAGTTCGTTATCCTCGGCCGCCGAATCGTCGCCGTCCTCGTCGTCGGCGAACTGGCCCCAGTGTTCGATGTCGGCCGAGCCGAAGAACCACTCCGGCCGGGACCGGAACGGCGCGTGGGGCTGCATGTAGTGGACGAGGACGCGATCGACGCCGAGTTCCTCGCGGCGGCGCCAGATCGCGATCGCGGCGTCGGTCAGCGACTCGGGCGGGATCGTCGAGATGCCGTCGTCGATCCAGTCGTCCCGCCAGGCCTCGTGGAAGACGCCGAAGTCGGCCCCGGACAGCGGCAGCACCTCGTCGGAGGTGACGAGAATGTGCTCGCAGGACTGGGAGGAAAAGGGGTTGCCGGTCACGTACGCGGTGCGAGCCATCTCCTCGCGGTAGGCGGGCGCGAAGGTTCGGTCCATCCACTCGGCCGACTGCGAGCCGACCGACCACAGCGAGTCGACCCCGTCGGGTCCGGGCAGGGCCTCGTGGCCGGCCGCGGCCGCCTCGCGCATGAGGTCGAGCCGGCAGCCGTCGAGAATACAGCAGATGTCCCACTCACGGTCCCAGACGGTCGTCGCGGGTACGAGCCGCGAGAGCGCACGGCCGAGGCGACCGGTCGCGATCGTCTCGGATAGCGTCGCGAGATCCATCGGCGTCGGCTCCTGTATACTGGCTGGAGACGATTCTGTTAGTAGCTTTTGATCGGCGAACCGAACGGTCAGTCGTCACCGCGGGCTCCGTCGGCTCGAATCGCGACACGAGACGGAGATATGTGATTCGGTAACAAGGCTTATTATACGGTAGTTCGTAGCCTCGCCCGAGGACCGATGAAAACGGTCCGTGTGACGTAATGAGTTCCCAACCACCGGAAGCCGAGACGCACGAGGTCACGCTCTCCAGAGACGAGCAATGGGTCGTTCACGCCATCCTCGCGGGCTATATCGACGACGCGATCGATGCAGACGAGACCCCGCCGGCGTGGGCGATCGAACTGCTCGAGGCCGTCGAGTCTGGAGACAACACGGAGGTACTCACTGGACTCCAGACGCGACGACTCGCCGACGTGATGGGTGACTATCTCGAGCGCGAGGACATTCCGGATCAGGACCGCGTCCACGGATCGGACGTCGCCGACCGACTCGAGGCCCACCTCGAGTCCACCGGGACGGCGTAGTCCGTCCCGAGCGGCCGGCTCGAGGCGACGAAACACAATCAGACGACCGCGAACGTGTTTTGCGGACTCAGAGAAAACTGAGACGAGAGTCCGCGGCGGGTGCCGCGAGCACGGATCGCCGTCCGATCAGGGAAAGATGGTTCCCTAGACAGCCGAACGGGCAAGCAGTAGCGGGGAACAGCGGAAGCGAACCTGTATCTGGATGGGGCCAGAGCGAACGACCGACGCAGCGCAGCCAGCAGATCCCTTAGAGGCGGCCAATAGGTAGGTCTGGACCAGCCGCGATTCCTGCTGGGCCACGGCGTCGAGAACCCGGCAGACGGCATCCACGGCGTCGCGGCGGGCGACGACTCGGACATCGACAGACGGCAACAGTCGCTCGGTACCACTTCGCTCCCGTGGCCGCCCTCCCTTGTCTTGTACACTCCTGTGAGAATCAACCGCGCAATAGTAAATATTTTTCCACTATTCCTTTGTATTATGGTAAAATACAGCGATCTGGAGTGTGGTATTAGATGACACTGCAAGAGACACTCGACATCGATAGGCGAACATATCTCAAGATGGCCAGCGGTGCTGCGTCGATTCCCGCACTGAGTAGTGCAGTGGGCGCACGGAGCGATGGCGCCTCGAACGTTACCCAGTCCCGTCAGGAAAAGTTCGATCGACTGGACGCGTATCTCGACGAGAACGGGCTCGAGGCCGTCTGGCTCGCTGATTCGGACTCTTACGCGTGGCTCACCGGTCGAAGCAACATCATCGACCGGAGTTCGTCCACCGGCGTCGCCGCCGTCGGCTACGATGGGTCTGATCTCACTATCGTCGTCGACAACGACGAACGCGCGCTCGTCCGGGAAGAGCGGTTCGAAGGCGGCGGTTCGGATGACTGCCACCTGACGCCGGCACTCCCCGACGTGACGATCGAGACGTTCCCGTGGTACGCTAATTCGCTCGGCGACGCTGTTGCAGAACACTCGCCGACGCCCGCAGCCGCGGACTTCGACGTGCCCGGGCTCGAGTCGCTAACCGCGAGCCCGCTCCGGCAGCCGCTCACAGCCGGCGATATCGAACGATACCGAACGCTGAGCGCCGAAACGGCCGCCGCGGTTGAAGGAGTCTGTCGAAACACCGAGTCGGACGATACCGAGCAACAGGTCGCAAACGCACTGGAATGTGCGCTCGATCAATACGGTATCGACCATCCGGTCGTACTCGTGGCAGGCGGAGAGCGGGCACGGAAGTACCGTCATCCCGTTCCACGGGACATCGAACTCGGTGAGTACGTCGTCGTCTCCGTCGTCGGCCGACGACTCGGGGAGTACGCCAGTTGTACGCGCACGGTCGCCTTCGACCCGCCGGAGTGGCTCGAAAAACGACATCGAATCGCGACGCGCATCGACGCTACCGCGCTGGTCTCGACACAGGCGGCCGCGCAGTCGGACAGAACGGCCGGCGACGTCTTCCGGGCGATTCAGGCTGGGTACGGGGAAGCGGGCCTTCCGACCGAGTGGCAGGAACACCACCAGGGCGGCGCGGCCGGGTACGCGAGCAGAGAGTGGGTCGCGACGCCGGGTCTGCAGACGAGCGTCACAGCACCGATGGCGTACGCATGGAATCCGACCGTGAAAGGGGCAAAGAGCGAAGGGACGGTCTTGGTGACGGACGGCGCAATCGAACCGCTCACGACGACTGGTGAGTGGCCGACTCTCGACGCGGCGTCGTATGTGGACGACGCTACCGTCACTCGGCCCGACGTCCTGTATAAGAACTCGTAGTCGCCAGATCCGTCACTTCCCGCTGATGAAGGGACAGGACAGATCCTACCGGAAAACAGCCACGAGGCCGTAGCTACCGTTTTTTCAGAGTCGGCACACTGCCCCGCTCGGCGGCGTCCGTCAGGGCCGCGTCGTGCCCCAGACGGCGGCGAGGGCCAGCAGTACCGCGGGAAACAGCGGCAGACTCAGCAGCGCGAAGCGGTAGCCGACGTCGGGCGGCCAGAAGGTGATCGCCGCGGGCGCGACGATGAAGGTGAGGACGATCATCCCGACGACGGTCCAGCCGCGCCAGTCGAACTCCCGGTCGACCGACTCGGGATGGGCCGGGTCGGCGGTCGAATCGTCGTCCGCGACGGCCGTCCGCTCTCCGTCCTCGTCGAACGCGGACGGATCGTGGACGTAGCCGCCGTCGTCGCTCGAGGTCACACGCGAGGGTTGCGAGGCGGTGGTGAAAGCTCTCACGGTCCCGGACGGATTTCGCGTGCGACCGAATCGGTTCGGTGTGAGTCTCGAGTCGCCCGCCGAAGCGGACGGAGTCGAGACGTGGCTCGAGTCCGATGAATCCGAACAGTAACGGCGTCGTCTCGGCAGCGCCGAGCCGACTCTGAATAGTCGACGCGGTCCCGTTCTCAGAGTTCGCTGTCGGGGCGGACGACGACCTTGCCGAACCCTTCGCGGTTCTCGATGATCTCGTGGGCGCGGGGCGTCTCGCTCATCGGCAGTTCCTCGCGGATCGCGGGCTCGAAGGTGCCGTCCCAGACGAGTTCCATCACGTCGTCGACCTGATCGGGCGTCGCCATCGTCGAGCCGATGATCTCGAGCTGATTCCAGAAGATCCGCGGGATGTCGGTCTCGGGATTCCCGCCGCCGGTGCCGCCGCAGGTGACCAGCCGACCGCCCTTGGTGAGACTCTTCAGCGAGTCCCGCCAGGTGGGCGCGCCGACGTGTTCGACGACGACGTCGACGCCGCGGCCGCCGGTCTCCTCCAGGACCCAGTCGGCGAAGTCCTCGTCCTCGTAGTTACAGACGTGGTCGGCGCCGTGCTCGCGGGCGTAGTCGAGCTTCTCCTCCGTACTGCCGGTCGCGTAGACCTCCGCGCCCGCGTAGTCGGCGATCTGAAGCGCGGCGTGGCCGACCCCGCCGCTGGCGCCCAGCACGAGCACCTTTTCGCCGGCCTCGAGGTCGGCGCGCTCGATGAGCATCCGCCAGGCGGTCTGGAAGACCAGACAGCTCGAGCCGGCGACTTCCCAGTCGACATCCTCGGGAACCGGAATCAGGTTGTCCTCGGGAAGGGCAGCGTACTCGGAGTGGACGCCCTGGACGTGCTCGCCGATAATGTGGAATCGGGGATCGAGCGTTGGATCGTCCATCCGCAGGTCGCCGACCCCGGCCGAGACCGCGACGTGATCGCCCGCCTCGAAGCGAGTGACGTCCGCGCCGACCTCCTCGACGACGCCGGCGGCGTCGCTGCCCGGTACGTGGGGCATCTCGAGGTCGATTCCCGGCATCCCCCGCCGCGTCCAGATGTCCAGGTGGTTGAGCGCGGCCGCCTTGATGTCGACCAGCACTTCGTCGCGGCCGACCTCCGGATCCGGATACTCCCCGTACTCGATGACGTCCGTGTCGCCGTGTTCGGTGATCTTGACTGCTTGCATACTCGCGTATGACGGAGACTCCGGCCATAACAGTTGGGCTACCAGCACTCTGTCGCCGGCGATCCTCGCCTCGCAGCCACTCCCCGGAAGCGACCGCGGGACGGCCACGGACGACGGCGGGTGACAGCGTTTTACCCGTCGGCTCTCGAACGACGGGGTATGACCGAGACGGACTCGAGTGAGGATCGGCAGCGGGCTGCCACCGAGGAACCGGCGCCGGACGAGGAACGCGACACGGACGAGCAGCCGCCCGACGAGGGGAACGACATCGACGGTCGATCGCTCGGCGTCGGCGTCGTCACGATCGCGGCGGACCGGTCGCTCGAGTCCGACGGCGCCGGCGAGGCGATCGTATCGGGGCTGAAGAAGGCCGACCACGAGGTCGCCACCCGGGAGCACATCGGGGCCGACCACGACCGCATCCAGTCGACCGTCTCCCGGCTGCTCGACCGCGACGACGTCGACGTCATCGTCACCGGCGGGGCGACCAGCATCGAGCCGAGCGACGTCACCATCGAGGCCGTCGAGCCGCTCCTCGAGAAGCGACTGAGCGCCTTCGAGGACCTGTACACCACGCTGTCCTACGAGGCGGTGGGCACTCGCGTCGTCGCGGCGCGGACGATCGCCGGCGTCTCCGACGGAACCCCGGTGTTCTGTCTCCCCGGGAACGAGGACGCGGCGCGACTGGGGCTCGAGGAACTCATTCTGCCGGAAGTCCACAATCTCGTCAGCCTCGCCCGGGAGGACATCGCCCAGGACAGGTGGGCCGTCGACGAGGCCGCACTCGAGGAGGGCGAAGCGACCGGGGACGAACGCGACCGCGAGGGAGAGGGAGAGAAATCGGACGAAGGCGAAACGACCGTGGACCGCGCGTCCGAGCCCGACGACGGAGGCGAGTGAGATGGACGGTTTCGACACCACTGCCGACGCCGACGGCGTCGACAAGGAGACGATCCGCCAGCGCGTCTGGGACGACCTCGAGGAGAGCGGCGAGGCGCGGTTCCCCTTCCCGCCCCACGGCCGGATCCCGAACTTCGCGGGCGCGGACGACGCCGCCGAGCGACTGGCCGACAAGCCGGAGTGGCGCGACGCGACGACGATCAAGGCCAACCCCGACGCGCCCCAGTTGCCCGTCCGCCGGGCGGCGTTGCGCGCGGGGAAGACCGTCTACATGGCCGTTCCGCGACTCGCCGACGAAAAGTGCTTCCTGAAACTCGATCCCGACGAACTCTCCGACTACGACGCGGCGACGACGGTTTCGGGCTCCTCGGAACACGGCGAGCAGGTCGGCCCCGATGCGGTCGAGGAGATCGATCTGATCGTCTCGGGAAGCGTGGCAGTGAGCGTGGATCCACGATCCACGGAAACAGTGAGCGGCGGTAGCCGCGAGCCCGAAAACGGGGGTCGGATCGGCAAGGGGGAAGGCTACAGCGACCTCGAGTACGCGATCCTGCGCGGGCTCGGCCTCGTCGACGAGTCGACGACGGTCGCGACGACGATCCACGAGCGGCAGCTCATCGACGACCCCGTCGCGATCGGGGACCACGACGTCGCGATGGATCTCGTCGTCACGCCCGAGCGGACGATCCGTCCCGAAAGCCGCGCGCAGCCGTCCGGAATCGACTGGGACCTGCTCGAGGAGGAGCGCCTCGAGGAGATTCCGGTCCTCCAGCGGTTACAGTCGTCGTAAGTCGGTTGGCTGGATCGGTTCGGAGCCGTCGGTGCGATCGTACAGCTACTGTTGAATCAGAAGTACTGAGAACCATCCCGAGGGCCGGAAACACCCCGGCGCCTCGAGTGCCAACCGCAGGGTGTGGGGACGCAGGCGGGTGCAAGGCCTGCGTCGGTACCGGGAATCGGTACGGTGTGGCAGTGGTGGGGGAAGGGTGCTGTGGGTGGGGTGGAAGTCACGGGTGCAGGCGGTGGATGCCTCGGTGGGGTCTGCCCGTCGACCTCCAACTATCGATAGCCGCGGAACCCACTTCAACGGGGGCGATGGTATTCGACGGTTATCCCGGATTCCGTCGATTTCAATCCCAGTTTACGCGGCCGATTTCGGCCGTGTGACGGTTTATATCGTCACACCCCGCTTCAACGTACAGTTATTCGTGAACGTCGGGAGGACGTCGATCCGAAGGCGACGCGATCGGCGACGATCCGGGCCGGTCCGAGCAAGAGGAAAACGCGTCGGCGACTAGCTGGTCAGTTCGTCGGCGACGATCCCGGCGTCCATCAGCTGCGGGTCGACGGCGAGATCGAGTTGGCCCTTGACGAACTCCGGGATCGTATCGCGGGCGTAGGCGACCGTCCGAACGTCCTCGGAGAGGTCGCAGACGATCGGAATCGTCGTCGCCTGTCCGATGTCGGTCAGGACGTACAGATCGGCGTCGACGATGCCGGCCTCCTCGAGGGCGGGCCGCGAGATGACGCCGTTGAGGCGGGCGACGGTGGCGCCCTCCGCCTCGAGCGCGGCGGCGATGTCGTCCTCGTCGGGACCGGCGACGATTACGTCCATGCTCATTCGTACTCGATGGTCGCTGGCGGTTTGTGGGTCACGTCATAGACGACGCGGGCGACGTTGTCGTTCTGGCCGGTGATTCGCGACTGGATGCGCTGGAGAGTATCCCAGTCGATCTCCTGTGCGCGGGCGGTCATCCCGTCGCGGGACTCGACCGAGCGAACGGAGACGACCCAGCCGTGAACGCGGTTGTCTCCTTTTACGCCCGTCGCCTTGCCGATAACGGCTGCGAGCGCTTGCCAGGGCTCGTACTCCTCGAGTTCCTCCTCGACGACGTGACACGCGTGGCGGGCGACCTCGAGTTTCTCCTCGGTGACCTCGCCGATGACGCGGACGGCGAGTCCGGGGCCGGGGAACGGCATCCGTTCGGCGACGATTTCGTCCAGGCCGAGGTGGCGCGCGACCTCGCGGACCTCGTCCTTGTAGAGGTCGCGGACGGGTTCGACGATCCCCTCGAAGTCTACGACCTCCGGCAGGCCACCGACGTTGTGGTGGGACTTGATTCCGCCCTCGCTCTCGATGCGGTCGGGGTAGATCGTCCCCTGAACGAGGTAGTCCGCGTCGGCGTCCTTCGCCTCGCGCTCGAACTCGCGGATGAACTGTTCGCCGATGATCTCGCGCTTCTCCTCGGGGTCGGTGACGCCCGCGAGGGCCTCGAGGAACCGATCCTTGGCGTCGACGATCCGCAGCGACTCCATGTAGTCGAAGGTCTCGCGGATCTGGTCGGTCTCGCCCTTGCGCATCAGGCCGGTATCGACGTAGACCGGGGTCAGTCGGTCGCCGATGGCCTCGTAGGCTAGGGCGGCGGCGACCGATGAATCGACCCCGCCTGAGAGCGCGATGACGGCGTTTTCGTCGCCGATTTCGTCGCCGATCTCTGCAACTGCTTCTGGAACGAACGTGTCGGTATCTACCATCAGTGGGTTACCTCCGTTTCCGCGTCGGTGTCGGCATCCGCGTCTGCGGTCTCAGCGTCGTCGGCCTCGGACCGCTCGAGGACGGCCTCGACCAGTCCCAGGAACGGCGGGCTCGGCTGGCCGGGGCGGGACGTGTACTCGGGGTGGAACTGCGTCCCGACGAAGTAGGGGTGGGTCTCGAGTTCGAGGATCTCCATCCGGTTGCCCGCGGTGCCGGAGAAGACGAGCGGTTCGCCCTCGAAGGCGTCGAAGTACTCGGGGTTGACCTCGTAGCGGTGGCGATGTCGCTCCGAACACGAGGTGTCGCCGTAGAGGTCGTAGGCGAGCGTCTCGGGTTCGATGACGGTCGTGTGCTCGCCGAGTCGCATCGTGCCGCCCATGTCCTCGACCTCGTACTGTTCCGGCAGGATGTCGATGACGGGATGGGGCGTGTCCTCGACCATCTCCGCCGAGTGGGCGCCCTCGAGGCCCAGCACGTTCCGGGCGTATTCGACGACGGCCATCTGGAAGCCCAGACAGAGCCCCAAGAAGGGCACGTCGTTCTCGCGGGCGTAGCGGACGGCCTCGATCTTGCCCTCGGAGCCGCGCATTCCGAAGCCACCGGGGACGATGACGCCGTCCATTCCCTCGAGTTGGCCCTCGTGGCCGTCGGCCAGTTCATCAGCCGGGACCCAGTGAACGTCGACGTCGACGCCGACCTCGAAGCCGGCGTGTTTCAGCGACTCGTGGATCGACATGTAGGCGTCCTCGAGATCGTATTTCCCCACGAGGGCGACGTCGACCGTCCCCTCCTTCTCGGTCGTGACGATCTCGCGCCACTGGTTGGCGCGTTCGCCCTCGGGGAGGGCCTCGTCGGCCAGCCCGAAGTGCTCTAAGACGTACTGGTCGAGCCCTTCCTCTTCGACCATCAGCGGGACGTGGTAAACGTCCTCGACGTCGGGGTTCGAGAAGACCGCTTCCGTGGGAATGTCACAGAACAGCGCGATCTTCTCCTTGGTCTCGGGGTCGAGTCGGTCCTCGCAGCGGCCGACGATGATGTCGGGCTGGAGACCGATCGAGCGAACCTCCTTGACCGAGTGCTGGGTGGGCTTGGTCTTCTGCTCGCCGTTCTTCGAGTACGGGACGAGCGTGACGTGGGTAAAGAGGACGTTCTCCTCGGGTTCCTCGTGGGCGAACTGGCGTAAGGCCTCGAGGTAGGGCATCCCCTCGATGTCCCCCACGGTACCGCCGACTTCGATGATACAGACGTCGGTGCCCTCCGCGGCCTCGCGGATGCGACGCTTGATGTCGTCGGTGATGTGAGGGATGATCTGGACCGTCTTGCCCAGGTAGTCGCCCGCACGCTCCTGCTCGATGACGTGCTGGTAGGTCTTCCCCGTGGTGATGTTGTGGTCCGAGGTCATGTCAATGTCGAGGAACCGCTCGTAGTTCCCCAGATCGAGGTCGACCTCGCCGCCGTCCTCCAAGACATACACCTCCCCGTGCTGGTAGGGATTCATCGTCCCCGCGTCGACGTTCAGGTACGGATCGATCTTCACCGCGGTGACGTCGAACCCGGCGTTTTTGAGGAGACGGCCGGTGCTCGCGGCCGTAATCCCCTTGCCGAGTCCCGACATGACGCCGCCGGTGACGAAGATGAACTTGTTCCCCAGTGAGGGGTCATAATGAGTGTCCGATTCCGTCGGCATACCGAGTGTGCGCGCGACCGGTTGAAAACGATTTCGGGACCGCACCGTCTCCGATAGGCGTTGTCATCCCTAACGCTGATAGATTCGATCGCGGCTGTTCCGCTCTACTCCGTGACCGAAAGAAGGGGGCTATCGGCGACTAGGGCTCCTCGTCCATGGGTGCCTTCCCCTGTGGATCGTCCTCCTTGGACACCTTCCCCTCGGCCTCCGACTCCGTGACCTCCATGTCCTGTACTTCGACGATTTCGGCCTGCTCCATGAACTCGATGCCGCCGCCCATGCGCAACTGGAGCGTCCGCCCGGGAAGGTCCGGATCGTCCTCGTCGGTCGGTTCTTGCGGGACGGAGACGGCGGTGACCCCCTCGATCGTGACGGAGCGACGCTCGATCGGGTCGCCCTCGTACTCGACCGTGTCCCACGTCTCGACATCGAACTCGTCCATGTCTTTGCCGAAGTAGTCCTCCGCGTCAGGGTTGACCGTGTCTTCGGTCTGGGACTCGCCCGTCGTTCTGTTATCGTCGAACTGGACCTCCTCGTGCTTGTACTGCCGGAGATGAACGAGCATACTACTGGCCACCAGCAGTAGCCAGTTAATGCTTCTAGTGGAAGGCTCAACCAATTCATGAGTGCCGCGGTGGGGCCGCCGGTCGAAACCGTCGCGTGATCCCCGTCTCGACCGTACTGATAGCGATTACGCCGTCCAGTACCCGATTGTACGTCTCGGACCGTCGATCGTCGAACGGAGGTGTCGGCTACCTCTCACTTCCACATTTATTTTATACTGTGCGTTCGTACACCGAGATATAGTGGCGTCTCACGAACGACGAACAGCCCTCGAGTTCGACGAGCCGGACACCGGCTTTCAGGCCGGATTCGGGTTCTACGTCGGCCTCGTCGCGGCCGGCGTCGCGGCGACTGCGGGGCTCCTGGCCGGCGTCACCACTGCGACGTTGCTCGGCATCCTGCCGTCGACGGTGACGGCGGTCGCGATCGCCGGCCACATCCTCACGAGACGGGCCCGCGGCCTGCCCGAGCGGATCGGCCGGAGCCGCTGGCGACGACTGGCCTGCTACGCGCCGCCGATCGCGTTCGCGGCGACGCTGGCGCTCCCGCTCGTCGCGCCGATCGAAGCGACCGGCCGGTTCGTCGTCCTGACGCTCGTCGTGACGCTCCTAACCGGCGTCGCGGCGTACGGCGTCGATCGGATGGCCCGCAACCGGTACATCGACGCGATCACGGCGGACGAGCCCGCCGCGGTCTGGACGTGGCGACGGACCGGCCTCACGTCCGGCGGGATCGTGTTCGGTGCCTGTCTGGTGATCACGATCGGCGGCGGCCTCTACAGCACGATCGCGTGGGGACTGAGCGTCGGTCCATTCATGGTCCTCTACGGGTTCATATTTCTCCTCCAGTGGTACGGCATCGGCGGCGAATGGCTCGATTTCGAGCAGAACGAACAGGGGACACCCCCGACGATCCGCGCCCACGAGGCCGGGCTCGTCGTCGAGCGATCCGTCTCGAGCACGTTCGTTCCGTGGGACGACGTCGCGGACGTGCGGCTGACCGACGACGAACTCGTCTTCGAGCGCCGGTGGCTCGACCTGCGCTGTGATCGCGCGGCGATCGACGACCCCGAGGCGACCCTCGAGGGAATCCATCGCGCCCGCGGGCGAACGGACCGCGCGGATTGAAGGGCCGTCCGTCCGTGCCCCCTTGCATGACCGACCTCACCGTTACCGTCGGCGACCGAACGCTGGCGGCCGACTGGACCGACGACGCCCCCGAGACGAGGGCGGCGCTCGAGACGGCCCTGCCGGTCGGCGGCGACGCCGTCCGCTGGGGCGACGAGTTGTATTTCGACGTCGCGCTCGACGTTCCGCCCGAAAACGCCCGCGAGGTCGTTCCCGAGGGCGCGATCGCGTACTGGCCGGCCGGCGGGAAGCTGTGTCTGTTCTGGGGCGAGACACCCGCCAGCCAGAACGGCGAACCGCGCGCCGCCGCGCCCGTTACCGTCGTCGCTCGAGTCGAGGACTGCGACGCGCTGGCCGATCTCGAGGGCGGAGCGCGGCTGCGACTCGAGCGCGCGGAGTGAGCTTCGGCGTCAGGTGCGATTCCGCGGCGCCCGCTCCGGCGTCCGCGTTCGGCCGCCGGTCCTCGAGAGGAGCAGCCACTGGGGAACGCCCAGCAGCGCGAGCAACGCGGCGGCGCCGAGAAACACCGTCGTCGAGTCGATCGCGAGCCCGTAGAAGAGCGCGGTCCCGAGCGCGACGTACGACGTGGCGAGTAGCCAGACGAGACGGTTCATGAGAGTTATACGTAACCTGTCACGATAAGGATAGCGGCCGGTCGATCGTCGGTTCCGACGGGGACGTTCGCGCCGGCGCTACTTGCCCCAGAACGGATCCCGGCTGCGCTGCTTGTCGAGGTACATGTTCAGCGCCTCGAGTTCGTCGGCGGGGATCTCGTCGGCCAGCTCCTGCTCTAAGATCTTCGCGTGTTTCTCGGGGATCTGGATCCAGAGCTCGTCGTCTTCCTCGATCTGGCGGCCGACGGTCGGGCCGTCGATGGCGACGGAGACGCGGTTACCGGCCCGGGCCTCGTCAACGTCCTCACCCTGTTCCTGGATGCCCTTGATCTGGCCGACGCGTTCGGGCTCGTTGCCCTCGAACTTCACGACGGTGGCGTTGTTCTGGACGGTGCCGGAGTTGACCTCGACGCCGACGACCGCGGGGTCGTTCTGGCGGAACGTGTGGTCCGGCAGGATGCGGAATCGAGCGGGCCGCGAGATGTTCTCGAGAATTGTGTCCTGCTGGGCCTGTTCGATCCCCTCGACGTACTCGTCGTACTCCTCGACGAGCTGGTAGATGACCTCGTCGGTGAAGATCGTCACGTCGTCGGTCTCGGCGCGGTGTTCGGCGTCGGAGAGGACGTCGACGTTGAACCCGAGGATGACCTGCTGTTTCGGGTCCTCGGCCGTCGACGCGACCGAGATGTCGCGCGGCGCGACGTCGCCGACCTCCGCGCGGACGATCGGCACCTCCGCCTCGTCTAACGCGTCGGCCATCGCCTCGAGGCTCCCCAGCGTGTCGGCCTTGACGACGACGCCCTCTTCGGCGGTGTCGACCGCGATCGAGGCGAGTTCGGCCTGGACTTCCTCGATGACGTCCTCGAGGTCCCGGTCGCGGACCACTCGGACCGGTGCGCCGGCCATCGCGTCACCGAGTTCGGGCGCGGCGACCTTGATCCCGGCCGCGGCGCCGACCTCGTCGACGTTCTCGAAGCGGCTCTCGGTTCGAATCTCCGCGAGCGGGCGGGGCTGGAGCAGCGCGCGGACCTCGGTGACGATCGGATCGTTCTGTCCGCCGACGACGATCGTGTCGTCCTCCCTGATCGTGCCGTCGTAGAGGACGATGTCGACCGTCTTCCCGAACCCTTTCTCCTCTTTGACCTCGAGGACGGTGCCGACGCCGGGGCCGGAGACGTCGATCTCCATCTCCTCTTTCATGTACCGCTGGGAGAGGCCCATCATCACGGTCAGCAGGTCCGGCACGCCTTCGCCGGTCATCGCCGAGACGGGGACGACGCCGACGTTGCGCTGGAAGTTCTGAACCCGCCAGTAGAGGTCGGCGGAGAACCCTTCGTCGCTCAGGTTCCCGATGATCTCGTAGAGTTTCTCGTCGAGTCGCTGGCGGACGCGGTCGGACTGGGACTCGTAGGTGTCGTTGATCGGCGTGTCCTCGTTGACCGACCAGCCGGGGACGGTGTCGATCTTGTTCGCCGCGACGATGAAAGGCGTCTGGGAGCGTTTGAGGATGTCCAGCGCCTCCAGCGTCTGGGGCTGGAAGCCGTCGTTGACGTCGACGACGAGGATCGCGATGTCAGCGAGCGCGCCGCCCCGCGAGCGAAGCGTCGTAAAGGAGTGGTGACCCGGCGTGTCGATAAAGAGCAGGCCGGGCAGGTCGAAGTCGTCGGGGTCGACGAGGTCGCCCGCGATCGTGGAGATGATGTCCAGCGGGACGGCCGTCGCGCCGATGTGCTGAGTGATGGCGCCCGCTTCGCCCTCGATCACCGCGGAGCCGCGTATCTTGTCGAGGAGACTGGTCTTGCCGTGATCGACGTGTCCGAGGACGGCGACGATCGGCGTTCTGAGAGATGTGGGGTCGTGCGTATCCGTATTCGACATGGTGAACCACCCGAGAAGGTCTTATCTAAGGGGTCGGTAGAGCGGTAGTTAAACCCATCGTCATCCGCGCTCGATCGCCGGTCTGGCTGGTCGCTCGACGCGAAACTGAGTTCGTCTGAATCGACGCGACCGGACGGCCCTCGAGCGGTACAACGAGGGCGGAAACGGCGGCTCGCTGTCGACCCCGTGGACTTTAATACCGATTAGTAAGTACGGGTACGCATGAGCGATATACTCGCTGAAAATCTCTCGGGGAAGTCCGTCATGGGTTCCGACGGCACCGAGCTCGGATTGCTCTACAACATCACCATGGACCTCAAATCCGGTAAACTCCACGATCTCGTTATCGATCCCGATAACGAAATCTCCCCGCGAACGGTCGACTTCGACGTCGACGACGCGGGCCGATTCCTCGTCCCCGTCAACCGCGTTCAGGCGGTCAAAGACTACATCGTCGTCCAGCGCTAACGGTATGTACGTTCTCGACTCCTCGGCGTTTATCCACGACTTTCACACGACAGAACAGACTGCGACCATCCCCCTCGTCCGCGAAGAACTCGAAGACGAGAGCGCCTATCGCTACGACGCGATGGAGGGCTCGGGGATGCACATCCACATTCCCAACGACGACACCACCGAGAAAGTCCAGCGCGCGGCCCGCGAATCGGGCGATCTCGACGTCCTCTCCGACACCGACGTTCGCCTCGTCGCGGCGAGTTTCGAACTCGACGGAACGCTCGTCACCGACGACTACGCGATGCAAAACGTCGCGGAGAAGCTGAACGTCGACGTGGAAGTGATCGCCCGCGAGGGCATCGACGAACAGCGCCACTGGCGCTACCAGTGTCAGGGCTGCGGTCGCGAGTTCGACGAACAGAAGGACCGCTGTCCGATCTGTGGCTCGGAACTGGCCCGGAAGAACCCGTCGTAATTGGGCAATCGCCGTCGGCACCCGGCTTTCTCACACGAGATATTCGACGAACAGCAACGCGTTATAACAGCCGTGGACCAGCGCGGGCACCAGCAGGTTGTCCGTCCGTTCGTAGATCGTCCCGAGGATCAGCCCGAGCGCGAACACCAGCGCGAGGCTCGCGAGCATCGCACCCGGTCCCGCGGTCGCGTAGGCGAACAAGTGGACGATCATGAAGACGAGGCTCCCGACGAGGACGGCGCCGGCCCGGGAGAACTGCTCGTAGAGGCTCTTCTGGATCACGTTTCGGTAGAACAGCTCCTCGAACGGTCCGACGAACAGGAGCATCGACGGGACGGCGACCATCGCCAGTTCGGGGTTCTCGGCCAGCCGCTGGGTCGTGGTGTGGTCCGAGGCGTCGATGCCCAGCGCCGTCATGACCTGCGAGATGCCGATGTTCACGCCGAACAGCAAGACGAGTCCGAGGACGATCCAGCCGACCGTCCGGAGCGTCGGTCGCTCGAGGTCGATGAACGACCGATCGTGACCGCGGTAGGCCAGGTAGCCCGCCGCGACCCCGCCGAGGCCGAGCGCGTAGGCGGGGTACTCGACCAACGACTGCTGGAGCGGCGTGGGTTCGCCGACGAGGGTGGTCACCGGCAGCGAGAGGAACACTGTCGCGATCGACAGGCTGAACAGGCCGACGACGGCGAGTATGCACATCTCGACCGTCCGTGCGAGCCGGCGGTACAATCCCGGACCCGAGACGCCGCCGCGATCGGCGACGGCGATACCGACCGCACCGATCGCGGCGACCAACGCGACGAACAGCAGCGAGACCGACCCCTCGAGGCCGGGGACGACGACCGATCCCAGGACGCCCCGGGTGATCGCGTATCCCGACAGGGCGACGACGAGGAGGCTCCCGCCGGCGGCGACCGGCCCGGCGACGCGTCGCTCGAGCAGGCCGTGGCGGCGACCGACGAAGGCGGCCGTGGCGACGAGGGCGCCGACCGCCGCGAGCCAGACCGCGGGGGCGTCGACGCCGCGGCGGACCGGCAACAAGAGCGCGACGAGAACGACGGCCGAGAGGACGGTTCCGACGGTCGGGACGACGTCGGACGCGGCCGAGCCGGCGTCACCGTCGCCGTCGGCGGTCCGGGTGAGATCGCTCATACGTGAGTCTTCGAGCGCGAACCCATAGGCGCACCGCAATGGGGCTGGGGCCGGGTCCGGGACCGGATCCGGCCTATCGCCCGATTCGAAGCTCGGTCTTCTCGGCGACGGCGTCGGCCTCCTCGAAGTCTCCGCCACCGAGCAGGCCGCGGGTGGCCTTCTTGGCCCACTCGACGGCCGGCTGCTCGAACGTGTTGACGCCGTACAGTTCGCCAGCGAGGACGCAGGCGGCCTCCATCCCGTAGAGGAGGCCGCCGAGTTCGTACTCGTCGACGGTCTCGAGTTCAAGCCGGACGTTCGGCCGGCCGGCCGCAGCGAGGCTGGCCTCCGTGGCCTCGAACTCCGCCTCGAGCAGTTCGCCGAGCGTCGAATCGCCGAGGTACGCCAGTTCGTCGACGTCGGTGTCGGGGATCGGTCGGTCGTCGGTCTCGCCCGGCGAGACGAAGGTGACGAGTTTGTCTCGCTGGCCGGCCCGGTAGAGCTGCAACTGGGAGTGCTGGTCGGTCACGCCGAGCGCCCGCGCCGGCGTCTGGCCCAGATCGTCCTTGCCGAGGCTCTCGGCCCACAGCTGGGCGAACCACTCGGCGAAGGTCTCCAGCGACTCCGCGTAGGGGACCATGGCGTTAATGCCCGCGCCGCGCTGGTCGAGCGCGTAGGCCGTCGCCCCGTAGGCGTAGGCCGGGCAGTCGAACAGCGAGCCGGTCAGGCTCTCGCGCTCGGCGGCGGCGCCGGCAAGCAGCGCCTCGAGATCGTGGCCGCAGACGGCCGCCGCGACCATACCGACCGCCGACAGCGCCGAGAAGCGGCCGGGGACGCCGTCGGGGACCTTCAGCGACGGCAGGTCGTGACGGTCCGCGAGGTTCCGGAGCGGGCCGGACTCGCCGGTCGTCACGATCGTGCGTTCGGTCCAGTCGACGCCCGCGGCCTCGAAGGCGTCGCGGACGACGAGGAAGTTCGCCAGCGTCTCCGCCGTCGTTCCCGACCGCGAGACCACGTTGATCGCCGTCTCCTCGAGGGGCAGTCGCTCGAGGTGGTTCGACACCCAAGCGGGGTCGACGTTGTCGAGGTAGACGGCTTCGGTGTCGCTCTCCGAAGCGAGCGCGTCCGTGATCGTCGCCGCGCCGAGTGCGCTGCCGCCGATGCCGACGGTGATCAGCGCCTCGCTGTCGGCGACCGGTTCGACCGCCGCCCGGATCTCGTCGGGATCGGTCCGCTCCGGGAGGTTCAGCGCCTCGTAGCCGTGCTCTGCATTTTCCATTCCCGCGACGATGCGCTCGTGGGCGTCCGCGACCTGTTCGTCCAGGCGCTCGAGGGAGTCCCTCGAGGCGCCCGGTGACGCGACTGACGCGAGCGCGTTACCGATGTCGACGTTCATACGAGAGACGGCGACCGCCTGCGGTAAAGGCGTTCCGTCAGCGACCGACCGTCGTCGGGACTCACTTCCCGGGGTCTTTGATCGCGGACAGGCCGGCGGTCACGAGTCGGCGCAGGAGTACCACGACGCCGTTCTGGAGCCCCTTGGCGAAGACGGCCTGCTCCTTCGCCTCGCCGCCGGCGGCGGGGTAGTAGGTGCCGATCAGGAGCGTCTCCTGATCGACGAGCAGGATTCGGCTGATCGCGACCTCGGCGTCCAGTTCGCTCCCGGTGAGCCACTCCATTTCGGTTTCGAACACGCTCGTCTCGGGGAGTCGCGTCTTCAGCGTCGTCGTCGTCGCCGGCGTCTGGCCGCCGATAACGACGGTGAGGTCCCGCTGAATCGCCTGCTGGACGCCGTCGAACAGCGCCTCGGAGAGGACGTCGTCGTCGACGACGAGCAGCGCGATCTCCGACTCCGCGTTCCCGATCAGTTCGAGCGTCCGCGACTCGATCGCCTCGTGGCCGCTCAGCGACCAGATCTCCTGGAGGTGATCGTCGTCTCCAGCCTCCTCCACGTCCGTCTGTTCGAGATACCGCTCGAGCGTGTCGATCCGATCGTTGTACCTCTCACGCAGAATCCGCGTCGCCTCGGTGATCTCCACGGAGCGATACCGCTGGGGACTCGAGTGCTGGACTTCGACCAGCCCCTGAGACTCGAGGACCCGGATCGCGTCGTACACCCGCGTCCGCGGAACGTCGGAGATCTCGTGGATCTCCTTTGCGGTTCCGTTGGGGAGTTTGTTCAACGCCATAAAGCAGCGTGCCTCGTACTCCTGCAGGCCGAGGTCCTGCAACAGACTAATCGCCTCTACCGTTGTTTCGTCCTGTGTCATGGCCCAACCACGAATTCGGATAACCGAACACGCGGACTAGGATGCGTGGATGGAAAAGAATTCGCGTTCGTGGACTGCGCCCCTATTTTCACTGGGGGAACAGGTAGAATATACAATTCACCCAGATTATCACACAAACTACTTGAGTGCACGTTCGGTAGGTGACAGTGGCGGCCCCGTTCTGGCCCAACCACGTCGGGGCCCGCCGTTTTCCATCAGTTATCTGAGTGGTCGTTCACGAACGTTTCACTGTCCATTCGTCCGAGAGTCACACCGCTCGTGTGACGAGGCGGGCCGATCTGGCGACGCTCCCCGGGACGCGCAGCACCGGGACGGCGTTCGAGCGTGCGGTCGGCTCGTATCGACCGGTTCGAGAAGATTCAGCGGGGAGAATCGAGTCGCGAAGGCGCCGTTCTCGACGAGCGAGCCGAGAGAAAGAGAGTAAGGAAAACCCAGGAAGAGGTACTGCGGACCATCGACCGGAGGGGGACGTAACCGGTCCGAGGCGGCGAACCGATCAGATCGACGCCGATGGAAGCGTCGCCTGCGTGAACCAGAATCGGTCGATCGTCTCGACGAGCGAAATGAACTCGTCCAGATCCGACGGTTTGGTCAGATACGCGTTCGCGTACCCCTCGTAGCAGCGCGCGATATCGCTTCTATCGTCCGATCCGCTGAGGACGACGATCGGCAGCCGCCGCAACTGCGGGACGGCGGTGATCGCCTCGAGGATCTCGGTTCCGCCGTAGGACGGCAGGTTCAGGTCCAGGAGAACGAAGTTCGGCGGCGAATCCGAATCGGACTCGACCGACCGACAGAGAAACGACATCGCGTCGCTACCGCTGACAACGGCGTGCAGTCTCGTCTCTCGATCCGACACCACGCTCTCGAACGCGTCCCGTAGCAGGGTCACGTCGTGAGGGTTGTCTTCGACGAACAGGATATCGACCGGTTCGACAGCGCTGCACTGATGAGTGAACGTGGACATGTACTATTCCAGATTCTTTCCGATAGGAATCGGCCCGCTATTTCACCGTCGCCGGCAGGAGCTCTCGATTGTCGGCCACCAATCGCAACATCGGTTCGATCTCCGCGAATCGGGGGCCCTCGTGACGGTGCTCGCCTGCCGATGCCACTCGATGAACTCGTACTCCGCCAATTTGGGGAGGTGAACGTGGCGTCGCTCGACCGCCGCGTCGTACTGGTCGTCGACTCCGTCGGGCGGTGAATCGATGTTGATCGGCCCCTCTCGCCTGAGGCAGACGTATAGTATTCGCCGCCGTCGCTCGTCCGACAGTGCATCGAACAGTTGGTTCTGTATCGCTTCCATATGCGAGCAGAAATTTGGCGTAGATACGGTTGTACCCACGTCATTTTCACACGCAGATGGCTTTTGATTAACCGGGTGAATGGGCGCCCCCGATTCGAGCGAGCGCGAAGGGAGAGCGGCCGTTCGCGTCGCCGATCCCGACCGAAAGCCGAAACCCGGAAACCGATCCGCCCGCTACGACCGCTCATGACCGAACAGACGAGCACGTTCGTCGTCACCCACGCCGAGAGCGAGTCGGCCGTCGTCCGCGACGTCGAGACCGCACAGGTCCACACGCTCGGCTCGAACCCCGGCCTCGAAGTCCACGACGTCATCGAGGCGACCGTCGCCCCCGAACCGCCTCTCGAAGTCACTTGGGAAGTGATCGACGTCGACGACCGACGATCGATCGAGTTAGTCGACAGCGACCTCGCACCGACTCAGCACGCGACGGAGCTGGCCGCCGACGCCGACGTCGGCGACCTGATTCAGGAGGAACGGGCCGGCACCGGCGAGATTCACGTCTTTCGCGTTCCCGAAGCCGAGGTGGAGTCGGCGGCTCAAGACATCCTCGAGGACGAGGAGACCATCGCGCGAGCGGCCCGACTCGAGGCGGTCCGCGTCGAGGTCCGTCGGTCGGCCGACGACGGCGTGTTGAGCGTGCGGTACTTGCCCGACTGAAGCGCTCGCCGAGTCCTCACGCCCGGTTCGCGCAGTTCGGTCCCGGACGTCTCACCCGTCCTCGAGTTCGCCGTCGTCGCGAGACGCGTAGCCGATCGCCGTTTCGTCGGTGATTTCGGCGCCGCCGTCGACGCGTTCGACCCGCAGCGACACGTCCCGCGTGGTCCCGCAGCCGACGCCGACGAACTCCTCCCAGACGTCGCCCTCGCGAGCCTCGTCACGGGTCTTGTGCAGGTACGACCGGAACGACCGCTTCTCGAGTTGCCGGCGACCCGCCTCCGAGAGGGCGGCCGGGTACGAGACCACGACACGTCCGGCGCTCGCCGCGTCCGAGCGATCGGATCGGTCGTCCGCGACTCCGGACTGCTGGTCGGACTCGGTCATGATACCCGACCGGAGGGACTCGAGCGGCTTCAGCCTACGGTATTTCTCATCCCCGATACGGTTGAAACATGCTGCAGAAATTGAGAAGGCTTACCTCAGGGGCCCACCAGTGGTCGAGTATATGGGGTATTTCGACGTACCGGAGCTTCCCTACTCCCGGTACAGCAACCGCCAACTCGCGGCGGTGCCGCTTGCGGTACTCGCGGTTGCATTGCTCGTTCTCACCGGCACGTTCCTCATGACGGGCACGCCGGTGCCGCTGGGGATGGACTTCGCCGGCGGTTCCGAACTGACTATTCAGACGACCTCCTCCCAGGAGGAGATCGCGAACGCCTTCGACGAGGAGCCCGAGTCGATTCAGTCGGTCTCGGCGCCCGACTCCCAGAACCAGTACGTCGTCCAGTTCACCTCGACCGACCTCGAGTCGCTGAGCCAGCAGGCCGAGGAGAACTTGGAGCAGGACGGCGATAACGACGTCGTCCAGCTCGAGTCGACGGTTTCGGGGAGCTTCGGCCAACAGACCCAGCAGACGGCGCTGCTGGGAATCGCCGTCGCCTTCGTCGGGATGAGCGTCATCACCTTCCTGCTGTTCCGGACGTTCGTGCCGTCGATCGCCATCGTCCTCTCCGCGTTCTCGGACCTAATGATCCCGCTGGCGTTCATGACGGTCGCCGACATCTCGCTGTCGTTGGGGACCGTCGCCGCACTGCTGATGTTGATCGGCTACTCGGTCGACTCCGACATCCTGTTGAACAACCACATCCTGCGCCGCCAGGGTGACTTCTACGAGAGCACCCACCGCGCGATGCGGACCGGGATCACGATGACGGTGACGTCGATGGCGGCGATGCTCGTCATGGGCATCGCCGCGGGACTGTTCGGCGTCGAGTTGCTCTCGTCGATCGGGATCGTCCTCTTCGTCGGACTCGCGGCCGACCTGATGAACACCTACATGCTCAACCTGAGTCTGCTTCGCTGGTACAAGTTCGAGGGGATTCGATCATGACCGGCCCGGTCGCGTTCGTCAAAAATCACTGGCGGCTACTGCTGCTGGTCGTCTTCATCACCGGCTCGATGGTCTCCCTGTTCGTCCCCGGCGGCGTCATGGGGGGCAACGACTACGTCGAGACCCAGGACAGCGGGGCGACGAACCTCGAGTACGGGCTCGACCTCGAGGGCGGGACGCGAATCAGCGCCCCGGTCACCGGAATGACCGCCGAGAACATCGACGCCGGCGCCGTCAGCGACGACGGCAGCGTCGATCAGGAGCGACTGACTGAAATCGAGCGAACGCTGTACGACGAAACCGGCCTCGAGACGGGGAACGTCCGCGTCAGCGTCGACGACGACGGGAACGCCCACGCCGAGCTGTTCACCGAGAACGTGAGCGAGGAGGAGTTCGCCGCCGCGCTCGCCGAGGCCGGCGTCGAGGTCGATCCCGACGATGACATCCGCACCGGCGTGACGCCGGAGACGCGCCAGCAGATGGTCGATACGATCCAGTCGCGGATCAACGCGGCCGGCCTCTCGGGCGGAAACGTCTACGAGTCGGCCAGACTCGGCGGCGGCTACTACATCGTCACCGAGGCGCCGGACATGGACGCCGACGAGCTCCGAAGCCTGCTCGGCGAGCGAGGGATCGTCGAAGTGCAGGCCTACTACCCAGAGAACGGTACCCAGGAGAACGAGACGATCCTGTCGGGCGACGATATCGAGAACGTCGATCCGCCGACGACCGACAGGAACGGAAACGATATCGTTCCAGTTCAGGTCGACAGCAACGCCGCGCCGGAGTTCCAGTCGCGGTTGAACGAACTCGGCTTCACCGACGAGGGGGTTGGTCAGTGCGGGCTCCGCGGCGACGGCGAGAGCATCAACTTCGACCACGAGGGAGAGCGATACTGTCTCCTGACGGTCATCGACGGCAAGGTCGTCGACGCCCACTCCATGGGCCCCGATCTGGCGAGTTCGATGCGAGCCGGTTCTTGGGAGAACGATCCCTCGTTCCAGATGGGCGCACAGAACCTCGAGCAAGCGCAGACGCTCTCGGTGAATCTCCAGTCCGGTTCGCTGCCCGCGCCGCTCGACTTCGGCGAGGCCCAGACCTACTCGCTGTCCCCGGCGCTGGCCGACCAGTTCAAACTCTACTCGCTGGTAATCGGCGCGCTGGCGGTGATCACCGTCAGCGGCGTCGTCTTCCTGCGCTATCGGAACCCCCGCGTCGCCGCGCCGATGATCGTCACCGCGATGTCTGAGGTGATCATTCTGCTCGGCTTCGCGGCGCTGATACGCATGCCGCTCGATCTCTCTCACGTCGCCGGCTTCATCGCCGTGGTCGGGACCGGGGTGGACGACCTCGTCATCATCGCCGACGAGGTGATGGACCAGGGCGACGTCAGCTCGAGGCGGGTGTTCGAATCCCGCTTCCGGAAGGCGTTCTGGGTCATCGGCGCCGCCGCGGCGACGACGGTCATCGCCATGTCGCCGCTGGCCGTCCTGAGCCTCGGGGATCTGCGCGGGTTCGCCATCATCACCATCCTCGGCGTGCTCGTCGGCGTGCTCATCACCCGACCCGCCTACGGGGACATCCTCCAGCGGCTGCTGACGGACAAGTAGCGCAGACAGACACGCAGCGGTCTTTTTAGCGGAGATCGGTCTTCAGCGGATATCGGCTTTCAACGGGTATCGGTTTCACTCGAGGCCCTTTGACTCCTGACGTAGAGACGTGCGGTGAAAGACTGTGTCCTGTGCGGATCACTCGAGACGCGAACCGGCTAGCCGACGCTTCGCTCGACGCGGATGGGTAGCAATTGTGGGGCCGACAGAAACGAGTCGCCCGTATTCACGTTCCGTCTCGACACCGCGGACACCACTCGACCGTTCCGTCCTCGCCGTAGGCGCGCTCGAAGTCGAGAGAAACTGGGTTCTCGCAGTTAGTGCAGACTGGCATATTGAACACTGCAATTGATCCGCCCAACGACAATAGCGGGGCGCCTGCAAATGCAGCGGAACGTCGGCGTGGATCTCGTCGAGTCGCCTCCTTCGGCTCACGTCGGGACGACGGTCGTCACGCCGACGCTCTCGAGGACTAGCCAGACGACGAACAGGCCGTAGAGACCGAGCAACAACTGCGCCTCGCGCTCCGAGAGCAGCATATCGGTTCGAATAATGGTGAAAAAGACGATCGTCGCGAGGATCAGAAAGCCCATCATCGGGACGATGTGCGTGAAGGTGATCGACAGGGTGCCGGCGACCAGCACGCCCGCGGGCACCGCGACGAGCAGGTCGAAGACGTTGCTCCCCAGCACGTTCGCGAGGCTGACTGCGGATCGACCCGACCGGGCGGCGGCGACGCTGACGAACGCGTCGGGGACGCTCGAGCCCGCGGCGACGACGGTCATCCCCCAGAGGAACGCGGGGGTGCCGAAGGCCTCGCCCAGCCCGACCGCGGCCCGGACCAGCCCCTCGACGCCGACAATGATCAGTACCAGTCCGAGCCCGAACCAGAGCCAGGCCCGCCCGATGGCGACGTCGGTGTCCGCCGCCGTCTCGTCCTCGGTGGTGTCCAGGTACTGGGTGAAGACGTAGAGTCCGTACAGGACCAGCGGAAACAGCGCGAGCGGCCGCGTAACGTCCCCCTGAAGCCCCGCGCCCGCGACCGGGTAGTAGATGACCGCCAGCGAGAACGTCAACAGCAGGGAGGCGACCGCGAGCATGTAGAACAGCGCCTCCTTGTAGACCAGATCCCGGCCCGTCGACATCCCGTCACCGTCGGCCGCGAGGACCGACACGGCCGGGATCGCCAGCAGGTTAAACACCGCGGAGCCGACGATCGTCCCGATACCGACCTCGAACTCGCCGTGTAACAGCGTCGAGACGAGCACGCTCACCAGTTCGGGCATGCTCGAGCCAGCGGCGGCGATGATCGCTCCCTGGACGACCGCTGGCACGCCGTACCCCGCAGCGAGGCGGTTCGCGGACGTCTCGAGCCACGTGCTTCCCTTCCAGACGACGGCCGTTCCGACGACGGCGAGCGCGAGCAGGCCGACCACGTCGAGCATGCTCGAGAGTGGTGCGAGCGATGATATAAAACGGTCGACACGTACCGAGACCGGAACGATCGGTCCGGATCACCGGTCGCTACCAGTCGATCAGATAGTATCCAAACGCGGCCAGTCCGGCGATGCTTCCCACCGTGGCGACCGCCGCGGTGATCGAGCCGGCGATCTCCCTCGAGAGGCCCAGCGATACGAGCGCGTCCGTCCCGACGGCCAGCATGAGTCCGACGCCCAGCACCGGAACGAACAGTGCGAGGAAGACAGCCAGTCGTCCGAGCAGCACATCCACGATCCCAGTTACGATCGATCGAAACATCGCATTGATATTATATTACGTGAATTAAATATTTTCGAATGTATAGTGTTCGAACGATGTCCCGGTCTCGACGTGAATCGATGGACGCGACCGAGGACGGTCAGGCGGCGGTAGGCGCGACCGCGAGCGCGATCACCGCTAGTCGAGCGCGCCAGTCGACGCTCAGAACTGGCCGAGGCCGGTCTGTTGGGCCTCGGCGAGCACATCCTCGCAGGTCGACCACGACTCGCGGGCACAGGGTGGCAGGTCGCCGTACTCGCCGACGTAGGACTCGAGGAACTCGCGCGTGTTCGGATCGTTCGGGTAGCCGCTGCCGACGGGGCCGTACTCGTCAGCGAGGGCGGCGACGTGAGCGTCCCGCTCGACCTTGGCGACGACGCTTGCCGCACCGACGATCGGCGACTCGTCGTCGGCCCCGTGGCGGGCCTCGATATTGATCTCGAGGGCGCTGGACGCGTCCGCGAACAGGTCCGTACAGGCGTCAGTGACGCGACGAGCGAACCGCTCGGCGTCGGTGTCGCAGGCGTCACAGAGGCCAGTGATCGGTGCCGTCTCGAGGGCGTCGGCCTCGAGAGCGCCGTCGATCGCTTCCGCGTGGGCCGCCACCGCCAGCGAGTTCATGTCCGTCTCCGGATCGTCGATTCGCGCCGGCGTGATCTCGGCGACGCCAACGCGAATCCCGTCGTCCTCGCGGATCGCCGCCGCCAGTTCCTCGCGGCGCTCGGGGCTGAGTCGCTTCGAGTCCGCGATTCCGTCGGGGAGCGCCGTTGGATCCTCGCAGTGGACCGCCGCGGCGAACATCGATCCGAGCGCGGGTCCCTTACCGGCTTCGTCGACGCCGAATGGCATGCCTCGAGGATCCGTCGCCGACGGCTAAACCGTTGCGCTGTTCGGTCGCGACTCGAAGAAGATTCGCTGTCGGCAACCGCTCCCGTCAGGCGTCCGCCGAGGCCGCCTCGCCGTCGTCCCGCGGCTCGTCGAGGAAGTACTCCTCGAGTTCGAACGGTTCGTCCTCGCCTTCGACGCCGAACACGTCCAGCGCCGTGACCTCGGCGTCGGTCTCGAGCAGGCCGGCCAGACTCGGCTCCGTGCGGCCGTCGTCGCTGCTGATCAGTTCCTTGACGTACAGTCCACCCTCGCCGTGGAGGCGGACCTCGGCCTCGGTCGGCGACCGGAGCTCGCCGTCGATGTCGTAGACGGTCCGCTCGCGGGTGAGGTCGGCCCGCCGGTGGTCGACGCGCTGGGGGGTGTCCTGCTGGACGTTCGTGCCCGACAGTTCCTCGAGGGCGGCCTCGAAGTCGGCCTCGTCGACGGGGTTGGCGAACTCGACGTCGGCGCGGTACCGCTTGCTCGCGTCGTGTTCCTTGACGCGCTCGACCATCTCGTAGGTCGCGAGTCGGAGGCCCTCGACCTCGACGCTCCCCTCGGCGGCGTCGTTGATCTCGCGCTCGAGCTTCTCCGGGTCGGGGTCGCGGATTTTGGGACGTTTGACCTCGAGGACGAACGGTCGCCCCTCCTCGAGCATCCGGGCGTCGACGTCCTCGCGGCCCGCGCCGTGGAAGGTTCCCTCGTCGCCGTCCATCGCCTCGACGACGTGCGGGCGGACGACCTGTTCGACGCTGGTGTCGTACATGTAGCCCGAACCGCCGCAGTAGTCGCAGGGTTCCTCGCCGTCGTCGCTCAACTGGGTTCCGCTGCCGCCACACTCACGGCAGGGCCACTCGGTCTGGGGGATGTCCCGCTCGAGTTTGCGGTACCGGCCGTAGACGAAGGCGGGGTTGAGTTGGATATCGACCGCGTGGCTCGTCACCGTCTCGGCCTCGAGGGCCTCGAGGGGATCGAACGCCTCGAGGTCAACGATCCCGAGGACGTCGGGGCGGTCGAAGTCGACGTCGGTGCCGGTCTTCGCGCCGACGCGACGGCCGACCTCGCGGTTGATCTCTCGTTTGAACGCCTCGCCGACATCCGGCTCGAGGCCGGCGTCCTCGCGGAGGAGCCGATCGTTCTCCTCGACCAACGGCGGGACGCGGCTCCCGACCTGATAGGTCGAGAAATCGGCGTCCTCGAGGGCGTCGACGACGGTCTCGGCGATCGCGTCGACGGTGCCCGAGTACCCCTCGCAGACCCAGCAGTCGGCGGGGTCGTCGGGCTCGAAGTCGGCGTCGTCTTCCATCGCGATCGTCGTCCGCAGCGCCCGGCCGCGCTCGGCGTTGGTCAGTCCGAAGCTCCGCTCGGCGAAGGGGCGACCGAGACAGGAGTCACAGACCGGCCCCGTCTCGAGCAGCGCGCGGGCGTCTTCCGTGATCATATCACGGGAATCGGGCGGCCGCGGGTAACACGTTTTCCCTTCGGTCCGTCGGTGGGGAGAGTCGCTCGGATCGTTCCCGCGGCCGGCGCGTCATTCCCTCTCGGAGGAGGGTATCGATAAGCAGACTCTCAAGTGGCCCGGACGTTCAAATGGGTCGAGTGCTAGCCTCGGCTATGAACGGACACACCCCGGATCGTCGCGAGTTCCTCGCGCTCGCCGGTACCGGCCTCGTCGGCGCCGTCGCCGGCTGTACCGAGCCCACCGCCAGCGACTCGATGGAGGGCTCGTCCTCGCACTCGATTTCGCAGGAGATCGATCCCGACAAGCGCGCGGACGGCTCGACGTACACCGACGTCTACGAGGCGGTCATCGACTCGGTCGCACAGGTGCGGGCGCTAGGCGCCGGGAGCCCGTACGGTGGCGACCGGAGCGGCGGCCAGGGCTCGGGCTTTCTCGTCGACGACACCCACCTCGTCACGAACGAGCACGTCGTCGCCGGCGCCGACACCGTCGACCTCCAGTACATCAACGGCGACTGGTCGGCCACCAAAATCGTCGGCGCCGACTTCTACAGCGACCTGGCCGTCCTGAAGGTCGATCACGTCCCCGACGAGGCGACGCCCCTCGAGTTGGCCGCCGAGCGCTCCGTCGTCGGTCAGGAGGTGCTCGCGATCGGCAACCCCTACGGGTTCGAGGGCTCCATGTCGAAGGGGATCGTCAGCGGCGTCAATCGTACGCTCGACATGCCGGACCGGACGTTTTCGTTTTCGAACGCGATCCAGACCGATGCCGCGGTCAACCCCGGCAACAGCGGCGGGCCGCTGGTCAACCTGGACGGCGAAGTCGCTGGCGTCATCACCGCCGGCGGCGGGGACAACATCGGCTTCGCGATCCCGTCGGCGGTCGCGAGTCGAGTCGTCCCCTCGCTGATCGAGACCGGAACCTACGACCACTCCTACATGGGGATCACCCTCGCAACCGTCGACCGGTATATCGCCGAGGCCAACGACCTCCCCGAGGCGACCGGCGTCATCGTCACGGGGGTCGAATCCGGTGACCCGGCCGACGGCGTCCTCCGGGCCGCAACGCCCCGCCCGCGCGACTCGATCCCCGTCGGGGGCGACGTCATCTACGCCATCGACGGCGAGCCGATCCCCGACCGCCACGCGCTCTCGAGCCACCTCGCCTTGCGGACCAGTCCGGGGGATACGATCGAGATCGAGCGCTGGCGCTACGGCGACGAGACCACGGTCTCGCTGACGCTCGGGGAGCGACCGTCGGCCAACTGAGGCGGGTGGGGGTCGGGAACCAGCGACCGGTTCTGTCGAGACGATGAACAACCAAAACCGTTTGAAACGACTGCCTAGACGAGCGCAATCGACGGTGTCGGGACGATAATCCGGTGTAGCCGGCCCGTACAGGTCAGATTCAGTTTCAGTCTCGAATTCGTGAACGACTGCGTTGAACTGGGAGTCAACTGGCCGTAATCAACAGGCAGTGGGGTTTAGCGGGTCGATAACAATAGGTGAGACTCCGGTAGCTATCGGTAGCGCGATCACCCATCGCCTGTCACGTATGACTCCCGACGCCGACACCGCCCGACCGACCGACGCATCGCTGACCGACCTCGATCACGTCACGATCGAGAACGAGGACGCCCCCGACGAGTGTGCGATCTTCCCGCGGGAGGCGAGCGACGAGAAACTGGACACCGCCTGGATCGTCGCCTACGACGACGGGTTCGTCTCGCTCGAGTCGATGCGCTAGGTCCCGACGATGCACCTCGGAAACTCCGTCACCGCCGTCGGGTTCTGGATCGGCACCCTGCTGCCGGTCGCCTACCTCCCGGTCTTTCTCTCCGGCATCGACTCCGCCGGCTCCCTCTCGCTGGTCGTCGGTCTCCTCGCGATCCACGCCCTCGCCCTGATCGTCGGCCACGATTACTCCGGATCGCGATCGCGGTGACGGACCGAGGGACAGACGTCGTAACGTCTCGGTATCGGCTATTCTACTGCGTTCGCGCGGTCGGCTCGACCGGCTGCGCTTCGCGTGACTCGACAAAAATAGTACCAACGGCGTCCGGATCGCTCGCGGGATTCCGCGGGCGCAGTTCGGTCGCTTACTCGCCCGGCTGCCACAGCTGGGCGTGGGGCGTGTCGCAGCTGTCGCAGACCGCCGCTCGTTTGTCCTTGTAGCGTCCGCGCTCGAGTTCACCGTCCGAGCAGTACGGACACGGTCGCCCCTCGAGGATCGCGAGCAACTGCGTATCTTCGCCGTCTATCGCTGACGACTGTGATTTCGCCATAGTAGCATTGCACTCCCGAGAGGACGGAAACGGTTGGCCATGCCTATGCAGCGTTACGGCGGGGACAACACCGCACGACGGCGGCGCGGGTCGCCGGTATTCGCGGGCTACAGACGCGACAGCTGTGCTCTCGATCCGAGGCGGGCGGTCGACGGCGACCGGTTGCCGCGAACCGTGGCGGCTATCTCCCCGGACCGCCGCGTACCGGTATGCGCCAGTTCGTCTGCATCGGCCACGACGTCCCGACCGACCCCGACTTCTCGCTGGACGACCTCGCGGGCGGGGCCGGACGCCTCGACGCGCTCTGTCGATCGATCACCGCCTCGTTCGTCACCTCCCACGGGATCCGCGAGGACGTCCGGACGCATCTCATCGTCCGGGACGAGCTCACGATCACCTTCGACGGGAGCGAACTCCGCCGGCTCAACCCCGACGAGCGAAGCACTGCAGCGTTGGTGCGGACCGCCCTCGAGCACCGCGACGAGGCCATCGGCGCGCTCCCGGCCGAGCCCAGCCCTGGCATCGAAGTGTACCGGCGCGGGTTCGAAGCGACCCTCGAGGAACTCGCCGACGGGACCGTGGTGCAGTTACACGAGGACGGCGACGCCGTGGTCGACGTCGGCGTCGACGGCCTCGAGGACCCCGTGTTCGTGTTGTCTGACCATCGGGACTTTACTGATGAGGAGGAACAGGTGCTCGAGGACGTCGTCGACCAGCGCCTACGGCTGGGTCCGGAGTTGTTGCACGCCGATCAGGCGATCACGGTCGCGCACCACTACCTGGATACGGAGGGGTACGAGCGGTTCTAGGGGAGGGGCTCGAGTGTGCGAATCGATACCAACCGAACCGATAGACGCTTTCGGAAGCGTTAAACAATCGGGGACTCTCACTCACAAATGCGGGCCGGTGGGGTAGCTTGGTATCCTTCGGCCTTCGGGTGGCCGTAACCGCAGTTCGAATCTGCGCCGGCCCACTTCTCCCGCATCTTAATTTCTTGAAGCGGCGCGTCTACGGCACAAAGAGATATTTCAGCTAATCAGCCTTACTCGAGTCGCACCTCAATCAACGCCAACTCATCCGACGGCACGGCCTCGCGAAACGCTTCCTCCACCTCGTCCCATCCCTCAGGCCGATAGGCCTCGATCCCGAAGCTCTCCGCGAACGTCACCAGATCCGGATTCGACAGTTCGGTCCCGGTGTGCTCGCCCCGGTGGCCCTCCTGCTTCTCGGAAATCAGGCCGTAGTCGTCGTCGTTGAAAACGACCGTCGTAAAGCTACAGTCCAGCCTCGAGGCGGTCTCGAGCTCCGCCGCGTTCATCATGAACCCGCCGTCGCCGGTCCCGGCCACCACGTTCGCATCCGTCACCAGATCGGCAGCCAGCGCGCCGGGGACGGCGATCCCCATGCTGGCCAGCCCGTTCGAGATCACGCAGGTGTTGGGCTCGTAGGTCGGGAACGACTGGGCGATGGCCATCTTGTGGCTGCCGACGTCGGAGACGAGCACGTCCGAGTCGTCCATGGCCTCGCGCAACAGCGGCAGGCAGTTCCAGACGGTGATCGGATCGCCGTCTGCCGGCGACTCGGTCACCGACTCGAGCAACTGCTCGTGGAGGTCGTCACACCACAGCGCACAGGCGTCGTCGGGCAGGCGCTCGTCGATGGCCGACAGCGCGGCGCCGACGTCGGCGACGATCTCCACGTCGGGGTTGTAGTGGCGGTAGACCTCAGCGGGTTCGTAGTCGACGTGGACGATCGTTTTCTCGAGGTCGGGGTTCCACCCTTCGGGGTCGTGTTCGGCGATGTCGTAGCCGACCGCGATCACGCAGTCGGCGCGGTCGATCGCCCGCGCGGCCTCCTCCTCGGGCCCCGAGTCCAGCGTCATCAGCGAGGCCGCCTCGCGGTCCGAAATCGCCCCCTTGCCCATGTACGTCTCGACGACGGGAATCCCGACGCGGTCGACCAGCGACCGAATGGTCTGGGACGCGCGCGTCCGCACGGCGCCGTTGCCCGCCAGCAAGATCGGACGCTCGGCTTCCTCGAGCAGCCGCGCCGCGTGTACGGCCGACTCGTCGTCCGGGTCCGGTCGGCGCACGGGGTCGCGGCGCTCGATCGGCTCCGCGTCGATCTCCTCGGCGGCGACGTCCTCGGGGAACTCGAGGTGGGTCGCGCCGGGCTTCTCGTACTCGGCGAGTTTGAACGCCTTGCGGATCGATTCGGGCGCGATCTCGGGCTCGCCGATACGGGTGTTCCAGGCGACGATCGGTTCGAAGACGTCGACGACGTCTAACGCCTGGTGGCTCTCCTTGTGCAGTCGCTCGCGGCCGCCCTGACCGGTGATGGCGACGACCGGGCTCTTGTCCAGTTGGGCGTCGGCGACGCCGGTCATGAGGTTCGTCGCGCCCGGGCCGAGCGTCGACAGGCAGACGCCGGCCTTGCCGGTCAGCCGGCCGTGGACGTCGGCCATGAACGCCGCCCCCTGTTCGTGGCGCGTCGGGAGAAAGGGGATCGACGACTCGCGCAGCGCGAACAGCAGGTCTTCGATCTCTTCGCCCGGCACGCCGAAGACGCGCTCGACGCCTTCCGCCTCGAGACAATCGACGAGCAGTTCGGCTGTTGTCGCCATGAACGCCACCTCCACGGCCCTGTCATTAATCGTCCACCCTGCACACACGGCGTCGACGGGGCGATCGAAAACCGCTCGCTACAGCATCGAGCCACTCGCCCGCCGACGAGTAGGGACCGGCGATCGGTGACGCGGCGCGTCCGGGACGCCACGGTGTGAAACGGTCCTCGCTGCCGATTCGAACGGAAAGGTGGACGTTACGGACGATGGCAACCGATTTCTTCCCGCGTGGGCGGTCGACTACAACTACAAGATCGACCTCGAGGCGATCTGTTACCGCACGCGAAAGCAGGACACCGAGAACGGCACCGGCGACGGCGGCGTCGAAAAGACGAAGGAAGCCGAGTTCCGCGTCCACAACCACGGCAAGGAGGACGTGAAAGTCGGCTGGACCGTCAACAGCGACAAGCAGGGCGGGAAGGCCAACGTCGACGCCAAGGACTCGGACTCGTTCCGGGTGACCGTGCTCGACGACCAGAAGACGTCCGTGACCGTCACCTACGAGGGCGAGGCGGTCGACACGGAGAAGGCCGACACCGACACCGAGTGTACGGACGACTGCGACGACACCTAATCGGCGCGACGCGTTTTCGGTTCCAGCGCTGCTCGTGACACGCCGTTGATCGATATGCGGACTTAGGCTGGTGCGTGCGTACGTCCCGCTTACCGCTTCGAGACCCGAAGATCCTTTAGCAACTGCTTGGATACCCCGAGTATGGCTGCCGACGGACTCGACGAGATCGATTACGGAATCCTCCATCTTCTCCAGCAGAACGCTCGAGCGACCACGCCGGTCGATATGGCCGAACAGTTGCCGGTGACGGATACGACGATTCGCAACCGGATCGAACGGCTCGAAGACGACGGGATCATCGAGGGCTACGTGCCGATCATCGACTACGAGAAAGCCGGGTTCCCGATCCGCCTCCAGTTTTCCTGTACGGCCGCGACCGAGGACCGCCAGGAGGTCGCCGAGCGGGCGCTCGAACTGCCCCAGATCGTCAAGGTCGACGAGATGCTGAGCGCACGAGAGAACATTCAGGCGCTGGCGGTCGCGAACAACACCGAAGAGGTAAACGAGATCACGAGCCGCCTGGACGACCTTCCGCTGACGATCGAGCGAGAACGGCTGTTGCGGAAGACGCGGGGTCGTCCCTTCGACTCCTTCGCTGGAGACGTCGTCGAAGAACACCGACCCGGCGACCGCCAGGAATAAATTCCTTCGATTTCACTTCGAAAATTCAAACACGTATAAGTAATCTCTTTCCTCCAAATAGATTAGGGGCGGGATTTTTGTATTGACGAACAAGTCGTGGACAATGACTGTCGTATCGAACCGGATACAGCCACCGTCCCGACACACCTACCTTGATCAGAAGCACCGATTGCGACGAGAGCGAGAATCGTTTTCCGACCGCCGCGACGCAACCGGACCATCCATGAACGCCACCCGACCTCGCCCTGAGACCGACGCTCGCCGCGTCCGGCCGATAGCCACCGCCCTCCTCACGAGCATCGATCGATGAGTGAGGATCTGTACCGGTGCGTCTGCCACACCTGCGGCACGGAACGACTCATCGAGGGCCTCGAAGGAGCCCAGACGGTTTTCAATCGGCACGCCGAGCGCAGCCACGAGGTGGAACTGCTCAACCAAGAGACTCAATGTCAGTATTCGGAATCGTCGGCCGCCGACGAGACTCCGCCGGGCGATTCGCCGGACGACACGCCGGAGACCGAACCCGACGACGGGTGACGGCGACTGGTTCGGCGGGGGCGAGCCGCGCGGCGATCAACTCGTGTCCTGTGCGTCGACGACTTCGTCGACCCGGATCCGCAGAATGACCCGTTCGGTTTCGATGGGCATTCCGTACTCGTCTTCGCCCGTGTAGCGCTGCGCGAGTTCGTCGATGTGCTCTCGAGCCCCCTCGGTCGTGATCTCCTCGACTTCGCCGATGATAGAGAGTCGCCGGTAGGGGTTCTCGGGGTCGACCATGCTGACGCCGACCGACGGGTCCTCGCGGACGTTGCGCTCCTTGCGGCGACCGCGTTCGGTGTTGACCAAGAGCCGGTCGTCGTCGGCGTCGTAGCCGATCCAGACTGGCGTGACGTGGGGATCGGTCTCCTCGGTCAGCGTCGCGACGTGCGCGAACGTTCGCTTCTCGAACAGGTCGTGGAAGGCGTCAGGAATTGCTGTCACGGGCGGCGATTTACTCGCGTTGGGCTTCTGCCTACTGCCTACATTGAGAGGCACGCCCGCCTCGGCTCGTCACCGGACCAGGCAGAAGATTGATGGCTGCCGTCGGGAATCGGCAGCCAACACACGTACGCGCGCAATCCCGATCGCGACGTGATCTGGAACGCCGCCCTCGAGTGGATGATCTGTCGAGGGCTCCCGCTTCGTCCCCGCGAGATCGAGGGCTACGATCCGAGACTCGTCCGGGAAGTGCTGGAAACGATGGTCCTCGAGGGGTGGGTCGCCTACGACGACCGCGGAGACGTCTTCGAGCCCGGGCCTCGAGTCGAGCGGTTCGACGCCGGCGCGGGGTCCCCCGTCGACGCACTCGGTGACTCACGGGCAGGGACCCAACTGGCACCCGCATTCAACTCGCCCCTCTCTGACGCCGCAAGTCGTCCCGTCGCCGTCCTGCCCTCTCCGACGAGAGCCCGACCCACGCGAGTGTCGGCTGTCGACTTATCGGTCTCGGAATAGTTGCACGTGATATGAGTCCACGGCAGCGGACGCGACGACGGCTGTTGCAGGTAACGGGTGCGACGGCGGCGACGGCACTGGTCGCTGGCTGTGGCAGCCCGGGCGGTGGCGGCGAGGAGGATGACGAACCGGCCGCCGAAGAGGGAACGGGGAACGGGCAGGACCGGGACGAAGACGAGGGGCTGGTCGACGACGAAGAGGCGAACGATACCGACAACGAAACCGAAAACGAGACCGGTGAGATGACGAACGAGAGCGAGAGCGGCGGCGAGGAGAACGAGACCGGAACCGAAAACGAGTCCGGCAACGAGAGCTGAGAACGCGCGGTGGAACACGAAGCGCGCCGGCCGACTTGCCGATCGATCGTGCTACTTTGCCAATAACAATCTCGTACCGTCCCCACACCGGTCGTATGAGACGGCGGACGTATCTCGCGACGGCGACCGCGACGGGGGTCGCGCTGGCCGGCTGTGCGGAGTTGGGGTGGAGCGGGTCGAACACGGAGCCGGACGAGCGGACGACCGATACCCCGCCGCCGCTCGAGGGGCCCGACGACACCGGGACGATCGACGACTTTTCCGACTTCAGCGCGTGGTCGGTGGTCGCCGGACGGGCGTCGCTGGTCGACGAGGAGGCGTCCGTCGGCGAGCGGTCCCTTCTCCTCGAGGCCGACGGCGACGACGAGGCGGCCCGGATCGTCCGCCGACTTCCCGGGCCGGTCGACTTCTCGGGGGAGAACCCCGGACTGGCGGTGGGGACCGAGGAGACGGCCACGCCGATCGTCCAGCTGTTCGACGACGACGGGAACGCGATCGAATTCCGAGCGACGGTCCACGGCGGCACCGATCTCCGGCGGAGTAACTTCGGCGTCTCGGGCCTCGAGAGCGGGGTGAATCTCGGCGATATCACCGAGATCCACGTCGCCGTCGTCGCCGCCGGCGACGCCGAGCGAGAGCTCCGACTCGACGATCTCCACCTCGTCTCCCGACCCGACGAGGGACTGGTTTCCCTCCAGTTCGACGGCGGCGACGAGTCGATTTACGACGCGGCGCTCCCGGTGCTCGAGGAGTTCGACTATCCGGCGACGGCGTTCGTACCGACGGATCTGATCCGCTCGTCGGCCGACCACGACGGGGATCGGATGACGGAATCGCAACTCGAAACGCTCGCCGACGCCGGCTGGACGATCGGCAGCTACACGGCCAACGGGAGGCTGCTTCCGGACCTCGACTCCGACGAACGGGCCGACCAGCTTACCGACGCGCGGGCGTGGCTCGAGGACGAGGGCTACGCGGACGGCGCCCGGTTCGTCTCCTATCCGGCCGGGCAGTACGACGCCGCCTCGCTCGACCTCGTTGACGAGACCTACGACCTCGGATTCGCCGCGGGCCAGCCGGTTCAGGGCCGCGTCGTCGATACCGCTCGCTATCCGCGGGCCGTCGACCCCGAGGCGGCCGAAGAACTGCTCGAGCGGACGGCCGATCTGGGCGGGATCACGACGCTTTGCTACCACGGACTCGACGGCGACGCCGTCGACCGATTCGAGGAAACGGTGACGTACCTCGACAAGCTCGTCGCCGAGGGCGACCTCGAGGTCGTGGGACCGGAGACGCTCGCGTCCGAGTACGCCGAGACCGAGTAGGTTCGGACCACCGGTCGCCGGTCGGATCGCCGCGAGTCGGTCGGCGGCCGAGCCGACGCGCCGGCGCCGAGCGGAGACGCAACTGGTATCTGGATCCGCTCCCTCTCACGACTGATGACCGAGGGACTCGAGACGGACGTCGAGGGGATGGCGGACGTCGCCGAGCGACGCGACGAACTGGCGGCCCGCGTCCGGACCCACGCCGGCGAGATCGCGCGGGAACTCGCCGTCTTTCAGGGCGGCGACTACGGCCAACAGGCGTTCCAGACCGACGCGGGAACCTGGACGATCAAGTACGAGGCCGGCGACGTCCAGTACCTCCGGTTCGAGCCGAAATCGGGCGACGAGACCTACGTCGTCTCGAGCAAACAGCCGCCCGAACCCGAGGCACTCGAGACGGCGATGGCCGACTACGGGGCGTTCGTCGCCGCGTACAACGAGTACGTCCGCTCCTTCGAGGGGCTGCTCGCGGACGTTCCCGAGGAGTTCCCCGAGATCGAATCGACGGCGGAGTTGGTCGCCGAACGCGACCGGATTCTCGAGCGGATCCGCGAGGTCGGGAACGCAATGGCGAGCGAACTCTACCGCTACGAGGGCGAGTACGGTACCTACGCGACGACCGTAAACGGCAGCCGCTGGGAACTCAAGTTCGACGGCGACACCGCCAGCTACCTGCGGGTCGGCGGGTCGGACGGCGTCTACCTCATCTCGCAGTACGGTCCTCCGCCGGCGACCGAGGTGCGTCGGCTCGCCGACGACGTGGCCGCGTTCGTCGAGTCGTTCAACGACCACGTCGACGACCTCGAGGCGGATCTCTCGACGGTGTCGCTGGACGGCGATCGGTAAGCGATCTGCTGTTCGGTCCCGCTACTTCGCTGTAGGTGCCGCTTTCGATCGTTATGGGTCGTCTACGGTGGCCCGTCTCGAGTAAACGAGACGACAATCAGGCAAACTGACTGAGCCGTTTTTGCCCGTTTCGCGCTCCCTTACTGGCGTAGTATGACACTATCACGACGTTCGACAATCAAGGCGATCGGTGTCGTCGGTACCGGATCGGCGCTCACTGGAACCGCTCTGGCCATTAACGAACACGAAGACGACGAACGGGAGGCCGACGAAGCGACGGCCGACAACGAGGAACTCGGCGCGATCCGCGTCGGCCACTTCTCGCCGGACGCCCCGAACGTCGACGTCTACATCGACGACCAGCAGATCCTCTCGGACGTGGGCTACGGTGACCTCACGCCGTATCTCGAGATCGTTCCGGGCACGTACTCGGTCGCGATCACGGCCGCCGGTGACGACGAGCCGGTCTACGAGGGGACCATCGTCGTCGACGCGGAGTTCTACACGGCCGCCGCTCTCGGCGAACTCGAGGGCGAGTCCGCCGGCACCGCGGAAGAAGGCATGGACGTCTCCGCGTACGACGCAGCCAACGACACCGCCGGCAACGAGACGGGGAACGTCTCCGACGGCGGCGACGCGCTCGCCAACGAGACGGACGAGACCGGCGAGATGGGCGACATCGAGGCCGATACCGACGTAGGCACGTTCGACGTCCTGCTGCTCGTCGATTCCCCGTCGAACGAGATCGAGGAAGGGACGGCCCCGGTCCGGGTCGTCCACGCGGTGCCGGACGCCCCGGCGGTCGACATCGCCGAAGGGGAGACCGGCGCGCTGATCTTCGAAGACGTCGGCTTCACCGAGCCGTCCGGCTACGTCCCGGTGGAACCCGGGAGCCAGACGCTCGAGCTCTTCCCGGCCGGCGAGAGTACCGAGATGAGCGAGGATGCCGCATCCGGAAACGGCAACGAGAGCGCCAGCGCCAACGAGAGCGCCAGCGCCAACGAGACCGCCAGCGCCAACGAGACCGTCGGCGAAGGCGGCGTGATCTCCCAGCCCGACCCCGTCGTCAGCGTCGAACTCGACCTCGAGGCGGACACGGCGTACACGGCCTTCGCCATCGGCTACCTCGCGGAGTTAGACGACGAGACGGTAACGGCCGAACAAGCGGGGTCGATGCCCGATGAGGCGAGCGAAGACGACGGCGAAACGGACGACGAGGACCGCTCGTTCAGCGTGCTCGTCGCCGTCGACGGCGAACCGGGCAGCGAGACGGAGGGCGACGACTCGAGTACCGGAGACGAGGACGCGGCGTCCGACGAGAACGCGACGAACGTTACCGAGTCGACCGACGAGCAGGCGTCCGACAACGTGACGAACGACACGCACGAGCACGCCGAGAACGAGTCGGCGACGACCGACTACTGAGGTCCGGACGCCGCTAACGGCCGTTCGATCCGTTTTTCGAGGGGCTTTCGGTCGTCCTCGATAGCCGCCGTCCCGTTCTTCTCCGTCGATTGCTGCAGCCGAAAGCCCCGGCGACGGGACGTTCGCGGTCGGTTTCCATCAGATGACGTTTTGTCCGTTCCGCTCCTATAGACGGTGTTGCGTCAGTGACGCTTCGGACGATCATGGACGAGATACCCGATCAACGGACGGAATCCGGCACGGCCGGCGCGCGGACGACCGATACCGACGATCCCCGAGACGGGCCCGAGCGGGACGTCCGCCTCGAGGCGGTCGTCGTCCGGTACAGCGCCGACAGCGATCGCTGTACGCTCGTGCCGCGGGACGGACCGCCAGAGGCGATGCTGACGGCGTGGCTCAGCGCGGATCTGGAGACGGTCGTCGACCTCGAGGACGCTCGGTAACGGAGACAACGGCGGCGAACTGACTGGGACGGCTACTCATCGACGGTCGAGCCACGACGGAGCCGCTAGAAGTGTCGAGACGAAAGACGCCCGGGAGTGGTTAGACGTCGACGTACTGGTCGACCCACTCCTGGCGGCGCTGGAGGGCTCGTCGCCCCTTCGGCGTCAGCGCGTAGTAGTTCGTTCGCCGGTCGAGTTGCCCCTTCTCGACGAGTTCCTTCTCGACGAGCGTGTCGAGATTGGGGTACAGCCGGCCGTGGGTGACCGGCTGATCGATGTAGGTGTTGATGTCGTCGAGTATCTCCTGACCGGACGGCCGATCTTTCCCTGCGATCACGTACAACAAGTCACGTTGGAAGCCAGTTAGCTGATCCATGGATCACCCTCTGAGTGACGACGTTCACTCATCTGTGACTTTGTTATAGAGGCTGTACGGACGGCCGCTGAGGCGGAACGCCGGACATAGACACAGTAACGACACCTATCACCGGCCAGATTCGGTCCGTCTCTCGTGACGGGGCGTTTTTGAGAGCCACGGCCGTACGGCCCGGTATGCCGACGGATCCACTCGCCTGGGAGACCCGCGACCGCCAAATAGCCTACACTTGTCCGGGCTTCGACATCGTTAACGAACGCGTTCGACTGCCCGACGGCACCGAAACCGAGTTCGACTACCTCTCAGAACCCGCCAGCGTCTGCATCCTTCCGTTCACCCCCGACGGCGACGTCGTCTGCATCGAGGAGTGGCGCCAGGCCGTCGGCCGCGTCAACCGCGGGCTCCCCGTCGGCGGCACCGAATCCGACGACGACGATCTCGAGGCAGCCGCCCGGCGCGAACTGGCCGAGGAGACCGGCCACGAGGCCGAGACCCTCGAGAAACTGGTAACCGTCGAGCCGGCGAACGGCATCGCCGACACGCTGTTGCATTTCTTCGTCGCCCGCGGCTGTCGGCCGACCGCCGAACAGCAACTCGATCACAACGAGAGCATTCGCGTGGCGCCGACGGGGTACGAGGATCTGCTCGAGGCCGTCCGCGAGGGCGAGATTCGCGACGGGCGGACCGTCCTCGCTATCTCCTACCACCGGCTGTTCGACGCCGAGGCGTAGCCTCGAGGACAGTCGGTCGACGGCGACAGGGTCGTGAAAAATCGATCAGCGGGCCGAGCCGTCGATCGTTCAGTCGTCGCTGGCGATCGGACCGACCGCGCTCGCGTTCGAGTCGCCTATGTCGATGGGGTCGACGGCGCTAGCCCGTCTCGTTCCCCTCGTCCCCGCCAGTCTCGTTACTGCCAGTCCCGTCGGTGACGGTTTCGTTCGCTCCGCTGCCCTCCTGCACAGCGGCCTCGAGATCGCTCGCGTCCTCGAGAGTAACGGTGTCGGCGTCCAGCGTCTGGATCGAGATCGACGTCGCGGAGGCCTCGGAGACGGTTTCGCCGGTCTCGTTACCGGTAGTCGCGTTGTCCGGAGCCGTCTCGTTCATTTCGGACTCGTTGTCCTCGGTCTGGTTGCCGTCCGCGTCGGTCGGGTCGGCCTCCTCGATCGACTGGATCGACATCGTATCGACCGAGACGGTCTGGACATCGAACTGCTGGATCGTGAGGTTCTCGATCTCTTCGTCGGCCGACTCGTTGGCGGAGTCGTTCGCCGCCCCCTCACCGTCGCCGCCGCCACCGAAGATACCGCCGATGAAGTCGCCGATCTCACTGAGGATCCCGCCGTTCTCCTCGGTTTCGATGGCGTCGATCGTCATCTGCTGGACGTCCATCGTCTCGATGGTCAGATTCCCGACGGCGACCGTCTCGGCGTCGTCGCTGATCACCGCTTGCTGTCCGTCGGAAGCGTTTTCGCTTTCATTCTCACCGGTCGCGTTCTCGTCGGTCGCGTTCCCGCCGGACGCGTTCTCAGCGGTGCTTCCAACCGGTTCACCGTCGAACTCGAGGTCCGTCAGCGAGACGTTCTCGAGCGCGAGTTGCTCGAGTTCGATGTTTGAGATTGTCACACCACTTTGGGTGTCGTTCTCGGCGCCGGTCTCGTTCCCGCTCTCGTTCTCACCCTCGCCGTTCCGTTCGACCGACTCGTTGAGCCGTTCGAGGTCCTCCTGTGCGGCGTCGAGCTGTGCGATGTTCAGTTCCTCGATGGTCGCGTTCTCGACGGTCGCGTTCTCGAGTTCGAGCGTCGCGACCTGTACGTTCTCGAGTGTCGCCGCGGTACCCGCATCGCCCATGTCTCCGGTGTCGGCGTTCGTCCCCGTCGCGGCCCCCGCGAGGGCAGGACCCCCCGCAAGCGCGACCGCTATCGCGACGAAGACCACGCCGACCGAATGCGCTCGTGAAGTCATTACGGCCAGACGTACCAGTCGATTCTGGCTAAAACGAGGCGATCGTTACGGAATTCTCGCGGAGAAACGCCGCGTTTGATCGCGACTAGCAGCCGCTAATCAGCCGTTCGTTCCCGGCCCTCTCGGAGGTTTCGTCCCGTACTCGAGCCGGTCGAGGCCGGTGACTCGCGTCCGTCGACGACGATAGCAGTCCGTCCGCTATCGACGGACAGTGTCTCCACTCGCGATCGGTAGCGGCCGGAAAAAAGCGCAATTACAGGGTGGTCGGAACGGAATCGACCGCGCGGCGTTCGTTCCGATCAGCCCAGCAGTCCGCCGTCGTCCTCGCTATCGTTCTCGGATTCCGTTGCGTTGTCTTCCTCGGTCGCGTTGTCTTCGGTCGCGTTGTCTTCGGTCACGTTGTCTTCGGTCGTCTCGTTATCTACGGGCTCCTCGCTCCCGATCTCGTCGAGTTCGCTCGCGTTGCCGAACGTCAGCGTATCGACGGTCGAGTTACCGATCGTGATCGAGGAGGCGGAGAGGTTGGAGATGGTTTCGCCCTCGCTCTCGTTCATCTCGTCGGTCGCGTTCTCCTCGGTCTCGTTGTCGTCCTCGAGGATGCCGAGACCGTCGTCGGACTCGTTGTCCTCGGTCTCGTTCATCTCGTCGGTCGCGTTCATCCCGCTGTCGGCCTCCTCGACGGAGGTGACGTTCATCGATTCGATCGTGATCTCCTCGACGTCGAAGTGCTCGACTGTGAGGTTCTCGAACTCCTGAGTCGCGTTGTCCTCAGTCGCGTTGTCTTCCGTCTCGTTAGTCGCGTTATCTTCGGTCTCGTTGTCGTCTTCGAGACCGATGCCATCGTCCTCGTCCTCCTGGATCGCTGCGGCCGTCTCGGACTCGTTGTCTTCCTCGTCGCCGAGAATACCGAGGCCGTCGTCGGACTCGTTGTCCTCGGTCTCGTTCATCTCCGACTCGTTCGCGGAGGCGTTCATCTCGGCGTCGTCGCCGACGTTCAGCTCGTCGATGGTCAGCTCCCCGACGTCCATCGTTTCGATGGTCAGGTTCTGGATCGTAACGTTCTCGGTGCTCTCGTTGATCAGGCTCTGACCGCTGGACTCGTTCTCGCTTTCGTTGTCCTCGGACTCGTTGTCGTCGAGACCGAGACCGTCATCTTCGGACTCGTTGTCCTCAGTCTCGTTCATCACGGAGTCATTCGTCGCGTTCTCCGACTCGTTCATCTCCTCGAACTCCTCGAGTTCGACGTCCTCGAGTTCGAGGTGCTCGAACTCGATGCCAGTGAGGTTCGCCTCGCCCGTGGCGTTATCCTCGGAGGCGTTCGATTGGTTACCGTCCAGTTCTTCCTGCAGCGCCGTCACGTTGGCGTCGAACTCCGAGACGTTCAGCTCCTCGATCGTCGCGTTCTCGACGGTGACGTTGTCGAGCTCGAGCGTCTCGACCTGCACGTTCTCGAGTGTCGCGCTCGACTCGCCCATGTCTCCGGCATCGTCGTTCGCGCCCGATGACGCACCGGCCAGGGCAGGACCCCCGGACAGTGCGACCATCAGTGCGACGAACGCGACGCCGAGCTTCTGTAGTCGTGAAACCATTGCGATAGATCCTACCACCGGTTTACGGCTAAAACGAGTCGACTGTTTCGAGATTATCTCGGAGAAAAGTAGTGTTGGAATCGTGCAACGGTCCCTAATCCCGCGTTCACCTATCTCGATCGATGACGGTCACGGATCCGGAGTCGAGCGAGGCAAATCGGATGGTAATTGTCACTTCGGTGAGTGAAATCGAACTTGTGCTTGCAGACGATGGCGGATTATACCAGACCGGACGGAATGAGACGTTTACTGGCGCGTTCGGTGCCGTCGTCCCCAGAAATTATACCATCCCGACAGCTGATCGGTCGCAAACCTTCACTGACTTACGTCCGACGGGCGAAGGGGGAGTCGATGCGCGAGTGCTTCGAACTCCGGGACACTGACGCGGGCGGACGTATCGGCGAACTCACCGTTCCGCGGGCCGACGTCACCGTCGAAACGCCGGCGTTGCTCCCGGTGATCAATCCGAATCTGGACACGATCGCCCCTCGTCGTCTCGCCGACGAGTTCGGCGCCGAGATCCTCATCACGAATTCCTACATCATCCACGGGACCGACGACGTCCGCAAACAGGCGTTAGCCGACGGCCTCCACGAGCTGCTCGATTTCCCGGGCGCGATCATGACCGATTCGGGCTCCTTCCAGCTCTCCGAGTACGGCGACATCGACGTCACGACCGAGGAGATCCTCGAGTTCCAGCACGCGATCGGTTCCGACATCGCCACGCCCGTCGACATTCCGACGCCGCCGGACGTCCCCCGTCAGCGGGCCGAGGAGGAACTCGAGACGACCCAGGAACGCCTCGAGATCGCCGAGGACGTCGACACGGGCGACATGCTCGTCAGCGCGCCCGTGCAGGGATCGACCTACCCAGACCTCCGCGAGGCGGCCGGTCGCCACGCCGACGGCACCGACCTCGACGTCTTCCCCGTCGGCGCGGTCGTCCCCCTGATGAACGACTACCGCTACGACGACATGGTCGACGCCGTCGCCGCCGCCAAGCGCGGCCTGGGCGCCGACGCGCCGGTCCACCTCTTCGGCGCCGGCCACCCCATGATGTTCGCACTCGGCGTCGCGATGGGCTGTGACCTGTTCGACTCCGCCGCCTACGCGCTCTACGCCCGCGACGACCGCTACCTCACGGTCCGCGGCACGCGGCTGCTCGAGGACCTCGAGTACCTGCCGTGTTCGTGTTCCGTCTGTACCAGCCACTCGCCCGACGACCTCCGCGCGCTGCCGGACGACGAACGCGAGGAGGAACTGGCCGCCCACAACCTCCACGTCACGTTCGCGGAGATCCGCCGGATCAAACAGGCCATTCGCGCGGGCAACCTGCTGGAACTGGTCGAGCAACGCGCCCGCTCGCACCCGACGATGCTCGACGGCTACCGGGCGCTGCTCGACCACGCCGACCAACTCGAGCGCTCAGATCCCGTCTCCAAGGGCGCGTTCTTCCACGTCTCGTCGGAGAGCGCCCGCCGGTCGGAGGTCGTCCGCCACCACCAGCGCCTCGAGCGTCTGTCCGTCCCTGACTCGCTGTTTCTCACCGAGGGGCAGCCGGCCCGGGGCGACGAGTTCGACGACTCCTGGCGAGTCGAACCGCCGTTCGGCCCCTTCCCGCGGGCGCTCTCGCGGTCCTACCCGCTCACGGCCGAGGTTCCCGAGCGGACCGACCGCGCGGCCCTGTCGGCCGCGGCGGACGGCGTCGCGCGACTCGCCGAGACGAACCCCGACGCCGACCTCGCGCTCGGACACCGCGGCTGGCCCGCCGACGTCCTCGAGCGCGTTCCCGAGTCGGTCGAGCTAATCGATTTCACTGAGGACTGATCGACGGCCTCGAGCGGACCAGCGTCGCGACTGACAGGGATCACCTCGCGTTAACGTACGGGACGTTCTCTTCTCACTCCCGTAACCGCTCGAGAAAAAAGCAATTCAGCGATCGGCTGACGCGGAGACGACGGCAGCGTCACGGTCGACCGGCGTTTCAGACGCCGGTCCGGGATTCGCCGAACCGATCGGCTCTGTCCGCCGAAACCGGCTCGGCCGTCGCGGGGGTGCCGTCGATCGTGATCTCGAGGCCGGAGCCACACTCGACGACGACCGCGTGGCCGTCGTAGGTGAACTCGAGTCGACCGCGCCGGGGACCGCCCGTTCGCGTCGGCGCGAAGAGGGCGTCCAGGGCGTCGGGATCGATCGACTCGTAGAGGGGCGGGAGTTCGGTCGGTTCGACGCCGCGCTTCGCTGCGATCGCGGTGACGACGGCGATACTGATGTCCCCGTCGAACCCGTCGTCGGTCGAACCGATGAATGAATTACTCACGTCATACTCAATCCGATCCATGCATAAAAGGCTAGCGGCTATTCTCGGCTTAACGCAGTAATATCGCTACTAATCTCGGTTTCCGAAATTTACACCGGGATTTGAGAGGAGATCGAGAACGAGTGGGGCTCGCAGTTAGCTATCGACGGCGTCGGTTCCGAAGTGATCGAACGGCTGGTGGTACTCGGCTTTGACGAGTTCCTCCGCCTCGATCTCGAGTCCGGCGCGCTGGAGGCGACTGACGGCGGCCGTGACCTCGTCGCTGTTCTCGGCGGCGAGGTCGACCCGGAGATTCCGGTGTCCGGTCATGAGTTCGCGGACGCCGACGACGCCGTCGACCTCGAGGGCCGTCTCGGCCAGGTCGCCGCGCTCGTGGATCGGCACCGTACACTGGACGACCATGTGTATCGACTTCGCCGTCCGCTCGTAGTCGATGATCGGGACGTAGCCGGTGATCACGCCCGCCTCCTCGAGTCGCTGAATCCGGTTTCGGACGGTGTTGGCCGTGACGCCAACTTCACCGGAGATATCTGCCGCCGTCGTGTGGCGGGCGTCGCCCTGTAGCCGATGGAGAATCCCCCTGTCGATCTCGTCGAGTTCGAACGCCATAGCACTAATTTCGGGGCCAGCAGCAAGCGCTTTTGGTTCGGCCTGTCGCCGCGCCGGCGCCGACGGTGCCGTGACGGCGCGGCATCGGAACAGCAAAGGTACACGCGACGCCACCCTCGCGTATGCTCGGTGCCGCGTCGCCCGTCGGTGTGTTCGGCCTCGTCGCGGGTGTGCTCGTCGTTCTCGTCGTCGGATCGTGGCTTCGCAAGCGCGTCCGGGGCGGTCGGTCGGCGGGACGACAGCAGTCCTACGAGAAACACAAAGCGGCCCAGGAGCGCGAGCCCCCGGTCGATCTCGGCGACGTCAGGGAGGCCGCCGTCCACGAGTTCACGGAACACCACACCGGCGAGCGGCGGGCCGTCTGCAAAATCGAGGGGTTTGTCGTCTTCGTCGAGGAGATTCCCGGCAATCTCTCGGTCGGCGACGTGATCGAACTCGAGATCCTCTCGTTCAACCGGGGACGGACGTCGGCGACGGCGCGATTCCGTGGAATCGCCTAGAGGGGCCGGTTTCGCGGAATCGGGTAGAGAGCCCTGATGTCGCGGGCTCACCTGACCTCTGCTACCGACTCGCACATTCGATCGAATAGAACAGCAAATAGCGACGTGGCCGGCCTACACACGGCACGCTCACGACGATTGATCAGGTAGCGCGAGCGACCGATCGCCCGGCGAGCCCTTAGTCGGCGCTGTGAAGCGGAACGGTTCCGCAGTCCGGGCAGCCGTTGTGCTTCGTCGTCTGGTAGTGGAGTTCGGATCCACAGTTCGAACACGTGTAGTATTCCGTCATTGATAGAGGCAAGGAACTCGACGTTCATATAATTTTCTCGGCTGTATTAATCATTACATTCGGACACGGAGTGTTCTCGGTTCGTTGCGATTCCGGCGTCGCGACCGACAGCCTCTTTCGCGCTCCCCCGCCCATATCGGGTATGACCGACTACTTCGAAGTCCACGAGCGCGACGGGGCCGCTCGCGTGGGCGAACTCCGCCTCGAGTCGCCCGTGACGACCCCCGCGCTCGTCGACGACGTCCTCGAGGACGCGGGCTCGCTGTGGAGCGCCGATCGGGAGCTTCCCGAGGGCAACGAATCGACACTCACTGTCCTCCCCCACCGGGCGTTCCCCGGCGGCACCGCTGAGGAAGTCCGGGAGTCCTTCGCGGTCGACCAGCCCGATGTCGACTACCCCAGCGTCGCGGTCGTCTCGAGCGAGCACGTCGACGAGCAGGGCACCGACGCCTACGCCGTCTCGGACGTCCAGTCGATTACGGGTCACGGCGCGGCGCTGGTCGAGGCCGTCGTGAACGTCCGCGAGGAGATTCCGACCGACACCGCCCTCTACTTCTCGGGCGTCGCCACGCCGCGCAACGTCGCCGTGCTGGCCTACGCCGGTGTCGACCTCTTCGACGAGACCGCCGCGGTCGTGAAGGGCACCGAGGGCCGCTATCTCACGACCGACGAGGCGTACTTCCTCGAGGACCTCGAGGAACTCCCCTGCTCGTGTTCGGCCTGCCAGCAGCCCCGCGAGGAGTTCACCCGCGAGGACTGCGCCGAGCACAACCGAAACGCCCTCGCGGCCGAACTCGGCATCGTCCGCCGACGCATCCGCGACGGCCGCCTCCGGGACTACGTCGAGGGACAGGCCCGCCACGACCAGTGGCTCACCGCCGCCGTGCGCGAACTGGATTCGGAGTGGGGCTACCTCGAGGAGCGAACGCCGATCCTCCGGGACGCGGAGATCACCGCCGCGACCGAGGACACCCTCCGACGCGTCGAGATCCAGCGGTACGCCGACCGCGTGACCACGCGCTACCAGAATCGCTTTCGGAATCCGCTGGTGCTGGTCCCCTGTTCGGCAACGAAGCCGTACAGCGAATCCCAGAGCCACGGCCAGTTCCACGACGTCATCCAGTGGCGAGCCCACCTCGTCTCGATGACCAGCCCCATCGGGGTCGTCCCGCAGGAACTCGAGACGACCTATCCGGCCCAACACTACGACACCGTCGTCACGGGGCGGTGGTCCGAAGACGAGAAGGAGTTCGTGAGCGAGGTCCTGCGGCGCTACCTCGAGCGCAACGACTACCCCGAGATCATCGCCCACGTCCCCGACGAGGGCTACCGCGACATCGTCGGACGCGTCGAGGAGGCCCTCGACCTCGATATCACGTACACCGTCCCCGAGGGCGGCCACCCCACCGACGACGAGTCCCTTTCCAATCTCGGAACGGCGCTGTCGGGCGAACTGAAGTACTCCAAGCGCGAGCGCGAGCACAACACCGTCCGCGCCATCGCGGACTACCTGCTCGGCGACGGCGCCGGCGACGACCTCTTCGACGACATCCAGACGACCAGTCGCTACCCGAAGATCCAGGTCCGCGATAGCGAGGAGACCCAGCTGGCGACGATGGTCCCTCAGTACGGCACGCTCTCCTTCACGCTCGAGGGCGCGAAGCGGTGGGTCGAGGGCGACGCGCCCACCAAGCGCGTCGAGATCGACGGCTTCGTCCCCCACGGCAGCGTGCTCGCGCCGGGCGTCGTCGACGCCGACGACGAGATCCGCGTCGGCGACGAGGTCGTCGTCGAGGGGCCGAAGGCCTTCGCCGTCGGCCGCGCGGAGATGTTCGGCCGCGAAATGTGCGAGAGCTCTCGGGGAATCGCCTGCGAGATCCGCCACGTCGAAGAGAAGTAGCGAGCGCGCTCGAGAGAGCGGCCGAAACCGCGGAACGCGAGCCGAAAATTGCAGCTTGCAACTCGAGCCGAAAATCGCTACCTGCAACTCGAGGCGGGACCTCGCGGTCAGGCCGTGAGAACCGTCTCGCAGTCACACTCGTCGGCGACGGTCTCCCGACAGGACGGACACCGACAGCCGTTCACGAAACGGTTCACCGAGCGCCCACATTCCGGACACTCCCAGAGCCGAGAGCCGTGCTGTCCCGTCACTGGTCGGTGTGAGTCCAACGGTATGCATAGCGTTTTCCCCGCGTCTCACTGCGGGAGAACGTTTCTACCTCCCAGTTCATCCCCCGCTCTCGAGGCGTCGGTCCGCTGCTCACGCGTCGCCGTCTCCTACTGGTTCCGGTCGGCCCACGGACGGAGGATCGCGTGGACGGCCTCGTTCATCGGCACGTCGACGCCGCAGTCGGCCGCGTGACGGACGACCGAGCCGTGGAGCGCGTCGAGCTCCATCGGCTTGCCGTGAGTCAGGTCGTACTGCAGCGAGGAGGACATCTCTGGATCCAGCTCCCGGGCGAACTCGAGCCACTCGTCGACGAGTCCGTCCGGGAGGTCGACGCCCTCCGCCCGAGCGACGGTGCAGACCTCCTCGAGGAGCCGCCGGTACATCTCCCACGAGGCGTCGACGTCCCGGATCTCGCCGACCAGGAGCCGAGTCGCGGCGGTCATTCCGGCCTGCGCACAGATGAACGCGAACTTCCGCCAGAGTTCGACGCGGACGTCGTCGGCCAGCACCGCGTCGACGCCCTCGCAGTCCGTCAGCGCGTCGTCGAGCGCCTCGATCCGCTCCGTTCGCCGCCCGTCGAGTTCGCCGTAGACGAACCGCGCCGGGCCGCCGGTGTGCTCGACGACGCCCGGCTCACCGATCGTCGAGAAGATGTAGGCCACGCCGCCGACGACGCGCTCGTCGCCGATTTCCTCGGCGAGCCACTGTTCATTGTCGACGCCGTTCTGAAAGGAGACGACGGCCGTCCCGTCCTCGAGCAGCGGCTCAAGGTCGCCGGCGGCGTCGCGCGTATCGTACGACTTCACGCAGAACAGCACGTAGTCACAGGGCCCGATATCGGTCGGATCGTCGGTCGCAGGGAGATCGACGGTCGTGTCGCCGGCAACGCTCTCGAGGCACAACCCGTCGGTCCGGAGGGCCTCGAGGTGGTCGCCTCGCGCAATCAGGTGAACGTCGTGGCCCGCGTCGGCGAGTCGCGCGCCGAGGTAGCCGCCGACACCGCCGGCGCCGAACACGGCGTATTTCATACGGACCGTACGGAGAGATCGGTGAAAGGGATTGCGGGCAGCGTGAGACCGGCGTTCGGACTCGAGGCCATCAACGAGGGTCGCCCGGACACTCCTTGAGCAGGTGCTCGCGGTAGATCGCCGCGGGTACGGACTCCCCGCAAACGTCGCACTCGCGACGCGCGGCGGTTCCGTCACCGTCGTCACTGCGGTCGTCGGTTCCGTCGCTCACAGCCGGTCGTTCGACCGCCGAACACCTCGACCTTTCGGCCGCCGAACTCGTCCCTCACACGGAGTGTCTCTATTTCGGATGAATATTCGACGAGAATGGCGCAAGTAACAAAGGGTAGAATGCCGGTAGTCCGCTGCATGTCCAGGGGTGGGCAGATGACGGTCGGCGTACTGGCGGAACCGTCCCTCTACGAGTGGCAAGTCCGCGCGCTCGAGCGACTCCGCCGCGAGGCCGCCGTCGACATCGAGATTCCGCTCGTCGTCCATAACGCCGCCGGCACAGCGGTCGGGGACGAGTCGTGGGACGGCGGGAAGGACCGCCTCTCGCTCGCAGACGTCGTCGAACTCGTCGAGGTCTTTCGCGAGGAGCGAGCGTGGACAGCCGTCCTCGCGGAGCGAAGCCTCGGACGGCTGTTCGGCGACGAGCGGCCGCTGTGGCACCGACGCGCGACCGAGAGCGTCGACGCGCTCGCCGACGCGGATCACGTCCGATGTCGGCCGCGGACCGAAGACGGCTGGAACGAGCTCCCGCCGGGGATCGTCTCCCGGCTCGCGGATCGCTGCGACGTCGTCGTCCGCTTCGGGTTCGGACTGCTCCGCGGCGACGTCCTGACCGCGCCGGAGCACGGCGTAGTGAGCTTCCATCCGGCGAATATCCGTCGCTATCGCGGGATGGGGCCGCCGGCGATCTTTCACGACGGGCGGGATCGAGCCGGAACGACGCTCCAGCGGCTGAACGAGTCGATCGACGGCGGCGAGCTCGTCGCCTACGAGGAGACGAGCATCGCCGACTGCCGGACGCTCTGGGACGTCTTCGATCGTCTCGCGGCGCTCCAGATCCGTCTCCTGTCCGAGGGCATCGAGAACCTGCGCGACCCGACCATCGAATCTCGGTCGATCTCCGACGCGGAACTCGGACCGTTCTATTACCGTGACCGGCGGCGGACGCTCCGGTTCTCGAGTCGCGTCCTCCTGCGGAACCTCGCCGGCCGACTCCGCCGCCGTCTCGAGTCGGCGTGATCGCCGGACGGACCGATCGACGCAGTGACGGAGACTCCGAACGAGTGACCACGCCGTTCGGTGGAGGGACTCGGAGATCGATCGACGCCGTCGAAATCCCGCCCTCGATGGGTCGAGCTCGAATAGTCGATAGTCGCAACTACTTTAACGTTTTAGGTAAGCCTAAATCGCATGGAAGGCGATTCGGTTCGGAAGCGCAGTCCGAGACGACCGTCGGCCCCGCCGGCGTACGAGCGCTCGCTCGATGCGCCCGACAGTGGGACCCAGCCGCCCGCCGATCAGTACCGCCGCCGTCGCGCATGACCGACGCACCCCAGTACCTGCTGGTGATCTATCGCGCGATCCGGGAAGCGGGCGACGAGGAACCGATCGCGCCCGGCTACGTCGCCGAGGAGCTCGACCGGTCGCCGTCGACCGCGACGGAGACCCTGCAGCGACTCGAGACGCAGGGCTATCTCGAGTACGAACCGTACGAGGGGGCGACGCTCACCGACCGCGGGCGGGAGACGGCCGCCGAGCTCTACGAGCGCTACGTCGTCCTGTCGGCGTTCTTTCGGGACGTCCTCGAGCTCCCGGAGCCGCGGCGAGAAGCGATGGAACTCGTGGGAAGCGTCAGTTCGGTCGTCACCGACCGGGTCGCCGAAACACTGCTCGATGCGGAAAAAGCGGTGGCGGACGAACGGCCGCCGTCCGTCGAGTAGTCGCGGGAGTTCGCGTCGACTGGCCCGTTAGTTCGTCGCCGACTCGAGGACCAGCGTGTCGTCCTCGAGGTAGTGCTCGATGTGGTGGGCGTGTTCCTCGATGGTCACGAGCTGCTCGCGGAGCATCTGGGCGGTCGCGTGGTCGCCTAAGTTCTCGGCGAGTTCGATGTGCTGGCGGTTGCTCTCGATGATGTCGCCCATCATCTCGAGGTCGTTCTCGAGCGACGTCCGGATGTCGTAGACGTCCTCGTCCTCGGGCTCGACGGTGGCTTTCTCGGCCAGCGTCGTCATGTTCGCGTGCGGAACGCCGCCCAGCGCCTGGAGCCGCTCGGCGAGATCGTCGGCCGCCTCCTCGACGTCCTCGTAGACCTCCTGGAGGAAGACGTGAATATCGAGGAACTCCGCGCCCTCGACGTTCCAGTGGTGCTTGTGGAGCTGGTGGTAGAGGACGTAGGAATCCGCGAGGTCGCGGTTCAGCGCCTCGATGATCTGCTCGGCCTTCTCGGGCTCGAGTCTGAGCGCGTTCTCCTCGACGGTGCCGGCCTCCTGCTGAACGGACTTCTGCGTACTCATTACACCCTAGCAGAGAACACCCACCTACATATAACTTTTCAATATACTTACAATTTTTCGCACGACCTAAAACTCCGCCCGCAGTCGGTCCGGTATCCGTCCGCCGACTACGGGGCGTGACATCTCTCGATCGTGATCGGTCCACGTGAGTGCGTCCTCGATCGCGAGCGCGTCACGAACGATCGAGCACGGAACCGTCTCAAAAATCGGGACGCGGTCGCCGACTACTGCTCGCCGAGCACCGAATCGAAGAACTTCCGCTCGGCCGTTCGGAGGTGCTGGTTGAACGTCGCCGGCGCGATGCCGAGTCGCTCGGAGATCTCCTCGCCGGTGCTCTCGCGGGGCCAGTCGAAGTAGCCCGCGAAGTAGGCCGTCTCGAGGGCCGCCCGCTGCTTCTCGGTGAGATCGTCCTCGAGGACCGACGACGAGCCCGAATCGCTTCGGTCGCCGCGCTCGCGGGTCCGCTGGGCGAGGTAGGTGACGTCGTCGCGCTGTTCCTTGATGAGTTCGATCATCTGGCGGGTGTCCCGACCTCGCGGGAGTTCGACGACGAAGCGGAACTCGCCGTCGTCGATGGTCGCCGACTGGACGCGGCCGCCGTGGGTCGCGATCGTCTCGAACAGCGAGACGGCCGCCGGCGCCACGAGTTCGAACTCGAAGGCGTCGCGCCTGACCGCGAGGAAGCGGACGTCGCCGAAGCCGTCGGTCTCGTCGACCGCCTCCTGAAACGCATCCTGATCGACTTCGTGAGCCGAGCCGTACGCGAGCAGCGTCTCGTCCCCATGGATCAGCTGCTCGAACGCGATCGTACACTCCTCCGTCGTCGACAGCTGAATCAGCGGCTGGGCCAGTTCCTCGACGCGGAACTCGAGTTCGATGACGGCGTCGCTGACCAGCGCGTCCTTGCGCTCGATCGCCGTGATCGCGTGGGCGATGACGTCGCCGATCCGGGCGAGGATGGTCGTCTCCGGCCCCTCGAACGCCCGCGGCGACTCGGAGTAGACGTTCAATACGCCGTAGACCAGATCCTCGTGGACGATCGGAATCGCCGCGGTCGACCGGTAGCCGCGCTCGATCGCCTCCTCACGCCACGGCTCGAACTCGGGGTCGGATTGCGCGTCGCTCATCACCTGCACTGATCCGGTCCGGATCGCCTTCCCCGATGGTCCCTGTCCGGTCACGTCGTCCTCGTCGACGCTGACCTCGACGGCGTCGAGGTAGCCGTCCTCGACGCCCGCGGCCGCCTTCGGAACGACGCGATCGCTGCCCGGGTTGACGCCGCCGATCCACGCGAACCGATAGGCGTCGGACTCGGCGAGCCGGTCGCAGACCTGTTGTTCCAGATCGGCCCGCGTTTCGGTCGTGATCACCGCGTGAGTGATGTCGTGGCCGATCTTGTTGAGCCGGTTCAACGCCTCGAGTTGCTCGCGCTGACGGCGGCGTTCCCGTTCTTGCCGGGCGCGCTCGATCGCGTGGTGGATCGTCCGCACCAGCAGTTCGCTGGTCACCTCGTCCTTGACGAGGAAGTCCTGTGCACCCCGCTGGATCGCTTGCACGCCGACCTGCTGGTCGCGGACGCCCGTCAGCACGACGATCGGCGTCGACTCGCTCTCGGCGTGGACCGTCTCGAGCGTCTGTAACCCCTCGCTATCGGGCAGATTCAGGTCCAGCAGGACGACGTCGACCGGGGCCCCCTCGAGCATCTCGAGGCCGTCCTCGAGGCGGTTCTCGCGGGTGATTTCCGGCGTTCGCCCCGCCGATTCGTCGGAGCTGACCCGCTGGGCGAGCTCCTCGGTGCCCCGGAGCATCTCCTGGATCAGGCGCGCGTCGCCGGGGTTGTCCTCGATCAGCAGGATATCCAGGGTATCGACCTCGGCGGTCGTTTCGTCCGTGTCGGCCCGCGTGTCCGTTCCGCTCATTGGCCCTCACCCTCCGGCGGAAGCCGGACGACGGAGAACCAGAACTTCTCGAACGCCCGAACCGTCTCGATGAAGTCGTCCGGATCGACCGGCTTCGTCAGGTAGGCGTTGGCGTGGAGTTCGTACGACCTGACGACGTCCTCCTCGGCTCGGGAACTCGTCAGGACGATCACCGGGATCGATCGTAGCTCCGAATCCCCCTTGAGCTCCTCGAGGACGTCCTCGCCGTCCTTCCGCGGGAGGTTGAGGTCCAGAAGGATGAGATCCGGTCGCGGCGCGTCCTCGTACTCGCCGCGCTGGTAGAGAAACTCCAGCGCCTCGTTGCCGTCGGAGACGACGTGGAGGTCGTTCTCGATGCGGCCCTGTTTGAACGCTTCTTCGGTCAGTCGGACGTCACCCGGATTGTCCTCGACTAACAGGATCTGTGCTGGCTCCGGTTTGAACTGTCTCGAATCACTCATAGTCGGTCGTGGTTCCAGTCGCGGTGTCGGTCTCGGACGGCGCCGGCACGGTTCCGGTTCGCTCGGATGCCTCGCTGCTGTGGAGTCGGTCGAACACCTGGAAGAGGCGATCTGCGTCCGCCGGATCGATCCCGATCCCCCGGTCGCGAACTGAAATCGTCCACTCTTGTCTATGCTTATCCGCGAGCACAGATATACGTGGGGTCTGCTGACCGGCGTACGTGATCGCGCTGTCCAGCGGGTTCCGGAGTTCCTGCCGGAGCCGGCCCGGATCGCCGTCACGGCGGGAAAACGAGTCGACGGTGATTTTGGCACCCGTCTTCTCGGTTCGTTCCTCGAGATCGGTCAACACGTCCTCGAGATCCGTCAGCGCATTTTCGAGAGCCACTGCGTACTCCATCTTGAGGACGCCTCTACCGGCGGCGTCGTCCAGCACCCGACCGTGATCGGGCGACTCGAGGGCCTGCTGACCTATCGAAGAATCGACAGCTGCCATAGTGGATTGCTATCCAAAAATCGACTAACGAGTATAAATGTAGTGCTCGAATTCATCGCCTGTGTCCAGTTTCACCGCCGTCTGACAGTCATACGGACAGAACGTTGGGGCGTCCGTTACTCGCGGCCGACCGCATCGCCGTCGACGAGTCGATAGGTCCGCCCGCGGCGCTCGCCGACGGCCTCGATCAGGTCGTAGTGGACCATCTTCGTCAGGTAGTTGCGAAGCGTCCGCTCGGTCTTGGGGTCGTCGACCCGCCGCTCGTACTCCTCGTAGAGGTCGCCCGGGTCGATCTCGCCGGCCTCGGCGATGACGTCGTACAGCACACGCTGGTGTTCGATCAGCCCCTCGACAGTCTTGCGCCGGATCGCCGTCCGCGCGTCCGGGATCGCCGCCTCGAGGACGTCGTCGGTCACCGACTCGAGTCCCTGCCGGCTCGCGCGGCGGGCGGCCGACCGGAGGATGCCGATTCCAACGCGGGCGTCGCCCGACGCGGCGTCGGCGATCGTCCGCAACTGGCCGTCGCTCACAACGCCGGGCTCGAGGGCCTTCTCCGCCCGTTCGGCGAGAATCGCGGCGAGTTCGTCGGTCCCGTAGCGGTCGAACCGGACGCGAGTCCCCGCCCGCAGCCGCGAGCGGACCCGGTCGTCGAAGCTCGCGAACAGCTCCTCCTCGCGATTGGCGATTAATACCAGCGAGACGTGTCCCAGCCGGTGGAGGTCGTAGAGCGCGGCCGTTTCCTCGAGCTGGTCGACCTCGTCCAAAATAGCGACCACGGGCCGGGCGTCCGTCTCGCGCAACCGATCGAACAGTTCGTCCTTCGGCGTCGAGCGGTGGATGTCGGCGGTCCGGCCGACCGCCTCGAGGACGCCGTAGAGCACTCGAAATCGGGTGTACTCCTGCCAGCAGTTGACGTAGGCGACGTCGATCGACGGCTCCTGCTCGCGCAACTGGGCGAGCGCGTATCTGGCGATGCAGGTCTTCCCGACGCCGGTCGGGCCGAACAGGAAGGCGGGGTCGGCCCGCCGGTCGGACAGCAGCGGCTCCAGGGACTCCGAGAGGAGGTTCACCTCGTCGTGGCGGTGAACCACCTCGCTGGGCACGAAATCCTCGCGCAGGACGCGGCCGTCGACGATCACACCGATTCGGTTACACGTCGGCCGTTGTAAACGATGCCGTCCCGATTCCGAAACTTCCGAAACGATCAGTGATTCTGTATCGCCGTATGTGGTTTATAGGTAGTGTTTTGGCTCGGGACGGGACGATAGCCACAGACTCGAGCGGAACTGATTTGGGCAGTCTATGGTGGGATATCCCTCGGCCGCTTCGGACGCGGCCGTTCGACGGCTGTGAACAACCGGCCGACGGAGTGAACGGTCCGATAGCGGCGATCATCGACCGGCCGTTCGACCGAGAAGCGGTCGCTCACCGTACTCGAAACGGCCGCACGATACTCGATACGCGAACGGTCGCCGGTTCGCGGTCACCGAAACGGCGATCGTTTCGGCACCGAACCGCACGAGCCAGCGGATCGCGACCGACGGCTCGACTCGAGAACCGCCGGCGAGCGACGGTCGATTCGCCCCTCGAACCCCGGCGCTCGAGGCGTTGGAATGGCCCTCGAGATCGAACGCCCGATATCGAGCCTCGCGCCCGTTGGTCCGAAGCGATGGGCTGCCGGTCAGCCAATTCCGTCGGAACGCCTGCAGAGTTACAGCTTCAACCGGCCGCTACGGCACCAGTCGATCGGTCGATCGGTGACCGCTCAGTATCTGGTGTCGAGGGGAGTGGCTCGGACGATCGGTCGTGTTCGCTCACGCGGTCGGCGACGCTGAATCGATGACCCGCGTTCGATACCGTCTCCGCATCGATTCGAACCGGGCAACCGGTTGAGGTCGCCCGGTGTGGTTGAGACCCGGATCGCCAACGCTATCGCGAGGGAACCGACTCGAGACCGCGCTCTCACCCCGTTCGTCGCGAATCCGCGACGAGTCACTGGGAGCGAGTCAACGGCCTCGCCACTACCGATAAATCACATAACGCGATATAGAATTCGATTCCGGCGGTAGCAAGCAGCGACTCGTGTCCGAACTGCTGCCAGCGGGTTCATCCGCTCTCGAGTGACCGACTCGAGGCGAGGCCCGAACCGGTCTCCGTCGCGAAGAGGGGGACGAACTCGCTCCGTGGCCGAACCTAACGTGCGATTAGCGGACCGCGGCGGGGTCGGCCGCGGAATGAAACGATTCACAGCTGCGAGGAACGACGGATTTCGGCCGGCGTCATGGCCGATTGCGGAACGATACGGCGTCCATAATAATACCGCCCGTTGGTGGTCGTGGGGGTATGAGCGTCCAGCCGCGGATGTCGCCCGAAGAGTTCGACGACGAACTGGAACGGACGATCTACGAGTACGTCGAACGAAACGGAGCCGTCGAGCCCGCCGAACTGGCGCGAGCGATCCGCATCGAGTCGGGGACGACCCACTCGAAACCGGCCCGATCCGGCACCTACACCGAATCGATCTGTCCGCCCGCCGAGGACCTCGAGTCCTGTGTCCAAGCACTGACGGAGCGGGGATACCTGACCGAATCCGACGGGAAGATCCGCCTCGCGCTCGGCGGAACGCCGACGGAACTGGCTCTCGAGGACGCGACCGTCACGGTGCGGCCGGCGCGTGAGGAAGACCGTGAGGGGATCGTCGAGACGATGCGCGAGGTCGCCGACGAGGGCCCCTACATCGTCGCCGAGAACGTCGCGACGCAACTCGAGCGGGATTCGGCGCTGGTGCGGGCCAACGAGGAGCGCTCGCGGGTCTGTTTCGTCGCGAGTCTCGAGTCGGAATCCGATGAGGGCGGTGGCGACGACGAATCGGACGTCGACGCGGCCACCGGAGCCGGCGCGGACACCGACTCCGACGTCGTCGGCTGGCTCCACCTCGACGCCCACGAACTGCCGTCGCTTTCTCACACCGCCGAACTCACCCTCGGCGTCGCGCCCGCGTTCCGGCGCGAGGGGATCGGCTCGAGCCTCCTCGAGTACGGCCTCGAGTGGGCCGGCGACGCCGGCTACCGGAAGTGTTACCAGAACCTGCCGGCGACCAACGAGACCGCCGTCGAGTTCCTCGAGGACAACGGCTGGCGGCGCGAGGGCGTTCACGAGGAGCAGTACCGCATCGACGACGAGTACGTCGACGAAGTGATGCTGGCGGCGTGGCCGTAGGGACGAGACCAGTGGCCGCGGGACGGCGCCACGCGACCGTACTTTCTTGCCGACCGCGTCCCATACTCGCGGTATGGACGAACTCACACTCGGTGTGCCAAGACCCGTCCTCGATCGACTGCCGGAAGACGACGAGACCGCTGCAGCGGACATGCAGGAGGCCGTCGCCGGCTGGGAACAGCGGTTGAATCGCGCGATCGAAGACGCCGACGACGACCGCGAGGCGGCCGGCCGCGTCCTCGAGGCGATCGAGCGCTTCGAGGAGCGCCGCGACACCTACGACGATCTCGTGCCGGAACTGCGTGCGTGGGGCCAGTCGCCGATCTACGCGATCGCATGGCGGACGCTGTACACCGACGTCATCGCCCAGCTCTACGATCACGACGACCTCGCCGATCACCTCGAGCGCGAGCGCAACGCTCGGCTGGTCGAGGACGGCATCCGGCTGCAGGATCTGTAGCGGGCACCGGCCGCCACCGGCGCTCGGCTCCCTCGAGACGCCAGTTCTGGAGGACTATATAGTCCTCCGGCTGTGGAATTCATGCTCGTTGACCGATTCCGTGCGTCGGATCGCCGGGAGCCACAACGATTTTGCGCTCGCTCCCGACAGGTGACCCGTGGCCTCGACCGACGACCGCGACGCCGCCGACGCGATCGATCTGACGACCCGCGTGCGCCGTCGCGTCCTTCCGACGCTTCACCGCATCAAGGAGCCCCTCGGCGGGTTCGCACAGTGTCTCCAGCACCCCGACGAGTACGTCGGGACGATCCCGTACGGTCTCGAGTCGTTCCGCGCGGACCTCGAGGCGATGGCGTTCGAACCGGAACCGATCGCCTCGCTGAAGGTCCACCGCGACGGCCGGCTGTCGGCCGGTAGCTGGGCCCGACGGCGGTCGCCGCTGGCGACGTGGCAACTCCACGTCGCGCTGTTTCAGGACGGCGCCGACGCCGTCGACGTGTTCGCCCACCGCGAGTACTCGTGGCTGCGCCACCCGTACAGACACTACACGTGCGAGGGGTGGGACACCGAGGGCGGCGTCGAGCGGGTGCGATCGCTACTCGCGGACCACGACGTGACGTTCCGGATCGATCGCCGACGATCCGGTACCACCGACTCCGTCGCGGCCGACGATTGACGACGAGTCGCGAGCGAGAAATCGCCGTTCGAGCGGAGCTGTCGCTTTCGCAACGGCTTTGACGGGCGGCGATGGAGCGTCGAGCGATGGCGAAGACGAACGTCGTCGCCGCGTTCACCGACCTCTACCGACCGACGGTCAACGGCGTCACTTACACGGTCGCGCTCTGGCGCGAGCGATGGACCCGCCGTCGGGGATCGATGGCGATCGTCTTCCCCGAGATGGACGGATACGAGCCCGGCGACGGGGAGTACGCGCTCCCGAGCGTCGGCGCGCCGCTGTACCCGCGCTATCGTCTCGGAGTGCCGGTGGCTCCCGACGGCCTCGACACACCCGACATCGTCCACGTCCACACGCCCTTCACGGTCGGGTTCGCGGGCGTTCGATTCGCGCGCGAGCGCGACGTTCCCGTCGTCGCAACCTACCACACGCTCCTCGAGGACCGCGTGAACCAGCACGTCCCCGACGGAGCAGTCGAGCCGCTCAAGCGCGTCTGCCGCGCCTACGAGCGGGCGTTCTTCGAACGCGTCGATCACGTGACCGTGCCGACGTCGTTCGCCCGATGGCATCTGCTCGAGCGCGTCGGTGCGGACATCGACGCGACGATCGTCTCGAACGGCATCGACGTCGACTTCTTCCGGCCGGTCGAGTCGACGCCCGTTCGGGAGCGCTACGGCCTCTCGGGCGAGGGGCCGCTGTTGGGCTACACGGGCCGGCACGGCCCCGAAAAGAACCTCGAGGAGGCGATCGACGCCGTCGACGGCACCGACTGGACGCTCGTCATCGCCGGCGACGGGCCCGCCCGCGACGACCTCGAGGGTCGTGCCGCGGCGACCGACGCCGACGTCCGATTTCTCGGCTTCCTCGAGCGCGAAGAACTGCCGGCGTTCTACTCGGCGCTCGACGCGTTCGTCTTCCCGAGTCCGGTCGAGACGCAGGGCCTGGTCGCGCTCGAGGCGACCGCCTGCGGGACGCCGGTCGTCGCCGCCGACGCCGGGGCGCTGGCGGACGGCGTCATCGAGGGCGAGACCGGCTACCGGTACGCGCCCGGCGACCGCGAGGCGTTTCGGTGGGCGATCCGCCGGACGCTGGCCGAACGCGAGCGGCTCTCGGACCTCTGTCGGCGTCGCCGAGACATGCTCGCGGTCGATCACTCGCTCGAGCAGTTGGCGGCGCTGTACGACGCGGTTCGCGACGACTAACGCGGAATCGCGGCGGTCGGTCCGTCGCGGACGGCGGCGTGTGAATACAGACCAAGGCTTCAAATTCGCGCGGTTGATAGGAGGAAGTATGGAGTTTGCAGTTTCGCGGGCCGGGACGACACGGATCACCCTCCACGGGGGAAGCGACACGACCGCCTGCGACGACGCGACCGACCAACTCGCTGAGAACCTCGAGCGCCTCGCGGCCGAGGGAACCATCTCCGACTGGGAGATCGACGACGCCGACGTGTACGAGCATCCGACCGCGCCCTTCGATCCGTACACGATCGCCCTCGAGTTCTCCGTGACCGTCGTCGTCGACGCCGAGGACGCCGACGCGGCGGCGGAGCGCGGCGCCGGCGCGATCGACGACGCGCTCGAGACCGCCGAGTTCGACGCCGTCAGCTACACGTCCTCGGCGGCGGCCTCGGTCGCCTGATCGATCCGCGAGCCAGATCGGCGACGGAAGCCACCCGAACTTATGCGATTCCGTGATCATCGATAAATATGGAGCTCGAATTGCGATTTTTCGCGACCTTCCGAGAGGCCGTCGGCGAGAAGGAACGGACCGAAACGTTCGACGACGACGCCACGGTCGGCGACGTGCTGGCCGCCCTCGAGGCCGAGTACGAGGGACTCGAGGGGCAGTTGATCGAAGAAGACGAGTCGGGGCGAGCGATCAGGCCGCAGTTGAGCGTGCTGAAGAACGGCCGCGACGTGACTCACATGGCGGGCCCGGAGACGCCGCTCGAAGACGGCCACCGGCTCTCGGTGTTCCCGCCGGTCGCGGGCGGGTAGCCGTATCGCGGTCCGTCGGTACTATCGCGCGCCCGTCGATACCGACGGCCGACTCCCGACGACGCCGGTCGTCGGCTGTCGTCGAACCGGTTCTCGAGAGACGATCGAGTCGCCCTCCAGTAGCGTCCGCGCCGGTCACCTATCATATCGACGGAGACTCCTTATTTCGACACTTGCAGTCTCATGCGACCCGTCTATCGAAAGCGGCACTGGAGACGTCACTCGAGCTTCTAGATAAATGTCCGATCAACTCACCCGAAGCCGCGAGCGCGCCGGGAGCGATCGCGGCTCGATCGTCGTCCCGGCCGTCTCCGTCCCGAGTTCCGACTGCTGTCTCCGCTCGCTGTCACCGACCGGCGTTCACACGATCGTCGTCTCCGAGGAACCGACGGCGAAGTCGTTCTGTTCGAGACACTGCGACGAAGCCGTGCTGGTTCCCGATCCGGCGACCGACCTCGAGGGGTACGCGACGGCCCTGTTCGCGCTCGCTCGGCGCGAGGACGTTCGGACCGTCGTTCCCACCCGCGAGCCGGACGCGTTCGTTCTCTCGAAGTACCGAGACGCCTTCGCCGAACACGTCGCGACGCCGTGGCCGACCCTCGAGACGCTCCGCCGCGTTCACGATCGGGTTCGGCTGGCCGAGGCGGCCGAGACCGCCGACGTCCCGGTTCCCGAGACGCGACCGCTCGAGGCGGTCGATACGATCGCTCGGCCATCGGTCGTCAAGTCCCGATACAATCTTCTCGTCGACGAGTACGTCGAGTCGGTTCCACCGGGGCGAGTGCGGCAGAGCAAGACCGTCGAACACCTGCGGCCGGGCGCAGCGGTGGAGCCGGTGTCGCTGCGCGAGACGTTCGGCCACGATCCGATCGTCCAGGAGTTCGTCCCGATCGACGAGGAGTACATGGTCGGTGCCCTCTACGAGCGCGGCGAGCCCGTGGCGACGGTCCAGCACAGGCAGTTCCGCGGGGCGTCCTACACCGGTGGCGGCGGCGTCTACCGCGAATCGATCCACAACGATGACCTCGAGGACGCCGCGCTGTCGCTGCTCGATGAACTCGAGTGGCACGGCCTCGCCTGTATCGAATACATGCGCCACCCCGGGACTGGCGAGTTCTACCTCACGGAGATCAACCCCCGCCTGTGGACCTCGCTCGCCGCGAACGCGCGGATGGGCGCCGACTTTCCGCGGTACTACTGGCAGATGGCGACCGGTCGCGCCGACGAGATCGACGATGGCTACGACGTCGGCGTCGGCTGTCACTATCTCAAGGGCGAACTGGCCCACGTCCTGAGCCACTTGCACGACGACTCCGACCTCATCGATCGCCCGTCGATCGCGGACACGCTTCGGGCGATCGGCCGCTCCTGTTACGAGCAGCCCAACTTCGATCTCCTGAGCCGCGACGACCCCTGGCCCTTCGTGCAGGACGTCCTCACCGAACTCGACCGGGGCGTCCTCAAGGGAGTGGGACCGGCCGACCTCGGCTACCGCGCCAGCGGCGCCGAGCAACCGGTCGACTGGCGCGAAGCGGCGCCCGTCGACGCGGTGGCGGACGCGAACGCCGACGTGCACGCGTCTTCGACGCGAGACGAACGGCCGCCGCTGCGCGAGTCGGTCGAAGATCGGCACACCCCGTGAGCGGTTCGGTGCCGAGTCGAACGGGAACGAGCCACAACCCGACGCCGGTTCCGAGAACGTTTAGTCGACGATCCGTCGAGAGTGAAACAGAACGACGCGATGGCGACGGACACCGAACCCGATGCGGCCGCTCCGACCACCGCGAGCGACGCGACCGGCGGCGACGGACCGGATTCGGACCCGGGGCGCGTCACGTTCGGCTGGGATGGGCTGCGGGCCGGCTTTCTGGCCTGTCTGCCGGTCGCCGTCGGCGTCGGCGGCTACGGGGTCGCGTTCGGCGTCCTCGCGAACCAGGCGGGGCTGAGCCTCGCGGAGGCGGCGCTGATGAGCATGACCGTCTTCGCGGGCGCCTCCCAGATCATCGCCGTCGAACTGTGGGCGGACCCGCTCCCGATCGCGGCGATCGTCGCCACGACGTTCGCGGTCAACGTGCGCTACGCTCTGATGGGCGCGGCGCTGCAGTCGTGGTTTCGCCACCTCTCGCCGGGCGAGATCTACTCGAGTCTCGTACTCATGGCCGACGAGAACTGGGCGCTGTCGATGCAGGAGCTCGCGTCGGGGAGTCGCCGCGGCGCCTTCCTGCTGGGCAGCGGGATCGCGCTCTGGCTGTGCTGGGTCGCGTCGACCGTCCTCGGCGTCCTCGCCGGCGAATCCGTGGGCGATCCGGCGCGGTACGGCGTCGACTTCATCCTCGCGGCCGTCTTCGTCGCGCTCGCCGTCGAGCTCTGGGACGGCCGGTCGACGCTGGCGCCGTGGCTCGTCGCGCTGGCCACGAGCGTCCTCGCCGCGACCGTCCTCCCGGGCCAGTGGTACATCCCCCTCGGCGGGTTCGCCGCGGCCGTCGTCGAGGTGGTGAGACACGATGGCTGACGTCCTCTCGCTGGATCCGCTGGTCGTCGTCGTCATCCTCGCGATGACCGTCGTCACCGTCGTCGCGAAGGTCGGCGGCATCTGGCTCGTCCGCCACGTCGAGGTGAGCGACCGCCTGCAGGCGGGGCTTGACGTCCTGCCGGGGGCGATCGTGATCGCCGTCCTCGGGCCGGAGCTGGCGTCCGGTGGGCCGGCCGAGTGGGGCGCGGCCGCGCTCGTGCTGGCGGTGATGTGGCGGACCGAGAGCATCATCCTCGCGCTGGTGACCGGCGTCGTCGCCGTGGTCTCGCTGCGGACCCTGTTCTGATCGTCGTGGGTCGACGCGGCGCTGCCGCCACGCTCGAGTTTATCCGATCGGCCGCCGTATCGGCGACCATGGCAACGCGCGTCGAACGCTCCTTTCGCGGCATCTCCGAACGGCTGGCGATCCGGTACCTGACGAACCTCGGCGGCGAGCGGGTCGACGACGACACCGTCGCGGGCGAGGACTGGACGGCGACGCTCTCCTCCGAGAAAGTCGGTATCGGCCCGTCGCTGCAACTGACCGAAGTGACGGTCGTCTTCGAGGGCGACGAACAGCGCCTCGAGTCGCTCGTCGACGACTTCGCCCAGAAGGCGATGCGCGCGGGTGGCTGATATCGATGTCGGACGAGCCGATCGAGGGCCAGATCCTCGTGCTCACGGCGGCGAAGGCGAGCGTCGCGCCGACGCGGCTGCCGGAACTCGTCGACCGCGCCCAGAGCCGTCTGGCGGCCGACCGCGAGCGCTACCGGCGGGAGTACGAGCGCGTCCACGCGGACGACCGGCGCGAGGCGTTTCTGGTCGAGTGGGGACACTGGGAACAGTTGGGCGAGGAACTCGGCATGACCGACCGCGAGCGGTCGGCCGTCCGCCGCGCACACGAGGAGCAACTGCTGCGGATCGGGCGCCGAACCGACCGCGAGGAGACGTTCGAGACGGCCCTCGAGATCCGAGAACCGGTCTGTATCGGGACGAGCGGCGCGAACGGGGACGAATCGGACGCTGGAGGAGGAGAGGACTCGGACGGCCCGCGCGAGGACGGCCCCTCGGACGCGGCGGACGGTGACTCGAGGGAGACGACCGACAGCGGCATGACCGACGGTGACACGGACCGGTGAGCGGGCGGCGCCGGGCCGAACCGGCGGCCGACGCCGATGGCAACTATAAAGAGCGTGTTCACCCTTGCTCAATGCACTGAGACGATGGCTATCGATCAGGAGACCGACATGGCCGACGCGGAGATCGACGACTTCCTCGGCGACCACGAGACGGGGGTGTTATCGCTCGCACGGACCGACGACCCCTACGCGATTCCGATCTCGTACGGGTACGACGACGACGAGCGCGTGTTCTATATGCGGCTGGTGTCGACGCCGGAAAGCGAGAAACGAGCGTTCCTCGAGTCCTCGCCGACGGCGCGGCTCGTCGTCTACGACGAGCAGGACTCGACCTACCGGAGCGTCATCGCGACGGGGCGGTTAGAGGACATTCCGCCGGCGGAGTTGACGCCGGACCAGATCGCCCAGTACGGGGAGGCGAAGCGGCCGCTGTTCGAGATCTGGGCGCAGGGGAAGGAAGATCTGGATATCGAACTCTACCGACTCGATCCGGACACCCTGGAAGGACGGCGAACCGAAGTCGATCGCGAGGAGTGACGTCGGCAGGTAGGTGCCATCGGCGCGTAGCGATCGAGTTCTCAGTTCGTCTGTTGCTCGGCGACGAAGGCCGCGGTCGTCACGTCCGCACCGCAGACCGGACACCCGTGCTCGAGCGTGGCCTCGCGCATCTCCTCGTTGACCTCGATCGCTTGGCCGCATTCTGGACAGGTAAATTCGTATCTGCTCATGAGAGGGGCGTATTCCGTGTGTCTCGTGGATCGTCTACGTTCATAGCTGTGCGTCCACTATATATAGGGTTGCGGTTCGACGCCGATCCGCAGTAGGTCCCGAAGCGTTTTTGAATCATGAACGATCGGCGCGCTCAGTCGTCGTACTCGAGGATCGCGTCGAGGAGTTTCGTTTGCGCGGCCGCGAGGTGTTCGGTGAACGTCGTGCTAGTGATCCCGAGCTCCTCGGCGACCTCGCCCGCGTTGGCTCGCTTCGGGTGCTCGAAGTAGCCCATTCGGTGGGCCGTCTCGAGGACCTCGAGCTGGCGGGCGGTCAGGGTGCTCCGGTCGACGAAGACGAGGTTGCGCTCGCCGTGGTCCTGCTGGGACTGCAACAGCCGTTGGACGTCGAGGTTCGAGTACCGCTCCTTGAGGTCGCCGATGATCGCCTGGAGGCCGTGCATATCCGACGCGTGGAAGGTCAGATACAACGACGCCCCCTTCGTGCGGACGTCGACCAGCGGCGAGTCGTGGCGTTCGATACACTCGCAGGGACAGCCCCACCCCAGTTCGCGACCGAACCGATACACCTCGCTCGAGCCGTAGGAGAAGACCGGTTCGATGTCGACGTCGGCGTCCACATCGAACTCGTCGGGATACTCCTCGGCCTCGAGCGTGAACTCCTCGGTGACGCGCTCGGGCGCGTCCGGATTCGTGCTCTTCGAGACGGAGAGGACGCGACCGCTCGCCGCCGCCGAGGCCGCCGTGACGACGCAGTCGGCCGGATCGTCGATCTTGATCTCCGCTCGAATCCCCGAAGGCATAGCTACTGCTGGGGGAGCCGGCCTCCTAAACCCTGCGTCCCGTCTCGCTCGCCGGCGACACCCGACATTTCGGGGGTCGTGCTGGTGGGTACCACGGAACCCACCATTCGCCCCCACGCGGAACCAGCTCGATAGCACGCCACACGCCGGTTTTCGCATCCGCATATAAAGGACCCAGATTTAGTGGGACTCATTTGGAGGGGGTCCGGCCGATAGTAGAGAGTGAAGACGATGTCCGCTACGAACTCCACCACGAAGCGAGGATGGCCCGCAACCGACGACGCGATCGACGCCGGCGCCGTGCTCGGTGCGCTAGACGACGACGCCTGCCGCGCCATCCTCGAGGCGACGAGCGAGGAGTCGCTGACCGCGACGGAACTGTCCGAGCAGTGTGACATTCCGATGTCGACGGCCTACCGCAAGGTCGAGAAACTGACCGAGGCCGAACTCGTCGAGGAGCGCGTCCGGATCAACACCTCCGGCAAACACGCGACCGAGTACCGGAAGTCCTTCGACGACGTCCACGTCTCGATCGACGGCGGCGAGATCGAGATCGAGATGACGAAACCCGACGCCGAAACCGACGCCAGCGCGAACTACGCCGTCGCCGACGACTAACGTCCCCCGACGTGACCGGACGAGCCGCTGGGAACACCACTGCTCGGATCACGTCGTAGCGGACGTCCCGACGGCCCGCGGATCGATCTTTTGAACTACCGTACTTAGCCAGTAGCGACGGCTCGACGGCTCAATCGGCCGTCTGCTCGAAGTCATCCTCGAGCGGGAGCAGCCGGTCCGGCACGATCGAGAGGATGGTATCCGGCGCGCGCTCGAGGAGCCGCTGGGCGACGCTGACGAGGGGTTTTCGCACGACCGTGTAGCCGACAGAAATAGCGAGGAGGGCGAGCGCGACCGTCCGAATCGGCGCCTCAAAGACGAGCAGGGCGGGGATCGAGAGGACACCCGCGAGGAGGAGGTCCTCGGGTGCGCCGTCATAACGGATCCACCGGCGAGGCGCGAGCCACCGGCCGTGATAGTGACTGTAGACCGCCCGCTGGGAGGTCGCCCGCCAGGGTTTCAGCTCGAGGCCGCCGCCGAACCGATCGCTCGCGGAGTGGAGTCCAGCAGCGAGGAGGAAGACCGCGAGGCCGACGGTCACGTCGGTCGGGACGAGGACGGCGATGAGGCTCGCGGGAACCGCGAGCGCGCCGTAGTAGACGGGGAAGTGGAGCGTCTTCCGGTGGCCCGCGTAGAGGTCGAAGTCGGGGAGCAGCCCCCCGAGGATCGCCGCGCTCGCGACGACGACCGCGAACTGCGGCGCGACGACGGCGACGGCGGCGGCGATCGCGAGTCCCGCGAAGACGTGGGTCGTAGCCATCATGGGAGACCCCGTAGGAACGGAGCGGGGATACGTTCATCGGCGCTCGCGCTTCTAGTGGTCGACTACTGATTCGACAGTTTACCGTTGCGGTGGCGCGCGCTATTGGCCGTCCGAGGGGAGCGAGGTGCGACCGACGGGAGCACCTCGAAAGCGAACGGGGAACGAAGTGACCCGTGAGCAAATGCGAGAACGGTCATCGATGTCGTGCGAGGTCTTCGCGAACCTGTGAGTGAAGGCCTGGAAGTCGCGAAGCGTCTTCCTCTGGATGAGCGAGCGACTGCAAGGAGCGAGCGAATCGGCTGGGGTGGGTGTGGAAATCCCTGTTGCCACGGTGGGCAGGACGGCCTCCCATCTTCACGAGGAACTACGTGCTGTACCGCCGACCGAGGGCCCCTCGTATCGGATCCGCCGTCGGTTCGCTCGAGGCGCGATCCGCGAGCGAGTAACCGGCACATCCTCGAGCGGGGCCGTACTCGAGTCAGTCCGCGGCAGCGTCAATCGGCGGCTCGGCCAGCAGATAGCCGCCGAAGGCCAGCAGCCACAGCATCGGCGGGTAGACGATCAGCCGCTCCGCGCCGCCGTGGCCGATCGGGCCGAAGACCGCAGGAGTGCCGGCGTCGCCGACGGCCATCACCGCGACGAAGGCGAGTCCGACGACCCCGGCGAGGACCGAAATCGCCTTCATCGGGCCGGCGACGCGAGTCCCGCTGGCGATCGCCTCGAGGTTGAATCCGAGGAAGGCCGCGAGGGCGAACAGCCCGTGGAGGTCGCCGGTGTCGAGCGGGACGGCGCCCGCGCCGGTCGCCCCGATGGCGGCGAGTACGTAGACGGCCAGAATCCATCGTGTGCCGTGTGAGCGGTAGAAGAGGTAGCCGCCGACGAGGTTCAGCGCGCCGGCGGCGACCAGCGACGCGTTGAACAGCGGCGCCGTCTCGTCGATCACGCCGAGATCGCTGATCGCCCCCTGCGCGAAATCGTAGCCGGGTGCCATCGACGCGGCGAGCATGCTGACGGTCATGAACTGGGCCGCGAGCGCGACGAACACGAGCCCGGTGAGCCACTGGTTGTCGCCCCGCGGCTCGTGGATCCTGACGTCGGACCGTTCGGTCGCCATGTGAACCGTTCCACTCGCGCCGGTTTGATACTGGGGGCTAACTACGTCGCTCACCAACCTTTCGCGCTGCGTGCGGTCGCTTCGCGACCGCACTCGGCAAAATCCTCAAAAGAGCGATTCGCGCTCTTTTGGACTGGGCGATTCCTTCGGAATCGCTTGCAGTCGGCGCTTCGCACCGACGACCTCGCGGGATCGAAGATTCCGCTTAGCGTTGATGAAAAGCGCGGTCGTTCGAGACGGCAAAGCCGTCTCGCTTGATGACGAAAGACGCATAGCGTCTTTCGAACCACGTCACCCCCGAAGCCGCGCCAATGGCGCGGCTTCGGGGGTTCCTCGGCCCGTTCGCTCACTTCGTTCGCTCACGGTGAGTGCACACCCTTTCGCCTGTACTGACCACGCTATCTGCGGTCCACAAAAGAAACCGGTCGGGAGACGCCGAACTCAGTCGTCGCCCGGTGCCGCAGCGCCGCTATCGCCCGCGGAGACGCCCGTTCCGGGGCCGATGTCGATGCCGAGGTCGTCGAGTTTCTCGTCGGGGACGACGCCGTCGACCCAGCCGCGGTGGTCGTAGTACTCCTCCTTCATCTCCTCGAGTTCACAGTACTCGCCCTCGCTGGCACCCTGGCCGCGAATGCCGTCCTCGAGGAAGCGCTCGGGTAGCGAGTCGTCGCTGCCGTCGAAGCCGACGAGATTGTTGTAGTAGCGCTCGAGGTTGTAGATGCGCTCGCCGGTCTCGAGGAGTTCGTCCTCGGTGACGTCGAGACCGGTCATCCCGTTGTACTGGGTGACGTACTCCTCGATGCCCTCCGCGAAGGCGTTGAACTTGCAGATGTCGAAGCTGTCCGAGATGGCGTGGAGGTCCTGGAACTGGGCGGTGAGTTCGCCCTTCCCCTCCCACTCGTAGGGGTCGACCTTCTCCGGGATACCCAGGATCTCCGCAGCGGGGGTGTACCCGCGCAGGTGGCAGGCACCGCGGTTCGAGGTCGCGTAGCCGATGCCCATCCCCTTCAGGCAGCGGGGATCGTAGGCGGCGATGGTCTCGCCCTTGACGTCCAGTCGGCAGTCGTGGGCGTCGAACCGCTCGGCCGCGCCCTCGGCGCCCTCCGCGAGCGCGTCGGGGAGGTCGCCGTCGCGGTGGGCGATGCGCTCGATCATCTCGACCATCTGTTCGGTATCGCCCCAGTTGACGTCCTCGTCGACGTTCCCCTTCTCGCTCATCTCCATGGCCATCGCGAGCATGTTGCCCGTGTCGATGGTGTCCATCCCGAAGTCGTTACAGCGGTCGATCATGAGGGCGATCTGATCTCGGTCGTCGTTGGCGGAGTTCGTCCCGAGCGCCCACGCGGACTCGTACTCGTAGGACTCCATCCGGATGTTCATGTCCTCGCCCTTGTGCATCACGTCGACTTCGACCTCCTTCTTGCAGGCGACCGGACAGGAGTGACAGGTCGGCTCGTCGACGAGGATGTTCTCCCGAACGTTCTCGCCGCTGATGCGGTCGGCGTCGAGGTCGTGCGGTCGATCGGCCTCGCTCTCGTTGTAGGCGTTCCCTGAGGTGTAGACGCCGTTCTTCGTCGGATGGCCGTCCATCTCTTCCGTGATGTTCATGAGGACGTTGGTGCCGTACATCGAGAGGCCGCCCTCGTTGGGTGCGGTGACTTCCGACTCCTGAATGGCCTGCATCGCCTGCTGGTGGCCCTCCATGAACGTCTCCTTGTCCGCCGGTTTGGGCATCTTCGTCCCGGACTTGACGACCACCGCCTTGAGGTTCTTCGAGCCGGCGACACAGCCGGTGCCGCCGCGACCGGAAGCCCGATCGTCCTCGTTCATGATGTTCCCGAAGCGAACGAGGTTCTCGCCCGCGGTACCGATCGCCATGATCGAGAGGTTCTTGCCGAAGGCTCCCTCGACCTCCTCCTCGATCGTATCGCGGGTCTCGTGGACGCCCTTCCCCCAGAGGTGGGAGGCGTCCCGGAGTTCGACCTCGCCGTCCTCGACGAAGGCGTAGACCGGCTCGTCGGCCTGTCCCTCGAACAGCAGGCCGTCGAAGCCGGCCCACTTCAGCCGGGCACCCGACCAGCCGCCGTGGTGGCTGTCCGTGACGGTGCCCGTCAGCGGTGATTTCGTGCAGATGGCGATCCGACCGCTCATCGTTACCTGCGTTCCCGACAGCGGCCCGTTCATGAAGGCCAGCAGGTTGTCCGGCCCGAGCGGATCGACGTCAGGACCCTGTTCGAAGACGTACTTCACACCGAGGCCGCGAGCCCCGATATACTTCTCCGCGTCCTCGTCGTCGATCGACTCGTAGTTCACCTCCCCATCGCTCAGATCGATACGTGCGACGTTGTCTTGGAATCCGCCGAGTTCAGTCATCGTCGTTCACACTCGGCTCTTCCCGCCGAAGTGTGTTAGTTGTTGCCTCACATTCATTACGAACGACCGATAGTCGTGGAACGAATATCAACGAACTGTTCCGAAATCATACCAGAGATCTGCTGGATAAAGTGAGAGACGGCGATTCGAGTCGACGCAGACGGTCGTCGGGCGGTGGCCTTTTTTCGCCGTTCGGCGCGTAGTCGTTGGCGGTGAGTCCCGGTGATCGACGTCCCCGACGCGTTCGCGCGACTCGAACAACCGGAGTACACCGGTGAGAACCGGTGTCTCCCGTGTACGGCAGTGAACGTCGCGATCGCGTTCGTCCTCGCGGTCGGGATCGGTATCGCGGGCTCCGCGCTCGTCGGCGCGATCGCGTTCGCGTGCTGTCTGCTTCTCGTCTACCTCCGAGGCTATCTGATTCCGGGCACGCCGACGCTCACGCGGCGCTACCTCCCCGACCGGATCCTCGCGTGGTTCGGCAAAGCCGACGCCCCGGAGCCCGAACGACGGCCGGCGATCGAGACGGCTGACCTCGGGGCCGCCGTCGAGACCCTCTCAGCGGCCGACGTAGTGCGCTCGACGGCGAACGGTGACGGGCTCCGCCTGACCGACGACTTCCGGGAGCGATGGACCGACCGCCTCCCGGCCGGCGGCGCGGTGGAATCGGCCGCAGACGCCGTTGCACCCCTCGTCGACGCCGACGAGATCGACTCGTACGGCGAGGCTACCGTCGAACTCAACGGGACGAAGCGGCTCAGGTGGGAATCGGACGCGGCGCTCGCGGCCGACGTCGCCGCGGACCGAGAACTCCGGACCCGCCTGAACGGCTGGGAGACGCTCGAGCCGGCGGATCGCCGCGACGTGCTCACGGGGCTGCGACTCCTCCGGGAGCGCTGTCCCGCCTGCGACGGTCGTCTCGAGACGCGCTGCGAGCGCGTCGAACACTGCTGTCGACGGCCGCGGGTGGCCCTCGAGACCGACTGCGAGACCTGCGAGCGATCGATCGCCGCGCTCGCCGTCGGCGAGTCCAGTCCGCTCCTCGAGTGGGTATCGGCGGGGGACGGCGGGGCGTGACCGCCGGCGACGATTCCGACCTTTCACCTTAGCATGTTATGTTTTGTATATAGAAAATAAGGGAATCACCACGATGAACCGCGAGCGGTTCGGGGACCTCGAGTTCCGAACTGACGACACCCGGCAGTGAGCGTCGATCAGTCGTCGGCCGCCGGATCGGCGGTCTCGCCGAGCGGTTCGACGTCGACCTCGATCTCCGCGGCCGCGGCCTTGTACTCGGGGATCTTCGCCCGCTCGTCGAGGACGTGGTTCGTGAGCCGGTTGGCAGAGGCGGCCGCGAAGTGCGGCGTCGTCCAGACGACCCCTTCCTTGGTGTCCTCGGTGACGTGAGCCTCGAGCGTGATCTCGCCGCGTCGCGAGTGGAGCCGGACGTACTCGCCGTCCTCGATCCCGTAGCGCTCGGCGTCGTCGGGATGGACGTCGACGAAGTTCTCCGGCGTCTGGCGATTGAGCGTCGGCGATCGGGTGCTCATCGTCCCCGTGTTGTAGTGTTCCTCGAGGCGCGCGGTCGTGAGGATCAGCGGGTACTCGTCGTCCGGGGTTTCGGCGGGCGGGGTGTGCTGGACGCCCTCGATGTGGCCCAGTCCGCTCTCGGTCTCGAACTCCTCCTCGTAGAGGAACGGATCGCCCTCGTCGCCGAGTTCGTAGCAGGGCCAGTGCAGCCCCTCCTCGCCGAGCAGGTCGTAGGTCATCCCGTGGTAGCTCGGGCAGACCTGCCGCAGTTCCTCGAAGACTTCTTCCGGGTCGTCGAAATCAAACAGGTCGTCGCCGTCGTCGAAGAGCCGCTTCCCGACTTCGGTCAGGATCTCGAGGTCGTGCTTCGTGTTCTCGTGGACTTTCTCGACGCCGCGCATGCGCTGGACGCGACGATCGGTGTTAGTGACGGTGCCGCCGCGTTCGGCCCAAGTCGTCGCCGGGAGGAGCACATCGGCGAATTCCGCGGTTTCGGTCGGGAAGATGTCCTGGACGACCGTGAACTCGAGGTCCGCGAGGCGCTCGGCGACGGCGTTAGCGTCGGGCTCGCTCATCACGGGATTCTCGCCCATGACGTACAGCCCCTGAATCGAGTCGCCGGCCGCGTAGGAGATTTCGACGTTCGTCAGTCCCGGCTCGTCCGGAATCTCGAACCCCCAGACGTCCTCGACGGACTCGCGGGCCTCGTCGTCGTCGACCAGCTGATAGCCCGGGAGGACGTTCGGCATCGCGCCGACGTCGCAGGTCCCCTGGACGTTGTTCTGACCGCGTAGCGGGTTGACCCCCGTCCCGGGCCGGCCGAGGTTGCCGGTGATCAGCGCCAGGTTGATCTCGTTTTGCACGTTGTCGACGCCGCAGGCGTGCTGGCTCATCCCCATCCCCGTGAAGATGGCCGCGTTGTCGGCCGCCGCGTACTTCTCCGCCGCGAGTTCGATCTCCTCGAGCGGGAGGCCACACTCCTCGGCCGCGGCCTCCTTGTCGAACTCCTCGAGGGTCTCTTTCAGGTGGTCGAACCCCTCCGTGCGATCTTCGACGAACTCCTCGTCGATCCAACCGTCTTCGGGATGGTCCTCGTGGTGCTCGAGGATCGTCTTCAGGACGATATTCAGCAGCGGGATGTCGGTGCCGGGATTCAACTGGAGGTGCTGGTGGCGCTCCGTGTCGTCGATCTTGAACGACCGCGTCGTCTTGTTCGCGTGCGGATCGACCTGAATCACGGTCGCGCCGTCCAGGACCGCCTGTCGGAAGTACTGGCTGTTGGCGATGGGGTGTTGCTCGCCGGGATTGGCTCCCTGAATCCAGAACAGGTCGCACTCCTCGCGGAGGTCGCGCATGCTGTTGGTCATCGCGCCGGCGCCCAGACTGGTCCGCAGCGCCCAGACCGTCGAGGCGTGGCACATCCGCGTGCAGTTATCGACGTTGTTCGTTCCGTACCGGCGCGCGAGCTTCTGGAGGAGGTAGTTCTCCTCGTTCATCGTCTTCGAGGAGCCGAAAAAGCCCATCGCGTCCGGGCCGTACTCGGCGCGGATCCGCTCGAGTTCGTCGACGACGTACTCGTAGGCCTCCTCCCAGGTCGCCTCGCGGAACTCGCCGTCCTCCTTGATCTGCGGTTCGGTGAGTCGGTCTTCGTGGTCGATCACTTCCGTTGCTGCGCCGCCCTTGATGCAGATGCGGCCCTCGTTGACCGGCGCGTCGCCCCACGGCATGAACTGGACGTCGCCGGGGTCGTCGCCCTGCTGAATCTGAATGCCACACCCGACGCCGCAGTACGGGCAGATCGTCTCGACCGGATCGTGGTGCTCTTGCTGATCGCTGGACATTGGTCTAAGTTCTGGCTGTCGGCCTGCGGTTCGGTGCCACGTGGACTGACTTCGTCCGCACCCATGAGTCTTTCTAGCACATATCGCGAAAATCGATACCAATTACCGAATGGACGCGATCCGTATCGAACGAACGTCGGATCGAACCCCGCTGCTCGTCGCCGAAGCGAGACAGAGGGGGAACGCTCACGGCCACGCGTGCCAAATCGTACCAACGGCGATGGAGCTCACCCGATCACTGGTTGAGGCGAAAGCCGACGAGTACCGTGAGCGCGAACCCCTCTATCCCGTCGAACGGGAGTCGATCGAGACGCTTCCGGACGCATTCGCCGCGGGCGAGTTCAGTCGACGCGACGCCGAGTGGGTCGTCCAGTGGTACTACCGTCGCCTCCTCGGTGCGATCCCCGACGCCCGCCGTCGGGAGCGCGAAGATCGGTTCGGACGAAACGAGTTCGAGACCGTTCGGGACGCGATCACCGACGTCGCCGCCGCGACCGATCCGGCCGATCGAATCGACCGACTGACTGCCCTCGAGGGCGTCGACGTCCCGGTGGCGTCGGCGTTCCTGTTCTTTACCGATCCCGAGCGGTGCATCGTCGTCAGCGAGCGCGAGTGGGCGGTCCTCGCTGACTGCGAGCAACTGTCCGAACTGTACCCCGAGCCGCCGTCGGTCGCGGACTACGAGCCGTACCTCGAGACCTGTCGCTCGCTGGCGGACCGATTCGACTGCGACATGTGGACGCTGTACCGCGCGCTCTGGCGGCTGTGGAAGGACCGGGACTAGCCCTCGCCAGGGCCGTCAGCGGACGGAGAGATCCGACCCGTCGCCCCGTTCGGTGAACTCGAGTTCGATCTCGAGTTCGCGCTCGCGCTTGCTGGCGAACTCGATCTCGACCTCGACCGGATCGCGGTACTCGAAGGGGATCTCCCACGTCGACCCCGCGACCGTCACCGTCGTGTCGGCCTCGAGTTGATCGGCGAGCTCCCGGAGGAAGGCGGCCGTCTCCTGCCGCGAGAGGTAGACTTCTCGTTCGAAGAACCCGTCGGTGATCGTCCGCCGGTCTCGATCGCGGTCTTCCGGAAGGGTAACTCGATCCGACATGGTGTTTGGTACCACACTTATTGGCATAAACCTGCACCAACGTCCTTCGAATCCTGTATGTAGGGGGAGCGTACCGGCGAAATCCTTCTTGGGCCGGCGACCCACGTGACTCCATGTCCCTGATCGAGGTACTGGGGAACGGGACCCGACTCGAGATTCTGCGCGAACTCTCCCGGGGGCCGAAGTACGTCTCCGAACTCGCCGAGGCGGTCGGCATGGACGGAACGAGCGCCGTCCACCACCTCTCGACGCTCGAGGACGCCGGCTTAGTCGAGTGGTATATGCGCGGCAACCGGAAGTACTACCGACTCACGAGTTCACTCGAGTTACGGATCGCACCGCCGCCGGAGCGGACGTTCGTCCTGCAGGCCGACGAGATCAACGCGTCGGAACCGTCCGATCGGTGAGCGATCGGATCGCCGGCACGGTTCGTGTCCGCCGTCACGGCAGCGGTCGCCGCTCGAGCAGTGACGCAACGCGGTCGTCCCGAGACTCGTCCGATCGACACCTAATAGTCCCGCGTTCGATACTGTCGGCGGATCCCGACCGGTCACTTAGTAGCGCTCCTGTCGTGATAGGAGATACCGTATGACAGAGAACGGCCCAATTCCCGTCACCGTCGTCAGCGGCTACCTCGGAGCGGGAAAGACGACGTTGATCAATCACGTGCTGTCGAATCCGGGCGGACGGCGGATAGCGGTGATCGTCAACGACATGGGAGAGATCAACGTCGATGCGGACCGCATCGCGCGGGAAAACGATGAGGACGGGATCGTGGACCTCTCGAACGGCTGTATCTGCTGTCGGTTACGGGGAGATCTCCTCGAGGAAGCAAGGCGGCTGGCGGAACGCCGAACGTTTGACTACCTGCTGGTCGAGTCCTCGGGGATCAGCGAGCCGATTCCCGTGGCACAGGTCTTCACCGAGGGGACCGACGAGAGCGACGTCGATCCGACGACGCTGTTTCGATTGGACACGATGGTGACCGTTCTCGATACGTACGGGTTCTGGAAGGAGTTCGACGCCGGAGAGCGGCTTCCGGAGGGTGCACAACCCGACGCCGACCGACCGTTGAGCGAGGTCCTCGTCGAGGGGATCGAGTTCTGCGACGTCCTGCTGCTCAACAAGTCCGACATGGTTCCCGACGACGTCCTCGAGGAGATCGAAGCGGTCGTCGAGACCCTCCAACCGCGAGCGAAACGGCTCCGAACGAGCTACTGCGAGATCGATCCGGACGTCGTCCTCGACACCGGTCGGTTCGACTTCGAGTCGGCCAAGCGCTCGCAGGGCTGGAAACGTCACCTGCGTGGCGAGGGCCACGATCACGGAGACGGGCCGGACGCCCACAACGGAGAGCGCACCGCTGCCGAGATGCACGGCGTCTCGTCGTTCGTCTTCCGGTCCGACCGACCGTTTCACCCGGAGCGACTCGCGGACTGGCTCGAGGAGTGGGACGGATCGATCGTTCGCGCCAAGGGCGTCTGTTACGTCGCGGACCGCGAGGACGTGATCGGCGTCAGCCAGGCCGGCCCGTCCGTCAGGGCCGGTCCGATCGGCGAGTGGCGGCCCGACGACGACCGGCGCACGCAACTGGTGTTCATCGGCCGAGAGATGGATGAAGAGCGGATTCGAGAGGAACTCGAGGCGTGCGTGATCGCGGGCGACGAAGTGGCGGAGATGGAACCGTCGGTCGATCCGTTCCCGCTATGACCGCTTCCCGATCCCTACGACTCCAGTTGGTCGCTGAGTTCGTCCCAGGACTCGTGGAAGCCGTGAGTCGACTGGTCCGTCGCTCGGTCGGAGAGGGCGTTCTGGTAGACGTCGTCGTACTCGAGCAGCCGCGTCCAGCCGTCGTGGAGGGAGTAGCTGCAGTACTGGCACATGCGTCGGGCTACGCCGGCCGGCGGTATACCCGTTTCTCCGCTCGAGTTGGCTCCGGCCGGTCGCAAGCGACGGAGCGAAGTCACGGCGGCATCGAACGCGAGTGAGCGTCGGACGGGCCGGAAGCGCTATGCGATCTCAATGGAACGACGATAAAAATGAATCGGAAGGGCGGATACGTCAGTAACGCGGACGATACGGTCGAACGAGCGTGCGATCACTGCGAGTGGCACGTGATCGCGGAATCCTATCCGGAACTGATCAAACGGTATCAGGATCACCTCCGCGACGAACACCCGATGGCGTGGATGCGAAGCTGACGTCGGGGCACACCCGCGGACCGCGGCGAGGGCCCGGTCCGATCGGTCGCTTCGAGACGACCGCTACCGACCGGAACCGACGGCGAGACGGCTACGGCTCGAGCAGGACCTTGATAACGCCCTCCTCGCGCTCGTCGAACTTCTCGTACATCTCCGGAGCGCGATCGAGGTCGACGCGGTGGGAGACGACCCAGCTTGGGTCGGCGCGTCCCTCGATGATCATGTCACGCAGCTCCCGGTTGTACTCCTTGACGTTACACTGGCCGGTGCCCAACTTCAGCCCCTTCTCGAAGAGTTTGCCGAAGTCGATACCGAGTCGGCCCTGGGCCGCCATCTCGTCGGGCGCGCCGGGGTCCGACGGGACGTACAACCCCGGGATCCCGAGCTCGCCGGTCGGTCGGACGGCCTGGATGAGCTGGTTGAGCACGACCGCGGGGTTTTCTCGGGCCGGATCGTACGCGTCGTCACCCGGATCCGTCTCGGGGTCGATCGCTTGATACCCCACCGCGTCGACGCCGTTGTCGACGCCGCCGCCGTGTACGTCCTTGATCTGCTCGACTGGATCGCTCTCCTCGAAATTGATCGGGCGAGCGTCGCAGTGGTCCTCGGCCATCTCGAGGCGGCTCTCGACGCGATCGACGACGTAGATCTCCGATGCGCCCTGGATCTTGGCGCTGTAGGCGGCCATCAGGCCGACGGGACCGGCCCCGAAGATCGCGATCGATTCGCCGGGTTGCAGGTTCGCGAGTCGGGTACCGTGCCATCCCGTCGGGAAGATGTCCGCGAGGAGCGCGAAGGCGTCCTCGTGTTCGTTGCCCTCCGGCAGTTTCAACGCGTTGAAGTCGGCGTAGGGAACCCGGAGTTTCTCGGCCTGTCCGCCCTTGTACGGTCCCATCGCGACGTAGCCGTACGCGCCGCCGGCGAAGCCGGGATTGACGTTGGTACAGAACCCGGTATACCCGTTCTCACAGTTGCGGCAGAACCCGCAGGCGACGTTGAACGGCATCACGACGCGGTCACCCTCCTCGAGCGACGTGACGGCGTCACCGGTCTCGATCACGTTGCCCATGTTCTCGTGCCCGAAGACGATCCCCGGATCGGCCGCGGTCCGCCCCTCGTACATGTGGAGGTCCGATCCACAGATGCACGTCGTCGTGATATCGACGATAATGTCGTTCTCGTGTTCGATCTCGGGCTCGTCGACCGACTCGACGGCTACCTCCTGCGGTCCCTGATAGACGACGGCGTCCATTGACATTGGTTATCAAACCTCGATGAACGGACTACGAACTCCGTTGTAAACCTTCGCGTGGTCGCTGCGCTCGAGTCGGATCCGTCACCACCCGTTCGGTCCGTGGAAAGCGTGCTAGCACGCCCACTCTGCTGGTGACTGGAACCGTCGGTCGGCCGCCTCGTTCTCCCTCGTCCGTTGCGCGCGATCGCCGTCACGAGACGAGGTCGCACGTCGCGATGGTCGCCGGAAAACCACCAGCGAGAGCGACAGTCTCGTCGCTCGATTTCCCATTGATCACTGACAGTATCTAGTCGGCTTTCCATGGCGGGTATTTATGAATCCTCGAAGTGTGGTAGCCTTCCGCATGGTTGAGTCAGTACAACTCGAGACGGCGAAGGAGGTCATCGACGCGGCCGAGCAGCGAGCGGAAGAGATCGACAATCCGATGGTGATCGCGGTCTCGAATTCCGAGGGCAATCTCGTCGCCCAACACCGGATGGACGGCGCGTGGCTCGCGTCGATCGATATTTCGCGGAACAAGGCCTACACGGCGGCCGCCCTGGACATGCCGACGCACGATCTGGCCGATCCGACCCGGCCAGGCAAATCGCTCTACGGCCTGCAGAATACCAACCAGGGACGGATGGTCATTTTCGGCGGCGGCTATCCGTTGGAGCGGGACGGTGACATCGTCGGGGCGATCGGCGTTAGCGGCGGCGCGGTCGAGCAGGACATGGACGTCGCGGAGTCGGGCGTCGACAGATTCGACGAACGCTCTCCGTAACGACGGCGTTCAGCGGTCTTCGCGCTCCGACCTGAACGACTGATTTTCGCGTCGAAAACGAGCGGACCCAGCCCCGACGACGGGAGTTCACTCGACGGCCGTCGGTTCGTCCGTCCCGACGGTCGCTCCGGCGATCAGTCCGCGACGCGTGTATAGATTTCCAACGGAATTCTCTCTCCGGGTTGTTAGCTATATGGTATCAGGTAACATCCGGTAGCCCATGGTCGAAGACCTCCTCGAGAGCGCCATCGAGGGCCAGGGGCCGTGGTTCGCGTACGTCGTCCTCGCCGCCGGCGCGGTCGTGCTCACCTACAGCGTCGAGAAACTCATCAGCTACCTCACTCGGGCCGCGATCGGTCTCGGCGTCTCGATCTTCACGCTCGCGATCATCTTCACGGGCTTCGAGTTCGACGACACCGTCGTCGCACTGGTGTTCGGCGCGGGCGGTCTCGAGCGAGTCGCGCTCGGGACGGCGTTCGGGACCGCCCTCGCGATCACCGGGATCACGCTGGCGGTGGCGGCGATCGTTCGGCCGTTTCCCGTAGAGGTGCCCGGGGATTACCTGGTGCTGTTCGTCCTCTCGCCGTTTCTCCTGGTTCCGTTCGTCCTCGCGGGCACGCTCGGCGTCGTCCACGGCCTCGTCCTCGTCGCGGCGTTCGTCGCCCTCCTCGGCTACGTCGTCGGTCGGGAGTACCAGCGCGACGTCCCGGTGTTCAGGGACTCGGAGATCGCGGAACGCATCGAGGCCGACGGCGGCGTGCCGATCGACCGACTCGACCTCGCGAACATCGACCGCGGAACGATTCTCGAGGAGATTCCCGAGGACCGGTTCGTCACCGGATCGCGCCACGAAGGGGCGTTCTGGCTCGGACTGTCGCTGCTCGCGCTCGTCGGGGTCGCCGCGGGCGCGCTCCTGCTCGAGGCGGGTTCGGAAGCGATCATCGCGTCGTGGGGGATCGAGGAGACGGTCTTCGGCGCAACCGTGCTCACGCTGGTTCTGACGTTCGAGAACCTGCTGTTGACGATCGAACCGGTCCGACGGGGGATCCCGGAGATCGGGATCGGTCACGTCGTCGGCAGCGTGATGTTTTCCGTCACGGCGAACGTCGGCGTCATCGCGCTCGTCGCGGACGTCGTGATTCCGTCGTCCGTGCTCGTCTTCCACCTCCCGGCGGTGATCGTCCTGACCGCGGTCGCCGCCTACGCCATCGCCACGGGGCGACTCCGGCGGGGGCACGGTTACCTACTGGTCGGACTGTACGTCGCGTACTGGATCGTCGCACTCCTCGTCTTCGGCGGCGTCCCGGTTCCGGACTGAGCGTTCGGATCGCCGACGACCGTCGCGGGACGGCCGTCTCGAAACGCTGAACGCGGCTTCGGGAATTAAGTTCGCCGGCGCCGTTCGGTCTCCGTATGAGCGCCGCGGAGCTCGTCGGTCTCGCCGCCCTGTTTCTGACGGGCGTCGTCCTCGTGATCTGGTGCGTCGAGGTCTTCATCGAGGCCGTCGCCCGGAGCGCCGTCTCTCTCGGCATCTCCGGGTTTTTCCTCGCGGTCCTCCTCGCCGGAATCGACCTCGAGAACGCGATCCTCGGCGTTACGGCGGCGTTCGTCGACCTCCCGTCCCTCGCGCTCGGGACGGTGTTCGGCGAGTCGCTGTTCGTCCTCGCGGTCGCCGTCGGCGTCGCGGGGCTGGCCGTCCCGTTTCGGATGACCGTCCCCCGGATCTACCTGCTGTTGCTCGTTCTCGTCCCCCTCCCGGCGTTCGCGCTCTCGCTCGACGGCACGCTCGACTGGACGGACGGCGCGATCCTGACGGTCCTGTTCGTCCCGCTGCTCGCCGGCATCTTCTGGCGCGAACGACGGTCGGAGACGACGTTCCTGCTCTCGGGAGAGGTCGAAGAGGTCGTCGACCTCGAGGCGGACGCGGAGGCGGGCGCAGCGGCGGAATCGACAGCGGTCGCAGGTGCGGGCGCGGAACCCAACGGTGGCGATCGAGCGCCCGCTCTCGGTTCGGAGCGCGACGACCGACGCGCGGATCGCGACCTCGATCTCGATCTGGACCTCGACGAGTTCGTCCCCGACCTCGAGGGGAAAAGCGGACGGTTCAGCCTCGCCGTCGCGCTCCTCGCGATCGTCGGCATGACGATCGGCTCCGGACTCACCGTGGTGAGCGCCGAAGGGATCTTCGTGGCGCTTGGCATCTCAGGGCTCGCGTTCGGCGCGACGGTGCTCTCCTTTATCGCCTCGATCGAGGAGTTGGCGCTCACCGTCGAACCGGTTCGACAGGGCCGAGCGCACCTCGCCGTGGGGAACGTCGTCGGGAGCACGGTGTTCTACGTGACGGCCAACGTCGGCCTCATCGCGTTGCTGCGCCCCATCGATACCGCGGGCGCGGTGATGACGGTCCACTGGCCGTTTCTCGCCGCGTGTCTGCTCGTCGTCGCCGGGCTGCTCGCTCGCGGTCGAGTGACGCGAGCGGGCGGCGCGGCGCTGCTCGCGCTCTATGTCGGCTACTGGATCGCGAACTACGCGTGACGGGCGCGGCTTTCGCTCGCGACTCCGCGGACGCGGACGGTGCGACGCGCTCGATCGGGTTTCGACCCGGCGGACGCGCTGTGCGCGTCGGAGCCACACCGAAAAACCGACCGGTGTCGGACGGCGGACCGGCGTCAGTCGTCGTCGCCCGTCTCGTTGCCGGGGGTCTCGAGCGTCTCGTTGCCCTCCGTCTCGTTTCCGGCGGCTTCGATCGTCTCGTTGTCTGCCGTCTCGAGCGTCTCGTTGTCGACCGTCTCGAGCGTCTCATTGCCATCCGTTTCGTTGCCGATTCCCTCGGCCGTCTCGTTGCCACCCGTCTCGTTACCGGCCGTCTCGTCGCCGGCGGGGACCGCCTCGCCGTCGGCCGCACCGCCGATGGCGATCTCGCCGACCGCCTCGAGTTGCGACTGGTCTAAGTAGACGCCCATCTGCTCGTTGGCGACGAACTCGACGGTCTGGGTCTCGCCCTCCTCGCTGAGGAAGTCCGACCGGACGTACGTGTTCCACTCGTTGGTGTCGCCGCCGCTGGCGATCACGAAGTTGTGGCCGGGAAGAGGTTCGAAGACCCGGTTCTCCCCCTCGGGCTGGAGGCGACCGATCCCGTTCTCCCACTCGATCGCGTAGGTCTCGTCCGCCTCGAGTTCGAGCGTCGGGTTGGTCTGGTCGGCGATCGCCTCGGGCTCCTGTCCGACCCACTGGCCCTCCTCGAGACGCATCGAGAAGGTCTCGGTCGGTTCGCCCGGATCCGTTGCGGGCAGCGTGACTGTGATCTCCTGATCCTCACCGTCGATCGTCACCGTGTCGGTGACCCGCTCGTGGCCGTAGGTCCAGACCTCGAGGTCGTACTCGCCGTCCTCGAGCATGTCGAAACGGGCGATCGCCGGCGCGTCCTCGTCGGCCGGCGTTTCCTCCTCCTGAACGCCGTCACTGGCCGTTTCGTTGCCGGCCGTCTCGTTACCTGCCGTTTCGTTGCCGACCGTCTCGTTACCTGCCGTTTCGTTGCCGACCGTCTCATTACCTGCCGTTTCGTTGCCGACCGTCTCATTACCTGCCGTTTCGTTACCGACTGTTTCGTTGCTGGCCGTCTGGTTGCCGCCTTCGTCGTCGCCCGGTTCCAATTCCTGCGACTCTCCGCTCTGGCCTTCCTGGTCCGGACCCCCTCGGGCGACGACGTTGGAGAAGGAGTGGTGATCGCCGACGAAGACCTCCGCGCCCAGCGGGTCGCCGTTCTCGTCCTCGACGCGGACGCTGAGTTCGTGGACCTCCCCCGGATCGACCAGTTCGATCGGACCGCGCATCTGAACCGGATGCGGGATGCAGTAGTACTGGGCCATTCCCTCCTCGGGAGTGATCGTGAGCGAGGTGGACTCGCCCTGTTCCTCCACGAACTCGGTCGCCTCGATCACTTCGTCCTGGTCGTCACCGATGGTGAAGTTGTGGCGCGAGCCGTCGCCGTTCGTCCAGATGATCTCGTTCTCTACGCCTTCCATCAGTCGCAGCGGCGGGTTCGAAGCGCCGTCGATCTCCGCGGGCGCGACGCCGACCCAGCCGCCGACGATGCCGAGCAGCGAGAGCGTCCGGCCCTCGACATCGCCCTGCGCGGCCGGCAGCGGGTAGTCGACGACGTCGCGGTAGGCGCCGGCACGGCCCGTGAGCGCGGCCGTCCCGGCCAGCGCCGCCGTTCCCTTCAGCACGCCGCGACGGGAAACGTCCTCGCGTGAGCGTTGTTCGTTGGTCATAGTTGTGTTCTGTGTCGGTTGTTGGTCGTCTGTCGATCCCCTCAGGCCCCCATCGAGAACACGGCGAGCGTGTCGCCGCGGGTTCCCTGTCGGAGCCAGCCGCTGCCGCCGACTTGGACGGCCACGTACTGCTTCTCCTCGCCGGGGTCGTACCAGCTCATCGGCGAGGCGCTGATCGGGACGTCGAACTCGTGCTCCCAGAGGCGGTCGCCGCTCTCGCCGTCGTAGGCGACGAGATTTCCGTTCTGGGTCCCGTTGAAGACCAGGCCCGTCGCCGTCGACATCGAGCCGCCCCACATGTAGAACTCGTCTTCGCTCTCGATCCAGTCGCGCCAGACGCGCTCGCCCGTCGCGGGATCGACCGCGGCGAAGGCCGTAATCGACTCGTTCCACTCATCGGGCATCTCGGAGGCCGGATCGTCCAGGCCGCCGCCCCAGTAGGGGTTGCCCTCGCTGTACTCCTCGTAGCGCCAGTAGAGGTCCTGTGGGAAGTTTTGGTGGACGACGTACACGTACCCCGTCTCGGGGTTGTACGACGGCGGCTGCCAGTCGTTTCCGCCCGGTGCGCCGGGAACGAACGGGATCCGCTCGTCCGCGCTGATGTGGGGGATCATCTCCCACATATTGATGTGCTGGCAGATCTCCTGGCTTCGCTCGTGGAGCTGTCCGGACTCGGCGTCCATCATGTAGACCCAGCCGGTCTTGTCGGAGCCGACGACCATCTCCGACGGGCCGTCGTCGACGTCCACGTCGCGCAGCAGCACTCGCGGCGCGACCGCGTCGTAGTCCCAGACGTCGTGGGGACTGCTCTGGAAACCCCACTGGAACTCGCCGCTCTCTAAGTCCAGCGCGATCGTACCGCAGGTCGGGAAGTTCGGTCCCGGCCGCACCGTTCCGTCGAAGTCCGGTCCGGGGTTCGCGACCGCCGTGTAGAGGACTCCCCGTTCCTCGTCGATCGTCGGCGTCATCCAGGTCGTCCCGCAACCGTGTTCCCGGCTCGCTCCGACCCACTCGTCCTCGGGGAGCGTGTCGGTCTGCCACTGGATCTCGCCGCTCTCCGCGTCGATCGCGGCCTCGAATCCGAGGACGCCGTACTCGCCGCCGGCGCTTCCGGTGTAGATCGTCCCGTCGTGGATCACGGGCGCCCACGTCGCGGAGTAGCCGACCTCGTGATCGGCGGTGCTCGTGTACCACTCCTCTTCGCCGGTGTACCGGTTCAGTGCGACGACCCCCGAGTCGAGCGTCGTCATGTAGACCTTGTCGCCCCAGACGGCGGCCCCGCGGTTGTTGTCGTCACAGCAGAGTTCGACCCCCATCGGGACCGCGTAGGTGTAGCTCCAGAGGACCTCCCCCTCGCGGGGGTCGATCGCCTTCATGTGATTCGGCCCGTTGGTCTGGTACATGACCGGCGGGTCGCCCGGGACCACGATCGGCGTCCCCTCCATGCTCGAGCCGGTGCCGACCGACAGCTCGTACTCGAGCTCGAGGTCGGAGACGGTGTCGGGCGTGATGAGATCGGCGGTCGTGACCCGGTGCTGTTCGTAGTTGCCGCCGTACATCAGCCACGATTCCGGATCCTCGCCCGAGTTGCTCAACATCTCCTGATCGACGTCGACCTCCGGGATTCGGTCGCTGTCGTGTTGCTGCGTGATCGATTCCTCCGGCCCACCGACCAGCGTATAGCCGTCCTCGATCTCTACCAGTTCGATGTCGCGTGCGGCCTGAACGGCCCTGTCGTTGCGAAGTGCCATGGGATAATCACCTCAGTTCGCTCGGCGCGCGCATCTCGTCCGTGATGTAGAAGACGGCGTGCAGCAGCTCTTCCTGACTGACGATCTGTACGGCCGTCCCCGCGGTGAGCGCGGCGGTCAGCTGTTCGTCCGTGAACCGTTCCGCTGTGGCGAGATCGTGAGCGGCGGTCGCCGAGACGAACAGGCCGCCCAGCATCGCCTTGACGTACCACGCCGCATCGTCGAGGATCTCCTCGGTGACGAGCACCTCGTTCTGCCAGAGGTGTCTGTCGAGACCGCGGATCCACAGCAGCGCTCCGCCCATCGCCCGCTGATGTAACGGGGGAATCGTCGATGTATCGAACTCGACGTCGTCCGGAATCTGATTCGACGGTACCCACCGAGAGAGCCGTTCGCTGTCGTTGGCGACGGCGGAAAGCAGCGCCGTCTTCTCGCCCTCGTCGAAGCCGACGTCGTCGAGCGCCGACGAGAGCGGTTCCGTCAGGACCAGCTCGCGTGCCGTGGTCTCGACGTGCTCGGCCGTGAACCGCGGCAGGGTCTCGTCGAGGCGCTCGAAGAACCCTACCTCGAGCAGGTGGTCGTAGAGGCGCCAACCGGGTTCGGCTACCTCCGTATACAGCCCCTCGGGCTCGTCCGGAACGCCCGCCGCGCGGACGTCCGGCAGCCGACCGATCTCGTCCGCGATCCGCTCGCGCTCGCGCTCGAGCAGGTCGGGATCGAGTCGGTCGCCGAGGTCATCGCGGATCGTCGCCCCCCTCGAGGCGAACGTTGGATCCGGTCGCGGTTCGACCCGCCCCGCGAGGTTCGTCCACGTTACGTCCTCCTCACCCGCCGTATCGACGCCGAGCACCGTTGCCAGATCGCCTCGTTCTGCGAGTTTCGTGTTCGACGTCGTTGGTGTCTGACTCATGTTACCACCACACATAATGAGCCATCACGTGTTTGGATAATACTTATCAATGGAATCGGCATCAAAATATAATATCTAAACTAATACGGAGACAGCAGAAATGAATATCTAACTGAACGCACCATCCAGTAGGGTAGCCAAAACTCACGCGGGCCAGTCACCGACGGCGAATCCGAGGACGGACCCCGCGTGTCGATGCTGCCGTGTTCGGGTACACTTCTCGCACGTAGTGCTAGCCTTATGCAATTGGGCGTGGATTGATATCATGTCTCAATGCGAACGCGTTCCGTCTGGGCACTCGACGACGAGGACGACCCGGTCGTCGACAGTATCGCGGCCGGGATCGGGCGAACGCCGGCCCGACTCCTCGCGTATCTGCTCCTGCGAGCCGAGCGCGAGACCGATCCGACGACGAACGTTCACCTGCAGATCGGCACCGGTGTGAACCGAACGACGATCAGCGAGGCGATGGCGCGACTCGAGTCCCGCGACCTGGTCGAGCGGACGACCGTCAACGCGGCCGCGTCCGGCGGTCGACCGCGGACCGCGTGGCGACCGACCGCCGGCATCGAGCCGACGATCGAAACGACCTACGAGAGTCACGCACGGGCGCTGCTCGAACTCGCCGATGGCTTCCGCGGCGGCGCGACAGTGGAACCGCGGTCCGGCGCGGCAGCACCGTCAGACTCGCCGATCGAACTCGCGCTGAACTGGCGACCGAACGCGCTTCACCTCCCGATATACGCGGCGATCGCGGCCGAGTGGTACGACGCGTTCGGAATCGACGTCCGGCTCGAGCATCGTGACGGCTCCCGGCGAGCGCTCGAGCGCGTCGTCTCGGGAACGGCGGAGTTGGCCCTCGCCGGCGCCGCGACGGTCGTCCGCGCCCGCGAGGCCGGCGAGCCGATCGTCCCGGTCGCGCCGCTCTACCAGCGGGCGATGACCGTCCTCTACACCGTCCGCGAGGCGTTCGGTGAGCCCCTGCGCAGCGTCGATCAGCTCGAGGGCCGACGAGTCGGCATGCCGCCGAACGCCGAGACGCGCCTGCTCGGACGACTCTTTCTCTCGCAGAGAGCGTTCGACAAGGACGTCACCGTCGTCGATACGAACGGCGAGGAGCGCGACGCCCTCCGTCGCGGCGAGGCCGACGTCGTGACCGGATCGATCGCCGATCCGCGAGAGCTCGAGCGAGATGGAGCGACCGTCGACGTGCTCCCGATTACCGATCACTTCCCGATCTACGGGCCGACGATCGTCGCCCATAAGCGGACGCTCGACGAGCGGGCGCGGGAGATCGGGAACGTCCTCGCGGGGACGACCGGCGGCTGGGCCGCGGCGCGTCGCGATCCCGGCCCGGCGGCCGAGCGGATCGCCGCGGAGAGCGACGACCCGCCGGAGCGAATTCGGCGAACGTTCGCTCGCGCGGCGTCCGACTTCGGCAGCAGCGACGCCGTCCGCGAACGCGGCTGGGGCTGGCATCGACCCGAGATGTGGGACCGCCTCCGAACGGCCTTAGCGCAGGGTTCGCTGCTCGGTGATGCGGCGTGATCGATCTCGCGGACGTCACGGTTCGGTTCGACGATATCACCGCGATCGAAGACGTCGATCTCCGGATCGACGACGGCGAGTTCGTCACGGTCGTCGGTCCGTCGGGCTGCGGGAAGACGACGCTGCTGCGGACGATCGGCGGCCTCCAGACGCCGACGACCGGCCGCGTGCGCATCGACGGGAAGCCGCCCGCGGCCGCACAGGCCGGTGCCGACCTCGGCTTCGTCTTCCAGCGCCACACTCTCTTCCAGTGGAAGACCGCCCTCGAGAACGTCACCTTTCTCCGGCGACTGGCCGGCGAGGAACCCGACGAGGCCGACGCGCGGGCGCTGCTGGAGACGATGGGCCTCGGGGGGTTCGCGGACGCCCGACCGGCGGCGCTCTCCGGCGGGATGCGCCAGCGGGTCGCGATCGCTCGCGCGCTCCACCTCGGCGCGGACGTGCTCCTGATGGACGAGCCGTTCGGCGAACTCGACGAGATCACACGCGACGAACTCGGGGTCGAGATCCGGGACGTCTGGCGCCGCGAGCGGAAGACGGTCGTCTTCGTCACTCACAGCGTTCCCGAAGCGGTGTTTCTCGCCGATCGCTGTCTCGTCGTCTGCGGGCGACCGGGCCGGATCGAGGCCGCCTACGAAATCGACCTGCCCGAACCGCGGGACGCGGACGTCTTCGGCTCGCGGGCGTTCCAGGAACAAGTTGCGACCGTCCGACGGACGCTTCACGAGGCCCACGACCGAGACCGGGAGCGAGATCGAGGGCGAGACCGATGACGGCGCGAATCCGGACGCTCGCGGGCGACGTGTTCTTCCCGACCGCCGCGCTGGCCGTCGCCGCGCTGTGCTGGTGGGCGGTGACGGTCGTCGGCGACGTACCGTCGTTCGTCCTGCCCTCGCCGGGCGCCGTCGTCGCTCGACTGACGGGGAATCCGACACTGTACGCACACAACGCCTGGTATACCCTCGAGACGGTCCTCTACGGCGGCAGCGTCGGGATCGCGGCCGGCTTCCTGCTGGCGGTGCTCGTCGCCTACCTCCCCTGGTTCCGGACGGCGGTCTACCCCTATCTGGTGGCCGTCAGAGTCCTGCCGAAGATCGCCGTCGCGCCGCTGCTGTTAATCTACCTCGGGACGGGAACGGAGACCGCCGTCGTCTTCGTCGCGCTCATCACCTTCTTCCCGCTCGTGCTGAGCACCGCCGCCGGCCTCGAGCGCGCCCCGTCGGCCCACCGCGACCTGCTGCGGTCGGTCGACGCCGGCCCGCTCGAGCGGATCGTCTACGTCGACCTCCCGTACGCGCTGCCGGACGTCTTCGCGGGGCTCAAGCAGTCGGTGACCCTCGCGGTGGTGGGCGCGGTCGTCGCGGAGTGGGTGATCGCGGACCGCGGACTGGGCTTTCTGATCCTGATGGGCTCGGAGAACGTCCGCCCGGACGTCATGCTCGCGGCGCTCGCGGTGTTGCTGGCACTGGGACTGGCACTGTACGGGGCGGTGGTGCTCGTCCAGCGCGGTGTGAAGCGGTGGCTGGGGCTCGAAATGGCGGGTTGATCGCGACAGGTAGTCGTCGATGTTCCTTCTTCGTCGTCGCTCGCGAATCCCGCGACGAGTACAGGCGAAGCAGTTACCGGACCGACTATCGATAACCAGCCGTCCGCCGAAAACCGCCTGCTGCATACAGAGGGGCAGATCTCGCGCCCATCCTGCTGAGACGAAATCAACCGCGAATCAGCGACGGTCGTGTAAACGCTATGGTGCCTGATGCCATAGCCATCTAGAATGGAACTATACGAACGACGTCCACGGGAAATCGAGATGTCCTGCCGCAGGAACTCACCGCACTCAGTCGATGTCGTGCCAGGGAACCGAAGATGATGGCCGACTCGAGAGACGACGGGAGCAACGCGGTGGCCGGCCACTGTGACGTCTCCTGTCGAGGGAGGGTACGACATGACGAGCGATGAATCGAAAGCGGACAGCCCCCGCGAAGCGGCCTTGAACGAACACTACGGAGTGACCGACCTCGGCGACGAAATCCTCGCCGCCCTCGAAGCCGCCGGGAAAGACGTCGACGCGCTCACTCGGGACGATATCGCGTCGTTCGACGAGTTCCACATCCGCGGCCGCGAGGCGACCCGAGAAGTCGCCGACCTCGCGGCGGTCGAAGCCAACTCTCGCGTCCTCGACATCGGGTGCGGGATCGGTGGGCCCGCTCGCACCCTCGCTTCCGAGTTCGGTTGCGACGTCGTCGGAATCGATATCGTCGAGGAGTACTGTCGGGCTGCGACGCTCTTTACCGATCGAGTGGGGTTGACCGACGAGGTCCGCTTCCAGCGCGGAAACGCCCTCGACCTGCCGTTCGAGGACGAGACGTTCGACGTCGTTTGGTTCGAGCACACGTTGCTGAACGTCGAGGCCACGGAAGCGGCGGTCGAGGAAGCGGGGCGCGTCTGCAGACCAGGGGGTACGCTCGCACTGTACGAAATCTATGCCGGGCCGCGGGGCGAACCGGTGTTCCCGGTCCCCTGGGCGTCGGATGCGTCCCTCAGCCACCTCGATCCGCCCGAGCGACTCCGGGAGATCGTCCTCGGTCGCGGCTTCGACGAGATCGCCTGGAGGGACGTCACGGGGCCGAGCCTCGAGTGGTTTCGGAACGTGGTGGAGTCGATGCGATCGCGGCCAGCGGACGCGCCGCCACCGCTCGGACTCAACCTCCTGATGGGATCGGAAACGCCGGTCAAAGCGGCGAACGTCGTCCGGAACCTCGAAGAAGACCGGATCGCCGTCGTCCAGGGCGTGTACGAACGTGTGAGTTAGGAGCCGTAACGCCCGATCCAGACGTCTGTATCGTTCGGGGCGATCTTCTACCTGTCCTCGGTGCCGAATACGCGCGTTCCATTACGCGGTGTCGAAACCGGCACGCGCATCTGAGAGCCGCTACCGTTCGCGACTATCGTTCGGAAGCCGACCACAGCAACCGCTCGAGCGCCACCGGGACCAGATAGAACCCGATCCCCAGCGCCGCGAGGACGACCAGCGCGGCGTAGGTCTCGGCCGTCTCGAGGTACGTCGCCGTGTCGAACACCCGGTAGCCCAGCCCGGCCCGGAGCGTGACGAACTCGGCGACGACCGCGCCGATGACCGACAGCGTGGCCGCGATCTTGAACCCGGCGACGACGCTCGGCGCGGCGGCCGGCACGCGGACGAACAGGAAGGTCTCGAGCCGCGACGCGCCCACGGAGTCGGCGAGGTCGAGGTACGCCGCCGGCGTCTCCCGCAGTCCGTCGAGCGCGGCGATCGTCATCGGGAAGACGGTCAGCGTCGCGACGAGCAGCGCCCGTGCCGGGATTCCGCGGCCGAACCAGAGGAACAGCAGCGGCGCGACGGCGATCAGCGGCGCGATCCGTAAGGCGACGACGTAGGGCACCAGCGTCCGCGTCGCCGTCCGCGAGTAAGTCATCGCGAACGCGAGCGCGAAGCCGACGAGACCGCCGGCGAGCAGCCCCGCTGCGGCGGTGACGCCCGTCACGACCGCATCGCCGAGCAGGGTCGGATACGTCTCGAGCAGCGCGGTCGCGACGTCGGTCGGCGACGGAAGCAGCAGCGTCGGGAGCCCGGTGGCGACGACGGCCGCCTGCCACGCGGCGAGCAGAACGACGAGGACGAGCGCCGGCGGTCCGACGCGTTTCCCGACGGGCGCGACTCGATCGCGGACGGATCGCGATCGCCCGATCGACGGCGTCCGGACCGGGCGATGGCGGTGGCGGTCGGTTCGACCATCGGGCATCGCTCCCGCTCCCGTTCCCGGTCTATCACCGTCGGGCATCGACTCACTCCGTCCGTCGCTCATCGATTTCGCTCCGTTTCCGGCGTCGGTTCGGTGCCGTTCCGTCGGCTCCGTCGAATCCGCTGTCCCTCGATCGGCCACCGGTTCGCGGCGGGCCTCGAGGCTCGCGGGCGGTTACGATTCGACCCGTGCCGCGTAGTCGGCGATGTGTTCGGACTCATCATCGAGGTAGTCGTTCGTCCACACCGTTTCGGGATCGACGTCGTCCTCGAAGACGTCGGCCGCCGCGAGCGTCTCGTAGGTCTCCTCCCACGGTCCCGATTCGCTGTATCCCCAGCCGCGCTCGCGGACGGTCTCCGAGAACATGTACTCGGCGTGCATCCGATCCCACTTGTCGGCCTGGTTCTCGCGGACCTCCTCGAGTTCGGGCTGGGCGTCGACGAGGAGGTCGACCGCGTCAGCGGGGTTGGTGCTCGCCCAGGCGGCACCCCTCGCGGTCGCGCGGAGAAACGAGCGGACGGTCGCCTCGTTCGAACCGGCGAAGTCCGCGTCGGTCGCGATGAGGTGGCCGTACGAGCGGATCGTCTCGTCGATCGAGAGCACGTCGACCGTCGCGCCTTGATGTTCGGCGTCGACGACGTCGCCGAACACGCCGCCGGCGGCGTCGAGGTCGCCCGCGAGCAGCTGCTGGACGGTGTCGAAACCGGCGTCGACGTAGTCGACGCTCTCGAGGACGCCGTGGCGATCGAGGTACGCCTCGGTCATCTGGCGGACCATCCCGGGACCGCTGCCGACGGTCGTTCCCTCGAGTTGCTCGGGGTCGGTCAGCTCGCCGAATCCGTCGCGGGTCGCGAAGACCACGTTCGGGTTGCGCTGCATGACGACCGCGACGCAGCGCGGCGAGAGACCGCGGCTGTTGACGTTCAGCAGTTGATCGGCGCTCGTGATCGCGAACTCGACGTTCCCCAGTCCGGCCTGATTCGCGGCGAAGTCCGAGCCGTCCCCGCTCTCGATATCGACGCTCTCGAACCCCTCGTCCGCGTAAAATCCGTTCTCACGGGCCGCGACGTAGGGCGCGTGCAGCCCGCTGATCCGCCAGTTGAGCAGCAGCGAGACGTCGGTGACGGTGGGCTCGCCGTCGGCGGTATCGCTCGAGTCGCTCTCACCTGGACCGCCGAGACAGCCAGCGACGGTCGAAGTTACGCCCCCCGCGACGGCGAGGAATCGGCGGCGATCGTAGCGTATGTTTGCCATTATCTCCCACAGGAGGTGCTAACCACGAACCCCGGAATAAAGGATTTGTACGTTCCGTTAAGTAGTCCGTTTCCGGTGACCGTCTCGAGTCGATGCCTGCCGGCGGTCCGGCCGGCGGGAGCCGGCGGCGGGCGGGTCATCCGTCGTCACTCTCGATTCGCGGCGTCGCGACGATCACGATATAGGGGGTCCCGGTATCGCGTTCGAGTCGCTCGAGCGACTCGATTCGGAAGCCCGCCGCGGTGACGCGATCTGTCCAGTAGGGTTCGGGATGACGGGAAACGCCGTCGGGGGTCAACGGCAACTCGAGAATCCCGAGCGTTCCGTCGGGTTCGCACACGCGGCGGATCTCGCGCAGCGTTCGATCCGCGGCCGTCGCCTCGAGGTCGTGGAGGACGCGGCAGGCGGTGACGACGGGGATCGAATCGGCCGCGAGCGGGAGCGCCGCTGCGTCGCCGATGATCGGGGTCGCCGCGAGCCCGGCGCGGTCGGCGTTGCGCCGCGCGAGCGCCGGCCCGTTCCCGAGAATGATGCGATCGTCGAAGACGTCGAGGCCGATCGCGACCGAATCGGGCGACGCGTGCGGAGCGAGCCCCGCGAGCGACCGGCCCGTCCCACAGCCGACGTCGAGAACGCGATCCGCGTCGGCCAGCGGGAGTCGCGTCGCGAGCGCGTCGTACTTCGCTCGCTCGAGCGCCCACGGTGGCGGCGACAGGAGGCGACGCAGCACGCGGACGATGTAACCGGCCGCACCGATCGTCACCCCGGCCGCGGCCAGCCGAACTCGAGCGTCGTTCGTCCGCCGTCGGACGGCGACACCGACGACGGCCGCGACGAGCGCGACAGCTATCGAACGGAACCGTCGCCGCCAGTGATAGACACCGAAGTTGTATCGCGAAGCCATCGTCCGGAACGCTATCGCGGAAACGCCGTCTCCGAACGGCCCGACGATCCGGCCGACCGCGTCGTGTCGGCGATCAGTCGTCGGCCGGCGCCGCCGAGTCGCCTGCGGAGACACCCGTTCCGGGGCCGATATCGATTCCGAGGTCGTCGAGTTTCTCGTCGGGGACGACGCCGTCGACCCAGCCGCGGTGGTCGTAGTACTCCTCTTTCATCTCCTCGAGTTCGCAGTACTCGCCCTCACTGGCACCCTGGCCGGGGATGCCGTCCTCGAGGAAGCGCTCTGGCAGCGAGTCGTCGCTGCCGTCGAAGCCGACGAGATTGTTGTAGTAGCGCTCGAGGTTGTAGATGCGCTCGCCGGCCTCGAGGAGTTCGTCCTCGGTGACGTCGAGACCGGTCATCCCGTTGTACTGGGTGACGTATTCCTCGATGCCCTCCGCGAAGGCGTTGAACTTGCAGATGTCGAACGAGTCGCTGATCGCGTGGAGGTCCTGGAACTGGGCGGTGAGTTCGCCCTTGCCCTCGTACTCGTAGGGGTCGACTTTCTCGGGGATGCCGAGGATTTCGGCGGCCGGCGTGTACCCGCGCAGGTGGCAGGCACCGCGGTTCGAGGTCGCGTAGCCGATGCCCATCCCTTTCATACAGCGGGGGTCGTAGGCCGCGATGGTCTGGCCCTTGACTGCGAGCGAGTTGTCGTGGGCGTCCTTCCGGTCGGCGACGCGGCGCGGCCCTTCGGCGAGCAGGTCCGCGAGGTCGTCCTCGCGGTAGGCGATGCGCTCGATCAGCTCGAGCATCGTCTCGTGGTCGCCCCACTCGAGTTCGCCTTCGTCCTCGAGTTTGCCCTCCTCGGACATCTCCATGGCCATCGCGAGCATGTTTCCGGTCTCGATAGTGTCGACGCCCATGTCGTTACAGCGATCGATCATGAGGGCGATCTTGTCCCGGTCGGTGTGCCCGGAGTTCGGGCCGAGCGCGTAGGCCGATTCGTACTCGTAGGACTCCGTGCGGACGTTCATCTCCTCGCCCTTGTGCATCGCCGTCACCTCGACTTCCTTCTTGCAGGCGACCGGACAGGAGTGACAGGTCGGTTCGTCGACGAGGATGTTCTCGCGAACGTTCTCGCCGGAGACGCGCTCGGCGTCGATGTCGGCGCCCTCGGCCTCGCGCATGCTCTCCGTGGAGGTGTACCGGCCGTTCTTCGTCGGGAGGCCGTCCATCTCCTCGCCGATGTTCATGAGGACGTTGGTGCCGTACATCGAGAGGCCGCCCTCGTTGGGCGCGGTGACCTCCGACTCCTGGATGGCCTGCATCGCCTGCTGGTGGCCCTCCATAAACGTCTCCTTGTCCGCCGGTTTGGGCATCTTCGTCCCGGACTTGACGACCACCGCCTTGAGGTTCTTCGACCCCATGACGCAGCCCGTACCGCCGCGACCGGAGGCCCGATCGTCCTCGTTCATGATGCAGGCGTACTTGACGCCGTTCTCGCCGCCGGGGCCGATCCCCATGATCGAGAGGTTCTTGCCGTAGGCGCCGTCGACCTCCTCCTCGATCGTGTCACGCGTGTCGTGGAAGCCCTCCCCCCAGAGGTGAGAGGCGTCTCGGAGTTCGACCTCGCCGTCCTCGATGTAGGCGTAGACCGGCTCGTCGGCTTCGCCTTCGAACAGCAGGCCGTCGAAGCCGGCCCACTTCAGCCGGGCACCCGACCAGCCGCCGTGGTGACTGTCCGTGACGGTGCCCGTCAACGGCGATTTCGTGCAGACGGCGATCCGACCGCTCATCGTCGTCTGCGTCCCCGACAGCGGCCCGTTCATGAAGGCCAGCAGGTTGTCTGGCCCGAGCGGGTCGACGTCGGGACCCTGTTCGAAGACGTGCTTTACCCCGAGGCCGCGTGCGCCGATATACTTCTTCGCGTCCTCGTCGTCGATCGACTCGTACGCGACCTCCCCCTCCGAGAGATCGATGCGGGCGACGTGATCCTGGAATCCACCGATATCAGTCATGATAACTCCTCACCGTTCAATTAGTCGTCTATCCTGTTAGTCGTTCTCACCCTAGTGTAACCGGATCCGGTTATCACCTCGCTCGAGTCGTCGCTCGAGCGATCGCGGGACGAGTGGACGATGCATCGAACTAACGGATCGGGTGGGACTCGCAAATACTGCGACGTCGTAACTACACTAACTCGAGTCGGCCGCCGGAGTCGCCGATTCCACGGCGGCCGTCGCCCGCTACAGTAACAGGGAGACGATCGCGAGGATGATGAAGATCAGCACGAAGATCCGCGCGACCTCCATCGAGATCCCCGCGACGCCGCGGGCGCCGACGGCGGCCGCGACGATCGCCAGGACGAAGAAGATCACTGCCCAGTACAGGAACCCGCCGCCCGTCTGAAGCGGTACCGCCGTTGTGAGGTGGAACATAGGCTGGTCTATCACGAAGGGACAGATAAACCTCGGCGACCGTCCAACCGCTAGCGCCGGGCTACAGTCGGTTAAGACGGGCATTCAGCCCTGCAGTGTCAGCCCGAAGACTCAGTGTCTCCGAAGAACGCGCCACACAGCTTCGCTTCCGCGGTTCGAAGGTGTTCGTGGAACGTCGGCCGGGAGACACCCATCGACTGGGCGAGATCCTCGCCCGTCGTCGGACGCGGCCACTCGAAGTAGCCGCTCAGGTACGCCCGCTGGAGCGCGGCGAACTGGCGCTCGGTCAGGTCCCGCTCGAGGCGGGCCGCGAACTCCTGGCGGGTCTCGCCCTCGCGCTCGCGCTGCTGGAACGAGATGACGTCGGTCCCGGCGTACCGGTCCTCGAGGGCCTCCACGATCGAACGGACGTTGGCCGAGCGCGGAATCTCGAGCGTGACGCGGGCCCGCCCGTCCTCGCTCTCGATCGACTGGAGGCGAACGCCCCGCTCGGAGAGCCAGCCGACGAGGTCGTCGCCGCCGGCGAGTTCGACCAGACACTCCCCCTCGCGCTCGAGGACGACCCGGCAGTCCAGTTCGGCGGCGTCGGCCGCTGCGACGAGGTCGGCCGCGGTGGCCTCGGAGCCCGTAACGGTACACAGCGACGCGGTCTCGTCGTCGGTGCGGTGGACCGAGCGGCGGTACTCGAGTCGGCAGTCGGCTCCCGCGGTGAGCGCGACGGGCGCGACCGAGCGATCGGTCAGCGTGAGTTCGACGGCGACGACGGCGTCGGTCTCGAGCACGCGGCTGGTCTCGCGGGCGTTGACGCCGCTGGCGACCGCGCGGGCCAGCGCTGAGAGAATCACCCGCTCGCGCTCGTCGATTTCGCGGTCCCGGTCGGTGCGGACAGTGAGCACGCCGTACTCGATGCCGTTGTACGACAGCGGGAACGCAGCGTGAGTCCCCTCCTCGACCGCCTCGGTCGTAGCAGCGCGCTCCTCGAGCGCCGCGGCGGCGGGGTGGTCAGCGTCGATCGGCTCACCCTCCGGATCGTCGCACGCGCCGGCGCTCGCTCGGACGTCGATCGACCCCGTCGCGGGGTTTCGCTCGCCGATCCACGCGCCGTCGTAGCCCGCCTCCGCGGCGATCCGCTCGCAGACCGCGGCCTCGAGTTCCGACCGGTCCGTCGAGCCCGCGACGACGTCCGTGACATCCTGGATCAGCCCCTCCACGCGCTCTAAGAGATCGTCGAGCTCCTCGGTACGGCGCTCGAGGGCGAGTTCGGCCTCCTTGCGCGCCGTCACGTCGTTCTGGAAGCCGACGTAGTGGGTGACCGTCCCGTCTTCGTCGCGGACGGGCGCGATCGTCACTTCGTTCCAGAACTCGGTGCCGTCCTTGCGGTAGTTCTTCAGTTCGACGGTGACCGGCCGCTCCTCGTCGATGGCCGCGGCCATCTCGGCGATGGCCACCTCCTGGGAGTCCTCTCCCTGCAGGAACCGGCAGTTCCGGCCGACGACCTCGTCGTAGCCGTAGCCGGTGATCTCCTGGTAGGCGTCGTTGACGTAGACCAGCGGGTTGTCCTCGAGATCTGGATCGGAGATAGTGATCCCGACCGGCGCCTCGTTGATCGCGCGATCCTTGACCGTCCGGTCGCCCTCGCCGAGCGCCGCGCTGTCGGTCTCCGCCGCCGACTCGCTGCTCGCGGTGCGCTCGCGGTCGAACGTGATCGTCGCCATCGCCGCGTCCCGGTGGACGCGCGCGTCGTACGTCTCGTCCTCGAGGGGCACCCGGCGGACCGTCCCGACGGTCGTCTCGTCGACGGCCGTCTCGAGTCGCGGCCACGAGTCGAGCGCGCTCGCCGCGTCCCACTCGCCGGCCTCGTCGTCGGCCTCGCTCTCGGTCGATGCTGCCAGATCGAAAGCCGTCAGCGCCGCGTCGTTCGCGTACGTGATCGTCCCGTCGACGACGGCGACGACGGGGTCAACGACGGCCTCGAGCGCAGCGACTGCGGGCGCGACCTGACCCTCGTTCTCCGCCGCATCGGCGTTCTCCATAGCGCTCCTTGGGACGGCAACGCCGTAAGAACCGCGGTGCTCGGCCGGACGGTTCAACGATCGGACTGGTACCCTAGGTTGTTATGTGTTGCCATAGCATAGCTAAACACATGTCTACCTATCGGTCACCCTTCGAGCAACTCAAGGCGAAGTTCGACTCCGACCCCAAATGTCCGGCGTGTGGCTACGTCGACACGGAGGGGGGCTGGCGCGTCCAGACGACCGGGAGCCGCGTCACCTACCAGTTCGTCTGTCCGACCTGTGACGCGATCGAAACTCGAGAGATGCGACTCGACTAGGACGGTCGGCGACGGACGGCCAGCCGGAGGTCGCTCCGGGGGCCCGAGTGCCATCGCCGCGTCTCGGCGTGGCAGCCCAACACTTTCCCGTCTCGTGCCCTCGTCATCGAGGTGAGACCGATGACGCAGAGCTTCATCGCCGAAATGACGATCTCTCACCCCGACCTCCCACTGACGCCGACGATCCGGACCGTCGACGGCGCGGAAATAGTGGTGGAATCGGAACCGTTGACCTATCCCGATCGGTCCGGATCGATCCTCTTTTATTCGGTAACGGACTGCGACTTTCGAGCGTTCGACTCCGCGCTCGAGACCGATCACACGGTAGCCGAATGGGAAGTGACGATGGAGTTCCAAGACCACCGCGTCTACCAGATCTATCACACCCGAGAGACGAAGTTCACGACCCCCGAAATCGCCGATCTCGGACTACAGGTGCTCTCCAGTCAGACCGTCGGCCGGGGCTGGGGACTGCGATTACACGCGCCCGATCGAGAACGGCTCGGCGACTACTGGGAGTTCTGTCGCGAGGAGAACATTCGATTCGATCTTGAGAAGATTTACAGCACCGAATCGCGAGCGAATGCGGTCTCCGGCGGTCGCGCCGAGGTCGCTCTCACCGAACGCCAGCGAGAGGTCGCCCGGACCGCGACCCGAATGGGCTATTACGAACCGAAGGGCGCGAGTGCGGCCGAAGTCGCCGACGAACTCGATATTTCACAATCGACGCTATCGACGCATCTGCGGCGGATCATGGCCAAAGTGTTTCGCCACCTGTTCGACGACTGACCGGATCCGAGGGATAGTCGATCCCCAAATATCCGTTCCAATATAAATGGGGGAAGAATACGACAGTAGATACGAGACCATCGAAGGAGACCATCAGGTAATGAGTAAACCAGCTCTCTCTGCGGAGCCATCGAGCGAGACACCGAGTCTGGAGATCATCGAACGGGTCGCCTCGCTCGAGGAGACCGATCCGCTGGCGTTACCCCCGCTGTACGACACCATCGATCCCGACGCGTTGGATTCGCTCGTTCAGTCGTCGGCTGCCGACGGCGCACGGACCGAATCGACGATCCGCTTCACGTACTGCGGATACGACGTTCGCGTCGGCGCAGATGGCGGTGTCGTCGTCTCCGAGTGACGCCGGCCACTATCGTAGCGCTGTACTCGTGACCCCAGACGAAGGCGCTTTACGCGCCGGACTGCTTGCCCCTCGTAATGAGCAAACCGAGCCCCGATGTCTACGAGCAGGGCAAGGGCATGGACGCCCACAATCAGGTCATGCGCGAGATCCGATCGCGCAAGGAGGCCAGCTACGATCCCCACGAGCCCACCCGCGTCTGGCTCGACGAGGACAACACCCCCGGCGGCGTTAAGCGGAGCCTGACGATCATTCTGAACACGGGGGGCTGCCGGTGGGCCCGCGCCGGCGGCTGTACGATGTGCGGCTACGTCGCCGAGAGCGTCGACGGCGGGAGCGTCAGCCACGAAGCGCTGATGGACCAGATCGACGTCTGTCTCGCACACGAAGACGAGAACGCCGACGAGCCGGCCGAGCTCATCAAGATCTACACCTCCGGCTCCTTCCTGGACGAGCGCGAGATCGGCGCGGAGAGCCGCCGCGCCATCGCCGAGACCTTCGCCGACCGCGACCGGATCGTCCTCGAGTCGCTGCCGGACTTCGTCGATCGTGAGAAGATCGGCGACTTCACCGGGTACGGGATCGACACGGACATCGCGATCGGCCTCGAGACGGCGACCGACCGCGTCCGCCACGACTGCGTGAACAAGTACTTCGACTTCGCGGACTTCGAGGACGCCTGCGCCGAGGCCGCGACGGCGGACGACGAGGCCGACGACGCCGAGGCGGGGATCAAGGCCTACCTCCTGATGAAGCCGCCGTTCCTCACCGAGTCCGAGGCCGTCGACGACATGATCTCGTCGATCGAGCGCTGTGCCGACGTCGAGGGCTGTCACACCGTCTCGATGAACCCCTGTAACGTCCAGCGCTACACGATGGTCGACGAGCTCTACTTCAACGACGGCTACCGCCCGCCGTGGCTCTGGTCGGTCGCCCACGTGCTCGAGGAGACGGCCGACGTCGACGCGATCGTCGTCTCCGACCCGGTCGGCCACGGCTCCGACCGCGGACCGCACAACTGCACGGAGTGTGACGACCTCGTCCAGAAGGCGATCAAGGACTTCGACCTCCGGCAGGACCCCTCGGTCTTCGAGCAGGTCTCCTGTGAGTGCGAACTGACCTGGGAGACCGTGATGGAACGCGAGCGGAGTTTCAACCAGCCGCTGACTCGCTAAGTCGTCGTCGCCGCCGACGCTCTGCTATTTTGCGTTCGGAGACGACCCCATTAGTCGCCGGTAGCCGCCTCGTCCCCGGTCGGTTGCACCAACTCCGTGTCGGCGCGCGGAATCTCGAGCGTGACGACGGTGCCTCGCGGCTCGTTCGCGTCGAAGGACAGCTGGCCGCCGGCCTGCGTGACGACGAGGTTGACGAGCCAGAGGCCGAGCCCGCTGGCGTGGCGCAGTTGCGTGATCTCCCGGTCGCCCTGGAGTAGCTCCCGCTCCTCGTCGGGCATTCCGGGCCCGTCGTCGGCGACCGACAGCGAGAGCATTCCGTCGTCGCTCCGGTCGCAGACCGACACCTCGATCGTCGGCGCCGTCCCGTCGTGGTGTTCGACGGCGTTCTCGAGCACCTGGTAGAGCGCCGTCTCCAGCGAGGCGTCGATCCGGACGAACAGCCGGTCGGGGACCGAACGGGAGACGGTGACGCCGGGATAGTCGGACTCGAGGCGGTCGACGGTTTCCGCGATCGTCTGGGCGACGTCGGTCGGCCCCGTCGTCGTCGGCTCGCGGTCCAGGACGCGCTCGACGGTGCGGGTCTTCTCGGCGAGCGAGACGAGTTCGCTAGCCCGCTCCTGAATGGTAGTCGCGTACTCGATATCGTCGTCGTCAACGGCGTCGGCGAGCATCTCGGCGCAGCCGTCGATGATGTTCATACCGTTTCGCATGTCGTGGCGCAGGACGCGGTTCAGGATCTCGACGCGCTTCTGCCGTTGTTTCCGGTCGGTGACGTCGGTGTAGAGGCCGAACGTGTGGTCGGTCGACTCGCCGCGGTCGACCGGAACGACGCGCATCATGAAATCGCGCAATCCGTCGGCGGTCCGCCGCTTGACCTCGGTCTCGACGGTCTCGCCGTTGCCGCCGCGGCGGGTGATCGTTTCCGCCTCCGCGGTCCTGTTGGGCGGGACGATGATTTGATCGAGGGACTGATCGACGACCGCCGACTCCTCGTAGCCGAACGTTCGTTCGAACGCCGGGTTGACCGCCTCGACGATCGCGTCGTCGGCCGTCTGGCGCGCGCTGACGACGGCGTCGGGGACGTTCTCGAACAGTGCCGCGAACCGGTCGCGTTCCGCCCGCAACTGCTCCTCGAACGCGAGTCGATCGAGCGCGTCGGTGACGTGTGACAACAGGAGCTCCGCCAGCTCCTCGTCCTCCCGACTGAACGAGTCGACCGTCTTCGAGACCGTCTGAAACACGCCCCGGTCGCCGATCGGGACGGACAGCACCGAGCGCAGCGTGCCGTCGACCGGCGCGGCGTCGGGCGCCGTCCGGAGGTCGTCGATCCGGTAGGTCCCCCCTGTTCGATACGTCTTGCTGGCGATCCCCTCGTCGATCCCCATCCGCCGGTCGAACTCGGCGTCGAGTTTCGAGGAGAGAGCCACCGTGACGAGGTGTTCGCCCTCGAGACGCTTGACGACGCAGACGTCGAAGTTCAGGACGTCTTCGGCCGCCTCGACGGTGCAGTCGTAGATCTCCTGTCGACTCCGACAGTTCTCGAGGCGAGAGGCGATCTCGTGAAGACGCTCGATCTTCGCCTTCCGTTTGACCAGCTCTCGCTCCATCCGCTTGCGTTCGCTGATATCGCGAGCGATGCCGGCCGAGCCCACGATCTCGCCGTCCGAGCGCAACAGGGCCATGTTGACCTCGGCCGGGGTGCGTTCGCCGTCGCGCCCCACCAGCGTGACCTCGTAGGTCGCAATACGTCGATCGTTCGAGCGGAGACGGCGAATGTGGCGCTGTCCGCGCTCGACGCTCTCGTCGGTGAGGACCGTCGAGATGTGCTCGCCGACGAGAGCGTCGCGACCGTAGTCACACGTCTTCGCCATCGTGTCGTTGACGGTGACGAACCGGCCCTCGGCATCGAGCTGGTAGACGCAGTCACCGACCGTCTCGACGATCGTCTGGGTCCGCTCGAGTTCCCGTTCGCGGGCGGCGCGGTCGAGCGCGGCTTCGGCCGTCGCGGCGAGGACGTGCACGAGGTGGATTTCGGCGGGATCGAGGTCGGCGTCGCCGACCGATGCCACCGTCAGCACCCCGTGGTCACCCAGCGGCTGGAAAACGGTCGTGCCGACATCGACCCCGACATCGTAGGGGAGCCGCTCGGTCCAGGCGTCTTCGACGATAGCCGGTTCGCCGTCCTCGTAGGACTGCCAGAGTATCCCGTCGCCCGGCCCGAGAGCGGCGATCTCGCCCGAGACCTCGTCGAGCGTCTCGCTGACTGCGGCGGGTTCGAGCGTCTCGCGATCCTCGTCGTGGAACCGGACCGTCGCGAGGGGGCGGTCGATGACGTGGTCGGTCGCATCGGTGACGATCCGCGCGATCTCGTCGGCCGACTCGGCGCGCATCAGCTCGCGGGTCGTCCCCTGCAGCGCCTCGAGGGCGTTCGCGCGCTTGCGTTCAGCGGTGACGTCCTGAACGAACGAGAGGACGCTGACGACCGCGCCGTCGTCGTCGGTCAGCGGCGTGTTGAGCCACTCGCAGGTGATCGTCGACCCGTCCTTGCGAACGTTCTCGTTGGTCCGCCACGCGGAGTTTCCGTCGAACTCCCCGTCGAGTAGGTGTTCCCAGTGCTTGCGGATCTCGTCCCGAATGTCGGCGGGAACGATCAGTTCGGTCGCGGCCCGACCGTGGGCCTCTGACGCCGTGTAGCCGAACAGCTCCGTCGCCGCCGGATTCCAGCTCACAGCGTCGAACTCGAGGGACCACTCGATCATGGCGAACGGCGATTGGTCGATCAGCGACTCGAGTTGACTCGAGAGCGCGGTCGCCGAATCGGACGCGGAGGAGTCGACAGTCGGCGTCTCGGTCCCGTCGTCCGCGAGGAGCGCGTCGAGACGGCTCGCGAGCGTGTCGACACCGTCGGCGCGGGGAACGTAGCCGTCAGCGCCGGCGGCGACGACCGCGCCGGCCAGCGACTCGCTGCCGTCGGCCGGAAAGACGATCACGGGAAGGTCGGACCACTGGTCCCGGAGCCGGCGACAGCACTCGACCGGATCGGCGTCGGGCGAGCCGTCGCCGACGACGACGCAGTCGGCATTCGAGAGAACGGCCTGACGCTCCGCGATAGCGTCGACGGTCGTAACTCGACCGACGCGTTCGCGCAGTTCTCGGACGGTCCCGTCGGCGGCGGGACAGACGTAGACGACCCCCGTTTCAGATCCCATGCGCTCGTCCCCTCCAGTTGGATATACCGGCTTCAACGAACTGCCATGTCATTACTGTTCGACTCGACTCAAAAATTGAGTCGTGGCGCGGTCGGCACTCCGACGGGGAAGGCGAATGGGTGATTAATGGGGTCCAGCGGACGTCTACGCCTCCGTTTCGGCCAGTTCGAAGCCGCGGAGGATCCCCTGTCCGTCCGTCGGACCGACGTCGGGCAGCGTCGCCCGCTCGGGGTGGGGCATCAACACGGCGACGCTCTCGCGCTCGCCGAGGACGCCCGCGACGTTGTGTTTCGAGCCGTTCGGATTGACCTCGGGCCCGGTCTCGCCGTTCTCGTTGCAGTAGCGAAAGAGGACGCGACCCTCGTCCTCGAGTTCGTCGAGGCGGTCGTCGTCGATCTCGTAGCGTCCCTCGCCGTGGGCGATGGGCACCTCGATGACGTCGCCCTCGTCGTAGGCGGCGGTCCAGGGCGTGTCCGCCCGCTCGACGCGAAGGTAGACGTGTTCACACTGGAAGCGGGCGCTCTCGTTGGTGGTAAAGGCGCCCTCGGTGAGGCCCGATTCGCAGCCGATCTGGGCGCCGTTGCAGACGCCGAGGACGGGTGTCCCCTCGGCCGCGGCCTCGCGGACCTCGGCCATGATCGGCGAGCGCGCGGCCATCGCACCCGCACGCAGGTAGTCCCCGTAGGAGAACCCGCCCGGCAGGACGATCCCCGAGGTGTCGGCCGGCAGGCCGTCCTCGTGCCAGACGATCTCGGCGTCGATATCGAGGTGCTCGAGGGCGCGCTCGGCGTCCCGGTCGCAGTTCGAGCCGCCGAAGCGAACGATGGAAACCGTCATCTACCGCTCGTCGACCTCCACGTCGTAGTCGTGGATGGTCGGGTTCGCCAGCAGCCGTTCTGCCATCTCGTCTGCGCGCTCGCGGGCGCTCTCGGCCGATTCGGCCTCGAGATCGACCTCGAAGCGGTCCGCCGAACGCAGGTCCTCGAGGTCGAAGCCCAGCCGCTCTAAGGCCTGCTGGGTCGTCTCTGCCTCGGGATCGAGGACGCCGTGTTTGAGCCGAACGGTCACCGTCGCGGTGTAGGCGGTCATTACCTGTACCCCCGTATCCGTGCTCAAAAACGCTTTCGTCTTGAATTCGTAATACACGTTCGTGGATACTCCCCGGTCGGACGAGACCGAGAGCGAGTCCGCGGGGTTTCGTCTCGGCAGTAACCGACCGTCGAGAGCCGATGCAGCCGTCGGTTTTCCCCGACCGGTCGGGCGCGGCGGAGAGGGACCGGGCGGGGACGTGTCGGTGCGCCTGTCAGTAGTATTCTCAGAACTAACCACGGAAAGCAGGACTTTTGACGACCCATCCGTTGACTCCATACTGATGACTATACTTTCGCTCGAGCGGAGGTGGCCCCGATGACGACCGATATCACTGAAATCACCGTGATCGGAGACGACGACACGGGATTGGTCGCCAACGTGACCAGCCTCCTGTTCGAGCGCGGAATCAACATCGAGGACCTCGATCAGGCGGTCCGCGACGGCGTCTTCCGGATGTATCTCGCCGTCGATACCTCTGAGATGGTCTGTACCCAGGAGACGCTCCGCGAGGATCTCCGCAAACTGGGCGACGACCTCGGACTCGACGTTCAGGTTCGGTTCCCCGCCGACCGCGAGACTCAGCAGATCGCCGTTCTCGGCACGAAGGAGAGCCACTGTCTCGAGGCCATCTTCGAGGCGTGGGCCAACGACGAGCTCGGCGCCGACATCGGCGTCGTCATCGGCAACCACGACGACCTCCAGCCGCTGGCCGAACACTACGACGTCCCTTTCCACGACATCGGCGACGAGAAGGGCCAGCAAAACGAGGACGAACTGCTCGACCTGCTCGCCGAGTACGACGTCGACCTGATCGTGCTCGCGCGGTACATGCGCATCCTCTCGCCCAACGTGGTCTTCCGCTACGAGGACCGCATCATCAACGTCCACCCCTCTCTGCTGCCCGCGTTCCCCGGGGCCGAAGCGTACCGTCAGGCTCTCGAGGAGGGCGTCCGCGTCGCGGGCGTCACCGCCCACTACGTGACGACCGATCTGGATCAGGGGCCGATCATCACCCAGCGCGCGTTCGACGTCCCCGACGACGCCGACATCGAGGAGATGAAACGCCGCGGCCAGCCCCTCGAAGCCGACGCCCTACTCGAGGCGGTCAAACTCCACCTCAACGGCGACGTCTCGGTCCACCGCGGTCGGACCTCGGTCCGGGAGAACGAGAGCGAGTACCAGCTCGGCCTCCCCGAGGAGATCGACGAGGTCACGCCGGACCGACCGGTCGACGGCATCGGCGACGTCGTCGCGAAGGAACAGTAACGAGTCGGATCGGCCGGGAGTAGACGGGAAGTTCCCACACCCCGTCCGTCCGCAGTCCGATTTCGGTTCTCGAGTCCGCGAAGTTCAAGTTCGTTCTCGAGTCCGCGAACTACGACTCCCAGCTCTCGAGGCAGTCGCCGCTACAGAAGTGTTTGTAGACCGTCTCGCCGTCCTCGACGGCGGTCACGACGCGGTAGTTAGCAGACGATGCAACGGTGTCGCCACACACGCGGCACTCCTGTGAGTCCTCGTCCGTCGAATCAGCCATTAGGTGACTGAAGGGACAAGACCCACTTGAACGCACCTATCGCGGCTGATACGGCCACCGGCCGATAGATCCGCCCGTTGAAGCCATCTGACGGCGAAAACCCGCTCAGAGCTGCTCGGGGTCGACCGTCACATCCTCGAACAGCGGGTGGAGATCGTCGTCGAGTTGGGACTTGAGGTCTCGGACCTCGCCCTCCGTGAGCGCAGCGGCGACGGCGTCGGTAACTGCCTCGGCGAACTGCTCGGCGTCGTCGGGCTCGACATCGGTATCGCTTTCGGCGTCGCCGGCGCGCTCGCTCGCGTCCGTCAGCGTCGACGCGTATCCCTCGAGGAGGTACTCGGCGACGTCTTCGGCCTGCCCGCTCGAGAGCGTCTCGCCGAGGGTCTCGAGAGCGTGGCGCCACGCGCCACGGAGACAGCGACCGGTGAGCGAAGCGAACCGGGAGCGGTCGCTTTCGCGATCGGTTCCACTTCGTCGATCTCGCTGGACTGCGCGACGCGGTCGTGGAAGTCGGATTCGTCCGTCTCGGTCACCACCGATCGCTAGTGACGCGGTCCCCGCCACTACCGGCGTTGCCATCGATTGCAAGCGCGGGCTACGATTGTCAAAATCAAGGAGTAACGGGTTCGAAATGCGGCTTCCGGCGACAGTAGGCTTATCGCGGTCTCCGTCGTAGTTTCGTGTGGTATGTCACAGCAAGACGAGCGGGAAGTCCGAGAGGAACTGTCCGTCGATCGGTACACGCTCGGCCTCGTCGGGCCCGATCAGGAGTGGGCCGGAACCGTCGCGGACGGGGGGACGATAAAGACGTACACGCCGCCGGGCTGCTGGGGGCCCATGGTGACACCCGAGTTCCGCGGCGGCCACGAGGTCACGCGCCCGATCCGCGTCGAGGGCGCGGAGGTCGGCGACGCCGTCGCGCTCCATATCCGGGACGTCGAGGTGACGAGTATGGCCACGAGCACGGGCTCGATGGCCGAGCGGGAGGACGCGTTCTACGACGATCCGTTCGTCGATCACCGCTGTCCGGAGTGCGGCACCGAGTGGCCGGAGACGGTCGTCGAGGGAACCGGCGAGGAGGCGATCAAATGTGCGGAGTGCGGCGCGAACGCCTCCTCGTTTGGCTTCGAGTACGGCTATACGGTCGCGTTCGACGACGACCACACCGTCGGGATCACGCTCGACGAGGACGCCGCCCACGAACTCGCCGAGAACGCCGACGAGGTGATGGACATCCCCGAGAACTCCCGCCAACACCCCATCCTGCTGTACGAGCCCGGCGAGATGCCCGGCACGCTGGGGCGGCTGCGCCCGTTCATCGGGAACGTCGGGACGACGCCGCCGATCACGATGCCCGACTCGCACAACGCGGGCGACTTCGGCCAGTACCTCATCGGCGCCGAGCACGACTACGGCGTCGAGAGCGAAGACGAACTCGAGGCCCGCACGGACGGCCACATGGACATTCCGCAGGTCCGGCCGGGCGCGACGCTACTCTGTCCCGTCAAGGTCGACGGCGCCGGCGTCTACGTCGGCGACCTCCACGCGAACCAGGGCGACGGCGAACTCTCCCTGCATACGACCGACGTGAGCGGGACCGTCACGATGGACGTGGAGGTCATCGAGGACCTCGAACTCGATGGGCCCGTCCTGCTGCCGCCCGAGGAAGACCTGCCCTTTATCAGCAAACCCTACAGCGACGAGGAGCGCGAAGCGGGAGCGGAACTCGGCGCCGAACACGGCGTCGATATCGAAGACGACATGGGCCCGATTCAGGTGATCGGTTCCGGCGCGACGGTCAACGACGCCACGCAGAACGCCTTCGACCGCGCCACGAAGCTGCTGGACATGAGCGAAGGCGAGATCCGCTCGCGGTGTACGTTCACCGGCGGCGTCCAGATCGGGCGGCTGCCGGGCGTGGTACAGCTCGATATGCTCGCGCCGCTGGACGTACTCGAGGAGCGGGGCATGGCGCATCTAGTGCGTGATCAGTACGGACTGTAGGCGAGAAACGGCTCGGTGGTCGTACTGCGGTGGCGCGCGCTGAATCGGGGTGAGTCACTGACAAACCCCGATTCGATATCGTGCGAGGGATGAGCGAGGGAACGGAGTGACCGAGCGAATCGGTTGGGGAGGGTGTGGCCTCCCTAGTTGCCACGTGAGCAGTGTCTCGATCGCCCAATTGTCCGAATCATAGCGGACCGTCTCGAGAACCGCCCTGAACGGCGGGCATCAGCGTCAGCGACGCGTCGGCCGAGATCGGGTCCTTGAGGGCCGCGCGCTCGCCGTCGACTGTCACCCTGACGCTCGGCCGCACCGTCTCACCGTCGTAGAGCTGTGACTCCGCTCGCGGATAGGCGTCGACGAACGCCGCGATGGCGTCCGCGACGGTGCCGCCCGCCCACTCGAGCGAGACCGTCTTCTCGCCGGTCGCGCTCCGGAGCGGCCCGTAGACCGTGATCTCGGTTTCCATACTCCCCTTTCAGCGACGGAAAACATATAGAACGTGACGCGGGTCGTTGTTCGTCTGGTCGCGAAAATCGAAATCGAATCGGTCGTCAGTCGTCGCTGGGTTCGGTGCCGGTCGCGTTCGTCGCCGCCGCCTCTTCCCGGCCGGACCAGTCCGAGGAGAACGCCGACGCGAGCGTGAAGTAGAGCATCACGAGGACGAACAGCCCCAGTACGGCGCTCGCGACGGTACCGATCCCGGCCGTGAGGTTGAACAGGACAATACCCGCTGCGATTCCGCTGGCGGTGAGAGACATTTGCGCTCGCTCGAATGTGTTTCGGCCCCCAATATGAGGGTTACTTCTCAGAACTCGAGTGCGGATTGCTATCACAGCCCTCACTTCGCCGGCAGCGGTCTCCGCTCGACGAGTCGGTCGTCGATCCGAGAACGGCCGGCCAGTCGCAGTCCGCCCAGACTAGAGCCGCCTGACAGCGCCGATCGCACTCGAGAGCGGCGGCGCGTCGAACAGTTCCCGGCCGGTGTAGGCGTTGGCGCCGGCGCAGTAGAGGTCGCGAGCGGTCTCGATGACGCTCTCGTCGAGCGGTTCGGGCTTCTCGTCACAGAGCGACTTCCAGTCGGCGACATCGGTCCGTTTGGCCTCGGCCTTGGCCTCGTCGACGGCCTGAACCCAGTCGGGCTGGGTGCGCTTGTGGTACTGCCGAAGAACCTCCTTCGAGAGCTGAGTGCCCTCGTAGCTGAAGCGGTTCTCGTCGAACGTGCCGACGACGTCGCCCACGCGGATCTCGCCGTCGTAGTAGAGGCACTCGATCTTGCCGTCCTCGTGGGTCAGTCCGGCCGACTCGGCCTGCTCGGTGACGATTCGGTTGACCTCGCGGGCGAGGGACTCGAGCTCCTCGATGTCGGCTCGGCCGGCGATCTCGTCGGCCTCGGCGCGGTCGAGCTGGCGGTCGCTCTCCTCGTACTTCGTCGTGAACTCGACGATCGGCTCCTCGAGGTCGACAGCCTCGTCGGGCCACTCGTCGAACGCGAGGCCGTGGTCTGCGGGCTCGGTCCGGTGGCGCAGGCTCGAGCCGACGGGAACGCGGTTCCGGAAGACGATCTCCAGCGGGACGAGGTAATTCGATCCCGCGGCTTCGTGGTAGCTGTCGTAATCGTATTCCCGGCCCTCGTGGGGGAGGTCGGGGACCTGCGTGAGGTCGATGGCCATCTCCCAGGGCGGGCTCGAGGCGTCCTCGAGCGGGACGACCTCGCCCGACTCGACGACTCCGCGGTAGTGGGTCGGGACGCCCTCGGACTCGAGCAGTTCGAAGTTAAAGGCGCCCATCGTACAGAGGCTGGCGCCCTTATCGGGGATGCGATCGGGCATCTGGCCCCAGTCGAAGACGGAGTAGGCGTCGGTGAAGACGAACGACCCTGCGCCGAGTTCCTCGGCGTTCGCTTCCTCCTCGATCCGGAACTCCTTGACACTCGTCACGTGAGACACCTCCGATGGTTCCGAACGTGGTGTTTGAGCAGCTCTGCTGCGAGAGCAGTCATGCGAGACACCTCAGGACGTGTCCGCCGCCGCAGTTCATATCCCAGTTGCCGTGGCCGGCCCCTAAGAAGGTTTCAGTATCGCGCAGCAACCCCCGGTCAGAGGAACGCGGCGTCGAACCGGCGTCCGGATCGACCACCGAGACCTCGTTCACTCGCCGTCGACGGTCTCGAGCAGCTCCTCCGCGTCCCGCTGCAGCGATTCCTCGAGGACCTCGTCCTCGACGAGATGTCGAAGGGCCGAATCGCACTGGGGCGTCGCCAGCGCCTCGAGCGCCTGCCGTCGGTACCGGTCGGCGATGGGCTCCGTGCGGACGATATCCGCGAGTTCGTCGCACTCGTTGGCCGTCTTCAGTTCGCGGATCGCACCCGCGCGCTTCGCTTCGTCGGCCCCCTCGTCGAGGGCGAGGTCGGTGCACTCCTCCGGCGTCCGTGAGCTCATAGACGATCGTTCGCGGCCACCGCCGATAACTCCGGGACCTGCGTTCGACGGACGGACCGCGGGACCGTCCGACGACTGACCGGAGGACTGACGCGACACCGGTCCGTCCGCGAGTCGACAAATTTTCGCGCTCTTCCCGTCCGTATCGGTGCAAAACTTCGACACGGCTGGCGCTCCTTCGACGCGTATGGAAATGGATCACATTCGTCGCGGCGACGGCGAGCCACTGCTCCTCGTTCACGGGCTCGGCGGAAGCTGGCGGACGTGGACGCCGGTTCTCGACGGGCTGGCCGCCGAGCGCGAGGTGATCGCCGTGGATCTCCCCGGCCACGGCGAGACGCCGCCGCTGTCCGGCGAGGTTTCGATCGACACCCTCGCCGACGCCGTCGCGTCGTTTCTGGAAACGCACGATCTCGAGAGGGTCGACGTCGTCGGGAACTCGATGGGCGGACGGCTCGTCCTCGAACTCGCGCGTCGAGGCGACGTCGGCGCGACCGTCGCGCTCGATCCCGGCGGGTTCTGGACGGGCTGGGAACGGTACTTCTTCTACGCGACGCTCGCCCCGTCGATCCGTCTCGTCCGCTCGCTGCAGCCCGTGATGGATCGACTCGTGAGCAGCGCCGCGGGTCGCACCCTGCTCCTGGCGCAGCTCTCGGCGCGACCCTGGGACCTCCCGGCCGACGTCGCCCGCGAAGAGATGCGGACCTTCGCCGAGTCGCCGTCGTTCGACGAACTGTTGCGGCGGTTGGCCTTCGGACCCGGTCAGCCGGGAACGGAGTCGACGCCGGGACCGGTCGTGATCGGCTGGGGTCGTAAGGATCGGGTCACCCTCCCGCGACAGGCCAAGCGCGCCGCGAACCGATTCCCCAACGCGCGACTCTACTGGTTCGAAGGCAGCGGACACTACCCGCACTGGGACGCCCCCGAGGAGGCCACGCGGGTGATCCTCTCCGCCACGGCCCGCGAGGCGTTCGACGAGTCGTGAGGGAAGCGATCCATCATCCTTTTCTCACTGTACCGGCATTGATACGCCGATGGAGCGACCGGTGACCGAGGCCGACCTCACGTTCGACCACGTCCCCCAGACCGACCAGTCCTTCGAGAACGCACTCGAGAAGGCGCGCGACGGCGACCGGCTAACGGTCGACGACGCCATCGAGCTGTTCACGACGGGAACCGACAGCGAGGGCATCGACCAGCGGCGCAAGGAGCGAGTTCTCGAGGCCGCCGATCGCCGGCGCGCCGAGGACGTCGGCGAGGAGGTCACCTTCGTCGCCAACCTGAACAACAACGTCACGACCGCGTGTAACGTGGGCTGTCTGTTCTGTAACTTCAAGGACGCCGCCCACACCTTCGAGCGCGACGCCGAGGTCGAGACCGCCGGCTTCACAAAGACGCCCGACGAGTCCCGCGAAATCGTCGCCGACGCCGTGGAACGGGGCATCTACGAGGTCACCTCGGTCTCCGGTCTCCACCCCGCATTCGCGCTCGACGCGGAGCACCGCGAGATCCTCGAGGCCCACCCCGAGCCAAAGGAGATCAACTACAAGCCGCCCGAACGCTACGTCACGAGCCCCGGCACCTACGTCGACCAGATTTCGGCGATGAGCGTCGACGGCGTCCACGTCCACTCGATGACCCCCGAGGAGGCCTACCACGCCCGCCGCGGGACCGACTGGTCCTACGAGGAGGTCTTCCGACGGCTGAAAGACGCCGGCCTCGACACCGTGCCCGGGACGGCCGCCGAGATCCTCGTCGAGGAGGTCCGCGACGTCATCTGTCCCGGCAAGATCGGCACCGAGGAGTGGCTCGAGGCGATGGAGGCCGCCGCCGACGTCGGCCTCGGAATGACGGCGACGATCATGTACGGCCACGTCGAGAACGAGGCACACCGCGCGCTACACTTGAAACGGATCCGCGATCTGCAGGACCGAACGGGGAACATCACCGAGTTCGTCCCCCTCTCCTTTATCCACCAGAACACGCCGCTGTTCGAACACGACGTGGTCTCGAGCGGCGCGAGCATCGACGAGGACGAACTGATGATCGCCGTCTCGCGGCTCTTCCTCGACAACGTCGACCACGTCCAGTCCTCGTGGGTCAAGTACGGCGACGAACAGGGGCTGAAGATGCTCTCCTGCGGCGCCGACGACTACATGGGGACGATCCTCTCCGAGGAGATCACGACCCGCGCCGGCGGCGAGCACGGCGAGTTCCGCTCGTTCGAGGACTACGTCGAGATGATCTCCTCGATCGGCCGCGTCCCGGTCGAGCGATCGACCGATTACGAGACGCGACGGGTCATCGACTCCGAGGACCCGCCGTTCGGTCCGCAACTCGGGCCGAAGGCCGACGGCACGCCGCTGCTCACCGCGGACGAACGCGCCGAGCGGGCGCTACCGGCCGACGACTGAGTCGTTCAGTCCGGTGGCGAACGGCGGCCTCGACTTCGAGGGAACCGAGACCCACAGTCCACCACACCAGTCGGCGACGAGAGGGATCGTTTCAACGCCGGCGCCGAAAGGGACCCAGCACCGAGCCGTGCCCGATGTGTGCGAGCGCGATCGTCTACGCGGGACTCGGCCGGGTCGTCTACAGCGTTTCCGTCGACTCGCTCGCGAAACTCAGAGGCGACGGCGTGATCGAGATCCCCTGCGAGGAGGTCGTCGACCGGGCCGATGGCTCGACGACAGTAGCGGGTCCAATCCTCGAGGAAGAAGGGATAGCGGTCCACGAGGAGTTCTTCTAGCGCGGTGCGGACGTCGACTCGAGTACCGTGTGATAGCACTCGCCGCCGGCAGCGAGCGCGAACGGCGCGGGCCGGCGCGGTTACGACCCGTCCGGCCGCAGTCGAACCTCGAGGACGCCGTTGTTGAACCATACCTTCGTTGCCTCGACCGACCGCCAGGGCGGATCGATGCGTTCGAGGGCGGTTCCCGCCACGCCGATTACCAGTTCGTTCGTCCGGGGATCGATCCCGATGGAGAGATCGTCCCTGCTCGCATCAGGAATATCGGCGGTGACGACGAACTCCCCGTCTTCGCGTCGGGTGTCGACGAGGTATCCGTCGGACGGCGACGTGCGCCGGCGCCTCTTTCGGGGCCGATTCGTGTCGTGGTCAACCGGCTGGCTCGGTTCGCTCACGGATCGCCCCGATGAGTCGTCGTCCACGGACGACCAGTCGGTGGTCTCTTCCGACGGCGGCGGGGAGTCGGTGACGGTGACTTCGACCAGATGTCCGAGGAGATCCCTCAACGGCCGTAACCCGGCATCGAGGTGGAAGCCGCTCGGATCCGTTTCTTCGTCGTCGGATCGGGACGGGGGAGGGTCGTCCTCGTCCCCGTTCTCGTCCGACCGTTCTTCGCTCATCGGGAATCACCCCTCACGTTCCGACTGTCGATCAGCATTGACATGGTATGACACACCATGGTGGACCATAGCGCCCAGTTCACTATAAGCTATCCGGCACAACTCGGATGAACGGTTACTGCAAGCGATCGTTACTCGTCGGGTTCCTGACGGAGTACGCGCCGGTAGCGCTCCCCGGCCTCGTCGTCGGCCTCGAGTGCCTCCCGAATCGTCGGTGAGATCCACTCGCGGTCTACGTTCGGATCTCGCCCGTCGTTCGCATACGCAGTTCCGTCGGCGGCCACGCCGTCGAACCCGTCCGTGCGCAGATCCGCGGGCAGGAATCGCTCGTAGACCGGCAGCCGTTCGCCCAGCGGTAGCTCGGCGGACGCGGCGATCTCCTCGAGTTCGCGCAGCGCTGGCCACTCGTACTCGGGGTTGATGTGGTCGTCCGTCACGGGCGATACCCCGCCCAGGTCGTCGACGCCGCAGTCGATTAGCTCTTCGGCGCGTGCGAGGTTCGGCGGCACCTGGACCGAGACCTCCTCGGGAAGGGCGACGCGGGCCATCGCCGTGACGTGGCGCATCGTCGCGAGGTCGGGCGACCCCTCCGACCAGCGCTCGTTGTCGACGACCGGCTGGACGATCACTTCCTGGATGTGGTCGTAGCGGTCGTGCAGTTCGCGGATCGCGAGCAGGCTCTCGGCCCGATCGCGCCACGATTCGCCGATGCCGACGAGGATCCCGGTCGTGAAAGCGACGTCCAGTTTCCCGGCGTTCTCGATGGTCCGCAGGCGCTGACCCGGCTCCTTGCTGCGCGGGCCGCCGTGGGCGCGGACCTCGGCGGTCGTCTCGAGCATCACGCCCATGCTGGCGTTGACGTCGGCGACCTCGGCCAGCTGCTCGCGGGTCTGATCGCCCGGGTTGGCGTGGGGGAGCAGCCCCTCTTCGAGGGCGACCTCGCAGGCCTCGCGGAGGTACTCGTGGATGGAGTCGTGGCCCCACTCCTCGAGTTGCGCGTGGATCTCGGTGTAGCGCTCGTCGGGGTCGTCGCCGAAGGTAAACAGCGCCTCGGTACAGCCCGCGTCGGCCCCTCGTTGGCAGATTTCGCGAATCTCCTCGAGAGAGAGCAGCGAGGCCTGTCCCGGCGGATCGAAGTAGGTACAGTAGGTACAGGTGTAGCGGCAGGCCGTCGTCAGCGGCACGAAGACGTTTCGCGAGAAGGTCAGCGCGGGCGGCGCGTCGACGTCGGCGGGCGTGACCTCGAGGAGGTCCTCGACCGCCGCGTCGTCGACCGCGATGTCGACGCCGTACTCGCTCGCCCCGGGGAACATTACCTCCGAATCCCGGCGCTCGATACATAAGCCCTTCACTTCCGGACGGCTCGCCGAGCGCGGTGGAGGAGGTCGGCCGATCACAGTCGCAGGCGGCGATAAGGGCGGCAACCGATTGTATTACGTCAGTGGTCCGGCAAAGGGGGATCCGTATGCTCGATATCGCACTTCACACCGGTACAGAACATCCCGACCTCCTGTGGATCCTCGTTCCCAGCCTCCTGACGTTTATCTCGGGGCTCGGCCTCGGCGCGTACTCGGATCGGATCCGAGCGTGGTCCCGTCCCGAAGCCGACCCGGCGACCGAGTGAGGCCTCTCAGCCGTCCGATTTCGAGTTCACACGCATCGACGAGTGACAACGCCGTCCGTCGACAGCGCTACTTCGGCCGGGACTCTTCGAGTCGCGCGACGGTCACGCGACCGTCGGTTCGCTCGAGTTCGAACCCGAACTCGCGGAGCCGGGCGGGCGCGCGGTCGGTCTCGGTCCCGTGGACGAGCACCTCGACGAGGTCCGCGGGCTCGTCGATGTCGGTCCCCAGCCGGAACGAATCGACCGTCTCGAGGGTCGCCCCGACGTCGTGGGCGATCTCGCGGTGATCGAGGTAGGACGCGCCGTGGTAGTCGACCCGAAACTCGGGGTGGTCGACGACGAGCGCGTTCGTCCCGGCGCCCCGACCCGGGACGACCGCGACGTCGGCCGCGGCGGAAAACAGCGCCTCGAGCGCGTCGGCGGTCGCCAGCGCGAGGTCGGCCATGACGACGGCCACGGGGTCGATATGGGTGCCGTCGTCACCGCCGTCGCCGCGCTCGGGCAGCCGCGCGTTGACCGCCTCGGTGAGCGGTCGGTCGTCGACCGCGACCGAGCCCGCGTCTCGAACGGCGGCCTCGAGGTCGAGCGTCTCGAGGTCGAGCGGCGCCGTCGCGAGGACCGTCGGCTCGTGGCCCGCCTCGACGACCGCGGTCAGGACGTCCGCGAGCATCGCGCGTGCGAACGCCGTCCGCTCCGCGGGCGTGAGGACGTCGGCGAGCCGGGTCTTCGGCTCCGTCGCGGCGAACGGGACGACGACCTGCATCGATCGACGCTAGTCCCGACGGGGGCAAAAGCACGTCGAACTCGGACTCGAGTTCGGGTTCGGGTACACTAACGGGCCACGCCCCCGTCGTGCCCCCCGACACGAGTGCGGTCGCTGGCGCCGTCGGGTGTCGAAAGAAAAGCGAGCCTAGAACAGCGGCTCGAGTTCGTCCTCGTCGTCCTCGACGAGTTCCTCTAGGTTCTCTTCGCTTTCCTGCTGGATGTCGTCGATGTTATCCTGGGCCTCGATGGCGACCTGCTGGAGGCGCTTGATCCGCGGGACGTTCGTCACGCCCGAAAGCAGGATTGCTGCGGCGACCTCCGGCTCCTCGCGGGGGTAGTCGCCGCCGCGGACTTCCATGCTGCCGGTTTCCTCCTCGAGCCACTTCCGCCCGCGTTCGATGCCTTTCCGGTTGAGATACTCCGAGGGGCCGGCGAGCACGAGCAGCGCGCGCTCGGTGCCTTCGATCTCACACGGCAGGGTCAGTCGTCCGAGCGCGGCCTTGCGGACGAGGCTCGTGATGCGGTTGGTCGTGTTCGCGGCGTCGAGATTGTCGTCGCCGCCGGCGTCGCCGGTAAACCGGGAGAGCAGACCCCCGCCGGTGTTGAGATCGACCTCCTCGCTGGCGAAGCCGACCGTGGAGACGCCGCCGCCCGAGAGCGTGTTGATGATCTCGGAGGAGTCGACCACGGATTCGGCCACCTCCTGACCGTCGCCGACCTCGCCGGCGCCGAAGAGGATGCCGAACCGTCGAACGATCTCCTCGTTGATCTGCTCGTAGCCGCCTTCGACCGACTCGCCGGTCTGTCGCCACGAGTCGTTGTCGAAGACCATGAGGTTGTCCACCTCGCGGACGAACGTCTGGAACGACCGGGCCGCGTTGAGCGTGTAGATTCCGCCTTCGTCCGTGCCCGGCAGGACGCCGAGCCCGTAGACGGGGATCGTATAGATCCGCTTGAGATGCTTCGCGAGCACCGGCGCACCGCCGGATCCGGTCCCGCCGCCCATCCCGGCGACGACCAGAAACGCGTCGACCTCGTGGGTCGGAATCGCGTCGATGGCGTTTTGCACCTCGTCGATGTCTTCCTCGGCGACTTCCGCGCCGAGCTCGTTGTCTGCACCCACGCCGTGGCCCTTTACCCGGGCCTGGCCGATGAGTACTCGATTCTCCTGTGGTATATTCTTCAGGCCCATGAGGTCCGCTTTCGCGGAGTTAACGGCAATCGCCGCACGGACGATTCCGCTACCCGTCCGATCGTCGTAATCGAGGAATCGATCGACGATCTTGCCACCGGCCTGTCCGAATCCGATCATCGCCAGCTTCATAGTTTGTCAGGGGGCTCCGTTGAATTGGTACAGAGTGATCAAGGACATAAGTCTTTTGTTGAACTGAATTTCTCGTCTCCTTTGGAGTTCGCGAAAATCGCAAGCAGGCGTCGGTCTCGTCTGCGCACTTTCACGAGAGAAACGCATCGTGAACGATGAAGCGACTGTGTTTTATATTAAATGTTTGGGCCGACTGGTCCAGCCGTAAATCAGGGGGACAATCGCCGGTCGGCGATCCCGACTCGGGCGCGGATCACGGCGACGGTCGGGACGGCTTCCGTCGACCGGCCGCGTCAACGCCGAGATACGATCCGAGCGTCGTCAGTTCGTCTTCGGAGACGCCAAACGCGGAGACGTCGTTGGAGACGACGGTGTTGCTCATCTCGAGCGACCGCGCCTGATCCGCGCCAAACGGGAGGAACGGGACGGGATCGATCGCGGAGAGGCCGAGTTTCGCCAGCGACATGGGGATCGAGACGATGGAGACGGATTTCCCCTCAGCCGCGTAGGACAGTTCGGTCGCATCCGCGAGCGTGACGATCTGCGGGCCGGCGATCTCGTAGGTCTCGCCGACGTGGGTACCGTCCGCAAGGGCGTCGGCGAGCATCGGAACCAGATCGCCGACCCAGATCGGCTGGAACCGCGTCTTCCCGCCGCCGGGAAGCCCCGTCACGTACGGCGTCGTCAGCCGTTTCGTGAACTCGAGGAACTCGGCGCCGTCGCCGAAGACCACGGAGGGGCGGACGATCGTCCACGCGAGGTGTGAGTCCCTGACGACGGCCTCGGCCTCACCTTTGGTACGGAGAAACTCGGTGTCGGCGTCCGGATCCGCCCCAAGCCCGCTTATCTGGACGAACCGATCGACGTCGCCGTCTTCGGCCGCCCGGACAAGGTTTGCCGTGCCTCCGAGGTGGACCCGCTCGTGGGCGTCCTCGTCCGGGGGCTGGTACAGCGGCGAGAGAGAGACGAGGTTGACGACGGCGTCGTGGTCCGCAACCGTCTCGGCAATCGAGTCGTAGGCGCTGACGTCGCCCGTGGCTCGCTCGACGCCGGCAGGAAGGTCGGCGTCGCTGGGATTGCGTGACAGCGCCGTCACCTCGTGACCACGGTCGTTGAGTTCCGTACAGAGATTCGTGCCGATGAAACCGGTACCGCCGGCGACGAGGATCTTCATACCCGAGAGATGACGACGCAGCGATAAATAGTTGGTCGCCTCCGTGGTTTGGCGGTCGGTCTCGATGGATTGTAATAGCCCACCCGACGACGTGGGAGTATGCTGGTCACGCTCGAGGGACTGGACGGAAGCGGCAAGACGACGGTCTGGGAGGCCCTGCAGGAGCGGTATCCGGACGCAGTCTTCACGCGGGAACCCACGAACGACTCCTGGTACGGCGACGCGGTCTATCGCTCGATCCGCGACGACGACGCCGACTCCCTGGCGGAACTGTTCCTCTACACGGCCGACCACGCCGACCACCTCTCGCGGGTGATCGAACCCGCCCTCGAGGCCGGCGACCTCGTGCTCTCCGATCGGTACTCCGACTCCCGATTCGCCTACCAGGGGGCGACCCTCGAGGCGTCCGACCGCCTCGCCGTCGACGACCACCTCGAGTACGTGGTCGACGTCCACGAACCGTTCTCGATCCCGCCGGACCTGACGATCTATCTCGACGTCGATCCCGAGACGGCCGCCGAGCGCGCGGGCGCGACGAACAAGTTCGAACGCGTCGACTACCTCGAGTCGGTCCGGGACAACTACGAGCGACTCCTCGAGCGCGAGCCCGACCGGTTCGTCCGCATCGACGCGACCCAGGAGCCGGACGCGGTGCTCGAAGCGGTGTTAGGGACTCTCGAGTCGGCGCTTGAGGGGTCCGGCCTCGAGTCGGCCTGAGTCGACCGAACTGTCACAGTAGATTGGAGCGCAGTTTCGTTCTTCAGAACTATCTGTGAGCTCGCGGTAAGTACAGGTAAGCGGTTACCGGAGCATTCATTCATTTCTCAGGAGGATATCAAAATGGTATGCTGAATATGGCGGATGTCTGCAGTAAACTTCTGCACAAGAAATTACTCGAGACGATTCGATTACTTCCTCAGTAATGGATACGGCGATCAGAGCAGTACTCGAAGAGGCGTTCCCGGGACGGGAAGTAGATGCCGTCTCCGAGATGATCGGATCGGGTCACCCGGGTAACCAAACCGTCCGAGTCCGATTTACGGACGACGGCCAAATCTTCCTGAAAGTTCGCGTTGATGGCGACACTCAGCGGAACGAACGGGAAGTCGCCGCCATCCAATACGCCCGCTCTCACTGCGAGGTTCGCGTGCCATCGGTGATAGCAGCGGATTCGATGTTTAGTCCCCCCTACCTCGCCACGGAGCCGCTTGACGGAACCCCCATAATTGAGGACTGGGAGGAAGAGAGCCAACGCGAGGCGGTAGCCCTCGATATCGGCCGTACAGTGGCGGGAATCACCACTGCACGGTTCGATACCCACGGGTGGATCACTGGCGGCAGTGGGAGCCAGCTCGACTACGAACCCGGGGAGTGGAACGCGGTTCTCGCCGACGCAATCGAACGCGACGCGACAGAGGTGGAGTACCCAGAGCGATTCAAGGACGTACCCAGCCGCGTAACGGATCTGATAAGAGATAGCGCGGACATCCTCAATGATGCGTCATCTACTCTCGTCCACCACGATGTCCATCCTGACAACGTCTTCCGAAATCACCGGCCGGGGGTTATCGATTGGGAGTGGACACTCATCGGCGATCCGGGTCTCTGTCTCTGCTGGGGTGAGGAATGGATTGCAGATCGCGCAGACGTAACTGGGAGCGATAAGAAACGTCTTCGGACGGCGGTACGGGAGGGATATCGGGAACACGCCGGAGAACTCCCGAGAGGATTTGACAGACGGCGACCGATTTATCAAGTCGTGACGTTCCTCCCGAAAGCGAGGACGTTCGATCTATGGGCACTCGACGCCCCAGAAGGAACAGAGAACCTTGCCGAATGGGTTCGGAACGAACTCGATGACCGAGTCGCGGCGGCCGAGGATGTCGCGACTGGGACGTAGAAACGATTCCAGTTCGAACGTAGGATTTTCAATCATTCCGATGGGTTTCCTAACGGACGCCCGTCCCGGCGATCTGGTACCCTCGTCAGAGCCCCCAGAAGAACGCGATGCCGAGCACCGTCACCACCGAGAGCAGCAACTGCAGCGGCGCGCCGACGCGGACGAAGTCCATGAACTTGTAGCCGCCGGGGCCGTAGACGAAGAGATTCGTCTGGTAGCCGACGGGCGTGAGGAACGCCGTCGAGGCCGCGAAGGTCACCGCCAGCACGAACGCGAAGGGGTTCGCCCCGATCTGGTCGGCGGTCTCGACGGCGACCGGGAGCATCAACACGACGCTCGCGTTGTTGGAGATGACGCCCGTGATGAGCCCGGTCGCGAGGTAGAACACCCAGAGGACGCCGATAATCGGCAGATAGGCCCCCGTCGCGGCGACGAGACTTCCGAGCAGGTCCGCACCACCGGTCTGCTCTAAGGCCATTCCCAGCGGAATGATGCCGGCCAGCAGGAAGATCACGTCCCACTCGACGGCGTCGTAGATCTCGGTCGGCTTGAGGACGCCCGTCGCGACCATCGCCACGACGCCCGCGAGCGCGGTCACGAGGATCGGGAGCGAAAGGGCCGACATCGCCTCGAACGCCGCGACGCCGGTCGCGCCGGCGAGGGCGGCGCCGACCGCCCCCCAGGGCACGGCGACGAAGCCGACGACGCCGGCCATGATCGCGACCGCGTGCGGGATCTTCTCGCTCCGGTAGTCCGGTTCCTCGGGTTCGTGGGCGACGATGAAGTCGTCGTTCTGCGAGAGGCGATCGATGCTGTCCGGCGCCGCCTGGACCAGCAGCGTGTCGCCGACGCGGATCCGGCGCTCGTCCATGTCCTCGCGAACCGTCTCGCCCCGACTGCGGAACGCCAGAACGGTCGCGTCATAGCGCTGGCGGAACGTCGAACTCTCGAGGGACTCGCCGACGAGAAACGAGCCGCGAGGGACGACGACTTCGACGAGGGTTCGGTCCGGCGCTTCGTCGGGCTCTAAGTCGTCGTCGGTCTCGGGGCTGCCCGAGAGCGTGAGCGTCTCTCGATCGACGAGTTGCTGGACCGTCCCGCGGTCGGCGCGGAGTCGCAACAGGTCGCCGGCCCGGATCGTCTTCTGGCCGATCGGTTCGATGAACTCCTCGTCGTCGCGGACGACCTGAATGATGTCGGCGTCAAACTCGACGTGGTCGATGGCCTCGGCGACGGTCGTCCCGATGATCGGCGAATCGTCGTCGACGACGACCTCGGTCAGGTACTCCTCGATCGCGTACTCTTGGACGTAGTCCTCCTCGACGGGGACGCGTTCGGGCAGTAGCCGGTGGCCGACGGTCATGAGATAGAGGCTACCGACGAGCAGCACGATAATTCCGAGCTGGGTGAACTCGAACATCGAGAACGGGTGGTCGAGCAGCCGCGCGGAGACGTCGCTCGCGAGGATGTTCGTCGAGGTGCCGATGAGGGTGAGCATCCCGCCGAACATCGACGCGTAGGAGAGCGGAATCAGGAGCTTCGAGGGCGACGTCTTTCCCTTGTGAGCGATGTCCGAGACGACGGGGACGAGGATGGCGACGACCGGCGTGTTGTTGATGAATCCGGAGATAGGGCCGCTGACGCCGATCGTCGCGAGCAGTTGTTTGTCGAGATCGTCGCCCGCGAACGCCGACATCTTCCGGCCGATGATCTGGACGACCCCGGTCTGGCTGATCCCCGAACTGAGGATGAGCATCGCAAGCACGGTGATCGTCGCCGAGTTCGAGAACCCGGAGGTCCCCTCGGCCGTCGAGATCTCGGTGAAGTTCACGACGCCGTCCGCGCCCAGCACCATCAGCAGGACCATGACGAGGATCGCGGTCACGTCGATCGGCAGCCACTCGGTGACGAAGAGCACGAGCGCGAGCAGAATGATTCCGAACACGACCAGCATGTCGGGCGTCACCTCGAGCCCGCCGGTCTGGGCGAACAGTCGAACGACGCCGTCGCTGCGAAGCACCTGACCGAACACGATTGACAGTCTCGATTCTCGACCGGTCCCGCTTGAAGGTCCCGATTCGGAGAGGAGAATCAGAACGACGGCGTCCGTCTCCCGTTATTCTGTCGGCGACGACAACGGGTTCGCCGTCCGCCGAGTACGAGGGCGGAGCGGGTTCGTCGTCGGGCAAAAGCTTTAGTCGTGCCACAGAGTACCACACTATCGATGGTCCACGCGTTCATCATGGTGAAGACCGGCGCCGGAGAGTCCGAGGGGTCGCTCGCGGAGATCAGGGGCCTCGAGTCGGTGGTCGACGCCCACATCGTCGCCGGCAACTACGACATCATCGCGGAGGTCGACGGCCAGGAAGTCTACGACGTGCTTGAGACCGTTTCCTCGAGCGTCCAGGGACTCGGCGGCGTCAGCGACACGAAAACGTACATCGCGATGGGGTGAGACGAGCGGCCGCGCCGCGGACGGCGACTCGAACTGGCGCAAACTGTCGGGACGACAGTCGTCACCATACGGGCGCGCACTGTTCATCGACGATCGCCCACCGCGGCCCGTGGTCCGCCGGTCGGAGCGACGAACGCGTAGTCCCTCGGTTGCGGCGATCGGTGCCTGAGAAAACGTCTCGATCGAACAACTACCATGGTACTCGGGGGCAAACTTATTCAGGAGGGCGAGCGTACCCCTGTCCATGCGGTTCGTGATTATCGGGGCTGGACGGGTCGGCCTGCGCACGGCGCGCGTCTTGCGCGACGAGGGCCACGAGGTAACGATGATTGAACGCGACGAGGCGAGGGTTCGCCGCGCTCGCGACCAGGAGTTCCCCGTCGTCGAGGGCGACGGCTCCCGCGAGGACATCCTCGAGGACGCCGGCATCCGCGACGCCGACGCGCTGGGCGCGCTGACGGGCGATCTGAACGTCAACTTCACCGCCTGCATGATCGCCAACCACTACGACTGTCGGACGATCATGCGCATCGACGAGGCCTACCGCGAGGGGATCTACCGCAAGTACGCCGATCAGGTCGACGAGGTGATCTACCCCGAACGCCTCGGCGCGATCGGCGCGAAAAACGCCCTGCTGGGCGGCACGATCCGCGCGATCGCGGACATCGCCCCCCACCTGCAGGTCGTCGAGCTCACGATCACCGACGCGGCCCCCGTCAACGGCTACACGATCAGCGAACTGCAACTCCCCGCCAACGCGACCGTCCTCGCGTTCGGCAAGCGCGAGCACGAACTCGGGCTCCCCGACGCGGACCTCTCGCTCGAGAACGGCGACCGGCTCATCGTCCTCGCGGACTTCGACGTCCTGAGCGAAGTCCGCCAACTGCTGGTCGGCGAATCGGCGGCCAAGGCTGCCGCGAACGCGGGATCGGGCTCGAGTTCCGCGACGACGGACCTGTCGTCGGAGACGGATACCGGAGGTGTCAACTGATGGTCACGGCATTCATCATGATCAAGGCGAACACGGGCGAGGCGGATCGACTCCGAGACAGCATCGAGACGATCGAGGGCGTTCAGTCGGCCTACATCGTCGCCGGCGACGTCGACATCATCGCCAAAGCGCAGGTCGAAACCCCCGCCGCGGTAAAGGAGATCGCGGCCACCCAGATCCAGGGCATCGACGGCGTCGAGAACACCCAGACGTACATCGCGATGGACTAGAGAACCGAACTTTTGCGCTGCGTGCGGTCGCTTCGCGACCGCACTCGGCAAAACTTCGTTTTACATCGGCATTCCGCCGCTACTCCCATCGCGATCACTATCTGCAGCCTGCTGGCCGCGGTTCTGGGCGTTCTCGAGCAGCGTCGCGGCGGCGCCCTGATACTCGTAGCCGGGGATAATCCCCTGGGCGAACGTCCCCTCGACGAACTCGATGAGGGCCTTGGCGTCGTCGACGCCCTCCGCTGCGTCCCAGGCGACGTACTCGAGTCTGACGGTGACCGCGTCGGCGCCACGGTCGACGACGGGGTCCTCGTGGGTGCTCGTGTGTGCGACCGTGAAGGTATCCTCGAGACGGCGCTCTAAGGTTTCGAACCAGCCGTCCTCGACAACGGAGGCGACGGTCTCGCCGGCGACGGCGGCGTTGAGCGTCGGGAGGGTGACGGTGACGCGGAACTCGCCGTCCCGCTTTCCCTCGGCGTCGTCGGCGGTGACGGTCGCGTCGAAGACGGTCGTCTCGAGGTCGTACCCGGCGCCGTCCTCGAGCGGGACGAACGCGTCGTGGGACTCGAACTCGCGGGCGACGGGATCGGGAAGATCAGTCATCGTCCCTTCGAACGGCGGTGAGCGAAAAGGGTGTTACGCTGTCGCGTAGTCTGTCACGATCGTTGACTACTGAATGGGACCGTTACAGGCGGGTAATCGCCGGACGGCGACGGGATCGTTTCACGGGCGTAATCGACCATTTCCGCAACAAATGGCATGCATTACTACAACGGATATTGCCGTTTTTCGTCGGCATGAGTCTCGATAGACACGCCGCCGAACGCCGCCGGTTCGCACGCCTCCTCGGTATCGACGGGGAACTCGGCTCCGGGCTGCCGATCGGAACTCGCTCGAGTCGGACCGAGGAGGAGAACGACCGCGATCATCGCGAACAGGACGCCGACCGATCGACCGCCGAGGAGTCCGCTACTCGATCTCGCGATCGTTGAGGAACACGTTGATCGCCGTCGCGACCTCTTCGAAATCCTTGACTGTGAGTCCGTCGGTCGTGACGAAGATCCCCTCGCTGTCGCTGGTTACCCTGACGAGAAAGCCGTTGTCGAAGACGCGAATGGTGTAGTTGTAATCGCCGAGTTCGGAGTTCTCGTAGGCCGTCTGCGCCGTCTTGAAGCCGCGCCACTCGTGGCCGATAAAGGTCGATAGATCGGCGTCGCGCTCTAAGTCCTCGCGCAGGTACACCTGCTCGAAGTCGTCGCGCGTGAAGTAGGTGATCGAACGGAGACTGTCACCGATCGCCGTCCGACAGGTCGCGACGATCTGTTCTGCAGCCTCGTCCGTGAGTAACCCGGTGGGCATACCGAATACATCGAACCGCGTGACCTTAACGACAAGGGGCTAATTCGACTCGCTGAAAACGGCGTTCGACGGTGGAACGGCGCTCGACGTCGAACGCCGGTCAGCCGACGAGCACTGTTCCAGCACCGAACGTCGTTCTGTCCTCGAGCGCCGTCACCGACTCGAGCGCCGTCACCGACTCGAGCGCCGTCACCGACGCGACGCCGGCGAGCGATCAGGCCGCGTCGATCGCCCGATCCAGATCCGCGATCACGTCGTCGACGTCCTCGATACCGATCGAGAGGCGGACGAGATCGTCGGTGACGCCGCTGGCCAGTTTCTCCTCCTCGGTGAGCTGCTGGTGGGTCGTGCTCGCGGGGTGGATGATCAGCGTCTTCGCGTCGCCGACGTTGGCCAGCAGGCTCGCCAGATCGACCTCGTTACAGACCGTCTCGGCGGCGTCGTAGCCAGCGCGAGACGACGTCTCGCGAGCAGACGGGTCCGTGTCGGACCCGTCGACGCCCTCGAGGCCGAAGGTGATCATCCCGCCGTAGCCGCCCTCTAAGTACTCCCGGGCGTTCTCGTGGGTCTCGTGGCTCTCGAGGCCGGGATAGTTGACCCACGAGACCTTCGGGTGGTCCTCGAGGTACTCCGCGACGACCATCGCGTTCTCACAGTGTTTCTCCATCCGCAGCGGCAGCGACTCGAGTTTCTGGAGGGTGACCCAGGCGTCGAACGGAGACTGTTGATTGCCCAGATCGCGCAGCCCGCGAGTCCGCGCGACAACCGAGAAGGCCGCCTCGCCGAACGTCTCGTAGAAGTTGACGCCGTGGTACGCGGGATTGGGCTCCGTAATCTCGGGATAGTCGCCCTCCGGCCACGGGAAGGAGCCGCCGTCGACCAGTACGCCGCCGACGGTCGAACCGGCGCCGTGGAGCCACTTGGTCGTCGAGTTCCAGACGAGGTCGGCGCCGTGCTCGAGCGGGCGGCACAGGTACGGCGTGGCGAACGTGTTGTCGACGAACAGCGGCACGCCGTGGTCGTGGGCGATGTCCGCGATGCGCTCGATATCCGGCGTCACGAGCGCCGGATTACCGATCGTCTCGAGGTGGATGAACGCCGTGTCGTCGTCGATAGCCTCGGCGTAGGCCTCGTAGTCCAGCGTATCGACGAACTTCGTCTGGATGCCGCGCTTCGCGACGGTGTGAGTGAGGTAGGTGTAGGTGCCGCCGTACAGCGACGACGAGGAGACGATGTTGTCGCCGACGTCCGCGAGGATGAACGTCGCGAGGTCGAAGGCAGCCATCCCCGACGACGTGGCGAGCGCGCCGACGCCGCCCTCGAGGGTCGCGATGCGCTCCTCTAACATCGCGTTCGTCGGGTTCATGATTCGCGAGTAGATGTTCCCGGTCTCCTCTAAGCCGAACAGGGCGGCGGCGTGCTCGGTGTCCTCGAACTCGTAGGAGGTCGTCTGGTACAGCGGCGGCGCTCGAGCACCCGTCGTCGGATCGGGTTCCTGGCCGGCGTGGACGCTGTTCGTGGCGAACTGACGGTCCGTGTCGTCGGATTCCTCGCTCATACGAGCGTCTACAGACAGCAGAGGGGCAAAAGCGTTGTCGGGAATTGCCACGGACTGGGGACGATCGAACGGTCGAGGAATAAAAAACGGTGAAGAGGGCGAAAGCGGTGGCGATCAGTGCAACTTCGCGAGGACGACAGTCACGAGCACGGCGATGGCGGCGACTGCCGAGCCGATCGCGAAGCCGGGAACTGAGTCAGAGTCGTCTTCCGAGTCCGACTCGTCGTCCGATCCCGAATCGTCACCGGTCGATTCGGAACCGTCATCACCGGACTCCGAATCGCCCGAGTCGTCGCCGACGGTCAGCGTTCCCGACTCGAGCGACGGCTCGATGGCGCCGCCGTCGTCGTCGTCGACCTGCATCGACGTCACGCGCAGGTCCGTCTGACCGTCGTCGACGCCGGCTACGTCGATCGTCGCCAGCGTGACGTCCGCGTCGCCGGCCGTGACTGCGTCGCCGAGGTCGGCGGCCTCGACGGTGATGGTCTCCCCGTCGGCGCCCACAGCGGGGTCGGTCGTCAGCCCGAAGTGGTCCGGGTAGCTGGCGTTCGTGACGGTCGCGACGTCGCCGTCGTCGACGGCGAGCGTGAGCTTGAATCCCGCGAGTCCGTCGGGGACGTCGGTCAGCGAGACGCGGAGACTCTCGGTCGACTCGGGCTCGATCGTCGCATCGGAGACGACAAGCTCGGGTTCGGCGCCGCTCGAGGCACTGGCGGTCGATACAGCTCCATCGGTCATCGCCGGACTCGGTTCGGTCGTCGTCCGATCCTCACCGGCCGTCGTCGCGGCGCCGGCCGAACCGAGTGCGACCGTTCCGACGACCGTCGCGATCACGAGTGCGATGGCGAGCGTTCGGAACGCGCGCCCGCGGAGAGCCGAGTGATCCCAACGTCGGCGGCGCGATTCGGACCCAGTCGACGTGTCGGCGTCATCTCGATCCATCGGTTACAGTTCGTCGTAGAGGGCGACGATGTCGTCGTAGTCGATGCGGCCGTTGTCGTTGAAGTCGAACGCCGCCTCGTTGAGCTGGACGGTATCGTCCTCGAGGTGCTCGAACAGCAAAGTGACGTCCTGGTAGTCGAGTCGGCCGTTACCGTTGACGTCCTCGAACAGGCCGTCGCCGTCGAGGTCGGTCGGGGCGCGGCCCGACCCCTCACCGACCGGCGGCGGACCGACGACGACGATGCCCGGACGAGGCTGGGTGTCGATCGCCAGCCCGTCGTCGTCGTCCAGCGAGTGGACCTCGATCGTAATATCAGTCGTGCCCGTCCCGACGCCCTCGAGGTCGAGCGTCGCGAGCGTGACGTCGTCGAGCGTCGCGCCGATCTCGTCCTCGAGGTCGGCAAAGCGGAACTCGACGCTCGAGCCGTCACCGTCGATCGACGGCCCCGAGGTCAGTTCCAGCGCATCGTGGTAGCTGGCGTCGGTGATCGCGGCGACGTCGGCGTGCTCGACCGAGACGGTGACGCGACCGCCCGCGAGGCCGTCCGGGATCGATGACAGTGTTAGGTCGACCTCGCCGGTCGCACCGTGACTGACCGCGATCGAGTCGGTCCGGAGAACCGCCGGCGGCTCGTAGACCCACATCGCGTCGTTCTCGTATGTGCGGCCGAAGGTACCCTTGTCCTCACAGAGGAGGACTCGGCCGTCGTCCATGACCATCACGTTGTCGACGTTGATCAGCGACTCGTCGAGCAGGGAGACGGAATCGCTCCCGTTCGGGCCGACGACGACCGGCTCGAGCCGGGAGACGTCGTAGCCCTCCTCGAGTTCGGCCCGGTAGAGGACGCCGGTCTCGACCTCATCGAAGCGGAGTTCGCCCTGATCGTCGGTCATGGTGCCGCCGAGCGAGGAGATGCCGAAGTAGATGAAATCGCTGGGTTCGGCCTCGTCGTGGGAATCGATTCCTTCGGCCTTGTTGAACTCGATGCTGGCGCCGATTTCCTTGGCGGCCGCGCGGGTCTCGAGGAAGGGAACGCGACGGAGTTCTTCGTCGACACCGTCAGGGCCGCGTTCCTCGTACTGGGCGGCCCACTCGACGATCTCCTCGTCGGCGATGTAGTCCTGGTTGCCGTTGATCGCGACCTCCTCGTCCGCTTCCATCAGCGCCTGCTCGAGGTCGTCGGCCCAGTCGGTCTCGGCGTGGGTCTCGAGGTAGTCGACCTGCGTGACGTCGTCGTAATCGCTGATCCAGGACTCGATTTCGGCGTTGCTCGCGGTGCCCAGCGGAAGCCACTCGATATCTAGGTCGGTCTCGGCGACCGGTCCCTCGCCGATCTCGGTGGCTTTCATGGCGTACAGCGTGCCGCAGACGTCCATCCGGTCGTCGTACTCCGAAATCGGCTCTTCGGCGACGAACTTATAGATGCCCTTCGCGCCGCCGTCGGAGGCCAGGTAGACGGTCCGCTCGTCGGGGAGGACTTCGGGACACTCCCACGCGGCGCGGCCGAAGACGTGGTGTTTGACCGGGGTGGGGTCGTCGCTCGCGGGATCGGTGATCTCGACGATCTTCCCGTAGCGGTAGCGGTTCGGGAACGCCTCGTCACCGATGGGACGGCGGCGATCCTCGATCTCAATCTCGCCGTCCTCGTTCTCGAACTCGCGCAGGTCGACGGGTTCGGCGCCGAGGTGGTAGGCGTGTTTCTCGAGACCGGTCAGCGCCCACAGTCCCATCGGATACCAGGCGTCCTCGCCGAAGATGTCCGCGAGAGCGTCCTCGATTCCGGCGACGTTCGGTCGGTTCCAGAACGTGCTGGCGCCGCGAATACCGACACCACTGCCCGCCTCGACGACATCGCTGACCGTCGCGAGCCCGTTGACGCGCGGATGGCCGTAGTCCTCCTCGGCCGAGAGCGGCGTCTCCCACGGACTCAGGTCGCCGTAACAGTTGATCCGCGTGCCGCCGACCTCGCGGAATGCCTCGGTGTTCTCGAGTTCCATCGCGTTCTCGAGGTCAGCCTCCCAGCGGCCCGACTCGCGGCTGAGCGGCGTCCGGATGATTGCACCCGGACGAGTCTCGTTGTTGGTGAAGAGGTAGCCCTCGGTGCCTTCCTCGTTCGTCGAGACGAAGAAGTTCATGTCGGTGACGCCGCCGGCGCTCGCGAGGTCCTCGCCGGCGAGCTCCGCGACGTTCTCGCCGTCGGGCGTCTGCGGGTGACCGAACCGCTCGGTCCCGCCGTTGATCTCGTCGCCCGCCTGAACGAGCAGCCGGTAGTCGCCGGCCGCCCCGAGGACCTGCTGCTCCTCGGTCTTCGTTCGCGGCGGCTCGAGCTCGTCGAACTCGTCGTTCTTGCCGTTGAAGGTAAATCGGAAGTCGTCGAAGACGCCGACGCCGCCCCGGTTGAACGGCTCCATATTGTCGTCGCTGGGCGCCTGCAGGCTGTAGAGTAGTTCGCCCGTCTCGAAGACAAACGGCCCCGTTACCTCGGCGCCGAGTGCCGTCGTCGAGAACCGATCGATGTTCCCCTTGACGTACGGTGCCTCGAGCGAGTCGTGCTCCTCGGGATCCTCGTCCGCCCCCACTAGACCGACCGTCCCCGCACCGACTGCCGCAGCCGCTGACGATGCCATCAGCTTCCGTCTGGTAAATTCGACCATGCAAGCGGGTCGACTCAGTTAGATATGGTTAGGTTTTATAATATTATTATCATCCGTACTGTTATCGAACGGTGAAGTTACTATATCTCGATAGTCGGACTGAACGAGCGAGAATCTATATAGTCGAGCGGGGAACCGGAAAACAGTCCGAACGAAGAAACCGGGAATGAGACCGGCCCGACGGTCGTCCCGGCAACGAGCGGTCGAATCGGACGCCAGCGACGAAGCGGACGAATCGACCGCACGGATCGGCGTCAGATCTCGAGCCGGACGCGAATCCGAACGCGGACGACGCCTCGATTACAGTTCGTCGTAGAGGGCGACGACGTCGTCGTAGTCGATGCGACCGTTGTCGTTGAAGTCGAACGCCGCCTCGTTGAGCTGGACGGCGTCGTCCTCGAGGTGCTCGAACAGCAGGGTGACGTCCTGGTAGTCGAGTCGACCGTTGCCGTTAACGTCCTCGAAGAGGCCGTCACCATCGAGATCCGTCGGGGCGCGTCCCGAGCCCGACCCCTCGCCGACCGGCGGCGGACCGACGACCACGACGCCCGGGCGAGCCTGCGTGTCGATCGCCAGCCCGTCGTCGTCGTCCAGCGAGTGGACCTCGATCGTAACGTCGGTCGTACCGGTCCCGACACCCTCGAGGTCGAGCGTCGCGAGCGTGACGTCGTCGAGCGTGGCGCCGATCTCGTCCTCGAGGTCGGCGAAACGGAACTCGACGCTCGAGCCGTCACCGTCGATCGACGGCCCCGAGGTCAGTTCGAGCGCGTCGTGATAGCTGGCGTCGGCGATCGCGGCGACGTCGGCGTGCTCGACCGAGACAGTGACGCGACCACCCGCGAGGCCGTCCGGGATCGACGATAGCGTCAGATTGACCTCGCCGGTGGCGCCGTGGCTGACCGCCACGGAACTGGCCTCGAGGACCGCCGGCGGCTCGTAGACCCACAGCGCGTCGTTCTCGTACGTGCGGCCGAAGGTGCCCTTGTCCTCACAGAGGAGGACTCGGCCGTCGTCCATGACCATCACGTTGTCGACGTTGATGAGCGACTCGTCGAGGATCGACGTGGGATCGCTCTCGTTCGGTCCGACGACGACTGGTTCGAGCCGGGAAACGTTGTAATCCTCCTCGAGTTCGGCTCGGTAGAGGACGCCGGTCTGAACCTCGTCGAACCGAAGGTCACCGTACTTATCGGTCATGGTGCCGCCGAGCGAGGAGATGCCGAAGTAGATGAAATCGCCGGGTTCGGCCTCGTCGTGGGCGTCGATCCCCTCGGCCTTGTTGAACTCGACGCTGGCGCCGATTTCCTTGGCAGCCGCGCGGGTCTCGAGGAAGGGGACACGACGCAGTTCTTCGTCAACGCCGTCGGGGCCGCGTTCCTCGTACTGGGCGGCCCACTCGACGACCTCCTCGTCGGTAATGTAGTCCTGATTGCCGTTGATCGCGACCTCCTCGTCCGCTTCCATCAGCGCCTGCTCGAGGTCGTCGGCCCAGTCGGTCTCGGCGTGGGTCTCGAGGTAGTCGACCTGGGTGACGTCGTCGTAGTCGCTGATCCAGGACTCGATTTCGGCGTTGCTCGCCGTGCCCAGCGAGAGCCACTCGACGTCGAGATCGGTCTCGGCGACCGGTCCCTCGCCGATCTCGGCGGCCTTCATCGCATAGAGGGTACCGCGGACGTCCATCCGGTCGTCGTACTCCGGAATCGGCTCTTCGGCGACGAACTTGTAGATGCCCTTCGCGCCGCCGTCGGAGGCGAGATAGACCGTCCGCTCGTCGGGGAGGACCTCGGGACACTCCCACGCGGCGCGACCGAAGACGTGGTGCTTGACCGGCGTCGGCACGTCGGCGGTCGGCTCGGTGACCTCGACGATCTTGCCGTAGCGGTAGCGGTTCGGGAATTCCTCGTCGCCGATGGGGCGAGGCGTGTTCACGGTCTCGGGACCGTCCTCGCCCTCGACCTCGTTCTGATCGCGTGGCTCTACACCGAGGTGATAAGCGTGTTTCTCGGTGTTCCGGTTGTTGTGCAGCCCCATCGGATATTCGTGCTCGTCACCGAAGAGCTCCCGGAGCGAGCCGTCGACCTCGAGGATGTCGGGTCGGTTCCAGAACTCGCTGCCGCCGCGGAGGCCGACGCCGCTTCCGGCCTCGACGATGTCGCTGACCGTCGCGAGCCCGTTGACGCGCGGATGGCCGTACTCCTCTTCGGCCGACAGCGGCGTCTCCCACGGACTCAGATCGCCGTAACAGTTGACCTTCGTCCCGCCGATCTCGCGGAAGACCTCGGTGTTCTCGAGCTCCATCGCGTTCTCGAGATCTGCCTGCAGATAGCCGTCCTCGTCCCGGTAGAGAGGGGTTCGCGTGATCCCGCCCGGCCGGATCTCGTTGTTGGTGAAGAGGTAGCCCTCCAACCCCTCCTCGTCCGTCGAGACGAAGAAGTTCATGTCGGCCTGGTCGCCGATGCCGTACCCGTCTTCGGAAACCTCGACGAGTTCCGTCCCGTCGGGCGTCTGCGGATGGCCGAATCGCTCGGTCCCGCCGTTGATCGGGTCACCCGTCTGCACGAGCAGCCGGTACTCGCCGGCCGCCGAGAGGACCTGCTGTTCCTCGCGGTCGGTTCGCGGCGGCTCGAGCTCGTCGAACTCGTCGTTCTTCCCGTTGAAGGTAAACCGGAAGTCGTCGAAGACGCCGACCCCACCCGCGTTGAAGGGCTCGAGATTGTCGTCGTGGGGTCCCTGCAGACTGTAGAGCAGCTCCCCCGTGTCGAAGACGAACGGCCCCGTCACTTCGGCGCCGAACGCCGTCGTCGAGAACCGGTCGATGTTCCCCTTGACGTACGGCGCCTCGAGCGTGTCGTGTTCCTCGGGATCCTCGTCCGCTCCCGCGAGACCGACCGTCCCCGCGCCGACCGCCGCAGCCGCCGACGATGCCATCAACTTCCGCCTCGTAAATTCGACCATGCAGTCGGATCAATCTTCGAGTAAGTAATGAGAATTTATAATATTCGGAAGTGATCTATTGTATATAACAAAGTAGAGGGGGAAGAAATATATTAAACATAGCACTCTGACGTCTATTAATCGATATGCAGATAGGATCAAGAATACGTAGTCGACGCGGCGCTGCGGGTCAGATCGAAGACCCAGCAGGCAGCGGATCGATCAGGCCGAGACTCGACGTGCCGGTCGCGGCGTCGGCGCGGCTCCAGCAGTGAACGGCGAGACTGGCGCGAAAAGGGAACGAGGGTGCCAAACGGCGGCAGGAATTCGAGCGGTCGTCAGTCGAGTCCCTGCGTCTTCACTTCGGTCCGGACCTCTTCGGCGCGATCGCGGACCCACGTGAGGTAGCGATCGATCTCGGTCGGCGTCGAGCCGTAGAAGGAAGCGACCCAGTCTCGGTCGGCCCACGGCATCGTCATCAGATACGCCGCGAGCGTGTCTTTACCCGCCTGGACGACCTCCGGCGGGACGCCGCGCTCGCCGGTTCCCTCCTCGACGAAGCCGTTGACGTCGAAGTAGACGTCGGCGTACAGACGGGCGTCCTCGAGGCTGTCGAAGGCGATATCGGTGTGTTCGGGCGCTTCGAACCGGTAGCGCTCGTCGGCGTCGTCGTCGACGATGCGGACGCCGAAGACGTAGTCCTCGACGACTCGACCGGCGGGTTCGGGGGCGGGATCGGACGTGGACATTTCCGTGGATCCACTCGGGTCCGAGACAGTATTGAATGTTGATATGACGGCTATAGGGCTCTCGTGAGCGGTTCGTACCGCTACCGGATCGAACGAACTCGAGACCGCGTTCGAGTCGCGGGCGAATCGGCGGCGTCCAGCAGGCCCTAACTTTTCGGAGAGCGTCGTCGTCACGTCCGGGCACGACGGATGAACGTCCTGATCGTCCTCGGGCACCCTCGGACCGACAGCCTCTGTGGCGCGCTGGCCGACGCCTACCGTGACGGCGCGCTCGAGGCCGGTCTCGAGGTGCGGAAGCTCGTCGTCGCCGATTGCGAGTTCGATCCCGACGTCCGCGAGGTCTCGCCGACCGACCAGCCGCTGGAGCCTGACCTGCGGGCGGCCCAGGATTCGATCGAGTGGGCCGACCACCTCGTCTTCGTTTACCCGAATTGGTGGGGGACGATGCCGGCGCGGCTCAAGGGCTTTTTCGACCGCGTCTTCACGCCCGGTTTCGCGTTCGTCGAGTACGACGAGGGGGAGGGCGCGGGTCACGAGGGACTACTGGACGACAAGACCGCCGAGTTGATCGTCACGATGGACATGCCGCCGTGGGTCTACCGCTGGATCTACCGTCAGCCGGGCAACAATGCCGTCAAGCGCGCGACGTTGGGCTATGCTGGGATCCGTACCACGCGGGTCACGAACCTCGGTCCCGTCGAGGAGTCGACCCCCGAGGAGCGAGAGGAGTGGCTCGAGAAGGCGACTCGACTCGGCGAGCGTCTCGCCAGCGGGCCAGATTCGCGATCCACGCGCGTCCGGCGCCGGGCGACGGCGTGGCTGAAGGCCCTGCGGCTACAGTTCTACCCGATGGCGTGGGTGGCCTACACCATCGGCGCGCTGGCGGCCGTCGGCTCGAGCGGTGTCCTCTCGTCGACCACCTACTGGCTGGGCTTCGCCTTCCTCTTCTTCCTCGAGGCGGCGACGGTGCTGTCGAACGAGTACGTCGATTACCCGACGGACCGCGAGAACGCGTTCGCCGGTCCCTTTACGGGAGGTTCACAGGTGTTGGTCGACGGCACGCTCGAGTTCGACGACCTCAGACGGGGGATCGGCGTCGCGCTCGCGCTGACCGTCGCCTTCGGTGGGGCCGCGCTCGCGGTCGGTCCCGGCTCGCTCGTGGCCGGTACGGCCGTCATGGCCGCTCTGGGCGTGCTGGCGCTCGGCTACACGGTGCCGCCACTCGAGTTATCCTACCGGACGCTGGGCGAACTCGACGTGGCCGTCACCCACAGCACTGGGGTCCTGCTGGTCGGCTACGTCCTGCTCGGCGGGCGGGCGACCGACCCGTTCCCGTGGCTGCTGTCGGTGCCGTTCCTGCTGTCGGTGCTTCCGTCGATCACGCTGGCCGGCGTGCCGGACCGCGAGGCCGACCGGGCCGCCGACAAGGAGACGATCGCGGTTCGCTTCGGCGTCGACGGCGCCGCGAGGGTGGCCGTGGCGACCGCGGGTCTGGCCTGTCTGACGGCGCTCGTCTGGGTGGCGTTCGACGTCGCCGGAGGCGCCTACGACCCGCTCGTGCTCCTCAGCGTTCCACACGCGCTCGGGCTCTGCTGGCTCCTTCGGGATCGGCTGTGGGATCGAACGACGCCCGGCCGCATCGACGGCCTGATGGCTGCCGCGCTCTCCTTTCTGGGCTGGTTCGGCGTCGTCCCGCTGCTGAACCTGCTGTGAACCGAGAGAGGGGAACTCCGCTTACTCGAGCAGCGACTCGCCGGTCATCTCCGGGGGCTGTGCGAGGTCGATCAACTCGAGGATCGTCGGCGCGATATCGGCGAGGGTGCCGCCCGCTCGAACGGTCCTGCCGCCGGCGGTTCCGTCGTCAGCCACGTAGACGAGCGGAACGAGATTGTACGTGTGCGCGGTGTGGGGATCCTCCTCGGTACCCATGTCGTCGGCGTTGCCGTGGTCGGCGGTGACGAGGACGTGCGCGCCGGCGTCCTCGAGGGCGTCCGTGAGTCGGCCGAGTTGCGCGTCGACGGCCTCGACGGCCTCGATGGCGGCCTCGTAGTCGCCCGTGTGACCGACCATGTCGGGATTGGCGTAGTTCAACACGAGCACGTCGGGGTCGTCGGACTCGATCACGTCGACGGCGGTGTCGGTCACTTCGGGGGCGCTCATCTCCGGCTGCAGGTCGTAGGTCGGCACGTCGGGGCTCTCGACGATCTTCCGGATCTCGCCGTCGAACTCGATCTCGCGGCCGCCATTGAGGAAGTAGGTGACGTGGGCGTACTTCTCGGATTCGGCGATCCGCAGTTGCGTCCGGCCCGCGTCGGCCAGTACCTCGCCGAGCACCTGCTCGGGCTGGTTCGGCGGGTAGGCGATCGGGAGGTCGAAGGTCTTGTCGTACTGGGTCAGCATGACGACCTCCGCGTCCGGCGGACTGGTCTCGAACTGGTCGGCCCAGTCCTCGGGTCGGATATCGGCCAGCATTCGCGTCAGTTGACGCGCGCGGTCCGAGCGGAAGTTGAACCAGACCACCGAATCCCCGTCCTCGAGGGCCGGTCCGTCCGCAATGACGGTCGGCTCGACGAACTCGTCGGTGACGTCGCGATCGTAGGATTGCTCGACCGCCTCGACCGCGGAGTCGGCCTCGTGGTCGGCCTCGCGGTGGACCATCGCGTCGTAGGCCCGCTTCGTCCGCTCCCAGTTCTGGTCGCGGTCCATCGCGTAGTACCGACCCGTGACCGTCGCCACGTCGCCCGTACCGTGCTCGGCGACGACGTCCTCGAGCGTCGAGAGGTAGTCCCGCCCACCGGTGGGCGAGGTGTCCCGGCCGTCCGTGATCGCGTGGGTGACGGCCTCGACGTCGCGGTCGCCCGCCAGTTCGATCAGCGCGTGGAGGTGCTCGTGGTCGGAGTGGACCCCACCATCGCTGACGAGGCCGACGAAGTGTACCTTCCCGTCGTTTGCGCGGGCGTTGTCGAACGCGGTGTTGATCGCGTCGTTCTCCCGGAAGGAGCCGTCAGCGATCGAGTCCGAGATCCGGGTGTACTCCTGGTGGACCACGCGTCCGGCGCCGATATTGAGGTGGCCGACCTCGCTGTTACCCATCTGGCCGTCGGGGAGGCCGACGCGCCGGCCCGCGACCTCGAGCGTCCCGTACGCGCCGGCGTCGGCGAGCCGATCGAAATTCGGCGTTTCGGCGGCTGCTACGGCGTCTCTGCTCGTTCCGTCGCCGAGTCCCCACCCGTCGAGGATGATCAGCGCAGCGTCCATGTGCGACGGGTCGCCAGCCGCTCGTAACTAGCTGTCGTTGTCTCGCGGACACGCCGGCGGGCGTCTCGAACGCGGATCGTTCCCTCCCGCCTTCGCTCGCCGCCGCTTGAGGACCGGCGGCCCGACGCCGATGGCAGACGGAAAGTATATACAACGCAACTAGAGAATGTGGCGCAGCTATCGGGTCGCTGCGACGACGGCGTCCCACCGCTCGATCATGACCGGCCGTCTCTCCCTCGCGACGCTGCCCGACCGCGCTCGGCTCCGTGACGCGCTCGATCGCCGTTTCGGCATCGATGCTCGCGCGCTGGCGGCGTTTCGAATTATTCTCGGCTGTACGCTCTTGTTCGACATCCTCCACCGGTCGCGGGAGCTGGTCGCGTTCTACGCCGACGCCGGCGCGTACCCGCGGGCGTTGCGACTCGCGGTCGGCAACTCGCGAGGCGAGTACTCGCTGCACATGCTGTCGGGCGAGCCGTGGGCGCAGGCGCTGCTGTTCGGCCTCGCGGCGCTGCTCGCGCTCGCGCTGATCGTCGGCTACCGAACGCGACTCGTTACGTTCCTCTCGCTGGTCCTGCTGGTCTCCGTCCACTTCCGCAACCCGCTGGTCCTCAACGGTGCCGACAGGCTGTTGCGCGAGGTGCTGCTGCTGGCGCTGTTCCTGCCGCTCGGGCGGCGGTGGGCCGTGGACGCGCTCGGCGACGACCGGGAAGATGGCGATGATCAGAGCCGTGAACCCGGGAGCGAAACGAGAACGGGAACAGGATCCGAGAACTGGGTCGTGACGCCCGCGACGGCGGCCGTGCTCGTCTACGTCGTCGGCTTCTTCGCGAACAACGGCCAGCACAAGCGACTCGGCGACACCTGGACCACCGGCGAGGCGCTGGGGTACGCCCTCCGACAGGACCACATGACGATTCTCGTCGGCGATCACGTCGTCGACTATCCGCTGCTCCTCGAGGTCGGGACCTACGGCTGGCTGGCTCTGGTCGTCGGCGCCCCGCTGTTACTGGTGCTGACCGGGTGGCTCCGGACCGCCTACGTCGGGGCGTTCCTCGGCGCTACCGCCGGACTGGGACTGAGCATGGCCGTGGGGCTGTTCCCCGCCGTGCTGACGGCGGTGCTGGTGCTCTTCCTTCCCTCGTTCGTCTGGGACCGCCTCGAGGCGACCGTCGCGGCGTGCTGTGAGCGAGTCGGGCCGCTCGAGCGCCTGCGGTCGCGAACCGGTGCGCTCACGTCGCGAATCGGTCCGCCGCGCAGCCTCGGTTCGGTGCTCCCGTCGCAGATCAGGAACCGTCGGCACCGGCTCCGGTCGGTCCTCCTCGGCGGCGTGCTGCTCGTCGTCGTCCTCTGGACCGTCGGGTTGCTGGGCTACGCGGACGCGTTCGAGTCGGTCGACGCCGTCGATCCCGACGACAACCAGTGGACGATGTACGCCCCGAACCCGTCGACGAGCTACGGCTGGTACGTGGTCGAAGCGGAGCTCGAGTCCGGCGAGGAGATGGACGTCCTGCGAAACGAGGCGCTCCGGGAGGGGCCGCCGCCGGACGCGTCCGAGACGCTCCCGAGTTTCCGCTGGCGGAAGTTCATGAACTCGCTGGACGACGACGAGGCCCGCGCCGACCGGTTCGGGACGTACATGTGCGACCGCGCCGCCGACCAGTTCGATTCGCCCGTCGAGCGGATCGAAGTCACCTACCACTATCGGTCGATCGAACCTGACGGAGACGATCCGACGACGGGGACCGCCACTCGAGTCGAAACGACGTGTGCGGCGACCTGAGCCGGGACGGGAACCGGAACGTTGACCACTCGCTGGTTCGAATTCACGCTATCACGATGGCCACGGACGTACCGCGAGAGGATCCAATCGTGCTCTTCGACGGCGTCTGCAACCTCTGTCACGGGTTCGTGCAGTTTCTCGTCCCGCGGGACACCGAGGGCCGGTTTCACTTCGCGTCGCTGCAGTCCGACATCGGCCAGCAGTTGCTGGCCGAGTACGGCCTCGCCGACCACGACCTCGACTCGGTCGTGTTGCTCGAGGGCGACGAGGCGTACGTCAAGTCCGATGCGGTGATCCGGATCGGCCGGCTCCTGGGCGGTGGCTACCGACTGCTCGGGCCGTGTCGGTTCCTTCCCCGCCGACTGCGGGACTGGGCGTACGATCTCGTCGCGCGCCATCGCTACCGGCTGTTCGGGCAGAAAGAACAGTGTATGCTGCCGACCGGAAACGTCCGGGACCGGTTTCTCGAGTAGAGGACGCGGCTCCCCGTCGAGGTGTCGATCGGGTCGTCGACCTTACTGCCCGGCTTCGGCGAGGTCCAGATACGGCGCGATCATGTCGCGATCGACCGCCAGCTCGAGACGTTCGGTCGCCTCGTCGTATTGGACGAGACCCGCGTCACAGAGGTGCGGGAGATGCTGGTGGTGCAGATCGACGAGGATCCGCTGGTACCGGTCGTACGTCGGCGTCGCTTCTTTGAGCGCGATGTACTCGGCGAGATCGCCGAGGTGAATCGCCGCCGGCTTCTGGGCGAGATAGCCGAGCGCGTACTGTCGTCGGGTCTCCGCGAAGGCCCTGAACAGTCGCGTCGAGGAAACGTCCGCGTCGTCGATCTCGGCTCCCTGGGAATTTCGTGTTTTCGGCGTCATAATGGGGGCGTACTGTACCTACGCTCTCTCCCCGACCGGGTCTCGCGTTCCGACTTCAGCAGAGTACACGTGCCAGTGCGAAGGGGATCCACATAACCATTGTTGTACAGCAATTATATTAGAAATGAAATGGTTCGGATCATTTACTGGTCAGTCTTCGAGGAACTCCGGTTCGAAGGCGGGATCGGAGTCGGGGTCGGGCTCCCGCCGCTCGATCGTGACCGTCCACGCGGGGGCGGCGGAAACGGGCGACGAAACGTCCCAGACGCCGTCGATGACGGCTCCGCGGCCGAAAGCGGTCGTCACGAGCGCCTCGAGATCGCGTTCGAAGGCCGCAGTCACGTCGGGGTCGGAGGGTCCGCTATCAGTTGCCATGGTATTTCGGCGGGAGGGCTGACACGTGCGGCGAGTGGTGGGCGCCGACACGACGCTGCTCCCTCCACAGGGTCCCGAGGGCAGCGGTAACTATAACCGCGTCGCCGTTATGATTAAATTTTGACAATCGAACGGCGGCCGGTATTCGATATCGGATCGGCGGCCCGCGTCGCCGAGCTAAACTCGAGTCGGACTCCTCGAGCCGCCGGAACGAGACTAGTCGCGGCGGTGGTCGAAGGTCGCACCGCAGTCGCCACAGACCGTGCTACGGCCGGGCTTGGTTCGCTGTGCGAAAACGGCGCCGCAGTCGTCACAGATCATAAAGAGACGGCGTTCCGGCGGGACGCCGGCCTCGAACGTGACCTGGATCCAGGCGTCACGGTTCGTCTCGTCGTACAGCGTCACGTCAGCGCCGTCCTGGCGCCAGTTGATCGGGTCCTCGTCGGTGTCGACCGCTTCCAGACCTCGCTTGGACATCGGGGTATCCGGATTCAATCCCCAGCCACATATAATTTTTCTGATAATATTTTACCCGGCCTCGAGTTAATGCATTGCTAGCGGTGCGATCGATCCGACCGTCGTCTTTTTGCGAGTGGGACGGGAGCCACCGAGTGTGACTCTCGATCCGGTCCACTTCGACGGTATCGCGCAACTCGCGAGGCGGATCGATCACGGGGCCGACGAGCGCGATCGCCGCGCCTTCGCCGAGACGGTCTGGGCGGAGTTCCTCGATCCGCTCGTTGACGACGGTCGGACGATCCTCGAGCCGATCGACGAGCGGCACCGCCGCCACGTCGACTGCGAGGACGTCGCGCTCTGTGATCGACCGTTCGCGAGCGAGCACGGGCTCGACGCGGGAACCATCAACCCGACGACGTTCAAAAACGGGCTCGTCATCGACATCGCGCAGGCGGCGATGGCCGCCACGCCGAGCGACCTCGACCTCCACCGGTCGCGGACCACCGTGATGACGGTCCACTCCAACGACGAGACGATGACCGTCGACGAGACGTGGGGGAAGTTCGACGAGGGCTACAGCCGGAGCCGCGCCGTCAAGATCCCGCCGCTGCCCCGCTTCGCCGAAGGGGTCGTCCACGCGTTGGCGCTCTACCTCGCCGAGAGCAAACACGCCCTCGAGAACGCCGACGCGGTCGACGACTTGCTCGTCCTCGACGGGCCGATCTACCCCCGCGGGCTGCTCCGCTGGGCCGATCAGCACCCCGATCTCGCGGACTTCCTGCTCGAGGACCCCCGGCCGACGACGGTGCTCGAGAACTACGTGCGACTGGTCGAGCGGTTCGTCGAGCGGGACGTCCCGCTCGTGGGCTTCGTCAAGAATCCGGCGACGCGGGTCATCACGCGGACGCTGAAGCAGAAGCGAAACGTCGACGTGGCCACCCCGTGGAACGACGATTCGGCGCTGTTCACGCGGCTCTTAGAGCGCGGCGAATACGTCGACGATATCGACGGCCAGCGCTGGGAGCGCGACACCGAGGCGCTGACCTACACGAACTGGTTTCGCTCCCGCGGCGGCGTCGATCGCCCGCTCTCGGTCGAGGGCGACGCCCTCGGCGTCGAGCGTGACCTGTCGCTCGAGGCCTACGAGGTGACGTTCTTCGTCGTCTACGACCCGCGCGACGATCTGATCTACCGGATCGAGGCCCCCTACGCGTTCACTCGAGCGCCCGAGCGGCGGCGGGCGGTGACGATGCAGGTCCTGCAGGATATCGCCGTCGCCCACGGCCCACCGACGATCGTCGAGAAGGCCGACGAACTCGCCCGGATCAGTCGCTCGGAGAAGGCGTCGCTCCGCGAGACACTCGAGACCCAGTTCGATACGAGTCAGGACCGGACGTATGACGACCATCGGTGGGAAGAGGAGCATTAGCGCCGGCGATTCGCTCAGCTACTGTGACAAACGTACTGGACCGGGCAGCAAATAGCAACGATAGTGACCGTTCCTTTCGCTGACTGTCACTGTGACACGAACGTCCGAACGAGACGACAGTGACGGGACCGACCCGGGGATCGACTCGCGCCGCCGTTGGTTGCTCGGTATGGCCGCGGGAGCGTCGGCCGCTGCCGTGCTCCCGACGACCGGGAGCGTCGGAGCGAACTCCCGCGACGAGACGGTCACAATCGTCCACGACACGCACTTCCACGGTCGGTTCGCGGATGCCGAAGCGGCCGAACTGAGCCTCGCCAGCTACTACGCGGTCGTCGAGGAGCACCTCGAGTCGGCCGCGAACTCGCTGTTCGTCGGGAACGGCGACGACCTCGCCCCGTCGATGCTCGGCCTCGAGTACGAGGGCGAACACGTGATCGAGGCGTTAAACGAGACGGCCATCGACGTGGACGGCGTCGGCAACCACGAGTACGATTTCGGCGCCGACGTGGCGACGGCGCGCTTCGAAGAGAGCGAGTTCCCGTGGGTCGTCGCGAACCTGCTCGACGACGCGGGCGACCCAGTTCCCGGAACCGAACGGTGGACAGCGTTCGAGAAGGGGGAGTTGACGGTCGGCGTCTTCGGCCTCGTCTCGACGAACTTCCACTCGCTGACCGACTACCCCGCGGAGTGGCAGGTGCTCGGCTACGTCGAGGGCGCGCAGGAAGCGGTCGACGCGCTCCGCGAGGAGGGGGCCGACGTCGTCGTCTGCGCTTCCCACGTCTCGACCGGCGTTCATTACACGCTCGCCGAGGACGTCGACGGCCTCGACGCGATCGTCGGCTCCCACTCCAACATCGTCTTCGAGGAACCCGAGGTCGTCGACGGGACGATTATCAGCGAGTTCGGCGACGAGTTCGACCATGTCGGCTCGCTCACGCTCGACGCCGACGGAACCCTCGTCGACTGGCGACGGACCGACCTCCTGGCCCCTGACGCCGATCCCGCGTCGGCCGTCGACGAGTACGAGGAGATCGAGGTCCGCTACGCCGACGAGATCCCGGAAGACGAGACCCTCGCCACCCTCGCCGAGGAGTGGACCGACGAACTCGAGGCGGAACTCGAGCAGACAGCCTTCGAGACCGAGGTCGAACTGAACGCGACGTTCGACAACTACGCCATCGAGACCAACTGGGGGAACCTCATGACCGACGCGATGCGAACCGTCGGCGAGATCGGCGACATCGAGGTCGATATCGCGGCCCAGAACGCCGGCGGCATCCGCAGCGGGTCGACGTACGGCCCCGGTCCGGTCACGGGCGCCGACGTGATGAACATCCTGCCGTTCCCCAACGAGATCGAGGTCGTCGAACTGACTGGCGAGGACGTCGTCGCGTACCTCGAGGAGGCGATCCGCCCCCATCCGTCCGAGAACTACGGCGCGCAGCCGGCGATCCAGGTCTCGAGGCTCTCCTACGAGTGGTGGGGCCACGGCGGCGAGAGTCAGGTCGAGAACGTCTTCGTCGGCGGCGAGCCCATCGACCCCGATGAGACGTACTACCTCGCGCACAACGACTACTCGATCGAGAACTCCGACGTCCTCTCCGAGGTAGCGGTCGTCCTCGCTTCCGGCCAGTTCCAGGGCCCCTACGTCCTCGACCGCCTCGAGGAGCGAGACACCGTCGCGCCCGAGCGCGAGAACCGGATGCTCCGAGTCGACGAGACGGTCGGCGAGGCGTCGGTCGCGGTCGGCGACGGCGAGACCACGCTCACCGTCGACGTCCCGGACGGCGCCGCGGCAATTCGGTCCGACACCTTCCGGGCCGTGATCCGGACCGGCGCTGACCTCGAGGCGAACGCGGCGACCGTCGACGGCGACAGCGTCGACGTGACGTTCGACACCGACGAGTTGCGCGCTCTCGTCGCGGACGTCGACGAGCCGGCGCTGCGGCTGTTCGGCGGCTACGATCCCGATCAGGCGTACTGGGACTACGGCTTCGAGGTGCCGACCTCGAGCGGCTACGAGCACTTCAAGCTCCGCGCGGACGTGAGCGCGGCCGCCCTCGAGGACCCGGACGACGGCGATTCCGACGGCAACGAGTCGGACGATGATGGGGCGAACGACGGCGCGGACGACGGGATGCCCGGCTTCGGTCCGCTCGGCGCGCTCGCCGGCGGGAGCGCCGGCGGCTATCTCTACTCGCGCCGTCGAGTCGCCGACGACGAATCGGCCGAGACTACCGCGTCAGCGACCGGGGACGACGGTGACGACTGATCGGACGACGCGACCCGTGACTCTCGCTTCCCACGCGCGCGTCGATCGAGTACGGCCTCGAGGATCGGTGAGCGCTACGAGTGCTACCACGCGATGAGAGCCACGACAGAACGACGGACGGTCGCCGCCGGACGCGGCCTGTTGCTGGGAGCGGTCCTCCTCGCGCTGCTACTGGTCCCCCTGCTCGGGTTCGCCGCCGAGACGGCTGCCGCCAGCGACCGGACCGCGGCCATCCTTCCGTCGACGCAGACGGTCGCCGCCGACCCCGGCGAGGAGGTCACCGTCGACGTCGTCATGCAGAGCGACGGCGGCTACGGCGGCGAAGGCATCGAATCGGTCTCCCTCGTCGCCCAGTACAATCCCGAGTATCTCGAGATTACCGACGTCGAACGCGGGCCCTGGCTCGAGCAGGGCGCGGAAACGGACGTCTACGCCGAACGGGGGCTCGCACACGACAGCGGCACCGCCGTTCTCGAGCAGCGGCGCGATCCGCCCGCCGACGGCGCGACGGGGAACGCGAGAATCGCGACGCTCACGGTCGCGGTCGCCGAAGACGCTCCGCCGTCGGAGGCGACGATCACCTTCGAGGAGAGCCGCGCCGAACTCCTCCGCGAGACGCCGATCCCGGTCTTCGATACGGACGCCACCGTCGCGATCGACGGCGGCGGCGACGAGGCACCGGCGTTCGACCACCCGGACCCAGACGGGCTCGAGACGACGCCCGTCGACGCCGAAGCCACCGACGCCGAACCGGGAGCGGAACCCGAATCGACGAGAGATGACGACGCTGTAGCGGAGACCGACGACGAGAACGGTGGGAACGAAACCGAAGCGGACCGCGAGGACGCCGTTCCGGGACTCCCGACGCCCGTCGCAGCGGGGATCATCGTCGGAACGGTCCTCGTCGGTCACCGATTGCACGATGCTACCGGCGTTCGAGCCGGCGCGGACCGGTAGTAGTCGTCAGTTACTCGTCAGTTTCGCCGTTTTTCTCGACCTCGAGATCGACGTCGCTCGGATCGACTCCGATTCGGGCGAACTGCGTCCGGACGTGTTCTTTGGCGCCCTCGAGGGCCTGTTCGCGGGTGTCGAAGCCGCGTGGCATGGGCGATTCGAAGGCGAGGTTCACTTCGCGGCCGTCGACCAGCTGGGTCGAGCCGCCGCTGTCGACCTCGTAGAACTCGTCGCAGACCCAGACGTAGGCGGCGTCTTCGTCCGGCGCGCCGCGAAACGAGGGCGCTCGTTCGCCCCGCTCGTACAGCGTGCCAGTGAGTTCGGTGCCGCCGGCACGACCGCGTATCAGTATCATACCGTTCCTTCGGCGCGTACGCGCAAAAAGACAGTGGCGCGAATCACGGAATCTCCTCGAGAGTCGCCCTCGAGATCGGCGTATATTCGCCGCACGGGCACCCGAACGGATCTACTCCGCGGTCGGCGCGGAACACACCGGTTAGTACCGCCGGATATCACGATTATCCGACGGTCCGATATCGAGTGTTATCGCTTCTCGAGGGAGTCTACGGAGGATTCACCGGTAAGTCAAGTATTACGCGAGTAAGCATTCGTTCCCGAGCCAAATCGTTTTGGAAATGGGCTTAACCCCGTTCCACCAGTGCCTGTTAGTAATGAGTTCGAAAGCGTCCATCGGCGGTGACAGCGAACGGGGCCCATTGACAGACGTCCCGGAGGAGTGTTACGACGTCCTCCGACATCCGCGCCGGATCCGCATCCTGGCGACGCTCGGCGCCCACCGTACGCGGCTGTCGCTGATGGAGCTGACGACGGCGATCGTCGAGAACGAAGACCTGGACGTCCCGACCGGCAAGGCTCGTCACGACGTCCGCATCAGTCTCGTCCACAACCACCTCCCCCGACTGGCCGAGTACGGGCTCGTCGAATTCGACGCCGAGACCGGCGCCGAACTGGTCGACGAACCGCCGGTCCACCCCGCCGATCTCGCGAGACTGCTCGAACTCTGTGAGGGTCCGGAGGGAGAGCAGCTGCTCGAGGCGATCGTCCACCCCGTCCGGATGCGAGTCCTCGCGATGCTCTCGGGCGCCGAACGCACTGTCTCCGTCGAGCGACTCGCGTCGGAGCTCGCCGCCAGCGACGTCGGCGCGGACGACCGCGAGCGAGCGAAGATTTCCCTCTATCACGCTCACCTTCCCGTGCTGGCCGACGTAGATGCCCTGAAGTTCGACACCGACGCCAATCTGGTCACGCAAGGCGAACGGACGACGTCGGTCCTCCACTGATCGCTCACCGTCACCGCCGAACTCGCCGCCGTCTACCGCTGGCGCGCTCGGCCCTCCATCCGAACCGAATCGGTTTCGCAGTTCGCGGCCGTTCTATTCTGCCCGCAGTCTCGCGCCCCCGCGCCGACGCTCGAGTGTGTCGCCTCGAAAAGTAGTTGTGGGGCCGGCCTGATGGACCTGATATGACCGATCTGGGTGACTTCGGCGATTTCAACGCCGAGTCCGACGCCGATTCCGGCGGGAGAGACGACGCTGCGGCCGGTTCCGACGGGACGAGGACCGAGCCGTCGAGTGCCGGTGGGTCGACAGGTACGGACGGCGGAACGACCGACGATTTCGAACCGACGCCCGTCGAGCCCCGGGGCGAAGACGTCGGTATCGGCGCGATCTGCGTCTCCCAGGGACTGCGCGTCGCCGAGGACGGCGACGAAACGACGCTGCGCGCGTACGTCACCCGCGGCAACCGTTCCTCGATCCGCATCGGGAGCTACCTGCTGGCGCCCTACCCCGACGGCGAGACCCTGTTCTGTCGCATTACGGGACTGGAGTACGCCCAGCAGTACCACGCCGACGACGCGACGGAGATCCACGCCCGCCGCGCGATGCGGACCGACGGGGTCGACGAGGCCGACTACAAGTTCGTCGCGGAACTCGAGCCGGTAGCCGTCCTTTACGACGACGATGGGGAACTGAAACGACGGATGACCGACCGCGTCCCCAAACCGCAGACGGTGATCCGGCAGGCGGACGACACCGAGGAGATCAAGACCGGGCTGAAGATGCCCGAGGACGGCGTCTTCCTCGGCCACCTCTCGGTCGGCGGCGAGAAGGTGCGGACCGCGGCCACCCCGCCGACGATCGACTACCGGCTCAAGGACGACTACGACGCCGGCGATCCGCTCGTCTTCCGGCACACGCTGATCGCCGGCGGGACGGGCTCGGGGAAGACCCACGGCGCGAAGAACATCCTCCGCCAGTATCTCGCCGAGGATCGCGCGTACCCCATGGACGACGGCCGCGAGGTCCATCCCGCCGTGGTCCAGTTCGACCCGCAGGACGAGTACGCCCAGATGCACGACGACAACCCCGACTTAGACGACGAGTTCGGTCGTCGCCTCGAGCGCGAGGGGATCGCCTACGGCGGCCACGAGGACACGACGGCGTTCGTCCCCAAGGTGGGGTCGGCGTCGTACGCGGCGGGCCACCACCGCGCCCGACAGGTGGAGTTCACCATCCCGTTCTCGATGGTCTACGACAACCCGTGGCTGGTCGCGGGCAGCGGGCTGAACGACAACCAGTACGGCGCGCTGGTCAGCGTCCTCCTCCCGCGCTTTCGCAAGCAGTACGGCGACGACGGCACCTACGAGGAGTTCACGACGTTCCTCGACGACCCCGCCTTGCGCGAGGAACTCGACGAGTCCGGCCGGGTCCACGAGGCCACCTTCGACGCCGTCCGCCGGCGTGTGCTCGGCTTCGGCCACGTCTTCGATCAGGACGCCCGACCGATCACCGACCTCGTCCACGAGTTCGTCCGCCCGGGCGGGTTGACCGTCGTCCCGACCTACCACATCAACGACAGCCGGGCGACCGAGACCATCGTGCTCGCGGTCTCCTCGCTGCTCATCGACCAGAAGCTCTCGAACGATCCCTACTACGATCGGATCAAGGAGACGCCGCTCGTCCTCGGGATGGACGAGGCCCACAACTTCCTGACCGACGCCGACAGCGTGCAGGCCGGGAAGGTCATCACAAAGTTCACCGAGGCCGCCAAACAGGGTCGCAAGGAGCGGCTCGGCCTCTTCCTGATCACCCAGGACCCCCAGGACATCCACGACGCCGTCTTCAAGCAGATCAACACCACCGTCGTCCTGAATCTCGGCGATGAGGACGCCATCAAGAGCGTGAATATTCCGAGCAACCTCGAGTCGAAGGTGCCCTACATGGAGAAAGGGCAGATGGTCGTCTACTCGCCGGACAACTCCGAGCCCGTCGAACTGATCGGGCTTCCGAAGTGTCTCACCCGACACGGTCGAGATTGAAAAAAGATCGTCGCGGATCGGCGTCCGTCGGGCTCAGCAGAAGTTCTGCGTGACGAACACGCGGTTATCGTCGGTGACGTAGACGCCGATGCCCTCGTTTTCCCACTGGGTCGCGAGGAGGTTCTCGCGGTGGTCCGGTGAGTTCATCCACTGCGTGACGATTCCGTCAGCGAGTTCCTGCTCGGTCTCGTAGCGGACGGTCTCGCCGTCGTCGTTGACGACCGGCGTGTCGTACCACGTCTGTGCGAGGTTCTCGCCGCCGGTGTAGCCGTTCGCGTTGCACTCGTATCCCGCCTGCTCGTACCGGTCGGTGACGTCGTTGCCCTCCGGATCGACGTGCGCGAAGTAGCCGCGTTCGGCCATGTCCTCGCTGTGGGCCCGAGCGATGTCCCGCAGCTCGGTGTCGAATTCGAGCGGCTCGAGGCCTCGAGCGGTGCGTTCCTCGTTGACCGCCTCGTGGACGTATCGCTCGAGCGCCGCCCGATCGATCTCGTCGCTCGAGCCGTCGTCGGTTTCGTCGTCCGCGGTGTCGTCGGTTTCGTCACCGGCAGTTTCGTTGGTCTCGTTTCCGTCAGTTTCGTCGCTATCCGTCTCGTCCGTTTCGTCGTCGCTATCGGTTTCGTCGGTCTCGTTGTCGTCAGTCTCGTCCGTTTCGTTGTCACTGCTACTCTCGTCACCATCCGTCTCATCCGCTCCGTCGCCGGTATCGTCGTTCGTCTCGTCCGTTCCATCGTCCGCATCGCCGGGGGTGTCCTCGTCGTCGATATTGTCAGTGATGCCGCCACTGAACAGCGACTCGAGCACCGAAGTAGCGTCGCCGGCCTGTCCGCTGTCGAGGTCGCCGACCAGCGACTCGACGCCGTCGACGCCATCGGTGTTCACCTCGACGGTGCCGTCGCTCCCCGAGGTCACCGACGAGATGGTGGTCACGTCGGACTGGGTGACGACGTCCGACTGCGAGATGGTGTCCGTATCGGTCTCGGTCGACGTGTCCTCGACCGGACTCGCGGCGGGTGCGGCGGCCCCCGCACCGACCATGCTCAGAGAGAGCAGCGCTACGACTACTACGGCCGTTATCGATTGCAGTTTCATCCGCGATATATTTCGCTACAGGATATAAAATAGTAATATTGCAGATACGACTCAGAAGATGGTTCCAGATATCGCAAGAGTCCGTCTCGAGAGTTAGTGTCGACAGATATCGTGTCGAAGAACACTGTACGCGACAGTTTCTCCAGATTTCGGTACGCGTACGGCTCGAAAGTGTCAGATACGGCGATCGACGGCGGCTCGAGACCGCGTCGCCGAACCGATCCGCCGCACCACTCACTCCTGTGGCTGATAGTACTGCTTGAGCCAGGTCGTCAGTCCCTCGAGGTCGGGAAACAGCGTCCGGTGGTTGACGTTCATCTGGTCGAGTTTGTCTCGGAACTCGAGTTTGCGCTCGCCCGGGATCACGATCTTCCGGTAGCAGTCCGGGCGCTCCTCGAGCCAGCGATCGAGGGCGAGTCGGGGGTCCGACTGGAACGAGAAGACGGCCGACTGGTTGGCGATGCGGTCGTCGATCGCCGGCGGCCGGAAGAAGACGACGTACTGGTCGTCGACCGCCTCGTCGGCGTCGACGCCCCAGCGCTCGCTCCAGAGGTCGTCCAGCCGGGAGACGTCGTTCAGGTCGCGCATCGCCCCGTCAGCGGCGTCGGCCGTCTCCGCGTCGGACTCGAGGGTCGCGTTCGAGAGCAGATGCACGTCGAGCATGTCCGTCTCGGTCCGCTCTAAGACGCGGTTGTAGTGCTCGGGCAGCGTATCGTGGAGCTGTCGGTAGTCGACCGACCAGACCGCGCCGTCGTGGGCGGTGTCGCCGTCCCGGACCGCGAAGTAGGTCGCGACCAGTGGCGAGAACGACCAGTCCAGCAGCCGGGTCGGCAGGCCGTAGTGTTCGGCGATCGAGAGCAGGTGCCAGACCGACTCGAACTCCTCGATCTCGTTGACCGCGTACTGGTGGAAGTTCCGCAACAGCAGCGACTCGAGTTTCCACTCGCCCGAGTCGCCGACGAACCGCTTGATCGAGGTCTCGAGGGTGTGGTCCCGGAAGGGGACCCCCCGGAACACGAACGGAGAGCGGTGTCGAGCGATGTCGGGCATCCACATCTCCGCGGTGACCAGTTCCTGCAGCTCCGCCCACGATTCGGCCCGGACGGTGGACTGGGAGACCGTCTCGTCGGTCATCGGTCACAGCGAACGCGCTGATCGAGTTCGTCTCGGTGCCGATTCCTCATCGTTCCTCCTACTGCCAGCAGGCCAATAACGGCGCTGCAAGAATATCGAACGTCCGGCGGCCGATGGCGCGCGCTGTCGGCGAGGCGCGACCGCGGGGAGCGCCTCGAGAGCGAACGGAGAGCGAAGCGAGCCGTGAGCGAGGCCGTCCGAACGACGGTGAGGGCGGCCGCCGAACTCGTGCGAGGTCTTCGTGAACAAAGTGAACGAAGGCTTGTCAGAGCTTGCACTGACAGTGGATGAACGAGTGACTGACGCGGGACCTCTGGTCCCGCGTACCGTGCGAATAGTGCGAGACCTCCGGTCTCGCATACCATGCGAACGGCCGGCGGCCGTGAGCAGAGGGCGCTTCGCGCCCGTGAGCAGACGGCGGGAACGAGTGAATCGGCTGGGGAGGGCGTGGCGATCCCCAGTATCCACGAGAGCAGGACGCTCCGTTCTACCGACGCTATCGCTACTATCAGGCCGACTCGAGCAACGCCTTCTCGAAGAACCCCGCCACCTCGTCGCCGATATCGCCGTGTGTCCCGAGGAAGAAGTGGTCGCCCGCCAGCGCGGTGACCGCGTCGCCGCGCTCGCGAGCGCGGTCGACCACCGGCTCCCAGTCGACGGTCTCGTCCCGCTCGCCGTACAGGACGCAGACCGGTAGCTCGAGAGACTCGAGCGCGTCGACCGCGTCGAGATCGTCGGCCAGCCGCGCCGTCGGTGCGAGAGCGGCGACGGCGTCGGGGTCGACGTCCGCCGCCGCGAGCAGCGCCAGCGACGCGCCGAAACTGTAGCCGAAGACGCCGACGGGGCGGTCGTCTCCGTCCGCGGTTCCGTCGCCGCGGCCGTACTCCTCGCGCGCCCAGCGGACGGCGTTTCGCACGTCCTCGCGCTCGCCGTAACCCTCGTCCCACGCGCCGTAGTCGAACCGCAGACAGGCGATGTCCGATTCGCGAAGCGACTCCGCGACCGCCGTAAGCCGTGGATCGCTGCGCGAACCGCTGTGTTGGGGGTGGGGCGGCGCGGCGACGACGATCGCGTCCGGGTCGTCGATCGGCTCCGCGAGCGTCCCGCGGACGTCGCGGCCCCCGGGAATCAGCACGTCGCTCATGGGCGGCCATTCGCCGCGTTCGGTAATCAAGGTCCGCGTCCGCGGTCGACGGCCACGGCGAGCGCTCCCACCCCGTTCGGAGTCGCCGTCAACGCGCCGCCAGAAACTCCCGGGCCGCGCTCGCACACCGGCCGACCGATCGGCTCGAGTACGAGCCCGCCGAGATCGAGTCGGCGTGTCCCCGCTGCGGAGCGGCACCAGTCCTGCGGTACGAACGGGGGTTCGCGAACGTCGACTGCGCGGTCTGCGACGAGTGGATCGGCTTCACCGATCCGTTTCCGAGGAACGGAATCGAGCGCTACGGCTGGGAGTTGCCGACGCCGACGCCGCGCGTCGAATCCTGGAATCCCGATCGAATCGCGCTCGAGGTCGACGGGGACGAGGGAACGGCGACGGTCGTCATCGACGGGGCGTTCGCGGTTCGGTCGGTCGAGATCGACCGGTAGCGATATCGAGACCGACGGCTGCGGTCTCGTGGATCGATCGGCGAGCACGATCGCGACGCGCGGCAACTGCTCTCCGCGAGCGCCGTCGGGCCAACCGCGTTCATCGCAGACTGTTGACGATGTGATGTTTTTAAGGGCGGCGAGCGATACGTACGACTATGGGCATCCTCTCTCGGACCTCCTACATCATCCGGTCGAAGCTCAACTCGGTGCTCAACCGCGCCGAGGATCCGACGGAGACGCTCGACTACTCCTACGAGCAGATGCGCGACCAGCTCCAGCAGGTCAAACGGGGCATCGCGGATCTGACCACGCAGAAAAAGCGCCTCGAGATGCAGAAACGGCGCCTCGAGGAGAACGTCGACAAACACAACGATCAGGCCCGGACCGCGGTCCAGCAGGGCCGGGAGGATCTGGCGCGGCGCGCACTCGAGAAGAAGAAGACGAAGATGAACCAGATCGAGGATCTGGAGCGCCAGATCTCCGATCTCCAGCAGCAACAGGACAAGCTGATCGAGCAGAAGAACACGCTTCAGAGCCGCATCGAGGAGTTCCGGACCAAGAAGGAGACGATGAAGGCCCGCCACGAGGCCGCGAAGGCGAGTTCGCAGGTCTCGGAGGCGGTGACGGCCACGGGCGAGGAGTTCGAGGACGTCGGTCGCGCCATCGAGCGCGCCGAGGAGAAGACCGAGGACATGGAAGCTCGCGCCGCCGCCATGGACGAGCTCCAGGAGTCCGGCGCGTTCGAGGACGTCCTCTCGGACAAGGACGACATCGACCGCGAACTCGAGCAGCTGGAGACCGACAGCGGCGTCGAAGCCGAACTCGAGACGCTGAAATCCGAGATGGGAGAGGGCGGCGGCGAGACCGACGCCGAACCGGCCGGCGACGTCGAGAGCGAGGCCGTCGAGGAGGACATCGAGGACATGGAAGCGGAGGTCGACGACAGCGAAGTCGAGGCCGAACTCGCGGAGCTCCAAGACGAGGAGAACGCCTGAGTTCGCCGGCGAAGATAGCGAAGCAGGCGGCGACCGGTTCGTGTCGGAGACCGCGCGATCGTTTTCTCGCAGTGGATAGTGGGGCAACGACTACCACAGTCGACGTTGAACCCTGAGTATGGGCACGGATACGGAGACGAATATGGACGCGTTCGACGAAATTTCGCTGACCAATCAGGTCGTCTTACTCGGCGTCGCCGAACTGCACCGGCGCGGCGAGACGCCCGTCCAGACCCACGAACTGCGACGCGTCTGTAGGACTCAACTCGAGGGCGTCGACGTGGGCGTCATCGGGACGCTCACCGAGGCGGACGTGATGCGGTCGCTCTACCGACTCGAGGACGAGGGGTTCGTCGAGGAAGTCGAAACCGAAGAGACGTCGCCGACCGGAAAAGGACGTCCCGCGTACGCGCTCGATATCGCCTTCGAACTCGTCACCGAGGGCGTCGCCGACGAACTCCTCGAGGAGTCCGGCTGACGGCGGTCAGTCCGTCCGATCGACGAGGTGGGGCCGTTAGGACGGTGTTCCCAGCACGGCGATGTCGTAGGCGGCGACGTCCGACGGCGCCTCGAGGACGATCACCTGGAACTCCCAGGTCTCGCCCCCGTCGAGATCGCCGGTGGTCGCGAGATAGCGGCCGAGCAGGTTGCCGGCGTCGTCGTAGATCCGGGTTCGCACTTCGACGATCTGGATCCGATCGCTGCCCGTGTTCTCGACGGTTCCCTGCACGGTCGAGCCGAGATAGCCTCCCTCGACGACGAACTGGTGGTCGGTTACGGAGAGGGGATCCAGCGGCGTCACGGACTGGGACGGCTGCTGGTTGGCGAGCGCGGCCGCCGTGGACATCTCCGACGTCGTCCGGTTGGAGACGTTGCTGGCGTTTATCTCGACGCCGTTGCCGTCCTCGTAGGAGGGTTCGCCGCCGAGGCCCCCGCTGCCGGTACAACCGGCGACCGCGGCCGAGACGCCCGCGCCGACCGCCGCGAGAAGTCGGCGTCGGCTCGTCGACTCCGGTCGGGTCATCGCCGTCGCACCACCCTCGCCAGCAGGGCGTAAGTTCCGTCACCGAGCATGTATCGGACCGACACTGTCGACGCATTTCAGTGTAGGCCCTGAAGCGGCAGTTTCCGAGCGCTCGCGAACGGCCGAGTATCGAGCGTCCTGACTGTTCGTCGGGACGACCGGCGCTCCCGTCGACTCCGCTGTGGTCCGGTGGGGCTGCGAGCAGTGTGCAATGCAGGCCCTTATTGTCGGGTCCGTGGAACGTGTCGCCATGAGTCCCTCTGAGACCGACGAGACGCTCGAGTCCTTCGGGGCAAACGTCGGGGAGCAGTCGAGCGTACTGGCTGGATTCAGAGAGTGGTTCGTCGTCGAGGGGGACCGCGTGGCGGTCGCGGTGCTCCTGTCGGGCGTCATCCTCGCGCTACTGGTCGTTCTCCGCTGGCTCGGCATCATCTCGTTTACGAATCCCAACTCCGTCACGCGCGTCGCAAGCGGCATGATCGCGGGCACGTTCTCGCTGGTAACGCTAGTCGTTTCGGTCAACCAGCTCATCCTCTCTCAAGAGTTCAGCGCGGCCGGTAGAGCGCGAGACCGCCTCGAGGGCGTCATCGACTTCCGGCGGAAGGTCGCGACGACCGCGATGGTTCCGGCGAGCCCGGCCACGCCGACGCGGATCCTCGAGTTGCTCGTCGAATCGATCCGTCACGACGCCGCCGACCTCGCCGACGCGGTCGAAAATAGCGACGACGAGGTCCGCGAGCCGATTACGCGGTACACAAACGCGGTCCAGAAGCGGACCGGACGCGTCGACGAGGTTCTCGAAGAGGGCGAGTTCGGCTCGTTCACGGCCATCTCCGCGGCGATCAACTACGACGAGGCGTGGCACCTACACGTGGGCACACACCTGCGCGGCGAGTACGGCGACGAACTGTCGCCGACGGCGTCGGAGCGTCTCGACGAGCTGATCGACTCCCTGAAGCTGTTCGGCGTGGCCCGCGAACAGCTCAAGACGACCTACCTGCAGCGGGAACTCACCCGATTCTCCCAGCTCACGATCTACTGGGGCGTGCCGTCGATCCTGTCCGCGATCCTGATCGGCCTCCTGTACGGCGACTTCGCGGGACCGAGCGTCAGCGTCGCCGTGCTCCCGTTCATCACCACCGGACTGATCATTGTCGGCCTCTCACCGCTGTCCCTCCTCGTCTCCTACATCCTCCGGACCGCGACCGTCACGCGCCGAACTGCCTCGGTCGGTCCGATGGTCCCCCAGAAGGATCCCGACGAGGGCCCCTTCCACGTAGAATACGGCGAAGACTCCTGACTACTCCCAGCCGATGTCCTCTCCCCGATCGGTCTCCCGGAGGATGAACGGGCCGATCGCGAGCGTCCACTTCGCGACGGTGACGACCCGGAGGATGTACGACAGAAAGATCGCGAAGGGCATCACGCCGACGGCGAAGGCGAGGCCGACGAACAACAGTCCCTGATCGAACCCCGCAATCACCCCGGCCACGTCACCCACCTCGAATACGAGGATCATGTACGCCGAAACCGCCAGCGCTGGTAGGGCGAGGTAAGCCAGCGACCGCGAGAGGGTGATGATCTCCCACCGAAAGTACAGCGTCTTGAAGTGTTCGCGGGCGGGTCCGAAGAAGCCGAGCACCTCGAGTAACTCCTCGAGTCGCTCGTCGATGGTGTCGGGAAGCGCCTCCTCGTGGCGGTTCCGAACCCGGTTGCCGATGTAGATCTTCCAGGAGTAGTTGTACTCCAGCGCGGCCTTGACGACCTCGAACCGACCGAACTGTTTGCCCTCGAGGTCGGCGGCGACCCGCTCGGCGTCGGCGGCGATCCCCTCGGCGTACTCGCGGACGTCCTCGCGAACCGCCTCGTCGAGGTCGGGATCGGACTCGAGCGCGTCGATGAGTTCCGCGGCCCGGTTCCCGGTCGCTTCGACGAGGCCGCGGAGGAATGCGGAGGGTTCGGGGGGGCTAGTCGTCCGATCGACGGCGTCTTCGGTGTCCCGACGGAACTCCATCGCACCGACCATGCGCTCGCGCTGATCGCCGACGGGGCCGAGTTCCTCGGCGAGGACGAACTGGTTGAACGTCAACACGAGCGTGACGCCCATGATGATCCCGATGATCGTCGGGGTGAACGTCGAGGCGATCGGCGCGGGATCGAACAGCTTCGAAATGGAGCCGGGGCCGAACGTGCCGAGAACGACGAGGATTGTGTAGGAAACGGCGAGCATCAGGGCGGCGACGAGAACGCGGTTTCCTTCGACCAGGAACCACAGCATCGGTCGGCCGCCGTGAACGCGGTCGACCATCGTGTTCGACGTCTCCTCGCTCGCGCTCTCGCCGGACTCGCTCATGGGAGCGGTCGTACCATGGCCCCGCCTACAAGCCTTTGGCCGTCAGCGGTCGTCTCTTCCGGGTGAGCGAAGTGCCGTCGTCGACGTCGGGGTTGCTTTCGCCCGGATGATTCTTTTACCCGCCGCCGTGGTCCCTTCGGGCAGGCAATGAGTGATTCGGACTCGAGCGGCGTGTTGGGTCAACGGGCCGGCGTCGGCGGCCCACGGCTGTGGGTGTTGCTCCGGCTGAACCGCTGGCTCTTCACGGCGGCCGTGCTAGTGACCGTGTTCGCCATACTGGTCGGGGCCAGTCTGTTCGGGCTCGCGCCCCACCGTGTACTCGTCGAACAACACAACGCGACCTTCTGGATCTTCTCGGGGTTCATCGGGGCGATCATCACGGGGACGTCGATCGTCGTCACGATCAACCAGCTAGTGCTCTCCCAGGAACTCGGCGCGGTCGGCGACCAGCGAGAGCGCATGCAGGAGGCGATGGACTTCCGGCACGACATCGAGGACTCGCTCGAGCACGAGGACGTGAGCCCGCCGGAACCCGCGGCGTTCCTCTACGAACTCGTCGACGGCGTCGAAGAAGAGGCGAACGACCTCGAGCGAACGGTGTCCGAGGACCACGGCGACGAGATTCAGGAGAAGGTCGCCGACTACGTCGACGACGCGGTCGAGAACGCACAGGTCGTCAAGGAAGACCTCGAGGACGCCCAGTTCGGCACGTTCGACGTGATCTGGAACGCGCTCAACTTCAACTACTCGCGGAAGATCTACGACGCGCGCAAGCTCCGCGCCGATCACGGTGACGACTTATCCGAGGAGGCAGACGACGAACTCGACGAGATGATCCAACTCCTGAAGTTCTTCGGTCCGGCCCGCGAGCACTTCAAGACGCTGTACTTCCAGTGGGAGCTGATCAACCTCTCGCGGGCGCTGCTGTACGTCTCGGTGCCCGCGCTTACGGCGATGGCGCTGTTGATGATGTACATCGACGGGACCGCGCTCCTGGGGACGTTCCTCGGCATCGACAACCTCGTCTGGCTGACCAGCGCGGGGTTCGTGATCGGGATCGCTCCGTTCGTCGTCTTCATCGTCTACATCCTGCGGATCGCCACCGTCGCGAAGCGGACGCTCGCGATGGGACCGTTCATCCTGCGGGAGTCCGAGCGGGACGAGGATCTGGGCTGACTCGGTCGACCCGCCGCGTTCGGTTCCCCGACGCCTGCCGTAGCTATTTCCCGGCGGGGCTGGTATCGGCCGACTCGAGCGATGAGTGGCGACGGCTCTCAACCCAGCGACACGATGGCCGAGCGCAGCGAGTCACCGACGCTGAAGCATACCCTCCTGTTGAACGCGAACCGATGGCTGATCACCGCGGGACTCATGCTGTTCGTCTTCGTCGGCCTGCTCGTCGTCGCCCGGGCCAGCCCCGTCTCGCTGCGGGCGCTCATGGGGAGCGCCGATCCGGTCGAAACGCTCTTTCAGGCGCTGACGACCGCACTGATCACCGGCGTCACGCTCGTGGTCACGATCAACTCGCTGGTGCTCTCACAGGAGCTCGGCGCCGTCGAAGACCAGCGCGAGCGCCTCGACGGCGCCCTCGAGTTTCGGACGGACGTCGAGAGCTCGATCGACGCGCCGATCAGCCCGCCGGAGCCGGCGTCGTTCGCCCAGGCGATAATCGCGGCCTCCGAGGACCGGGCGACCGACTTCCGCGAGGCCGTCTCGGAGAGCCAAGACGAGGAGCTCAAAGAGCGCGTCGACAACTTCGTCGACAACGTCACGACCCACGCCGACTCGATCCGCGACGACCTCGAGGACGCCGATTTCGGCACCTACGAGGTCGTCAAGGCCGCGCTGGACTACAACTACTCCTGGAAGATATTCCGGGCCCGTCGGATCAAGAACTCCCACGCCGACTCCTTCACCGACGAGGCCAACGAGGCCTACGACGACCTCCTCGAGTCGCTGAAGCTGTTCGGCCTCGCCCGTGAGCACTTCAAGACGCTGTACTTCCAGTGGGAACTGATCAACCTCTCGCGGGCGATGATGTACGTCGCCGTCCCCGCGCTGGTGGTCACGATGGCGATGCTGCTCTTCTTCGACGCCGACGCCGTGGTCGGGACCTATCTCGGGGTCGACGCCCTCGTCTGGATCGTCGCAGCGGCCTCGACCGTCGCCGTCACCCCGTTCCTCCTGCTGATCGCGTTCATCCTGCGGATCGCGACGATGGCCAAGCGAACGCTGGCGATCGGCCCATTCATCCTCCGAGACTCGAGTCGCGGCGAAGATATCGACTGGGAGTGAGCCGCGACGAGGGACCAGCCGGGAGCGACCAACCGCCCCGAACTACTTTTCGCTCGAGGCCCTAGCCGTCGATATGGCACAGACGGACACCGACGCCGGCGCCGGTGGCGACGACGCCGTCCGCGTCTGGTTGGTCGAACGGACCTACTCCGACGACGAACAGAACCTGATCATCCTCACCTACGCGACGCCCGACGGCGAGCGCTACTTCCGCAAGGAGCGTGCGCTCACCTCGTTCACGGACGTTCGAGACACGACGGCGGCCGTCGACGTCGATGACGGCAATCTCGGCACCGTCGACGACCCCGACATGCGAGAACAGTACGCCGCCGAAGCCGAGCGGATGGCCGAGGTTCACGACCCAGACGACGTCATCTAACGACGGGTCGACGCAGATTGACGGCAGCTGCCCGCGAGGCGGCGAACCGGCCTACAGCGGCGCGCCGACCAGCACCAGCTTCACGCGCTCGTCGCTGCGGTTGAAGATCTGGCGGGTCTCCTCGGGATCGAGACGGATCGCGTCATCTTCCTCGAGCGTGACCGTCTCGTCGCGATCGGTCAGTTCGACCTCCGCGGTGCCGCTGACCACGTAGTAGATCTCCTCCTGACCGCGGTCGGCCTCGTCGTGTTCCATCCCCTCGCCGTCGGGCTCGAGTTCGAGGACCGAGATGCCGACGTGGTCGCTGTCGAGTTCGCCCTTGAGGAACCACATGTCGCCCGACTCGTCGTCGATAATCGACTCCGGGTCGGTCTTACTGGCAGTGTCGTAGCCCATGCGTGATCGATCGCCCGTGAGCGGTAAATCGATGGGGGAAGCGGAAACCGCCGCCCGCCACCGTCGCTCGAGGCCGGCCTGCCCGTTCGAGAAGGGAACGGACGCGACGCCGACGAGCCGTCTCGGAGACGGCCGTTCGAGGAGTACATCCGTCCTGAGATGATCAGAAGATTTTATTTTATTTATATATGTTGGTTATATGTCTATTTCACGACATCGGTTCGCGCTCTGCAGCGCTGGACTGCTCTCGGGAATCGCCGGTTGCGCCGATTTTCGCGGCGGGTCACAGCGCAGGCAGTCGCCGAGCCCTTCACGTCGTCCGCGAAGTGTTAGTCTCGAGTGCGACCGCCCGGAACGCGTGATCGGTTCGGAGGTGAACGAAATGCGGTCGAAAACGCCACCTCCCAGACCGGCCGTCCGAATCCGGTCGATACGTCCCGGGTCCGATAGCGAGATTTCTCGAGACCGAATCCGACGGCTGTTAGGGACCGAAACTCTACTGGCGGGTGTGATCCTCGTCGCCTACGGGCCGCCGGGCGCCGGTACGACCACCATCGCCGAAGTGCCCGGCTGGCGTCTCGAGGTCCGCGACGACCCGTCGAGGAAGTCCCCTCGTCGTCGATGATCGACACCGGACCGGTTTCGGTGGCGGTATCGTCGCCCAGACCAGATCGAGTATGCGTGATCGATAACGGGCAGCGGAAACCACACGGACGACTCGTTCGGCGGGTTCACGCTCGACTCGGTCATCGGAATCCCGGTATCGATCGTCCCGGTCGGCGTAGAGTGCAGAAGGCTTATGCATCGACTGCAGACATCCAGCGCTATGATGACCTCGACAGCAGTCGCATCTGTACCCGCGTCGTTCTCTCGAACGAGACGTGATGGGCCGTGACCGACGATGCTACGGGCGTCGATCGCCGGACCGTCCTCGGCGCGCTCGCCGGTGCGAGCGGGGTCGCTGTGGCCGGCTGTTCGGCGCTCACGAGAGAGCGCGACGGGCAGACCAGCCGGTTGGACGACGAAGCGGCCGAGGAGTTGGCGAGGGAATTCGCCCCGACGCTGTACTTCGACGTCCACGAGCCGTGGTTTCCGACGGATCCGCGACCGTACACCAGCGAGCGCGACGGGGAACCCGTCGTCGACGGGTTCGACGCCCTCGACGGCTATCACGAGCGGTACGGCGCGGGCGATCCGCCGGATCCGACGGTGTTCTATCGCGCGGTCGAGTACGAGGAGTCGCCGCTGGCCGCGGTCCAGTTCTGGTTCTACTCGGCGTTCGACCAGTTCACGACGAACTTCCATTGGCACGACTGGGAAGTGCTGCACGTCTTCGTCGATACCGAAACCGACGAGCCGCAACTGTACGTCGCCAGTTCGCACTCCCGGAAGGCGCCGAACAACGAGTTCCTCGACCCCGAGCCGGAGGCGGTTCCGCGCATCCTCTCGGAACTCGGCTCGCACTCGAGCGCGCTCTCGGTCAACGACGTCCCCGATCGGTTCCAGCGGGTCGCCCTCGAGGACCTGCTGGCGGACGTCACGAACGCGACGATCGACGGCGTCGCGGACCTCGCGGACGTCGAACTCCCGATCGCGTACGGACTGCCGCGGGACGAGGGCTCGCGGCTCCCCTACGTCGTTCCGGAGTACGAGGGCGGCCCGCTCTACGATCACGAGCGCTTGCCGTCGGTCACTCGCGAGTCGCTGATCGACGACGAGCTGACGATCCGGTCGTACGACGCGCTGACGTCGCCGCCGACGGATCTGCCGACCCGCGAGACGGGACTCGTCTTCCGACACCGCGAGCGGGAGGGCGACGCCGACATCGAGTACGAGCTCGTTCCGACCGGCGAGATCGAACACATCGCGGCGTTCACCGGGCCCCAGTTGAGCTTCGAGTTCGACGTTCCCGACGCGGTCGAGGACGCCGTCGCCGGCCACATCACGGCGACAGAGACGCCGTGGGACCAGTCCCGTTACGAGAACCCGGCGGCGGACATCACCGCTCCGAATCATCGGGCTGCGCTGGCCGACCGCTACGAGGCCATCGGCGAACCGGCGCCGATCAACACCGTCGTGAGCCGCATCACGGAGGCGGTCACGGCCGACGACGCACCGGAGGACGAGGGACTGATGACGACGGAGACGGCCGTCGAGTCGGTCGCGCTCCTCGAGAGCGATCCGGAAGCGGTTCCGACGTTCGGCGGCGTCGCCGTTCTCCGGGACGTCCCGGCCGGCGACCATCGACTGACAGTCAACGGCGCCGGCCGCGCACCGCACAGCGAACGCGTCACCGTTTCGGACGACGGAACGACGGCGGCCGGCGTCGACGGTGAGATTCCGCTCGTCGCCCGCAATCGGGCGACGAAACTCGAGATCGGGGACGGGACGGGAGAGGCGGACCTCTCCGCAGTGGCCGTCGAGGACGACTTCGCCGGACGGCTGTACGAGTCGGCGGTGGACGGAGGCGATGCGGTCTACGTTCACACCGGCGGCGCCTACACGACCGAGGTTCGGGACAGCGACGACGCTATCGGCGCCTACCGAATCAACCCGTCCCCCGACACGGCGTCAGCGATCCGCATCGAACGCCCCGAGACCGGCACGGCGTCCCTCTCGACGTTCGTGGCGGATCTCGCCGAGGAAACGCGAGAGGCGGTCTCGACGCATCGCGACGGCGATTCGGACGCGAACGACGATGACGACACCACTACCGATGACGACGATCGCGGTTCGGAGAACGCCGTTGCCGGCCTCGAGCGCGCCCTCGAGGCCGTCGTCGACGCCGCGCGAAGAGCCGCCGACGAGGCCCGGGCCGGCGAGCGAGAGACTGCCGACAGGCGGCTCGAAACCGTCACCGAGCGCCTCCAGCGGGTCGAGACGCGGCTCTCAGAAGCGAGCGGCGAGCTGCCGGAACCGCTCTCGAAGGCGGCGCGAAACAGACTCGAGCAGGCCGAGCGACGGACCGAGCAGGCTCGGACCGCCGAAACGCTCTAACACCGGACATCCCCGGTCCGTTACCGACGGTTGCGGATGCGAATCCGACGACTGTTAGGTGAGCGGCCCGTACCGCCGACCGTGATCGAGAGGTGATCCTCGTCGTCTGCGGGCCACCGGGAGCGGGCAAGACCACTATCGCCGAGGCCCTTCGACAGCGCCTCGAGGTCCGCGACGAACCCATCGCCGTTCGACTCCACCACTCCGACGACTTCTCGAGTCGAACCTACGAACAACTCTTCGAGCGAGTCCGTGACGATCCCCGCGAGGCGATTACGATCGTCGACGGTACCTTCTACGAGCGCGAGTGGCAGACGCAGTTTCGGACCCTCGGCTTTCGCGAGGCGATCCGCTTCGTCCGCGTGACCGCGAGCCTCGAGACCTGCCTCGAGCGGAATCGAACGCGCGCGGACCCGATCGCAGAGCAGGGCGTCCACGTGATCTTCCGGGAGTTCGACGCGCCAGAGGACGCACTCGAGATCGATACCGACGAGACGAGCGTCGGTGACGCGGTCGATCGAATCGTCGGCGCGCTCGAGACGTGGGGCTGGCTGACCGACCGCGCCGAATGAGTCCAATCCGGGCACTCGCCTTTCCGAGGAGCGACGCGACTGTTGAAATTTCGTACTCGTAACAGATATATGGAAACAAACCGTCAGTTCGAGCGTCCATGTTCCGCCGGCTCGCGTCGCTCCGCGAGAGCAAGCCCCTCCGATCGATCGTCGGTACCGCCGCCTTGATCGCCGTACTCGGACTCAGCGGAATGACGCTCGGAGAGATCGCCCCGGTATTCGTCATCTTCGCGTCCTCGACGGTCCACGAAGTCGCGGACGACATCTACGACCTCCCAGCCGGGACGAACCGGCTCATCTACGGAACCGGACTCGCCGCCGCAGGCGGCTGTCTGGCCTTTCTCTCGAGCGCGTCGCTCGGAGCGGTCGTGGTGCTCGCCGGCCTCTGGTTCGTCCTCGACGGCGCGGTGACCGTTCGATACGGGCCGGCTCGAACGCGCCACGAGTACGTGTCCGACCTCGAGGACGACGCCGGCGAGACGATGCTCCGCATTCAGACGGCGAACGTGGTGTCTCAGGCGCTCCGAGACGCTTCCGGTCCTCGAACGGTCGCGGCGCTCGCTACTGAGGTCGATCTCACCGAATCGCGCGTCGAGAGCACGCTCGAGTACTTGGCCCACAAGGGCCACGTCGAACGGGTCGGGGACCGATATCGCGCGATTCCGCACCGATGGGGCCGACTGACCCCCGTCGTCCGGTTTCTGGGGTGGCTCCCGCGGCGAGTCGGGCGCCCGTTTCGGCGGCTGGCCGCGAGCGCGTCGTGAGATCCGTCCCGTCAGTGACGACGTAGACGCGCCAACGCGATACTATAACCCCGGGACCAGCGCCGCGAGATCCTCGGGCCGCTGTTCCGGTTGCAGGTCGTCGGGCAGCACGTCCCAGCCGAGTTCGTCGGTCCCGGGTTCGGCGTCGGTCTCGAAACCGGCCTCCGCGGCTGGCTCCTGCTCCCGGGACTCCGCCGGCGGCGCGTGGTGGGCGTAGACGCTCTCAGGATGGTCGATCGCCCAGACGTGGAGCATACAGGGCGTCCGGCAGGGGAGATCGATATCTCCGTCGGCGAAGTCGTGTTCGTAGGCCTGCTTGTAGTACCACCACGCGAACCGTCCGGGGAGACCGGAGTGGTAGTGCCAGGGGGAACAGGGCGTCTCCGGATCCGCGGTGGCGCCGATGGGGGCGTCGTCCGCCGGCTCGGTGTCGCTCGCTTCGCCGCCGTAGACCGCCGGCGGATCGATCTCCTCGCCGTTTCGCGTCGCGACGAACATCACACCGATCGACCGCCAGGACTCGTCGTCGACCAGTACCGACGCCGGCCGCTCGGGGTCGAGCACCGCGTCGTCGCCGACGTACTCCGGGTTGATCCAGTGGGAGTAACTGTCGTCCTCCCGCTCGAGCGTGTCGAAGTACGGCTGGTAGCCCGCGTCGATCAGCGCGCCCACGTCGGGGTAGCGCTCCTCGAGGGCCGCTTGCACCCCCGATCGGAGTTCGACCGTCGCCGGGTGGTCGTCCGCACAGCCCTCCATCCCGTCCTCGACGCAGTGGCCCATGTTCGGCTCGAGGGTCGCGTCGGGACAGCGGTCGTCTAACCACGGCGTCCCCGCATCGCTCCCGCTCGCTTCCGCCGACCCGGCACCGATCGTGGAAAACGCGGCCGTCCCCGCCGACGCTCGCAAGAGCGTTCGCCGAGAGACGGTCACGTCATCGTCACCGTCGTACATACCAGCAGTTCTCCACCGACGACCGTTGTAAACCCCCGTTGGCGGTCGAAGTGACAGTCCGCGCGCGTGATCCGTTTCGAAGCGGCGACTACTCGCGAACCGCGCCTGTCCCCGGCCGCTCGAGGCCCGCCAAATCGATTCGGCCGCCGGGCATCGGAACGCCGTCGTAGGGATCGTCGGCGAGCAGCAGCGAGCCGTCCAGATCGGCGTAATCAAGCAGCGGCGCGAGGTGACAGGCCGCCGCGATCGAGGCGTTGGACTCGGTCATACAGCCCAGCATGACCTCGAGACCGTGGGCGCGGGCGGCGTGAATCATGCGTTTCGCCTCGAGCAGGCCGCCACACTTCATCAGTTTCAGGTTCGCGATGTCACAGCGGTCCGCGATCCGTGGGATGTCCTCGAGCGTTACGCAGGACTCGTCGGCGGCGATTGGCAGCGGCGAGCGCTCGGAGACGTATCGCAGTCCCTCGGGATTCTCGGCGGGAACCGGCTGTTCGACGAACGCGAGGTCGTACTCCGCCAGCCGCTCGATCTTGCGGACGGCCTCCTTCGGCGCCCAGGCCTCGTTGGCGTCGACGAACAGCCGCACGTCGGGCGCGACCGACCGAATCGCCTCGACGATCTCGAGGTCCCGATCCGTCCCGAGTTTGACCTTCAGCGTACCGTAGTCGCGCTCGAGGGCGGTCTCGGTCTTCTCGCGCATGGTCTCCGTATCGTCGAGCCCGATAGTGTAGGAGGTCTCGAGCGTCTCGCCGGGATCGAGCCCCCAGTAGCGGTAGAGCGGAACGTCGAGCCGCTTGGCGGCGAGGTCGTGGAGTGCGATGCTAACCGCACAGCGGGCGGCCGGATTCCGCCGGACGGTCTCACGCATCTCGCGTTCGATGCGCTCGAGTCGGTGGGGATCGCCCGTTTCCTCGACGACCGCGAGCAGGTCCGGCAGGACGGCCGTCACCGTCTCGACGGTCTCTCCGTAGTGGGATGCGGGCGCGGCGCCACCGACGCCGACGGCGTCGTCGTCTTCGATTCGGACCGTCACGACGTCCCGCTCGGTCGTCGTCCCGCGGGCGATCCCGAACGGGTACTCGAGGGGCATCGCGTGGCGTTCGAAGTCAGTCTCGAGTGCCATCGACGATCACTCGACAATGGCCTCGAGGACGTCCTCGGCCCCGAACCGGATCACGTCCGTCGCGGGCGCATCGATTTCGGTCGCATACTCCTCGACGGCTGCGCGCGCGTCGGCGTCGGTCTCGAGGTCGCTGGTGTTCAGCGCGCCCGCGACGATTTCGCCGCCCGAAACTGGGGCCGACAGCGACTCGTAGAGATCCACGTACGTCCGCCGGTCGGGGAGCGCGAACGATTCGTAGCCGTGGATCGCCTCCTGGCCGGCGTTGTGGCAGAGGACGAGTTTGTCGGGCATCGACCCGTGGAGGATCCCGCAGGTGACCGCCGAGTACGCCGGGTGGACGATGCAGCCCTGGCCTTCGACGAAGAGGTAGTCGTGGTCGTCGCCCTTCTCGACGATCATCTCCTCGACCGCGCCCGCGGTGAAGTCGCTGACGACGCGGTCGATCGGATTCCCCCAGCCCTCGATCATGATCCCCGTCTGGCCGGTGGGGATCACGGCGGCGTCGTGGCCGGCTTCTTCGGCCGCCCGCGCGAGTTCCATCGTCGTCGTCATCTTGCCGACTGAACAGTCGGTGCCGACGGTGAGGACGACCTCGGCGTCGACCTCGCCGGCGACGCCCTCGGCGACCGAGAGGTCCTCAGGCGGCTTACGGACGTCCCGCAGTTCGCAGTCGTTCTCGGCCGCGAGCCGGGCGAACTCCTCGTCCTCCGCGAGGAAGTAGTGCAGCCCCGAGACGACGTCGCAGCCGGACTCGAGGGCCGTCCGGACGTCGTCGCGCCAGCTCTCGTCGAACTCGCCGCCGATCGGAGAGATGCCGATCAGCAGGGTGTCGACGGCGTCGGCCTCGAGGTCGGCCATCCCCTTGACGATCGGTGCGTCCTGGACGTCCGGGACGAAGTCGTTCACGCGGCGGCCGGCCGACTCGCGGTCGAGGACGGCTGCGGCTTCGTAGTCAGCGTACCGAAGGACGCCGAGGGCTGTCTTGGCACCAGCAGGAAACTTCTCGTGAGCGAGAATCGCGACGCGCATACCGGATCATCGCCGAGGGGGCACTTAAACGGTCGATATCGCGGTCGCTAAGAGTCAATCGGATAACGTGCGGTGGCGCGCGCTGTCGATCGATCCGAGTGAACGCGAGGATCGATCGACGACATTGTGCGAGGGATGAGCGAACGAGCCTGCGAGGGAGCGAATCGGCTGGGGAGGGAGTGGCGATCCCCTGTTGCCAGCACGAGCAGGACGATTCGACCTGCTTCCACGGAACGCGGCGAGACGGAGCTACCGCGGGAGTCCCGTTAGTCACTAACTCGTCCGCTCGAGCGAAAAAACTGCACTCGAGCGCAGCAGTTTCGGTAGCGATCCGTTTTCAGTGCTCCTCGAGCGCGCACGCGGGCGAACAGAACCCGCGCTGGGCCGCGTTCGAGTCCGGGTATGCCTTGAAATCGTCACCACAGCCGCTGCAGCTGACGGTTTCGAAGGCGGACATAGCTCACTCGAAGAGTCGTCCGCATCGACCAAAAATATCCTCGATTCGGCTCGAACGACGACCGACGCGACGATGATCGGCGCCTCAAAACGCCCGGAACTCGGCCGTCCAGAACGACCGGTGGGCGTCCTCGAGGGCCGATTTCGGATCGCCGGTCGCGTCGACGGCAGCGGTCCCGGCCGGCTCGAGGCTCGCGTCCTCGGCGAGCGTCTCGACGACGCCGCGCTGGCCGACCAGATACAGCCGGTCGATGTCGTCGCCGACGCGCTCAGCGAGTGCCTCCCGGCAGCGCTCGAGGTGGTCGTCGATCTGGTCGTCGCGGATGCGCTCGAAGCGGGCCTGCGAGAAGCCCCCTTTCGAGTGGTTCCCCTTGACGTCGCTCTCGAAGCCCCGATAGTCGACGCGGTCGCCGTCCGCATAGGTGCCGAGGGCGAAGAGGTCGGTCCGGACGAGCGCGAGCGCGTACCGGCCGGTCGGCAGGAACCACTCGCGCTCGAGGCGAAAGCGGTCGTCCCAGGCGATCCGCGAGTCGTCCGCTAAGGCGCGGTCGGGCATCGCGGGCGGCTCGAGCGCGGCGGCGATCAGCCCGGCGTCGTCGAGACAGAGCACGCACGGGGCGGCCTCGTCGACGAGCGCGGCGCGGTCGCCGAGCGGCGTCTCGAGGTCGACGTCGAACGCCTCGGCGAGCGTCTCGCTGCCCTCGTCCTCGCGGAGGATCGCCGTCAGCGCGCCCTCCGGATCGGTGCGAAACGAGGTCAGTCGGTCGACGACCGCCTCGAGTCGGCTCCCGCGGAGTCGGTCGCGACGGCGGACGGAGAGGCCGGCCTCGTCGCCCTCTAGTTGCTCGAGTTCGCCCTCGAGCTGGGCGATGCGGTCCTCGAGGCGGTTGACCCGCTCCTCGGCGTCCTGTCTGGCGGTGGCCGCCTCCGATCGGCGCTCGGATTCGGCCTCGTACCGGTTTCGCAGCCGCTCGTTTTCCTCCTCGAGTTCGTCGATGCGCTCCTTGAGCGAGGCGCGGCCGAGTAACGCGTCCAGCATCTGGTCCGAACGGAAGGGGGCAGCGCGGCTACTTTTAGGTTCCGGCAGCGGGGTAGTCGTCGCCTGAACCGGCGTCGGAGCCGGGCCAGCCGCCGGTCCACGAGAGCAACTGCTCGGCGCGCTCGCGGCGGGCGAGCAGGACCTCCCGCAGGGAGGGCGGGTTGCGCACGTCGGTGTCCTCGAGCATCGGTTCGGGCACGGCGAGCGTGTTCGTCGGCACGGCGTCGTCGCCGTGGACCGGGAAGTGACTGGACTCGAGTTTCATCACGAGCGGCGCGTCGAGGCGCTCGAGACCGTCGCCGGTCGCGTACACCTCCTCGTTGATCCGCTCGTGTTGCTCGCTGTGCATGAGTGCGCGGTCCCCGTCGGTCGGGGTCACGTAGAGTCGTCCGAGATAGTAGCTCCGCGAAAACACCTCGAACATGGTACTAGTACACAAGGGCTGGCGGGATATAACTATTTTCGGATAGATTTAAGTCGTCGGACTTTCAGTGAAGAAGACAAACGATATTCCGCATTCAGGTGGACAGACGGCGCGTGGTAAGAGTCGTTTTCCATTGAATGCACAGCAATCAATCGTTGTGAGTGTCGGGAACGGTCTCCGTTGCGGAACGCAAAACGATCCCCACGCGACGAGATAGCACGGCGGTCGTCTCCCTCCCCGGCGACGGGCGGCGATTCGGTTCCGCCCCACGGTATCAACAGTTCACGCGGTTCAAGAGCCAATTGAACCGCGCTGACAGCGTCTCCGGCCTCCGTAAACGTTTGAACCGTTGCTCCGCCGGTAACGGACGAAGTGAACGGTTCGAACGAAGGTCCGTCTTTTTAGTACATTCGTTAGAACGGAGGAGTGATGACTTCCCGGTCGGTTGCGCTCCTCGCACTGGTCGCCCTTCTCGGACTCACGATCGGCCCGATCGCAAGCGGCGCCGTCGTCACGCCGTTCGCCGCCGACGAGAACGGGGCCGAGTCGAACAGCACCGCCTCAGTCTCGACGCACATGCAATCCAGTGCGGCCGACACCGAGAACACGGTCGACGCCGAACTGTTCACCAAGCGGTACGAGACGGCCGACAACGAGAGCCGCGAAGCGCTCGTTCGCGATCGGACCGACGAGCTCGTCGAACGCCTCGAGACGCTCAAGGCCGAACGCGAGGACCTGCGCGAGCGCCAGGACGAACTCGATCGCGGGGCGTATCAGGCGCGGATGGCGAAGTTCGCCGTCGAAATCCGCTCGCTCGAGAACGAGATCGACCGGACCGAACGGCGGGCGAACGAGACCGGCGTCGACGCCGACCGCCTCGACGAACTCCGTACCAACGCCGAGACTCTCAACGGTCCCGAAGTAGCGGAAACCGTCCGCCAACTCGGCGGCCCCGACACCGTTCCGGGACGGGGCCAGTCCGACGACCGCCCGGGGAACGGACAACCGGATGACCGACCCAACAGCGGGCAACCCGCCGAGGGCGACGCCGAGAAGCCGGGTAACGGACAGGGCCAGGGTGACGAGCAGGCGCCGGATCGGGCCGAGCGCGGCCCGTCTAACGATGCGGATTCCGATTCCGGACCGCCGGGCGAGAGCGGCGCGCCGAACGACGACCGGTCCGGCAACGCCGGGGACGGCTCGGGGACGGACGCCGATCAGCCGGGAGACGGAACGGGAAGCGACGCCGACACGGGGCCGGAGTCAGCGTAGCGACCGGGAACGCGGGACACAGTTCCGCGCGGGGAGGAATCCGACCGGCGGCGCCGTACCGAGCAGACACGCTTTTCAGCGCCGACCCCCAATCAACGCTCGATGGACTCCGCCGCATTGCTGGATTTGCTGGGGAACGAAAACCGGAGACGTATTCTCCGGTTGCTCGCCCGCAAACCCTGTTACGTCACGGAAATCTCGGATTACCTCGGCGTGAGTCCGAAGGCGGTCATCGAACACCTGCGGAAACTCGAGGAGGCGGGACTGATCGAGAGCCGAGTCGACGACCAGCGCCGGAAGTACTTTCATATCGCTCGTAACGTCCGTCTCGAGGTGAACGTCTCGCCGTACGGCTTCGCGAGCAAGAGCGCCTATCCCGCCAGCAGTAGCTTCGACATCACGACCTGTCGGCACCTCTCGCTGGACGTCGCCTGGGAGGACGCCGACGAACTCGACGACCTCCTGCGGGCCCTCGAGGACCTAGAACAGCTCGAGAACGAGCTCTCGCTCGCCCAACGGTGGGTGCAGGGGCGGCTCTGTGACGTCCTCGATGGAATCTCCGAGACCGTCGGCACCGGTCCCGAGAGCCGGATCTACGCCGATCTGCTGGCGAGCATCCGAACGGAGCCGAAATCGGTCGGCGAACTCAGCGAGGACGTCGACGCGCCCCGCGAGGTCGTCGCCGACCTCCTCGAGTCGATGGCCGACGAGGGGGTCGTCCGCCGCACCGAACGCGGCTGGGAGCTGACGACGAGTTAGACGCCGGCCGAGAAATTGACGTGGTAGCCACGACCGGAACGCAGCTATTTGATATCCTGTGTGAGCCCGTTTCGCAGATCGCGTCCGAAGTAGTAACCGAGCAGACAGCCGACCAGTCCGACCGTGACGCCGACGGCGAGGACGGCCTGCGTGGAGCCGGCGATCGCGAGGACGGCGTTGCTGAGGACGGCCGACACGCCGCCGACGGCGGTCCCGGCGGCGCCCATCTCGAGGTAGCGCCGTTTCGAGGTGAGCAGACCGATAGCGAAGGCGACGCCGAACATGCCGAGCATGCGACCGGCGATCGGGATCGCCATTCCGCCGCCGACCAGTCCGGCGCCGACGAGGAGCACCAGCGTGAGAAACGCCCGCGGCGAGAAATAGTCGCCGGGCGAGCGCCCCGGCGTGAGCCGGGCGCGCAACCGGCCGAGCCGCGAGCGAGACGACTCCGCGGGCTGGGCCGTCGACGGCGCGGGCTCGTCGGACGACCGCAGCGTGCCGGACTCGAGCGGGTCGTCGATCGTCCCGACGCCTCCGCCCGTCCCCGGCCGGTCCTCCGGCGTCGACGCCGTTCCGGCACCGGAATCGGCTTCGACGTCCGACCCCGAGAGCAGGCTCTCGGTCTCCTCGAGGAGATCGTCGGTGTCCCGGCTCTCGGTGACCTCGTCCGAGCGATCGCTCATACGTTCTCGTTGGGCAGCCGACAGCATGGGTCTTTCCCATCGGTACACGGCGAGGCGACCTCGAGGATGTCACCGGCCACAGGATATACGACCGCAGGCCACCCACCGGGGGTATGAGCTGGCTCGCGCCCGCGACGTTCGGCCTCATCGCGGCCGGCGGTGGCGTCTTCTGTTACGTCCTCGTCGCGAACATAGAGCCCCAGCCGGAGTATCCGGAGCTAATGACCGATCTGGCCCGACTGCTCGGGCTGGGAATCGCGCTCTGCGGACTCGCGATCGGTGCCATCTTCCTGCGGGCCGCTGCGAGCGCGTACATCGCCTGAGTCGGGCGATCGACGCGCTTCTCGGGCCGGTCGCGGACGTTCTCGACCCTCGAGTCGCGGGGCCCTCCCTTTTTACGCTGGCCGCGGTACCTCCGATGGATGAGCACCGAGTTAGTCGCGTTCGGCGTCAGCGCGCTCGCCCTGGGGATCGGGGTGCTGATGGCCGGCCGACGGCTCTATCCGCGACTCGACGTTCCCGAAGACGCCGAGTCGACGCTGCAGTTGCTGACCGCGATGATCGCGGGCGTGCTGTTGCTGACCGGGCTGGGACTGGTTCTGGTCGGACTGTTTACCTGAGCCTCGAGGTCCGATAATCCAGAGTACGGTAGCGCGCGCTGTGTCGTGGCGGGTGGAAACGTAGCCGCTGTTCCCCGTTCTCGAGTCGGCGACTCGAATGTGGAACGCGATCCCGCGAGGATCGATCCCGGAAAGCGTGCCTTCAAGTCCGCCGCCGCGCAACGCCCACGCATGAATCCAGGCGATCGCGTTCGCGTCGACCGCGCGGATCGCACGTACGAAGGCGTGTTGCTCCCCTCGAGTACGGACGACCACCTCGTAGTGAAACTCGAGGGCGGCTACAACGTCGGCGTCGACCGAGCGGAAGCCGAGATCGAGACGCTCGAGGAGGACGTCTACGAGATCGACGGCACCGACGCGACGGGGCCGGAAGATGACGACGCCAGCGACGAGGGCGCCGACTCCGAGATCGAGTTCGACGACGACCTGCCGACGATCTCGCTGCTCTCGACCGGCGGGACGATCGCCTCGACGGTCGACTACCGCACGGGCGCGGTGACGGCGCAGTTCGACGCCGAGGACGTCCTGCGCGCGGTGCCCGACCTGGCGGGCCGGGCGAACTACCGCGGCCGCGTCGTCGCGAACATCCTCTCGGAGAATATGGAACCGCCGCTGTGGCAGGACCTCGCCCGTGCCGTGGCGGAGGAGATCGAGGCCGGCGCCGACGGCGTCGTCGTCATGCACGGCACCGACACGATGCAGTACTCCGCGTCGGCGCTATCCTTCATGCTCGAGACGCCCGTGCCGATCGTCTTCACCGGCTCGCAGCGCTCGGCGGATCGGCCATCCTCCGATAACGTGATGAACGCCGTTTCGGCCGTCGAGGCCGCCAAGAGCGACTGCGCGGAAGTCATGGTCTGCATGCACGGCTCCGAATCGGACGACGTCTGCGCGCTCCATCGGGGCACCCGCGTCCGGAAGAACCACACCTCGCGCCGGGACGCCTTCGAGACGGTCGGTGCAGAGCCGCTGGGCGAGATCGACTACGACACCGAGGAGATCGAGTTCCGCCGCGACTACCAGCAGCGCGGCGAGGCCGACCTCGAGCTCCGCGAGGGCCTCGCAGACGACGTCGAACTGCTCAAGTTCACGCCGGGGATGGATCCCGCGTTCCTCGACGTCGTCGAGGGCAGCGAGGGGCTGATCCTCGAGGGCACCGGGCTCGGCCACGTCCACACTGACCTCATTCCGCGGATCGAGGAACTCATCGAGGACGGGACGACGGTCGTCATGACCAGCCAGTGTCTCGAGGGCCGGGTCTGCGACCGGGTCTACGATACGGGCCGGGACCTGCTCGAGGCCGGCGTCGTCGAGGCCGGCGACACGCTGCCGGGAACGGCGAAGGTGAAACTGATGTGGGCCCTCGAGAACAGCGAGGACGTCGAGGAGGCGATGGGCACGTCGCTGGCCGGCGAGATCCAGGAGCGGTCGGTTCCCTGGGAATAAGGCCACGACGCGCTCGACCGTTCGATAGCGCGCCGATTAGTTCGACCGAGCACTTATCAGATAGCTGTCCGATTGGATTGTATGGCTAACGAACGGACCGACGACCCCATGCTCGATAGCTTTCAGCAGTGGCAGCTCGGCCTCGCCCTGCTTTTCGTCCTCTCGCTGGCGGGGACGGTCGGCGCGATGACGTTACAGATGCTCGAGGTTCCGTACGGCGGCGGGATCGGGACGGTCGGCGGCGCGCTGCTCGGGTTCCTCGCGATTTCGTACTGGTACTACGGACGGTAGTGCCGAACTCGTCTTTCGGAAGCGACTCCCTACGCAGACTCGAGTCTGGACGCCACTGCGGGGGCGACCGCGTCTGCGAAACGCTTTCCCCCGCCACCGCGTGAGATAGCCCTGTTCGATCGACGATGGTACTCGACTCAGTCTCCGATTTCGGCCTCGAGATCCGACGGGCGACCCACGACGACTACGCGGCCGTGGCCGACTTCACGGGCGATATCTGGCCGGACCGCGGCGGCGACTACATCCCGCGGGTCTACCACGAGTGGCTCGAGGACGAACCCGGACAGGGAAAGAAGACCTTCCTCGCGGAGGTCGACGGCGAACCGGCGGGCATCGTGCAGGGCGTCATGCTCACCGACGACGAAGCCTGGTTCCAGAGCCTGCGCGTCGCGGCTGACTATCGGCGACGAGGCGTCAGCCGGCGACTCAACGAGGCGACCTTCGAGTGGGCCCGCGAGCAGGGCGCGACGGTCGGTCGCGTGATGATCTTCTCGTGGAACGCGCCGTCGCTCGGCGCCGCACGGGCCAATGGCTTCGAACCGATTACGGAGTTCCGCTTCGCGCATCCAGATCCTGATCCCGACGCCGTCGCGAACCTCGAGGCCGACGGCGACGACTCCTACCGCGTCTCGAGCGACCCCACTGCGGCGTGGCGCTACTGGACCCACAGTGACGCGCGCGAGCACCTCGACGGCCTCGCGATGGCCCCCGAGGAGTCGTGGGCCGTCCGGGAACTGACCCGCACAGACCTCGAGCGACTCGCCGACGAAACGGCCGTCTTCGCGGTGACGGGGCCCGACGGGCTGGCCGGAATGGCGTATCGGTCGCGGACGTACGAGCGCGAAGTCGACGGCGACTCGAGCGAAGACGAGAACGAAACGGAATCCGAGACGGAGAGAGAGACGTGGGCCGAATACGGCGTCGGCGCGTGGGACGACGTCGACGCCGCCCGCGCGCTGTTCGCGGCCATCGCCCGCGACGCCGCCGATCGCGGCGCCGACGAGACGCGCGTGCTGATCCCCGAGACGCCCCGTCACGTCACCGACGCGCCCTACGCCGGTGCCGGCATCTCCGAGGAACCGGACTTCGTGCTCGGGATCGACCTGAGGGGCGAGTGACGGCGCGTTTTCTGGATCGGAACATCCTCCCGGGCGTTCATATTCGTATAGGAGAATAATCAGGTGGAAAACTCATGTACCATCCTCCGTACGAATCCGGTGAGATCGTCGACGACGGCGACCTCGCGTTCATCGACGACGGTCTGGAGACGCCCGAGCGATACGTCGGCTTTGAGGACACCCTCGTCGTCGTCGCTCCGGACGTCCGCCGCCACGTAACGCCCGCAGACGCGGTCACCGGAGACACGTCGCTGCTCGAGTGCTATCCGGTCGCCGCGGATTGGTTCCAGGAACCCTACTGCGACGACGATACCGTGCTGATTCACCCGGAAGGCGCGGCCGTCGCCCACCGGTATCGCGTCGTCGACGAGCGCCGGGATCCCATCGAGCGGGATCGCAGAACACCGAGCAGCGCGTGACGGTCCGTTAGCCGCCGCTGACCGGTGGGAACAGCGCCAGTTCGTCGCCCTCCTCGAGGACCGTCTCTAAGCCCTCCTCCTCGACTAAGACGTTCGTCCCGTTGCGGAGCACGTTGATCTGGGAGCGCAGGTCGCCGTCCTCGAGGACCCGCTCCTCGAGGGCGGGCCGGTCGGTGACGAGTTGCTCTAAGGCGTCCCCGACGGTGTCGCCGGCGTCGGCGTCGACGGTAACGTGTTTGTCGCCCGCGCGTTCGGCGAGGTCGGCGAAGAGCTTCCACTCGGTGGCCATACGTGGCGGTATCGGTGCCGACGGCAAGTAGCTACCGCTCCTGTGCGGGGTCGGCCGGCGCGTCTGCGGGTTCCGAAGTCCCTTCTGACGCGTCCGATTTTGCCCCCTCGAGTAGCCCCTCTCCGGGCCGCTCGAGGTCGCCGATCCGCCGCAGAGCGTCCGGGCGACCGAGGACGTAGGCGACGTCGCCGGCCTCGAGTCGCGTCTCGCCCGACGGCAGCGCGAGCGGGTCGGCGGCCGCGTCGCGGTCGACGGCGAGGACGAACACCGGCAGCGAGCCGACGACTGCGCCCTCGAGCGGATCGCCCGCGTCGACGGGGAGGGTGGTCACGGTCTCGTCGACCGCCCGGAGCAGCGAGACGAGGTCCCGCTCGGCGCCGGGGTCGCGGGGGAGCGTGACGAGGCGGTACTCCTCCTCGGTCGAGAGCGAGTCGGCGTCGTCGGCGTCGACGGCGACGGTGGCTACGTCGTCGGCGACCCCGCGGAGTTCACCGCCGGTGACCCGCCGGAGCGAGTCGCCGTCGCGGCGCCAGATCCGGACGGCGTCGCCGGGGCTGGCGTCGGGCGCCGGATCGCCGCGGACCGCGACGGCGACAGTGCCCGGCGCGAGCGTCGACCCGATGCCCGCCGGACGGCTCCCGAGGGCCAGGTAGTCGATCGTCCGATCGGCCCCGAACTCGACGTCGACGTGGCCGATCCCGTAGTCGCGCTCGAGGCGGTCGGTCAGCCGCTCGCGGAGTTCGTCGACCGAGAGCCGACGCGGGAACAGCAGGGTGTGGCCGGCCAGTTCGGTCTTGGTCGACTCCTCGACCGGGTCGTAGCCGTCGACGTCCTCGATCTCGTCGGGGAGTTCGACGGCGACGACGCGGCCGGCCGACCGAACCAGCTGTCCGACCTCGGTGATCGTCCGCGGCGTCGCGAGCGAGAAGACGTCCGTCGCAAGGTGGTCGCCCAGCCGCCGGCCGCCGTCGGCGGCGATCGCGCTCGCGACGAACGCGACGACCGTGTAGACGGCCGTTTCCAGTTCGAGCATCCCCGTGTCGCCGATGATCGCCTGCTGGAGGGCCGACTTGGTGTTCAGCCAGATCGCGACCATCGACACGCCGAGCAGGATCGCGACCCCGTCGGGGATCCCGTCGGCGCTGTACCAGCGGAAGACGAAGGCGACAGCCGCGGCGGTGCCTCCCGCCAGCAGCGAGAAACCGAGAATCTCGACGAGCGCGTCGAGCAGCACTTCGGTGGAGACCGCCTGCGCGAGGATCGGCTCGAGTCCGGCGGCGGCCGTCATCTGGCGACCGCCTCCACGAACTCGTCGGTCGCCGCCTCCGGGCCCGCGACGAACACCTCGTCGCCGGGCTCGAGCGATCGTTCGATACCGGGGGCGAACACCCAGCCGCTGCGACGGCCGCCGGTCTCGCTGCCCTGTCGGCGGGCGGCCAGCACCGTCACGTCCGCCGCGGCGCGAACATCGGCGTCCGCGCTCGGGCCCACGGTGAACCGCCGAATCGCGTGCCCGGCCCGTCTGACCAGCGCGAAGGCCTCGAACTCCCGGCTGGTCCCCCGGGAGCGGACGACCAGCCGCGGCGTCTCGGTCTCGAGCAGCGCCTTGACGTCTCGACGGGCGACGGCGACGGTGACGCGGCCGACGCCGCCGGCGCTGGCCGCGTTCGGTTTAGGCGCGGGGGCGGCGTCGACCGCCGAATCGCCGCCGTCGGGGACGGCCGTTTCGTCGCCGGCCGACGGCTCGTCGGCCGCAGCCGCGTGTTCGTCGTCAATCTCAGTCCGAGCGCCCAGCACCGTGCCGGCAACCGTTCGCTCGCCAGCGCGGATCGACACCTCGTCGCCTCTCGCGAGGCCGGTCGGGACCAACGTCGCGATCGAGACGGCGCGGCGGCCGTCGGGGATTCGCTTCGAGAGGCCGCCCGAGGGCGGGGCCGCGGTGATCGTCGCGCGGGCCCGTTCGTCGATCGTCACGGTGACGTCGGCCAGATCGTGGTCGGTCCGCAGTCGCTCCTCGAGGCGGGACTCGAGTTCCGACAGCGGCAGATCCGCGGGGAGTCGCCACGAACCGTTCTTCAGCGATCGGCGGAGGTCCGGCGACAGCGGCGGGTAACCCTCCATGTCGTGGATCTCGCCGGTGGGACGGACCGTGACCTGTCCAACGTTGCCGACGAGTTCGACGACGTCGGCCGACAGTGTCCGCTGGCGGATCGAGGTGAGGGAGAGCCGACGGGGGAGTTCAGCGCCGAGCTTGTCGCCCTGATTGTGGGCGTAGAGCGCGAGCATGAGGACGACGAGGACGGCGACCAGCAGCCGCGGCGACTGGGCGATGGTCGGTTCGACGAGGCCGAGCAGGCCGCCCTGCACGCTGGCGATCGAGAGCGCGAGGACGACGACACCGAAGCCGGGCAGCGTCACTCCCGTGAAGTAGCGGACGAGAAAGCCGAGCGAGCCGGCGACGAACGCGGGAACGATACCCGTCAGAAGACCGAGATAGATGCCAAGCAGGACTTCGACCGGGAGCGCCATTGTGGGCGAGTGGGACGGGATCGTTAAATCTCCACCGACAGCGGCGGTGCGTTCGCCGGCGCGCGATCGGTCCCTACGGGTAGCGAGGGGCCGCTAACTGCCTCGAGTCGCGACGGGCGGACGGCCAGTAATCGACGGGCGGACGGGACGATCGGGTCACGACTAATTGACGAGCTGACAAGCGCTAGGTAGCTGTGAACGTCCGTCAACAGAGGCGTTTAACTGACCCCAACGCGGATCGAGGCATATGGCCGACGACCGGTCGCTTCGATCGCGGCTGCCCGACAACTGGCATCGGGTCCTCTCGATGCGGGCAGCCGTCGCGCTGGCGCTGATCGTCGCCGGACTCTCGGTCGCGACGGCGATCGTCAACATCGGCACGAACGCCGTTGGCGGGCCGCTCAGCGACTACGTCCCCGAGGCGATCCAGAGCGCCGCCGCGTTCACCGGGGCGCTCACGGGATTCCTGATGGTCGGCAGCGCGCTCGCACTCCGACGGGGGCTGCGAGTGGGTTGGTGGGCGACGCTACTGTTGCTCCCGCTGACCGCCGCACAGGGGCTGCTCCAGTCGAGTCCGTACTCGGTGCCGCTGGTCGTGCTCTCGCTGCTCTCGATTCCGATGCTGCTGGTCAGTCACAAGCGCTTCGATAAGTCCCTCTCGCTGAGCACGACCCAGATCGCCGCCGGCTTCGCGCTGCTAGGCGTGCAGGCCTACGGGACGTTCGGCGCGTACGCGCTCCGCGAGGACTTCGAGGGGATCAACACCATCCTCGACGCCTTCTACTTCACGCTGATCACCTCAAGCACGGTCGGCTACGGCGACGTGACGCCTGATCAGGGGTCGACGCAGGCGATGCTGTTCACGATGTCCGTGCTCGTGCTCGGCGTGGCCAGTTTCGGTATCGCCATCGGGGCGCTCGTCGGACCGGCGATCCAGGCCCGGATCACGAAGACACTCGGAAAGATGACCGACTCACAACTCGAGCTGCTCGAGGACCACGTCCTCGTGCTCGGCTACGGCGAACTGACGGAACCGATCGTCGACGAACTCGCGACTAACAACCGGGAGTTCGTCGTCGTGACCGGCGACCGCGAGGCCGCCGAGACCCTCACGGATCGCGGCCTGGCGGTGATACGGGGCGATCCCAGCGACGAGGAACCGCTCCAGCGAGCGAAGATCGACCGCGCGAGTGCGATCCTCGTCGCCACGAACCACGACGCGGAGGACGCGCTGTCGATCCTCACCGCGCGCCAACTCGCCCCCGAGACCCGCATCGTCTCGGCCGCGACCGACCGCGAAAACACGCGGAAGCTCGAGCACGCCGGCGCGGACGCGGTGATCAGCCCGTCGGTGTTGGGCGGGCACCTGCTGGTCCAGTCGGCGCTGGGCGCGGACGAGAGCGAGCTGATCGAGTACATCATGGACGGCGACTGAGCGAGCGGGGGAATCGTTTTGGATCGCCGACGTGAAGCCGAGAGCGATGGCGATTCCGACGTGGACGTGGGGCGAACGCACGGGAGCGCAGACGCCGGCGGGTCCCGACGGCGGCGAGGCGACGGGCGACCGCGAGACCGCTGCGGATCTATCGCGGACCGCCGACGAGTTCGAACTGCTCGCGAGTCCGATTCGACTCGAGATCCTGTCGGCGCTGGCCGATCGCGAGACGCCGCTGCGCTACACCGACCTCCGGGCGGCGACGTCGATCGACGACAACGGTAAACTCAATTATCACCTCCGGCGGCTCGAGGCGGTCGTCTCGAACCGCGACGAGGGCTACGAGCTGACGCCGCGGGGTCGGCGGCTGGTCGAGCGACTCCCGTGAGTCGCGCCGCAGTTCCGTCCTGTCCGATATCGTAGAGAACGCGCGTTCTCCGAGATTTTAGGGTCCTCGCGGCCGCTCTCTCGAGTCGGCAATGGCTGACTCGAGTGGAGACCGCGGCCAGAGCACAGCGGTTACAGACGATGACGAGAGTGCGACCGACGAGACGACAGCCAGAGACGAGCCGTCCCCGCGTCTGGTAGCCTTCTCTCGAGCGGGGATGCTGCGTGGCTTTCGCGACTGCCTCCCGGTCGCGGTCGGCGTGGCCGGCTACGGCGTCGCCTTCGGCGTGCTCGCGTCGCAGGCGGGGCTGAGCGCCGCGGAGGCCACGCTGATGAGCGCGACGGTGCTGGCCGGGGCCGCGCAGTTGCTCGCGGTCGATCTCTGGGCGGCGTCCGCGTCGGTCGCGACGATCGTTCTCGCGACGGCGGCGGTCAACCTCCGATACCTGCTACTGGGTGCGACGCTCCGGCCGTGGTTCGCCGATCGATCCGTGCTCGAGACCTACGGGAGCGCCTTCTTCACCGCCGACGAGAACTGGGCGCTGACGATGCGCGCGTTCGCCGACGGAGGTGACGCGGTCGGGAACGGATCGGAATCGGCTGACGCCGCGTACCTCCTCGGCAGCGGCCTCGCGATCTGGGTCCTGTGGGTCGCCGCGACGGTCGTCGGCGCCCTCGTGGGCGACGGCGTCACCGATCCGGCGCGGTACGGGCTCGACGCCGCGTTCCTCATCGTCTTCGTCGCGGTCGCAGTCGATCTCTGGGACGGGCGGACCGACCTGCCGCCGTGGACGGCCGCCTTCGTCGCCGCACTAGCGACCGCCGTCGCCGTTCCTGGGCGCTGGTATCTGCTCGCCGGCGCGCTGGTGGGCTGTTCGGTCGGCGTCCGTCACGCCGACGTCGAGGCCGACTCGAGCGGGGTGGGCGGATGAGTTCGAGCGCCGCGACGGCGCTCGATCCGACGACCGTCGGCGTCGTCCTCGCGATGGCCGTCGTCACCTACACGACGAAGGCCGGCGGGCTGTGGCTGGTCGGTCGGCTCGAACTCACCGACCGGGCCGAAACCGCGCTCGAGGTCCTGCCGGGGGTCATCGTCGTCTCGCTCGTCGCCGGTGAACTGGCCGAGGGCGGCCCTGCAGCGTGGCTCGGGGCGGCCGCGGTCGCCGTCGTCGTCCGGAAGACGGAGAGCCTGCCACTGGCGCTGCTCGCAGGGATCGGGACGGTAGTGCTGGTCCGCGGCCGGATCTGAATCGACCAGGAAAACTGCGGGCGGTATCGTTATCGGTGGCGACCCCGGTGGACGATCGCCACGTCCGTCTCGAGGTCGCTGAGTCGCTCGAACGTCGGCGGGGAGACGAACCGCGAGGCGGCGGAACGATCGGTGCTCGAGCCGACGAAGATCACGTCGTACCGGGGCGAGAGGCGCTCGAGGTAGGACTCGACGGGTTCGGTGACGACGTGGGTCTCGAAGCGGCCCTCGAAGGCGTCGACGAGGTCCGCGACGGTGGTCTCCGCGTCGCGGCGCTCGGACTCGCGGTCAATGCAGGTACAGACGCTGGTCGGGTGCCAGGAGCCGGTGATCCGCTGGGCGAAGTCGACCATCGCGCGAGCGGTGTCGCCGGCGCCCCGAACCGGGACCAGCGCGTGCTCCCAGCGCTGGCGGTTCTCGGCGGACCGGAAGGCGATGACGTCGATCTCGCTGTCGAACAGCCCGACGATGAACGGCGAGAGGCCGCCGCCCTCGCGCTCGGCGTACGGCGTGACGATCAGATCGCAGTTGTGCTCTCTGGCCGTTCGGAGCGCCAGCGCCGACGTGCGGTCGCCGGCCGCGACGACGACCTCGCAGGGGATGCCGTACTCCGCGGAGAGATCGGCCGCGAAGGACTCGAGGCGACGAGCCGCGGGTCCCGGTTCGGTCTCGGCGATCTCGTCGCCGTCGTCGACGGTGTCGAAGAGGACGAGTTTGCCGGCGTCGTGCGCGCTGGCGAGTTCGGCGGCGAAGCGGGCGACCGGGGCCGTCTCGCCGTCGCCGGGGTCTTCGGCCCAGTCCTCGTCCAGCGGAACGAGGACGTGGTCGTCGCCGTCGGTCGTCCGGTAGAGGTACTGGGCTCGGCGCTCGTAGAATCGGTCCCGCCAGACGACGAAGACGGCCGCGACGAACGAACTCGAGACGACGATTCCGAGCACGTAGACGACCTGCGCGTTGCCGGAGACCAACACGAGCAGGGCGGTCGAGAACGCGGTAGGCTCCTCCAAGTCGAGTGCCCAGGTGACGGCGCCGGTGAGGAAGATACCGAGCGCCGCGCCGGTCGCGCTGACGCCGGCGACGCCGCCGATGCCCGCGGCGTCGACGAGCGCGATCGCGAGCCAGCCGCAGAGCGCCCCCGCGGTCATCCCGCCGACGAACTTCGTCGGCGTCGAGTATCGTCCCTCGGGATCGGCAAAGAGCGTGTACGTGCCGGAGGCCAGCGGTGGAAACAGGAGGAAGGAGACGACGGCCGTCGCGTTCGCCAGCCAGGTCACCGCGGCGATAAGCAGCGGGACGAAGAGCAACACGGAGAGGTGGATCAGATTTCCGGTGTGTTCGATCCAGCGCACGAACGCGTCGAGTTCGCGTCGCTCCAGCCGCCGCAGTCGCCGTCGGGTCGCGCGAAGCCGCGCCAGCACCGACTCGAGCATAGACTCCGTTGGACGACCCCCGACGAAAAGTGTTCGCGTTCGTGACGGTAATCGCCGGGCCCGATGGATCGTCGCGTCGTGGGCGGGCGCGCTACTCCGGCGCGCCCTCGAGAATCTCGACGCCGCTCGAGGCGCCGATCCGCTCGGCGCCGGCCGCGAGCATCGCCATCGCCTCGTCGTAGCTGCCGACGCCGCCGCTGGCCTTGACGGGGAGGTACTCGCGCATGAGTTCGACGTCAGCGACGGTCGCACCGGCCTCGGAAAAGCCGGTAGACGTCTTCACCATCGCCGCGTCGGCCGCGTCCGCGGCCTCGCAGGCGCGGTGTTTCTCCTCGTCGGTCAGGAGAGCCGTCTCGATGATCACCTTGACGGGGATCGGTACCGCGGCCGTGATCTCCGCGAGTTCGGCCCGGACGACGTCGTCCTCGCCGGCCTTCAGCCGGCCGACGTTGAGCACGACGTCGAGTTCGTCGGCGCCGGCCTTCCAGGCGAGAACGCCCTCCCGTCGCTTCGCCGCGGCGGCGTGTTGGCCGTGGGGGAAGCCGACGACCGTCGCGAGGGTCACCTCGGGCGCGTAGTCGGCGGCCGTCTCGACGGCGTAGGGCGGGACACAGGCGTTCATGCCGTACTCCCGGGCCTCGTCGAGAACGCGGCGGACATCGGCGATCGACGTCTCGGGGCCGAGCACGGTGTGATCGATCAGCGGGGCGAGTTCGCTGCGGTCCATACGGGGAGGGAATCGCCCGACGGGCAAAAACCCCGCCCGATCACTTTTGCCGTCCGGCGCGCAACGTGACGGCATGGACGACCGTGGACCCGACGTCGCGCCGGCCGTCGTGACGACCGCCGACGAGATCGCCGCGATGGAGATCCGCGGGGCCGCGACGATCGCCGACGCGGCGGCCGAGGCGCTGGCGATCCAGGCCGAGCGATCCGACGCGGAGCGGCCCGACGCGTTCGAGCGGCAACTGCGAGCGGCCGCGAAGACGCTCTACGAGACCCGCCCGACGGCGGTGAGCCTGCCCAACGCGCTCCGGTACGTCCTCGCCGGGATGGACGGCGAGACCGTCGCGGAACTGCGCGCCTCGACTATCGCTCGCGCCGAGGAGTTCCAGCGCGATCTGGCGCAGGCGCAGTCGAAACTGGGATCGGTCGGCGCGAACCGGTTGCGCGACGGCGACGTCGTGATGACCCACTGCCACTCGACGGACGCGCTGGCCTGTCTCGAGGCCGCCGTCGAGGACGGCACCGAGATCGAGGCGATCGTCAAGGAGACTCGGCCCAGGCTGCAGGGCCACATCACGGCCCGACAGTTACGCGAGTGGGACGTGCCGGTGACGGTGATCGTCGACGGGGCGGCCCGTCGCTACCTCGACCAGGCGGATCACGTCCTGGTCGGGGCCGACAGCATCGCGGCCGACGGGAGCGTGATCAACAAGATCGGCACCAGCGGACTGGCGGTCATCGCCCGCGAGCGCGGCGTGCCGGTGACCGTCGCCGCCCAGACGATCAAACTCCACCCCGATACTATGACGGGCCACACCGTCGAGATCGAACGCCGCGACGAGCGGGAGGTGCTCGACGACGACGAGCGGGCCGCGATCACCGACACCGCCGACGGCGCCGACGACGGACTGACCGTCGAAAATCCCGCCTTCGACGTCACCCCGCCGCGGTACGTCGACGCGATCGTCACCGAACACGGCCAGTTCCCACCGGAAACCGTCGTCACGCTGATGCGGGAGCTGTTCGGAGAGACGGTCGACGAACCCTGGGAGCTGTAGGAAATCACCGGCATAGCGCCGCGGGATGGCTCACCGAACGTTACAGCGACGGAAACTATTCACTATCGTGAATAGTTAGCAATCGGAAAGTGTTTGTCGCTGGTGTGTGGGAGTACGGATATGGTATTACCCGAGGGGTTCGTGCTCCCACCGTGGTACCTCCTCGTCCCGCTGCTGGTGATACTGGCGGGGATCGTCGCATTGCTGTGGGTTCTCGAGCCGCCGGTAACCGATCGGACCGTGCTGGCGTTCGCGCCGTGGATGATGTTCGGCTCGGCCCTCCACGTCCTCTATCAACTCGGCGCCTATCCGGAGAACGTCGAGACGCTGTTCGCGACGCCGACCGTCTATCTGGTCGCCGCGGCCGTCGCGGGCGCCGCTTGGATCGTCGCGATCTTCCTGTACGCCGGGGGGCTCCAGCCGACGATTCCGCGGTTCTTCGGTATCGCCGGGACCGCCTTTTTCGCCGTCTTCGCGTCGATCATCCTCAACGTGAGTTGGGCCGAAGAGACGTTCAACCTCTTCTGGCCGGTCATCGCCGTCATCGCCGCCGGGATCGTCACCGCGATCGCGTGGGTCGCGCTGAGCCTGTGGTTTACCGACGTCGCGAAGACGACGAGTTACACCGGCGCGCTGGTCGTCTTCGGGCACACCTTGGACGGCGTCTCGACGGCCATCGGCTACGACGTCATCGGCGTCGAGGAGTCGGTCCCCCTGTCGGCGCTGCTCCTCGAGGCCGGCGGGTCACTGCCGATCGCCGAGTACGTCGGCGCCGGCTGGCTGTTCGTCCTGGTGAAGGCCGCGCTGGCGCTGGTGATCCTCGGACTGTTCAAGGAGTACGTCGAGGACGCGCCCCAGCAGGCGCGGATCGTCCTCTCCGGGATCGCCGCGGTCGGGCTCGGCCCCGGCGTCCACAACGTCTTGCTCTTCATCGCCACCTAGATTTTTTTCCGACGGCGCCTTCTTCCCGGTCGTATCGAATGCCACCCACCGTACTCACCGCCGGTCACGTCAACTGGGACGTGACGCTGCGCGTCGACCGACTCCCCGCCGCCGACGGCGAGGCGACGATCCGCTCACAGCGCCAGTCCGGCGGCGGCAGCGCCGCCAACGTCGCCGCCGCGCTCGCCGGCCTCGAGGTCGACGCCGGGTTGATCGGCAGCGTCGGCGACGACGACAACGGCCTGCTGGCCAGGCGCGGCCTCGAGGAGGCCGGCGTCTCGCTGTCGGGGATCCGCGTCGTCGAGGGCGCCGAGACGGCGGTCAAGTACCTGCTCGTCGACGACGACGGTGCGGTCTCGATCCTGGGCAACGACGGCGTCAACGAGGCCGTTCGGCCGGCGGACATCGACGCTGATCGGGTTCGGGCGGCCGATCACGTCCACCTCACGAGCCAGCGCCCGGAGACCGCGGCGCGGATCGCTTCAATCGCCGCGGCGGCCGACGTCACCGTCAGTTTCGACCCCGGTCGCCGGTTCGGCGACCGCACGTACGACGAGACCGTCGCCGCGGCCGACATTCTGTTCGTCACCGAGCACGAAGCCGCGGCGCTGGTCGACGCGGCCGGCGTCGATTCTGAGCCGACCGATCGGATCGTCGCGATCACGTCCGGCGGCGACGGCGCAGAGATCCGGACTCCCGACGACAGCTACGCACATCCCGGGTTCGACGTCGACTCGGTCGACACGGCCGGTGCCGGCGACTCCTTTGCGGCGGGCTTTCTCACGAGCCGACTCGAGGGCGCGTCGATCGAGGACGCCCTCGAGTACGCGAACGCCTGCGGCGCGCTGACGGCGAGTCGGGAGGGCGCCCGCAGCGCGCCGACGGCGTCCGAGGTCGAACGGTTTCTGGAAGAGCGAGCGGGATGACTCGAGACCACACGATCCGGCCGCCGGCGAGCGGTTTTCACCCCGTGTTGTCTGACGGTAAGTATATGGGCGGAGACGTTGCTCACTCAGCTAGACGGTCACGGAGACGTGACGGAGAGACATGACGGAACGAAGGATCAGAGAGTCCTCTGGATGCGAGTTTAAACGCCGCATTCAATACGAGCGAGACGCGAACGAACCGCCGAGTATAGCCACTGCAACCGCGCTAGCGCAGTACTTCGACGACGATATCGGTTCCACCAACACCCGACTATACGACTACATCAACCCGGACGCACTCGACTCCCTCTTTGCGGACACGCACCGAGGGGCGAGTCGGGCCGACGGAACCGTCGAATTCAGCGTCGAGAATGCGACGGTGACGGTCACGCCCGAACGGGTGGAGGTCTCCCCTGACTGCTGACTGAACGGCCGGGTCGAACACACCCCGCGGCCGGTCACACTCGGCGGTGGGGTGGGGACGGGGGACGGTCGCAGGTCGCCGAACCGACGGACGATCGGGACCCGTCCTCGAATCTTTTTTCTCACCGCCACTGGAATCGACGGGTATGGCAACGCAGCCACATCTGTTGGTCGACGACGGCGACCTGACCGATCGCGTGCTCGTACCGGGCGATCCCGGTCGCGTCGATCGCATCGCCGACCACTGCGACGAATCCGAAACCGTCGCCCAGAATCGCGAGTACAAGGTCGTCAACGCGACCTACGAGGGACAGGAGCTGACGATCTGCTCGACCGGTATCGGCTGTCCGTCGGCGGCGATCGCCGTCGAGGAACTGGCCAACGTCGGCGTCGAGACGATCATCCGCGTCGGCACGACCGGCGCTCTCCAGTCGGGTATCGAGATCGGCGACATGGTCGTCGCGACCGGCGCCGCGAAAGAGGAGGGAACGTCAAAGCGGTACGAGGCCGCCGAATACCCCGCCGTGCCGGACTACGACGTGCTGTCGGCGCTGGTCGACTCGGCCGAAGCGAACGGCGAGGACGTCCACGTCGGCCCGATCGTCTCCGACGACGCCTACTACGCGGAGACCGACGAGCACGTCGTCGACTGGGAGGCCGCCGGTCTCCTCGCCGTCGAGATGGAAGCCGCCGCGATCTTCTCGCTGGCTCGCCGCAAGGGCCTGCGCGCCGGCGCGATCTGTACCGTCGACGGCAACCTCGTTGAGGGCACCCAGAAGGGCACCGACACCGAGGACGACGAACTGCCGGAGAAAGCGAAGAACAACGTCGGTCGTGCGATCGACATCTCGCTCGAGGCTGCGACCCGGCTCTAGCCGCCGGTCGCGTCCGGTCCGCGCTATTCTGAGCGTCCGAAGAGCCGTTCCCGGAGCGAGCGCTCCGCCGGCCGTTCGGCGAGCAGGACCGAACAGTCGACTTCGTCGACGACGTCGAAGACGAGCGAGCCGCGGACGAGCCGCGAGAGCAGACCGCGCTCGGTCGCGCCGATGACGACGAGCGTCCTGTCTTCGGCCTCGCGGGCGATCGCGCCCTCGACATCGCCGGAGTCGTCGACGGTCAACACGGCGTCGCCGAACCCGTGTTCGGCCGCCCAGTTCGCGAGGAACTGCTCGCCCGATTCGCGCTCGCGCTCGTCGTCGACGACGTGGAGCAACTGAATCGTCGATCCCGTCGCCGAGCGCAGCGTCTTCGCGACCTCGGCGCTGAGATCCGAATCTGGACCGCCGGCGGTCGGCAGGAGAATTCGAGACGGATCGTAGCCGCGATCCTTCAACACGAGGAAGTCACACGGCAGGTCAGCGGCGAGTTCGTCGAGCGGGCGCTCGGCCCGCCCCGCGGACCACGGCCGATCGTCGCCCCAGCCCATCACGACCTGATCGACGTCGTGCTGGCGGGCCGCGTCGAACACCTCCTCGAACGAGCGGTGGGAGACGATCGTCGTCGTCTCGATCTCGGCGCCGCGGTCTTCGGCGTGTTCGCGGGCCAGCTCGAGTAGCGCTTCGGACTCGGCGTCGATCCGCTCGATGTGCTCGGCACCGCGATCCAGTGGCGTCTGGTCGGGGACCTGCACGATGTGGACCGCGTGGACGACGCCGTCGTTTTCGGCGGCGAGCGTGCTGGCCAGTTCGATCAGGTGGCGCTCGGTGCGCGGGTTGGCCAGCGGCACCATGACGCGATACTGGCCCGAGCCGTCCGGTCGAGCAGCGCTGGCCGCCGAGACCGCGACGTCGGGCAGCTCCTCGGAGCGATCGAGGATGTACTCGCCGAGGACGCCCTGTCGGGGCGTCTTCGCGCGAGCGTAGAACGCGTACCACAGCACCGCGACGGCGACGAACGCGAGGCTTAACGCGATCTCGATCGTGTCCATGAAGGCGACGAGACCGAAGGAGAGCAGCGCACCGAGGATCGGCGTCACCGGGTAGAACGGGACCCGGAAGTCGGGGTCGTACTCGGGGACGTCCGCCTCGCGGAAGGCGATCAGCGCGAGGTTCATGAGCCCGTAGACGATCAGGTGGAGCACGCTGGCGGCCTTCGCGAGGATCTCGAGGTCCTGGCCCAGCGCGGCGATGAAGACGATGATGACGCCCCCGGTAAGCAGGATCGACCGGTACGGCGTCGCGTACCGCGGGTGGATCTCGTTGAGTTTGTCCGTGACGATCTTATCGCGGCCCATCGCGAAGTTGATTCGAGCCGACGAGAGAATCGAGGCGTTGGCGCTCGAGGCGGTCGCCAGCATTGCGGCCAGCGAGATCAGCGTCACGCCGACGGCGTCGAGGACGGGGACCCCGGCGAAGGTGATCTCGGCGACCTGGGAGACGGGGACGCTGTCGTCCAGCGAGTGCCACGGAACGATGCCGACCATCGTGGCGACGAGGATCGCGTAGATCGCCGTCACGACGGCGACGCTGCCGATGACCGCGATCGGGAGGTTTCGGCCGGGGTTTTGCAGTTCCTCGGCGACCGTCGCGATCTTCGCGTAGCCGAGGAAGGAGACGAAGACGAGGGCGGTCCCCGGCAGGATCGCACCGTACCCCCGATCGGTCGGCGCGAGTCCGTCTGTCGTGAGCGTCGCCCAATCGAAATGGAAGAAGCCGGAGGCAGCGAAGACGGTGAGGATCCCCAGCAGGACCGTAACGATCACTGTCTGGACGCCCCCGGTCTCCTTGGCGCCCATGTAGTTGACGCCGACGAACAGCAGGCCGGCGATCAGCGCGCCGAGCTGGATGTCCGACAGGGCAACGAGACCGAGCTCAAGGGTCGGCAGGGCGAGCATCGTTCCGGCCAGCAGATCGGTGAGGTAGCCGCCGAACCCGATGCAGTAAAACGCCGAGGCGAAGGCCAGCCCCATCCAGTCACCCATTCCGGATATCGAGCCGAACAGCGGCCCGAGTCCGCGGTTGATGTAGTAGTAGCCGCCGCCGGCCTTCGGCATCGCCGTCCCGAGTTCGCTCACCGCCAAGGCGTTGACCATCGCGATCATGCCGCCGACCACGAACGAGACGACGACGATCGGCCCGGCCTCCTGGGCCGCGACGCCGGGCAACACGAAGATGCCGGCGCCGATCATCGTCCCCATCCCGATCGCCAGCGCCGAGAGCAGTCCGAGGTCCTTGGCGAGTTCTTCGTCACTCATGGTCGGATCTTGGCAAGATTACCAGCGGTCGATCGGTGTTCGTGAGCAGTTTCTGTGCGACGTCACCGGTCAGGAGCCGCATCCACCGGCTCGCACCGCGAGGCGTGAAGACGATCGCCGTCGCCTCGAGGTCGCGAGCGTGTTCGAGGATCGTCGCTGCGACGTCGGTCCCGTACAGGATCTCCGTCTCGAGGGCGGTGTTCGTCCCGGCGAGCGTCGACTCGACGATCTCGAAGATCCGCTCGGCGCGCTCCTCGCGCTGGGCGACGCCGGCCTTGTCGGGCGCGCCGCCCGCCTTCTCGATGACGTGAACGACGTGAACCGTCGCGCGGTCGTTGAGCTCTGACAGGATCGCCTCGCAGGTCCGCTTGGCGTCGTCCTCGCTCGCGATCGGAACGAGCATCGTCTCGAGGAGGGCGTCAGTCATCGGCCGACCCCTCCGTCGGCGACCGCTGACTCGCGCGTACCGGCGGTCGCTCGTCAGAACTGTGCGTCCCCACCTCGAACGTGCGATCGGTCATTATCTCGCGCCTTTCCCCGGCTAGACGATAAATCATCCGGTTATATTGCTGATTGCTTATTTTGATCCGGTCGATATTGGCGTATCGATAGAAGTAGCACTTTTATTATGAGTGTCCTGCAAAGCAGATCGGAACCGCATATAACGCTGGCGCAGTACTGGGCCGCATGGACCACCGGCTCGACGAGATCGATCGTCGAATCATCTACGCGCTGATGGACGACGCGCGGAACACTTCGGCTCCGACGATCGCCGCGGACGTGAGCGTCTCTCCCGGGACGATTCGAAATCGGATCGAGCAACTCGAGGAGCGGGGAATCATCACCGGCTATCACGCGAACGTGGACTTCGAACGGGCGGCGGGACACCTCGCGAATCTCTTCATGTGCAACGCGCCGGTTTCGGAGCGCGAATCGATGGCGCAGCGGGCGCAGGTGATTCCCGGTGTCACCAACGTCCGCGAGTTGCTGACCGGCCGGCGGAACCTGCACGTGCTCGCGGTGGGGGAAGATACCGCGGATCTGCGGCGGATCGCACGTGCGCTCTCGGATCTCGGCATCGAAATCGAAGACGAAGTGCTCGTCCAGAACGAGATCGGGTGCCCGTACGCGCCGTTCGGTCCCACCGACGAGACTCACGAAGCCATGCTGACGGACTTCATCAGCCTCTCCGGCGACGCCGAGGTCGCCGAGGTGACGGTCGACCGAGATGCCCGGATCGCCGGCATGAGTCTTCAGGAGGCGGCCCAGCGCGAGGTGCTCGACGACGATTCCCTCGTCGTCGCGATCGAGCGAGACGATGCCGTCGTGACGCCACACGGCGACACCGTGATCCGACCGGACGACATCGTCACGCTGTTCTCCCGCGACGGCGTGACCGACGAGACGATCGACGTGTTCCGCACCGACGACGCGGCGGAGTAAGTCAGGACTCCGTCAACTGGGTCGCCAGCGTCATCGTCCGCTCGGTCAGCGTCTCCGTCGTCGTCGAGGCGCCCTGGAGGCTGTCGTTGATCGACGAGAACAGCCGTTCGAACGCGACGCCCTCCTCGCCGCGCCAGTCGGCCGTCTCGAGGACCTCGAGGCCGCAGGTCGAACAGGCGTCACCCTCGAGCGGCTCGAAACAGCCGTGACAGCGCTCGAGACAGACGGGAACGATCTCGGAGCGCGCGACGGCCTCGCGCAGCGTCGACTGCAGGTCGGTCGCGGTCTCGGTGACCGTCGACAGCGACGAGCGGACGTCGGCGTCGAACGCCGCTCCGTCGACCGACCGGACGCGCTCGAGGCGCGCATCGGCGACGTCGAGCGCAAGCAGGGCCTCTCGGCGGCCGTCGCGGTACGCCGCGGCCGTTTCGTCGACCGCAGCGTCGAACGTCGAGTCGGAGTCGGCCGCAGCGTCGGCCTCGGCTCGAGCGTCGGCGAGCGTCGTCGGCAGCGACGTCGCGAGCGAGGCGAAGGAGGCGACGTCGGCGATGGCGCCGCCCTGAACGCGGGTCGTCTCGCGGACGAGTCGGAACAGCGCCTCGCTCGAGACCGACTCGGCGCTCGAGGCGGGGGAGTCGGAAGCGGACTGCAGCGTCTCGAAACAGTCGGTACAGACGGTCGCCAGCGAACTCTCGTGGACCGTTCCCTCGAGGGGGACGGCGCCGACGGGGTACGTTCGGAGGGCGGTCGGGTCGGCGGCGTCGCCGGATTCTTCGCAGTGGCGACACGCGTGGTCGTCGCGGTCGAAGACGGCGCGCCGGTCGGCCTGCCAGTCGCGGGAAGTCACGGGCGAGCGAAGACATCGCGGCGACAAAAACGCACCGGCCCGCCGGATTTCAGTCGGAATCCGACCAACTCCTAACTCGCTGGGCGACGTACGGGAGGTATGGACGACTCACCGACCGAAGTCGAGTTCGAACTCGAGCGCGCGTACGACCGCGAGGAACTCGCCGCCGTCTTCCGGGAGTTCGGGGACGCGCTGGCCGGCGACCGGCCCCTGAAAATCGACGACGGCGAGCGGACCGCAACGGTGTCGATTCCGGAGCGGGTCGTCGCCGAGTTCGAGGCCGAACGCGAGGACGACGAGCCGCCCGTCGCCGAACTGGAACTCGAACTCGAGTGGGACGATCCGGGCGGGTCGACGATACGACTCGGAGACAGCGAGCGCGGGACGCCCGGCGTCGTAGGCGCCGAGGCCGAATCAGCGGCCGAAACCGGAACTGGAAGCGGAACCGCGGCCACGGGAGACCCCGAAACCGATTCCGAGACCGCGACGATGCCGCCGGAAGCGGTTCCCGGCGGTCCGAAGGCGGACGAATCGACGACGGAAGGGGGCCGAACCAGTCGGTTCGAAGTTTACGAGGACCGCGGCGGCGAGTGGCGCTGGCGGCTCGTCCACTGGAACGGAAACATCATCGCCGACAGCGGCGAAGGGTACACCTCGCGGTCGAATGCGAAGCGGGCAGCCCGAAGCGTCATGCGGTCGGCACCGACCGCGAGTATCGAGAATCGGGAGGACTGAGTTCGACCGATCGTCGCGTCGCGGCTACGGATGGAACTCCGCTATGTCGGCGTCGAAATCGACGTCCGGCGTCCGGGTCATCGATTCGTACTCGAGCGACGGTCTGTGTCCCGACGGGATCGCGTCGTACGTCCGGAGAAACGAGATGACGCCGCGTTTCCCGCCGAAATCGCCCCGGTACCGATGAAAGAGCCGGGGAACGGTGGCGACACCAGCGTCGGCGTCGTACGTGACCGTCTCCTCTATGAACCACTCGACGGCGACGTCCAGTTCCGTGTCCACGTCGGGCGGCGAGTAGGTCGTGATCGGCGGCGAGGGATCGGCGCAGTGGCTGATGGCGAAGTGGATCCGCGGATCGCACTCGGGGAGGCGATACCGCCGTTCGAACGACGAGGGAAGGGGCCGAGGGACGTAGCCGAACCCCCAGGGGTGTTTCGACCGCCGCAGCATGCCGTGTTCGATGTCGGCGAGGCTGAGGCGAACGCCGCTGATCGGGATCCGATCCCGGGAGACGAACTTCCAGCGCTCGAGGCGGCCCGCCTCGCCGTCGAGTTCGGAGCCGTCCTCGAGGAGCAACTGGGTGTAGGCGTTGTAACAGTTGAGCCAGAAGGCCAGTTTCGCGGTCCGGCGCTCGAGGGCCCGGTCGAGCCGCGATCGCTCGAGCGTCGCGAGGTGGTCTCGCAACCAGTCGGTATCGCCCTCGGTCTTGACCGCGTAGAGCAGATCGGCCGAGAGGGAGAGGGGATCGAGCTGGGTCGACATTCCCTCCGACGTAAGTGAACCAGCACCTTGAAGCCGTGTGCGAGCGAGCGCGACTGTCCGCGGCGCGAATAGGTCGGTTCGCTTCCCTCGCGCGAACGGCCGAATCCGTCGCGCGTGCCGGTTATTTTCCGTCGCGCGTGTCAGTGATTTGCCCCCACCTTTATTTCGGCGTTCGCGAAAACTATTCGTGTGAACATCAGCAAGGGGTTTCTCCTGGCACTCGTCGCGGTTTTGGCCTTCCTCTCGTGGCTGCTCATCGCGCCGTTCCTCCAGTACGCCCTCATCGCCGTACTCCTCGCGTACGTTCTCCGCCCGGTCCAGCGTCGCCTCGAGCGGCGGACGTCGTCGATGATCGCCGCGATGGCGCTCGTCTTATTGACGATCACCGGCTTCGTGATTCCGCTCGCGATCATCCTCACCGTCGTCATCCAGGACGCCACGAGGATCGTGGAAAACCTCGACGCCGACTCGGTCAGCGTCACGGAAGTCGAATCGCTCATCCAGGAGCAGACGGGGATGAGCGTCGATCTGATGTCGTCGCTGACGGACGCGGCTCGACAGGGCGGGCAGCTGGTCCTCGAGCAGTCGACCGCGTGGCTGAGCGCGTTCACCCACGCGCTGATCGGCTTCGGGCTGGCGCTGTTCATGCTCTACTACCTGCTCAAGGACGGCGACAAACTCATCGGCTGGATTCGCAAGCGGACGCCGCTACCGGACGACGTCCAGGACGACCTCTACACCGAACTCGACGAGGTCATGCATGCCGTCCTCATCGGCCACGTCCTCATCGCCCTCGTTCAGGGACTGCTCGCGGGGATCGGGCTGATCGTCACCGGAATCCCGAACGCCGCGTTCTGGACCGTCATCATGGTCGTTCTCGCGCTGATTCCGATCATCGGCACCTTCCTCGTCTGGGGGCCCGCCGTCGTCTTCCTGCTGGCGACCGGCGAACCGCTGTTTGCCGTGGGACTGTTCGTCTACAGCACCGTCATCGTCGGCCTCTCGGACGACTACCTGCGGCCGCTCGTCGTCGACCGCTACGCCGAACTGAACCCCGCGGTCATCATCGTCGGCGTCCTCGGCGGCGCCTACGCCTTCGGCTTCATGGGGCTGTTCTTCGGACCGGTCATCCTCGGCGCGCTCCGGGCGACGCTGACCGTCTTCCACGACAATTACGACCGCCTCGAGAGAGAGAAGTTCGGCGGCTGAGTCGGCCCGTTCGATCGGGTTCCGATCCCCATTGGGCGACCTCGGCGTTCGCCACCGTTCGAGGCTGCTCGGTACCAGCGTTCAAGACCGTTCGATCCGTACCGCGACCATGCGCGTCCGGACCTACATCTACGATTCCGCGGCTCCCGCCGACCACGTCGACCGCGTCCGCGAGCGACTCGCGACCCGCGACGAGGAGTTCGAGTCTCTGGACGTCGCCAGCGCGGACGATCGCAGCGACGCCGTCCGGGAGGCGATGTTCGCGATCCGCGAGTCGGTCCGGATCGGAACGACCCCCGACGAACTCTACGACGACAGCGGTGAACCCGACTTCTCGGCCGGCGTCCTCATCACGGCGGAGTCGACCGGCCGACGGACGATTCACGTCGGCCGAGAGGCCCTCGAGGCGCTCGCCGAGGACGAGCCCTGAGAACCCCCGTGGCGCTCGCTACCGTGCGATGGTTGCTCAATAACGATCGTTATGCACGGATTCGGAAACAATATTTTCGAATTCGTTAAACCCCTCCGGCTCGAAACGGAGACATGGACGCAACCGAACCCAGAGATCCGATTACGAACGTCCGACTCGAGGACCCCGACCTCCCGGTCTACCTGCCCGGGACGCCCACCGTCTCGTTCACCGAGTACGTCGAACTCGCGATCGACAGTCTGCGCCGCTGACGGGCGATAACCGGCAGGTGACTCACTCCTCGTAACCCGCACGATTCGCCGCGCGCTATCGGTGGACGCCGTTCGTGACTGGACCTCGAGAGGGAATGTCACGAACGGGACGGGCCGGATTCGTCGCGCTTTTGCCGTCCCGGGCCCGAAACACGTGCAAGCGAATGGCCCGGTACCACATCGAAACCTACGGCTGTACGTCCAACCGCGGGGAAAGCCGCGAGATCGAGCGCCGGCTCCGCGATGCGGGCCACTACCGGGTCGACGGACCGGACGAAGCCGACGTCGCCATCCTCAACACCTGCACCGTCGTCGAGAAGACCGAGCGGAACATGCTCCGGCGGGCCGAAGAGCTCTCGGAGGAGACCGCGGACCTCTTCATCACCGGCTGTATGGCCCTCGCACAGGGTGAGGAGTTCCGCGCGGCCGACGTCGACGGACAGGTGCTCCACTGGGACGAGGTCCCGGAGGCGGTCACCAACGGCGAGTGTCCGACGACGACGCCCGACGCCGAACCGATCTTAGACGGGGTCGTCGGCATCCTCCCCATCGCCCGCGGCTGCATGTCCGACTGTTCGTACTGCATCACGAAGCAAGCGACGGGTAAGATCGACTCGCCCCCGATCGAGGAAAACGTCGAGAAAGCCCGCGCGCTGATCCACGCCGGCGCCAAGGAGATCCGGATCACGGGGCAGGACACCGGCGTCTACGGCTGGGACGAGGGCGAGCGGAAGCTCCACCGACTGCTCTCCGAGATCTGTGCGATCGAGGGCGACTTCCGGGTGCGCGTCGGGATGGCCAACCCGAAGGGCGTCCACGGCATCCGCGAGGAACTCGCCGCGGTTTTCGCCGAAAACGAGGAGCTCTACGACTTCCTGCACGCGCCCGTCCAGTCCGGTTCGAACGACGTGCTCGGGGACATGCGCCGCCAGCACCAGGTCGACGAGTACGTCGAGGTCGTCGAGACCTTCGACGACGCCCTGGACTACTGGACGCTCTCGACGGACTTCATCGTCGGCTTCCCCACCGAGACCGACCGCGATCACGCCCAGTCGATGGCGCTGCTGCGCGAGACCCGGCCCGAAAAGATCAACGTCACCCGCTTCTCGAAGCGCCCCGGGACGGACGCCGCCGAGATGAAGGGGCTGGGCGGCACGGTCAAGAAGGAGCGCTCGAAGGAGATGAGCGAGGTCAAGCGCGAGATCGTCCGCGAGGCCTACGCCGACATGGTCGGCGAGGTCCGCGAGGACTGTCTCGTCGTCGAGGAGGGGACCGCCGACTCCGTGAAGTGTCGCGACTCCGCGTACCGACAGGTCATCGTGCAAAACGCGAGCGAGTACGGCATAGAACCCGGCGACTTCGTCGACCTCGAGGTGGCGGCCCACGAGACGATGTACGCGTTCGGCGAGCCGGTCTGAGGCGACGCGGGCGTCGATCCGTCGATTACGAGCCGCTCGAGGGGACGGAGCGCGATCCGACTCCCAGTCGTCGAGAATCGGACACCCGTCTGAAGAGCCGGGCGATCGAACGACCGGATATGAGCGACACAACCACCGAGACGACCGCGTGCGCCCGCGCCGAGCGGGACGGACCGCTCGGTTGTACCCCGCGCCGGATCGTCGAGTTGCTCACCGACGACGACGCGCGGGCGATCTACCGGTACCTCGACGAGCCGGCGCCGGTGCGGGAGGTCTCCGAGGCGCTCGACCTCCCGCTGTCGACGACCTACCGGAAGGTCGAAGCGCTGTGCGACGCCGGGCTGCTCACGGAGCTCGAGGGCCAGACCGGGGGCGACGTTCCCGCCCACTACGTTCGGGCGCTCGAGCACGTGTCGGTCACGTACGGCGATCCACTGCGCATCGAGTGTGCGAAAAACGGGACGACGCTGTACTGCGAGCCCGAAGCGCTGACTCGGTGACCGGAACCGACGACCGCCGATCTCATAGAGTCGCGACTGCGTCTTCGATCTCCTCGAGCGGCAGCGGCGAGATCCAGTCGTCGGCGACGAACGCATACCGTACCTCGCGGTCGGCGTCAGCGACGAACGCCGAGCGCCACGGGGTCGAGACGTTCGCCATGTGATCGCGGTCGGCCAGCAGATCGAGCGACTCGCTCACCTCACCGTTGACGTCCGCGAAGAAGCGAAACGCGGGCTCGTCCAGCCAGCGTAAGAACTCGTTTTGCGCGTACGGACCGTCTCGACTCACGCCCAGCACCGCGACGTCCTCGAACGCTCCCCAACCGGCCCGGACGAACTGTTTCCACCAGTTCTGCGCGATCGCGCTGAACGCGAACCCGGTACAGATCACGACGCCGCCGCGCTCGCCGAGCGCCGCGGACAGCGCCGTCGAACGGAACGTCTCGCCGTCGCACAGCAGTGCCTCGAAGTCGGGGAGTTCGTCACCCTCGGTCGGTGGCATACCCGGACTGCTTCGGGCAGCGACAAAAGTCCCCGTGCCCCGGCAGAACGGCGACGACGAGCGGCCCTGGGGCGACCGCAAGCGAGCGCCACCCACCCTTTTGGCGATCCGCGCCGAATACACGGATATGGTTACGCTGTACCAACTCGAGGGCTGTCCGTACTGCGAACTCGTCGCCGACCGCTTGGACGAACTCGATATCGACTACGACAGCGTCTGGGTCGAGGGACTGCACTCCAAGCGCGACGAGGTCAAGCGGATCTCCGGCCAGCGGCAGGTGCCGGTCATCGTCGACGACGAGTACGGCGTCACGATGGCCGAATCCGAGCGGATCGTCGACTACCTCGAGCAGACGTACGCCTGAACTGGCGCGGCGTAGGGTCCGTTATCCGTCACCCTCGTCGAGTCCGTGGGGATCCAGCCCCGGATCCTCGACGGCCGGGGCGCCGATAGCGAGCACGACGCCCTCCTCGTCGCCGACGTTGCGGTGGCCGTGGCCGATTTCGGGTTTGGCGATCCAGAACGTTCCCGGGCCGGCCTCGACGTACTCCTCCTCGCCCGAGCGACCGAGTTTCAGCGAGAACTCGCCCTCGAGGACGTAGTAGAGCTCCTCCTGCTCGGCGTGGGCGTGGTATCGAATTTCCTCGCCGGGGTCGAAGTACCAGAGTTTGAGGTGGACGTGGTCGGTTCCCAGAACCTCGTCGAGCGCGCGGATCCGCAGGTCAGGCGGGATCTCGTCGTTCTCGGAGAGATCCGTCATCGGAACGTCGTCGGTGTGGATCACTTCGTATTCCATGCTACCGAACCGCACGACAACGACCACTAAAAGTGTCCGGTCCGCCCGCCGTGCGAGCCGTTACTCGTCGGTTCCGCTGCCGATATCGTCCGTCCTCGCGTGAATCGCCGATCGCGGCCCCGCGGCGACAGACTGCTCGAGCGCCTGCGGGGTCGCGGCGGCGAGATCGATCCCCTCGCGCTCGAGCCGATCGACGATTTCGCGGGCGTACTCCGAGCGAACGCGAGCGTAGGTACTGCTGTCGGGATCGGCGATCCAGAACGAGGCGACGACCTGCACCGCGTCGTCGAGGGCTGCAATTCGAGCGGTTGGCTGCGGGTCCGCGAGGATATCGGGGTGGTCGACAGCCGCGTCGGTCAAAATCCGGGTGACGGCGTCGAGATCGTCGTCGTAACTGACCGCGATCGGGAAGGTCAGCCGGAGTCGGTCGTTGAGGACGGCGTTGGTAACCGCGTTCGCGGTCAGTTCCGAATTCGGCACCGTGATGGTCTCGTTGTCGAGCGTTCGGACCCGCGTCGACCGGAAGCTGATGTCCTCGATGATCCCTTCCTGATCCGACCACCGGATCCAATCGCCGATGTTGAAGCTCGGATCGGTGACGATGAACGCGCCGCTGACGAAGTTGCCAACGACGTTCTGCGCGGCGAAACCGAGCGCGACCGTCAGCGCCGCGACGAGGATCGCCGCGCGATCGAGGACGAAGCTGAGACCGGCGATCGAGAGACCGACCACGATCGCCGCGGTGATCACGCCGAATGCCACGACGCGCTCGAGGCCCCGCTGGAGGGTCCGTTCCGTGTCTCGATAGTCCAGCGCGGCGCTCACGAGCGGTCGGACGACGACGCGACCGAACGCGTACACCAGCGCGAACGTCAGCAGGAAGGTCGCGACGTTGTCCAGCAGGGAGAGATACGCCGCGATCAGTTCCTCGAGTCGGGCCAGGACGTACACGCGTTCGGCGTTCGACGGAGACGCGCACAAGGATTCGGCCGGCAGTCGCACCGGAGGGTCGCAAAACGAGCCGGACGGCGCTACTCGAACTCGAAGACGACGGCGCTGTCCTCGTCGGGAGCGGTGGCACCCGCCTGCTCGGCGAACGCCTCGCGAACGCGCTCGTAGGTTTCCTCGAGCGCCTCGACGATCACCGTGGTGTCGCTGATGACGGGCATGAAGTTGGTGTCGCCCTCCCAGCGGGGCACGACGTGGGTGTGGAGGTGGTCGTCGATGGAGCCGCCGGCCCCGTCACCTAAGTTCAAGCCAGCGTTGAAGCCATCCGGCTCGAGGCCGACCTCGAGCGCATCGAAGGTGCGCTGTTTCAAGCGGGCGTGGTCGAGCAGTTGCTCGCCGTCGAGTTCGGTGTAGTCGCCGGTATGAGTGTGAGGAATAACCATCGCGTGACCCGGGTTGTACGGGTAATTATTGAACATCACGAACGCGTGCTCGCTCCGGGCGACGATCAGGTTCTCCCTGTCAGTTTCAAGGGCGGGCAGTTCACAGAAGACGCAGTCCTCGACGTCGGGGTTTCCCTCGTCGCGCTTGATCCAGTCGATCCGCCAGGGTGCAAACACCTGATCCATACCTGACACAAGAGAGGGAGAGCCTAAAGAGTTTCACTCCGACAATTATTCAGGATTATCTGCAAATCTAATACTTCGTGTCGGTTTCAAGAGGGATCGGTGAACAGTACGACCGTACGAGAGAGGTCGATAAACGATATAGAACGCTCTCGGAGCGTTTTATCAGCACCATAACGCCGTCTTGCGATTTTTCGACTCAGTTCTCGAAATGAAACAGGGATTTAAGCTTGTACTACGGAAAGGTCCCGGTAATGGCAACGACTGACGACTCCTTCAACGGGATGACCGAGCACTGCCCCGACTGCGACCTCGAGACACTCCACGAAGTGTCCGTCCAGATCCGAACCGAGAGCCTGAAGAAAGAGAACGCGCAGTTCTCGCGCGAACCCTACCGCGTGGCCGAGTGCCAGCGGTGTGGCAACCGCTCGAGCCAGCGGATGAACAACGCCTGAGAACGATCGACTGACGACCGCGCTACGAACCGCCCTCGTTGCCGGTCTCCCGCGAACCCCCCTACATCCCTCTTTTCGACGCGACCGCTCGTCAGTGAGTTAGCGAACCGCTCGAGTCGAGGCTGTGACGGTCAGTCCGACGCCGTCGTGACTTCGCAGCCGTCCTCGGTGATAATGATCGTGTGCTCCTTCTGGCTGACGAGGTAGCCGTCGTCCTCCTTCAACACGGGGTAGCCGTGGACGATGTCGTTGCGCTTGAGACGGCGCAGCGCCATCTCCGGTCGGTCGGTCTCGAGCCACCGCGTCGCGAAGGGCAGCGTGCGGAACTCCTCGGTGATCTGCTCCAGCGCTTCGCGGGCCTGCCGGTTGCGTACCGAGCCCTCGCGCTCTAAGGCGAAAATTTCCTCGCTGGCGCCCTCGCTGACCTTGCCGCCGCCGTCGGTCGCGAACGGTTCGATAGCGACGACGTCGCCGACCTCGAGGGTCGTCCCCTGCGAGACCGCACGGTTGGGTATGTTCGGGCTGGTGTGTTGCTCCCAGTGGCCCAGTCCGTGCCCGGTCAGGTTGACGACGGGGTTGTAGCCGTAGCCGTCGATGACGTCCTCGATCTCGGCGCCGATATCGCCGGTGTCGACGCCCGGTTCGATGATGTCCAGAGCGGCCTCGAGGGCCTGCTCGGAGGCCTCGGCGAGCTCCGGGTTACCCGAGAGGTCGACGGTGATGGCGGTGTCGGCCAGCCAGCCGTCGACGTGGACGCCGATGTCTAAGTTAACCATCTCCTCGCCGAACGTGGTGTCATCGTCGATCGAGGGCGTCGCGTGGGCCGCCTCCTCGTCGATCGAGATGTTGACCGGGAAGGCGGGTTCGCCGCCGAGTTCCCGAATGCGATCCTCGGCGAACTCGGCGATCTTGAGGTGGCTCGTGCCGACCTCGACGCGCTCGGCTGCCTCTTCGCGCACCTGCGCGAGGATTTCCCCCGCCTCGCGGTGCTTCTCGTACTTCTCGGACTCTAAGTCCACCTCGGATTCGGCCATGCACCGGGGTTGTACCGGTCGACAAAAAGAGGTTCCGCCTCGGCGGCGGGGCTCGGGAACGCGACCGGGCGGCGGGGACGGCCGGACCGACGCCGTCGCTGAGCGTCAGTCGCTATCGATCCACTGACACTCCGGACAGGCGGCGACGCCCTGCACGTTCGACAGCGTCGTCGCACAGTGGGGGCAGTGTCGCGCCGCGTAGTGTGGTGTTTCCAGCATAGGTTCGACCACGGCAACGACGATGATAAAACTACTCGACGTCGATTGTCGAACTCCCGGCGCCGATCGCTGGCCGGCGACCGATTGCCGGTCGTCGACTCGAGCCGTTTCGGCCATCGTCTCGAGCGGAAATCATCGATAACATTAGAGCGTTGTCAGAAACAGTCACTGACGTTTTGTCGATCGCTCGCGTCGATGCCGCCGGCGTGAGAGACGCCACTGCCGAGCGAGTCGGCTCGGACGGTCGACGAGCGTCGTGAACCGCCCTCGAGTCGGCGGCGAACGACCCGGCGGGTGGACCCGTCGATCTCGAGGGCGTTCACGGCTCGATTTTCCGCCCGCGAGTGACGCGCGCTACGTCGCGGTGTCCACGTCTCGAGAGTTCCACATTCGTCGATACCCGTCACACCTGCCGTCGAGACAAAGTTGCGTTTTGTCCACTCATAGACCCGTCATAAGACGAATGTTTATATACGCCGAATTTCCAGATTCGGAAACATACCGGCGTTTCAGAGCCTCTCGACTCCGATATCTCGTGCAGGCTTGTCGGGAATCGTTCAATTTTTGCCGGCCGTCGATGGAAATGGTAGGCCTTTTACCCCCATCGAGTAACCGTACAGACGAGATGAGCTACGACAAGATCGAGGTCCCCGACGCGGGGGAGAAGATCACGCTGAAAGAGGGTTCCGAGGACGAGATCGAGGTGCCCGACAACCCGATCATCCCGATCATCCACGGCGACGGAATCGGGAAAGACGTCGGCCCCGCCGCACAGAAGGTCCTCGAGGCCGCCGCCGAGGCGACCGGCCGCGATATCAGCTGGATGCGCGTCTACGCCGGCGAGTCCGCCCGGGAGGAGTACGGCGAGGACGTTAACCTGCCCGACGAGACCGTCGACGCGATCCGGGAACACCGCGTCGCGATCAAGGGCCCGCTGACGACCCCCGTCGGCGCCGGTTTCCGCTCGCTGAACGTCGCGCTGCGACAGACGCTGGATCTGTACGCCAACGTTCGCCCGACCTACTACCTCGACGGCGTCCCGTCGCCGATGAAGGCGCCCGAGGAGATGGACATGGTCACCTTCCGGGAGAACACCGAGGACGTCTACGCCGGCATCGAGTGGGAGGCCGGCACCGACGAGGTCGAGCAGGTCCGCGAGTTCGTCGAGGACGAGATGGGCTTCGACGAGACGATGCACGACGGCCCCATCGGTATCGGCCTCAAGCCGATCACCGAGAAGGGCTCGAAGCGACTCGTCCGCGAGGCCATCGACTACGCCTTAGAGCACGACCGCGACAAGGTCACGCTCGTCCACAAGGGCAACATCATGAAGTTCACCGAGGGTCAGTTCGGCGACTGGGGCATGGAAGTCGCCGACGAGGAGTACCCCGACGATGAAGTCTTCGCCGCGCCCGACTCGCTGTGGGAGACCCAGGACGAGGTCGACATTCCGGAGGACGCCGTCATGGTCGAGGAGCGCCTCGCCGACGCAATGCTCCAGTGGATGCAGCTGCGCACCGACGAGTTCGACATCCTCGCGATGCCCAACCTCAACGGCGACTACCTCTCCGACGCCGCCGGCGCCCAGATCGGCGGCCTCGGGATCGCTCCGGGTGGCAACTTCGGCAAGGGCCGCATGCTCGCGGAACCCGTCCACGGCTCCGCGCCCAAGCGCGCCGGCCAGGACATGGCCAACCCGACCGCGATGATCCTCTCGGGCCGTCTCATGTTCGACTACCTCGGCTGGGACGACGCCGCCGACCTGATCCGCGACGCCGTCGAGGAGACCATCTCCTCGGGCAAGGTCACCTACGACTTAGAGCGCCAGCTCGAGGACGCCGAGAAGCTCGGCACCAGCGAGTACACCGACGAGATCGTCGACACCATCGAGAAGCTCTCGTAGAGACCTTCTCGTCCTCTCGCGGCGAAGCCGCGAGAACATCGAACGGCTGTCGTAAGACGGCCAACCCGCCGAACATCCGGCGCTCTGACGCTCTGAGACGCTCTCGAAATCTGTTTCGCCCGCTTCTTTCGTTGTATCACGGCGTTCGATAGCGACGAGTCGATCGCTACCGGACTCGAGTCCGATAGCGAGTCCGTCGTCTCCCCGCCCTCGGGATCACTCCCGATAACGCTGCAGTTCGACGACGACGGCGGCCCCACCCAGTTCGCTCGATTCGATCCACACGTCGCCGCCGTACTGCGAGACGAGCGTGTCGACGAGGTAGAGTCCGACGCCCGATCCCTCGCTCTCGAGGCCCATCTCGCCGCGGCCGAAGACGGCGTCGCGCCGGTCGGCCGGAACGCCCGGACCGTTATCGGCGATGCGGACGGTCGCCGTCTCCGGTCCGGTGTCGGCAGCGATGACGACGCGTGGGTCGGCCGCGTCGTTGTGCTGGACCGCGTTGTTCAGGAGGTTTCTGAACACGGTCGACAGGAGCGGCCCGGCGCTGACGGTCACCGCCGGAATCGATCCGTCGACGACGAACTCGACGTCGGCGTACGCCTCGCGCCGCCGCTCGAGCGTCTCGGCGAGCATCGCCTCGAGCGAGACCGGGTTCGTGGCCCGATCGCCGTCGTCATCCCAGAGTTCGGTGAACGCCTGGAGCGTCTCGGTGAGTTCGATCGTATGTTGCGTCGTATCCAGCATTCGCTCGAGCATCGCGCGCTCGTCATCGTCGTCGAGGCGGTCGTTCAGTTCCTCGCCCCAGCCGAGGACGACCGCCATGTCGTTGCGGATGTCGTGGCGAACGATCCGGTTCAGGAGCAGCAACTCCTCGTTGCGCCGGGAGAGCGTCTCCTCGTTGCGCTCGAGGCACCGGGAGAGCGCCGCCGCGTCGAAGAAGACGTACGTCTGCCGGGCGACGAGCGCGAGCAACACGAGCGCGCCGAGCGCGAGTTCGACCGGACCGAGAGTGCCGGTCGAGGCGGCGTAGCCCGTCACGGCCATCGCGAGCAGGAACGGCGCGTAGGGGGCGACCGTCTCCCGGAACGCGTACCGTCGTCGATCGCCCTCGAGCGGGGGCGTCGCCGCCGACGGATGGAGCGCGGCGAGTGCGACGATCAGATTGCCGGCGAGCCAGATCGCGTCGAACTCGCCGTAGACGTACCCGCCCGTGATCGACAGATACGCGAACGCGCTGTCGCCGAACGCCCAGACGACGTTGCCCGCGGCGAGGAGCGTGATCGGGACGCGCCGCGGCCCGCGGGCGTGGGCCGCGACGACGAACGCGACCGCGGCGAGGACGATGTCGAGCGACGGGTACGCCGCGGACACCCAGAGCGTCGCACCGCCGGCGGCCCCGCTCGCCAGGATCGGCTCGAGCACGAACTGCCAACTGATCGCGAGCAGGGCGAGCGCGACGAGGAGCCCGTCGAGGATGATCCGGAGGAGCGATCCCAGCCGGTGCTGGGACACGGCGATCACCAGCAATCCGGCCGCGAGGAAGAGGTAGTCGCTGAGATAGAAGAGGTCCGGCACACCGGGGAACGGAACGCCGCCCAGCCATAGTTCGTAGTACATCCACGCGAACTCGCCGGCCGCGAACAGGCCGGTACCGACCGCGACGAGCCCCCAGCCGAGCGCGTCCGGCGGCTCGCTCCGGCGGGCCAGCAGTCCCAGTGCGACGGCGGCCGCGGCCGCGCTGGCGGTGAGGACGACGTTCGAGTAGAGGAGCGTTCCCCGGGTGCCGCCGATCGAAAAGCGCAGCCAGCCAGCCGACGCGAGGACGAACAGTCCCGCGACGATCCACGCCCAGCGGAACTGGCGCGGCCCCAATCGAAACGGCGCGCTCGATCCGCGTTCCGACTCGCCGGTCGAGCGATCGGAGACGTCGGCGTGTGGCTCGGCGCTCATTGCTTCGTACGTCCGGAAACGGCGCTGCCGTAAAGACACACTGGCCTACCACTCACTATGCTGACAACGGTCAATGGGGGTCGCTCGGACGAACACGAGACAATCGGAACGGGGCGGACCGGAAGCGACCGTTCCGAACGGGATCAGTAGCTTTTCGGGGCGGTGTCGACGCGTGTTACCCATGAGTCCAACCCTCGAGCCCGAATCCCTCTGTGAGCGCGACGACGTCGACGTGCAGACCGAGACGCAGACGCTCACCCGAACCGAGTTCGAGACCGCCCGCGACCTCGAAGACCACCTGACCCTCGGCGTCGCGAACGATGCCGGCGAGGTGCTGCTGGTTGCCGACGGCGTCCGCGGCTGGACGCTCCCCGGTGCGCCGGTCGGCCCGGACGACAACTGGGACACCATCGCCCGCCGCTCTCTCGAGTCGCTGACCGGCGTCGACGCCGGTATCGCCGAGCCGGTGCGCGTCCGGCGGGTCGAGTTCGAACGGGACGATGACGCGGATCAACAGCGGACGACCTACGACGTGCTCGTCCGGACGGCGTCGGTTCCGGGTCGGCCGATCGCCGACGAGCCGACGGTCACAGGCGAGGACGTGACGGACGTCATCTGGCTCGACCGCGTCCCCGAGGACGCGTCCGGCGCGATCGCGGCCGACATTGAGGCAGTCCTCGAGCGATCGGTGGAGTGACGCCTCGACGGCGGACGACGCCATCGAGGGTTGGTCCGGATATCGATTGCAAGCGCCGGGAATTCTTCGACGCGGTGCGACAGTTCCAGACCAGGTACTGAATCGGCGCCGCGGGCCGGAACGGAAGTCGTCCGCCGTAACGTTCTCGTCGCGGCCGCGCGTACTCGCGGCCGATGACCGAGGTACGCGTCGCCGACGCGGAGCGAGCGCGCGAGGACGCCTTCGCGGTCCGGCAGACCGTCTTCGTCGAGGAACAGGGCGTCGACGAGGAACTCGAGTATGACGCACACGACGAGACCGCGACCCACTTCGTCGCCTACGACGGCGACGAGCCGGTGGGCGCCGCCCGCCTGCGGGAGTACGAAGACGGCGTCGGCAAGGTCGAGCGCGTCGCCGTGCTCGAGTCCCACCGGGAGGACGGCGTCGGCCGCGCGGTGATGGACGCCGTCGAGGTGCGGGCTCGGGAGGAGGGACTCGAGTCGCTGAAACTGCACTCGCAAACGCGAGCGGCCGGCTTCTACCGCAGTCTGGGCTACGAACGCCACGGCGAGGAGTTCGAGGAGGCCGGGATTCCCCACGTCAAGATGCGGAAATTGCTCGGGGAGTCGGAGTAGCCACCGTCTCGCCCGAGTCCGTTACCGCTCTCCCTCGACCCCGAGTTCGTCGGCGAAGCGGGCGAAAAACGACTCCATGAACTCCCATCGGGACGCCCCGAGACGACGGGCAGGGTCCGTGTACAACTCGTCCAGGCGCTCTCTCGCCCACTCGCGAAGGAGCGCGACGTCCGGGCCGTCCGCCGTCGCCGCCCGCTGTACCGATGGGTCGTCGATCACCGCGTGTTTCTCGCCCGTTCGGCCCGATCGCTCGCCGACGATACAGGCCAGCCGGACGATTCCGACCGCACCGGTCGCGTCCAACTTGTCCGCGTCGAAGAGCAACGTCGCCTCGAGCGTCTCGGGCTCCGGAGAACTGGACCGAATACTGTGTGTCCGAATGCAGTGTTCGATCGCAGCGATTCGGCCGGCGGACACGTCTTCGGCCGCGAGAAGCTTCGCCGCTTCGCCCGCACCCCATTCGTCGTGATCGTCGATCTCGCCCGTTCGCTCCGCGGGGCGTCCGATGTCGTGCAACCACGCGGCCGCCGACAGCACGTCTCGGTCGACGGTTTCCTCGCACTCGTTCGCCAATCGGAGCGCCATGTCGCGGACGCGGTTGGCGTGGAAACTGTCGTGTGCGGGGAGGGCGGCTTCGTAGTACGGAATCGATAGCTCTCGAGCGAGCGCGTCTAATTCCCGGCTCATCGCGCGGAAAGAAATCGACCGTCGATATAGTAGTTGTGGGACCGCCGACAGAATCGACGGAAGTGAGACTCGAACGCGCTAGCCGAGCCGCTGCTCCCACTCCTCGGCGGGCATCGACTCGCCGCTGACGCCGTCGGGCCCCTGCGCCGCGAGGAGCACGGCGGCGTCGTTCATCACGTCGGGATCGAGGATCTCCTCGCGCTCGTCGTCGGGCAGGTGATCCCAGATAGCGGTGTCGACCCGACCGCCCGGATCGACGGCGTTGGCGTTGACGCCGCGATCCTCGGCCTCGAGTGCCGTCGTCCGCGTGAGTCCCTCGAGGCCCCACTTCGAACTAACGTAGGGGCCCGCGCCGGCGATGGCATGGCGGCCGAGTCCCGAGGAGACGTTGACGATATTGCCGCTCTCCCGCTCGTACATGTGCGGAAGGACCGCGCGGGTGAAGAGAAAGACGCCCTTTAAGTTGACCTCGAGGACGGTGTCCCAGTCCTCTTCGCTGATCTCCTCGAGCCGGTTTCGCCCGTCGTACATCCCGAGCAAACTGACGCCGGCGTTGTTGACCAGCGTGTCGACGCGGTCGAATTCCTCGATCGTGCGGGCGACGACCCGCTCGACGGCGTCGGCGTCCCGAACGTCCGCGGGGACGACGAGCGACTCGCCGGGCAGGTCGGTAGCGATCTCGTCCATCCGTTCCTCGTCGCGGGCGGTGAGGACGACGCGTGCGCCCTCGTCGGAAAAGCGTTCGACCATCGCGCGGCCGAGGCCGCGGCTCGCGCCCGTGACGACGATGACGTCGTCTGCTAACGCTGGCATGCGCTGAGTGTCGATCCCGAACGGCTTGAAAATTGGTCCGCGGAACGCGAACGGGAATCCGTCCTACGCCGCAAGTCGCTCGCGACCGTATTTGCCGGCGAGGCCGACGATCGCCAGCGCCATCGCGACGGCGAAGACGACGACGAAGGCCGAGGCCGGTTCGGTAATCGTCTCGAGTTCGCCCTGGACGAACTCGCCCGCGAGGACGGCGGCGACGGCGAACAGGGCGATCCCGCCGACGTTGGCGGGCAGCGAGTTCGTTTCGGGGACGACGTCGGGGTCGTTCAGGAGCACGAGGAGCACGGCGATGGCGAAGGGCGTCCCGACGAGCCCGAACGCCAGCGTGAGCACGAGCAGCTGGAAGAACGTTCCGCCGAGGAACGCGCCGACGGCGGAGACGAGCGCGAAGCCGGCGATCGCGGCCCGATAGCGGCCGTCGTCGGTGGAGCGCTCCCAGCCGAGTTTATCGGCGAGTAGGTACGGCGGGACGATCGTGTTCCCGCCGAGGGTCGATACCGCGGCCCCGAGGAGACCGGCGAGGAACACCCAGGTGGCGTACTCCCCGGCGACCGGGCCCAGCGTCTGCGCGGCGCCCACGCCGTCGATCGTCGCGGGGTCGACGCCGGCCGACGGAAGGACGCTCGCCGCGACGAGAAAGACCGCGAGGCTGAAGGCGCCGAACGCGAGGAGCATCGAACTCGCGATGTCGACGAGTGCGGTGTCCGCGTCGCGGACCGTCCAGCCGCGGGCGCGCATCGTGTAGCTCTGCATCGTCAGCAGCGTGATGTGGACCGCGCCGCCGAGGATGCCCGCGGCGACGAGGGCTCCGTCGACGCCGGCCGGAATCCCGGGGACCAGGCCGCCCGCCGCCGCGGCGGGATCGATCGGCGCGACGAATGCGGCCGCGAGGAACGCGACGACGACGATCGAGACGAGCACCTTGGCCCCGACCTCTGCGAAGCGGTAGCCGCCGCCCGCGAGCCCCAGCGCGAGGAGGACGGCCCACGCGATCCCCCAGAGGCGCGGATCGGTCAGCGCGGCGACGCCGACGCCCGCCTCGGCGGCTATCGTCGCGCTGACCGACGCGAGCGTCTTCATGATCACGATCTGGGCCAACCCCGCGGCGAGCACGGCGTCGATCACGAGCACCCACGCCCAGAACGAGCCGAGGTGTCGCTCGGCGACCGAGACGATCCCCGCCTCGGTGAGCAGCCCTAGCCGCATCGCGAGGTACTGGCCGACGGTGCCGAGGATCGCCGAGAGGACGACGACCCACAGCAGCGCGTACTCGAAACTCGCCCCCGCGACCAGCAGGCTGCCCATCGTCGCCGGTCCCGCCGCGATCGCGCCGGCGAGCCACGTCGGGCCCAATCGCCCGAGATATGCCCCGATGCGTCCGATACCCCGAGAGTTCGATGACTTCGACTCGGTTGCCATTGCCTCACCTTGCGATTTCAACTGTATAACTCCGTGGTATTCTGCAGTGAATCATCGGCGGGGGAGAGAGTACAGTCGGTGAGCGGACTCGGCCTGTTACTCCTATGGCCGTTCGGTTCGAGTGCGTCACTCAAATGGCAGCGAAACAATCTGATCGTAGCATCGGGCTCGGACAGGATCTCGAGAGCCGACGGCGGCGGCTCGCGGAGACCGTCGCGCCGCTCGCGGAGCTACCGCTGGGGGTCGGCTACCTCTGCGCGCCGTCCTCCGGTTGCGATTCGACGACGCGATCTGGCGGGCGAGCACCGTGGTAATCGCCTGACTTCGCGGTCGCGAAGCGTACCCCCTCGAGCGAATCAGTCCTCCTGCCAGCTCGGATTTTCCCGCGGCGGGCTGAAGATGTCGACGCCGCGGACGGTCTCGTCGCCGCGGTTCTCGGCCGCGTGGGGCTGGTCGCCCGGAATCGCGTAGGAGTCGCCGGACCCACAGACGATCTCCTCGCCGTCGGTGAGAAACGTCAGTTCGCCCTGCACGATGTAGCCCGTCTGGTCGTGGGGGTGGCTGTGCTCGTCGACGGTCGCGCCGGGTTCGATCTCGAAGTGTTGGACGTTCATCGAGTCGGTGCCTGCCAGCAGCGCCAGGTGGACGCCGTCGGCCGCTTCCGACGGCTCGCAGTCGTCGATCGAAACGCGTTCCATACGAAGAGCACCGGTGACGATCCACATAGATCCGCCGGTCCCGGCGATCGGCCGCTTATCGCCGACTGCCGACCGGTCGACCACAGTCGCGGACTCGAGGCGCGCTCGCCCGTCGTTCGAGCCGTCGGCTCGAGACGATCGCGGACCGCCTCGTCTTCCACTTCCGCCGCGCTTGCCGAACCTTGAACTGACCGGCGGCCCCACTGCGAGTCATGTACGCCGTCGTCGGCTGTAGCGAGTGTTCGAACCTCTGGATCATCGAGGGTCGCTCCGAGACGACCCAGTGTCCACGGTGTGGCGCGCGGAAGGCCTACGAGAAGCGCAAGAAGTTCGTCGAAACCGACGACGCCGGCCACGCCCGCGACGTCCGCGCGTCGATGCTCGCGAACCGGCAGGGCGAGGGCGAGGCATTCGCCGAGCTGGACTCCTTTAACGCCCTCGAGGACGAGGTCGCCGACGGCGTCGTCGACGACGACGAGTACCTCGAGGAATCCGGTCTCGACGTCGAGGAGGTCTCGGCCGCCGGCGAGCGCGACCCGCGCGGACCGACCCGCAGCGGCAGCAAGAAGGAGATCGTCGAACGGGCACTCGAGGACCTCGAGCGACCGACCGAAGACGAAATCATCGACTACGCCGGCGAACGCGGCGTCTCGGCGGAGTACGCACAGGACGCGCTCGAGAAACTCGTCGGACGCGGCGAGGTCAGCGAGAGCCGCGGCCGGTACCGACGGCTGTAGCCGACCGACAGCGAACGGCAGGGCTTTGCACTGCGACCGACAACCCGGGAACATGGACGAGACGGTAGACGTACAGGAGCAGGCGATCGGCGCCGGATCGATAGCGGCGCTCGCGCTCGTCGCGTACGGGCGGTTCATCGACGAGACGCTGTTCGGCGTCGACGCGACGACGCTGGGGCTGGGCGCCTTCGCCGCGACGTTCGCCGCCGTCGCCCTCCTCCACGGCGCGTACGGGCGGCGGGATTTCGCGGTCTCGCACGCGGTTTCGGCCGTCGGGCTGGGGCTGGTCGTGCTGGCCTCGAGCGTGCTCCCGATGCTCGTCGGTCTCGTGCTGCTCATCGGCGCCGGCAGTTACACCGCGCGAACGACGATTCGCGCTCGGAACGAAGCGACGGAAGAGCGCGAGGCCGCCCCGGAGAACGCGTAGTCGGACCGTCTCGGCGGTCGAATCTTCTATCCGAAGTAAAAACGCGTCGAGGGTCGGAACTCAGCGCCCGAGGTCCTCGTGGGCGCTCGCGAGGTGTCGCGAGGAGAGCGCCCCGAGCAGGGAGAGTTCGCCGGCCAGCGCGCCGACGGCGATGATCTCGGCCAAGGCGTCGGCGTTCGAGCCCGGCGGGTCGCCGCCGCCGCGCAGTCCCAGCACCTCGAGCGCTTCGGACTGGGTCGGCAGCTTCGTCCCGCCGCCGACGGTGCCGACCTCGAGGGAGGCCAGCGAGACGCTGGCGTAGAGGTCGGTGGTGCCGTCCTCGCGCTCGCGGGCGTCCATGGTCGTGATCGCGTTCGCGGCCTCGACGACCTGGGCCTCGTCCTGGCCGGTCGCGAGGAAGGCCGCGGCGACGACGTTGGCCGCGTGGGCGTTGAACCCGAGGCTGCCGGCCTTGGCGCTGCCGGTAAGGTTCTTGCGCGTGTTCGCCTCGGCGATAGCCTCCGGCGTGGTGTGCAGGCGGTCCTCGACGAGTTCGCCGGGGATCACGGCGTCGGCCGTCACCGAGCGCCCGCGGCCCTCGACGGCGTTGATCGCGGCGGGCTTCTTGTCCGAGCAGAGGTTGCCCGAGAGCGCGACGAGATCGGCCGGGGTCTCGCGTTCGACGATCTCGCAGGCCTCGCCGGTCGCGATGGTGGCCATGTTCATCCCCATCGCGTCCTTGGTGTCGTAGGCGAAGCGCAGGTAGACGGAGTCGCCGACGACGTACGGTTCGACGTCGATCAGTTCGCCGTGGCTCGTCGTGGACTCGGCGGCCTCGGCCAGCGCCTCGGTGTTCTCGTTGACCCACTCGACGGTCTCGGCGGCCTCGGCGACGCCGGCCACCCGAAACACCGGCGCGCGGGTCATCCCGTTTTTCGTCACACGGGCGTCCGCGCCGCCCGCGGAGCGAATCACGCCCAGCCCGCGGTTGACCGACGCCAGCAGGGCACCCTCGGTGGTCGCCAGCGGCAGGTAGTGATCGCCGGTGGCCGCGCCGCCATCTACGGGGACGGGACCGACGACGCCCATCGGCACCTGCGCGGCGCCGATCATGTTCTCGATGTTCGGCTCCGCGGCCTCGGCGGGGAACGCGTAGTCGCCGATCGCCTCGAGTTCCGTTGCCGTCTCGCGCTCGAGGAACAGCCGGCGCGCTTCGGCCGCGGTGTCGTGGTCGGCGTGGTCCTCGAGTTCGTGCAGGCGCAACTCGCCCTCGCGTACTCGCTCGACGAGGTCCTCGGGGTCTGTCATGCGTTGCCCAAAACGGCGGTCGGTCCTAAGGATTGCTGATTTCGCACGCGAGGCCGATCACCGCGCCTGCGAGAGGCTCCCCTCGCTCGAGCCGCGGTGCCAGCGCAGTGCCTCGTAGCAGACGAGCGCGAGGACCGCACAGGAGCCGATGCCCGCGATCACGAGATAGCTGATTCCCGACGTGTCGTCGGCGAAGGCGAGCGCGAAGACCGCCGTCGCGACGGCGGCGAACTGGACGCGGCTCCGCGTCGGGTCGTCGTCCGCGGTCTCGTCGTCGGTCGCGGCGAGATACAGCTGGGGGGCGGCCAGTGCGAGACCGGCGAAGACCAGAAACGACAGGACCGGATACTCCCGCAAGCCGACGCCGAACTGCTCCTCGACGACGATCGACACGGTGAGCACGAGGACCAACGCCAGGAGCGAGCCGAAGACGATGCGGCCGTCACGATCGATCATACCGGCCGGTCCACGAGCCGGTAGGTTAAGCTTGTGCCCGATTGCACGCTCAGCGGTACGGGACCGACGATTTCGCTCGAGCCGGCCGTGTTCCGGTCGGCCCGAGGCGGCCGATTGAATCCACCACCGAAGATCGAACCCGCTACCGCAGTTTCGATGATTGGCCCGATCGCGAACATCGGCCGGCCGGCTTCGCCACCTGGGCAGGCGATCCGGAAAAAGTCCGAAAAGGATGGGGCTGCCACGGGTGTCGGCCGGTTGATCAACCGATCCCGGGCGGGACTGAAAGGGGCGACTCGCTGGGCGCCCACGCCCAGCGAGTCGGGGCTTTCGGGTGGGACTGAAAGGGGCTGCCGCGGTCGGCCTTTCTGGCCGAGCCCGGCAGGGACTTTCTCCCGAACCGTTTTGGCCCTCGCCGACACGCTCTCGAGCATGACCGACGCCGCCGACCGCCTGCTCGTGAACGCGGCGGTCCACACCCTCGACGAGCCCGACGTCGTCCACGAGGCGGTCGCCGTCCGCGACGGCGAGATCGTCCGTCTCGGGGACAGCGACGAGGTATCGTTCCTCGCAGGCGTCGAGACCGACGTGATCGACTGCGAGGGCCGGACCGTCCTGCCGGGCTTTGTCGACGCCCACACGCACATGGAACAGCTCGGACAGCACCTCGTCCACGCCGATCTCTCGGCCGCGACGAGTCTCGAAGACTGCCTCGAGACGCTGTCGGCCCACGCCGATACTGAACCGGACCGCGAGTGGGTCCTCGGCTTCGGCTACGACGAGAGCGAGTGGGCGGAGTCGCGGACGCGACCGCTCACGAGCGCGGAACTCGACCGCGTCAGCGAGGACCGCCCCGTCGTCGCGATGCGCGTCGATCTGCACACCGCCTCGCTGAACTCGATCGCCCTCGAGCGGCTCGCGGACGACCTCCCCGCCTCCGATCTGCGGCGGTCGGGCGGCGAGCCGACCGGCGTCGCCGTCGAAGACGCCGCCGAGGCCGTCCGCCGGAAACTGACCGCCGGCCGCGAGAAAATGCGCGAGGTCCTCGCCGCGGCGACCGAACGCGCGGTCGAGTTAGGCGTTACCGGCGTTCACGACAAGGTCCGCGGCTCGGTCGCGCCCCGGGTCTACCGCGACATGGCCGCCGACGGCGACCTGCCCCTTCGCGTTCGGATCGACTACTGGAGCGACCATCTCGAGGCCCTCGAGGAGGTCGGGCTGGCGACGAACGCGGGCGGCGACCGCGTCCGGACGGGCGCGATCAAGTCCTTCTCCGACGGGAGCTTCGGGAGTCGAACGGCGCGGCTCCGGGAGCCGTACGTCGACGCCAGTACGGGCGAGGCGGACGTCAGTGCGAACGAAGCGGACGGTGCGGACACAGCACGCGAGACGGAAGAAGGCGACGACCGCGGCCAGTGGGTCGTCGACCCCGAGGATCTCGCCGGACTGATCGAGCGCGCCGACGGCGCCGGGTATCAGGTCTGTGTCCACGCCATCGGCGACGCGGCGATCGAGGAGACGCTGTCGGCCCTCGAGTCGACGGCCGACCCCGGCGGACGGCGCCACCGGATCGAACACGCGGAACTGGCGACCGACGACCAGATAGAACGCATGGCCGAGGCCGGTATCGTCGCGTCGATGCAGCCGAACTTCCACCGCTGGGCGGACGAGGGCGGCCTCTACGACAGGCGGTTGGGTCGCGAGCGGCGGGATCGGACCAATCGATTCCGGCGGGTGCTCGAGGCCGGCGTCCCGCTCGCCTTCGGCTCAGACTGTATGCCGCTGAATCCGCTGCTCGGAATCCACTACGCCGTCAACGCGCCGACCGAGGCACAGCGACTGTCGGTTACCGACGCGCTGCGGGCCTATACGCGCGGCGCGGCCTACGCGGGGTTCGACGAGGACCGTCTCGGGACCGTCGAGGTCGGGAAGCGGGCCGATCTGGTCGTCCTCGAGGCGTCACCGTGGGAGCAGTCGGATTGGATCGACGAGATCGACGTGGCGATGACGATGGTCGACGGCGACATCGTCTTCGACGGGTTCGACTGCTGACGGCGCGTCGGCGGTCCCGAACGGCGGCGGGGAGAGCCCGCATCGACCACACTCCAGGACTCCAAGCTTCATGAGTACTGGTAACAAATAGTAGCGCATGAGCGAGGCGCGGGTCATCGCCGAAATCACGCTCGTCCACCCCGAGCTGGTGCTTACCCCGACGATCCAGGCGCTTCCGGAGATGACTACCGAACTCGAGTACCAGACGATCGCCGGGCCGGGGGAGTACTACCTCTTCTTCGAGACCTACGGCGGCGATTTCGACGCGTTCGACCGCGTCGTCGCCGACGATCCCACGGTCTCGGAGCCGACGGTCGTCATCGACGGGGGCGAGTTCCGCGTCTACCGGATGCGGCTGACCTCGGCGGAACGGCTGGTGTTGCCCCGCGCTGCCGAACTCGGAATGCGAGTCCTCCATGCCTCGAGCGGTCACGGGGGCTGGATCGCGACCCTCGAGGTGCCCGAGCTTGACCGGTTACAGGAATTTCGCGATCACTGTCGGAGCAAGGACGTCGCCTTCACCGTCGACCGGCTCTACCACGCCGAGGACGGCGACCGGAACCTGGGACAGGGCTACGGGCTGACGCCCGTTCAACAGGAGACGCTCGTCACCGCCTACGAACGCGGCTACTTCGAGGACCCGCGGGAGTCCTCGGTCGAGGATCTCGCGGCCGCGCTCGGCGTCTCCTCGTCGGCCGTCAGCGGGCGCCTCCGCCGCGGGCTGAAGGCGCTGATCGAGAACTCGGTCATCCGCTGACCCTTATAAAGCCAGGCATATACCGTCCGCCCCTTCAACGCGCTGGCGGGCGTACAACGTGCAATGAACGGCCTTCTGTCCGACCACGAGGATTCGCCCGCTCACCGCGTCCATTTCGATCCGACCGATTCCAGCCAGCTCTCGAGTGCGGTTGTCCGTGCAGTCTCGACCGTCGCGGATCGCTCGCCGCGAGATATCGACCCGCTGTGGGAGACGATCGATCCGGAGGCGCTCGAGCGGCTGCTCGAGCACGCGGCCGCACGGGGGGACGCGGCGTCGTTCGGCCTCGAGTTCGGCGTCGACGAGTTCGACGTGGTCGTCACCGCCGGCGGAGAGATCGTCGTCTACGACGACGGCAGCGACCCCGGGTCCGATGACGGCCTCGGGTTCTCGTTCGACGGGTAGCTCGATTTTTTTCTTGTTGGCTCCCGTTGTCGGGAGCATGGACGTCGGACTCATGGTAACGTCGTTCGGTGACCTCGATCTCGCGGACATCGCGGTCCGCGCGGAGCAACTGGCCTACGACGCCGTCTGGGTCGGCGAACTCTGGGGCGAGAGCGGCGTCGTCCAGCTAACCGAAATGGCGTGTCGAACGGACGAGATCGAACTCGGGAGCGCGATCCTGAACGTCTACTCGCGGTCACCGGCCGTGCTCGCGATGACCGCCGCGTCGCTGCAGCGGGCCTCGGACGGCCGCTTCACGCTCGGCGTCGGGACCAGCACCCCGAAGGCCGTCGAGGACCTCCACGGGATGGCGTTCGATCGCCCCGTCCGGCGGGCCCACGAGACGATCGAACTCGTCCGCGCGTACACCGCCGGCGACGGCCGCGTCGACTACGACGGCGAGGTGCTCGCGGCCGCCGACTTCCCGTCGCTCGAGACCTCGGTGCCGATCTACCACGCCGGTCTCGGGCCGGCGAACCGGCGGGTCGTCGGCCGGCTCTGCGACGGCTGGATCCCCCACAACATCCCGTTTTCGCACCTCGAGGAGGCCTTCGAGGAAGTCGCGGACGCGGCCCGCGAGCGCGACCGCGATCCGAGCGAGATCGCGATCGCGCCCTACGTTCCGTCGGCGGTCAGCGAGGATCCCGACGAGGCTCGGGAGACGCTGCGCCGGCACATCGCCTACTACGTCGGCAGCGGCGAAGGGTATCGCCGAGCCGTCGCGACGGCGTACCCCGAGCGCGCGGACCGCATCGCTGACGCGTGGCGCAGCGGAGAGAAGGGCGAGGCCGCCGACGCGGTGACCGACGCGATGCTGGCGGATCTCGGCGTCGCCGGCACGCCGGACGACGCACGCGAGCAGCTTCGGACGCTCGTCGCCGAGACGGGGATCGACCACCCCATCGTCGTCGTTCCGGAACCGGCCTCGAGGGACGTCGTCGAGACGACGATCGACGAACTCGCACCCGACCGGCTCTGAGCGGATCGGCTCGAGCGGCGCCGATCGCCCGCCTCGAGGCGCAGTTCCCCGACGAATTCGACGAGCTGTTCGAACTGGTCGACGCCGAGTCGACGCCGTGGGAAGAAGCGTCCTCCTGACGGGCTGAGGGTCGTTTTCTCCTCGAAATACAGTCGTTCCCAAACGTACCTCCGTGGGAATCACTGAGTGACTGCGACCGCGGTGGCGCGCGCTGCCGGCGAGGCGCGACCGCGAGGAGCGAGGCCGGCCGAACGTCATGAGGACGATCGATAACGCCGCGCGAGGGATGAGTGAGTGAGCAATGCGAACGAGCGAATCGGCTGGGGAGGGGGTGGTACTCCCCGTTGCCAGCGCGAGCACCAGAGACCGTGTGTTGCCGCGACGTTTCATCGGCCCGTTTCCGTCCGCGCTGATACGCCGGCCCACATCGAATCTCGAGGTCCAGCCGCCGAACCGTCACTCGAGAGCTACCCGACGCCGATCACTCGAGTTCCACCTGACACCCCGTCTCGGCTGACTCGTAGGCGGCCTCGATTGCCTCGAGATCCGCGAGCCCGTCCTGTCCGTCGGGTTCGGGCGCCGTCCCCGTCAGCACGCAGTAGCCGAAGTAGTCGAACTCCTCGCAGACCTCGTCGACCCGCGGGCCCGTGTACTCCATGCAGACGTCGCCGCTCTCGACGACCATCTCCTGGGGAACGACGCCGCCGAACGGCGACTCGACGTGGATCTTCCCCTCGGTGCCGATCAGGTCGAGCTGGCTGCTGGCGTGGGCGTCGAAGCTGGCCGTACACGAGGCCGTCGCGCCGCTGGCGAACTCGAGTTGGAAGGCGACGTGCTCGTCGACCGCGTCGAACGGCGGGCCGCTCGAGTGGGTCGTGGCGTAGACGTCCGCGGGGTCGTCCTCGAGGACGAACCGGATCGTGTTGAGCGGGTAGACGCCCAGATCGACCAGCGCGCCGCCGCCCGCGAGGTCGGGATCGAGACGCCACGTGTCGGGGTCGGCGCCCTCGAGCAGCGGGTGCGAGAAGCCGCCGTGAACCTGCACGATATCGCCGATGACGCCGCTGCGGACGAGTTCCCGCGCCCGCCGGATCGTCGGCTCGGTCTGCAGCCGATAGGCCGTCATCAACGTCACGCCGGCCGACTCGCAGGCGTCGACGATCCCGGCGGCGCGCTCGCGGGTCGTCTCGAGGGGCTTCTCGCAGACGACGTGTTTCCCGCGCTCCGCGGCGGCGACGGCGTACTCGCCGTGGGTGGCGTTCGGCGTCGCGACGTAGACCGCGTCGTAGGTCTCCGCGTGGTCGCCGGCCAGGAACGCGTCGTAGCCGAGAACGTGGGGAACGTCGAACGACTCGGCGACGGTCCGCGTGCGGTCGGGCGAGCCGGAAACCAGCGCCGTCGTCTCGCAGTACCGGCCTTCGGCGATCGCCGGGAGCGCGCGCTTCCGGGCGAAGCCCCCGACGCCGACGACGGCGAGGCGAACCGTTCCCTCGGGCGATTCCTCCTCCCAGTCCCGCCGGGTGAAGTGTGAAAAGACCTCCTCGAGTGCCATACGGTCTCTAGGGACGCGAGCGGAAAGGGATCACTACAAGGAGAAGAGACTGTCAGCGGAAACGACCGATAGGTCGGCGCGAACCACCGATGATCCGTTTTCGACTCGCGTATCCCTCGATGGTATTCCGCCGGTATGCGGTATCGAAGGAAAAACTTCTTCAACAGAGCGGTGTGACATGGAGGTACCCACAGGTGACGTGAAATGGTCAAAATGGAAACGGCGGAGCTGGAGACCGATTTGAGTCTGTTCAAATACGATAACCTCGAACAACTACCGCCCCGATACCGCGATCTCGAAGAAGATGAGCGTACGGAGCGTATCGAGGCGGCGCTCGAGGCGCTCGGCGACGACGTCGTGATCTTAGGGCACAACTATCAGCGCCGGGAGATCGTCGAGCACGCCGATTTCATCGGCGATTCCTACCAACTCTCGAAGGAGGCCGCGAACGCGGACGCCGAGTACGTGATCTTCGGCGGCGTGACGTTCATGGCCGAGAGCGCGGACATCATCACCGACGACGAGCAGACGGTGATCCTCCCGAGCATGGAGGCCTCGTGTCCGATGGCCGGGATGGCCGAAGCCCTGCAGGTCGACAGCGCGTGGGCCGAGATCACCGCGGCCGCGCCCGACGCCGACATCGTCCCGATCACCTACATGAACTCCTACGCCGACCTGAAGGCCTTCTGTGCGAGCCAGGGCGGGCTCGTCTGTACCTCCTCGAACGCACACAAGGCCTTCGAGTACGCCTTCGAGAGGGGCGACAAGGTCCTCTTCCTCCCCGATAAACACCTCGGCGAGAACACGGCCCACCGGCTGGACATGGAAGACGAGATCGCCGAGTGGGACCCGTGGGATCCCGAGGGGAAAGACGCCGACGAGGTCGCCGAGAGCGACATCATCCTCTGGGACGGCTACTGCCAGGTCCACGAGCGGTTCCGCGAGGACCACATCGCCGAGATTCGGGCGGAACACCCCGAGGCGAAGGTTATCGTTCACCCCGAATGCCGACGCGAGGTCGTCGAAGCCGCCGACAAAGCGGGCTCGACGGCGACGATCTGCGAGACCGTCGAAAACGCCGATCCCGACGAGACGTGGGCCATCGGGACCGAGATCCACCTCACCGAGCACCTCCAGCGCTGGCACCCCGAGGTGAACGTTCTGCCGCTCTGTGGCGACGCCTGCATGGACTGCAACGCCATGCGCCAGATCGACCCCAACTACCTCACCTGGGTGCTCGAGGAACTCGTCGAGGGCCGCGAACGCAACGTCATCGAGGTCGCGCCCGAGGAGAAGGAACTCGCGGGCGTCGCGCTCGAGCGCATGCTCGAGATCTAATTCGAAGCCATGACCGATACACCGAATTCAACGCAGGATGCAACGCCGGAGACTGCGGACGTTCTGGTCGTCGGCAGCGGGATCGCTGGCTGTGCGGCCGCGCTCGCGGCCGCCCGGGAGGGCGCCGAGGTTCTCTTACTGACGAAAGCCGAGAAACCCGACGGCGCCAGCACCGACTGGGCCCAGGGCGGCATCTCGACGACGCGAGGCGACCCCGAGAGCCTGAAACGCGACATCCTCGAGGCCAGTGACGGGACCGCGGATCCCGACGCGATCGACGTGTTAGTCGAGCACGCCGACGACGCCGTCGAAGACGTGCTGCTCGAGACCCTCGGGATCGAGTTCGACGAGACGAGCGAGGGCGAGTTCGACTACACTCGGGAGGCCGCCCACTCCAACCATCGCATCCTCCACGTCGACGCCGCGACGGGCACCCACATCCTCCGGCCGTTCCTCAACTACGTCGACGACCACGACCGAATCGAGGTCCGGCAAGACACCGCCGCGCTCGACCTGATCACGCACGAGGGGCGAGTGCACGGCGTCCTGACCGACGAGGAACCCGACGGCCACCCCGTCTTCGCCGGGACGACAGTCCTCGCGACCGGCGGGATCGGCGCGCTCTACACGCGCTCGACTAACCCCGACGACGCGACCGGCGACGGGATCGCCATGGCCGCGCTCGCGGGCGCCGAGGTCGAAGACATGGAGTACGTGCAGTTTCACCCGACTGCGTACGACTGCGAGGCGCAACGCGCCTCGAGGCGAAGCGGCGACGCCGCGGAGCGCGACGATCCGTTCCTGCTCTCGGAAGCCCTGCGCGGCGAGGGCGCCGTGCTCCGCAACGGCCACGGCGAGCGGTTCATGGACGACTACCACCCCGACGCCGAACTCGCGCCGCGGGACATCGTCGCCCGCGCCGTCGAGACGGAGCGCGAGGAAACCGGCGAGGTCGTGCTGGACGTGAGTACGCTTGAGGGCGAGTTCGCCGAGGAGTACCCCGCCATCGCTGAGAAGTGTCGCGACCGCGGGATCGAGGGCGACGAGATTCCGGTCGCGCCCTGCGAGCACTTCCTGTGTGGCGGGATCGCAGTCGACGAGAACGGGCGAACGTCGCTCGATCGGCTCTACGCCGTCGGCGAGTGCGTCCGCACGGGCGTCCACGGCGCCAACCGGCTGGCGAGTACGAGCCTGCTCGAGGGCTTGGTCTGGGGGCTACGGGCCGGCGAGGACGCCGCGGATTCCGGTGCCGAACCCGAGGTCGTCGAGGCGCCCGACCTCCGCAACAGCGATCCCGACCTGCCCGAGCGGTTCGCCGCCGAGAAATCCGTCCGGCTGAAGCGGACGATGGACGAGTATCTCGGCCTCGAGCGCGACCCCGAGGAGATCGCTCGCGCGAGCGCCGTCCTCCGGCGGCTCAAGGGCGAGGTCGACGCGTACATCCGGACGCGGACGGCGCGGGATCTCTACGAACTCCGAAACGCCTGCGTCGTCACCCTGTTGATCGCCCGCGCCGCCGGCGAGAACGACGAGTCGGTAGGCTGTCACTACGTCGTGAGCGACGGCGACGAGGCGACGGCAGAACCCGAATCCCCGGCGGACGACTGACCACCGATGATTACGAACGCACAGGTCGAACGCTGGCTCCGCGAGGACGTCGGCCACCACGACGTGACTAATCAGGTTCCCGGCGAGACCACCGGCCGCCTCGTCGCCAAGGAATCGGGCGTCGCGGCGGGCCTCGAGGCCGCGGCGGCCGTCTTCGAGTACCTCGGCGTCGCGGTCAACGAAGCGCTCGAGGACGGCACGGCCATCGACTCGGGCGACGAACTGCTCCGCGTCGAGGGAGGCGCACGCGAAGTCCTGCGGGGCGAGCGCGTCGCCGTCAACCTCGCGGGCCACGCCTCGGGGATCGCCACGCGAACGAACGAGGTCGTCGAGCGCGCCCGCACCGAATCCGACGACGTCCGGGTCGCCGCGACCCGCAAGACCACGCCCGGCCTGCGCGGCGTAGAGAAGCGCGCCGTCGGCGCGGGCGGCGGCGACACTCACCGACTGGACCTCTCGCACATGGTCATGGTCAAGGACAACCACGTTGCCGAGATGGGACTCGAGGGCGCGATCGAACACTTCCAGGCGCGGACGTCGTTCGCCACGAAACTGGACGTCGAGGTCGAGGCCGTCGAGGACGCGCCGCGGGCCGCCGACGCGGGCGCCGATATCGTCCTGCTGGACAACATGAGCCCCGCGGAGACGCGGGAGGCCGTCGACCTGCTCGCCGACTACGCCGCGCTCGCCGAGGCCAGCGGCGGCATCACCCTCGAGACCGTCGCCGACTACGCCGCCACGGGCGTCGACGTCATCTCGATGGGGTCGCTGACTCACTCGGCGCCGTCGCTGGACCTGTCGTTCCGGACGGGCGACTGACGCCTGGGAGATCGAGCGATTGGTTTCGCTCGAGCGAGTACGGGCGCCCGTGACGGAGCCGATCCGAACCTGCGCGGCACACGGACCGTACTCGAGCACCGACGGGCGGTGTCCGGTCTGCGACGCCCGCGGAGCGCTGCTGCTCTCCGGCGAGCGACGCCGTCGGCTCTCGAAATTCGTCAGCGGCGCGCTTCGACACTTCCCCGAGGACGTAGGTCTCGAGCTCGACGCACACGGCTGGACCGACTACGAGGCCCTCGCCGGCGCGGTCGAAGCGAAGTACGACTGGGCGGAGCCGTGCCACGTCGCGGCGGTGATCGCGACGGATCCGAAGGGACGGTTCGAACGGACGGACGCCAGCGGGACCGACGACGGAGCCGGGAACGGGCTCGTCCGGGCGTCGTACGGTCACTCCGTCGACGTTGATCTTGGTCCGACCGACGAGCCGGTCCCCGACGAACTGTATCACGGCACGGCGCCAGCGACCTTGGCGTCGATCCGCGAGGACGGACTCCGACCGATGTCCCGCCAGCAGGTCCACCTCTCTGGAAGCCGCGAGGCGGCCCGCCGCGTCGGGCAGCGCCACGCGAACGATCCTGTCGTGCTCGTCGTCGACGCTACGGCGATGCTCGCGGACGATCAGCGCATCACCAAACGCGGCCGGGAAACGTACACGACCGACGCGGTGGCGCCCGAGTACATCGACTTCCCCGCGATGGAGTCGTGACTACGGCGCGAGCGGTGAGAGCCAGACCACGACGCCGAGGTACGCAGCGATCCCGGCGGCGATACCGGCGAGCGCGTAGAGCCGCCGTTTCGCGCGGATCACGATGCCGTCGCTCGCTCCGTCAGACTAGTCGTGCGGCGGGAACGGCATCGGAGGGCTATTCTCGACGATAAGTCATAGTCAGGTATAAACTAATTCAGAGTTACATGTCAGGTATGGAACCCGCACGCGAAACCGAGTCGAACCCGTTTGGAGACGGACCGCTGACGCCGACGCGGATCGGCGCAGCGGCGGGGATGATGGACATCATCGCCTTCACGGTAATGGGTTACATTACGTTCGACAACATCACGATCGGCGCCATCGCCGGCTTGCTGGTCGGACTCGGCGTCTTCTGTTTCCCCCCGGTGTTTATGCAGTCGGGTGAGGGCGGCGACCTCGAGGAACTGGAGCCCGCCGACGATGCCGCGCCGCTGCGCGGTTTCCACCGAGTCGCCGCGGGGTTCGCGCTCTCGGCCGCAGGCATCGTGGTGTTCGCGACGGGGTTCGTTGAGTTGGACACGCTCGTCGGTATCCCGGCGGCGCTCGTCGCGGCCGTCGGCATCTATCTCGTCGCCGGCTTCGCGATGCCGAACGCGCAGCTCCGGACCTGATCCGCCGCGCTCGCTGTCGGCAACGGGCAGCCCTCGACGGTGGACGAATATCGTGCTCGTTTGAGCGAGCGCATCCACGTTGCGTCTGCGAGTGTGCTCCTTTTGCGCACACGACGGTTACCACTCGCTATGACGGACCTGCCACTGGCGCCCGATGACGGCTGGAACGCGCTCTACCTTGCCGGCGAGTGGACCGACGGCGGCGATCGGAACGCGATGTCGGTCGAGAACCCCTATACGCGCGAGGAGATTGGGACTGTCCCGGCGGGCACCGAAGACGACGTCGATCGGGCCTACGAGGCCGCGGCGGCGGCCCAGGAGTCGTGGGCCCAGCAACCGCCGCAGGCGCGGGCGGGCGTGATCGAGGCGGCCATCCAGTTCGTCGGCGACAACCGCGAGGAGATCGCCGACCTGCTGGCCGTCGAGTCCGGCAGCACGCGGGTCAAGTGCGAGGCCGAGATCCAGACCGCCCGCGGCATGATGCAACAGGCCGCGAGCTACCCCTTCCGGATGTCGGGCCAGCAGATGGACTCGATCACGCCGGGCAAGGAGAACGTCGCCGAGCGCCGACCCGTCGGCGTCGTCGGCGTCATCTCGCCGTGGAACTTCCCGCTGCACCTCTCGATGCGGGCGGTCGCGCCGGCGCTCGCCGCCGGCAACGGCGTCGTGCTCAAGCCCGCCTCGAGCACGCCGATCACCGGCGGACTGCTGCTCGCGCGGATCTTCGAGGCCGCCGGCGTCCCGGAGGGACTGCTAAGCGTCGTCCCGGGACGAGGCTCCGAGATCGGCGACGCGATCTCCGACCACGAAACGCCCCGCGTGCTCGCTTTCACCGGATCGACGGAAATCGGCCAGCGCGTCGCCGCGAACGCGGCGCAAAACTGCGCGCTCCCGGCGCTGGAACTGGGCGGCAACAACGTCCACGTCGTCACCGACGGGGCCGACGTCGAGCGCGCGGTCGACGGCGGTGTCTTCGGCTCGTTCCTCCACCAGGGACAGGCGTGTATCTCGATCAACCGCCACCTCGTCCACGAGAGCGTCTACGACGACTACGTCGGGATGCTCACCGATCGCGCATCGAACCTCCCGACCGGCGATCCGCGCGACGACGACACGATCATCGGCCCGATCATCGACGAGAGCCAGCGCGATCAGATCCTCGAGTACGTCGAGACGTCGGTCGACGAGGGCGCGACCCTCGAGACCGGCGGCGAGGCCGACGGGCTGGTCGTCGAACCCACGGTCCTCTCCGACGCAGACAACGACATGGCCGCCGCGGCGAACGAACACTTCGGCCCCGTCGCGCCCGTGATCCCTTACTCGAGCGACGAGGAGGCGATCGAACTGGCCAACGACACGATCCACGGCCTGTCGGGGTCGGTCCACAGCGAGGATCTCGAGCAGGCGCGGACGATCGCCGACGGGATCGACACCGGCATGATCCACATCAACGATCAGCCGATCAACGACGAACCCCACGTCCCCTTCGGCGGAATGAAACAGTCCGGCATGGGCCGGTACAACGGCGAGGCGATCCTCGAGGAACTGACGACGACGAAAGTTGTCTCCGTCCAGCGCGAACGGCGGGAGTACCCCTTCTAAGCGGCCCGGTCCGCTCAGTCGTCGGACTCGTTTTTGACGATCGCGAACCAGAAGTCCTCGACCTCCCGGACGAAGTCGATGAACTCCTCGGTCTCGACGGGCTTGCGGATGTACTCGTCGGCTTCGAGGCCGTGGGAGCGGACGATCTCCTCGCCCATCTCCGAACTCGTGAGCACGATGACGCGGATCTCGTCCAGCGGTGGCTCGTTTTTCAGTTCGGAGAGCACCTCCATCCCGCTGGTTCCCGGGAGCTGGGGCTCGAGCAGGATCAGATCCGGTTGCGGCGCGTCGCCGTACGCGCCCCGCTGATGGAGAAAGTCGAGCGCCTCCTTACCGTCGGTGACGGCGTGGACGGCGTTCATGAGCTTCGCGTCGCGAAAGTTTTCCTCGAAGAGACGGGTGTCGCCGGGGTTCGGCTCGACTAACAGAATATCGATCGCCTCCCCCAGATCGGTTTCGTCCGCCTCGTCTACAGACGCCATACCTGAGCATGCGGCTGCAAGGATAAAATTGCAACTCTCAGGGAACCAGTACGGTCCGCTATTCCTGGCTGTCTCGAAACCCTCTCAACGGCTGCGCGACGGCCGTTCGAGCAGATCCGTCGGCGGCCAGCTCTCTAACTCTTCGGCGGCCTTGAGGAGCTGGTCGACGCACTCGTCGTCGGTCAACACGACTGCTTCGTCGTCCCAGTCGATATCGATCAGATTTCGCGCCTGGAGATGCGGGAAGTGAGCGTGGACGAGCCGGACGTGTGCGCGCTCGATCATCCCGTCGTCGATCTTACCGGACGAGAGGCGGTGTCGCCGAGCGGCCACCTGCTGAGAGATTTCGTCGATATCGGCCGCCCCGTCGTGTTCCAGTAGCTCGTGGAGGACGAGCTGACGGTCGGCGCTCGCGAGAACGCGGAATGCCTCTGTTTGTTTCATAACGATGCCTACCTTGAGCAAGAACACCGACCCGGAAAGCACCTCTTCCTAAAGCAATTGGCACTTGCGTATACTGCGGTTGCCATTACGCTACTGCGCTGTCGGTATCGAACACTACATGTGGAGAGATTGATTACTGCCCCCGTCCGACCGCTGGCGATCGCGGTACAGTCCGACAGAAAGGCGAGGGTTCGCTCGGACGCTTCGACTCGTCTCGTTCGAATCCCGCGTTCGCAGACACGACTCTCACTGTCGCTCGAGTCGGTATGCGAGGGTTGGGATTCGAACCACCGCAAGACGATCGCTCACTCCGTTCGCGCTGCGTCTTGCGTAATTCAAATCCAAGAACGCAGTCGCCGCTCACGGGGTGTTCGCGGCGACATGCGAGGGTTGGGATTTGAACCCAAGGACCCCTACGGGAGCGGGTCTTAAGCCCACCGCCGTTGGCCTGCTTGGCTACCCTCGCACAGAAAGCAATCGATCGTTGTCCGCGCGGTGGGATGTGCGTTTCGATGTGTACCGCGAGCGAACGGAGTGAGCGAGCGGACCGAGGAAGTCCCGCTCGAGTCGCTACCAGTCGACGCTCAGCGTCCCGTCGCCGTGGGGGTCCGGCGCGATCTCCTCGTCGGTCCGGCGGTCGACGACGTGGATGCAGCCGTCGTCCTTCTTGGCCGGACAGATCTCCGCCGCGCGGACGTTGTGCTCGAGGTCCTCCTCGCCGAAGAAGTACTCGTTCGGTTGGGCCATCCCCGAGGCGAGGGACATCTCCCAGTTGTCGCTGACCTCGGCGCACTTGCCCGCGCCGAAGCACTTGTTGGCCTCGAAAACGATCTTGTAGGGCTTTTCCTCGACCGGCGGGGCGTCCGACGAGCCGACGTCGCTCGCGCGCTGGATACCGTCGTCGCTCATTAGGTAGGAGTTAGTCCGTGCGACCTTTCGCGTTACGGTTACCGCGACCGGGACGCGACGAGACCGCGCGGCGATTCGAACGCCGCGGAACCGGCCGTTCGTCGGTCAGACCGCGTACCCTTCGTTTCGCAGTGCGAGCGCGACCGTGCTATCGAACCGCTCGCGGAGGTCGTCGTCGAAGGCCTCGACACGCTCGTCAGCGGTCGCCAGTTCGAGACGGCGCTCGTCGCGGTCGGTATCATCGACGGGGCGGTACGTCTGTGTGAACTTTCGACTATCGTTTCCGTACACGGTCACGGTGACGGGTTCCCCGTTCGATGCGTCCGCCGTTCCGCTAACCGTCGCTCGCTCGAACCCGCTGAGGCTCGTGCTGAGCGACCCGATCGCGAGCTTTTGTTCGAGTTCCTCGCGATCCCATTCGCGTCGCTCGTCCGTTTCCCGATCCGTTCCGATGATCGTCTCCGGTCCGATCGACTCTACCCTCCACTTCCGCAGCGATTCGGACGCGAGTTCGTCCGCCGACCGCGAGCGGATATCGCCTTCCTGAATCGTATCGCCCTCCTCGACGCGGACGTAGCGGGCGTTCGCCGCGGGGACGTCGACGAAGATCTCACCGGATTCCGTGCTGACTAGCGTCTCCACCCCCTCGATGGTACGCGAAACGAGTGACCTGTCGTTATCGTTTCTCATGAGTGTTACTCACATTCGGGGTTCGAATCAGGCGTATCTAAGAGTGCTGCTGGCACTGTCCGCCGAACACGTTCCGAACGGGTCGGGTCCGTTACGGGCGATCGGCGCGTGTCGGTAGCCGAGGTAGACGCGGGCTACCGTTCCACCGGCTGCGCCGGTTCGGGCAGCCGGTCGTAGGTCACGCCGGTCAGGTCGCTCGAGACGTCCCACAGTCGGCGCGCCGTCTCCTCGTCGTAGGAGCGCTCCGAGGAGGCCTGGCGCTCGGGCGTGCCGCGCATGTTCATGAGTCCGCCGGGACCGTAGTAGGCGCCGCCCTCGGCCTCGGGCGCGGTCGCGGCGTACAGCGTCGGCAGCGCGCCCATCTCGGCCGACTGCGCGAGGACGGTGTTCATCACCTTCATCGCCGCCTTCCGGATCCGGCTACCGCGCTGTTCGGGGCCGCGGAACTGCAAGCGCGTGTTCGCGTAGCCCGGGTGGACCGCGTTGCTCTTCACGTTCGCGTCCGCCGTCAGCAGCCGGCGCTCGAGTTCGTAGGCGAACAGCACGTTGGCCAGTTTCGACTGGGCGTAAGCGTCCCACTCGTCGTAGGACGCCTCGCCCTGGAGGTCGTCGAAGTCGATCGCGCCGCTCTCGTGGACGCCGCTCGAGACGGTGACGATCCGGGAGTCGCCGTCCTCGTTCAGTCCCAGGTTCTCGAGCAGCAGTCCCGTCAGCGCGAAGTGACCGAGATGGTTGACGCCGAACTGGGTCTCGAACCCGTCTTCGGTCTCCGAGCGGGGGATCGCCATGACGCCGGCGTTGTTGATCAACACGTCGAGGTCCTCGCCGTCGAGGCGGTCGGCGAACGACCGGACCGACTCGAGGTCCGCGAGGTCGCACTCCTCGACGCGGAGGTCGGCGTCGGGAACGTCCGAGCGGATATCGCTGACGGCCTCCGCGCCCCGCGCCGCGCTCCGGCAGGCCATGATCACCGTCGCACCGTTGCGCGCGAGTTCGCGCGTCGCCTCGAGACCGATACCGCTGTTGGCACCCGTGATGACGACCGTTCGACCCTGCTGATCGGGGATATCGGCGGCAGTCCAGCTCATGGGCTCGCTACGAGATATTGCGGGTAAACGGGTCGGGTACCCCTCGCGTTCGCCGGTTTCGGTCGCGACGGCTACGAGTCGCGGGAGGCGGGGAGGGCGACGGAGAACGTCGAGCCCTCGCCGGGTTCGGAGTCGACCCAGATCTCCCCGCCGTGGCGCTCGACGATCCGCTCACAGAGCGCCAGCCCGATACCGGTCCCATCGTACTCGCTGCGACTGTGGAGGCGGTCGAAGATTGTGAACACGCGATCCTGATCCTCGGGATCGATGCCGATCCCCTCGTCCGCGACCGAGATCACCCACTCGTCATCCCGGCGCTCGGCGCCGACGTGAATCCGGGGCGGCTCGTCACCGCTGTAGGTGAGCGCGTTCGACAGCAGGTTCTGGAACACCTGCCGCAACTGGCTGGCGTCGCCCTCGACGCGCGGGAGGTCCTCAACGGTGAGCTCGGCGTCCGTCTCCTCGATCCGGAACTGGAGGTCCTCGAGGACGTCGTCGACGATATCGTCGAGATCCATCGGTTCGAACGGGTCGCCCCGCGTCTCGACGCGGGAATACTCGAGCAGGCCGTCGATCATCTCGCGCATCCGATCGGCGCCGTCGACCGCGAACTCGAGGAACTCCCGCCCGTCCTCGTCGAAGGCGTCGGCGTACCGGTTCTCGAGCAGCGTGAGGTAGCTCGTCACCATCCGGAGCGGTTCCTGGAGGTCGTGGGAGGCCGCGTAGGCGAACCGCTCTAAGCGCTCGTTGGACTCCTCGAGTTTGCGCTGGTACTCCTTGCGTTCGGTGACGTCCTGGGCCATGACCATGCCCGCGAAGATCTCGTCGTCCTCGTTTCGAAGGGGGAGGGTGTGGGCCCAGACGTCCCGTCCGTGGGCCTGATACTCGAACGTGTTCGACTCGCCCTCGAACACGGCCCGGAAGTACGGTCTGATCTCCGCGACGAGCTCGTCCGAAAACCGTTCGTCGACCGTCGCCCCGGCGACCTCGTCTTCCTCAATGCCGAGGTCGTCGAACGCCTCGCCACCGACGACGATGTACTCGAGGTCCTCGTCGTACAGCCCCACCGCACCGCCGGGGAAGTTCTCGACGAGCGTCCGGTATCGGCGCTCCGACTCCTCGAGTCGGCGTTCGCGTTCCTTGCGCTCGCTAATGTCCCGGACGACGCCGACGCGGTGCCACCGGCTGTCGTCCTCGGGTAACATCGCGAACGTCGCCTCGGCGGGAATTCGGTCGCCGTCGGCCGTTCGGACCGTCGCCTCCAGCGTCGGCCGATCGGTCTGTTCGGCCATTAGCTTCGGGACCTGCGCCGAGACGTCGTCGTCGACGACCATCGAGACGTGCTCGCCGACGAGTTCGTCCGGTTCGTAGCCGACCATCGACGCGTACGTCTCGTTGACCATCGTGAAGCGCCCGTCCTCGTCGACGACGTAGACGCCGTCATTGACCGTCTCGACGATCGTTTCGTACCGCTCGAGGTGTTTCTCGCGCTCGAGCCGATCGGTGATGTCGCGTCCGATTCCGGCCAGCACCGTGTTCCCCCAGGGATCCTCGAGCCGCGAGGCGTTGAACTCGAAGGGGACGGCGTCGCCGTCGTTGGTCCGAACCGTCAGTTCCACGTTGACCGACCCCGTTTCGAATCCCGCTCTGATGGCTGCGAGGGCGTCCTCGACATCGTCGTCGATAAAGAGGTCCGTCGGCTCCATCGCAGCGATCTCCTCGTCTGAGTAGCCGGTTACGTCGGTCACGCTCCGGTTCCACCGCTGTAGCGAGCCGTCCTCGCCGATGACGTAGAACACGTCGTCGATGGCGTCGAGGATCTCGTCGATGTACTCCTTGTACTGCTCGAGGCGACGCTCGCGCTCGCGGAGTTTCCGCTCGCGCTCCTTTCGCTCGGTGATCTCCTGGACCATGACCATCCCGCCGAAGATCTCGTCGTCGTCGTCCATGACGGGAACCGTGTACGCCATCCAATCCCGGTCGTGAAACGCCATCTCGAAGGAACTGACCTCGCCCTCGAGCGCGGCCCTGAACTTCGGCTCGAGGCGCTCCGCCATCTCGGACGGATACCGCTCCCAGAGCGTCTGACCGACGATATCGTCCGCGGAGGCGCCGATCTCGTCGAACGCCTCGCCGCCGGTGATCTGGTACTCGAGGTTCTCGTCGAACAGTCCGACCCCGCCGTTGGGGAAGTGGTCGATCAGCGTCCGGTAGCGCTGCTCGGACTCCTCGAGGCGACGCTGGGACTCCCGGCGGTCGGTGATGTCCGTGAGGGTGACGACGCCGCGGGCCACCTCGCCGCGCTCGTTCCGGACCGGCATTCCCTCGACGCGGACGATCCGGCGCTCGCCGTCGTCGGCTTCGATCTCGTAGATGTCGGGTTCCGTCACTTCCTCGCCGTCGAGGACGCGCGCGAGCGTCATCTCCTCCGGCGAGATCCGCTCGCCGGAATCGGCCGACCACACCGGATACCGCTCGTACTCCGCGACGGTGTCGGTGTTGAACACGTCGCCGCCCCAGATTTCCCTGGCGGTATCGTTGGCCTGGCGGATCCGACCGTCGGCGTCTGCGACCACGACGCCGACCGGAAGGACGTCGAACAGCGTCTCGAGTTGCTCGTTGTTCCGTTGCAGTTCCAACTCGGCGTGTTTCCGCTCGGTGATGTCAGTGAGCGCGCCGGGGAACCTGACAGGGTCCCCGTCCTCGTCGCATTCGACGTGACCGCGGGCGACGACCCATCGGAGGTCGCCGTCGGCAGTTCTGACGCGGTACTCCGCCTCGTACTCCCCGCAGGACTCGAAGGCTGCCTCGATCTTCGCCTCGACGCGGGCGCGGTCGTCCTCGTGGATCGACTCGAGGAACCGCTCGCTCGAGACGCCCTCGCGGGCCGCCTGCGGATCGACGTCGAACGTCTCGGCGAACGTCTCGCCGGCGACGATCTCGTCCTCCGGAACGCGCCACTCCCACGTGCCGACCGCGCCCGCTTCGGTCGCGGCCTCGAGTTGCGCCGTCGTCTCCCGGAGGTACTGCTCGTGTCGCTTGCGCTCGGTGATATCCTGGGCCATGGTCATGCCCGCGAAGACATCGCCGCGTTCGTCGGTAATCGGGACCACCCGCACGATCCACACGCGGTCGTTGTACTCGAGTTCGACCGACTGCTCCTCGCCGTCCAGGGCGGCCTCGAACACCGGTTGCAGGGTGTCGGCGGCCTCGTCGTCCCAGACCTCCCTGACGTGGCTTCCCTCGAAGTCCGCGGGGTCGACGGGAATGCGGTCGAATCCGCGCCCGGCCGCCAGTTCGTACCGGAGATCGAGGTCGAACAGCGTCACGATCCCGTTCGGGAAGTACTCCATCAACGTCCGGTAGCGCTGCTCGGACTCCTCGAGTTGACGTTCGCGCTTCCTACGCTCTGTGACGTCCTGTGACATGCCGAGCGCGGCGAACACCTCGCCGTCGTCGTCCCGGACCGGGACGAGCTGAAAGTCGTAGACGCGTCCGTTCACGGTCGTCTCGAACGCGGTCGACTCGCCCTCGAGGGCGGCTTCGTAGCGCGGGACGAGTTCGTCGGCCAGCGACGGCGGAACGGCCTCGGCGACCGGTTCGCCCTCGATTTCATCGGCCGTGGCGTCGGCCGTGTCCGTCGGGCTCCCGCCGACGGTCCGGTAGGTCAGGTCCTCGTCGACGAGGGCGACGGCGCCGTTGGGGAAGTGGTCGACCAGCGTCCGGTAGCGCTGTTCGGACTCCTCGAGTTCCCGCTCGCGGGCCTTGCGCTCGGTCACGTCGCGGTCGGAGACGATCACCGAGACGACCTCCCCCTCCTCGTTCGTGACCGGCCGGAAGGCGCCGTTCAGGGTGTACCACTCGCCGTCCGGTCGCGTGAGATCGGCCTCGAACTCGACGTACTCGCCGGCCGCCGCCCGCTCGGTCCACCGCTTGACGTCGTCCCGCGCGTCGCTGCCCTCGCCCCACCACGGCGTCTCCCAGAACAACTCGCCGGTCACGTCCTCGAGGTCAGCGTCGATGTACTCCATCGCCGTCCCGTTGATGTCCCGGACCGTACCGTCCGGATCGAGCAGTCCCACGAGGATGTTCGGATCCTCGAAGATCGCTTCGAACCGGCGCTCCGTTCGCTCGAGGTCACGCCGTGTGCGGGCGTGTTCGACCGCCGATCCGAGGACGTCCGCGACGCGCTCGAGGAAGTCGACGTCGGCCTCCAAAAACGCGTGGCTCTCGGTCGCGTACGCGCCGAGGACGCCCCACGGCTGCTCCGCCGGGCCGATGCGGACGGCGACGCCGCTTGCGACGTCGCGATCGGTGAGCGCCTCTGGGATGGAAAACCGCGACTCAGCGTCGAGATCGTCGGCAACGACCGGCTCCGCCTCGCGAACCGCGTCGCCCGTCCACGAGGTCCGCTCCACGGACACGGTGGTCGACCCGAGTCGATCGGTCGGCCAGCCGGCGCCGGCGCGCAACACGGCGGCCGTTCGATCGGGTCGGAGTTCGAACACGGAACAGTACTCGATATCGAGCGTCTCCGTGATAGCGAGCGCCGCATCGGCCAGTACCCCGTCGAGATCCCCCGTCTCGAGGGCCTGCTGGCTGAGGTCGGCGACGACCTCCTGCCGGTGAAGCTGCGCGCGGTGATCCGCGTCAGTGGACGACGATCCCATTCACCGGAATACAGTGGCGGCGGCGGTAAAACGTCTTTGTCCGGCCGCTGTCGAATATCTCGTCACTCGAGGGGCAGTGACGGCGATTCGGACGCCGTCGCCGTCAGTGACGGCCCCCGAAGTTCGGTCGTTACTCGTAGTCGACGGAGACCGACTCGAGGACGACCTCCTCACGCGGCTGGTCGTTCGGGTCCGTGTCGACGTTCCCGATCTCGTGGACGACGTCCATGCCGTCGATGACCTTGCCGAAGACGGAGTGGCGGTCGTCGAGGTGAGGCTGAGCGTCGAGCGTGATGAAGAACTGCGAGCCGTTGGTGTCGGGCCCGGAGTTGGCCATGCTCAGGATGCCCTCGTCGTCGTGGCGCAGTTCGTCGTGGAACTCATCGTCGAACTGGTAGCCGGGGCCGCCGCGACCGGTCTCGGTCGGGTCGCCGCCCTGAATCATGAAGTCCTCGATGACGCGGTGGAAGGCGACGTCGTCGTACAGCGGCTCGCCCTCGACCTCCTCGCCCGTCTCGGGGTCTTCCCAGGTCTTGCCGCCGGTCGCGAGACCGACGAAGTTGTCGACGGTCCGCGGCGCGCGCTCGTCGTAGAGTTCGACTTCGATATCGCCGCGGTTCGTGTGCAGGGTGGCAGTAACGTCTCCCATGTCCGGCGAGACGGCAGGGCTACGGAAAACGGTAGTGGTCTCGACCGCTGCTCCCTCGCTTCGAGCCGTCGATATCTGCTCTCATCGCCCTCGATCCGTTCACGGCACGTACACACCAGTTTCAGGAAACATACTGCCTCCCCATACATGCGAACAGGACGACCACCTGCAACGTATCGTAGCGCGAGAGAGGGTCACACCTCGTTGGCAGGAGAAGGGAGCCGCACGGCAGTCAACCAGAAGTTCTCGAGCACACGAAGTGTCTCTTCGAGTTCGTCCGGTTCCGCTGTCTTGCTGATACAGGCGTTCGCATTCTTTGTATACGCATCGCGGACCTCCTGTGCAGACTGTGATCCCGTCAATACGATAACGGGGATACGACGGTGATTCGAATCGGAGTTCAGTTCGGCTAATACGTTCCCGCCATCTATGCCGGGGAGATGCCAATCGAGGAGGATGAGGTCCGGCCGCTGGGCATCTACGTATTCTCCACGTTGATTAACGAAATCGAGCGCCTCATCTCCCGTCGAAACGACGCGGAGTCGGTCCGCAAGTGCTGGACTGAATGCTTCCTTGATCAGCCGTGCGTCACCCGGATTATCCTCTACCAGCAAAAGTGTCTGGGAGTAGCCACTATGCGGCGTCGCACAGCTATCGGTCATTGTCGGTTCAAATGCTGCCATCTGTATAATCGTTGTGTGAGTAATCGGGTGAATGGGTAGAGGCCGGACAGTCGTTCCCCTGTACTCATCGCTGAAGATGTGAAGATGATTTAGTATACTTCACTCAGAGCGGTTGCGTTCGTAATCTCGAGCGATACCGGCAACAGGCCGGCCGCAGCTACATACCGCCGGACATGGAACGACGGCGTATGAGTCAGCACACCGGAACCCACACGGTCGAGGAGGTGACGCTCGCGAGACTGCCCTCCGGCGTCGAACTCACGACGACGTTCCACACGTATCGCGGCGCCGAGGATGGGCCGACACTGTACGTGCAAGCCGCCCAGCACGGCCGCGAGATCAACGGGACTGAGACGCTCCGGCGGTTCCACGAGCGGCTGCCCCTCGAGGAGCTGTCGGGAACGATCGTCGCCGTCCCCGTCGCGAACCCGCTGACCTTCGATCTGGTCTCCTACATCACACCCGAGGAGTTCGACAGCGTCAACCCGAACATGAACCGGATCTGGCCGGGCGACGTGAACGGGAGCCTCCACCAGCAGATGGCCGCGCGACTCTGGACGGAGGTGAGCCGCGCCGACGCCATCGTCGACCTCCACACGGGGAGCCCCGACATGTACCCCCACGTCGTCTACCGTGAGGGCGACGAACGGTCGCGCGCGCTCGCCGAAGCCTTCGGCACCGACCTGCTGCTCTCCGAAGAGGCCGACGAGGACGCCAACGAGGAGTGGCACCGGCGCGGCTTCGCGGGGAAGCTCCGCGTCGTTGCCGCCGGGGAGGGGATCCCCTCGATCACGCCCGAACTCGCCCACAACAAGCAGATCCTCGAGGACGCCGTCGAGGAGGGCGTCGAGGGACTGCTCGGCGTCTGCCGGTATATGGGGTTGCTCCCCGGCGACGTTCCGGAGCGAAACCAGACGGTCGCGCGCAACCACCTCGGACAGGTCACCGCCGACGGCTCCGGCCTCTTCCGCCCGGAACCGGGGCTCGAGGTCGGCCAGGATATCGCCGAAGGGACGCCACTCGGAACCGTCTACGATCCGCGGACGTACGAACCGCGCCACGAGGCGGTCGCGGACCGCGACGGAATCCTCTACGCGCTGACCCGTGAGGCGACCGTGACCGCGGGCGACCAGCTCGCGAGCGTCGCGCTGGTCCGCGGGGAGACCGGGTAGCGGAGCCCACGGAATGAGCGTTCAGCGGAGCCCGAGCAGCGAGATGCCGGCGATCGAACCGCCGACGAGAGCGACCGTCCAGGCCGCGAGTCCGGCCGTGAGCCAGCCGACGGTCAACCGCGTGTCCTCGCCGACGACCACTGCCAGCAGCGCCGTGAGGTGGATCCCGGCGAGTATCGGGCCGGCGAACGAAAGCCCGACGATTCCGTAGCGCTTCCAGAGCCGCCGCGCGCGACCGTACCGGTCACTCGAGTCGAGGTCGTCACCGCCCCGTCGGCGGGTCCACCACGCCGTGAGTCGTTCGTGGGCAATCACGATGGCGCCAACCGCAGTGGCGCTGCCGGCGAAGGCGGCGGCGCCGGTGGCGGTCGGATCGAAGCCGAGTCCGATCGCGACCGGGATGACGATGAACGGTTCGACCGCCGGAATCATCGCGAGGACGAACACGAGGAGGTATCGACCGGCGCCGGTCGCCTCCTCGAGCGCGCTGCCGACGTCGACGAGTGCTGGAGCGAGCGTCATGGGGACCGTCGTCCGATGGCGGACGTGTTACTGGAACGAAACGAAGGCAGTGGAAAAAGCCGTTTCGGTTCGGTACCGATTGGTGATCCGAAAGCGGCTCTCAGGCCGAATAGCCGCCGTCGACGACCAGTCCGTGGCCGGTGACGAACGAGGCCTCGTCGCTGGCGAGAAACAGGATCGCGTCGGCGATCTCCTCGGGTTCGCCGAGCCGCTTGAGCGGGTACTCCTCGACCATCGCCTCGCGGGCCCGCTCCGGATCGCTCTGCTGATCCAGATACTCGTCGAGCAGTTGGGTCTCCGTGAAACCGGGACAGACGGCGTTGGCGCGGACGCCGTAGGGGCCGGCCTCCGCCGCGACGGTCCGGGTCAGGTTCAACACGGCGGCCTTGGTCGTCGCGTAGGCGGCCTGATGTGGGAGTCCGAGGATGCTCGCCAGCGAGCCGACGTTGACGATCGCGCCGTGGCCCTGGTCTTTCATGTGGGGCAAGGCCGCGGAACAGCCGTTCCAGACGCCGTTGATGTTGATATCGACCACGAAGTCCCGAACCTCCTCGTCGAGGTCCTCGAGCGGACCGCCGGGATGGCCGGTGCCGGCGTTGTTGATCATCACGTCGAGGCCGTAGTCCTCGGCGACGGTGTCGACGACGTCGTGGAACCGATCGCTGTCGGTGACGTCGAGTTCGGCGAACTCGGCCTCGCCGCCGGCCTCGGCGATCAGTTCGACGGTTTCCTCGCCGCCCTCGACGTCGACGTCGGTGACGATGACCCGCGCGCCTTCGTCGGCGCATCGCAGTGCCGTCTCCCGACCGATCCCCGCGCCCGCACCTGTGATAACGACGGTTTTGTCTTCGAGTCGCATACTCGCGGAATCGGACGCTAGGAATATAAATTCGTTCATTATTTTAGCAGATTAGAGATTCAGTGTTTGATAGAATGTGTCGAAGCTGAAACAGTGGTAATTGCAGAATATGGACATCGAACGGTCGGTGGCGTCGCTGATGGAAACGAGACTCGAGGAAATCGGCGCTTCGTTCGCGGACGAGCGCGTCTCTGACAACCGACGCAGTGACGACCGCGCGCTCGTCAGTCGCAAAATCGACGGCGCGTCTCAGAACGCTCGCAGGTCCTCGAGCACCGCTTCGGCGCTGCCGTCGGCGATAACGTCGCGGGCCTGTTCGAGTCCCGCCTCGAGCGTATCGACGTCCTCGCGGGCGTACATCCGGAACGCGCCGTTGAGGGCGATGGCGTCGGCGAAGTGGTCGTCGCGCTCGCCGGCGAGCACCGCCTCGGTGATCGACGCCGAATCGGCGGTGACGTCGTCGACCTCAAGGTCCTCGTTTTCCATCTCCATGCCGTACTCGGCGGTCTCGATCTCGTAGTCCTCGAGTTCCTCGCCCTCGTTCCACTCGGCGACCTTCGTGTAGCCGGGGCGGATGTCGTCGTAGCCCTCCATTCCCTGGAAGAAGATGGCCCGCGAGTAGTCGAGGTGGTCGCTCTCCCGGATGAGATCGGTCAGCTTCTTCGCGAACGCGAGGTGGTAGAACGAGCCGAGGTGGACGTCGGCGTTCGCGGGGTTGCCGACGGTCTCGATCGTGTTGACGAACGTCCGCACGCCCATCTGGTCGCGACGGTCGTAGAGGTCGTGGACACCGGGGTTGAACGCGGGCTGGTAGTAGAAGCCGAAGCCGGTCTCGTCGACCATGTCGGCGCTCTCTTCGGGCTCGAGGTCGGTTCGAATCCCGAGTTCGTCGAGGACGTGTTTGTACGCCGTGGCCTTCTGGGTCGGGACGCGGTCGCCGGAGTGAACGACGACCGGCGTGCCCGCGGCGGCGGCCACGAGGCCGGCGCCGACGCCGAGGACGGCCGAACTGTGCTTCCCGTCGTAGTTCGCGCCGCAGTCGACCGGATCGGCCTCGGGTTCGGCGGTGACGACCGACTCCTCGCGCATGACGTCGGTGTAGCCGGCCAGCTCCTCGGGGTTGTTGCGCTTCCAGCGATTGGCCAGCCAGAACGCCCCCAGCGTCGTCGCGTCGGGCTTGCCCGCCAGAATCCGCTGGAAGGCCTCGCGGGCTTGCTCGCGACTCATGTCGTCGGCGGACTTGGGACCGGAGCCGACGACTTCCGTCATCAGGCGTTTCAGCGGCCACTCACCGAACTCCTGGGATGCCTGCGCCATGTGCGTTCGTTCGGACGGCCCCCGCAAAAGGGTCCCGTTTCCGGTAGTGCTCCCCCGCGAAATCGTCTCGATTCCAAGCTATCTCGGACCGTCGAGGACGGGTTCGACGCGGGATCGACGGTCCGCGGCCGTCAGGCGATCACAGTTCGATCGCCATCATCACCTCGTCGATGTACTCGTCCTCGAGTTTGTAGTGGTCCTCCCGGACGGCCTCGACGACCCACCCTCGATCCTCGAAGAACTCGATGGCCGCCTCGTTGGTCGAGGGGACGCTCTGATAGACCTTTTCGTGGCCCTGCGAGCGCACCCACTCGAGGGCGCGATCGAGCAGTTCGTTCCCGATCCCCATCCCGCGATACTCCTCCAAGACGCCGACCGTGAGTTCGGCAGTGTGAGAAAGCTTCTCTAAGTTGGGGACGTGCAGGTGGGCCCAGCCGACGACCTCTTCGTCGACGGTCGCGACGAAGAACATCCGCGATTCGAACTCGTTGTGCCGGAGCAGGACGTTCTCGTGGTCAAGTTCGTCGGCGACGGTCTCGGCCTCGATGTAGGTCATCCCCTCGACGAGCCGTCGCATCGCGCCGACGATGCCCGAGAGGTCCTCCTGTCTGGCGGGCCGAATCGTGACGTCGACGTCCTCGGTCAAGAACTCCTCGCGCTCGTCCTCGACGTCGATGGCGATACGCAACGTTCCGTCGTCGTCCTCCTCGAGATACCCGTCTCGTTTCAGGATCGCGACGTTGTGGCGGAACGCTCGCGTATACTGGGGATCTCCCGGCGGATCCTCAGGGAAGAGCGCCTCCCTGGCTCGATCTCGATCGACCGCGCCGTGGGTCTCGACGTACGCGTAGATCTGTTCTCGCTCGTCGCCTTCGATCGCGATCGGTTCGGTGAGTGCCATGTATAATGATAACGTCCACCACTGCTATAATCGTTTCAATAGTCACACATGAGAGACAGTCATCTGCGCGAATACGAGGACTGATTCCCGTTCGCCGCAGGGACCCGAAAGCAATACGGTGCCGTTCTCCCTAGGGCTGACAATGAGTACCCTCTCGGGGGACTGGCGCGAGGGGATCGACGACGTCGACGCGGCCATCATCGACGGCTACCAGAGCGGCGTCCCCGTCGAGGAGCGGCCCTTCCGATCGATCGGTGCCGCGCTGGGGATCGGCGAGGACGAGGCGCTCGAACGCGTGACGCGCCTCCACGAGTCGGGAATCGTCCGACGGTTCGGCGCCGTTCTCAATCCACCGGTGATCGGCTCGTCGACCCTCGCGGCCGTGCAGGCGCCCGCGGACCGGTTCGACGAGATCGCGGCCGTCATCAACGAGTACCGGCAGGTCAACCACAACTACGCCCGCGACCACGAGTGGAACATGTGGTTCGTCGTCACCGCCGGCTCGCGAGCCCGGCGCGACGAGATCCTCGCGGAGATCGAGGCGCGAACGGGCTGTCCCGTGCTCAATCTGCCGATGTTGACCGACTACTATATCGACCTCGAGTTCCCCGTCGTCAATGCCGATCGCTTCGCGCGCGAATCGCTCGAGGAGCGACTGGACTCCTCCGCGACGCGGATCAGCGAGGAAGCGACGGGCGACCTCTCCGCGCTCGAGGCCGAACTGCTGCTCGCGATCCAGGACGGGTTTCCGCTGTCGGCGACGCCGTATCGCGACATCGCCGGCGAGATCGGATACGCCGTCGGAGACGTTCTCGAGGGCGTCGAGCGGCTCGTCGCGTCGGGTTGTATCAAGCGGATCGGCTGCGTGGTCAACCACGTCGTCACGGGGTTCGACGCGAACTGCATGGTCGTCTGGGACGTCCCGGACGACCGGCTCGACGAGTGGGGCGAACGCGCGGGCGGGCTGCCGTACGTCACGCTCTGCTATCACCGGCCCCGTCGGCCCGACCGAGAGTGGTCGTACAACCTGTTCACGATGATCCACGGCCGCGATTCGGACGCCGTCGACGCGAAGATCGACGACCTGGCAACGGAATATCTCCCCGTCGAACACGAACGTCTCTACTCGACCGAGACGCTGAAACAGACCGGCGCGCGCTACGAGGAACTCGTCGGGCGCTGAGGCCGCCGCGTTTCCCGACCCAATCCGACCCGAACCAACCCGACCCCTGGCGGTTCCGGCTCTGTCGAATTTGGGTCACAACGGACGCTCCGCCGGAGCGCGCTCGTCTCGTCGCGTTTCACCCCAGGTGTCGAATGAAAATCCGTCGCGACCGGTTACCCCGGGTGTCGAGTGAAATCTGCGAGATACCACCACCCCAGGTGTCGAGTGAAATGGATGCGATTTCGCCCCGGAACGGACCTCTTTCACACACTTAGGAATCTGACACCCCGGGTGTCGAGTGAAATTCATTTCGGGAGTTCGCGTCTCGAGCGCCAAAAGCAGTCGCTACCGGTAGCGTCGGAGGGGTGCGTCCGATACCCCGGGCGTCGAGTGAAATCGCTTAAAAGTGTCACCCCGGGTGTCGAATGAAATCGACTGTGGGATGGTACCCCAGTATCGAGTGAAAGCAGCCAGCAGAGTCAGTCCGAGGAATCGAGTAGAGCTACTGGCACTGCTACCCCAAGTGTCGAATGAAACCGGCGGAATCGTCGTTTCGTGAACTCGAGTGAAACGCCGAGAGTCACTACCCCATGCGTCGAATGTAGGTTCGACATATCACGGGGTAGCGGCCATCTGAGCGGGTATGCGAACGATACCACCCCAGGTGTCGAGTGAAATGCGAGAGAATCACACGGCCGTCGCAGGCGTCGAATGAGAAAGCCGTGGTTCGGTGTCGAACGACTCGTCTCTCACCCCGGGTGTCGAATGAAATCGAGCGTCGGGACTCGAGAGGGCGTGAGTGAAACAATCGAGCCTGCACCATACCGGGCGCCGTCAAGACTGTACCACACCGAGCGTCATCGGGACCGTGTCACCCCGGGTGTCGAATGAATTCCTACCGATGATGCCGACGCTTCAGTCGCTCCGGAATCGACTACATTACGACTCCAGTCACTGGCGTTCGAGTTCCGAGAAGCGATCGTCGTCGTGAATAACGGCCTGGACGACGGACGGATCCTCCAACAGGTAGTAGTAATTCGTCACGCCGCTGCTGTATCCGCGGCCGACTCGTTCGGTCCGCCCGAGGATATCCAGAAAGACCTGCTCATCGAGTTTATCGCTCATCCGGCGCTGCGAGAGCGTCTCGATCCCGAGGGCGCTGTCCGAAGTGATGGACTTGTACATCTCGTAGATTTCGCGGGTCGCGAACTCCTCTCGATCGCTGTGTCGGTCCGCGAGTATCGACAGCGCGTACACTGACGCCTTGATCTGGGTCGGCTGCCCCTCGAGGAGTTGCGAGAAGCGGTCGATATCGGCCTTCTCTCGAGCGTTGCGGACGTGGATCTCGGTCACCTCGTCGGCGTCCTCGTCTTTCGCCAGTTCGCCGGCGTTTCGGAGGATGTCCAGCGCCTTCCTCGCGTCGCCGTGTTCCTGTGCGGCGAAGGCGGCGGAAAGCGGGATGACGTCGTCGGAGAGGACGCCCTCCCTGAACGCGTCCTCCCGATTGTACATGATTTCGCGGAGTTGGTTCGCGTCGTACGGCGGGAAGACGAACTCGCGGTCCTGGAGGCTGCTGAGGATCCGCTCGTCGAGCGATTCCTTAAAGGAGATCTTGTTGCTGATCGCGATGATCCCCACCTTACAGGCGTCCAGCTTCCCGGCTTCCCCCGCCCGCGACAGCTGCATGAGGATCTCGTTGTCCTGGAGTTTGTCGATCTCGTCGAGAATGATGATCGCGACGTCGTAGAGCTGATCCAGAATCGACCAGAAGCGTTCGTAGTAGACGTCGGTCGAGAGGCCAGTGACCGGGATGCTGATACCGGTCTCCTCCGGGTCGTTCAGTTCTTGTGCCAGATTGATCACGACGCGGGTCTCGGTCTTCGTCTGGGTGCAATCGATGTACGCTCGACCCATCTCCGTCCCGTTTTCGACCGAATACTGCTGGGCGCTCCTGGTGACGTGTTTCGCGACGAGCGACTTTCCCGTCCCCGTTTTCCCGTAGATAAGCGTGTTTCGCGGCGATTGGCCCTTCACCGCGGGATGAATACTCGAGGCGACGTTCTGAATTTCGCTGTCCCTGCCGATGATCCGGTCCTCGTTCGGAACGAGGTCGATATCGAGAAGTTCCTTGCGGCTAAAGATCGGGTCCTCCGTCGCCCAGAAATCCTCCAGAGATCCGTCTTCGTGACCGGAGCCGTCGTCCATACACACCACGTATCGAGGACGGTCACATATAGACTAGTGATTGGCAGTCACCGACTGTCGGATGTAGGTGCCGGAAATAAGCAGCAAGAAGGGGTCTATCGAGCGCGTTCGTCATACTGCGTCTATCCTCGCGTCGAGTGAATCCGGAACGCGCGCGGTCGACGGCACACGCCCGCTGTGCTAGCCATCAAATCGGAGGAGTGCCGACCGAAATCGCGATCGAAATTCGAGTGCGAATGCGGTGTAACGGACCGCCGTACTCGAGTAGCCCCACACCCCAGGTGTCGAGTGTAGATCGCCGAAAACCTCCGACAGATGACCTAAGGAGCGCTGTTGGAAATGGAAGTAGGGACTATAGATAGCTGAAACCAGTGAGAGACGTGTGAGAACTACCGGTGAGCGGACGGAGAATTGACAGGGAGACGGAGATCGAAGGCTCCGTTCGTTCGAACCATCGTTCGAACTTCGAATAGTCCAGTACGGTTCCGGTTTCCAGTAGTAGGTAATAAAACCTTCCATCCTATCATACGATATTTGCTATCAAACCAGACCTAGAACCATCACCCATTCCCATCACGCCCAGAAACGAGCTCTTCTCTCCGCTTTCGAGCGTCTACACTCGACACCCGGGGTGTGGGAGTATAGTCAGTGATCGGACACTCGTGGGTGGGAATACGCGGAGAAACACATAGGTTATATAGTTTAACTGAAACGTGGTCACTCGAGCGCGTTCGCAACCAGTTCGATCGGCGTCGGCGGGCTCTCGTCGGTGCCGGGCCGATGCTCGAGTTGCGTGCGACACGACGCGCCGGGGGCGACGACGCGGTCGCCCTCACTCGCGTCGACCTGCTCGTAGAGGATTTCGCCGATTCCGTCGCTCATCGAGGCATGTTCGGCCTCGTAACCGAAACTTCCAGCCATCCCGCAGCAGCCGGAGTCGAGCGGGTCGACGGCGTAGCCCGCCCGGCGCAGGACGCCGACGGCGTGGTGGTCCTTGGCGACGGCCTTCTGGTGGCAGTGGCCGTGGTAGGTCAGCGATTCGGCGGCCGCGTTCTCGTCGAACGCAATCTCCTCGTCCAGCCGGAACGAATCGACGTACTCACAGACGCCGTAGGTCGCGGCCGCGACCCGCTCGGCGCGCTCGTCGGAGAGCAGATCGAGGTAATCCAACTGGAACATGACCGCGTCGGAGGGTTCGATGACGACGACGTCCCGTCCCTCCTCGACGAGCGGTGCGAGCTTCGAGACGTTCTCTCGCGCGGTTTCGCGGGCCTTCTCGAGGAAGCCCTTCGAGAACGCCGGCCGGCCCGTATCGCCCAGCTCGTCGGGGACCGTCACGTGGACGTTCGCGGCCTCGAGGACGCGGACGGCTGCTTTCCCCGCGTCGGGATGGCTGTAGTTGGTGTACGTGTCAGGGTAGAGGACGACGCTCCGGTCGGCGGCCTGCTCGCTGACTCGCGCGCCGCCGCGCTGATCGAACCAGTTCCGGAACGTCGTCGCGCGGAACGTCGGCAGCGGGCGGTCGGACGCGATGCCGACGGTCGACTCGAGAACGCTCCGGGCGCCCGGCAGTTTCGGCAGGGCGTTCGAGAGCGGTGCGAGCTGGGAGCCCCACTTCGAGAGCGTCGCGACGTTGGCGAAGAGTCGATCGCGCAGCGTCGCGCCGTTGCGCTGGTGGTACTCGTGGGTGACCTCGGCCTTGAGCTTCGCCATGTCGACCTCGCTCGGACAGTCGATGGCACAGCCCTTGCAGCCGATACACAGTCCCATCACCTCCTCGACGAACTCGTCGGAGACGGCCTCATCGGGCTCGAGGTTCCCGCTCATGGCCTGCCGGAGCGCGTTCGCCCGGCCGCGGGTGGCGGTGATCTCCTCGCGGCTCGCCCGGTAGGTCGGACACATCACGCCGCCAGTGGTCTCCTGCTCGCCGCGACAGCCCCCGCAGCCGTGGCAGAGTTCGACCATTCCCTGCATGCCGTTGTCGGTGTCCCACTCGAGGGCGGGCTCGAAGCCGGCCTCGAACTCGTAGTCGGGGTCGAACCGTAGGTGTTCGCGCAGATCCGTGGGATTGTCCTCCCGAAACACGACCTGGCCCGGATTCAGGAGCCAGTTGGGGTCAAAGGCGGTCTTGAGGTCCTGAAACGTCTGCCAGAGTTCGTCGCCGTAGAGTTTGTGATTCCACTGGGTGCGGGCGCGGCCGTCACCGTGTTCGCCCGAGACCGATCCCCCCAGCTCGACGACGAGGTCGGTCACGTCGTCGGCGATCCCGTGTAACTGCTCGAGGCCGAGCTCGGTTTTCGTGTTCACGAGCGGCCGCACGTGGAGCACGCCCGGCCCCGCGTGGGCGTAGAAGCTGGCGTAGGTATCGTGTTCTTCGAGGATCGCTTCGAATCGCTCGACGAACTCGGGCAGCTCCGCGGGCGGGATCGCGGTGTCCTCGATGAACGAGATGTGCTTCTCGTCGGTCGTCCGCGAGAGGAGGATCGGGAGCCCGGACTTGCGGAGCTTCCAGAGCTGGGCGCGTTCTTCCTTCTCGTAGGCCTCGAGGGCCTCGAGGGCGAGCGTCTCCGCGTCAGAACGCGGAGCGTCTGAAGCCGGCTTGCCGGCAGGCGTCGCCGACGGGAGGCGATCGGCGAGCAGTCCCGCGACCAGCTCCTCGCCGTGGTCGGCGTCCTCGGCGTAGAACTCGACCAGCAACACGGCGTTGGTCCCCTCGGGGAGCATCTCGGTGACCGGCCCGAACTCCGCGGTGTCGCGCGCGAGGTCGATCAGGACGTCGTCTAACACCTCGATCGCGGCGGGGTCGTGTGCGAGAATCGGTTCGACGTCCCGCATCGCCTCGTGGAGGTCCGGATAGCACAGTAGGGTAACGGCCTTCGTCTCGGGGACGGACTCGAGCGAGACGGTCGCTTCGGTGACGATCGCCAGCGTCCCCTCGCTGCCGGCCAGCAGCCGCGCGAGGTTGACCGTTCCGGGCTCACCCGTCTCTTCGCCGCCCGGAAGCGTCGACCCGCGAGCCTCCGCGACGAGCCGATCGAGGTTGTATCCGGAGACGTTCCGCTTCAGATCGGGATACGTCTCCTCGATTAGGTCCGCCTCGTCCTCGATGATTCGCTCGACTTCCGCGTAAATACGCTCCTCGAGGCCTCCTTCGGGGTCGACGCGGTCGGCGACCTCCTCGAGGGTGACCTCGCCGAAGGTCGTCACGGTGCCGTCGGCGAGAACCGCCTCGCACTCCTCGATGTACGCGTCCGTTTTCCCGTACTTCAGCGAGTGCGATCCCGTCGAGTTGTTGCCGATCGCGCCGCCGATGGCGCTCTTGTCGCCCCAAGCGGGGTCGGGCGCGAACTTGAGGTCGTGGGGAGCGAGAGCCTCGTTCAGCGTCCCGAGGATCGTCCCGGGCTGGACCGTCGCCGTCCGCCCGTCGGGATCGATCTCGAGGATATCGTTCATGTGCCGCGTGAAGTCCAGGACGACGGCGCGGTTGACCGTCTGGCCGGCGAGGCTGGTGCCGCCGCCCCGCGGGAGCACTGGAATCTCCCGTTCGGCGCAGTACTCGACGATCCCAACGACGTCGGCAGTCGACTCGGGGAAGGCGACGGCGATCGGCGTCACCTCGTAGGGACTCGCGTCGGTCGCATAGAGCTCGCGGGAGTAGGAATCGCCGCGAACGTCACAGCCGACGAGTCGCTCGAGGTCGTCGACCAGCGCCGGCCGATCGACCTCGTCGCTTCGGTAGTCGTAGTTCGCACGTCCGTCGGCGGCCGGGTCGGCGCTCGACTCCAGTGACATAGTTGGCCCTTGTCCGGCGGCGCTTAAGTGATCATCCCTCGGGAAAGATCCCGCTCTCGAATGGTTCGTTCCGAAGCGTCCGAGATCAGCGGCGATATCCGCGGTAGTGTAACTGTTTCAAAACCGAATCGTCGGCCCGCGGTGTCGCCACGAATACTTGCTCCACGAGCAACTGGCGCCGATAACGGTGATCGTCACGTCGTCAGCCCGTCGTTCGGCCGGTCACCGCCACCGAACCGTACGAGAGCGATACGGTCTGAACGGTAGCCGCGATTCTCGTTTATGAGTTCGGCAAACGGTACGCGGTTCGATCACTTCCAGTTGCTTTTCTCTACAGCATCCAATTTAGACGCTAAGTATCTGTGTAACTGCTACAATCGAATTTAATATCAGGGGAAATACGAGCGATAGTATCGATGACTCACTCGAATGAGTTGCCATTATTCCGTATCAATTACACGACGGGTCCGGTCCGACTCCAATCAGACGACGCAAGTTCGGTTTCGATCAGCGATCGCGCACGGATCGCGCACGTAATCAGATGGGATCGGTCGTCATCTCCCTCGATGCAGAAGTAGGCTGGGGATTTCACCACGACGAATCTGTGTCGGAGACGTTTCTTCGCAACACGCGCCAGAACTGGCGTCGCCTCCGAGAGCTATTCGACGCGTTCGAAATTCCGGCGACATGGGCGGTTACCGGGCACCTATTCTTGCGCTCGTGTACTGACAGACACCGGAACCACCCCGCCGGCGAGCGATGCTGCCAGAAATCGATCGAAGACCTTCCAGCGACCGATATCTGGTGTGGAGCCGAACTCGTCGACGAAATCGCGACCGCCGATATCGACCACGAAATCGCCGGTCACGGGTTCACACACGTTCACTTCGACCACGATCGAATGGACGAAGCGTTCGCAACTCGAGAGATCGAAAACTGCGTTCGTGCCGCGTCGCGCCGCGGCCACGACCTGTCATCGTTCATCTTCCCCGTCAACAGGATCCGACACCGGGACGCACTCGCGGCACACGGTTTCGACTGTTATCGCGGTACGAACCCGCTCCGCGACTCGCAGAGTACGCTGACGCGACAGATGACGAAGCTATCGAGCGCTGCGGTCGGAAAACCGGCGCCGCCGATCGTCGACCCGTACGTCGACGACCGCGGCCTGGTCAACGTGCCGGCGTCGATCTACCTGTTCAACTTCGAAGCGAAGTATAGAAAACTGTTTTCCGCGTTCGGTGAGGATCCGGTAGTCAGACAAGTGAAATCCGGGATCGACCGCGTTGCCCGAACGGACGGCGTGTTGCACATGTGGCTTCACCCCCATAACCTCCGGACGCCGGCGCACTACCGGCGGCTTCAATCGATTGCGGGATACATCGACCGTCGTCGAAGCACGGACGGCCTACGCGTCGAAACCATGGCCGAGGTCGCAGACAGGGTGCGAAACGAGAGTCGACCGGAAACTACATTCGAGAACAGCTAACGTCTATCGATGACCAATTCGGACCCGTACGAGATCCGACAGTACGAACCGGCCGATAGGGACGCGTTTCTCGACCTGTTCGCCGACGTACTGGGCGGGCGAATGGGCAACGACTGGTTCACGTGGAAGTACGAACGGAATCCGTACGTTAACCACGTTCCTATCCTGGTTGCACAGCGGGACGACGAACTCGTCGGCGCGCGGGCGTTCTTCCCGCTCCGCCTCGCCGCGGGCGACGACGAGTTCAGCGCCTTCCAGCCGTGCGATTCGATGGTCCGTCCCGAGCACCAGCGTCGGGGACTCTTCACGCGGCTGACCGAGCGGGCGATCGACAGATACGACGACGCGGATCTGTTCTTCAACTTCCCGAACCACCGCTCGCTTCCGGGGAATCTCAAACTCGGCTGGCGGGTCGCGAGCGAGCGAGAGACGTACTACCGAATCCAAAATCCGACCGCGTGGCTCCCCCAACTCGAGCCGGTCGAGCCGATCGTTCGGTCGCTGGCGAGCGGGTACGTCTCGATCCGGGATCGATTTGCCGATCCGACCGATGCGGTCGAACTCTCGCGGTACGATCGCGTGCCGTCCTCGCTGCTCGCGACGCTGGCTTCGTCCGAGACGGTCCCGGAATTTCACGTCGTTCGCGACGAAACGTTCTACGAGTGGCGGTTCGCGAATCCGCTCTGGACGTACCGCACGATCGTCGCAACGCGGGACGGAGCGCCCGTCGCAGCGGTCGTCTACGGTCGACGGGATCGAACGAGCGGTCCGACGGTCGTCCGAATCCTCGACGTCCTCCCGCTCGCAGCGGGGACGAGTTCGTCCCCGTCCCGGCAGGCGACACTGGCTGCACTTCTTGACGCGGTGCTTCGAGAAACCGGCGATGCGGACGTCATCGCCGCTCCCGGGTCGGTGGTCCCCCGGTCGGTGTTGCGGTCGCGGGGCTTTCACAGCGACCAGCGAGCGCCCCTGAAGTGGGGCACCTCGTCGTCGACGCACGTCGTCAGACCGGCCGGGACACCACCGCTGGACTGGACGCGGTCCGGAACCCGGCTCGCGGACGGCGCGAACTGGCGACTCGCGTTCTGCGAGGTCGATAGCGGGTGAGGGCACCTCGTTTTCGGTGACCGCGTTCGTACGCTCGATCACCGAGCGCTAGGCCGAGAACGAACCCGTCACCGCCCTCGGCGGAGTTCGTCGATCAACTGCTCGATCGTCTGCCGCTGGCTCTCGATCCGTTCGTTCTGTCGTTCGATCCTCGTTTCGATCGTGTTCAGTCGCTCGCGAGCGTCCGAACTCGAGACCGCGTTGCTTTCTGCCGCCGTGCTTCGGTCTTCCGGTTGCTGTCTCTCTCCGACGGGTGACGCGTCATCGTCTGGGACCTCGTGGTCGTCCGCTCCGTGGTCATCGTCGACACCGTCGAATTTAGCACGGAGGGTAGAGCCGAACGAACCAATCGGGTCCGGTGCGGCCTCGAGAAGGGTGATAATTTCTTCGACATCAAGCGCACCGACGACGACTGCGGCCACGAGAAAGATCGCTGCACCCATCGGAGGGACGATGACCAGTGAGAAGATCGAATCCCCGAGAAATCGCACCAGTAGGCCGATTGGAAGCGCAGCGACTCCGCCCGCGAAAATGACCCGCGGAATCCGCGCACCGGTGACCGGGTCGAATCCGATTTCCCTGGCGCTCCAGACGTGAAACACGAACATCGTCCCGTAGCTGATGCTCGTCGCGACGGCCGCACCGTACATTCCGTACCGGGGGATCAACAGCGCGTTGAGCGCGATGTTGCCGACCGCCGCTGCACCGGTCGAGGCGATCAGCACGTGAAGATCGCCTTTGCCCTGTCCGATCGCGAGGATCGGTCGCGCCAGCGCGAACCCGACGCAGCCGGGAAGCAACAGGAGAATCGGACCGTAACTCGCTATGTACTCGGCGGGGTACACGATCGGGAGCGCAACCGGGGCGAGCGTGCCGATACCAATTGCGAGCAGTAACGTAAACAACAGCGTGTACCGGGTGACGCGAGCGGCGAGCGAGTTGATCCGCTCGTGGTTGCGATTCGACCAGATGTTCGAGGTCGAGTGCAAGAGCACGTTCTGTAACGCCAGCGGGACGATCCAGAGGAACTCCGCGATCGTGAGCGAAATCTTGTAGTAGGCGGTTTCCTGCGTCGTCCCGAGCACCCCGAGCATCATGACGTCGAGTTGGTACAGCGACGTTAAACAGAGGATCAAGACGATGCTAAGCGCGTTGAAAGTGAACAGTTCGCGGCGCGGAAAGTCTTTCGGCGGAATCCGGGCGATCGCGGTTCGCAGCGACACCGTTCGGTTTATCAGTGCGAGCCCGACGATCGAGGTCGTGACCGCGCCAGTCATGTGGCCGATCAGCACACCCTGAACGCCGTGGCCGCGGAATGCGAGGCCGACGCCGACGACGATGAACAGGATTTTATCGAGGAAGAGCAGCGGTTCGGAGTAGCGCTCGAGACCGAATCCCATGAGCGTCCGCCGCGTGTACTCGCGGAACTGGGAGGAGAGCACGAGCAACGAGAGGAGATAGAAGTACGTCCGATACGACGTCCCGAGCCGGGACGTTACGATCCCCGTTTGCGCCGCGAGAGCGAGTCCTAAACACCCGATCGCCGCGAGTAGGATCGCCATCCGGAGATAGAATCCGACGACGTGTTCGTCCCAGTGAGCCCTGTCGCGTTCCTCCGCGACGTACTTTCGTACGCCGTCGCCGACACCCGAACTGACGAAGATCATGTAGATCGCAAAGATCGACATCAGAAACGCGTAGTCGCCGTACCCCTCTCCTAGAAACCGGGTCAACAGCGGTGACGAGAGGAAATCGAGACCGATGAGGAGGAACTTGATGCTGACGATCGAGAGAAACCCGCTCGTGATGCTTCGTTTCATGCCTCGTGATGCGATCGTCCTGATGCGGCGGCGTCCGCGCCGCGCGTGATCGGTTCGGTCGACGTGTCGAGCGCCGGCGTGGGCTCGCCGACTCCGACTTGCGGGTCGGACGCGTCGACGGTGCGACGAAAGCGACCGGCGATGATCGGACGCGCGCAGTCGATGGAAGCGGCGGCGAACTCGTTCGCGTGCGCTGTAGAACGCGTCCGTACGTTCGACCGCTGGAACGGGGAGAGTGACGACCGACCGGTCAGATCCATCGACCGTTCGTAGTAATCGTTCTGGGATTATTATACAGCAAATAAACAGTCGGAAGCACCTATTTGCCTGAGTTCGGCGATGGCCACCCCGGTCGGGGAGGCGGACCGCGAGAGTCGCGTCGCGAAGACCATCCCGCGAGCGGCTGGCGTCGATCTCGCATTCATCTTCCAAAATACCATAAAGCAGTCATATATGTCTCCCAGATGCTTTCAACGCGACTTTCACACGTCGAAACACCGAAAAACGAATGAAACGTCGAAATATGGACGAATAAGCCGGTTTTGACGTCCAATTCGGTCGACAACCAGAAACAGTCAGATAGGGGGTTTTAATTTTCGTTCTAATAACGTTATACGGTCTTAAACGGCGAAAATATGGCGCTCTCGATCGAGATCGGTGGAACAGCGTTAAAAACATAATATAACAGGATAGAACGAGATCTTTTAATTGATATAGAATATTATGTCGTCTCACTACTCGCCGGTGAACTCCGGTTCGCGGCTCTCGAGGAACGCCTCGATTCCCTCGTGTCGTCTTCGATCGCAACCGGCCGAACGGTTCGGCTCGGGCTCGAACACCGTCCGCGAACGCTTCTTCATAGCGCTCTTCGCGGCTCGAGACGATCGGATTCGTCGCTGCCGCCGCCGAACTCCCGAATTCGTAGACACCGTTGAGCTCGTCTCCGTCGACGAGGCTGATCTCTTTCGCCGCCGCGGCGGCGATGAGTTCGTCTGAGAGGCACCCCCGGTCTTGGAATTCGATCACGTCCACGCCGGTAACGAACGCGCGCGAGCCCACCCGCCGGTGAAGACGGACACGCGAATCGCGTCCGCCGCCGTGGCCGCGGCGGCCCGTTAGTTCGGTGCGGACCCGCTAGTCGACGCCTCGGGGCGTTCGTGCGTTCGATGGCGACTGCCGTCTCCGCTCAGGGTGCCCGCCAACCGGGAAGAGACCGCCTCGAGAGTAGCGTCGAGCGCGGCGAATCCGATCATTCGTCCGTACCCCAGTCGCCGCTCGTGCCGACGCGCTCGCCGTTTTCCCAGACGTAGTAGCCCTCGCCGGTCTTCTTGCCGAGCTTGCCAGCCCGGACCTTCCGGCGCAGGGACTGTGGCGGCTTGAACCGCTCGCCGAGTTCCTCGCGGAGGTGTTCGGCGATGTGCAGGCGGACGTCCAGCCCGACGTGGTCGGTCAGTTCGATCGGCCCCATCGGATGGCCGTAGCCGAGTTCCATCCCCGCGTCGATGTCGGCCGGGCTGGCGACGCCCTGCTCGACCATCCGGATCGCCTCGAGGCCGAGTGCGACGCCCAGCCGCGAGGTCGCGAAGCCGGCCGTGTCGCGGACGACGACGTCCTCCTTCTCGATGCCCTGCACGTAGTCGACGGCGAAGGCCTCGGTGCGTTCGTCGGTCTGTTCGGCGATCACGATCTCGACGAGGTCCATGATATGGGGCGGGTTGAAGAAGTGCAGCCCCACCGCGCGCTCGGGGTGCTCGAGTGCGCTGGCCATCTCCGTCACGGAGAGCGAGGAGGTGTTCGACGCGATGACGGTCTCCTCGCCGGTCGCCGCCTCGACGTCTGCGAAAACCTCCTGTTTCAGGTCCATCTCTTCGGGCACCGCCTCGACGACGAGGTCCGCATCGTCGACGGCCGCCTCGAGGTCGGTCGTCCCGTCGATGCGCTCGAGGGTCTCCTCCATCTCCGACTCGGTGAGTTTGTCTCGATCGACGCCGCCCTGGAGGTTAGTTCGGATTCCCTCGAGGCCGTCCTCGACGAGGCTCGCCTCGATATCCCGCAGGACGACGTCGTGGCCCGCCATCGCCGAGACCTGCGCGATTCCGTGCCCCATACTGCCCGCTCCGAGGACTGCGATCTGCATGTGCTATTCCACAGCGGAAGCTGTCAAAAGCGTTCCCGTTCGAACGACCGCTTCCGGGTGAGGACGACCGCTCGAGGACGCGAACAGATCCCGACCGCTACGCTCGAGCGACGTGACCGCCAGTAAAACGGGTGGGAGCGAACGACCTAGAAGATCTGGTCGGCGATGATGTTCTTCTGGATCTCGCTGGTCCCCTCGTAAATCTTTGTGATGCGGGCGTCGCGGTAGTAGCGTTCGGCGGGGTAGTCGGTGACGTAGCCCGAGCCACCGTGGACCTGAATGCCCTCGTCGGCGACCTCGACGGAAATTTCAGAGGCGAACAGCTTCGCCATGCTCGAGTACTGCGCGGCGATGTCCTGGTTCTCCTGCTCGACCTGGGTCGCGGCGCGGTAGGTCAGCGAGCGGGCGGCCTCGACCTTGGTGGCCATCTCGGCGATCTTGTGCTGGATGGCTTGGAACTCCTTGATCTTCTGGTCGAACTGTTCGCGCTGGTTGGCGTACTCGACGGCGGCGTCGAGCGCGCCCTGGGCGGCGCCGACGGCCTGAGCAGCGACGTTGGCACGACCGGCGGCGAAGAACTCCATCAGCTGGTAGAAGCCCTTGTCGACCTCGCCGATGACGTTCTCCTCGGGAATACGGACGTCGTCGATAACGACCTCCGCGAGGTCGGAGGCGCGGATACCGAGTTTGTTGTCGATCTTGTCGGTCGTGATGCCGTCCCAGTCCATCTCGACGAGGAAGGCGGTGATGCCCTTATGGCCCTCACCGGGGCTCGTCTTGGCCATGAGGACGCCGATGTCGGCGACGGTCCCGTTGGTGATCCACATCTTGTTGCCGTTGGCGACGTACTCGTCGCCGTCCTTCTCGGCGACCGTCTCTATCCCGGCGACGTTCGAGCCGTGTGCGGGCTCGGAGATCATCGACACCGACGCGATCTCGCCGTCGGCGATCTTGGGCAACCACTCCTCTTTCATCCATTCGTCGCCGAACTCCATGATCATGCTCGAGCCGAATCCGGCGCTGCCGATCGCGGAGCCGATCCCCGGATCCGCACGCCAGAGTTCCTCGGTGACGATGGTACTGGCTATCTTGTCCATCCCGGCACCGCCGTACTCGAGCGGGATGCTCGGCGCGACGAAGTCGTACTTGGCGGCCTTCCGGCGGAGGTCCTCGGGGTACTTCCCTTCCTGGTCGTGTTCCTCGGCGACCGGTTTGATCTCATTCTCACCGAACTCGCGGACGGCCTCGCGAATGGCCTCGTGTTCGTCGGACAACGTAAATGCCATATGCTACTGCTCGACTGCGGGAACCAAAATAGCTTCGATATATTCAACAGTTGCAAAGTATCCTCGATGCGATTCTAACTTTGTTAAGTGAGTTCGCGCGAAAGGTCGATCCCGCTAGCGAAACGGCTGTGTTCCCTGTTAGACAGCCACTACCCATCCTCGAGTACGTTCGCGGCGAGATCACTTGGCTCGAGCCCTCCGGTCCGCGAGGACCACACCCCGGAATCGACGCTCCCTCGAAACGTATTCGTCGGACGGAATGTACCGTAATACCTATCCGGACATTGGTAGAGTATCACGTATGCTGGATTTCGTCGATCTCGAGGCGGATTTGGACCAGGAAGAGCGCATGATCCGCGATACGGCCCGGGAGTTCGTTACGGAGCACGTCACACCTGACATCGGCGAACACTTCGAGAACGGGACGTTCCCGAAAGAGATCATCCCGAAGATGGGCGAGCTCGGCTTCTACGCCCCCAACCTCGAGGGCTACAGCTCGCCGAACGTCTCCGAGACGGCTTACGGCCTGTTGATGCAGGAACTCGAGGCCTGCGACTCGGGGCTGCGCTCGATGGCGTCGGTGCAGGGCGCGCTCGTCATGTACCCGATCCACGCCTACGGGAGCGAGGAGCAGAAGGAGGAGTGGCTCCCCGCGCTCGGACGGGGCGAAGCCGTCGGCTGTTTCGGCCTCACGGAACCCGAACACGGCTCGAACCCGTCGGCGATGGAAACCCGCGCCGAGCGGGACGGAGACGGCTACATCCTCAACGGCTCGAAGACCTGGATCACGAACTCGCCCATTTCGGACGTCGCGGTCGTCTGGGCGCGCGACCAGTCGGATCCCGACACCCCGGTCCGCGGCTTCCTCGTCGAGACCGACCGCGACGGCGTCTCGACCAACAAGATCACCGAGAAGCTCTCCCTGCGCGCGTCGATCACGGGCGAGATCGGCCTCAACGACGTCCACGTTCCCGAGGAGAACGTCCTGCCGGGCGTTTCGGGGATGAAGGGACCGCTCTCGTGTCTCACGCAGGCCCGTTACGGGATCGCCTGGGGCGCCGTCGGCGCCGCGCGCGACTGCTTCGAGGAGGCCCGCCAGTACGCTAAAGACCGCGATCAGTTTGGCGGCCCGATCGGACGCTTTCAGCTCCAGCAGCGCAAGCTCGCGGAGATGGGGACCCAGATCACGCTGGCCCAGTTGCTCGCCTACCGCCTGGCGGAACTCAAGGAGCGCGGCGAGATGCGACCGCAGCACGTCTCGATGGCCAAGCGAAACAACGTCCGGACGGCTCGCGATCAGGCCCGGATCGCCCGCGAGATGCTCGGCGGCAACGGGATCACCACCGACTACTCGCCGATGCGTCACATGGCCAACATGGAGACGGTCTACACCTACGAGGGTACCCACGACATTCACACGCTCGTCCTCGGCGAGGAGTTCACGGGCATCCCGGCCTACGAGTAGCGTCTCGAGGCGGTCGCCTCGAACCGAGTCCGAGACTATAGTCCGTTACCCGCAGGGATCGATCCGCGGCGGTCGTCTGATCCGCGACGGACGTCTCATCTTTCGGAATAGACCGTCCGCAGCACGGAATAGTAATCTCAAATACCGGAAAGCGGCGAACGATCTCGCGATAACGACGACGAGCGTTCCGCAGTTCTGCAACCGCGTTTCACTATCCGGAACATTGAACTAGTCGGTGCCGTATGTACGCGTATGGACACGACCGAGGGGGACGGAACGGATGCAGGCGTCTCGACCACGCGGAAGACGTTCGCAATCCTCGAGGCGCTCACGGAAACGGACGGGCTCACGATCACAGAACTCACCCGTCAGACGGGGTTGAGCAAGAGCACCGTCTACCGCCACCTCGCGACGCTGACCGACATGGGGTACGTCGTCGAACGCGACGGCGAACACTACATCGGTTTCCGACTGCTCGAGATCAGCGAGCAGGCCCGCAACCGGGAGACGGGGTACGCGGCCGCGAAGCGGACGGTGTTCGAGCTCGGACAGGAGACGGGCGAGCGAGCGGTCTTCACCGTCGAAGAGCGCGGCGAGGCCGTCTACGTCCACCGGTACGGGAGTCGCTCGAACACGTTTATCGGCAAGCGGCGGCCGCTGCACACGCTGGCGTCGGGGAAGGCGATCCTCGCGGAGTGGGACGACGACGCCGTCTCCCGGTTCGTCGACGAGACGGGCCTCGAGGCGGTCACGGACAACACCATCACCGACCTCGACGAACTCAGCGCCGACCTCGAGCGGATCCGCGAGCGCGGCTACGCCGTGAACGATCAGGAGCACATGGACGGCCTCCGCGGGGTCGCCGTCCCCGTCTACACGCCCGACGACGAACTGCTGGGCGCGCTGGGCGTGTTCGGACCGACGAGCCGATTCAAAGACGAGGCCGTCCACGAGGAACTGCCGACCCTACTCCGGGACAAGGCCGACGAGATTCGAGTGACCCTCGCCTACGGCTGATTCGACCGCTATCGGTTCGGAGCGGCATCGGATCGACGGTGTATCGTTTCACTATGCGGAACGAACGGATCGAGAAGCGATGCCGGTTGCCGCCGCACCTTTATCAGTGATTGCGCGGCCAACGGGGGTATGTCGACGCGACAGCACTCGACGCGACGAACGGTACTTCGAACGATCGGCTCGCTGGGACTGGCACCGGTTGCCACTGCCGCGACGGCCGGCGCCGCCGACAACGACGAGGGCAATGGCGACGACGGACCGTCACTGCCCGCGAACGGCGCTCGATCGCAGTCGGCCGCGGCCGGTTGCGGATCGGCCGACGTGGACCGCTATATCGGCACCGTCGACCGGATCGTCGACGGGAGGCACGTCGTCCTCCTGCTCGAGTCGGACGGTGAACTCGTCGATCAGCACGTGGCTCCCCGATCGACGCTCGAGTCGGTCGAGGAGGGAGATATCCTGAGCGTCATTTTCAAGGACGGCGACCTGCTCGTGGCACAGCAACTCCCGAAACGACCCGGACGGAGCGCGTCGGAGCCGTCGCCCCAAGAGCGGTTCGACTCGCTGGCCAGCGACAACCCGACGTAACGACGGCCGTCGAAGCGGTGTCTGGCCCGGGACGACTCGGGCGCTTACAGGGCCACCTGTAGCCGCCGCTCCGATTCAGAATCGGCCGTATCCGACGCTCAGGCGGCTGGTATCCCCGTATTCTGAGTACTACCGCTTCAGAATTACACACATACGGATGTAATGTCTTGTTAGAATAGTTCCGCTTCGAGCGCGTCGATCTCGTCGACCAGTAGGTGTCCGATCTCATCGGTCGTCGACTCGTCGACCGCCATGCGGTACGTCGGACCACCGATCGAGAACGCACCGACGACTTCGCCGTCCGGACTCGTTATCGACGCGCCGATGGACCGATACCCCTCGATCAGTTCCTCGTTGTTGGTCGCGTACCCGCGCCGCCGGGTCGCCTCGAGTTCGTCGAACAACGCCGTCTCGTCGGTGATGGTTTCCTCGGTCGTGGCTGGGAGCCCCCAGCGATCGATAATCTCTCGAACGCGCGCTTCGGGCATCGACGCCAGGATCGCCTTGCCCGAGGCGCAGTTGTGCATGTAAAACCGGTTCCCCGCGCGGAAGGGCCCCGACTCCGACAGTCCTCGCGGAGTCGACTCGCCGATAGCGTACTCGAGAGAGTACGCGCGACCGTTTTCCTCGACGATGAAGTCGGCCTCGTTGCCCGCCTTCTCCGCGAGGGAATAGACCCGCCGTCGGGCCGCCGCGTACAGCGGATTTCGATCGCGAGCGTGTTCGCCGAACGGGAGAAACTGGAGGCCGACGTGGTAGGTGTCGCCCTCGCGGACGAGAAACCCTTCCTCGACCAGCGTGTGCAGGTGGTTGTGAACGGTACTTTTCGCCAACTTGAGTCGGTCGGCGAGCTCGCTCAACGTGGCGCCGTCGTTGTCGCGAACCGCGCGAACGACTGCGAGCGACGTTTTCGTCGTCTTGACCGGGCGGGGACCCTCGTCCGTCATACGTTGATTTGTGGGAGTGCTCCGGCATAAGGGTTCGGAATGTGTGAACGTAGCCTCCGAATCGCCACTGCGATGGTATCGAGTTTTCTTATTAATTCATAAAACAATATTGGAAAATAACTTAGTTTCATCCGCATAGTGGTATCGACTCGCGCAGTCGCTCGATATCCTGTCGGATCCTCAGTAGCTATCGGATGGTGAGACCCATTAACGAGGTTTGCGTTCGGAATGTGTGAATAGGCGAGAGCGATCATCGACCGCTTCGATCGAGTTCGGGAAATCATCAATCGTCACAGGTCAGTAGCGATATCGATCGTTCACACATTCAAAACAGACCACTGAGAACGAGTCACAATAGCGAATCGTTGACTCGGTTCGTGTGGTGGTGTCTGTGTAGCGTGATCAGTGCCGATCGGATGCCGCCCGATCGGGACTAATCAGCGCCGCAGCGTCCCATCCAGCCGCAGTGTCGACACCACTCCGCCGAGACGGCAGTCGACTGGCCGCAGAGCGGACAGCCCGTCTCAGTCATCGTCGGTCGTGATGTCGGCGGACAGCCCTTGGGCCATCTCGATGTCCTTCGAGTTGTTCAGCGTCCAGGCGGTGCGCTCGGTGACGGCCTCGATCACTTCGCGACCGCTCGGGTAGCCGTTACCGGACTTCTTGACGCCACCGAAGGGCAGGTGAACCTCGGCGCCGATACACGGCAGATTCCCGTACGCGAGTCCGACCTCGGCGTTGTCGCGGTAGTAGTTGATGTCGCGGTAGTCCTCGGAGATGATCGCTCCTGCGAGGCCGTACTCCGTGTCGTTGTGGACCTCGACGGCGTCCTCGATGTCGCCGGAGTATTCCATGAGTGCGACGTGGGGACCGAAGACCTCCTCCTGCGTACAGCGGAGGTCGGCCTCGTGATCGGCCTCATAGACGAACGGACCGACCCAGTGACCGTCCTCGTGGCCGTCCGGAATCTCGTCGTCGCCCAGTTCGTCGCGGTCGACGAGCACGTCGACGTCCTCCTCGCGAGCGAGTTCGTTGTACTCGAGGACCTTCTCCTTGTGCTCGCCCTCGACGAGCGGGCCCATGAAGGTGTCTTCGGCCAGCGGGTCGCCGACGGCGACGTTCTCGGCGACGTCGACGAACCGTTCCTTGAACTCGTCGTAGACGTCCTCGTGGACGATCAGGCGCTCGGCCGAGACGCAGCGCTGGCCGGTCGTCTTGAACGAGGACATGACCGCCGAGTGGACGGCCGTGTCGAGGTCGGCCTCGTCGGTGATGACGACCGCGTTCTTGCCGCCCATCTCGCAGGCCGCGAGCTTCCCGGGCTGTTCGGCGACGCTGCGGGCGACCTCTTGGCCGACCTCCGCCGAGCCGGTGAACAGCACGGTGTCGACGCGCTCGTCTTCGACGATAGCCTCACCGGCGTCGCCGAAGCCTTGGATCATGTTGAAGACGCCGTCCGGGATGCCGCTGTCCTCGAACATCTCGGCGACGATCTGAGCGCACCACGGCGTCTGTTCGGCGGGCTTCCAGACGACCGTGTTACCCTCGACCAGCGAGACGGCCATATGCCAGAACGGGATCGCGACCGGGAAGTTCCACGGCGTGATACAGCCGATGACCCCGCGGGGCTTGCGGCGCATGTAGGCGTCCTTGCTCCCGATCTCGCTCGGGACGACGTCGCCGTGGGGGTGACGGGCGTTGCCCGCGGCCCACTCGACCATGTGAGCGGCCTCGACGACGTCGGCCTTTCCTTCCGAGATCTCCTTGCCGCACTCCTTGGTGACGATCTCGCCGAGCTCGTCCGTCCGCTGGCGGAGCTCGTGGTAGATGTCCCAGAGGTACTCAGCGCGGTCGATGTGGGAGAGTTCGCGCCACTCGTCCTGTGCTTCTTCCGCAGCCTCGAGGGCCGCGTCGACGTCGGCTGCGGTCCCGCGGCGGAAGGTCCGCAGGGTCTCGCCGGTCGCCGGGTTCTCGCTTTCGAAGGTCTCCTCGCCCTCCCCGTCGGTCCACTCGCCGTTGATGTAGTGCTGGTCAGGCTGAGCTGTCGTCTGCTGACTCATACGGTATGGATCACGGATCACCGCGGAATAACCACGGCCTCCCATGGTCGGGAATGTCCGCATTCCCCCGACGATTGGTGCGGGAGCGTCACGTAACCCGCGCTTCGAGCCCCAACGCGGGCGTATTGAGGTGATCACCGGCGAACTAGCGCGCGTTATCGCTATTCAGTATGTTTATAGTGCTCACACGGAACTAGCGAGTAGAGCCGACCCATGAGCAGCACGAGTCCGACGACGACTACGACAGGGTCCCCGGACGGCACACGACTCACACTCGAGATCTGGCACCCGGATTGCTGGGGCTTGCAGGCGACCGAGGCGGTCGACGCCGGTCTGCTCGTCCACACCGTCCACCGCACCGTCGAGGACGCGGTCAAAGGCCACTTCACCGTTTACGCCGATACGACGAACCAACTCGACGAGTTCGTCGCCTTCGCGGACGAGTCGCCGCTGACCCACTCGACGGTCGAACTCGGACAACGACCGACCAGCACGGCGCCGAACCCGGGGAACGCGACCCGCGAACTGTTCGTCGAGTACGAGCCCGAACACAGTATCAGCGACGCGCTCGTCTCCCACGGCTTCATCCACGACGCGTCGGTGCGCGTCGAAGGCGGCGTCGAACACTGGCCGGTCTTCGTCGCCGGCGGCCGCGACGAGATCCGAAACCGTCTCGAGGCGATCCGGAACGAGACCGACGCGGAGATCTCGATCAGCCGAGTCGCCACGCCCGACGGTGGCCCGTCCGAGACCGCCGACCGAGCGGATCGTCTCACGCCCCGCCAGCGCGAGGCGTTCGAACTCGCCTGCGAACAGAACTACTACGCCTGGCCCCGCGAGATCAGCACGCGCGAACTCGCGGACGAACTCGGCGTCTCGAAGACGACACTGCTCGAGCACCTCCGGAAGGCCGAAGCGAAGTTACTCAATCCCGACGACGCCTGATCGTTTCTCGCCATTTATTTCCCCATCCATCCGACAGAATCTTTTGGTCGGGTATCGATTTAGGGGGGTTCCGTGCCAGCGATCGGGTATGATACCCCCGATTGCGAGCCGGTTCGTCGCCGGCACGTCCGCATCCGGTGCACTGGATCACGTTTCCGACTGTAACCAAGACGGGATGGGCGGCATCCTGAACCTCCTCGGCGAACACTACCACGAACCCGAGCCCGCGGCCGAAGACGCCGACGAATACTGCCATCTCGCCTCCCAACTAGCCGAGCGCGATCTGAACGGAACCATCTCCGTCAAACCCTCTCAGATCGGGATCGACGTCGGCCCGGACGTCTTCACGGCGAACTTCGAACGGATCGTCGAGGCCGCGGCGGCCGAAGACGTCTTCGTCTGGTGTGACATGGAAGACCACACGACGACCGATACGACGCTCGACGCCGTCGAATCCACGGCCCGCGACCATCCCAACGGCGTCGGGGTCGCGATCCAGGCCAACCTCACGCGGACGCGCGACGACCTCGAGCGACTCGCCGACGTTCCCGCAGCGGTCCGTCTGGTCAAGGGCGCCTACGACGAACCGTCGTCGGTCGCGCTCGATTCGAAGGCGGCCGTCGACGAGGCCTACGAGGACCACCTCGAGTTCCTGTTCCGCGAGTTCGATCAGGGTATCGCGGTCGGCAGTCACGACACGAAGATGCTCAAGACCGCGGTCGACCTCCACAAGGAGTACGGTACGCCGTTCGAGATTCAGATGCTCATGGGCGTCCGCGAGGACGCCCAGCGCGAACTCGCCGAGAAGGGCTACGAGGTCAACCAGTACATTCCCTACGGCGACAAGTGGATGCAGTACTTCTACCGCCGTGTCCGCGAACGCAAGGAGAACGCGCTGTTCGCGCTTCGCGCCGTCGTCGGCGTCTGAACGAGCCCCGAATCACTCGAGTACTGCGCGACAACGAGCGATCTATCCTTCGGTAATTCAATCGGGATAGAATTGTTTTTCGTTCGAAGTAATCTATGACTGCGAGGAAAATTCGGTATATTTATCTGCGGGTAGTAAGCACACGGCAGTATGCTTGAGAGTGGATCAGTTGACTTGCTGTGGTTATTCGGACCGTTCGTCGTGTATCTGGTGATGCTCGGCGTCTACTACGTCTGGGAGGGGAAACGGGAAGAACAGCTCCGACAGCGCTACGAGGAGGCTGAACATGGCCAGTAACGGGCTCGCCGGCTCGGCCGGCATCTGGGTGCTCGGAACGTTCGCCGTGTATCTGCTCGTCCTCCTCGGCATCGGACTGTACTCCTCTCGGCTCATGGACACCGTCGACGACTACGTCATCGGCGGTCGAAGCGTCGGTCCAGTCGTCACCGGGTTCTCCGAACGTGCCTCCGAGATGAGCGGCTGGCTCACCCTCGGTGTCCCCAGCGACGCGTTCGGCACCGGTGTGATGGCCTTCTACAACGGCCTCGGGATGATTCCCGCCGACCTGTTCGCCTGGGCCGGGATCGCAAAGCGGCTCCGAAAGTACACGGAGATCGTGAAAGCGGTCACGCTACCGACCTTCTTCGAGACACGTCTACAGGACGATACCGGCTACGTCAAAGGCACGTCCGCCATCGTCCTGATGATCTTCGAGGGCGGTTACGTGGGCGCACAGATCGTCGCCGCCGGGACGCTCTTGGAGGTTCTCACCGGCGTCTCGTCGCTGGTCGGAATCCTCGTCGGTGGCGTCATCGTCGTCGGCTACACCATGCTCGGTGGCTACTTCGCCGTCGCGTGGTCCGACTACGTGCAGGGCGCGATCATCCTGATCGCGTTCATCATCCTGCCGATCATCGCCTTTACCAACTACGGGCTCCCGTTCAGCGAACTCGAATCCGTCGGTAGTTCGTACACGAGCGTCACGGCCGGCATGACCGGTTGGGCCGCTCTCTTCGGTATCATCAGCTACGCCGCGATCGGTCTCGGTATCCCCGGCAACCCCCACGTGATGGTCCGGTTCATGGGGATCGACGAGGTCGAGAACATCCGTCTGGCGGCGCTGGTCGCCCAGCTGTTCATGTTCGTCGCCTACATCGGCGCCGGCTTCGTCGGACTGTACGCGCTGGTCGTCTTCGGCCAGGGCGGCATCGAAGACCCGAACAACGTCATGCCGCTGCTCACGCTCGAGTTCTTCCCCGGCGCGATCGCGGGTATCATCCTGGCGGCCGCACTCGCCGCGATGATGTCCAGTGCGGACTCGCAGCTCCTCGTCGCGACGAGCGCGATCGTCGAAGACGTCTACCACGGCTACATCAACCCGGACGCGAGCCAGGAGACGCTCGTTCGCTACTCCCAGTACGTCACGCTCGGACTCGGAGCAGCGAGCGTCGCCTTCGCCTTCCTCGCACAGAACACGCCGATCTACACGCTCGTCCTCGACTACGCCTGGGGCGGCCTCGGCGCGGCCATCGGCCCGACGCTCATCGCGTCGCTCTGGTGGAAGCGCATCACCGCCAAAGGCTCGGTTGCGAGTATGATCGTCGGGACCCTGACGATGATCGTCTGGATCCAGCTTTCGAGCCTCCTCGAAGCCCTCGGACTCATGGGTGTCGTCGAGGGGTCGGCGTTCCTCACGGGACTCATCGGCGTCTACGGTCTCGTCCCCGCGTTCATCCTTTCGACGCTCACGCTCATCGTCGTCTCGCTCGTCACGGAGCCCCCGGAGGGCGTCGACGACCACTTTGAGTCCTTCAACAAACCGCTGTCGGCCCTCTCGAGCAGCGATGATCCGACGGGGACCCCTGACTACGTGACCGACGGCGGTCAGGACGTCGATCCGAAGGCCGTCACGGAAACCGACAACATCCGTGCACACGTCACGGCCAGCGACTACTGGGAAACGGGTGACGAGTAAATGAGCGACGCGCGTCGACAGTCGGCCGAGCCCGCCGTGATCACCGGCGAGCCACGCGAGCGCGCGGACCTCACCGTCATCGAACCGACGGTGACCCGCGAGAACGTCGACTCTACCGGACGCGTCGGCGCTGTCGCATACCCGTTTCGAGTCTACGACGCAGTCGCGACGATCGAACGGCCGCTGCTTTCGAACCGCGACGTCGAATACGTCGTCAGCGTCGACCGCTCCCGTCGACTCGCTGTTCGGGCCGACGTGTTTCCGGACACCATCGGAAAAACGGTCGACGACGTCCTCGTCGTTCCGTCCGAACTCCCCGACGCGCTGGTTCGCGAGAAGGCTGAAGACGCGGTGTTCACGTGGACGCTCCGGAAAGTTGCCGTCGGCTCCGCGCCGGAGATCTCGTTCGAGCAGTCGGTCGACGCCCACAAACTGTTCTGGATCGCGTCCCGACCCGACGGCGACGTCATCGTCGATAGTGTCCGCGGAACAGAGTCGCCGCTAACGGACTGAAGCTCCTCGCACCGCGGCGCTTCCGAATCGCCGATTCAGGACTCCAATCCTTGTTCTCGTTCGTCTCAAATCGCGTACTCACATCGTGAGCTGAGTCAACGTAGCAGAGACGCAAAGCTACCGCTCCCATCACGGGCTCCGATCAACAGCCGTGTGTACTCGAGAAGGGCTCGCGGATGGAATTCGTCCTCACGTATCGCGATAGTGATTTGGGAAACAGTATGTTCCCCATTGTACCGGACTGGTTATATATTTATCAGCGTGGCAGCTTCCACAGCAGTCGATTTCGGACCGACTGTGCTGGGACAGGTACCATTCGATCGTATTCCCGCTCGAGAAGCACAGTTACCGCTCTGTGTCCGGTTGCACTCTTGTAAGAACGTGCGTGTAGTGCCCGCTTGCCATGATCGGTAGCTGAAGCGACCACTGCACTCGTGAACAGCGTTGCCCAGTTAAGACGACGTCTCAGCAGTCCGATTACGGCTTCTGTCCTGACTGACGATTGGTTGGACTACTTACTCGAGTCGAACCAGGTTCACGAACCGGAGACGATCATCGATTGATGCCAATTCTCACCTCTGTGAGTAGTGTTTGAAAGTGAGGGGAAGATGGACTGGTAGCTTCGTGATGGAGACTATGGACATCCATTGTGCTCGTGGAGGCTCCCCTCTAGCCCTCCTAAACACTCCCAAAACGGACGCGAGATCGCTCTCGGATTCAGGATACTCTGGGTGGTCCTGTTATACGAGCCGCTGTAACACCAATCGGCGGGATCGAACCGCCGTTAACTATTATCGGTTTTCCGAGGGCTACTGGGGTAAATACGAGTAGCCCCACACAGCCGGTGCTGTGTGGGGCCTGATGATGAAGTATGAGTGGTGGCGGCGAATCAGCTCTCCCAGAGGCTCGCGCACTCCAGTACTCGCCGAAACGCAGGCGGGCTTAACGTCCGTGTTCGGGATGGGTACGGGTGGTTCCCCGCCGCTGTGGCCGCCGAACGCCGATTCACGGAATCGAACCGTGACCATGCCAATATCGGTGGCGGTTGACCGTAGTATACGTGTAGTCCAGTTTGCGTCCGGACCCGTTCACCGCGTCACGGATCCAATGCGATTGTAGTTATGAGTGTGTGGCTCGATCGGTTAGTGCTCGCGGACTCAACACCTCGTTGCCTTGGTGCGTACATCCCGAGTCTATCGAACTCGTCTTCTACGAGTGATCTCGATGGTATCTCTTTTCCAAGTGGGTTTCGAGCTTAGATGCGTTCAGCTCTTACCCCGTGGTGCGTCGCTGCCCGGCACGTGCCCTCTCGGACAGCCGGTACACGAGTGGCACCCATTCGTAGTTCCTCTCGTACTATACGAACGTTCTTGTCAGATACCGTAACACCCCCAATAGATAGCAGCCGACCTGTCTCACGACGGTCTAAACCCAGCTCACGACCTCCTTTAATAGGCGAACAACCTCACCCTTGCCTGCTTCTGCACAGGCAGGATGGAGGGAACCGACATCGAGGTAGCAAGCCACCCGGTCGATATGTGCTCTTGCGGGTGACGACTCTGTTATCCCTAAGGTAGCTTTTCTGTCAGCAATGGGCCGCATCAAGCAGCCGCATTGGTTCGCTAGACCACGCTTTCGCGTCAGCGTCCGTCGTTGTGCCGGACACTGTCAGACTTCCTTATGCTCTTGCGCTCTTTCCCGCGTCTCCGACGCGGGTGAGGAAATCTTGGGGCGCGCTCGATATCTTTTCAAGCGCGTACCGCCCCAGTCAAACTGCCCGGCTACCAGTGTCCTCCGCCAGGAGTGAGAGTCGCAGTCACCATCGGGTAGTATTTCAATGCTGGCTCGGTGGCCCGCTAGCGCGGGTACCTGTGTAGCGCCTCCTACCTATGCTGCACAATGGCGACCACGTCTCAGTGACAGCCTGCAGTAAAGCTCTATAGGGTCTTCGCTTCCCCTTGGGGGTCTCCAGACTCCGCACTGGAACGTACAGTTCACCGGGCCCAACGTTGGGACAGTGGCGCTCTCATTGATCCATTCATGCAAGCCGCTACTGAAGCGGCAAGGTACTACGCTACCTTAAGAGGGTCATAGTTACCCCCGCCGTTAACAGGTCCTTCGTCCCCTTGTACGGGGTGTTCAGATACCTGCACTGGGCAGGATTCAGTGACCGTACGAGTCCTTGCGGATTTGCGGTCACCTATGTTGTTACTAGACAGTTGGAGCGCCCGAGTCACTGCGACCTGCCTCGTTGCGAGGCAGGCATCCCTTATTGCGAACGTACGGGACTAACTTGCCGAATTCCCTAACGTCGGTTGATCCCGACAGACCTTGGCTTTCGCCGCCACGAGTACCTGTGTCGGATCTCGGTACGGACAGTGTGCTTGCCTTTTCACGGGCTCTAGGTTGACCTCTCTTGCGCTATTCAGCCATTCGTTCGCTTCGTGCCATTACGGCTTCCACGAATTTCGACTGTTCGCCCGAGCGAAAGCTCGGGAGAGGCGGCCCCAAAGCGTCGGCTTTGAGTGCACACTGGCATAGGAATATTAACCTATTTCCCTGTTGTCAGCTTCGACTTACGGGCTGACTTAGGACCGGCTAACCCTCAGCTGATTAGCATTGCTGAGGAACCCTTACTCGTTCGGCCGTCGGGGTTCTCACCCGACTAACGCTGCTACTATGACCAGGATTTTCGTTACTGAACGGTCCACACGACTTCTCAGCCGTGCTTCCACCCGAACAGAACGCCAACCTACGGGATCACTCGATCAAGAGTGCCGCTAGGTCTCGGTGGTAGACTTGAGCCCCGATCATTTTGGGCGCCGCAAACCTCGGCCGGTAAGCTGTTACGCTTTTCTTAGAGGGTAGCTGCTTCTAAGCTCACCTCCCGGCTGTCTAGGGCTTGCGACCACCTTCGATCGCACTTAGTCTACACTTGGGGACCTTAACCCAGCTCTGGGTTGTCTCCCTCACGGTACACAGGCTTACCCCGTGCACCGGACTCCCTGCGTCAAACGGCGTTCATAGGTTCGGAGTTGGACAGGGGGGCGCACTCCTCTCGGAGTGCGGTCCCCCAATCCGTCGCTCTACCCCATGAACTACCTCGGCAGAGGTCATGCTTCGACATGTTTCGGTTGGAACCAGCTGTTTCCGGATTCGATGGGCCTTTCACCCCTAGACGTAGGTCACGCGAGGGTATTGTAGGACACCAACGCTATCGGGCCTCCACGTGCCTTTCGGCACGCTTCACCCTGCCCACGCCTAGATCATCCGGTTTCGGGTCGTGCCCGTTTGACTCCCCGCGCTTGAACACGGCGGCCCTCGTGCAAAGCACTGCGGCCATGTCGGTTTCCCTACGCCTTCCTCGATAATCGAGTTAGACTCGTCAAACAGGCACACTCCCTGGTTCGTTTTTCAAAACGTACGACAGAACACCGGCTTCCCAAACAGCTTACTACAGGTTTGCACCTGATTCATTGTGTCCGGGACCTTGTATGCTCTGTCGCTCCATCGCCAACTGATTTCACGCCCTATTGCACCTCCCTTCGTGGGGTGCTTTTCAGCGTTCGCTCACGCTACTTGTTCGCTATCGGTCTTGAGGAGTGTTTAGTCTTCGCGGTCGATGCCCGCGATCTTCACGAGGGATATCCAACCCCCGATACTCTGGAGCTGACTCGTTCCGTACTTCAGGACAATACGGGACTGTCACCCTGTTTCGTGCTCCGTTCCAGGAGACTTCGTGTCATGTTTCGGGAAGTGATCGTCAGTCCGAACACCACATTGCCCGTGAAGGCTTCGGTTTGGACTGTGTCGCGTTCATTCGCCATTACTAACGACATCGCGTTTGCTTTCTTTTCCTGTCGATACTAAGATGTTTCAATTCTCGACGTTCCCCATTGCGCGAAGCAATTGCGGTGGGGATTCCCATTCGGAGATCCTGAGTTCTTCGCCTCCGTGCGGCTCCCTCAGGCTTATCGCAGCTTGGCACGTCCTTCTTCAGCTCTCAAGCCGAGCGATCCACCAGCTGGCACAGTAGCCACGTTCATCGGATCGGCGGTTGCGGATGCAACCACGTATGTGACCCGGGAACGGGTCCAGTGGACGCCTGGACTACACGTACACACGGTCTCATCTGCACGCCGTAGACGCGGCATGCATTAACCCTTCCCAGCCACGTTTACACGGGCTGGTGCATCGGTTTTCGTTCGGATTAGATCGAAGACGCCTGTCCCACTTAAGGGGCACGGTCTCGATCCGCTCCGAGTCATGGACCCACAGGGATTCGAACCCTGGGCATCCTCCTTGCAAAGGAGGCACTCTACCACTGAGCTATGGGCCCACGTCCACCCCGGAGGGTGGACAGAGCGCGAAAGTGTTAGCCTTGGTAGTTCTAAGGTGCCCGATCGGCCAAACGGATGGTCGATCGAACGTGGAGTGCGTGGCGCAATGCGCCACGCGTGGTGAGCCAGGCACGACGGCCTGGTCTCGGTCTGTGGAGGTGATCCAGCCGCAGATTCCCCTACGGCTACCTTGTTACGACTTAAGCCCCCTTGCGGAGCCCAGATTCGACCTCTGTTACAGAGGCCTCATCCGGACCCCACTCGGGTGCTTTGACGGGCGGTGTGTGCAAGGAGCAGGGACGTATTCACCGCGCCCTTCTGAGGCGCGATTACTACCGAATCCAGCTTCATGAGGGCGAGTTTCAGCCCTCAATCCGAACTACGACCAAGTTTCGGAGATTAGCGCCCCCTTTCGGGGTTGCATCCCACTGTCTTGGCCATTGTAGCCCGCGTGTCGCCCAGCACATTCGGGGCATACTGACCTACCGTTGCCCGTTCCTTCCTCCAGTTTGGCACTGGCAGTCCTCCTAATGTACCCAACCACCACAAGGGTGTTGCTGGCAATTAGGAGTGCGGGTCTCGCTCGTTGCCTGACTTAACAGGACGCCTCACGGTACGAGCTGACGGCGGCCATGCACCTCCTCTCAACGGCTCCAGTAAGCTCATCACACTGACCTTCACGGCACGTTGTCGATGCTGGTGAGATGTCCGGCGTTGAGTCCAATTAAACCGCAGGCTCCTCCGGTTGTAGTGCTCCCCCGCCAATTCCTTTAAGTTTCATCCTTGCGGACGTACTTCCCAGGCGGTCTGCTTCACGGCTTCCCTACGGCACAACACAGGCTCGTAGCCTGTGTCACACCTAGCAGACATCGTTTACAGCTCGGACTACCCGGGTATCTAATCCGGTTCGTGACCCGAGCTTTCGTCCCTCACCGTCGGATCCGTCTTCCAGAGGCGCTTTCGCCACCGGTGGTCCGTCCAGGATTACGGGATTTCACTCCTACCCCGGACGTACCCCTCTGGTCTTCCGGTCCCAAGCCATCCAGTTTCCACCGGACGCCCGCGCGTTAAGCGCGCGGATTTCCCGATGGACTTGGTTGGCCAGCTACGGACGCTTTAGGCCCAATAATAGCGGTCATCACTCGTGCTGCCGGTATTACCGCGGCGGCTGGCACCGGTCTTGCCCAGCACTTATTCTGCGACCACCTTACGGTCGCGAAAAGCGAGGACGATATGCCCTCGCACTTGGAGTCCCCTTATCGCACTCGCGTGCAGTGTAAAGGTTTCGCGCCTGCTGCGCCCCGTAGGGCCCGGTATCTTGTCTCAGATACCGTCTCCGGGCTCTTGCTCTCACAACCCGTACCGATTATCGGCACGGTGGGCCGTTACCCCACCGTCTACCTAATCGGCCGCAGCCACATCCTATGGCGCCGTAACGTTTCGGAATCCCGGCAGTTCCAGCCTGGGATTCGTATTCCGAATTAGCCTCAGTTTCCCGAGGTTATTCGGATCCATAGGGTAGTTTGGCCACGTGTTACTGAGCTATCTGCTACGAGTCTGAACTCGTGCAACTAGCATGGCTAAATCGGACTCCAATAGCAATGACCTCCGGCAGGATCAACCGGAATGCTATATGATCTCCCCAGTTGGGGAGGGTTTGTTGGCGGTGAATGTTAAGATACACACTCACACATGGGTCCACGTTCGGTGACCACAGATCGCCGACCGATCGGGCGTCACCGAACTACCAAGGCTAACATCAGACCCCTTCTGTACGGCGGACCGCAGGGGAAGGGTCCTCATCTTCTGCGTATTATACCACAATCGCTGGTTACTACTTAAGGCCTCTGAATCGGAACTCCAAAGGTAGGCAGTACCATGCAAGTTTCAATTTATAATGACTGTATTCCTATCCGATCTAATCCGATAACTCGAGACCTCAGTCTCAGACAAATCCCGTTCAGAACGTCGCTCGGCGAAGGTGCTCGTTCACGGAGCTAGTTCGGCCCTTGAGTGCGACAACGGACCGTTTTCGAGACGATCTTGACGACCGCGGTCGGCGGCGACTCATCGACGATAGAACAACGCTCACACCAGCTGATCTTTGGTGTGCGTTTCACGCGTACGCGTTCGGCGTTCCCATTTAGTGTCGAGTCGAACCCGAAAATTGACGAGCCGTACAGCCTCGAGTCAGCTCGAGCGCGAAGCTTGCGATCCCGGATATCGAGAGTAACGATCTGATATGGAGTCGGCCACCGCGATCAGTTACAGATCACCTCTTTGGCGACGGCACGAAGACGATCCTGTTCTCGGCTCGTGATGCGAGCCGCGTGGGTATCGGCTCCCGCTCTTCAGATCACGGCTAAACGGTTCCTCGGCTCACGACGTGATCTGCCGAGAACAGGTGGCAACTCGTGTTTGCCCCGGCTCGAGATGGTCCCGTTCGTTCGCATTGCTCACTCGTGAACCGCGGCTCGTGTTGGTCCGACCCGAATCGGTTGTCTTGCTGTTGCTAACGGAGACTCCGTTCGCGTGGTTCACAACAGAAGAGAAGAAGTCGAATCAGAACCGTCTCGAGTCAGTTACACTCGCTTCGGTCGCGAATGCGCCGTTCAGAACTCAGATCCTCGCCGCACGTTCCTGCGAGTCAGAACGAGGTCCACCGGAAACGTATGGGCCAACTCGGATTTGAACCACGTGAAGACGGTCCTGCTCGCCTCGCTCCGCTCGGCTACGCGGGCTGCGGCTTCTCTAGTTCAAATCCGAGTCAGGTGTATTTCCGTTGCTCACCGCTCACTATGTTCACGTTGTTCGCAGCAGAAATGGGCCAACTCGGATTTGAACCGAGAGCCTCCACCTTATCAGAGTGGCGCTCAACCTAATTGAGCTATTGGCCCGCGCTTCGCACTCAATAGTTGCGGGGTGGAACGTTTAAGCGTTTCTTTCTTCGGGCCCCGTGCGAACCGCTACCGGGCGGAGGGGTCGTCGTCCAGGTCGTCTCCGGAGTCCGATGTCCGTTCGTCCCCGAAGTCGATAGTGTACGAGTCCCCGTCGTCGCTGTCATCGACCGTGTAGTCGCCAGCGCCGAGGTCGTACGTTCCGCCGTCCGTCGAACCGCTACCACTGTCCCCGCTTCGGGCCGGGCCTTCATCGGGGAAGCCGAAGGTCCAGACGTTCCCGCTGGCGAAGCCGCCGGTCTTCTTATCCGCGTAGGGGATGATCACGAACCGCTTGAGTGCGGCCCGGATCGGGATCCGTGTGAGCGGGACGGCCAGCAGGAAGCCGATGGCGTCCGTGACGAGGCCAGGGGTCAGCAGGAAAGCCCCGGCGGCGATCAGGAGGCCGCCGTCGAGCAGTTCGTTGGTCGGCGGCTTCCCCTCCGCCAGCGTTCGCTGCATCTTCCCGATAGTTCGGCGACCCTCGGCACGGACGAGTAACATGCCGACGAGTCCGGTCAAGACGACGAGCAGCACCATCCCGACCCAGGTAAACGCGCCGAACTGGGTGACGAGGACCCCGAGCAACACCGCATCGAGGAACGGGATGAGCAACAGCGCCAAGATCCACCGGAGCATGCGTCGACATAGCCGGCGGAAGGTGAAAACGCTTTACTCTCACTACACGTCCGCGGAACGACCGTTTCGCTCGCCAGCGGGGCAATCTCGTCGGCCCCGCGATCCCGTCGGTCACATCGGCGTTTCCGCAGTCGAAGGGCTTACGCCCGCGACAACCGAGGCTCCGGTATGGACGACCAGACGCGCGTCGAGTGGCGCGACTGGGGAGAAGATGCCTTCGACGAGGCGGCGGAGGCGGACGCCCCGGTCTTGCTCTCGCTCACCGCGACGTGGTGTGATCACTGCCACGAGATGGACGCGAAGACCTACGCGGAGCCCCGCATCGCGGCGAACATCAACGACAGTTTCGTTCCCGTTCGGGTAGACGTCGATCGCCACCCGCGCGTTCGCGATCGGTACAACATGGGCGGGTTCCCGTCGACGGTCTTTCTGGCCCCCGACGGGACGGTGCTGACCGGCGCGGGCTATCTCGGACCCGACGGCATGCGACAGGTACTGGACAGCGTCCGGACCATGTGGCAGACGAAAGGTAGCGGCGCCGGTCGCGTCCCGCGCCCGCTTCGCGAAAACAACCCGCCCGCGGGTCGGCTCACGAGCGACGTCGAGTCGGCGATGCTCGGCCAGCTGACCGAGGCCTACGACGAGGTCGCCGGCGGCTGGGGCGGAAGTCCGAAGTTCCCGCTGCCCGACGCCCTCGAGTTCGCGCTCAAGCGCGACCGGGAGATGGCTCTGCGGTCGTTCGACGCGGTCAGCGCGAACCTATTGGACGAGTACGACGGCGGCTTCTACCGGTTCGCGGCCGAACGCGACTGGGCGGGACTTCAACACGAGAAACTCTTGGATTCCAACGGCGCGCTCGTGCGCGCGTTCGCCAACGCCTACCTGCTGACGGGCAAAGACGAGTACCGCGACCCCGCAGACCGAACCGTCGACTACCTCACGACGACGCTGTGGAACGACGAGGCCGACGCCTTCGCGAACAGTCAGGCACCCGGTGAAGACGACGCTCACGTGATCGACGCGACCGATCGGTCGATGGCAGACGAGCCGCCGGTCGACGATGGCGTCTTCGCCGGCCCGAACGGGCTGGCGATCGAGGGGCTGCTCACCTACCACGCATACACCGACGACGAGCGCGCCCGCCGGTACGCCGAACGCGCCCTCGAGACCCTCCGGGAAGACCTGCTCGAGGACGGCGTGGCCGTCCACGCGCTCGAGGGCGACGCCGAACGCGACGCGGACGGCGAGCCGATACCGCTGCTCGCGAACCAGGCCCGCGTCCTGTCGGCGCTGACGACGACCGCGAGCGTCCTCGAGACGGACGCGCTAGCGGACGCGACCGGGGTCGCGGACGCGACGATCGATCGGCTCCGCGACGAGGAGTCGTTCCTCGACGGACCGGCGTCGGGGGCCGGGCTCCTCGACCGTCCGCTTCGCCCGTTGGATTCGAATGTCGCGCTCGCGGACGCGCTACTGGAGCTCGCGGTCTTGGCCGACGAGGAGCGCTACCGCGAGGTCGCTCGAGAGACGCTCGAGGCCTTCGCGGGCGCGAGCGATCGCTTTGGCGTCCAGATGGCTCGCTACGCGACCACTGTTTCGCGGCTGCTCGAGGGACCGCTGGTGATCCGCGTCGCGGCCGACCCCGGAACGGACCTCCACCGGGCTGCCCTGCGAATGGCGGACCACGAGAAGGTCGTCGTTCCCGCCGCCGCCGATCTCGAGGCGGGACTGGCGCGGGTCGAACGCGGCGACCAGCGCTCGGACACCGCCGAAACCCCCGCCGAGTTGAGCGAGCGCGTCCAGTCGGTCCTCGAGTAACGCGGACGGACGGCCGCCTACGGGTCAGTCACCCGTCTGTCAAACGACCACAGCGTTTATATTTCCCCGGTTAGTTTTTTCAGAATATGTCCAGTCTCAGGGATCTCGGGCTCTCGGAGTACGAGGCTCGAGCCTACCGGTCGCTGCTCAATACCGGTCCCACAACGGCCAAGGAGTTGTCTCGTGCCAGCGACGTGCCGATGGGACGGATCTACGACGTCCTCAACAGCATCGAACAGTACAATCTCGTCCGGAGCCAGACCGCGAGTCGGCCCAAGAAGTACGTCGCCGTCGAACCCTCGACGGCGTTAGACCGGCTTCTCGAGGACAAGAAACGCGAACTCGAGGAGAAGGCCGACCAGTACGAGTCGATCGTCGACGATCTGGCCGACGAACTCGACGCGGCCGAGCCGGTCGAAGACCAGTTCTGGACCGCCGCCGTCGGCCCCGAGGAGACCGTCGATCTCATGCTCGAACGGCTCGCGGCCGCCGACGATCACATCGTGATGGTGTCGGCCGATCCGGCCCCTCAGTGGGACCTCCAGACCGTCAGCGAGGCGGTCAACGCTCAACTCGAGGACGCGCTCGACCGGGGCGTCTCGATAGATCTCCTGATGACCCGCGAGATGGTTGCCTCGCTCTCGGCGGACGTGGGCCGACGGTACCGAACGACCCTCCAGCAGCGCGACGACTTCGACGTCCGGACGAACGACGATATCTCGGGCTCGTTCAACATCATCGACGGCGTCGAGATCTGCATTCAGGTGCCGAACCCGCTGTCGTCGGGCGACGCCTTCGGCATGATCGACCTAAAGGACCCGGAGTTCGCCGCGAACGTCCACGAGGAGTTCGTCCCCCGGTGGGAGGAGGCGGAACCGCTCGAGTTCTGATCCGGTACTTATTCCTCGTCGAGAACGACCGGAACCCCGGCGGCCGCGACGTCGGCGGCGAAGGCACGGGAGTCGGCATCGAGATCCGGAAACGTGTTGTAGTGGATCGGACAGACGAGGTCGGGATCGATCGCCGCCGCTAGTTCCGCGGCTTCGGTCCGGTTCATGGTGAAATTCTTCCCGATCGGCGGCAGGAACAGCGAGACCTCGAGGTCCGTGTGGTCGTCGAGCACGTCCGAGTCACCGGTCCAGCAGACGCTCGTCCCGCCGACTGCGAACCGGTACCCGCAGCCGAAGCCCTCCGGATGGATGGGGTCGCCGTCGGGAGCGTTGGGGCCGTCAGGATGATTGAAGGCGGGGAGAACCTCGAGGTCGACGCCCTCGACGGTCGCCTCTTCACCGTACTCGACGCGCTGGACGTCGTAAGGCAAGGCCTCGAGGTCCTCGACGTCGCGACCGCCCGCGCGGATCGATTCGGCGTCGACGGCCTCGTAGGCGATGACCGTCGCGTCCTCGCTCGCGACCCGTCGGACGCCGTCGGAGTCGTAGTGGTGGTCGTGGGTCACCAGCACGAGGTCACCGTCGCGTTCGTCGTACGCTCGGCCCGGCGGATGGGGGACGTCCCGGTCCCACTCGCCGGTAAGGGTCCCGTATCGTCCGGGATCGACGTAGACGACGGTTCCGTCGGCCGACTCGATTCGAACGGTCGCGTAGCCGAGCCACGAGACCGTCACGTTGTCGTGTCGTACTGTCACTGCAGATCGTTATCGGGCGGCGCTGATAACGGTTAGCGTGATCCGTCGCGAGAGCACCGCGGCCGTGGTCGGTCCGCGATTCGATCACCCAGTTCCCCTTCGAGGAGAAACGCGGAACTCAGTCGTCGCCGGCGACTTCCTCGCGCAACGTCCCCATCTCGACCTTTCGCTCGGCGTGGGCGTTGTGCTGGTGGATCGACTCGTCGTTAGACTGTTTCATCGTGATCACGGCGTCGTCCGCGAGGTGGTCGAACTCGTCGACGACGCCCTCAGCGAGCGCGCGCACGCAGTCCTCGACGAACTTCGCGTCGGCGTGGGCCGCGTAGGTCATGTGGTCCTCGTCGGGCCGCTTCGCGAGGTTGTAGATCCGCGCGCTCATCGCGTCCCGGGCGATGTCGATGACGTCGTTCAGGTCGACCGCCGGGTCACCGTTCGATTCGACCGTCAGCGTCGCGTGGCCCCGCTGGGAGTGGCCCGGCTGTGGCACTTCCTCGAGGAACTCGGTGATCGTCTCCTCCTCGACGCCCAAGTCCTCGAGCGTCTGTTTCGCGCGCGCGGCCGACATCCCCTGTGAGCACGGACAGACGGTCATCCCGGTGACTTCGGCGCCGATCTCTTCGCGAGTGCCCTCTTCGGTGGCCGTCGCGGAGGCGATGATGTCGACGGTGTGTTGGGTCTCGCGGTCGCTCGCGGGCGTCTGCTCGCGGCGCATGAACTCCGCTTCCATCGAGACCTTGGCCGTGGAGGTGTAGTCGTGTTTCTCGAGGAGTCGTTCGGCGGCGTCGCCACAGACGTCCTCGACGCGGTAGGCCTCCTCGCGGGTGGCTTCTTCGAGGATCTCGTCGATGACCTCCATGTTGCGGCTCATGTCCGCGCCCTTGCGCCAGGCGGGGAGATCGACGAAGACCTCGAACTCGGCGGTGAGGACGATCGGTCGTTTCCCTTCGCGGGCGATCTTGACGAGTTTGTCGACGCCGGTGACGCCGACCTGACTCAGACCGACGGTGACGTCGGGTGACGTTGCCTGCACGTCCGGAAGCTGATGACTCATTGTCTGTATTCAGGGCAGGCAGCGATTCAAGCTTTCGGAACGGGAAGTCGTCGGTGTACAGTCGGCAAATCCCGACTGGAACGGAGTCTCGAATCGCCAGCAGCCTCGACGGTCCTTTAAGTGCTTCTGGTCACAAGGTGAAGCTACGAAGAACTTTTCGCGGACCGTTCCCACTCGAGAGACGAGCTACAGCCATGTCCGCCGTCCCCGAGTCCGTTTTCGAGCGCGTCGACGACCTGCTGACCGACCTCGAGCGCGACCGCGGAATTCGCGTCGCGCTGGCGGTCGCTCGCGGGAGCCATGCCTGGGGCGCGGCGAGCCCCGAGAGCGACTACGACGTCGGCTTCGTCTTCGTTCCGGACGATCTGCGGCGGTACGCCCACCTCGCGGGCCCGCCGGAGACGATCCACGAGGCCGTCGACACGGACGACGGCGACGTCGAACTGCAGGGCTGGGACGTCCGAACGTTCGCGCGACTGCTCGCCGACTCCAACGACGGCGCGATCGATCTGCTCCGGAGCCCGATCCGCTACCGGGTCGCCTACGAGCCCATGAAACTCGCCGCTTACGTCGAGCGGACGTACAATCCGATGGATCTCTACCACGCGTGGCGGGGGATCGCGACGAGCAACTACCGGAAGTACATCTCGCACCATCTGGTCCGCACCGACGACGCGATCTTTCCGATCCTCGAGGCGCGCGAGGACGAGTACGTCGTCGAGACGCGGGGCGAGGAAGAGGCGGACGAGCTCGACGTCGACGACGGAACGCGGACGATCCCAATCGACGACGAGCGGTTCACCGAGACGCAGACGAAACCCACGGTGAAGCGAAACCTGACGATCTACCGGGCGGCGATGTCGGCTCGCTACCTGAAAGCGACCGGGGAGCGGGACGGCCACGAACTGCCCGTAATCGAGTTCGACCGCTTCCTGGACGAGCAGGCGCCGTCCGTTTTCGACGACGAACGGATCGAACGCGCCCGCGCATTGCTCGAGCGAAAGTGGGCCGGCGACGGTTCGGAGCCGATCGGCGACGCCGTCGGCCGGGAGTTCGCCCATCCGCCCCACGAAATCGATCCCGGGCGTCACGCGCACAGCGGTCCCGATCCGAAGCGACTCGACGAGTTCGTCGACGAACTGATCGCTGCGGTTCGGTAGGGCGAGTCCGACCAGCGGACGGCGCTCGGTCTTTAAGTGCTTCTGGTCACAAGGTGAAGATACGACGGGAGACCGGTCTTCTCGAGTGGCGTTCTACCGACCAGCCGCTGCTGTCGAGAGCAGCGCCGCTATCGTTTCGATCCCCGACAGCCGTTCCGTGGGTATTGGACTGACCACAGGCCCCGGCGGCAGCTTCATTCCGTAACTGGAGACTGTTGCATCGAGTAGACCACGGCTGTTGCTATTCGCGTGGTCACAACAGGGTTTACTCGGGTGAGCGTCTGCATTCGCTAATGACCTGTGATGTGTGTGGCCGGGAGATAGAGGGGGTTAGATTGTACAAAACGGGCCAGAGAAGCAAGAGGTACCTCGGCGTCTTTCACCCGGAGTGTCGCCCGTAGCCAGCCGTCGCACTGATCGATTCGCTTGTTTCTACCGCTGTACTACAAATTTACACGTTCGTCTCGAACGACCGGGGAAGACGATCTCCGATCTGGTTTAAGTGCCTCTGGTCATAAGGTGGAGATACGACGGGAGAGGCGGTCCTTCTCGAGCAGTTACCCACGACGGAGCATTCAGTATCCGTAGTTACCCGACGGCGGGCCGAGGATTCTTTAAGTGCTTCTGGTCACAAGGTGGGGATACGCGGGAGAGACGGTCCTCCTCGAGTCCCAATTCGCGAGTGGCGAGAGTACTCTTCGAGCGGTGACTGGGGACCGACGCCCCAGTGTCTCTTTAAGTGCCTCTGGTTACAAGGTGAAGCTACGAAGAGCTTTTCGCGGCGTCGAACACTGTCCCCAACCTCGAGAGCGGTCGCGCCGTCGGGCGATCTCTCCCGAGTTCGTATCACTGAGACGCTCAGTTACCTCGAGCGACGGTTTCACTAGGAGGTGCCTTTTTCCGTCTGCCGGTCCGAGCAAGCGGTAATGAGAGACGACGGTGCTGAACCCGGTCCAGGCCCCGACGAACCCGCGGCCGTCGGCGACAGCCCGCAACTCGAGTACGAGGACGAACGCCGACTCGAAAACCGGCCCGGTTCCGGGTCGCTCTCGCGGGCGGACGTCCAGCGCGATTCGACGGTCCGCCAGTGGGGGGTCGTCACGCCGAGCGCGACCGTGATCGGCCGCGCGGAGTCGTCGGACGGGGACCTCTCGGAGAGCGTCCGCCGACTGCACGACGAACAGCACGCGGCCACGCCGGGCTACAGCGAGCGCGCCCATCGGCTCGACCGGCTGCGGACGACCCAGGCGCTGTGTAACGCCCTCGAGGTGACGCCGTGGCAGCGGGACCTCGCGCTGGGAGTCATGGACGAGATCGATCTCACCGAGTTCGGGAGCCAGCGCGCCATCGAGAAAGTCGCGCTGGTGGTCATCCGCCACGTCGTCGATGTCGACCGCCAGCAGTACTTCGGACTCGACGACATCGACGCGCAGGCGCTGTCGGCCGACCGGATGGACGACCTGTTCGCCCAGTACCGCGCCCACGACATCACCGAGGATGAGACGTTCAAGCGTCTCGCGGCCGACTACGGGTTGGACACGACCAGCCTGAACCGACTCCGGCGGGTCCTCAAGGAACAACTCGAGGACGAGCTGCCGGCGTACGGTCGGAACCCCTACCGCGATCCCAACCTCCCGGACGTCACCGAGGCCAACGCCGGGAGCGAGGAAGGCGTCGCCGCCGGCGACGGCGCGAACGGGGCCTGAGTTCGCCACCGGCGAGCGGGGCCGACAACGAGCGAGAGTCGATGGCGACGCACCCTCGCAGACGATCTTCCGGTTGCCGGCGACTTTTCCGTCGTCGCTCCCTACCGCGGGTATGTCCGGGACAGCCGATTCGACCGACCGACTCGAACTCTACGCCGACTACGTCTGCCCCTTCTGTTATCTGGGGACGCGCTCGCTCGAGCAGTACCGAGAAGAGCGCGAGGCGCCCCTCGAGATCGACTGGCAACCGTTCGACCTCCGCAGCGGCAAGCGGAACCCCGATGGCTCCATCGATCACGAGGTCGACGACGGCAAGGACGACCAGTACTACGAACAGGCCAAACAGAACGTCCGCCGGCTGCAGGAGGAGTACGGCGTCGAGATGAACCAGATCATGGCCACCGAGGTCGACTCGCTGCCGGCCCAGCAGGCCTCGTGGTACGTCAAGCAGGAGTACCCCGAACAGTGGGCGGCCTTCGACGAGGCGATCTACCAGGCGCTCTGGCAGGACGGCCGCGACATCGGCGACGCCGACGTCCTCGCGGACCTCGCCGAGTCCGTCGGGCTCCCGATCGACGAGATTCGCTCGGCGGTCGAGGACGACGGGCTCCGAACGGAACTCGAGGACCGGTTTCAAGCGGCCCAGCGGCGGGGCATAACCGGCGTTCCGACGTTCGTGTACGAGGACCACGCCGCCCGCGGCGCCGTCCCACCGGCCCAACTCGAGCGACTCGTCGAGGGTGCAGAGCAGGCCCAACGATAACGCTCGCGAGACGCCGTCTCGGCGTCAGTCGAGTTTGTCGAGGCTGGAGACGAAGTCCCCGCGAGGCCCGACGAGTCTGATCGGCTCGTCCGCGACCGAGACGGTGATCGTCGCCGGGGGCTCGAGTCGCTGTCGGTTCCGGCCGTCGCTGATCGCGTAGGCGATGTCGGGCCCCGAGATCGTAATCGAGAGCTCGGTGTCCGGATCGACGACCAGCGGCGGCATCGAATCGGCGGCGGCCATCTGCGTGACGACCAACGCGTCGGCGGCCGGGTGAACCAGCGGCCCGCCCTCGCTCAGGTTGTACGCGGTCGAGCCCGTCGGCGTCGCCACGAGGACGCCGTCGGCGTGGCCGGCGGCGTACTGCCCGCCGTCAACGCGGATCTCGACAGTCGCCCCGCCGCCGGGACCCCGACGCGGGCCGTGCACGACGATCTCGTTGAGCGCCGGCTCGAGGGTCCAGTCGGCCCCCTCGCCCGTCGCCTCGAGGCGAGCGAGTTCGCGCCCCTCGAACGCGCCGGTCTCGCGGTAGTCCGCGACGAGATCGGTGACGACGTCGACGGCGTCCTCGGGCGCGACGGCGTTGAGAAAGCCGACCTCGCCGAGGTTGACTCCGAGGATCGGTGTGGGGCCGACCTCGCGGGCGACGAACAGCAGCGTGCCGTCGCCGCCGATGCTCACGACGAGATCTCGGTCGCCCATCTCGTCGACCGGGCACGCGGGCACGTCGATTGCCTCACCGGTCGCCTCGTCGACGACGACCGCGATCTCACCCCCGTCGCGTCCGCGTCGCTCGAGCGTCTCCGCGAGCGACGCGGCGAGTCCCTGTGCGCGCTCGTTGCCTCGCTGGCCGACGATACCGACGGCGACGTCCATCGTCGGCGGCTACCCGCTGCGTCGTCAAAAAGCCACCCGTCACGCCGCCACCGCGCCCTCGGCGCGGAAACAACATTCATCGTGGTGGGGGACACTCGAGTACGTGAACGGCCCCGCGACGGCCGCCGTCCCAGATTCAGCATGATAGAGGCGCTCCCGCCGAGGTGGTTCGACCGATCGCCGCAACCGCTGCGAGCGGGCGGCCTCGACGGCGCTTCTGGTGACGGCCGCCGTGGGTCAACGAGCGACAGTGACGGTGAGTCCCGTGCGTGAGGTGTCCGACGACTGGTTCGAACGCGCGCTCGAGGACGCCGAGGAGTCGGCGGACGACGAGGCAGGGGACGACTCGTCTGGCGATGCGACCGCCGAGCAGTTCGACGCGATCAGTAGCGCGGAGACGACGGGTGACCGCGTCGAGTCTGCTGAAGCCGCGAGTCAGCGTGGGACGGAGGCCGAGACAGCCAACGAGAGTCGTGAGGAGAGCGGCGGCGAGCTGTTCGACGAGGACTTCGGCTCGGCGCTCGCGGACGTCGACGTTCCGACCGTCAGGGCGGACGAGACCGGCCCGAAGGGATTCTCGGAGCTCGACTTCGACCTCTCGACGGGCGACGAGACCGACTTCGACGAAGCGGTCGACTCCGACCTCCCCCGACTCGAGCTCGGCATCGAGGGGCTCGATCGGATGATTCAGGGCGGCGTCCCCGAACGCTCCCTGCTCGTCGCGATGGGCAGCGCCGGGACCGGAAAGACGACCTTCGGCCTACAGTTTCTCGAGCACGGGCTGGCGCGGGGCGAGAACGCGGTGTTCATCACCTTAGAGGAGAGCCGCCGGCGCGTGATCGACAGCGCGACCGAGAAGGGCTACCCCTTCGACGAGTACCTCGCCGAGGACCGACTCGCCGTCGTCGACGTCGACCCGATCGAAATGGCCAATAGCCTGCAGTCGATCACGAACGAGCTCCCGACGCTCATCGAGGAGTTCGACGCCGCTCGGCTCGTCCTCGACTCGGTGTCGCTGCTCGAGATGATGTACGAGGATCGCGCGACCCGCCGCAACGAGATCTACGACTTCACCCGGAGCCTGAAGGAGGCCGGCGTCACCGCGCTGCTGACGAGCGAGGCGTCCGAAGAGTCGCCCTATGCCTCCCGGTACGGCATCGTGGAGTACCTCACGGACGCGGTTTTCGTCTTGCAGTACATCCGGCCGGACGACTTCCGGGAGACGCGCCTGGCCGTCGAGATCCAGAAGATCCGGGACGCGAACCACTCTCGAGAGAAGAAACCCTACGAGATCACGGACGACGGGATTTCGGTCTACCAGCAGGCGAACCTGTTTTGAGTCCACCCCTCTGAACCGCGGCCGTCGTCCTGACCCACGGCGATCGACCCGGTCCGTCGACGGGCGATCAGCGGTGGTCCCGTTCCTATCAGCTATCGTTTCAGTCCGAACGCGATAACGGTTCGGCCGCGTCCGGGGCGGTAAACCTCCGTTAGGAACCCGTTCGCTGCCCATACTTTTGCGGATATCGCCGCCACTAGCGCGTATGGTTCAACGGACGACGGCCGACGAGAAACTTCCGCGATCGGAACTCGCAGCGTATCTGGCGACGCTGGCCGAGGAGTTCGACGGCGACGCCGAAGAGATCAACGTCGGCGTCGGTAACAAGACGGTCTCGCTGAACCCGGCCGCGGAGGTCGACGTCTCGATCGACGTCGTCGAACGCTCCTCGATGCTCCGGGGGAATCGCGAGACGATCGAGATCGAACTGAGCTGGAAGTCCTAACTCTCGAACAATGGCTGTAATCGATTCCGCCGTCATCTTCGTGCTCAGTCTGCTCGTCGGGACGGTCGCGATCCTGGCCGGCGCCCGCGTCATCCTCGACCGGGACGCCAGCGCCTTCAACGCCGCGTTGACCGCGCTCATCGGCGCGGCCGTCTGGGCGCTGACGAGCTACTTCGTCGGCTGGATCCCGCTGCTCGGCGTGGTGGTGATGCTCGTCGTCTGGGTCGGCGTGATTAACTGGCGCTATCCCGGCGGCTGGGGGACCGCGGCCGCGATCGGCATCGTCGCCTGGGTCGTCGCCGTCGCGATCGTGTACGCCGCTTCGATGCTCGGGATCGTCACCCCCGAGGCGCTGGGCATCCCCGGCGCCTAGGGGGCGACCGAAACCGATCGCTACCGGCGGCGAACGAGGAATTCCCATCCGAAGAGAACGACGGCAATCGCTTTTTCACCGCGGGCGAGTGCCTCGAGTAGGTCCCGATGTACGAGACACTCCTCGTTCCAACCGACGGCAGCGACCAGGCGGCGGTCGCCGCGAGCCACGCGATCGACATCGCAGCGACGCGATCGGCGACAGTCCACGTCCTCTCGGTCGTCGACGACCGCGCGTTCCTCGTCCTCGACGAGGACCGCGTCGAGACGGTCCGCGACGACCTGCGAGCGAACGCCCGCGACGCGATCGACGACGTCGCGACGAGCGCAGCGGCCCACGACCTCACGGTCGAGACGGCCACCGACACGGGCCACCCCGCCGAGTGCATCGTCGACTACGCGGCCGACCACGACGTCGACATGATCGTAATGGGAACCAGCGGCGACGAGTACGAGACCAACGTCGTCGGAAGCGTCTCCCAGCGGGTCGTTCGTGAGGCTCCTGCGCCCGTCCTGACCGTCGGACCGGACACCGAGTGCTGACCCGGATCTGAAATTACCTAGATTGATGTGTAAGCCGTCGCTAGTAGGGGGAACATGCGTCGCTCGCTCGTAATCGCACTCGCATTATTCGTTCTCGCCCTACTCTTCGTCGGCGGCCCCTCGCTGCTGTTCTCTCCCTCGACCGAGTCCGTCTCTCCGAACGAGACGGAGGTATCGCCCAAAATGACCGAACTCGAGGATTCCGACAGCCGGTTCTGGCGATACCTGAGCCCCGAGGAGCGGTTCAAGCAGCGGAGTCCGATCAACGTGATCGTTCGCGGCGATGTCGACGACATCGAGCGGGTCCTGACCGAAGCCAGCGACGGCGACTGGACGGAGATCAACGAGACGGAGGCCGAAGCGGGGCCAGAGACCTACACGCTCACCGGCGACGGCAACCGCTCTGACGATCTCGAGGACAACGAGACGGCGGGCAACGAGCCGACCGTCAACGAGTCGACGATCAACGAGTCGACCGTCGACGCGCCGCCCGCGAACGACACCGACAACGACTCTGCGGCGGCCAACGAGTCCTCTGGTCCCGTTCCCAACCTCGAGTGGGGTGACGCCGACGGCGGCACTCGCTACGCCTATCTCGATCCCGGACCCAACGAGTCCGGCTACTGGACGACCGAGACGCACCAACTCGAGGACGGCGACTACTACGGCCAGCGCTATCACATCCGGCTCTACGAGAGCCCCAACGAGGACGACCAGTGGGTGATCATGCAGACCCACTCGGAACACTTCGACTGGTTTACGCTCCGCCACCGCGTCCACGGCTCCCAGGACGCCCAGACGAAAGTCGAGAACGACTTCATGAAGCATCCGCGCGTCGACGTCGAGGAGGACGTCCATCGGATGTACCTCAACAACAGGAACTCCAGCGACGCCGACGGCTGGGCGACGGTCGTCGATCTCACCGGGATGATCCTCCTGCCCGGGGCCGTCGGACTCGTCGCGCGCAGACGCAGTCGGGTGCTGCGGGCCGATACCGGCAGCCAAATCGATTCCGAACGCATCTCCGACCGAGCGCCGTCGGCCATCGACGACCACCTGACGGACGTCGACCGCCGGCGAATCGCGGCCGCGTACGCCCGGATCGAGATCGGTCACCTGCTCCTCGTCGGTACCATCGTCGGACTGTACTTCGCCGTGCGCTTCGGCGGCCTCGCTCTCGAGCACCGCGCCGGCTTCCTGACGCCACACCAGATCGCCGGCCTGCTGTATCCCGTACTCGCCGTCGGGATTCCGACCGCGACCTACCTGGTCGCCGGAATGCTCACTCGCCGGCTCGACGCCGCGCTCGTCGCCGCGGGCTCGCTGGCCGCCGCGATCTGGCTCGACTACGGCTATCTCGGCGTCGATTCGCTGCCCGTCGACGTCGTCCTCCAGCGCATGCTCGTCGTCGTCGCGCTCGGACTGATCGCCGGCGGCGCGGCCAAACGCGCGACCCGCGAGTCGCGATTCAACGACATGCTCGTCGCGGGCGTCGCGCTCTGGGTGCTCGTCCTCTCCGGAACGCTGTTAGGCTACTTCTGAGGGCGATTCGCGGCGTTTTTCCGGTCAGACTCGTCTGAAAAACGGCCGATCCGTGGAGGGCGACATCTAAAAGCCTCGGCCGTCATTGTCTATACGAAATGGCTCGCCCATCCCGCCAGCGCGAACGCGAATCAGCATCGACCGAAACCACAGATCAACGCGAGCGCGAGCGGGCGTGTGACGAGTGTTCCGACGGAACGCTCGTCACGAGCGAGGATCAGGGCGAACTCGTCTGCGATCAGTGCGGACTCGTCGTCGAAGGCTCGAACATCGACCACGGCCCGGAGTGGCGCGCGTTCAACCACTCGGAGCGACAGAGCAAGTCCCGCGTCGGCGCGCCGACGACCCAGACGATGCACGACAAGGGGCTGACGACCTCCATCGACTGGAAGAACCAGGACGCCTACGGCCGCTCGATCTCTGCGGACAAGCGCAGCCAGATGCGCCGCCTGCGCAAGTGGCAGGAACGCATCCGCACCAAGGACGCCGGCGAACGCAACCTACAGTTCGCCCTCAGCGAGATCGATCGGATGGCCTCCTCGCTGGGCATTCCCCGGTCGGTCCGCGAGGTCGCCTGCGTCATCTACCGCCGCGCGTTAGACGAGGACCTCATCCGCGGGCGCTCCATCGAGGGCGTCGCCACCAGCACCCTCTACGCCGCCTGCCGCATGGAGGGCATTCCCCGCAGCTTAGAGGAGGTCGCCGCCGTCTCCCGCGTCGAGCGCAAGGAGATCGGCCGCACCTACCGCTACGTCGCCCAGGAGCTCAGCCTCGAGATGGAGCCCGTCGATCCGAAACAGTACACGCCGCGCTTTTGCTCGGAGCTCGACCTCTCGGAGGAGGTCCAGGCCAAGGCCACCGAGATCATCGACACGACGACCGAGAAGGGACTGCTGTCGGGCAAGTCGCCCACGGGCTACGCCGCCGCCGCGATCTACGCCGCCTCGCTGCTCTGTAACGAGAAGAAGACTCAGCGCGAAATCGCCGAGGTCGCGCAGGTGACCGAGGTGACGATCCGGAATCGGTATCAGGAGCAGATCGAAGCGATGGGTATCTAGCAGGCGGTTTTTGGGCGTGTTTTGCTGTCCGCGGTGACGTGTACTCGGCTCTCGAGTGTACTACGATCAGGAGACAAATCTATCGGTGTGGTAGTCGACCGAAAATGCGCTGACCGGGAATTGAACCCGGGCTATGAGCTTGGGAAGCTCATGTCCTACCACTAGACCACCAGCGCTCGTATCGAATTCAGGCACGGCTCGTATTAAAAGGAACGGACGGCGACGCGCGATCGGCGGACCGGGAACCCTCGAGCGCACCGGAAAGCCGCCGGATCGCGATCGTGTGGCCACGAGCGACGGCAATCTGACCGGTCGCCTGTCGGCGGCGCGTGAGAACCTGGGTCCTCACCGGGACGCCACTCGGATCCCATCCGTCTGACCGCACGAGCGTCGTCCCGTGGCAATTCCGGGTTCTGTCAGGCGAAAATCGGGTGTGAGGCCGCCGACCGGGGTGCGATTACGAGGGGAGTAGGGACTGACCGGTCATGACGGCCATCATCTGTTCGGCGACGTACTGGTCGTCGATCTTGTAGTGGGCCTTGCGAATCGCCTCGGTCTCCCAGCGGTGGTTCTCGAGGAACCTGATGGCGTCCTGGTTTGTCGCGGGCAAACTCTGGTACACTTTATCGTACTCGTTTTCAGTGGCCCACTGGAGCCCCCGCTCGAGGAGATTGCTTCCGATGCCGTGACCGCGGTACTCCTCGAGCACGCCCATGGTCAGCTCCGCGGTGTGAGAGAGTTTCTCGTAGTTGGGCGCCTGCAGATGGACCCAGCCGACGACGTCGTCGTCGACCGTTGCGACGAAGAAAATTCGAGACGTGATGTCGTTGTGCCGGAACACGACCTCCTCGTGGTCGAGCAGGTCGACGATCGTCTCGGCGACGAGGTAGTCGTTCTCCTCGGCGACCTGTCGCATCACGCCCACGATCCCCCGCAGATCGCTCTGTTCGGCCGGTCGGATCGTATACTCCAGATCGTCGGTCGTGTGCGTCTTCTCTTCGCCGATGTCGATCGACAACCGCACGAGCCCGTCCTCGGTTTCGACGAACCCGTCATCCTCGAGGGTCGACAGCGTTTCCTCGAGTTCGTCGGCGTCGAACGAGAACGCCGCTTTCAACTGCTGCCGTTCGACGGCCCCGTTTTGCTCGACGAAGTCGTACACCTCCCGCTGGACGTCGGTTTCGAAGTCGCGTTGTTCGAGCGCCTGCATAGGAGAGCGTTCTCCGTCTGCGTATTTAGTGATTGGTAGAAGTTAACATGACACACAGTTTGGCTGCGGTGAATAGTCGACCGACAGTTCACCGATCGGACAGTCGTCCACTTTTCGCCGTCGAGGCGAGGCTATTAGGACGGGCCAGCCGTACGAACGCCCAGACAGATGCTCGACCTTCGCTTCTCGGAGGCGGAACTGGAACGGCGACGCGAACACATCACCGAGTTCATTCGGTCGCAGGTCGACGCCGCCGACGCCGACGGGACCGTATTGGGGCTTTCGGGCGGAATCGACAGCACGCTCACCGCCCACCTCGCCGTCGAGGCGCTGGGCGCCGAGAACGTCCACGGGCTCGTTCTCCCGGCTCGAGTCAGCAGCGAGGGGAACATGAGCGACGCCGAGCGGGTCGCCCAGGACCTAGAGATCAGCTACGACGTCATCGAGGTCGAGCCCATCGTCGACGCGCTGCTCGAGGCCTACCCCGAAGCGGAGGGCGACCGCGAGGCCGTCGGCAACGCACGAGCGCGCGCTCGTGCAGTGTTGAACTACCTCGTCGCGAACCACGAGGAGCGATTGGTTCTGGGCACGGGCAACCGCAGCGAGGCCGCGGTCGGCTACTTCACCAAGTACGGCGACGGCGCGGTCGACTGCCACCCGATCGGCAACCTCTACAAGGCGCAGGTCCGCCAGCTCGCCCGCCACGTCGGCGTCCCCGAGGAACTGGCCGCGAAGACGGCCACCGCGGAGCTGTGGGCCGACCAGACCGACGAGGACGAGATGGGCGTCAGCTACGAGACGCTCGACTCGATTCTGGCGACCCATATCGACGGCCCGCTGTCGGTCGACGCGACGGCCCGCCTGCTCGAGGTCGAGGCGGAGACCGTCGAGAAGGTCCGCGGAATGTACGAACGCAGCGAACACAAACGGCGGGCGCCGCCAGCGCCGGAGCCGCTGGACTGATACGGTCTGCCGTACCGATTTCCCGGCGTATCCACTGGACGGAATCGTGGGTGCACCGGAACTGACGTCCAGCAGTCCGCACGAGGCGCGGTCAGTCGACCCGCGAGCGCCAGTTCGCTTCGAGGAGTCCGTACCAGTACGTGTCCTGGTAGTCGCCGTCGACGAACACCTCGTCGCGATGAATTCCCTCTTTGGTGAATCCGATCGACTCGAGCAGCCGCTGTGAGGCCTCGTTGAACTCGAACACGCGGGCCGTGATCTTGTGCAGCCCGAGCTGGTCGAAGCCGTAGGTGACGAACCGCTCGACCGCGTCGGTGGCGTACCCCTGCCGGTGGTGGTCGGGCGCGATCCAGTAGCCGATTTCCGCCCGGTCGGCCTCCCAGTCGATCCCGTTGAAGGCGACCGTCCCGATCGGTGTCGAATCGGTGACGATCAGGAGGTTCACCGTGTCGTCGTTGCAGACGACGTCCTCGAAAAACTCCCGTTCCTGCTCGCGGTTGACGGGACGGGACCGGCCGATCGGTCGCCAGATGCGCCGGTCGTTGACCGCCGGCCGCAGGAACTCGAGGTCGTCCTCCTCGATCGGTCGGAGATCGACGCTGTCGCCGGAGAGGAACACCGAGTCGGGCATTGATCCACCCTCATCGTGAAACGTAAAAAATATTCCCTGAGCTACAGTTCTCGTGGCACCGTCGGCCCGGTCGCCAGTCGCTACTCGAGGACGGCGTCGATATCGTCCGCGTGGGTTGCGACGAGGTCGCCGAACGCCTGCGCCTCGCGACGTTCCTGCGTGGCGCGCTCGCTGTCGTCCCTGATGCGTCGTTTGAGGACGGCGAGCGCGTCGGGCGCGTTCTCGGCGATCTCCTCGGCGACCGTCCGCGGCTCGGCGTCGATTCTCGAAATGAGGCCCATGCGCAGGGCGGCGTCGGCGTCGACGGCCCGCCCCGAGAGCGCGAACTCGAGGGCGTCGCCCTCGCCGAGCACGCGGGGCAGGCGGACGGTGCCGCCCCAGGCGCCGAACAGGCCGAACGTGACGCCGGGCTCGCCGTAGGTCGAGTCGGGCGTCCCGACGCGGACGTCACAGGCCAGCGCGAGCTCGAGGCCGCCGCCGCGGGCGGGGCCGTCGATACCGGCGACGACGACCGCCGGCGAGTCCTCGATCGTCCGGGCGACCCGCTGGCCCAGGCGGGCGAACTCGACGGCCCGCTCGCTGTCGCCGTCGAGATCGGCGACCGCCTCGAGGTCCGCGCCCGCGGAGAACGCCCCGCCGCGTCCGCGGAGGTAGATCACCGGCTCCTCGGCGTCCGCGATCGCCGTCTCGAGGGCCTCGAGACCCGCGACGGTCAGCGCGTTGCGCGCGTCGGGGCGGTCGATCGTCACGGTTCGAATCGATCGGTCGGCGTTACTGTCCACATCGATCATGTGCGCGAGTCTACCGGACGTTTCCAAAGGTCTTTGGCTCCCCCGTCGTAAGCCGCTATCAATGGATCGAGCCGACAGCTGTCGGCGTGCCGCCTTTGAAGCCGTCGCGGACGTGGAGCCGCCGGCGCTGCACGACCGCATCGAGACCGCCCTCACCGAGGCATCGATGGTTCCCGGCGTACTGACACTCGAGAGCGCCGCGACGACGGCCGACGGGCGCGCCGTCGCCGAGTCCGAGCGCAGCGCGGAGACCGACCGCGGTCACGCACAGCGCCGCGGCCGCGACGGCGACCGCGATACCGACGGGCTCGCCACCCAGGCGGCCGGCGTCCAGCTCATCTACGAGGGGCTGCGACTGACGCGGTCGCTCGCCCACGACGAACCCTGGGCCGCCGACGGGAACGGCGACGACGAGAGCGACCTCGCGATCCTCGCCGCCGACATCCTCGTGGCCCGCGGCTTCTACCTGCTCGCTCGCACCGACGCCGCCGGCAAGGCGGTCCGAACCGTCCAGAAATTCGGGCGCGACCAGACCCGCCGCGACGCGGTCGCCGATCGCTCGAGCGGGCCGACCACCGACGCTGACGGCGAGCCCGTACCAGACGACAGCGAGGCGACGACGATCGACGCCAATCTCGAGCGCGATATCCTCGAACTCGCGGTCCGCACGGGCGCCGCCGCGGTCGGCGACGCACCGTCCCAGCGGCTGCTCGCTACCGCCGAGGCCCTCGCTGACACCGTCGGCCCCTCCTTCCCGCCGGCCGCGGACTGTCTCGCCGACCTCGAGCCGATGCCCGGAGAGCAGTCCCTCGAGGATCCGACGACCGATCGAGCGACGTCGGCGACCGATCCCTGAGTGCGTGGGTTCGAGTGGCCCGCTACACAGCCCCACGCCCCACCGCAAATCGAAAGCCCTAAAGACGACTCGAGTCAACGAAGAAGTGCGCGCCTGGGTAGCTTAGCGGTAAAGCGCGTCCTTGGTAAGGACGAGAGCCCGGGTTCAAATCCCGGCCTAGGCTTTTCTCGAGAACTCACACACAGAGCGTTGCTGCTGTCTCTCGACTACCGTAATTTCGTCGCCGATTTGGCGACTGTGACGACCTGTACTGGACGAACGACGGGCAGACGAGCGACGCGGCGGTGGACGCTGACAAGTGCGTCGAAATCCAGTAGACGGGTCCCGCCGTCTCCCTTCTCGAGGTGCAGTTTGGAACCACGGTTTAGTGGGTGACCGTTGGACGACCGGTATGGCCGAGACCGAGCTATCGACGCCGGAGTTCGAGTACGATATCGAGAGCGCGATCGTCACGGGGGCGACCGGCGACGTCGGGTCGTGGGTCGTCGATCGACTGGCGGATCGCGGCGTCGACGTCGTCGGGGTCGATTTCGACCGGCCCGACGGCGTACGCGCCAACGTCGACTTTCGGGGCGTCGACCTGACCGAGGGCGTCGACACCTGGGAGACGATCGCCGAGGTCGATCCCGACGCCGTCGTCCACCTGGCGGCGCTCTCGGATCCCCTCGAGAACCCGTCGACGCGGCTCTTCGAGAACAACGTCACGAGCGCGTACAACGTCCTGCAGGCGGCCGGGCGCGAGGGGATCGACGTCGTCTGGTCGTCCTCGCAGGCGACCTACGGCGCGCTGTTCGCGGAGTCGACGTGGACGCCGGACTACCTGCCGATCGACGAGGCCCACGACCGCCGGCCCGAGGACGCCTACGGGCTCTCGAAGGTCTGCGGCGAGGAGATCGCGAAATCGATGGCCCGCCGGTACGAGATCTCGGTCGCCACGATCCGACCGGCGACGATCTTTTCGCCGACGAAGGAACGAGCGCGACCGACCGAGGACGGCTCTGATCTCTCGAGCGAGGAGCCGACCGGCGACTTCGCGTCTTACGTCGACGTGCGCGACGTCGCCCGGATGATCGAAGCGGCGCTGGCGGCCGACCTCAAGGGCCACGAGGAGTTCCTCTGCGTCGCCGACGAGAACTACCTCGGGCGGCCGACCGCGGAACTCGTCGAGACGGTCTGCGGGCCGATCCCCGGCGCGGTCGATCTCGAGGGCAAGGAGTCGGCGCTGTCGAACGCGAAGGCGGCCGACGTGCTCGGTTGGATGCCCGCCCACTCCTGGCACGAGGGGCCCGACGAGGACGTCTCGGGGCCGACGTGGCTCTGAGGCCCGCTCCGCGCCGTCACCGGGGGGACGGGAACTGCGGGCGCCACCGCGGAACGTCCGTTTCGTTCCGGGCGACCAGCGTGACGCGCGGCTCGTCGCCGACCCGACGTTCGGCGTAGTAGAGGATCGCGAGGTCCGAACACGCCGCCAGGAGTTCGTTCGAATCGAACCGGAACCGATCGCCCGGGCCCGCGTCGCGCTCCGCCGACGCGAGGTAGTGTTCATAACAGAGGACGCCGCCGGGCGCGAGGGCGTCGATCAGGGCCGGCAGCCGACCGCGCGCGTCGAAGAAACTCACCGTTACGAGGTCGTAGCGCTCCTCGGGGAGGCAGTAGCTGTCGACGTCGGCCAGGATCCAGTTGACGGCCATGCCGCGTTCGGTCGCCCGCTCGCGGGCCCGCGAGAGCTTCGCGCTCGAGAGATCGACGGCGTCGACGGTCCAGCCGCGCTCCGCCAGGGCGAGGGCGTTCCGCCCGGTGCCGGTGGCGACGTCGAGTGCCCGCCCGGGGGACAGCCCCTCGACGACCGACCGAACGATTGGCGCGAGTCCGTCCGATCCGACGGCGTCGCCTCGAGAGCGAGCCGCGTCCGATCTCTCGTCGAAATTTCCGGTCACGACTCGCACTCGCGGGACGCAGTCCCTTAGTCTTCCCGCGGGATTCGACGAGCCTAGGTCACGTACAGCGAGTAGGCGATGACGACGAAGCCCACGAGCATGAGGAGACTCTCGAGCAGGATGCCGGTCATCAGCGAGACGCCGAGGATTTCGTACAGCAGGCCGGCGAGCACGAGACCCAGCGTCACGAGACCGAACCCGACGGCGAGGAGCCAAAGCGCGCGCTGGCGCGTCCGGCGGTAGGCTTTGAACGCGAGAAAGGTGATGAAGCTGCCCACGAGCAGGATGAGGGTCTTGACGACGGCGAGCGTGATGGCGATCGACGTCCCTGCGTCGTGGAAACTCATAGTGGTCCGTACGTCGAAAATTACGAACGGGAACCAAGTAGCTTGCGTTCACGACGAACGCGGCCGGCCGCGACCGTCGCCGGCGAGGTGGCTCGAGCCGACCGCGGATACCCGAGTCTTTTGCTCGACGGTCCCGAACCGACGGCTATGACGCGATTGGTCGAACTCGAGGAGACGGGTCCGCGAAAGCTCGAGCCGTCGGATATCGACGACGAGAAGGGAGACGTCGCGGTCTGTCGGTGCGGCCTGTCGGACTCGTTTCCGTTCTGTGACGGGAGCCATCGGCGGACCCGTGACGAGGACCCGGACGAGACCTACGTCTACGAAGACGGCGAGCGTCGGGTCGTCGAGCGAGTCGTGACCGAAGCGGAGGCGGACGGAAACGGCAACGACAGCGGCAATGGCGACGGCGACGAGTAACCGGGGAGTCGTTACGCGGTCATCGGAGCGAGCGCGAGGAGTTGAGCACGACCAGGAGGCTGCTCGCGGCCATCGCGACGGCGGCGAAGAGGGGGTTCAGCAGGCCGGCGACCGCCAGCGGGATCGCCACCGCGTTGTAGCAGAACGCCCAGCCGAGATTTTGACGGATGCGCCGGTGCGTGCTCGCGGTGATCTCGAGCGTCTCGCCGACGGCCTCGAGGTCGTCGCCGACGATCACCGCGTCGGCCGCGTCGGTCGCGAGTTGGGTCCCGCCGCCCATCGCGATGCCGACGTCGGCGGCGGCCAGCGCGGGCGCGTCGTTGCTCCCGTCGCCGACCATCGCGACCGTCCCCCGCCTGCGGAGGCGGTCGACGGTCTCGGCTTTCGCCTCCGGTGGGACGCCCGCGAAGACCTCGTCGACGCCGTCGACCGCGCGGAACCGCTCGGCGGCCGGCCCCTCGTCGCCGGTGAGGACGACGATCTCGCGACCCGACGAGAGCGACTCGAGGGCCGCGTCGAGCTCCTCGCGTTCCGAATCGCCGACCGCGACGACGCCGCGAGTCCGGCCGTCCCAGCCGACGCCGACCGGGACGCGACCGGCCGCGCGGGCGTCTTCGATCGGTGACTCGAGGGAATCTGGAACCGACAGCCCGCGCTCGCGGCAGAAGTCGGGATGGCCGACGACGACGCGGTCGCCGTCGACGACGCCGCTGACGCCGCGGTCGGCTCGCTCGAACGAGTCGACGGCGGAACCGTCGGTACCGGTCGCGGGGTCGCCGATGCCGTCGGCCGCGGCGACGGGCGCCGCCTCGACGACGGCGGCGGCGATCGGGTGCTCCGACAGCGATTCGACCGCGCCGGCTCGCCGAAGCAACTCGTCCGAGTCGGTTCCGTCGACGACGTGGACGCCCTCGACGGCCATTTTGCCGGTCGTCAGCGTCCCCGTCTTGTCCAGCACGACGACGTCGACGTCCGGGGCGTCCTCGAAGATCGTCTCCGCGGCGACGACGATCCCGCGCTTCGCGGCGGCCTGGACGCCCGCGGCGATCGCCAGCGGCGTCGCCAGCCCGAGCGCGCAGGGACAGGAGACGATGACGACCGTCAGTCCGATCAGGAGGGCGGTCGACGGGCTCGAGCCGGTCGCGAGTAGGACGGCGGCCGTAGAGACGGCGAGGGCGACGACCAGCGGGACGAACACCGTCGCGAGCTTGTCCGCGAGCCGCTGGACGCCGGGCCGAGCGCTCTGGATCGACCAGAGCAGCGAGACGAGCCGGTCGAGGGTGCTCTCGGCCTCGTCGCCGACCCCGAGGACGATCGGCGCGTCGGTGACGACGGTGCCGCCGCGGAGTTCGTCGCCGGGAGTCTTCCGAACGGGCAGGGACTCGCCGGTGACCAGCGACTCGTCGACGGCCGCGGACCCCTCGAGGACCTCGCCGTCGAGGGGGACCCGCTCGCCGGGCCGGACGAGCAGCCGATCGCCGGGCTCGACGGCCTCGAGCGGGACCGTCTCGCCGCTCTCGAGGCGGGCCTCGTCGACCTGGCGTTCGGTCAGTTCCGAGAGCAGCCCCGTCGCGCGGCGCTTGACCGCCCGCTCGTAGTGGGTGCCCGCGGTGACGACGAGGACGACGGCGACGGTGACGTCGAAGTAGAGGTGGCTCTCCCCGAGGACGATCGCGACCGCGCTGTAGCCGTACGAGCCGAGCGCGGCCGTCGCGACGAGCAGGTCCATGTTTGGTCGTCCCGCCCGGAGGCTGACGTACGCGCCCCGGAGGATCGGGTACCCGGTGTAGAAGAGGATGAACGACGTGAACGCCCAGATGTTCGCGGACAGAAACGCGAGCTCGTAGCCGCCGAAGGCGACGACCGGCTCGAGGTCGAAGTAGGTCGGGTAGAGAAAGAGGACGTACCACACCATGACCATCATGCCGAAGAAGCCGCCGAGCAGCAGCCGAGCGAGCCCGTCGTCGGAGCCCGCGTCGCCGTCGGCGCCCGATCGGTCGGCCGCGGTGTAGCCGTAGCCCGAGACGATCTCGGGGAGGTCGTCGGCCGCGAGCCGGTCCGGATCGTAGACGATCCGGATCGTGTCCGTCGCGTAGCTCGCCGTCGCGCCCAGCACGCCCGCCTCGCGCTCGGCGACCGACTCAAGGAACGCCTCGCAGGTCGAGCAGTGCATGCCGTCGACCGCGAGGAAGGCGTCCTCGCCGTCGAGATCGTCGAGGTCGCGGCCGCCCGCCGCGTCCGCCCCGTCCAGCCGCGATCGGACCGCCGCCTCGTCGGGCCCGTCATCGCGTCGCTCGAGGGTTCGCGCGACCTCGAGACAGCCGCGACAGCAGTAGGTGCCGTCGACGTCGGGATCGGTGATCGGTACCGACGGGAGCGGCAGGTCACAGAGGTCGCAGCCGTCGCTCCCCTCGGCCGGCGACGACGGTGCGGGCGTGTGCGGGCGTTCCGACGAGTCTGGGTTCCGTGAGTCTGGGCACATCGTTAGAACGGTGGTGCGAACGGCAACGGGGGGTGGGGCAGGTGGATTCCGTACAGCATCAGTCCGTGCGAGAGGGGGACGTAGCCGAGGACGACGAAGGCGACGCCGAGCCCGCGGTGGAGGCGGACGCGCGTCGCCGACTCGAGGGCGGTCAGGACGGTGCCGTAGGCGAACAGCGTCGGGATCGTTCCGAGCCCGAGGACGGCCAGCGAGAGCGCCCCGCGGGTCGGCGAGCTGACCGCGAACGCGTAGAGGTACGCCGGGTAGATGATCGGACACGGCATGAATCCGTGGACCGCGCCGAGGGCGGCGATCCCCGGCGACGTCGCGAGTCGGTCGATCCGGCTCGAGAGCAGCGTCGAGAGGCGCCGGAACAGCGTCCCGACGACAGGGAGATCGTGGCCGGGAACGGCCGTCCGCCCGCGGACATAGTAGAGCCCGCTGGCAATGATGGCGATCCCGACGAGGATTCCCGTCGCGCCCCTGACGGAGTCGCCGACCGCGGCGACGGCCTCGCTCGAGGCGACCGTCGCCGCGCCGAGGAGTCCGAAGAGGCCGCCGATCGCCGCGTAGCTCGCCGTCCGACCGAGGTTGAACAGCGCGTGCTGGCGCACCTCGTAGCCGGTGAGCGTATCGTCGCGGCGCTTGTCGCCGGCGGCGCCAATCCGGTCGGCGTAGGCCGTCACCAGCGGCCCGCACATCCCCAGGCAGTGGGCGCCGGCGAGCAGGCCGACGACGAAGAGGACGACCAGGTCCGCGTGCTCGAGGCCGAGCCCCGGTCCGGCGCTCGCGAGTGTTGCGAGCGTCATCTACGGCTGTCGTCCGACCGCCGAGGCGTCACCTGGCGGCCCCGTTTTCTGTCGCGGCGTGATCGCCGTGTGCCCCCTCGACCGGCGACATGGCGAGGTACAGCGAGCCGATGATCACCGCGACGTTGACCGCGCTGACGAGCCCGGCGACGCCCGAGTTCGTGACTCCGTAGACGAGAACCGGCACGACCGCGAGTAGTCCGACGGCCGCCGCGTACCGCGGCGTGACTGTCTCGAGGGTCATAGCCGTCTCTCGGGCTGTTATCGTCTTAATACCACCAGTCGTTTTCAGCGGACGGGAATTACGATCGGTCGTAAGTTACCACTCTCCCCAATCCTCTCGTATGAGTTCGGCAACAGAACAACGGACGACCGATCGGACCGCCGAGACCGACTCCGGGGAGACCGGTCCGGTTCGCGAGATCGGTCACGACGAGTACGATCCGATCGGGACGCTGATCCTGATCGCCATCTACTTCGCGATACTGGTACTGCTGTGGCTGTTCATGTACTTCGTCGAGTTCCTCGGCAACGGCCCGACGGTCGTCGGGGCGCTCATGACGGTGGTGGGGCTGGCATGAACATCCACACCTACGAGAAGCTCTGGCTGGCCGCGGCGATGGTGTTGATCGTCGGCTTCATCGCGACGATCACGTACGGCGCGGTCGGGCCCGGCGTCACGATGGTCAACGACGACGGCGGCTCGATCGACCCCGACGCGATCAGCGACCACGAGCGGTTCGGCGACACCGGCGTCACACACGTCGGTGGCGACGAGTACGAGGTCGCCGTCGTCGCGCAAGCGTGGTCGTACTCGCCGGGCGAGATCGAGGTGCCGGCGGGCAGCGAAGTGACGTTCTACGTCACGAGCCGGGACGTGACCCACAGCTTCTCCGTGGTCGGAACGAACATCAACACGATGGTCATCCCCGGCGAGGTCTCGCAGATGACCGTCGAGTTCGACGAACCGGGCGAGTACGGCATTCTCTGTAACGAGTACTGCGGTCAGGGCCACCACAACATGGAGGGGAAACTGACCGTCGTTCCCGAAGACGAGTTCAACATGACCGAGCTGTCCGTCGAGGCCCCCGACGAGGTCGAGGCGGGCAACGAGACGACGATCAACGCGACCGTCAGCGACGGGATGCAGACCGACCTCGGGACGACCGTGACCCTCGAGATCGGCGACCAGCAGTACGAAGAAGACGTCGCGATCGAGGGCGCCGGCAGCGAGTCCGTCGAGTTCGCGGTCGACACCGACGAACTGGGTGCCGGCGACCACGACTGGACGGTGACCGCCGCCGGCTACGAGGAAAGCGGCACGCTCACCGTCGTGGACGGTGAGGGCGGCTCCGACGGAGGTGACGGCGATGCGTAACGCCTACGTCGATCAGTTCCCGGCGGAGGCGAAGGTGATCAAGGCCGCGTTCTGGAGTTCGTTCCTCGCGCTGGCCGTCGGCGGCGTGCTCGGACTCGTGCAGGCGCTCCACCGGACGGACGTCGTCCGCTTTATCGATTCGGCGGACTACTACACCGTGTTGACCGCCCACGGCGTCCTGCTGGCGATCACGTTCACGATCTTCTTCCTCGTGGGCATCTTCACTTGGGCGGTGACGACCAGCCTCGAGCGGGGCGTCGTCGACACCCGCTTCACCTGGTCGTGGTACGCCATGATGGTCGTCGGCACGGTGCTGGTCGGCGTCACGATCTTCGCCGGCTTCCTCGAGGACGCGCCGGAGATCCTGGGCGCGCCGCTGAACGCGGACGTGCTCTTCACGTTCTACGCGCCGCTGCAGGCCCATCCCTTCTTCTACGTCGGACTGGTGCTGTTCGTCGTCGGCTCCTGGTTGGCCGGCGTCGACTGGTTCCGAACGTGGTGGGCCTGGCGGGCGGAGAACCCCGACGAGCGAATCCCACTACCGACGTTCATGGTGTTGACGACGACGCTGTTCTGGTACATCTGTACGTTCGGCGTCGCGCTGTCGATCCTCGTCTTCCTGCTGCCGTGGTCGCTGGGGCTCGTCGACTCCGTGAACCCGCTGCTGACCCGGACGCTGTTCTGGTACTTCGGCCACGCGGTCGTTTACTTCTGGCTGATGCCGACGTACATCATGTGGTACGTCATGCTGCCGAAGTTCGCCGGCGGGAAGCTGTTCAGCGACCCGCTCGCACGTGTGGTCTTCGTGCTGTTCCTGTTGCTCTCGACGCCGCTGGGCATCCACCACCAGTATCTGGATCCCGGCATCGCAGAGGGGTACAAGTTCATCGCGATGACGAATACGATGTTCCTCCTGCTGCCGAGCCTGCTGACCGCGTTCACCGTCGTCGCGAGCATGGAACACGGCGCGCGCCAGCGCGGCGGCGAGGGCTACCTCGGCTGGCTCAGAGCCCTGCCGTGGCGCGATCCGGTCTTCACCGGCATGGCGCTCGCGGGCCTGATGTTCGCCGCGGCCGGCTTCTCCGGCATGATCAACGCGGGGATGAACATCAACTACCTCGTCCACAACACTTGGTGGGTCGTCGGCCACTTCCACCTCACCGTCGGCACCGCCGTCGCGCTGACGTTCATGGCTGCCGCCTACTGGTTCATCCCGCAGGTGACCGGCAAGGCGCTGTGGAACCGCTCCGTCGCGCTGGGCCAGGTCCTGCTGTGGTTCATCGGGATGACGTTCATGTCGAACGCGATGCACCGCTCGGGGCTGTTCGGGATGCCCCGCCGGACCGCCGAACCGCAGTACGAGAACTTCGCGTTCGAACCCGCCGCCGGGACCGTCGGCGAAATCAACGCGCAGGTCGCCCTCGGCGCCGTGATCCTGACCGTCTCGCTGGCCCTGTTCCTCCTGAACATGGTCATGACCTCGTTCAACGGGACCAGCGACGCGATTCCGGACAACACCTACGCCGGAACGCTCTCGGGCCCGGAGGACGCGCCGGAGATCCTCGACAATCTCAAGCTCTGGACCGCCATCGCCATCGTCCTCGTGATCTTCGCGTACACGCTCCCGCTCGCGAGCATCATCGAGAACGGCGGCCTGTTCGGTCCCGGCATCGAGGGGCGACAGCTCACGCTCGTCCCCGATACCGCGGCCGCCCTCGAGACCGTCCGGGAGGTGATCCCCTAGATGCGCATCTCCAAGGCCGGCCTGCTCGTCGTTACGGCGATCGTCATCCCGATCGTCGTCGAACTCCGCACCGCGCTCTCGTGGTTCGGCATCGAACTTTCGATCCTCGAGGGGGTCGCCCTCGGCGTCGCGGTCGTCCTCGCGATCGTCGTCTGGGCGGTGTGGCCGTCCGATGGGAATGGCAGCACCGAGACCGAACCAACTGGTCCCGAGTAACCGGTCACGGCGACCGATACCCTATCCAGTAGTCGGACTGCGGTTTCTCCAGAGAAGCGTGTGACGCTCGCGTTCAGTACAGACAAAGGCGTTACCGGAGCGGCTATCTAGCTCTCTGAGAACTGCCAAAACCAGCGTATTGAATACGGAGGATAAATTCAGCAGATCGGTAACGTACAGCGTTAACGGTAGGATTCGGGCTAATAATAATAACCTGTGACCTTGTTACTTCATTCTATGGTCAAATGTGCTCGATGCGGCCGTGATGTGGATGACGTTCAAGACATCACGCCAGATGCTATTACGAAAGAACTGATAGACTCAATCGATCACGGCGAAGAAGACCTTGCCGGGGAGGATGATTTGAAAGTTTGCGCCGAGTGTATGAATGAATTGATGGGAGACTGAAAACGAAGCAGTTTGCGTTACTGATATTTCAGCACGATCTGGATTACAAGATTCGCGCCCTCTGTTCAGCATAGCTTCGGGAATATCTACGGTAACTGATAGAGGTCGCAGTGGTACATTCGCAGACATCGGTATCGAATCGCCCCATTCGGTTCCGATCGCGGAAAAGCGGCGGTCGTCACCAAGTCTCGATTCGCCCCTCGCGGACGTCCTCCGCACAGCCCTCGCAGTCGGGATGGCCCGCCTCGTAGCAGGCCGGCCTGAACTCGTCGTCGAGCTTCGCCGCCCGCTGTTCGGCGTAGCGCCGGCAGACGATCTTCGCCCGTCCCGCCTCATCGGAGGGCAGGCTGCGAGCGTTTCTCGCCACTTCGTAGGCCTCGCGGGCCTCCTCGAGTTGCTCGCCCGTCGAGCCGCGAACCTGTTCGTACTGCTCGCCAGCCTCCTGGAGCTTCGAGCGCAGGAACCGCTCGAGCCGACGACGATCCGCCATTGGACGTGATTCGGTCGCCGGCCACATAGTCCCGTCGCCGCCGTTCCGCGGTTCGTCGGCGCGGGAACGGTCTCGGCCGGCCGGCGACGAGCGGCCGCTCGAGACGCGACGACGGGGCGAAGGATTTTGCCAGCTCGTGTTGTGTGGTGACTATGAGCACGGAACAGTCTCGAGAGAGTCGCCGCGAGGAGATCGACGCGATCCTCGAGCGAAAGGACGGCGGCGTCCGCGAGACCCGCGACGAGGCCGACAAGTACACCGTCGTCGGCGCGGCCGACAGGCGAACGTACGCGAACTGGCTGACGCCCGTCGAGGAACACTTCGTCTGCCACCGCAACGACATTCCCGACGCCGACGCGGACTCGTGGACGGTCTCCCTGACGGGACGGCTCGACGACGAGTACTCGCTGTCGGACCTGAACGACGAGTTCCCGACGGTCGCGGTGGCCCACACGATGGAGTGCGCCGGAAACGGCCGCGGACAGCACCGACCCGAGACCGGAAGCGTCCAGTGGGGGTTCGAGGCCGCGGGGACGGCGATCTGGACCGGCACGCCGCTCAGTTCGATACTACGCGGTCGGCTTGACGACGCGGACGGCGACGCGTGGCTCACGGCCGTCGGCGGCGACCCCTCGGACGGCGACGACGTCTTCGCGCGGTCGATTCCCCTCTCGAAGGCGCTCGAGGACTGCATCCTCGCCACGGAGATGAACGGCCGGCCGCTCCCCCGCGAACACGGCTTCCCGGTTCGGCTGATCGTTCCCGGCTGGTACGGCGTCAACTGCGTCAAGTGGGTCGAGGAGCTCCGGCTGATGGACACGATGGTCGTCGACGGCTCGCTGGATCGACCCGGTGACCACGCCTACTGGCAGCAGGAGGCCTACCGAATGCACCCCGCCGACGTCGATCCCGAACCGAACGAGACCGTCGAAACGGTCGATACGTGGGGCCAACTCGAGGCGGGCGAGCCCGATCATCCCTACACGTTCGACCAGACCGTGATGTCGGTCATCGGCGCGCCAGACGGCGAGTCCACAGTGACCGCTCCCGAGGACGGAACGATCGAACTCACCGGCGTCGCCTGGGCCGGCGATGACGGTGTCGAACGGGTCGAGGTCTCGACCGACGGCGGCGACACGTGGGCCGACGCGGAGCTGTTCGGCCCCGACTACGCGGGCGCGTGGCGACTGTTCCGCTACGACTGGGACGCGCGGCCGGGGACGCACGTCCTCTGTTCGCGGGCGACCGACGATCAGGGGCGCCGACAGCCGATGCGGATCTCCAATCCCGACGCCTGGCGCGACGCGCTCGAGGCCGACGAGTTCCCCTGGAACGAGGGCGGGTACGCCGCGAACGCGGTCCTGCCGAACGCCGTCGAAATCGACGTCGAGTCGGCCTAACGGCCCCGAGCTCGAAGCGACGACGTTCACTTTCACCCCGGTGCCGGTACTTTAAATACTATCGGGCGCGAAACGAGGTATGCCTCCCAGTGAAACGAAAGAGGAGGCGTGACACAATGAGCGACGTACGACAGCACGCGGACGACATACACGACCAGTTTTCGGATCACATCGACGTGAGCGTCGACGACGTCGAGGAGCGCCTGACCACGCTCGTCGACGAGTACAAGGTTCCCATCGACGAGGCGCGCCGGAGCGTCACCAATCACTACCTCGAAGAGGCCGGCCTCGAGCGAGAGGACATCTCGCGGGGCGGCAGCGAGGAAGTGAACGTCGAGGACGTCGACGAGCCCGAACAGTGGATCGACCTCACCGCGAAGGTCATCGAACTCTGGGATCCCCGGAGCGACTCCGTCGCACAGGTCGGCCTGCTGGGCGACCCGACGGGCACGATCAAGTTCACCAAGTGGGCCAAATCGGACCTGCCATCCCTCGAGGAGGGCGGGGTCTACGACCTTCGAAACGTCGTCACCGACGAGTACCAGGGCCGGTACTCGGTCAAACTCAACTCGACGACGGTGATCGAGGAACTCGACGAGGACCTCGAGGTCGGCGACGACACCAGCGAGATCGAGGGCGCCCTCGTGGACATGCAGAGCGGCAGCGGCCTCATCAAGCGCTGCCCGAAAGAGGACTGCACGCGCGTCCTCCAGAACGGCCGCTGTAACGAACACGGCGAGGTCGAAGGCGAGTTCGACCTGCGCATCAAGGCGGTCGTCGACGACGGGATCGACGCCCACGAGGTCATCTTCGACAAGGAGGCCACCGAGGACCTGACGGGCCTGAGCCTCGAGGAGGCCAAGGATATGGCGATGGACGCCCTGGACACGACCATCGTCGCCGACGAGATCCACGAGGACATCGTCGGAACCTACTACCGCATCGAGGGACCGACCTTCGGCCGTTACGTGCTGGCCGACGACGTCGAGGAACTCGACGACGGACCCGCCGACGCCGAACAGCTGCTGATCAGAGCGAGGTCGATGTGATATGAGCCAGTCAGAACTCACCCGCGAAGTCGCCCGCCGCGTCTTCGCATCGGAATTCAACGATTCGACGTACACCTTCAAAGAGAGCGACGACGAGCGCGCGCCCAACTACGCGCTGCTCCCGACCGGCGACCGCGCCAACCGCGTGTTCATCGTCGGCACCCTCACCGAGACCGAAGACGTCGGCGAGGACAGCGAGTACTGGCGCGGTCGGGTCGTCGACCCGACCGGGACGTTCTTCGTCTACGCCGGCCAGTACCAGCCCGAGGCCGCCTCGGTGCTTCGAGACACGGAGCCGCCGGCCTACGTCTCTATCGTCGGCAAGCCTCGAACCTACGAGACCGACGACGGCAGCGTCAACGTCTCCCTGCGGCCCGAGTCGATCGCGATCGTCGACGACGCCACCCGCGACCGCTGGGTCGTCGAGACCGCCGAACGCACCCTCGACCGCATCGAGGCCTTCGAGGAGTGGGAAGCAGAGCAGGAAGCCCCCGAGAGCGGCTCGACGGCGCCCACCAACGAGTACGCCCAGATGGCCCGCGAGCGCTACGACTCGCCGGTCGTCAACTACCGTAACGACGTGATTCAGGCGCTCGAGCAACTCGAGGACGTCGAGACCGACGACGCCGAAGCACCGGCCTGAGACGGTCGCTCGTACTCGGTTCTTTTTCGCACCGCTCGAGGCAACTGGCGAGTGCGAGAGCGGATACGGTGCCAGCACAGCCGTTACCGGACAGCAGTGCGTACGTGGCATCGATGAGCGACACAGACGACACGCCAGAGAGCAGCAGCGACCGCGCGCGACTCGTCGGAATCAACCACGTCGCCCTCGAGGTCGGAGACATCGACGACGCCCTCGAGTTCTACGGGTCGCTGTTCGAATTCGACCTCCGCAGTCGAAGCGAGACGACGGCGTTTCTCGATATGGGTGACCAGTTCGTCGCGCTCGCCCAGACCGACGCGGCTGGCGAGAAAACCGACGACGCTCGGCACTTCGGGCTCGTCGTCGACGACGCGGACCGCGTCGCGGAGCGACTCGAGAGCCTCGACATCGATCGCCTCGACGTGCCGGGACTCGAGTTCCACGATCCGTGGGGCAATCGGTTCCAGATCGTCGATTACGAGGAGATCCAGTTCACGAAGGCGGATCACGTCCTCGAGGGGATGGGACTCGCGGGGCTCGAGAAGACCGACGACGCCCTGCGGGAACTCGACGAGAAGGGGCTGGCGCCCGATTCGGAGTGAGCGCAGCGCAAGTTTTAGCAGCGGTCAGTCCTCGAGAGCGGCCTCGAGTAGCTCGCCGATCGCCGCGAACTCGTCGTCGGTGACCTCGTGGCCCGTCTCGGGATAGCGCCGCTCGTCGACCGCGGCGTCGGCTCGTTCGAAGATCCGTGCCGTCGCGGCGACGCGCGACGGATCGACGTGTGGATCTTTGGCGCCGTAGCCGAGCAGGACCGGCGTCGCCGCCAGCGAGCCGTCGATCTCGGTCGCCTCGAGGTCGGCGTCCGATCCCGGCAGCGTCGCGGAGAGGACGGCGAGCCCGCCGTAGCGGTCCGGATTCCGGCGACCGTACTCCGCGACGACGCAGGCGCCCTGCGAGAACCCCGCGAGAACGGTACGGTCCGATGGGATGCCGATCTCCGCCGCGGCCTCGCAGGCGGCGCCCACGCAGTCGACGCTCGAGGAGAGCCACGGCTCGTTTTCGGTTCGCGGCGCGGTCGCCGGTCGGGAGTACCAGCAGCTCCGCTCGGCCTGCGGGGCGAAGACGGCGAGGCCGTGACGGTAGACCGGTTCGAAGAGGTTGACGACGCCCTGGGCCGTCGCGCCGCGACCGTGGCAGACGACGAGCGCGGCCTCGGCGGCAAGCGCGGGCGCACCGGCCGTGAGCAGCGGCTGTCCGGCGTGGGGTCCCGAAACCGAGTCCATCGTCCGACCCGAGTCTCGGCCAGTCATCGGTCGGTACCGGCGTCGACGCTGTCGGCGGCGCCAGTGTCGCCGTCGCGCGCAGTCGTCTCGGGAACCGTCAGCTCCGGCAACTGGCTCTCGATCAACTCCCGATCCCGCTCGAACCAGTCGGGCAGGTGCAGCGACTCGCCAGGGCCGCCCTCAGGACCGCTGGCGGCGACGCCGCCGCTCTCGGTCGCCAGTTCGAAGAGGACGCCGCCCGGCTCGCGGACGTACAGCGAGTGGAAGAAGTGGCGGTCCTTGACCCGCGAAACGTCGTAGCCGCGGTCGTCGAAGAGCTTCCGCCACTCGTGGAGGTCGTCCTCGCTCCCGACGCGGACCGCGACGTGGTGGAGGGTTCCGGGACCCTCGCGGCCGAACTCGGCCTCACGGTCGAGCACGTCGACGACCGTCGCTCGCTCGCCGCTGGCGCGGTACCGCACTCTATCGTCTCGTTCGGCCTCGTACTCGAAGCCCAGCGTCTCGAGCATGCTCGCGGTCGCGTAGGGATTGACCGACAGCGTCGAGACGCCGTAGAGCGCGCGGATCGCGGATTCGTCGGGAACCGGCCCGTCGGTCCACGGTTCGACGCCGCTCGGGTCCGGCGCGTCGGGCAGGCCGGCGACGAGTTCCAGCTGCGTCCCAGCGGGATCCTCGAACCGCAGCACGCGCTCCTCGAAGCGCTCGATCGGGCCCTCGACCGCGACGTCGTGCTCGGCGAGTCGGTCCCGCCAGTACTCGAGAGAGCCCGCGGGAACGGCGAACGCGACCGATGCGACCTGCGGTTTGCCGACTCGCCCCGGATCGGCGTGAGGGTCCGGGAAGTGAGTTAGGACCGTTCCCGGGGTGCCGGCCGCGTCGCCGAAGTAGAGGTGATGCTGGAGGATGTCCTCGAAGTTCACCGTCTGGGTCGTCAGCCGGAGGCCGAGGACGCCCGCGTAGAAGTCGACGGCCGTCTGGGCGTCCCCGACCAGCCCCGTGACGTGGTGGAGTCCCGGCGTGTCCGAAGGCATGGTCGCCGTTGGGCCTCGAGCGGAATAGCAGGTCCGGTCCCGGAAGCGGCGATCGAGGGGTCGTCTGACGAATCGTTAAGTGTCATGCCCGACGAATAGACGGCAAACAGATGGGCAACAAGAACAAGACGATCTCGTTTCGGGTAAACGAGGACGCGTTCGAGGCGCTCCAGGATATCGCCGAAGAGCGCGACATCTCGTTGTCCGCCGTCTTCCGAGACTACGTCGACCAGCTGGTCGAACACGACGGGCAGGTCGAAGTCGTCCCCGAGGAGGAACTCGAGGCGATGGGAAGCGGCGACGACGGCGAACAAACGTTTCCGCCGAGCGTCGAGGTTCCCAAGAGCTTCATCCGCGAACACGAGCGGCTCGAACTCGAGGCCGACCACCTCCGGGAGCAACTCGACGAGTACAAGGGCTACGTCAACGACCTGCAGGACCGACTCGAGGACGAGGAAGACGAGATTCTGCTGCTGGACGATTTAGACGAAGAAGACGAATCGTACCAGTTGCGATAGTCAGCGTTCAGTGGGGGCGGCGTATTTCCCGGCGGTGGCGCGCGCCGGCAATATTGCGCGAGGGATGAGTGAGCGAGCACCGCGAGCGAACGAATCGGCTGGGGAGGGCGTGGACCTCCCTGTTGCCAGCGGTAGCAGAACGCTCGTTCGTCCTGCGTGACACCGAAAATCAGGTTTTTACCGACTATCGAGCGAGATTCTGCTTCGCCTGCCGGATCTCGTCGCGTTTCTTGTCTTGGCCGTCCACCCGAGCCAGCCCCTCGGCCGCCTCGAGCGTGCGGACGCCGTTGTCCAGAAACGAGAGCACGTCACCGGGGTAGGCGTAGACCATGTAGTCGTCGGTCATCACGTCGACGATTGCGTCCGGGCCCAGCCCCTGTGCGCGCAACTCGAGGAGGTACTGGATGAACTTCCGCTCCGGGCAGCCACAGTAGGGGTTGTTGTCGCAGCTACAGTCCAGGAAGTCCTCCGTGAAGTCGAGGACGCGATCGCGGGTCGCGTCGTCTAACTTCTCGAGGCCCTGACCCTGGAAGAGCATGTCAAGCGTCGCTCCCTTGAACGCGCCCTTCGGGATGTTCGTCTCGAGCTGGGAGCTGAGCTGGCGGTGGTTTTTGACGTAAATTTTGTCGGTTATGGCCACGCGTTGGCGACTCTAGCGGCGCTGGGCCGAAAAACGTCCCGGTCCGCGCCGGCCGTGCCGGTGGTGGCGAGGGTGTCCGGAAAACCCGCGGTACCGTCTCGCACGGACGCGTACTCGAGTCGTAACGTATTTCAGTCCGACCGGCCGTAACTGATTATGTAAGCGTGTCCGGGTTGGGGTAGTGGTTATCCTTCAGCCTTGTGGAGGCTGAGACGCGGGTTCGATTCTCGCACCCGGACTTCCTGCGGCGTCATCGCGAACAGAGTGAGCGATGGCTCGGAGCAGCTTTGCTGCTCCGGCGAACAAACTCGTGAGCCGCAGGAGTCGTCAGAGAATCGAACTACGCGAGACGAACGAAGTGAGTCTCGCAGTTGGGTTCGATTCTCGCACTCGAAACGTTTTACCGCGATCGAATCCGCGAGCGATGCAATCCGCCCGTGGATTTAATCACGCGGTATGACACATTCACCGCAGGTATGGAGAGTGGAGAGAGAACAGCTCCACAGGTTGAATACCGCTGCCGCTGTCCGTTCGAACGATGACGGCCACCGACGGTCCGTTCGAGTGTGACACCTGTGACGCTGACGTTCGATTCGAGGAGGCCCGCCGAACGAAAACGATGGGCGGACTCGATCCGGCGACGTGGCAGACCCTTTGTTGTCCCCACTGCGGCTCGCGACTGCAGACGGTCTACGTCGGCGACTGATCGGCCCTCGAGGCAGGGACCCCAGGCCAGAGCGCTCGAGAACGACGCGAGGAGCCGAGGACCGTTTCGAGTGGCCCGTTCGGCGGCGTGTTCATGCCTCCGCGTTTAGGACGGGGGTCGTGTACGGAGCGGTATGGCCGATGCCGGACTCGGACGGACCGTCGACGAGCCCGCGCGGAACGCGGCGCTGGCCTGGATCGTCACGCTCGCGCTCGTCGCCCTCGCGATCAATCACGGACTCGCCGAGTCGTATCGCTGGTTCGCCTTCACCGGCTTCGCGGTCGCGATCGTGTTGCTCCCCGTGGCCGCGTTCCGCGATCCGCTCGCGATGCCACCGTGGGAGCTGCTGGCGCTGGTCGCCGTTCCCGTCGTCGACGCGACGATGTTCGGCCAATCGCCGCTGACGACGGTCGCGACCTACGTCGCCGTCGCGGCGGTCGCGCTCGTCGCGACCGTGGAGATCGATCGGTTCACGGCCGTGCGAATGAATCACACCTTCGCAATCGTCCTGGTCGTGCTCACGACGCTGGCGGTCGCCGGCGCGTGGAACGTCGCCCAGTGGCTGGCCGACGTGACCGTCGATACCAGCTACCTCCTCGACGGGCGCTCGCAGGACGCGGCCAACCGCGCGCTGATGATCGACTTCGCCTACGCGGCCCTGGCCGGGCTCCTCGCGAGCGTCGTCTTCGGTCGCTATTTCGTATACGCGCCGGCGGACGCCGATCAGACGCAACCGCACTCACCCGTCGACAGCGCTCCGGACGAGGGTGATTCGGACGACGACGCGCCGGACGAAGAGCCCGATCCGGTCCCGAGTCTGATCCGCGACCGGCTGGACGTCCCCGACCGAACCGTCGCGGTGCTCTCGCGAACGATGCAGGTCGCCCTCGCCGTGCTCCTGCTGTACGGACTCGTCACGCGGGACCTGACGACGGTCTCCAACAGCGCCATCGCGCTCGGGATCACGTTCCTCCCCGCGGTGTTCGAACGGGACCGACGACTGCCCCTCGAGCCGGGACTAGTCTTCTGGCTCACGGCGGCGGTGTTTCTGCACGCGCTGGGGTCGGCCGGCCTATACGCGCTCATCGGTCCGTGGGACAGCCTGACCCACACCGTCTCGGCGTCGATCGTCGCCGCGGCCGGCTACGCCGTCGTTCGGGCGATCGATCTCCACACCGACGAGATCTACTTCCCGCCGCGAATGCTGATCGCCTTCATCCTCGTGTTCGTGCTGGCCTTCGGCGTCCTCTGGGAGCTGCTGGAGTTCGCGCTCGACTGGAGCGCACAGCGACTCGGCCTCAGCGCGGTCGTCGCCCAGCACGGTCTCAACGACACGATCGTCGACCTCTTCTACGACGTCGTCGGCGCCGCCGTCGCCGCGATCTGGGGCTCGTTCTACCTCACCGAACTCTCACATCGCATCGCGGGCCGACTCGAGAGCTGAGCCAGCCGACCGCTCGAGCCGACGCTCGAGAGAGGCCTCGACGCTCAACGGCGTTCCGACGCTACGCCGACTCCTCGAGTTCGTCTCGCTCGGCGCGCTCGATCGGATACCGCCGGCCGTCGGCGAGCTCCGCGAGCGCCTCGTCGCCGATCGACTCGACGTCGGCCAGAAACCCCTCCTCGAACTCGGCGACGAGTTGGTAGGTTAGTTTCCCGTCGTCGGTGACGCCCGCAGGGAGGATCTCCTCGCGAAGCCGCTCGGCGAGGGCGTCGCGCTCGTCCAGTCGCCCCTCGGCCTCGTCGAAGTGGTCGATCCCGCGGCCGACCGCGTGGTGAAACTCCACGAGCGCGCCGTGGGCCCGGCGCAGTTCCTCGAGGCCGCGTTCGATCTCCTCGAGGGCCGCTCGATCGTCCTCGGTCGCGTCATCCAGCGCAGTTCGGTCACCCATATTGGCCCTCGAACGCCCGCTCCGGTAGGCGTGGGGCCTGAACTGGACGGGCGGAAAACCCAGTGCCTCAGTCGGCCGCGTCAGTCAGTTGCTGCACCTCCTCGTCGGACAGCGACAGCTGCGAGGCCGCGACGTTCGACTCGAGGTGCTCCGGACTCGAGGTGCCCGGAATCGGCAGGATGACCTCCGAGCGCTCGAGGAGCCACGCCAGCGCGACCTGTCGGCGCGTCGCGTCGTGTTCGTCGCCGATCTCGTCTAAGAGGTCGCCGTGTTCGTCGACGTCGTCGCCGTTGATCGGCGCCCACGGGATGAAGCCGATCCCCTCCTCGGTACAGAGCTCGAGGGCGTCGGCGGCGCCGCGGTCGCCGATGTTGTAGCGATTCTGGACCGTCGCGATCTCGACCTGTTCGCGGGCCTGATCGATGTGTTCCGGCGAGACGTTGCTGAGCCCCACCTCGTCGACGAGCCCCTCGTCTTTGAGTTCGGCGAAGGCCGCAACCGAGTCCTCGAAGGGCGTGTCGTCGTCGGGACGGTGGAACTGGTAGAGATCGATGGTGTCGGTCCGCAGGCGATCCAGCGAGGTGAGCACCTGATTGCGGATGTAGTCGGGGTCGCCGTGGGCGAGCCACTCGCCCTCGCGGTTGCGCAGCAGGCCGGCCTTGGTCGCGACCAGCACGTCGTCGCGGTCGCCGAGCGCCTCGCCGATGAGGCGTTCGCTGACCGCGGGCCCGTAGGAGTCAGCCGTGTCGATGAGATCGACGCCGATATCGACCGCCCGCTCGAGGACCTCGCGGGCCTGCTCCTCGTCCTCGGGCGGCCCGATAATCTCGTCGCCGGTGAGACGCATCGCCCCGAAGCCGAGCCGGTGGACGGTTCTGTCTCCGATCTCGAACGTGTCGCTCTCGTTTTGCGGTGTCTCGCTCACGGGCGTGCTACCGCCGGCGGACTCATAATCGTTGGCCACGGCCACGTCAGGTTCCGGTTTCTGCCCGCTCGAGGTCTCGATCGCCAACTTCGGACCGGGTGGAGCGATTCGCTCGAGGCGCCGTGACGGCCCAAAACTCAGGTTAGAAGTCCTCCCCAGTCGCTTCTTCGGCCGTTTCTTCGATTCCTTCCGAAATCGCTTCTTCTGCCCCACCCGAGAGGTAGCCCTCGATCGTCTCCGTCAGTATCTCGAGTACGCTCATAATTCACGATTAAAATGATAGTACAATAATCTATCGTCGGTCGTGGTATCCGAGGTGTTCCCTCTCAATTTCGAAATAACTGATCCGGCCAACTCTACCCCGCATCAGTGCCGCTTCGGTGGATGACACTGATAACGGACGAACTCGAACGCATCTCGCCTGCTACCTCGCCGCGTCGACGAGGGCGTACGGTTTTCACGGACCAGCAGCGTTGGATAGGTATGAGCGAGGACGATCCGGTCGACGAACCATTCGGAAACGGGTGGAGCGTCGACTATCCTGTCGAGTACGACCCGGAAGCGGTCGAAGAGGTGCTCTCGACCGAGTGGAAACGGAACCTACTCGTCGTCGACTACGAGAGTGCCGGTGAGGACGCGCGGAACAAAGAGACGCTGCTGATCCAATCGTTCTACGTGTCGCTCGTGCTGTTCGGGCTTCTTCTCGACGTCGGCTACCGACTCGCCCAACAGGAAGAGCAACTCGCGCTGTTCGGGCTGTCGACGCTCGGCGTCGTTCTGTTCGGGCTACTCGCGAACTGGTCGGTCAGGTACAGACAGGGCCGGGACGCCTCGTGGGACCGACGCAGCGAGATCGAGGACTTCGTGAAGCTGGCGGACCCCGACGTCCTGCGGAGCAACGACTCGAAATTCAAGCGTCTCTCTCGGACCGGCGACGGGACGTACCGCGTCGACGAGCAGCCGTGGTACGAGGCCGGATCGATCGCGACAGTTGTCGTCTACGCAGAGCTCGCGATCGGACTCCTCTGGCTCGCCGTCGCCGTGTGGACTGGCACGTCCCTGCTGTGAGGCTCCGTTCGCATCGAGGTACTCGTAGTCGACCGACGAGCCGGGCCCGGTTGGCGGAGCAAACGCTCAAGGCGGTGAATGCACGAGCAGTTCGCTCGGATCGCATATGTTCGGCTCGCGATATTGCTCGGCGCAAAAGTATGCCGCCTCCCGGATTGTGAACTACGCCTGAGAACCTCAGTCTCGTTCAAATCGATCGGGTGCAGTTTCGCGGCCGACGGCTCACTCGCTCCGCTCGTTCGCGTTGTCGGCCGCAAAAACATGCCGCCTCCCGGATTTGAACCGAAACCAGACGTGCTCGCTCCGCTGCGCGCGACTGGTAAGGTCCAGAATCCGCTCAGCGTCGTTTCTGCGTCTCCTCACTTCGTTCGTCGCCGCAGAATATGCCGCCTCCCGGATTTGAACCGAAGGAAGACTTACTTCGTTCGTCTTCCAGGATTCAAATCCGTCCGGATCGCATTCTGGATTCTAACGTGGCTCGCTACGCTCGCTGGTTAGAATCACAGAAGTGCCGCCTCCCGGATTTGAACCGGGGACAGCTCGATCTTCAGTCGAGTGCTCTCCCAGTCTGAGCTAAGGCGGCGCACCTCTATCTCCGTCGATCGTATAAAAAAGGATTTCGAATCGGAGACGGTGTGCCAGGCATCTGCATGAGTCTCATTCCGTCTGTAATCAGTGCGGTTAGGAAAACACATCGAGAAGTAACGCGGGGAATACGCTCGAGTTTATCAGTCATTGATGCTTGTCTGTTGGATTTTTAGATATTCAAGACACCCTTTTCCGGGCTGGCGAGTAATATCGTGTTATGGAGGCACTTACCTCGAGTCAGGAGGGACGACAACTCTCTGCAGATACCATCCTCGAACTGCTCGCGAACCGTCGACGGCGGTACCTCCTCTATGCCCTCCGCGGGCAGGAAGACCCGATCGAGCTCTCGACGCTGGCCGAACAGGTCGCCGGCTGGGAACACGACGTGCCGCCGGACGAAGTCGCCAAGAACGAATACAAGAGCGTCTACGTCTCCTCCGTCCAGTGTCACGTCCCGAAGCTGGCCGACGCGGGCGTCGTCGACCACGACGAGGACAATCACACGGTCGTCCTCGGGAATAACTTCGACCAGCTCGAGCCCTACCTCCGCGTCGTCGTCAAGGACGAACCGGAGAACTCGACGCTCCACGCCGCGCTCGAACACGAATCCGGCGACGGCTTCCTGGGACGCGTCCGGGAGAACGTCGGCTGGCTCAAGCAGTAGCTCGACCCGAACCGACGACGAACTGCGTCGCTCGAGGCACAGTAGTGTTTTCTCGCGGGGCGATTCGGTCCGCCCAACTCGTGACGATCAGTGCGCGGGGACGCGACGACGCTACCAGCGCGTCGGAGCGATTCCAGCGTCATGAAATCGGTTCCCTCGTAGTACCGACCGGGCTCAGCTGAACAGACAGAGACCCATAATACGTCATTGAGTTCCAGCTATGGACGTCATATGGAAGAGAACGGGGCGGCTCGAGCGACGCGTCGAATCCGAACGGTGGCCACGGAGAGCGAACCGAACAGAGACGTTACAATCGACAGTCACCTGACCGTTTCGCTGACCGAAACTATTCCCGCCAACCGCTGAGACGGAGAGTGTCTCGGATACCGGACAGTCGTCGATACTAGAATGGGCACCGTATCGGGGAGTAAGGGACAAGACACTCTTGTAGCGGGTCGGAATAGCCTCGGCAGATGAGCCGACAGCCCAGCGTGCGGGCGCTCCTCGGTCGTGCGGCCGCGACGCTCCGATCGGAAGGGCCGGAGGCGCTGATCCGACGAAGTATCCCGGTCATCAAGCGCCGACGGGATCGACTCTGCCGGCGCGCCCTGGCTCGAGCGGGGGTATTCCCGCCGGGCGAGCGTATCCCCGGGCGCGGCGGCAGGTCCGACCCGACTCGATCACCAATGCTGACCCCTTCGTTCGACTGTGGATCGATCCGGCGCGGATCGACCGTCAGGACCGGAGCGCGTCGAACCGGTGGGGGCGACTGGGATCGAACGATGATTCCCGTCACGGAGACCGTCGCGTACAGCAGCGTCGAAGCCCACTTCCGGCGCGGCGTCCCGTAGCGAGAGACGGCCGAGTTCGAGGGCTACCTCGAGTGCCTCGAGGCCGACGAGCAACCCAAAGGGTGCGCCACCGAGCGCGAACTCGAGGCGCGATTCGAGGAACTCGACGCGATTTACGAGCCGATCGCGACCGAGAGGTATCGCTCACAGCCGGCGCTCTGGGACGACCGGCCGGACTACCAGCGGGACGTCTTCTACAAGTAGGATCGAACGCTCGACCCCCGACTCGACGAGATCACGATCAGCATCGGACGGGACGGCGCGCCGTTACACGACGACCGGGGCGATCACCGGCTGGCCATCACCAAACTGCTCGACCTCGAGGCGGTGCCGGTCCTCGTCCGCCGGCGGCACGCGCGGTGGCAGTCGATCCGCGAGGAACTCTCGACCGCGACGCGGCGCTCGGAACTGACCGACCGGGCGCGAACGCACCTCGGGCATCCCGATGTCTGCGATCTCCACTCGTTCGAGACGCCGGCCGACGGAGACGCGATACAGGCGGGCGACTGACCGCGTCGTAACGGGTGCGTGGCGAAGCGTAACCGACGGTAGCGATCCGTAATCGGCCGTAGGGAGCCGTAATGCGGTCGCTACCGACTCGCCACGCGGTCGATAACGCAGTCAACCGACCCGGTATCGCTCGAGTACCGCGCGTACGGGCACACCTAACTAACCGATACGGAGGTATCCTCTCGAGTGGAATATGCTCGAGTCTCGAGACGAGGACGCGTTCCGACCGGCGCCCGCCGAAGCGGAGTGGGAACCCCAGTCGATGTCCGGGGTCGTCGGTGTCCGCATCGCGACCAGAGAGGACGACGGACCGTCGTCCGCGGAGTGGCTCTGGTCCTCGCAGTGGCTGGACCTCGTAGCCAAGCGTTGATCCGCTTCGCCGCTGGACCGCCGTCCGCCGCTCCGTCGTTCTCCTTCCGTCACTGTCACGGCTTTCCTTCCATCACTGTCACGGCCCGGTGTCGGCCAGATCGCGAAGATCAGGATGGTCGTCGACGGCCCCGTTCCGAGCCCGCCGCTCTCGGTGGGTCATCCACGAGCGGTGACGGACGAGGGCGCCGACGGGAATCTCCTCGAGGCCGAGCAGTTTGCCTATCGCGAGGCGGTGGCGGCCGTTGACGAACAGGAGTTCGTCGCCGCGGCCGATGTCGACGAGAACCGCCTCGGTGACGCCGAGCAGCGAGCCGTAGCCGAGTTCCCACTGCGAGCGGTAGCCCTCGCTCGCGAACCGCTCGTAAGCGCATCGATATCGGCACAGCGCTCGGGAATGGAGTCTCTCGTCGTGAGGCTCCGCCAGAACGGCTTCCCATCGGCGGGAGCTCGAGCGGGTTCGTAGTCGGGAGACTCGAGCGGATTTGAAGCCGGCACTGACTCGAGTTGAAGCGGGGCTCGGACGGATTCGAACCGCCCTCCCGTCACGATGCTGTCGCTCACGGGTTGTTCGCGGCAGAAATATGGGCTCGGGCGGGTTCGAACCACCGACCTCGGCCTTGTAAAGGCCGCGTCATGACCAGCTAGACCACGAGCCCGCATCCGAACCAAATCACCCCGTCCGAATAACCTTTACTTTCTCGCGCTCGAGGATCGATCATGGCCCTCGAGCGCGTCCAGAAGTCCCTACTGGCGATCGTAGCCGTCGCCGTGATCGCCGTGCTCGTCCTGCAGATGGGGCTGGTCGAACCGCCGTGGACCGAAGACGAGGGCACCGTCCGCGTCGTCGACGGCGACACCGGCGCGGAACTCGCCACCGTCGAGGTCGAGGTCGCGGATACCCTGAACGAACGCCACACCGGGTTGAGCAACCACGAGTCGCTTGACGACGGCGAGGGAATGCTGTTCGTCCACGACGACGAGGATGAGCGAACGTACGTGATGCGGGAGATGGACTTCGACATCGACATCGTCTTCGTCGACGCCGACGGCGAGATCACGGCGATCGAACACGCCCGCGCGCCCGAACCCGACGAAGACGGCGAGGATCTCCAGCACTCCGGGGAAGCGAAGTGGGTCCTCGAGGTGCCCCGCGGTTACGCCAACGAGACGGGAATGGAAGCCGGCGACGAGATCGAAATCGAGTACGAGTAACGCAGCGATCGATCCGCACGCGACTGTTTCGGTTCGTAGCAAACCCTTATTGGCGGCCGTCCCGGAGGCGAGAACAATGAGCGGGAGTGGCGTCGATTGGGAGGAAGACGACCCGTTCGAGGAGCAACGCGAGGAGATCGAGAATCCGATGAAGCGGCTGTTCCTCGAGTACGGGCACAACTACGCGTTTCAGGCGGTTGTCGGCGTCTTCGCGAGCACCTTCGCCCGGATTCTGGATCTGCTGCCGCCGATCATGCTGGCGGTCGCACTCGACGCCGTCTTCCGCGGCGAGGCCGGCTACGCCGAGTCCCTCCCCTTCGGCGGCGACCTTGTTGCTCCATACGTCCCCGCGACCCAGGAGGGACAGTTCTTCCTGACCGTCGGCGTCATCGCCGCCGCCTTCTTCCTCGGTGCGGCGTTTCACTGGCTTCGCAACTGGGGCTTCAACGCCTTCGCCCAGAACATCCAGCACGACATCCGGACCGATACCTACGACAAGATGCAGCGGCTGAACATGGACTTCTTCGCGGACAAGCAGACCGGGGAGATGATGTCCATCCTCTCGAACGACGTCAACCGCCTCGAGCGATTCCTCAACGACGGGATGAACTCCCTGTTTCGGATGGCGGTGATGATCGTCGGGATCGGCGTGATCCTCTTCGCCTACAACTGGCAGCTCGCGCTGGTGGCCCTGCTTCCCGTGCCGCTGATCGCCGGCTTCACCTACCTGTTCGTCAAGATCATCCAGCCCAAGTACGCCGCCGTCCGCTCGACCGTCGGCAAGGTCAACTCGCGGCTCGAGAACAACCTCGGTGGCATTCAGGTGATCAAGTCGAGCACCACCGAGGACTACGAGTCCGAGCGCGTCGAGGACGTCTCGCAGGACTACTTCGACGCCAACTGGGACGCCATCGAGACGCGCATCAAGTTCTTCCCGGGACTGCGCGTCCTCGCCGGCATCGGCTTCGTCGTCACCTTCCTCGTCGGCGGCCTGTGGGTCTTTCAGGGGCCCCCCGGTCCCTTCACCGGTACCCTGACCGAAGGCGAGTTCGTCGTCTTCATCCTCTACACGCAGCGCTTTATCTGGCCGATGGCCCAGTTCGGGCAGATCATCAACATGTACCAGCGCGCCAGGGCCTCCTCGGCGCGGATGTTCGGCCTCATGGACGAACCGAGCCGCGTCGCGGAGAACCCGAACGCGACCGACCTCGAGGTGGGGGAGGGTCGCGTCACCTACGACGACGTCACGTTCGGTTACGACGACGAGGAGACCATCGTCGAGGACATCGACTTCACCGTCGCCGGCGGCGAGACGCTGGCCCTCGTGGGGCCGACGGGTGCGGGCAAATCGACGGTCCTCAAACTCCTCTTGCGGATGTACGACGTCGACGAGGGGGCGATCACCGTCGACGGGCAAGACATCCGAAACGTGACTCTCGAGAGCCTGCGGGAATCGATCGGCTACGTCAGTCAGGACACGTTCCTCTTCTACGGCACCGTCGAGGAGAACATCACGTACGGCACGTTCGGCGCCGACCGCGAGGACGTGATCGAGGCCGCGAAGATGGCCGAAGCCCACGAGTTCATCGAGAACCTGCCCGACGGCTACGACACCGAGGTCGGCGAGCGCGGCGTGAAACTCTCCGGCGGCCAGCGCCAGCGCATCTCCATCGCGCGAGCGATCCTCAAGGATCCCGACATCCTCGTCTTAGACGAGGCCACCAGCGACGTCGACACCGAGACGGAGATGCTTATCCAGCGATCGATCGACGAGCTCGCGGCGGACCGGACCACGTTCGCCATCGCCCACCGCCTCTCGACGATCAAGGATGCCGATCAGATCCTGGTCCTCGAGGGCGGCGAGGTCGTCGAACGCGGCGCGCACGGGGACCTGCTCGAGAACGGCGGGCTCTACTCGCACCTCTGGGGCGTCCAGGCCGGCGAGATCGACGAACTTCCCCAGGAGTTCATCGAGCGCGCCCAGCGCCGGCAGGCGCGAACGGACGTCAGTACCGACGACGACGATTGATCGGCTCGAGCTACGTTCTCGCCTACGGTACCGCCGAGACGCCCGACGCGCCGCTCGAGGCGACCGTCGAGACAGTCGCACCGTCAGAAGTGGCTCGTTCGCTCTCACGCTGTTCACTCTCCTCTGAAAAGTACTAGCGATACCTCGTCTTGGTCTCGAGCGACCGGTTCCGCTCCGGACGCGCTCAGAACGACTCCTGTCCCTCCTGGTCGCCCTGATCCGGCGCACCCTCGTCTTGGCGCTGCTCGCCCGACGCGGGCGGGGTGCGGTCGCTGTAGTTCTTCCGCCCGATCGCCTCGTCGCCGACCATGTTCATAATCGCCGTCTCGATGTCACCGTAGTCCTGGTACTCCTCTTGGTTGAGCGGCCCGATGAGCTCCTCGAGGGTCGTCGTGTTCCCTTCCATCTCGATCTCCTCGTCGCCGTAGCGCTCCATTAGTTCGTCCTCGCTCATCGGATAGTCCGCGGATTCGAGGTCGTCGCCCAACTCGCCGAGGTCGACGCCGAGCTGTCGGTCGTCGTTGGTCATGGACCGAGATTACTCACACCGCCGGAAACCGGTTGGCCCTGCGTTCGCCACCGGAACCGCACGGCGGAGCGGCGCATCGGTCTCGAGCGCGCCGAGGGTGCGGCGGGAACCGACGGTTCCGAGAGTTTCATGTCCGCCCCGCGGGAGTACTCGCGCATGGACCTACGCGACGCGACGTGGACGGACGTCCGCGACTGCGAGACGGAGCTGGCGGTCGTCCCCGTCGGCAGCACGGAACAGCACGGCCCCCACGCCCCCCTCGGGACGGACGTCGTCGCCGCGGAGGCGGTCGCCGACGCCGGCGTCGAGCACGTCGACCGCGAGGTCGTCCGCGCGCCCGCCATCCCGGTCGGCATCGCCGAAGAGCACCGCCAGTTCCCGGGGACGATGTGGGTCTCCGAGGACACCTTTCGGGACTACGTCCGCGAGGCCGTCGAGAGCCTCGCCCACCACGGCTTCGATCGGGTCGTCATCGTCAACGGTCACGGCGGCAACGTCGACGCCCTGCGGGAGGTCGGCGGCCGGATCACCCGCGGGGGCGACGCCTACGCCGTCCCATTCACGTGGTTCGAGGCCGTCGGCGAGCACTCAGCGGAGATGGGTCACGGCGGCCCGCTCGAGACCGCCCTGCTGCGCCACTGCGCGCCCGACCTCGTCCGCGAGGAGCGGATCGAGGACGCTCGCGACGGACACGCCGAGGGCTGGGGCGACTGGCTGAGCTACACGAATCTGGCCTACGATTCGGCGGAGTTTACGGAAAACGGTGTCGTCGGCGATCCCGAAGACGGGGATCGGCAATGCGGCGAGGAACTACTCGAGTTAGCCGGCGACGCGCTGGCGCGACTGCTCGAGGCCGTCGCCGAACGGGACGTCTCGCGACCCGAACGCCGGGAGTAACGGCGGTCACGGGGCGACGCGAGTCGGTCTCGAGTGGCGGCGTCGTCACTCCTCGTCTTCGTCGGATTCGTCTTCGTCCGCGTCGTCCGCTTCCGCTTCGTCTTCCTCGTCGTCTGCGTCCTCTGCTTCGTCGTCGGCCTCCGCATCGGTGTCGGGACCGGCATCCTCGAGGGTTCCTCGAAGCGCGGGAATCGTCGACGTCAGTTCGCCGACCTGCTCGCCGGCCTCGGAGATGTCCGCGATGGCGTCCTCGAGATCGCCGATCTCTGCCTCGAGATCGTCGGCGTCCTCGAAGGCGTCGGCGCGCTGGCCCATCGTGAACCACTTCTTGGCGTCGCGGAGGTGCTCCTCGGCGTCGCCGGCGTTCAGCGCGGAGTTGAGTCCGTTGAGCACGCCGAGGACGTTGTCGGCGTCGGTCTCCCAGACGTCGTCGGCATCTGGCAGCGCCGCCCAGCCGTCCTCGAGCGAGGATTCGACGTCTGCGCGCATCTCGTTGGCGGCCTCGCCGAACAGTTCCTCGTCGTCGCCGAATGTCGCTTGGCTCATAGCTCACTCTTCACGGGGACTGGGGTTAAAAGGTCGCCCGAAAGTGAAAGTGAAAACCGACTCGAGCGAGTCGATATCGGCCGAACGGGAGCGCGATTTCGAAAGGCAGGTGACTCGACGTACTCCGGCGCCGGTACTCGCCGGTGATCCAGAGCCGATTCCCGGGTACGACTCGGCCGCGGTACCTCTCGAATTGGGTTCGAGTCGTCCGGCGATCGAGCGAAGCGAAACGGGACGTCACCCGTAGAGGTGTTTCTTCGCCGCTTCCTCGTCGTCGACGCTCGGGTGATTCGACCACTCGTTCATCTTCTCGACGCAACAGGAGAGACAGAAGAGGTGATACGTATTCGGGTTTTGGCATGTCTCTCGCTCCAGCCACCATCCCTCGGTCTCGCTCCCGTCGACGAGGGTTTCGCACTCGAGGCAGGCTTTCGGTTCGCCCGGTGGGTTCGGGCTGGGCCAGTACAGTCTCATCGGCCGCGCGTTCGCCGAGTGTAACTATTGTTATCGTCAGGGTATCGCTAAATAGAGCGTCTTCAGCGCGTTTATTGTAGTATTACCGTTCGGTATCCTTCGTTTTGGCGAGCGACTCCCGTATCCGATCGACCGCGACCGGGCCCGGGACTCGAGCGCCTACTGACGACCGCGAACTGACTCGACCCGCATCAGCGGATAGCCGTCCTCCATCTCCATCCGGGTCACCACCTCACAGTCCTCGTAGTCGACGACGATTTCGACCTCGAGGAACCGTCCCGTCAGTTCGGTGTAGTCGGCCGCCGAATCGGCGAGTTCGGTCTCGAGTTCGTCGGTGCGGACGTCGACGGTGACGTCGGTGCAGTGGGGCTGGTTCTCGATTGCCTCCTCCATCGCCGTCTCGAGGCTGGCGGCGCTGTCGGGCGCGACGGGCGTCCCGGCGAACTGGTGGTAGAGCGTGCCGAACTTGATGCCGGCCTCGAAGCAGGCGGCCTCGGCGTCGGTGGGATCGGATCGAGTCGAATCGGTCGTCATGCTCGAGTGCTCGCGTGCGCTCGGGAAGGGGATTGCGATGCGGAGGGATCTCGCGGACGGATCAGCCGGGTCTCGAACTATCGTTCTCTCGACTGGCGGTGCCTCGAGTGTCTGTCCCGCCTCGATCGCAAGTTTGGTTCCTCGAGCGTCTGCTGACCCTGCTATCGTGGCGACAGGGATCCCACGCCCTCCCCAGCCGATTGCTGCTCACGGCGGCGCTGCCGCCGTCTGTTCACCGCGAAGCGCCCGTTCACATGGTCGGCGAGACCTCCGGTCTCGCCCTATTCGCATGGTTCGCGGAACCGTTGGTTCCGCGCTACCGTTCGCTCCGTTCAGTCGCTCACCCACCCACTGTCAGAGCACGCTCTGCCAAGCCGCTGAAAATCGGTGATTTTTCGCATCAAGCGAAACCTTCGGTTTCGCGGACATCGCGAAGCTTCGCTTCGCTCAGTCACGAGACGGCTTCGCCGTCTCGAACGACTTCGTTCGGTACACTCGCGAAGACCTCGCACGAGGTCGACGACTGGCCTCGCTTTCGCTCGACCAGCCGCCAGCGCGCGCCACCGCCCAGCGAATCGCCGACCAGGCTGACGAAGGGAGCGGCGTGCAGTGCCGTCCAACCCGTATGCCACTCCCGCCCGAACTGACGGGGAACCGCATGGTACTTATCGACGCTTTCCCTTCCACCGAACGAATGGCACAGTCAGTCCTGCTGACGGGGGCTGCGGGGCGGGTCGGAGCGGCCATCCTCGGCGGCCTCGCGGACGATTACGAGTGGCGGTTGCTGGATCGGGATCCTCCGACGGAGGACTACCCCGGCGAGTTCGTCGTCGCGAATATCACCGAAGAGGAGGCCATCCGCGAGGCGATGGAGGACATCGACGTCGTACTCCATCTCGCGGGCGACCCCCGAAAGACAGCGCCGTGGGATAGCGTCCTGACGAACAACATCGACGGGACCCAGACGATCTTCGAGGCCGCCGTCGACGCCGGCGTCGAGAAGGTCGCCTTCGCCTCCTCGAATCACGCCGTCGGCCACTACGAAACCGAGGAGCGCACGCCCGAACTGTATCGGGCCGACGACGACTACCTGCTCGACGGGACCGAACAGCCCCGGCCGGGAAACCTCTACGGCGTCTCGAAGGTCGCCGGCGAGGCCCTCGGTCGCTACTACCACGACGAGTACGGGATCTCGGTGGTCAACGTCCGCATCGGAAACCTCACGAAGAACCACCCACCGATCGACTACGAGCGCGGCCAGGCGATGTGGCTCTCCTACCGGGACTGTGCGCACCTCTTCGATCGCTGCATTCAGGCCGACTACGACTACGAGATCGTCTACGGCATCTCCGACAACGACCGGAAGTACTACTCCATCGAGCGCGCGAAGGAAGTGCTCGGCTACGAGCCGCAGGACAACTCCGCCGCTCACACCGACGACTGACGGTCGTCGCGACTCCCTCGAGCACTAGTCCCCTCGAACAGCGCCCGTCGACACGATCGCAGGGGAAAACCGGCAACCGGAACCGGCGGGCCCCGACGTTTTGGTTCCCGCACCGTCAGTGAATCTATGGAGTACACGACGCTCGGTTCGACCGGCATGAAAGTCAGTCGCATCGGCCTCGGCTGCATGAGTTTCGGCAGCGGCCGGGAGTGGATGTTAGACCGCGAGGAAGGCCTCGAGCTCATCGAGCGCGCGATCGACCTCGGAATCAACTTCTTCGACACCGCCAACGTCTACTCCACGGGCGAGTCCGAGGAGATTCTGGGCGACGCCCTCGAGGGGTACGACCGCGACGCGCAGGTCATCGCGACGAAGGTCTTCGCCGAGATGGACCCCGACAACCCCAATGCCAGCGGGCTCTCCCGGAAGGCGATCGAGCAGGAACTCGAAGCCAGCCTCGACCGACTCGGCCTCGAGACGATCGACCTCTATCAGACCCACCGCTGGGATTACGACACGCCGATCGACGAGACGCTGCGGGCGCTCGACGACGCCGTCCGGCGGGGGAAGGTGCGCTACGTCGGTACCTCCTCGATGTGGGCCCACCAGTTCGCCGAGGCCGTACAGACGAGCGAGCGACTCGGCCTCGAGCGCTTCGCGACGATGCAGAACCACTACAACCTCTTTTACCGGGAGGAGGAGCGAGAGATGCTCCCCCTCTGTGAGAAGGAGGGGATCGGCGTGATCCCGTGGTCGCCGCTGGCCCGCGGCGTCGGCACCCGCCCGCACGACCAGATCGAGTCGACGACCCGCGGCCAGACCGACCAGTACTTAGCGCAGATCCCCTACCTCGAGGGCGGCGGCGAGGAGATCAACGAGCGGGTACAGGAACTGGCCGCCGAGAAGGGCGTCACGATGGCCCAGCTCAGCCTCGCGTGGCTGCTCCACAAGGACTGGGTCGACGCGCCGATCGTCGGGACGACCAGCGTCGAACACCTAGAGGAGGCCGTCGAAGCGCTCGAGGTCGATCTCACCGCGTCGGATATCGCCTACCTCGAGGAGCCCTACGAGCCGCTGCCGATCGCGGGCCACGAGTGAGCGCTGTCCGTCAGAACAGTCCTTCGACGTCGGACTCGCGGGCCTCGCGCCGCCCGACGTGATCCGTGAGTCGCTGATGGATGATCCCGCGGTGGTCGTCCTCGCGGACGAAATCGAACAGCAGCGAGATGAAGCGGCTGCCGTCGTCGCCGGCCGCCAAATCGCGTTCGGCGTACTGGCGGGCCGCGTCGACGGGGTCGGCGTCGTAGCCCAGTTCGTCGGCGAGGACGGCCGCGGCGATCGCCGTCGGCTCGAACGCGAGGTCAGTCGGCGCGGGCGCCGTTCCCTCGTGGACGAGTCGGACCGGCGACCGACGCTCGACGAGTTCGGGATCGGCCGCCAGCGCCTCGAGGAACGATCGCACTGGCGGGAGCCGAACGTCGCGGTAGTCGGCCGGCAACTCGGCGAGGTACTCCCGAGCGCTCTCGGCGAGCCCGACGGCTCCCTCCCAGTTGCGCTCGCGGGCGTGGACGACCGCGGCCGTGAACTGGATCAGCCCGTGGAGCAGTCGCTCATCGTCGGTGCCGGCCTCGAGATCGAGCCAGTGGTCCTCCCAGACGTCGTGGGCAGCGTGGTAGTACCCCGCGTTGTAGATCGCGGCGCCCGCCCGGAGCTGGTCGCGCATACTCGTGGTAGGGACTCGAGGCCCGAGATACTGTCGCCAGCAGAAACCCGACCGCGGTGGGTACCGGATACAACCGCCTCCGGCGGGGCGGGCAGACAACTGTGAACAGGGGGACACTGATCGACTCGGTGCGGTGATCAGGTGACAGGACGAACAGCGAGTCCCCGACCGGTTACGTGCCGCCACCGGTCATGGCGGTACCTGTAACGAGACCGCAGAGGTACATTATTATGGAGCGGCTTCACCGTCCGTTGGCGTGATACAACGACCATAAGGGACCGTTAACTGACTTCTACGGTCCCGTTTCGGGATCTCGCAACGCTCGCTACTTACGGGCGCACAGCGCCCGTTCGTTCGAGGGATCTTCGATCCCTCGCTATTCCTCACGGCTCGCTCCGCTCGCCGTTCGGTATCCGCGGTTCTCGCTCACGGAGTTCGCTCCGAACCGCGCTACTCCCACCGAAACCGCCCGTTCCGCTGGACGACCTCGCCGTCGATCTCGAGACGCGAGTCCTCGCTGACGTCGGTGATCAGGTCGACGTGGACCGCGGAGTCGTTGCCCGACTCGCCGTCGGGAAGGTTCGCGTCGTAGGCCCGGCCGAGCGCGAGGTGGATCGTGTCGCCCATCTTCTCGTCAAAGAGGATGTTGTCCGTGTAGCGGTCGATTCCGCGGTTCATCCCGATTCCGAGTTCGCCCAGTCGGCGCGCGCCGTCGTCGGTCGCTATGATCTCGCCGATCACGTCCGCGCCCTGCGCGGCGTCGTAGTCGACGACTTCGCCGTCTTCGAACTCGAGTCGGACGTCCCGGACTGACTCGCCGCGCAGCGTCATCGGGACGTCGAAGGTCACCTCACCCTCGGTGGCGTAGGGCGCGGTGAACACCTCGCCGCTGGGGAGGTTATGCGAATCATATGCGACCGAAGCGGCGCTGTTGACCGCCGTCCGGTCGTCGATCCGCATGGTGAGATCGGTTCCGCTCGAGACGAGTCGGACCTCGTCGCCCGCGTCGAGCAGGTCCTTCATCTGGGCCATCTCCTCGGCCAGCGACTCCCAGTCCCGGAGGATCGCGTCGTAGGCGAACTCCTGGTACTCCTCGTAGGCCATGTTGGCCTGCTGGGCCAGCGACTGCGTCGGGTGCACCGTCGACACCCAGCGGGTTCCGAGTCGCGTCTCCCGAATGTCGGTTCTGGCGTTGTTGTACGCCCGGCGCCGCTCGCCCGGGACGTCGGCGGTCGCGCTCGTGTTCCGGCCGCCGCCGAGCGAGAGGTAGACGTCGGCGTTTTCGACGAGCGCGAGTTCGTGGGCGGGGTCCTCGTCGAACTCGCCCTCGTGGGCGCGGAGGTACGCGCGAGTGATCTCGCCGGAACTGTAGGTCGAAAGCAGATTCGCGCCTCGCTCGCCCAGTTTCTCGGCGACCGCGACCGCGAGCTCGTGGGCGTCGGGACCGACCGAGAGCACGACGTCGTCACCGGCCTCGACGCGGGCGCTCCAGTCGACCAGTACGTCGGCGTGTTCGCGTACGCGTTCGTCCATATTGGGCACTCGAGAGCGGTCCACTAAACGCTCCCCGTTCGCGGCGAGCTACGCGACGGTCGTCTCGTCGGCCGCGTCCTCCTCTCGAGCGCGCACGAACGAGACGATCGCGTAGACGATCGGCGTGTCGAGGACGGCGATGGCGAGTTTCAGCAGGTACTGCCCGATCATCAGCCCGAGCAGTGTCTCGAGCCGCAGAACGGCGCCGACGCCGAGCAGGGCGGGCGCGGCCGCGAACCCCACGGCGACGAAGATGACGGTGTCGATGGCCTGGCTGCACGCCGTCGACGCGATGTTTCGCAGCCAGAGCTTCTCCCGGCCGGTGTAGTCCCGAATTCGGTGGAAGACGATCACGTCCCAGTTCTGGCTGACGACGTACGCCAGCAGACTCCCGAGGACGATGTTCGTCGAGGCGCCCAGCACGTCCGCGAACGTCCCGGGATCGATACTCGAGTCGGCCGCGGGGGCCGCGATCGTCGACCAGACGAGCGCGAGGACGACGAAGTTCATCGCGAAGCCGACGTTGACAACCACCTGCGTCGCCCGGCGACCGTACAGTTCGGCATAACAATCGCTCGCCAAGAACGTCAGCGCGTAGGCGACGGCCGCCCCGGGCAAGGCGAGCTCGGCGCCGGCGATCGGCAGCGACACCGGCAGCGAGAACGCGAGCACCTTCGACGCCGTCAGCTGTGCCGTCACCAGTGCCGTCACGAACAGGCCGATCAGCGCCACCTGCGCGACCGTCGGCCCCGACGGCCCTCGAGACTGCGATCGAGAGTGAGACATGCACTGCGCGTATCCAGCGAATCCACCTAAACGATTCGAGACCGCCTGGAGCGACCGTCGAGACGGCCGATCGGCGCTGCAGCACTATCGACGGACACGCCCGAGACACTCTCATTAGGCGGATGATATCACGATCTGCCGGTAGCGTCCCGGTAACCTCCTTCCCGGGGCGATAAGCGGATAGTAGTCAGGTTGTATAGATATTTCAAACGCCAGAATAATGGCTGAAACCGCCGTTTTCGGCCGATTCGATTCTCTGATTGTCCTGTTTTCGAGAGGACGAGTATAACACAACTGTTATACGTGTCGCTCTACTCTCTTTGGTTGCAATGGCGAAAGGAAACGTTGATTTCTTCAACGACACAGGCGGCTACGGTTTCATCGATACTGAGGACGCGGACGAGGACGTTTTCTTCCACATGGAAGACGTTGGCGGCCCGGACCTCGAGGAAGGCACAGAGATCGAATTCGACATCGAACAGGCCCCCAAGGGCCCCCGCGCCACCAACGTCACCCGCCTGTAATACGGCTTCTAGCGTTCGGTAACGGGTTTCACATTCGACTATACATTCTTCGGCAGACGTCATCGGATAGCGATGGCGACGGTCGCTCGTCGACCGGAGTCAGCGCTCGTGTCAGGACGTAAATAGAGTTTCGCGAACTGGTAGTTCACTGTCAGTCATATCGGAGCCCTCGTCGTCCGGTGAGTCTCGATTCGAGCGCGGGCGGCGGGTTTCAGGTGCCTCCCCTGTAGCCACCCCTTACTGCCAGCGGCCGATCCAATTCGTCCGCTTATCTGAGTTAGTCCCCCGAAACGGCCGAGAAACAGTTGATACGCGAACGATAACAAATAGTCGAACAGTCGGTGTGTCGGTGTGGTTGCAAAATGGACGATCTGACCGGATTTCAACGCGATCTTCTGTACGTGATCGCCGGGGCCGACCAGCCGTCTGGCCAGGAAGTCAAAGACGAAGTCGAGAAGTATTACAACAGTGAGATCAATCACGGCCGGCTGTATCCCAATCTCGACACGCTCGTCAACAAAGAGCTCGTCGAGAAAGGGCAACTCGATCGGCGAACGAACTACTACGCCATCAGCGATAAGGGGCAGTCGTCGATCGAACAGCGCCGCGAGTGGGAACGGCAGTACATCGACTGACCGTCTCCTAACTCCCAGTTCTGAACCGCACGTGCGCCAGCGGGGGATCGACGAGCACCGCTTGTCGGTCCTCTCAGGGCGCCATGACACACGAGACGGCCGCCGAGCCTCGAGTCCCGAGTCACATATCCGACCCGAGTAGCCTCGGCGTTTCGGTCGCGATCACACGTCGACGACCTGGATCTCGATCTCGTCGCCGACGTCGCGAAGCGAGACGTGCGTGCCGTCGATCACGAACGAGACCGTCGTCGCCGCGTTCTGGTTGAACCGAAACAGGCGCTCGAGGGCGTCCGGGTTGATGATCTCGTACAGCGTGAAATCCGCCTCTACGAGGTCGATGTCCTGATGGGCCTCGATCGCTCCCAGCACGGCCTCGCTCAGCGTACGGTCCTCGTCCGGACTGAACGTCGCGTTGCCACATCCCTGATAGGTTTGATTGTCGGTAGACATGGATAGGATGCAACGCCCGTTGTACGTAAACGTCTCCACGGCACCTGCGTGCCCTGTTGCGATCGGTGATATGGACCGAAACCGACAGTTCGGATGATCGACGACTGTGAATGCAGCAGGTGAGTACAGATGTACGTTCGAACTGACAGCTATGCGAGCCTCCCGGAATACGTATTCAGCCCCGTCATTTCGATAGGATTATTTGAGATTCAGTTTCTGCAACTGTTCGTTATAGCACATATAAGCGCTAACGGACCCGAATTACGCCGACGGCTCGCTTCGCTCGCCGTCGTTTAGTTCGACCAGTCAGGATCCGTTCCACGCTGCCCGCTGTCATGGGCCCTAACGAGACTGGACTCTCGGCTCGTTGTAGTCTTCTGGTTTTCGTGGCTCATGGTTACAGGTCGGGAAGGTAGTCGCGGCGCTGTTCTGCCTTTTCGCGTGCATTTCGCCGGTCATAATGGCGATCGAGGATATCGTCGCTCGCATCGAGGCGATCGCCGACGACTCGACGCGGCACGTCCTCGCGACGGTAGGCCGTCACCCGACCGTTCCGGACGTCGTGGGGCGACCTCGAAGACGGGCACTTGCTCGCGTAGTAGGCCGCTTCGCAGTCCGCCGGGTCGCGATCGGGCTGACACTCCGTACCGCGCCAGCAGGGTCGGGTGAGCCCGTACATCGTATCGCGGAGCGTCGAGATAGCGGGACGGCCGGATTTCGTCGTCAGTAGCGGCGACCGGCCGTGTTCGTCGGTCACGTCCTCCCGGGGACCATCGATATAATCCCGGAGGACGCCGACAGCGGAGCCGGTGATGCTGTTCCACCGCTCGCCCGTCTCTCCCTTCTTGAGCGGCGTGTCAGTCTCCGGCCGGTGGACGAACTGGAGACCGGGTGCGTCGCTCTCGAGATCGCAGTCGCGGAGATCGAGCGCGCGGACACCGCCCGCGCGAGCGCCCGTATGCCAGAGTAAGAGCAGCGTGACGTGTTTTCGCAAAGCGTACTCGTACCGCTGGAGGTATTCCAGAATCTCGACGGCGCGGTCCGGCTCGAGCGTACTGTTGCTCACACCCTCGCTCGCCGAGATCGTCGGAAGCGGAACTTTCGTGAATAAATCCTCCGGCACGGCGTCGATGTCGGCACAGAACCGAAGGAACGCGCGCAGCGTGGCCAGCTGCCCACGGAGCGTGATCGTCGTCTACCGGCCCCACGAGCGCTCCGGCTGCACGATCGTCACGGACAAGATGTGCAAGGCCTCGAGTCTCCCACTGCTTCGCTGGCACGGCGACGGCGATCACCGTGGCACCGAGCAGGCGAAGATTCCGATCGGCGATGTTTTCTAGTAGTAATATTATTTATTTACTAGAATAGAGTATATAACTGAATGCACGATTCGATAACTACAGATATCCACTGATCATTTGGGACAATGACAAATTTTGTATGTAATCACCGAAGCGTGCTGAATAGAAGACGCGAATGCGGCACGAAGTGCTGATCATTCAGCACAGGGTATGCAGGTATCAAGGATCAATCGCCTGGACGGGGTGCCATTTAAACACCATAGATAGTGACCGGGGAAACTCATAGGCACGTAGTGGTCAGTAGTGAGTGTGGTTAACAAATCACAACCCTCGAAACTGGGGGTCTGGCCATGATCGGCGATGGGGTTGGGATCGGAATCGTCGGCCTCGGCGGCATGGGCAATCTCCATGCACGAAGCGTACAAGAGCTCGGCGCTACTGTTGTCACTGGCGCGGACCCCGTCGTGGACCAACGCAGTCAATTCGCTGACGAGTTCGGTGCACGGACGTATGAGACCCACGAAGAACTCGTCGTTGATGAGGCGGTCGACGCCGTCATTGTGACGACACCCAACCGGTTCCACGAACCGATCGCCGTCGCAGCCCTCGAGGCGGGATGCGACGTTCTCGTCGAGAAACCGCTCGCACACACGCTGGAAAGTGCCGAGCGGATCGCCGAGGCAGCGGCCCGGGAAGACGGCATCTGTATGGTCGGCTTTCACAACCGCCATGCCGCGTCAATGGCCATGTTTGACAAACAGCACGCGCGCGGCCGCTTTGGCGACCTCACCCACGTTGAGGCCAACTACGTCCGCCGGCGTGGTGTCCCCGGGCCAGGGTCATGGTTTACCAATCCCGAACTCGCCGGCGGCGGGGCCCTGCTCGACATCGGCGTTCACGCGCTCGATCTGGCGCTCTACGCGCTGGACTTCCCTGAGATCGTCGAAGTGAGCGGCGTTACACAAACTGCGTTCGGCACCAGCGAGGAGTACGCCGACCCTGAGGGCTTCGGCGACAACTGGGACGCTGAAGCCGAAACCTACGAGGTCGACGACTCCGTCAGTGCCTTTATCCGCTGTACCGACGGTCAGACCATCTCACTCGAGGCCGCGTGGGCGACCAACCGCGAGGAGAGCATGGACTTCCGCGTCCGCGGCACGCAGTCGGGAGCCCAGTTCACCATCGGCGATACGAATCTGCAGATTCTCGAAGCTGGAACGGCCGGTTGTGATCATTACGCTGATGTCAATATGAGCGGTGACGCTACTGTGACTGGCTATGTCGAGCAAGACGAACGGTTTCTTGAGGCGGTCGCGACGGCGGGTGCTCCAGAGACGAACACGGTTGAGGAGGCCTTGACCGTCCAGCGTGTGATCGATGCGATCTACCGCTCGAGTGAGTCGGGTCGGGCGACCCAGCTCGCGGAGCCCCCGATCGAGCAGGTGGCGCAACTCGACTGATCGTGGGTGATTTTCCCGTGCCGCATGCCCCGAGAGTGTGCGTCAAATTCAGCTCTAATTAGTGGAAATTAACACAAGCCGTGATAGATACATCCTATCGATTCAGCACGCCAGTCTTGACAGAGGTTGGGAAATTGGAATCCGCGACGTTGGGTGTTTTGCGCATGGGCCCTAACGGATTCGAACCATTGACCACTCGGTTATGAGCCGAGCGCTCTAACCAGACTGAGCTAAGGGCCCTTCACTCGGGAGAAAACGTGCATGCTAATTAACGCTTGCTGTCCGTTTCGGCCGCAAGCGGGTGGAGCCTACGCGGTCAGCGCCTCGAGTTCCTCGCTAGTCAATTCCTCCTCGAGTTCCGCTTCATCGTGGGACTCGAGAACGTCCTCGCGCTCCTCGGCGTCGAGTTCGGTGACGGATTCGAAGTGGTGACACATAGCACGTGAGGCTACGCGCCTGTCGTCAATAAGAATTGGTTCAGGGGATCCGACCGGTCTCGTTACTCCCCGTAATCCGCGAGCGTCTGGTCATTCGCCCCGGTGCGGTGGCGCGTCGCCAGCCCCGCGAGGTGTGGCGCTTCGGGGACGATCAACTCCTCGCAGGCGGTCTCGCAGGCGCTCGTGCTCCCGGGGAGACAGAACACCGGCGTGTCGACGGCGATCCCCGCCGTCGCGCGCGAGGCCATCGCGCGGGTGCCGACCTCCTCCCAGGAGAGCATCCGGAACAGTTCGCCGAAGCCGGGCAGGTCGCGTTCGAACAGCGAGGCCGTCGCCTCCGGCGAGACGTCGTCGGCGGTGACGCCCGTCCCGCCGGTCGTGAGCACGATATCGATATCCCGCCGGGCAACCAGTCCGCGGACGGCGGTCCGAATCGCGGAGTAGTCGTCCCGGACTAACAGCCGCTCTTGGACCTCGTGGCCCGCGTCCTCGAAGCACTCCTGAATCGTGTCTCCGCCCGGGTCATCGGGATCGGCCTCGTCGGCCTGCGCGCGCGAACTCGAGACCGTGACGATCCCGACGTAGAGGGGATCGATGATGTCGTGGCCGTGGTCGTCCGTGCTCCGACGGTCGTCTCGATCGGTTGTCATACGCTGTAGTCCACGCCGGAGGGCGTTAATCCCTCGGCTCGCCGCGGGATGTTGCCTCGAGTGCGGTGCGGTCAGTGGACGGTCCAGGGCCGTGCGATGCGGTCGGACTCGTTATTCGTCGCTCGAGATCGTCACCGACTCGCCCATCCCCGTCGGCGCGGCGTTCTCGAACGTCGACCAGTCGGCGTCCATCTCGGCGTCGGTCAGCAGACAGTCGTCGAGACGGGCGTGGAGGTCGTCCATCGAGAGGTCGCGGCCGATCAGGGCGAGTCGCGTCTCGCGGTCGCCCCACTCCTCATCCCACGAGAGATCGTCCTGGGCCCGTCGGTACTGCTCTCGGCGCTCTTCGGAGAGGCTGGCGATCCAGCGACCCGTCACCTCGAGGGTCGTCGCCGACCCGGCGTAGCTCATCGTGATCGCCTGCCGGTCGCGGCCGGCGATCCAACACAATCCCTTCGCGCGTACGAGGCCGGCGGGCAGGTCGGCGAGCAGCGCCTCGAAGCGCTCGGGGTGGAACGGCCGCCGGCGGTGGTATGTGTCGACCTCGATCCCGTAGCGTTCCGGCGGGTGTGCGTGTTCGTGGTCGCTGTGATCGTGCTCGTTGGCACCGTCATCGGACTCGTGGCCACCGTCCCAATGGTCGTGTTCGTGGTCGTGACCGTCATCGTCGTGGTCGCGCTCGCTTCCCTCGCGGTCGTCGGCGTCGGCCTCGATCGCTCGCTTCCAGCCCGCCGACTCGGCCGCGGCCTCCAGATCGAACCGTCCGCTCTCGAGCAGCGCGTCGGGCTCGAGCGAGCCGTATTCGGTGGTAACGATTTCGGCGCGGGGCTGGAGCGTCTCGAGGATTCCGACGACGCGTTCGCGTTCGGTCTCCGAGACGAGATCGCACTTGTTGACGACCAGCAGATCGCAGAACTCGACCTGCTCGAGCAGCAGGTCCCCGAGCGGGCGGCTGCCGGTCTCGTCGGGACCCTGCCGTTCCGGCGGGTCGTCCGCCGCGACGCCCGCGTCGTCGATCGCCCCGGTGGCCGCGAACCGATCGTGGAACCGTCGGGCGTCGACCACGGTGACGACCGCGTCGAGATCGTAGGGGCCGCCCGCGGGGCCCCGGACGAACTGCCGGGCGATCGGCTCCGGTTCGCCGACGCCGGAGGCCTCGACGACGAGGTACTCGAAGTCGTGTTCCTTCCACAGTTGGATGACCGACCGGGAGAGTTCGCCGCCGAGGCTACAGCAGATACAGCCGTTCTCGAGGGCGACGACCTCCTCGCCGGTCCGCAAGTCGGTGCGCGCTTCGACGAGATCGGCGTCGACGTTGACGCTGCCGACGTCGTTGACCAGCACGGCGATCTCGCGGTCGGTCGACTCCAGCAGGGCCGACAGGAGGGTCGTCTTGCCGGCGCCGAGTTCGCCACAGAGGACGGTGACGGGAACGCTCATGTCTCGTCAGCGAGCGCGAGTTCACGTCGGTCTTCCGATCCGAACGGATCGGGGTAGGCGTCCCAGTCGTCGTCCATCTCGGCGTCGGTCAGCAGGCAGTCCTCGAGGCGGTCGATCAGGGGCTCCTCGTCGAAGTCGCGACCGATAAAGACGAGGCTCGTTCCCCGGTCGCCCCATTCTTCGTCCCAGTCGTCTTTCAGGCCCGGCCGCGCGGCGAAGAACTGCTCGCGCTCTTCTTCGGGAAGGGTGGCCAACCACTGTCCCGTCGGACCGGCCCGGACGGACGTGCCGGCCTTGTCGATCCCCATCGCGACGTCTTCGCGACCGGCGCTCCAGAAGAAGCCCTTCGCACGGACGAGTTCCGCGGGCAACTCCGAGAGCAGCGCCGCGATGCGTTCGGGGTGGAACGGTCGATCGCGCTTGTACGCGAACGACGTGACGCCGTGTTCCGCCTGCGGGTCGTGGTGGTGGTCGTGCTGCAGTTCGCGCTTCCAGCCCGCCGACGCCTGCGCGCGCTCGAAGTCGAACCGGTCGGTGTCGAGGATGTCGGTCGGATCGACGTCGCCGAACGCGGTCCGAACGATCTCTGCTCGCGGCTGCAGGCGCTCGAGAACGGCCTCGATTTCCGCGAGCGCGTCGTCGGGGACGAGGTCGCACTTGTTCAGCAAGAGGGCGTCACAGAACTCGATCTGGTCGAGCAGTACTTCCTCGGGCACGCGGCCGGCGTCGCCCTCGAGCTGCTGGTCCGTCAGTGCGGTCCCGGCGTCGAACGATTCCCAGATGCTGTGAGCGTTGACGACGGTAACCATCGTATCGAGTTCGTAGGTGTCGGTCGGATCGAAGTCGGCGTCCTCGAATCCCATCGCGAACGTCTGGGCGACCGGAATCGGCTCCGAGATGCCCGAGGATTCGACCAGCAGGTAGTCGAACTCGAGGCGGTCGGCCAGTCGGCCGACTTCCTCGAGCATGTCCCCGCGCAGCCGACAGCAGATACAGCCGTTCGAGAGTTCGATGATTTCCTCGTCGCCACCCAGATCGGTCTGCCGGGCGACGTGTTCGGCGTCGACGTTGACGTCGCCCATGTCATTGACGACGACGGCCGCCTCGAAGCCGTGGTCGGCGGTCAGTACGTGGTTGAGAACGGTCGTCTTGCCGGCACCGAGCGGGCCGCTCAGGACGGTCACGGGAATGCGGTCGGTCATGGGTCGGTTGTGAATATGCCCTGCCGGATTAATAATATTAGCTATTGCGTAACTGAGACAGCAATTCTAACAAATACTATTATGGCTCTATCCGATCTTCATATCGACGATGCCCATCGTCAGCGTCTCGATGCCTGCAGACCTGATCGATCGACTCGACACCCACGCCGCCGATCACGACTACACCGGTCGCAGCGAGGTCGTCCGCGAGAGCGCGCGGACGCTACTCGCGGAGTTCGAGGACGACCGTCTCGAGGACCGACCCCTCGCCGGCGTCGTCAGCGTCTTCTACGAGTTCGGCAGCCAGCGCGTCGAACGCCGCGTGACGGAACTGCGCCACGAGTACGACGACGTCGTCGCCTCGACCGACCACGGTCACGTCGGCGAGGGGTGTGGCTGTCCGTCGTGCGACACAGATCGCGACCCGGAATCGCGGTCGGAACCCGGCTACTTCGTCGACCTGTTCGTCCTCGAGGGCGATCTCGAGGCGATGTCGACGTTCGTCGGCACCCTCCGCGCGATCGAGGCCGTCGATCGCGTCGACTACTCGCTGGTCCCGCTGGATTCGATCGGCCAGCTCCGGGACGGCTGAAGCCAGCGCTATCGCTATCGGGGCCGCCGGAGATCGGCGAGTCGCTCCTCGAGCAGGTAATCTTCGGCCCAGTTGATCCCGACCCGTTGCCCGTTGTTCGGTTCCCGAAACCGAATCTCCATCTTCCCGTCCGCCGCGTCCGAGACAGGAATCAGATACCGGTTGTCGTTGATCGGATCGTAGACCGCGAAGTACTCCGCGCGTCCGTGGTAGTCCTCGCGATCGTAGCCGTCGCCACGCCGTCGCGTGACGACCGTCTCGAACGCGACCGTCCCCTCGCTCTTTCGGTAGGCCGTCTTGCACTGTATGCGGTGGAACCGACCCCCGACTTCGACGACGAGATCGTACGGTTCGTTATCGGAGGTGGGAACGAGGACGGGGATATCGCGCACCGCGAACGCCGCCCGAACGATCGCTTCGGTCGCGTGGCCGCGCTTCTGTGGCTGCTCGAGATTCTCGTAACACGTGGTTCGATCCGACACGAACGGTCTGGCCGCTCGATCGGATATAAACAACAGGACGCGGAGACCGAACTGCGAGTTGCGCGTTCGAATCCGGTGTTTTCGCGTTTGCGAAGTACAGAGTCGAGTGACGCTATCGCTCCTCGCGAGTAGTGTTCGAAAAACAGTACGCTCGGAACGCTATGCGTTCTGATCTACTCGAAAATGTCGAAGAAATTTGCGAGCGCCGGAGCCAGGACTCGAACAGGTGCGAGACGGTCGGCCTTACTTTGTTCGGCCGCATGCGACTCGCGTGTTCGAGTCTGTCTTGTTCCGCTGTTTTCTCTCCTGCTTTTGCTCGGAGAGAACTCCTCGTAAGTTGAAATCGAGAAAACAGCGCCGAAGCCAGGACTCGAACCTGGGACAACCTCGTATCTGCGGCGACCAGCGAAACACTGTGTCACCGTAACAGCGAGGTGCTCTACCATCTGAGCTACTTCGGCTCATCTCATGATAGCCGGGTGTATTTGATAGGGCTTTCGTTTTCGCTTCCGGCGGTTCGACACCCTTTCACGCACCGCTCGAGTAGCCCTACCTGATGAGCGAGGAGGACGCCGAGAGCGACGAGCGAGGGACCAGTGGGACGGTCGACGAGCGCGGCTCGAGCATCGACGACGACCGCGACGACGTCGAGTCGGTCGTCGCCGCGATCCGTGAGCATATCGAGCCCGACGCCGAGGAGCGCGACCGCCTCCGGACGGTCGCCGACCGCCTCATCGAGCGCGCCGAGGCCGCCGCGACCGAGCGCTCTCCCGAGGCCGACGTGATGCAGGTCGGCTCCACCGCCCGAAACACCTGGATCAGCGGCGATCGTGATATCGACATCTTCGTGCGCTTCCCGCCGGAACTCGACCGCGAGACCTTAGAGCGCTACGGCCTCGAGGTCGGCCACGAAACGCTTCCCGAGGGCCACGAAGAGTACGCCGAACACCCCTACGTCAAGGGGACCGTCGAGGGGTTCGACGTCGACGTCGTCCCCTGTTTCCGCCTCGAGTCGGCGATCGAAATTCGCTCGGCCGTCGACCGCACGCCCTTCCACACCAGCTACTTGCAGGCGCGACTCGACGACGAGCTGACCGCCGACGTCCGGCTCGCCAAGCAGTTCCTCAAGGGGATCGGCGCCTACGGGAGCGACCTCCGAACGCGCGGTTTCAGCGGCTATCTCACCGAACTCCTCGTCGTCGAGTACGGCGGCTTCCGAGAGTTGCTCGAGGCCGCGGCCGAGTGGCAGCCGCCGGTCGAACTCGATCCCGAAGACCACGGCCGGGAGCACGAGACGGCGAAGGCGTCTCGGAATGCGGAGGTCGGCGACGCCGACCTCCCGTTCGACGATCCACTGATCGTCATCGATCCCACCGATCCCGAGCGCAACGTCGCCGCCGTCTGTGCCGCCGAGAACGTCGCTCGCCTCCAGCATTACGCTCGCAGGTTTCTCGAAGCCCCCCGCACCGAGGTGTTCGAGCCCGACGATCCCGATCCGCTCGATGAGACGGCCCTGCGCGCACACCTCGAGCGGCGGGGCACCACGCCGATCGCGGTCCAGTTCGAGGCACCCGACCTCGTCGAAGACCAGCTCTACCCGCAGCTACGGAAATCCCTCGAGGGGATCACGACCGGCCTCGACGACCGCGGCTTCGACGTCTTCCGGGCGACGACGGTCGCCGACGACACCGCGGTGATCCTCGCCGAACTCGCGGTCGCGAACCGGCCCGCCGTCGAGCGCCACGACGGGCCGCCGATCCACGTCCGGAGTCACGCCGACGGGTTCTACGAGGCATACGCCGACGATCCCGACGCCTACGGCCCCTTCATCGACGGCGATCGCTACGTCACCGAACGGCCCCGCGAGTTCACCACGGCTCGCGGATTCCTCGAGAGCGATCGGCTCTTCGACGTCGGGCTCGGCGCTCACGTCGAGACAGCCCTCGAGGACGAATACGAGGTGCTGGTCGGCGACGGGATCGCGACGCTGTGCGAGGAGTTCGGCCGAGAGCTGGCGCGGTACTTCGAGCCGCGACCCTGAACCGCGGCCGCGAGAAGGGAGACAGAGAGTGCGTCGTTTCGAATCGAGGTCAGTACTCAGTCCCCGAGGTCGATATCCAGTCCGTGCGCCTCGAGAACCTCGTCGAGCGCCGACTCGGCCTTCTCGCCGAACTCCGAGTCGGGCTCGATCGGCTCGCGTCCGTCGAAGGTCTCGTGGACGATGGCGACGCTGTCCGCGAGAACGTCCAGTCCGTAGCCGCCTTCGAGGATGAAGGCGAAGGCGGCGTCGGTCTCGTCGGCCAGCGTCCGGAATCGGTCGGTCATCAGGGCGTAGGCCTCCGTCGAGAGCCGAATGCGCGAGATCGGATCGTGGCGATGGGCGTCGAAGCCGGCGCTGATCAGGAGCAGATCGGGATCGTAGTCGGTCAGCGCGTGGCTGATCGGCCCCTCGACCGCCGCGAGATACTCGCGGTCGTCGGTGCCGGCGGGCATCGGGATGTTCATCGTGGTTCCCTCGCCCGCTCCCTCGCCGGTCTCGTCGACGGCGCCGGTGCCCGGATAGAGCCCCTGTTCGTGGATCGAGACGAAGAAGACGTCGTCGCGATCGTAGAAGATGTCCTGGGTCCCGTTGCCGTGGTGGACGTCCCAGTCGACGATCGCGACCCGATCGACGTCGTACGCGTCCAGCGCGTACTGGGCGGCGACCGCGACGTTGTTGACGAAGCAAAACCCCATGGCGTCGTCGTAGACGGCGTGGTGGCCCGGCGGCCGGCCGATCGAGAACGGCGTCCGCCGCCCCGTCGCTCCCTCGAGGGCGGCCTCGACGGCCCAGCAGGCGAGCCCGGCGCTCTGGCAGACCGCGTCCCAGGTCTCCTCGACCGCGCTCGTGTCGGGGTCCCAGTTGCCGCCGCCGTCGGCGCAGAACTCCCGGACGGACTCGAGGTACTCCCGCTCGTGGACGGCCGCCAGCCGGTCGAGATCGCAGGGGTCTGCCTCGACGTACTCGACGCCGTGTTTCTTCTTCAGTCGCTCCCGTATCGCGCGGAGCCGGTCCGGCGACTCCGGGTGGCGCGAACCGGGATCGTGTGCGAGACAAGTCTCGCTGTAGCCAAACTGCATCTCACTCGAACAGCGAGAAGTACGTCTCGATGTCGTCTTCGGTGATCGTCCGGCGGTCGGCGTGGCGCGCGAGGGTCGCGGCCGCTCGAGCGACGTTGTCCGCGTAGTCCTCGAGAATGTCTGCCAGCGCCACCCGGGCGTCCATCGAGACGCGATATCGGTCGTCGATTTCGAGTCTGGCGATACGGTCGACGGGCGCGACCGGCAGCTCGAGGTCGTCCTTATCGACGACCGTCTCGACGCCGAAGTCCTGGGCCATCAGCGTCTTGCGCCCGTCTCGGGTCGCTTGCTCGGCGGCGTCGATTGCGAGCTCGCTTCCGTGTTCCTGAATCCGCGTTGCGAGTTCCTTCGACGCGTCGGCACTCACCCGTAGATCGCCCGCGTTCCGCCGGATGATCGTGTCCACCGGGGCGAACGGGAGTTCGACGTTCATACCATGCTAGGCGGAGCAAAGTCCCTTAACGCTTTTCCTAGACGTCCGATGAGGTTGCTCGCGCCGTCAGAACACGTCGTTTGCCTCGAGGCGACCGTCCCGGACGATCCCGCGGGCGGTGACCTCCTCGCCGAGGCCGACGTCGGCGTCGGTCGCGACGCTCATCGTCGACTCGCCATCGTCCAGTACGACCGGGTCGCCGGCCTGCACGACGACGCCGGTGAACTCGAGTTCCTCGCCGTCGGTCGGCTCGTCGGTTTCGGCGTCGGCGTTGGCACCGGTGGTGCCACGGGCGTCGTCGCTCGAGGCGGCGCTTGTTTCGCTTTCCTCCTCGGCTGGGCCGTCGGCATCGCCACCGAACGCCGAGAGACCGGCGTTCTCGTTGCTCGCATCGTCCGCAGCGCTCTCGCCGCCGGAACTGCCGGAGTCGGACTCGAGAACCGTGATCGTCGACTGCCAGCCCGCGGAGGCCTCGAGGTCGTCCTGCCAGCCGTCCTGGATCTCGACGTCGCCGAGTGCGACCTCGTCGCCCGGCCCGACGTCGAGATCGGCCTTCTCGCCCCACATCGCGACGCGGATGTCGCCGGTCGCGTCCTGGACGCGAATGTTCCGGACCTGGCCCTCGGAGCCGTCGTCGCGGTCGAAGGTCCGCTTGGGGTCCGCAGAGCGGACGACGCCCGCGATGTCGACCGTCTGGCCGATCTCGAGGTCCTCGATGGGCGTGCTCTCGGGGACGTACTCGACCTCCTCGTCGACTTCCTCGACGGCGCCGCGGTTGCCGACGTGGAGCTCGAGGTTGCCGTCGCGTTCCTTGACGTAGCCGTCGATCACCTCGACGGTCTCGCCGGGGTCGAACTCGGTCGCGAGGTCGGCCTGCTCGTCCCACAGCGTGACGCGGATGCGGCCGGTCTCGTCGCCGAGGACGAGGTTCGACACCTTCCCCTCGGAGCCGTCGTCGCGGTCGAAGGTGCGGACGCTGTCGGTGTCTAAGACCAGCCCGACGAGGTTGACGTTCGAGAGACCGAGCGAGAGGGCCTCGACGGTGTGAGTGTCCGAAACTTGGACGTCGATCTCCGTGTCCGGATCCGGTTCGACGTCGTCGACGCTGACCTCGACGCCGGAAAAGCCCTCCTTGGGACGCCCCTTGATTCGCAGTACCTGGCCCTCCTCGAGTTCCTCGGTGGCGGCCTCGGCGTGCTCGTCCCAGAAGGCGGCCCGGACGGAGCCAGTCTCATCGGCGACCTCGACGTTGACGACGCGGCCGTCCTCGTCCTCGCCGTCGCGTTCGAACGTCCGTACGTCGCCGATCGAGAGCACTTTGGCGACGAACTTCGCCTCCTCCATGCCGGGTTCGATGTCGGCGATGCCGCCGACCTCGCTCTCGCCGATCTCGTGAGCGACGAGCATCGCCGCCGTCTCCTCGTCCGCGAGTCCGCCCATCTGCTCGACTTTCGCCTCGACGGCCTCGCGAAACTCCTCGAGAGAAACGTCGGCCTCGAGGTCTTCGTACACGCCCTCGATGTCGCTCATTCTATGTTCGTGCATGGGTAGGCCGCGCATAAGCGTTGTTCATTCGGCGTCCCGGCGCGGGTCGACGGCCGACGAGTACGGCGGTGCTACCGATTCGATCGAGCGATTTCGGTCGGTCCGACACGGCGGCCTCGGACCGTGTGTCGACGAGACTCGAGCGGCGGATCATGGCTCTCGCTGGGCGCCTGATCGAATATAAACGTCAGCGTGGTCGACGGGGCGCCGGGCTATCGTTGTCCGATCTCGAGAGACGGCCGTTTACAAGCAGGTCGTGCGTGAAATTGTCGTGCGGGAGCCGGTCGCTTTCGAAAGTGCTTTAATGGTCACCCGGTTACTAAGAGATGAGTCCTGATAGGGTAGTGGACTATCCTCTTGGCTTGCGGAGCCAGGGACCGGAGTTCAAATCTCCGTCAGGACGCTCACTTATCGCGAGTGCTTCACGTTGTTCAGCACTCGCTTTTGCGTTCGGTCCTGACGTGCCCAACGCTCGCTAGCGTCACTGGCGGCTTCGCCGCCGGTTTCCAGCGGGACCTTCGGTCCCGCCCGGCTCGCGTTGGACTCCGTCAGGACGCTCATACACCAGTAGCGGCTTCGCCGCCGGTTTCCAGCGGAATCTCCGGTCCCGTCTGGCTTGCGTGAGGCTCCGTCGAGGCGTTTCTCTTCCCAATACTGAGTACCTCGAGTCGAACCGACGGTCGTCTCAGAGAGAGGTCGGCTCCGATCGCTCGCGATAGCAATCGTACGTCCGGGTCGCCCACGTCCGAATCTCGGACGCCTCGGTTTCGACCAGCGCTCGAGGGATGCCGTCGTCGTCCTCGACGCCGATCTGGACGACCTCCTCGAAGAGGCCGAGATAGTAGGTGAGTTCGCTGTCCGCGACGCGCATCGTGCAGTCGTCGTGGGACGTGATATCGGCGACCAGGTCCCGATACTCCGGTTCCGATCGCACCGTCGACTCGAGGGCTGGACTGCAGATGATTTCCTGGCGCTGATCGTGCTCGACGACGCGCTCGTGGGCGACCGTCAGCGCCGGTAACCCGATCGCCGGAAGCAGACACCGGAAGCGATCCGCCCGCTCTATCGCCTCGATGTGGCGGTTCACCGGGGCGTACGGGTCCGTCGAGTCCGAGACGACGACCGTGGCGTCGGCGAGCGCTCGGACGTCGAACTCGAGTGCCGTCTCGGGAAACCAGCGGAGAAACGGTCGAATTCGTTCGGCGAAGGCGATAGTGTCGATCGTCGCGTCGAGCTCGTCGGCGACGAGTTCGCCCAGCGGACGGATCTCGTACTCGTGGACGTGACTGCGGATCAGGTCTCGGTCCTCGAGTGCGTCGAGGTTCCGCTGGACCGTCACCCGCGAGACGTCGAACTCGTCGCGCAGTTCGGTCTTGCTCAGCCGGTCGGTCTCGTCGAGTCGATCCAGGATGGCGATCCGAACCGGCGACTGGGTCAGGAAGTTCACGACTGCGACGGGTTCGGCGTCCGTCTCCTTGAGTTCGTGTTCCATCTCTCGGGCGTCCCACTCGAGCCCGATTGAATCTATGCGTATGGTTCCGCGGGAAAGTAGTTAGAACGAAGACCGGCCCGCGATCCCGATTCCGAAACGGTGAGTGTACGGGCCGAAACCGCACGAGTATCGCCCGAACGCACCACCACGGAAAGCGAGCGGTCGTTTCACCGAACAGTCAACCCGACGGACGGTGAGCGGTCGGTCGATCCGATCGGTACGCGTTCTGTCGCGGTCGTTCAAGGGGTGAAATCGTACGGGGAGTGTCGAATCGACGCCGAATGACACTATGATGAGCGATAGCGAAGATCACGGTGTGTCATGGAACGAAGAGAGATCCTGAGGGGGACGGGCACCCTCGTCGCGGCGGTCACCGGCGTCGGCGGTGCGTCGACTGCGGCGGGTCGACACACGCGACCAACGGTACAGATCATCAGAACGAACGAACCGGTTCAGGGCGGGCAGTGGCTCAACGTGACGGCACGAATTACGAACCACGGGCGCCTGCGACTACAGGGGTACGCGCGGTGTATCGTCGGTCACGATCCGACGGAGGTCGACAACCAGTACGTATCCCTCGCATCGGGTCGGAGCACCACGGTCACGCTCGGCTACAGGACCTACCCCGTCCAGACGACAGACGTGTTTCCGGTGCGAATCGAGTGCGAGAACGGCTTCGACTCACGGACGGTCACCGTCGATCCGGCTCCCTGAATCGGCCACGTCGACGCGTGACTGATCGCTTTTTTCGGTTTCGTTCGGGCGGTCGGAGCGACCGCGCTCGCTGAAACCCCACCGCGGAGCGACGCTGTCCTCATAGACTGACTCGAGGGTCGCCCGCGTTTGACCGTCCGCTGCTCGAGCCGCATCCCTGAACAGCCACCGAGCGGCGTATACAACGGCTCACGCCGTACCGTTTCAGTTTTGAAACAATGTGGTAGAGAGCTAATTATTGCAGTGTGTCGGTCAATAACAGAATACGGAATTATCATCTGCCGAACTGCGTCATGGCTGACAATCACGAAAACCAGGACGGACTGAAGCGAAGAGGCTATCTCAAAGGAATCGCAGCGACCGGATTCGGTGCCGGCGCCCTCGTAACGGGTACTGGCCGTTCGCACGCGGACTCGGACGGAAAGCGCGACGTCGACGGTGACAGCGTGTATCTGGTCTTCGGAGCCGACTCGTCCGAAGCCGATCTCGACTCGTGGGTCGAAGAGCACGAGGACGAGATCGCCGCGGCGTCGCAGGACTCAGCCGCGCAGGTCATCCAGTACCAGGACGTCTCCCAACTCAACGTCACCCAGCAGGGCAACGCCGTCAGCATCGCGATCGACGGCGGCGAGGCGACGGCGGCACAGCAGGCCGACCAGAACAACACCAACACCCAGGCCGGGAGCGCCGAATCGGTAACCGTTGAGGAGAAGACGACCGACTGGACGTTCACCGGCGTCGGCCAGGCGTACGTCGTCTTCGCCGAGGAGGCCGAGTGTCGGGAGTTCACCGGCTTGGTCGTCGGCGAGGACGCCTATCAGAGCGAGCAGTCGGCCGAGGCGACGATCGATCAGAGCCAGGAGGTCGACCAGTACAACTACAACAGCCAGAACACCGCGGTCGCGATCGCAGAGAACGGGAGCCGATCGCGGGCGTACCAGCGCAGTTCGCAGACGAACGAGAACTACCAGCACGCCGACGCCGTCGCGGCGAACATCGGCGACGGCGACCGCCAGGAGGCCGACGCATCGGTCGAGCAATCCCAGACGGTCTCGCAGCTGAACGTCAGCGAACAGGGCGTCGCCATCGCGATCGCCGCCGGCAGCGGGAGCGTCGCGGAGGCGTGCCAGGTGAGTTCGCAGGGTAACCTGAACGAACAGGTCGCCGACGCCGCCGCGATCGACTTCGATTCGAAATCCCTCGACGAAGCCACCGCCAGCGCCGACATGGTCGGCTCGGTTTCGGAGGAGAAGCTGACCCGCTCGAAAGCCGGAGCGGATCAGTCGAACGCGCAGACGGCGTCGGCCGACGTCACGCAGGTACAGAGCGTCGGGCAGGAGAACATCAACCTGCAGAACGCGGCTATCGCCGTCGGGGTCGACGACAGTCAGGCGACGGCCCGTCAAGAGAGTTACCAGGGGAACTTCAACGCGCAGGTCGCGTCGGCGGAGGCGCTGAACATCGACAAGTCTCATCGCAGCGCGAGTGCGGTAGTGAACGGGACGGACACGAACGGCGACGAGTCGTGGGCGGTCGCCTACGAGACCGGGGACGGCGAGCGTTCCCAGCAAGTCGCCGAGGTCGACATCGACCAGTTACAGTTCGTCGAGCAGCTGAACGTCAACGAGCAGTTCGGCGCGGTCGCGTACGCCACGGACCGCGGCGACGCGGTGGCGGAGCAGCTGAACTATCAGGTGAACGAGAACGTGCAACTGACCGAAGCGCGTGCGACTAACGAGGGCACCGGCGATGACGAGAACGGAAAGAAGAAGAAAAGAAAGAAAAACGGAGGCGAGAACCAGGGCTGTTAAGAGAACGAAAGCGACACCGGTTCGTCGACCGAGCGTTTTCAGCACCCGACGTCGGCGACCGTGCGAAGACGAGAATCCGTTCTCTTCTACGAGCCTGCTTCGAAAACCCGTTCCCGGCTCATTGGACTACCTGACGTGAGTGCCGCGTCGAACTGTGAACGAAAACGACGCTGGTATCGCGTCGCCACTCGAGGACGTGAAAACGGGTGAGAGGAGTAAGCCCCCTTCTGTTCGATCCGGCATTCGGCTGAGCGTCCGCGCCGTCCGCGGAAACCGCGGGGCGTTCGGGCTACCACGGCGCGGACTTGCACCGGTGAGGGTTCGCCGTTCCATCGGTCCTCGGCCGTCTCTGTACGGTCGATCGCGCCGTCGGCGCGATCCGTGGATTCGAACCACGCTTCCCTCTGCCGGTTAGCTCCCCTTCCTCTCGGTCGGGTTCGCAGGCATCATCGGTCGGGCCGAGACGTGTCGTTTCTGTTCCAGAGCCAGCGGTCTCCCGCTCCGGACTTGCGTCCGGTCACCTGCCCGAACAGGTGGGGGGACTTTCCTCGCGAGCGTGGCGCATCTCGAAGAGATGGGCCACGTTAGGTACGTTGGGCACCTCGGAGAGGTGGCCAACGGTAGGTGGCCGCGCCGTTGCCGGCGGGGCCATCGCGGCGGCCGGGCTCTCTCTCCCACTCGAGGTAGGCGCGTCGGCCGAATAAGTCCCCCGGTCGACGTACAAAAAGAACACCGTAACGAATGGAAGCGTTTTAGGACGACTATTCCCATGTACATCTGTATGTCCCAGCGACAGGGCGTCGAACTCTCCTACGAAGACGGTGCACGCGCGGTCGAACTCGCGCGCGAAGCCGTCGAATCTTTCGTACAACACGGGCAACGAGAACAACCGGGCAGCATGCGCGAGGCCTTCTACGAGCGAACCGGCGCGTTCGTTCGGCTCGAGTCAACGCGCGGCCGGGGGAGCCTTCGCGGCTGCGCCGGCGGCTACCGATCCGGGGAACAGCTCGGTCACGTGATCGTCGATTCGGCGATCGAGGCCGCCAGCGAGGACTCCTGTGGCTCCGAGGTGACCCCCTCCGAGCTGCCGAATCTCACCGTCTCGGTCTGTGCCGTCAGGAACGTTCTCCTGACGGACGATCCCCTGGCGGATCTCGAACTGGGGACCCACGGGATCTCCATCGACGGCGGCGGCGAGGGCGGCTGGCTCTACCCGACGGTGCCGGTCGAGAACCAGTGGAGCGCCCGCGAGTACCTCGATCGCACTTGTCGAAAGGCGGGGCTGCCGCCGACGGCCTGGCAGGACGACGACGTCGTCGTCACGCTGTTCGAGGGCCAGGTCTTCCGCGAGCGCGAAGCCGACGGGAGCATCGAGGAACTGTAGGCTCGATCACAGGGGAGTCGGACGCAGACGGGGAAGCGATACGCGTCGCCAATCGACACGCGGATTTTCGAGACATCAGCTCTCGAGTGGAGACGCCGGAGCAACCACCGATCACGCGTCGGACGATCCGCGGTCGAACGTCCGGTAGATGGCGGCCAGTCCGACGGTGTGAGAGAGGGTGATCGCGAGCAGGCCCTGGGCGTCGGTGAGTCCGAGGGACGGATCGGCGAGATAGAGGATCACGTAGGGAACGACGGCGATACAGACGATGCCGAACGCGAGCGCGCGCATCGTCCGACTGTCGTTGCGCCGGTAGCCGCGATACGCGAGATAGGCGACGAACAGTCCGACGACTGCCGTGAGGGCGGACGCGACCGCGGTGATGGATTCGAGTGTCATTTTCAGGTGGTGTAGACGGCATAGAGGATGACGAGCAGGCCGCACAGTTCCGACAGCGTCGTCAACAGCAACTGCGCCGAGAGGGGAATCGCCGCGACGTTGCCCGCGAGCAGGCGGAGGAACATCGGGCTCGGTGCGAGCAGGAACATGCCGACGGCGAGCCACAGGATCGGCCGTGCCTTCGTCCGGCGGTAGCCCTCGACGAACCGGTAAGTGACGAGCACGGCGAGGACGGTCGCCACGAAGAAGGTCACGATGGCAGCGAGCACGACGGGCGTCGATCCGCCGACGCTGTCGACCGAGACCTGAACCGGATCCGGCGTCGGCGACGACTCGAGTGCAGGGGAATCGCCCAGCGGCGACACGACTCTTCCGGACGTGGGCCTCCTGAATGCGACGGACGCAGTCGCTCCGCGGATCGCCTCGAGCCCGCCGGTCGTCGCGCTGGTAGTTCCGATCATCCCGAAAACTCCTCGTAGAGCCGTGTGAAGGTGTCGGCGGCGTCTTCCTCGGCGTACTCGACCGTGACGTCGAACCCGTCCTCGGTGACGTCGATCCCGACGTGCTCGAGGCTGGCGACGTAGACCTTGTAGTGGTGGCCGTTCGGATCGAGCCGTTGCTGGTCCTGCAAGAGCCCCCGTTCCTGGAGGCGATCGATGCGTCGGTAGACGGTCGAGGGGTCGGCGTCGCAGGCGTCGCTCAGGGCGTCGGCCGACCGGGCCTCGCGGTACGTTTCGACGATGATCGTCCGCGCGTACTCGTCCTCGAGGAGGGTGAGCAACTCCTCGGTCTCGGGATCGACGCCGGCCGTCATCGGCAGTCCCCTCGAGCGCCACGACGACCCGCTCCCGGGCGCGACTCGGTTGTGAGCGACCGGGACGGACGGCCGGCTGACTCGAGTGCGGACTCGCCGTGGCTGTTCGGTTGTCGAAACGACACGTCTGTCTCGAATCGCGTTCGACAGGAAAATAATCGTTCGGATCCGTAACCGGTTCGCGCGACCCTCGAGGCAACCGAGCGGTGCCTGCGGAACGCGACGGAAAAGCGCGTCGACGGCCGCGCTCGCCGCGTCGATCGGCCTCCGCCAAGATTTATGTTAGACGGCCGAAAAGAATCGGTCGTGAGTCACCGATCCGGTCGCTCCCCTCCCGGGACCGCCCGGCGGGCGGTCCAGACGGCGATAACGAGCCCGTTTCGTCCCCAGACCTATCTGAACCTGCTGTATCTGCTGCTGGCGTTCCCGCTCGGACTCCTCTATTTCGTCTTTCTGGTCACGGGGGTTTCTCTGGGCGTCGGCTTGCTGGTGATCCTCGTCGGCGCGCCGATTCTACTGGCAGTGCTTCTGGCCAGCCACGTCTTCGCGGCCTTCGAGCGCGCGAGCGCTCGCTACCTGCTCTCGGTCGAAATCGACTCGCCGGAGTACCCGTTCCTCGACGACGAGGACGCGACGGACGGGTTCCGCTCGCTCCTGCTCGGCCGCGAGACGTACAAGGCGATGGGCTTTCTCGTCGCGAAGTTCGCCATCGGGACCGCGGCGTTTTCCATGCTGGTCATGTTGTTCACGACCGCGATAACGCTCCTGCTGACGCCGCTGTACTACCACAACCCGAACGTCCACGTCGGCTTCGTCAACGAGGGCGAGCCGATCCAGCTCACGCCGTCGCTGCAACTGCCGTGGAACGACCTCCTGATCGGGGCCGAGTTCGCCGTCACGATCACCGAGTGGGAGGTGACGTCCCTCCCCGAAGCGCTCGCGGTCTCGGCCGTCGGACTCCTCGCGTTGCTGCTCTCGCTGGCGATCTGCAACGGCTTCGCCTGGCTCGTCGGCCAGTTCAGCCGCGTCCTGCTCGGCTCGTCCAGCCGCGCGGCCCTCGAGGACCTGCAGGACGGACTGGCCCGCTGAGCGGTTCGACCGCTCGTCCTATATAAACGTTCGGCACGGCTGAGGGGCCGACAACTGTGAACCGTCTTATAGGATCGTTCCGGCCGACGCTCGAAACGCAATGAGCGATCCGCACTATCGCGCCGCCCACGCCGCGCCCGGAACGGCCGGCAGTCCGGCGTCGACGACGTTTCGAACCGCTCCCGCACGCTCGCTCGCCGAGCGCGCGCGTACCGCGCCCGCGGCCGGTCATCCGTCCGCCGCCGCAAAATCGGAGGTGGAGTGGTAACCATGGCGGCCATCGAGACGAGGAACCTGACGAAGCGCTACGGTGACGAAGCGGCCCTCGAGGGGCTCGAGTTGTCCGTCGACGAGGGCGAGGTGTTCGGCTTCCTCGGTCCCAACGGCGCCGGCAAAACGACGACGATCGACCTCCTGCTCGACTTCATCCGACCGACCGACGGTTCGGCGACGGTGCTCGGCCACGACGCGCAGGACGAAACCGACGCCGTCCGCGACCGGGTCGGCATCCTCCCCGACGGGTTCGACCTCTGGGAACGCTCCTCGGGGTATCGCCACCTCGAGTTCGCCCTCGCGTCCAAAGGCGGCAGCGAGTCGCCCGAGGCGCTGCTCGACCGCGTCGGCCTCGACCGCGCGGACGCCGAGCGCCCGGTCGGCGACTACTCGAAGGGGATGGCCCAGCGGCTGGCGATGGCGATGGCGCTGGTCGGCGATCCCGACCTGCTGATCTTGGACGAGCCCTCGAGCGGCCTCGATCCCCACGGCATTCGGACGTTCCAGGAGATCATCCGCGAGGAGGCCGCCGACGGGACGACCGTCTTCTTCTCGAGTCACATCCTCGGTCAGGTGTCGGCCGTCTGTGATCGGGTCGGCATCTTGGACGACGGCGACCTCGTCACCGACGACACCATTGCAGGCCTGCGCGAGCGCTCCGGCGTCAGCTCGAGTCTCGTCGTCGACGTCGCGGAGGAGCCGGTCGTCGATCTCGGCGAAATCGACGGCATCACCGACGTGACGGTCCGCCAGGACGGGCGGCTTCGGGTCACCTACGCCGATCCGGCCGCGAAGGCGCTGGCGATCCATCGCCTCGTCGACTCCGGGGCGACGATCGTCGACTTCGACGTCGAGGAGCCGACGCTTGAGGACCTCTTTACGGCGTTTACCGGGACGGACGCGGACTCGGTCCGGACGGGAGAGTCGTCCGACGGGTCGGGACGGGCCAGCCACCCGACAACCGACGGTGGCGCACGCATCGACTCGAGCGGGTCTGATCGTGCGACCGTCGACGCGGAAACGGGGGTGGACCGATGAGTTCGACGCTGATCGCCCGCAAGGACTTCGAGGACGCCATCCGCTCCAAGCTGGTCTGGGCGGTGATGGGCGTCTTCCTCTTCCTCATGGCGCTGGTCGCGGTCAGCGCGTCGACCCAGGACCTCTCGGAGGTCGAGCCGACCCAGTTGATCGTCACCGTCACCAATATCGGCGGGCTGTTGTTCATCCCGATCGTCTCGCTGATCGTCGGCTACATGGCGATCGTCGGCGAGCGCCAGTCGGGCAGTCTGCGGGTGCTGTTCGGCCTCTCGCACAGTCGATGGGACGTCTTCGTCGGTAAGTTCGTCAGCCGACTCGGCGTCGTCTTCGTCGCGACGCTCCTGACGGTCGTGCTGACCGTCGGCATGGCGGTGGCGATGTTCGATTCCGTCCCGCTGGGGACCTACCTCGGCTACTCGGCACTGACGATCCTGCTCGGATTGGCGTTTGCCGCCATCGCCGTCGGCGTCTCCGCGATGGCCTCCTCGCGGATGCAGGCGATGGGCGGTGCGATCGGGAGCTACGTCGTGTTCTCCCTGATCTGGCATCCGCTCGTCGCCGGCGTTCACTACCTCCTCGAGGGGAGCATGCCGGGACTCGAGGCCCCCGAGTGGTACTTCTTCCTGCTCCGGCTGAATCCCCTCGACGCCTACCGGCAGGTCTCGAGCGAACTCGCCGACCAGTTCATCTGGGGGATCATCGGGATGGAGAACATCGTCGAAGACGTCCCGGACGCGGCGTTCGAGAACCCGGACACCCTCCTCCTCTCGAACCGCGTGAGCGGCGAGCTCCCGTTCTATCTGAGCGACTGGTTCGCCGCCGTCGTCCTGCTGACCTGGATCGTCGTCCCGCTGGCGATCGGCTACTGGCGGTTCGACGGTGCAGACCTGAACTGAGGGCGGACCGGTCCCCCGCCGTTGCGTCGCTTCGGCCCCTACAGAGGTGCATCGATCGTCCGTCTCCCCTCCCCCGGTTCCAGCCAGTCGCGGACCCGAGCGCCGACTTACCGCGACCGGGAGTTCGTATCGCCGGTCGGAACACGTCCACCCAGCGACATTATGTACGAGGAGTGTTTATTCCGGAATGAGAAACAGTGAGTGAAGTCCCTCCCCGACTGTCGCTCGGTCTCCGGATGATCGCGACAACGCTCGTCCTCGCGGCTCTGACAGTCGCCTTCCTGGCCGTTATCTGGCGGATCGTCTCGGCCATCGTGTCGCTGTTCGCGCTCCCGTCGATCGTCGCAGGAGTGGTCGCGCTCGGACTGCTCGCGGTCTTCGTCGCCGTCCAACTCGGCCAGATCAGCACCGTCGCGGTCCACGCCGACGCGAGACCGGTCCCGTCGGACGCGTACCCGACGCTGGACGCGGCCGTGACCAGAGCCGCGGCGCAACTCGACGTTCCGGCCCCGACGATCGCCGTCTCCGATCGGTCGGCGCCCGAGGCCCTCGTCGTCGGCTTCCGTCCCGAGAACGTCCACCTCGTCCTCTCGCGCGGGACCATCGACGCGCTCGAGGACGCGGAACTCGAGGCGGTCGTCGCCCACGAACTGGCCCACGTCGCGAACCGCGACGCGATGGTGATGACCGCCGCCGCGACGCCGATCGTCCTCGCGCGGACGCTCAAATCGAAGGCGGGCCGACTGGCCTTCGCCCGCCCCGACGAGACCGAATCGCCGGCCGCGTTCCTGCGGCGCTCGCCCGGAAAGTTCGTCGGCTACACGCTCATGGGGATCGCGGCAGCGCCGCAGCGACTCCTCTGGTTCCTGTTCGGCGGGATTTCGGTCGTCACGCTCGCGCTCGCGACGCCCGCCGTCGCCGTCTTCTCTCGGGGACGGGAGCTGGCCGCGGACCGCACCGCGGCAACGGCGACGGGATCGCCGGCGGCGCTGGCCAGCGCGTTACGAACCCTCGAGGACGGGATCGCCGAGACGCCAGCCGAAGACCTCCGGGCGGCCTCGAGCATCTCGTCGCTGTCGATTCTCCCGCTGGATCGTCCGGAAGCCGACGCGACGGCAGCGGCGACCGTTGGTTCCGCCCCGAGGGGCGACCGCGCCGGTCGACTCCAGCGGTGGCTGTTCGCGACGCATCCGTCGACCGAGCGCCGACTCGAGGTCCTCGCCGACCTCGAGGCGACGGAGGCGGCCTGACCGACGACCGCTACTCGCTCGAGTCGAAGCCGACCGCGTCGGCGTCGGCCAGACAACGGTCGCTCGCCTCGTCGAGGTCGAACTCCCGAACGATTTCGCCGCCCCGGACGAGCGGCTCGAGCAGCGCCTCGCCGTCGTCGGGTCCCTCGCGGTCGGCCAGCGCGACGTGGTGGCCGCCGTCGGGCGTTCGGTACACTTCCTTCACGCCGGAGAGCTTGCCGCGCTTGGAGATCGGCTCGCCCTCCGTCTCGACGATGTCGAGACTGAAGTCGACCGAGTCGGCGCCGGTGATGTGGCTGCCGACGCCGAAGCCGTCGGCGATGTCGCGGAGGGGACGGATGGTCTCGGGGGTGAGCCCGCCACTACAGAAGATGTCGACGTCCTCGCGGCCCCGCGCGTCGAGTTCCCAGCGGACTTCGCGGATGATGTGCCGGAAGTCGCCCCGTCGGGAACTCGTTGTGTCGATGCGAACGCCGTCCAGGTCCTCGCCCAGCGTCTCGGCGGCCAGCAGGCTCTCGCTCTTCTCGTCCCAGAAGGTGTCGACCAGTGCGATCCGCGGAACGTCCTCGCCGACGGCCTCGTCGAAGGCCGTCCAGGCCTCGTCCTGGTTGCCCTCGCCGAAGCAGAACATCAGCGCGTGGGGCATCGTCCCGCCGGGTTCGCGCTCTAAGATCTCGCCCGCGGCGACGTGGGAGAAGCCGTCCAGCCCCGCGAGCAGGGCGGCGCGTTCGACCGTCGCCGTGATCGACGGGTGGACGTGGCGTGCGCCGAAGGAGAGCACCAGCGAGTCGGGCGCCGCCAGCCGCGCCTCGAGAGCGGCCGTCGCGAAGCCGCTCGGCTGCGAGAGGAATCCCAGGAGAGAGGTCTCGAGTTCGGCGAACTCGAGGTAGGGGCCCTCGATTCGCAAGACTGGCCCGCCGTCGAACAGCTGCCCGTCGGGCAGGGCGTCGACGTCGACGTTCCGGCCCTCGAACAGCGTGGCGACGTCTTTCACGCCGGTGAAGACGTCGAAGGACCCGGTGGGAAACTGGTCGGCGGTCACCTCGGCCACGACGTGCGGGTTCTTCCCCGCGTGCTCGAGCGTGGCGCGGGTGCGCTCGAAGTAGGCGTCGGTGGCGCGCCCCTCGAGAACGGCCTCTGCCGGGACGGTACCGAACGGATTTGACATATCCGAGGGTTCCCCGGGGAAGTAAAAAAGCTACTCGTCTGCGGACGCCGTCGCCGCCGTCGCCGGTGTCGATGCCGTCGCGGTTCCCGCACGCAACGGGACGGGCGGCGCGGCCGTTGCGGTCGGTCCGTTCGGCGCGGCTGGTGCAGTCACCGCGGTCGGTCCGGTCAGCGGGGCCACCGCAGCCGACGCGTTCACTCTCGGCGCGTGGACGCCCTCGAGGTCGTCGACCGTCGGCGCACCGACGATCGTGACGACGTCGTCAGTGACGGTCACGCGGTAGGCCCCCTCGAAGGGGTCGCCGTCGGGAATCCGGTACGTATCCGTCCCGGCGTCGACCGACTCCGCGCCGCGGGACTCGAGGAGGGTGCGGTACGCGTCGGCGAACTCCTGAGTGTCGGCCTCGCTCTCCCAGGCGAGGCGCCAGACGTGGCCGGTCCGCTCACCGTCGGCGTCGCGGTAGGCGGTGAAGGTGTCGCCGGCCCAGCCGTCGGTCGCGGGATGCGAGTAGTTGTACGGTGAGAGCTCGGTCGCCCCCTCCGTGATCGAGCGCTCGACGACGTCGTTGGCCCACAGCGCGCCGAAGAGGGTCGCCTCGCCGACCGTCTCGGTTCGAATCTCGCTGCCGGTGGTGATCGGCTCCCACTCGTCGCTCGAGCGATCCGGGACGTCGACATCGACCGGCCGATCGTCCGGATAGCGGTCGGGGTGGATCACCTGGCTGGTGCTGGCGGGATAGTCGTCGTGGGCGTCGTCGACCGCGGCCCAGTCGCCGCGCTCGCGGAGGTGGTCGACGAACGACGGCCCCTCCGCGTACGGCGCGTAGATCGAGAGGAAGAGGCCGACGTTGAACGGCCGATCGGCGCCGACCTCGGCCGGCGCCGGCGTGACGGGGAGACACTGCCACTCGTCGCCGCAGCGCTCGGCGTAGCGGTGGGGGACGTAGTTGGCTTCGCCCTCGATCAGGCCGAGTTCGGCCCGCCGCTCGTCGATCGTCTCGCCGTCGCGATCGAGGCCGAAGCGCTGATCCTGAAGAGCGTGAACCAGTTCGTGGACCAGCGTCTCGCGATTGATGCGAATCTCGTCGGTGTCGTCGGCGACGACGACGATCCGGTCGTTCACGTAGTAGCCCTGAACGCTGGTGCCGTAGAGGGCGTCCATCTCCTCGTTGACGTCGGTCTCGCCGTCGACGACGAACGCCCCGCGCCACAGTTCGTTCGTGAACGCCGACGCCGAACTCGGATCGCCCCGCCGGTCTCGATACTCCGATCGCGAGATCACCTCGAGATCGACGTCGCGCTCGAACTTCAGTCCGCGAACGACCTCGATTCGGGCCATCGCTCGATACTTGACCGCCTCGAGTTGCGACTCGGTGAGCGTCTCCTCGTCATCGAACGCGAAGGTGTCGTCGTGGGCGTAGTCGCCGACGTACCCCGGTTCCCGGCTCGTGTCGAACCGGTCGGGCGAACCGGGGACCGTACACCCCGAGAGGAGCACCAGACCGACGAGCGCGAGCACCGCGAGGCGGCTCCGTTGCATCGAAGGCCGGTTTCGAGGGCAGGGACAAAGGCTCGTCGTTCAGGCCCGACCGCGGGCGGAACGGCCGCCGTCGGCCCACTCGAGTCCGGCGTCGGGTTCGGCCGGCGTCGAAGGTGGGGACGCGTCGGTGACCGGCGCCGTCCGCGGCGACGAATCCGATCCCGCCTCGCGCTCGGCTCCGAGTCGCCGAGCCCGCGCTCGCGCCGCCAGCAGTGCGATCGCGACGGCGGCGCCCGTTCCGGGGACGGCGAAGCCGGGCAGCGAATCGTCCGCTTCCGCTGTATCCTCGTCTTCCTCCTCGGCGGAGTCGGTTCCGTCGACTCGCTCGATCGTATCCTCGCCCGTCGGCGCGGCGCCCGCCGAGAGCCCGTCGAGTGCGGCGACCGACGGGGCGTGGACGATCCGCACCGTCTCGCCGTCGCGCTCGAGGAAGTATGCGCCGGGGTAGCCCTCGTCGTCGATCGCGTAGGTATCCTGTCGATCCTCAACGGGGTCGGCGCCGTGGTTCTCGAGCAGTTCGACGTAGGCGCCGGCAAACTCGCGGGCGTGATCGGCCGATCGCCACTCGGTCTCCCAGACGTAGCCGGTGTCGGCGCTCGCGTTTCCGTCGGCGTCCGCGCTGGCGTAGGTGACCAGTTCGTCGCCGGCCCAGCCGTCCGTGTACGACTGATTGTAGTCGAACGTCGTCGGGTCGTCGCCGAGCACGGCCTCGCGAGAGAGCACCGACGACTGACCCGGCTCGAAGGCGCCGTTGGCGAACATCGCGACCATCGCCCCCTCACCGACCGTCTCCGTGGCGACCTCGCCACCGACCTCGAGGGGCTGCCACGACTCGTTCGAGCGATCGGCGACCGAGACGTCGACCGGGTCGCGGTCCTCGCGGTGGATCACCGTCGACGAACTCGTCGGCGGATCCTCGTAGCGGTCGTTAACCGCCGACCAGCCGTCGCCGGACTCGCGTACGTGGTCGACGTAGGCCGGACCGTCGCTGTAGGGTTGATACAGCGTCAGGTAGAGCCCCCAGTTGCTCGGAGCTTCGCCGTCGGAGTCGTCGTCGGGGAGACACTCCCAGTCCGTCCCGCAGCGTCGCTCGTACTCGGTCTCGACGCTGACCGCGTCGCCCTCGATGAGCCCGTTCTCCGCCGCCTCCTGATCGATCGTCGCGCGCTCGTAGTTCGACAGATCGAACTGCTGGTCCTGGAGGGCGTGGGTCAGCTCGTGGCCGAGCACGATCTCGTCGAGCTCGAGTCGGTCAGGCGTGTTCGAGACGATGACGATACGGTCGGTCGAGGGCTCGTAGTAGCCCTCGACGCTGCCGCCGTAGATCGACTGGAGCTCCGTCGTCGCGTTGGTCTCGGCGTCGACCATGAATAGCGCCTCGTAGGTGACGTTCCGGACGCGCTGCTGGCTCTCGTTCGAGTCGACGAACGCGCTGTCCTGAGAGCGGAACTCCTCGCGGGAGATCACCTCGACCGGAACGTCGTCCTCGAAGGTCAGCCCGCGGATCTTCTCGACGCGGGCCATCGATCGGTAGACGACCGCCTCGAGTTCGTCGTCCTCGACGACGGCGTCGTCCCCCTCGTCGACCGGGAGCTCGTCGTCGTACCAGTAGCCCTCGACGTAGCCAACGGTCCCCGCGGTGGTCGGATCGTCGGCTCGGTCGGCGCCGTCAGGCGATTCGTCCGCGAACAGCGGCGGGGCGCCGGCCGCGACTGCGACTAGTGCGAGCACCGCGACCACGGCGAGCGCGGCGGCGACTCGCGTCGGAGGGGTCCTCATTGCGAGCGGATGGCAGGCCGTACGGCGGCGAGCGCAAAAAGCCCGCTGATTGGGACGGTTCGAGGCTCGAGGGCGCCCCTCGTCGCCGCGAACGTTTTTACGAAGCCATCCGTAGGTTTACATATGCACCTCGAGCCAGACAACACGGCGGTCGTGGTCGTCGACATGCAAAACGGCTTCTGTCACCCCGACGGCTCGCTGTACGCGCCCGGCAGCGAGACGGTGATCGAGCCGATCGCCGACCTCGTCGAACGGGCCCGCGAGGCCGGTGCGCAGGTGATCTTCACGCGGGACGTCCACCCGCCCGAGCAGTTCGAGGACGCCCACTACTACGACGAGTTCGACCAGTGGGGCGAACACGTCCTCGAGGGCTCCTGGGAGGCCGAAATCGTCGACGAACTGCCCGTCGAGGACGCCGACCACGTCGTCGAGAAACACACCTACGACGCCTTCCACGAGACCGAACTCGAGGGGTGGCTGAACGCCCGCGGGATCGACGACCTCGTCATCTGCGGCACGCTCGCGAACGTCTGCGTGCTCCACACCGGCGGTAGCGCCGGCGTGCGGGACTTCCGACCGATCATGGTCGAAGACTGCATCGGCGCCATCGAGGACGAACACAAGGAGTACGCCATCGACCACGCCGACTGGCTGTTCGGCGAGGTCCGCGAGATGGACGACCTCGAGTTCGCGAATACCTGAGCCGGCGTCCCGAGAGACTCTCTGCTCGAGGCGGAAGTCGAAGGAGAGCGTTTTCAACGTTCCGTCCTAACGGCACGGTATGAGAGACGTTCGACTCGCTCGGGCCGACCGACTCGAGCGCGCTGTCACGACGCGAGCGGGTGAGAGCGCATGAACGCCCGCCGGCTCCGATCGATGTACGTGTTGGGGATCCTGCTGAACGCGGTCGCGCTGATCTACGCGGCCATGGACGGCGCGATACTGTTCGCGGTGACGTTCGGGATCGTCATGCTCTATCTCGGCGTCCGGTACTGGATGGTCTCGACCGCTTGAGGATCCCGTCGCGATGCCGGCCCTGGTTCGGACCTCGAGTGTGAGTCGGACGGCTCCGTTTCGGGCGCGGACAGTCCTCACTCGGTCTCCGATCGGAAGATTCGGTAGGCTCCCTGCCCGGTCGCGACCTCTTTCGTTTCGCCGTCGAGGGTCGTGCTCTCGACGGTGATCTCGCTGACGCCGACGCTACGGCCGACCCTGATCACGTCCGCCGTCGCCGACAGGTCGCCCGTCGCGGGCCGGAGATAGTTGACGTTCAGATTGATCGTCGCGATTCGGGCCCCGAACGGCTCGTCCAGTTTCGTTCGGAGCACGAGACCGCCCGCCGTGTCGATCAGCGTCGCGGCGATGCCGCCGTGAATGTCGGTTCGCTCGCCCGGTTCGGTATCCGGCCGCGTGTTGCTCAGTTTCTCGTCGTAGGGGAGCGAGAGCGTCATCGTCCCGTCGCCGACGTTGTCGACGCGCGTCCCGATCCACGAGAGGAACTCCTGGTGTTCGTCGATGAAGTACTGCAGCACCTCCTCGAGGTCGTCGAACTGCTCCATCACCGTCCGCATGTCGTCGGGCATGCAATCTGTTCCCGGAGCGACGCTCTTTACCGCTGCGTTTCTCGCTGCGCCGCCGCCGACCGTTCGCCCGGTTCGCAAGCGTAGCGGTTACAGACGGCGGCCGCGGCTTAAAAACGAGCGCCAAGACGGCGTCGCTCGACGGCAAGCGAACTGATCCCGATGACTGACGAACCCGAATACGACATCGACTTTCGAGAGCGACCCGCGGAGTACGAGATCGGTCGCGGCGAGGAAGGCGTTTTCAAGGTCGAGCCCTACAAGAGCGAACTGCTACCGCTGTGGTCCTACGCCGACGAGGCGGCCGCTCGCGAATCCGCGACGGCGATCTACGAACGGTACGAACGCTATCGGGCTGACGACGACTTCCCGGGGATGGACATGGCCCGAAAGTACCTCCAAATGGGGTATACCCGTGCGATGCGCTACGCGAAGTACCCCGGCGGACGGAAGTACGACGAGGACGGCGAGGAGCGCCGACCGCAGCGCTGGGCCGACCGGGAGAAACGCGCCGCCGCGCTCGCCTTCGAGCGGTACTGGGAACGGGTCCGCGAGGACGACGCCTACCGGCGAGCGAAGGAGTCCCACCGAGACCGCCGGCGGACGGCGTGATATCGATCACGCTCAAAGGGATACTTCAGCTAACAGAAGGCGTTTATCGTCCGGGGTAGCCTATCCGGGTATGACCGCTGACAGGCGACGCGTGCTGGCCCTGACCGGCGCCCTCCTCGCCGGCGCCGCGGGCTGTCTCGGTGACGTGAGCGACGCGGAGGATCCCGAAAACGGCGACGAGCCCGCGAACGGTGCCGAAGACGGCGCGCTCTTCGACGACTACGACGTCCCCGACTTTCCCCGACTGGATCTCACCACTGATCCCGACCTCGAGTCCGACCGCCTCGCCGAACAGATCCGCGGAAACGTCGCCGTCTCCTTTGACGTCCTCGCACGGCTTCGCGAGGAGACGCCCGGCGAGAACCTGTTTTTCTCGCCGTACAGCATCTCGGTCGCGCTGGCGATGACCTACGCGGGGGCTCGCGGCGAGACCGCCGCGGAGATGGCCGACGCTCTGCGCTACGACCTCGAGGGCGAGGCCCTCCACGCCGCCTTCGGCGCCCTCGAGGGTGAGTTCGAGCAACGAAACGAAGACGGTCGGGACGTCGAGACGCCAGCGTGGGCCGACGAGGGCGGCGAGGGAGACGGGAGCGAGGGCGACGAAGACGACCTCGGATTCCAGCTCTCGAGCGCCAACGCCGTCTGGCGCGACGAGGGACACGACTTCGACGACGCCTACGTCCAGTTACTCGAGGCCTACTACGAGGCCGGCGACCACCTCGCCGACTTCTCGGGGAGCCCCGAGGCGGCCCGGGAGGAGATCAACGCCTGGGTCGAGGAGCGAACGAACGATCGGATCGAAGACCTCCTGCCGGAGGGCTCGATCGATGAGTGGACCCGGCTCGTCCTCACGAACGCCGTCTACTTCCTGGCCGCCTGGGAGCACGACTTCGATCCCGCCGAGACGGAGCCAGCGACGTTCACGAGCCTCGACGGCAGCGAGACCGAGGTCGACCTGATGCACCAATCGCAGGAACTGCGCTACGCCGAGATCGACGGCCACCAGCTCGTGGAGCTCCCCTACGCCAACGGCGACACGAGCATGATCGTCGTCCTCCCAGCCGAGGGCGAGTTCGAGTCCTTCGAGGCGTCGTTCGGCGTCGACGAGCTGGCGATCATGCTCGAGGAGACGTCGCAGCCAAAGGTCGACCTCGCGCTCCCGAAGTTCGGCATCGAGTCGAAGTTCAGCCTCGTCGAGACCATGCGGGAATTGGGGATGGAACGTGCCTTCGACAACGATGCGGACTTCAGCGGCATGGTCGAGGACGACGACAGCGACCTGTACGTCGACGACATCATCCACCAGAGCTTCGTCGAGGTCGACGAGGAGGGGACCGAAGCGGCGGCCGCGACGGCCGTCGTCATGGAGGACACCGCCGTCGCGGACCGCGTCAAGATGACCGTCGATCGGCCGTTCCTCTTCTACGTCCGCGACCGGCCGACCGAGACGCCGCTGTTCGTCGGCCGCGTCGTCGACGGCGAGCAGTTACAGAACTAGCAGTGGACGCTACGGTTCCGTGAGTCGACCAACGGCAGTGGCGCACGCCGAACGCCGCCGAACGGTCAGTGAGGCGTCGTTCAACGTCGTGCGAGGGATGAGTGAGCGAGCGGGGAGGAACGACCCGCGAGCGAACGAATCGGCTGGGGAGGGTGTGGCGATTCCACGTTGCCACGATGAGAGGTGTGCTCGGTTACGTTCTCGCCCTCCTTGAGCCGTAGCGTTCCGACCCCGTTCGACTCGACGCCCTCGTCGATCACTCGCGCTCGAGCGAAGGGCGAACTCGCACCCGAACCCGCTGGCCGATCTCGAGCGGCCGATCGGGACAGATCAGCTTCGCGCCGAAGTCAGCGTCTCGAGCGCAAAAGAGCGAGAGACCGGTGATGGGCTCATCGTTGACCGTGACGACCACGTCGTCCCAGGTGATCGTCCGGCCGCGGGCGACGCCGAGGCGGTCGCCGTTCAGCGAGACGACGCGCTCTCCGTCCGTTTCCGAAGCCAGCAGCCCACCGCCGTCGTAGTGTGGCAGGCCGCCGTCGAGCACGCCACCGTCGGAGCGTCGCTCCGACGAGGACCGCCTCGTGGTTCGAGAGAGCTCCGCTCTCTCGTCGTCACGAAAGACGCCCTGCGTCTTTCGATCGACCCCGTTCGGCCCACCCCCGTCATCGGCCCGAACCCCGACGAACGCCTCGCCCGGGTCGGGATGGGCGGGCGCGTCGAGGACGGCGTACGTCGCGCCGGTTGCAACGACGGTTCCGGTGCCGTCCCACTCGAGCGGACGGAGTTCGACGCCGACTTCGAGCGGGATCGATCCCGACGCCCGGTGGGGGTTCTGGTCGGGCCGACGCAAGCCGACGTGGAGGTGGTTGTCGACCCATGGGGCGAAAAACCCCGCGCGGACGAGTTCGCCCAGCGAGTCGCCGCGCTCGACCCGATCGCCGGCCTCGACGGTGGGCTGGACGTGGAGGATTCGAGCCGTCAGTCCCTCGAGGTCGCCCGGTCCGTCGCAGTCGATCAGAATCAGGTGATCGTGCTCCGGCGCGTAGGGCTTCGGCGGCGCTTTCACGTCGCGGGTCTCGCGGACGGTCCCCGAGACCGGGCTCGGGGCGGCGCTCGTCCGTCCGTCGCGGAGCGTGCCGGGGTAGAGATCGACGGCACACCCCTCGTCGTGGGCGGGATACGGCGAGTTGTACAGCGAGAAGCGCTGGTACTGGCTCAGTAGTTCCGCGGGAAGCGTCACGGCCATCGTAGTCGCCGTCTGCGCGGCGGGACCGTTTAGGTCCGTCGGGTCCAATCCCAACGCGACACACGATGCGAGTGCTCCGCGGCCGCGCGGCGACGATCGAGACCGACCGCGAGGCCAGCCGACGGCTCCTCTCGACGGCCGCCGACGGCGAGCCCGCGGTTCGAGTCTGGACGCCCCACCGACAGATCGCCTTCGGCCGCCGGGACCGGCGCCTCGAGGGGTACGACCGCGCCCGCGAGCGGGCTCGAGCACGCGGGTTCCCACCGGTCGAGCGCGACGTCGGCGGCCGGGCGGTCGCCTATGACGGCGAGACGACGCTCGCCTTCGCCCGCGCGGAGCCGGTCGCGGACTTCCGGCGCGGGACCGACGATCGGTACGAACGCGCGACGGCGGCCGTCGAGGACGCGCTCCGATCGCTCGCGGGCGGTCTCGAACCCGTCCGCGGCGAGCCCGACGACTCCTTCTGTCCCGGAACGCACTCACTGTCGCTGGCGGCCGGCGACGGCGAAGAAGGTGGTACCGAGCGTCACCGCAAGGTCGTCGGCATCGCCCAGCGCGTCCGCCAAGACGCCGCCGTCGTCGCCGGAATCGTCCTCGTCGCGAACCGAGGCCGGCTCGCGACCGTCCTCGAGTCGGTCTACGGCGCGCTCGAGGTCCCGTTCGACCCCGACACGGTCGGCTCCGTCGCGGACGCAGGTGGCCCGCCGGATCCCTCCGTCGTCCGCGCGGCCGTCGAGGACGCGCTGGTCGGTGACGCATCGACCGTCACCGTCGAGTCGGTCGAGGCGAGCGAGTGACAGGAGACAACGTTTTTTCCCTCGCTGTCGACCGACTCGAGTATGGTGACTCGAGCGCACGCGCGGACGGAGGGAGATCGATGACGACCGACGACGCCTCGCGGTGGACGGAACTCCTCGAGGACGCGGCGGCCATCGCCGAGGAGTTCCGGGACAACGGCTGGGACGCCGTCGTGTTGGAACCCGAGGTCGTCGCCCCGGTCGACCGCGAGGACCGGGCCGGCCTCGACGTCGGCGTCTCCGGCGAGGAGTACGCTCTCGTCGAGTCCCTGATCGCACGCGGAGACGTGACCGTCTCCGCGGCCGACGTCTACTACCGCCCGCCCGAATCGGACGACGAGGCGCGGATCGCGCTCGTCGTCGAGCGCGACGAGGACACCGAAACCTCCGTGTTCGTCCCGCTGCGGTACGACCTCGAGGACGAGGCTACCCGGTCGATGTTCGAGGCGGCGCTCGCGTCGAAAGAGGTGTTCGTTCACGTGACGCCGGCCGAAGCGGCCGGGGCAACGACCGACGACGAACCCGGAAACTGGGTCAGTTTCTCGCACGACGATCCGTCGCTGTTTCTCGAGGAAGCCGACGTGCGAAACTGGTAGGGGCGGGTCGTCGGGGCTGTCAGGTCCGACGGGACCCTCGCCGCCGTTTCAGCACCCACCGAACCCGAACTCGAGTTTACCGTTCAGCGCCATCGAGTGGTCGTCGTAGTAGGCATAGAGGTTTTGCGGAGCGGTGTACCGTCCGCCGTAGTGCCCGACGGGGCCGGTCGTGTCGATAATGTTGTCGTCGAGGTCCTCCGTGAACTGAAGGTCCTTGCGCTCGAAAATGAGGTCGTCGTCGAGCCGGTAGCGGACGACCCCGTCGCGGTTCGCCTCGCCCTGGGTGATCGTGTTCACGCGCACGTAGTATTCGAACTCGTACCACACGCCGGGTTTGATTTCCGGCGACCCGACCGCGTGTTCCTCGCCGTCGACGAGATAATCGTGGTCTCCGACGCCGTCGGTACCCATGTGGTAGGTGTTCGAGAGGAGGTGGAACGGTCCCTCCGGATCGCTGTCTTTGGTGGTCACGTACATGCGATTGCTCCAGCCGTTGGTGCCGTCGGGGCTACCGCCGCCGGCGCTGCCTTCACCCCTCGCGATCGCGCAGTTCCAGAGGCGACAGTTCGTCGGCGCATCGCGCCCGGTCATCGCCCAATCGGTGTTCAGCGCGAAATTGACGCGTCCGTTGAGTTCGAACAGTCCGTCGTCGAAGTCGTAGTGCGTGCTCAGGCCCCAGTGGTCGCCCTCGCGGATGCGCAACTGTAGTGCGCTCTCTCCGGACGCCGTCGGGCTCGAGACGAGCGTGAGATTGTCGGGATCACCGTTCGACATCCGGTAGACCTCGTCCCAGCTATCGTAGTCGTCGTAATCGAGGTGAACAATGTTGTCCGGTCGGTCGCAATCCGCCGCTGCCGTATCGGCTCCGAGCCCGACGACGCCGAGCAGACTGCCCGCGCCGACGGCCCCGCCCATCTGAAGCGCCCGACGTCTGGTCACGCTCGCACCCGTCGTCTTCTCGGCTGATCGGTTTCCGTTGTTGTCGTCCGCTCGGTTCGCTGCGTCAGTAGTATTCGTAACCATCCAGGTTGGTGTTGCCGTACAATGTCTAATTGTATTGAATTCTCTACCCAGAATAATGGTGACGTCACATAGTAATACTAACAATTGGTGTACGCGGAACTGTCGTAGTGGTGAGACTACTCGCGGCCGCTCAGCCAACGGATGCACTCGATGGTTACGACGCGATACTAGCCGGAATCTGTCCGACGCTCGGTCGGGAGACGAGTCGAATCTCGGGTGTTACGGTCATCGAGACATGTCACGAGAACGGGCGTCTTACTGGTAAATATAAGCCGTTTGCTTTCGAATAACAACCGACAGGCGCTCCATTATCACGGAAGGCGGAGCGTGAACGGCGGGGTCACTCCTCGTCCTCTCGCTCTCGCAACTCCTCGCTCGCCTCGCGAACCTCGCGCATCACGCTCGAGATGCGTTCCTCGGCCTCGAGTTCCTCCTCGACGGAGAGGTCGACGCCTTCGACCTCGAGCAGGAACTTGGCGACCTCGGTCGACTCGTACATGACGTCGTCGAGCTCCTCGGCGGTGAAGAAGTCGCACATCGCGCCGTAGAGGAAGGTCGCGCCCGCCTTGCGGACCTTCTCCTCGAAGGAGGCGCGGGCCTGATTGACCGCCTGCGGGGTGTAGGTGTCGGTCATGAACGGCACGAGTTCGGGGAGGTTCTCGCCGATCTTCGTCATCTCCACGCCGGTCTCAGTCCGGAAGTCGGAACAGAGGCGGGCGATGGCCCACTCGCGGGCGGTGACGTAGGTCCGATCCCGGAGGAACTCGTTGACCCGGTCGTACTGCGCGCCGTTCATCTTCGTGAAGCGGGCGTACTTCTGGACGTCCTCCGGGACGTCGTTCTCCTGGGGATCGGGGTCCGGAACGTTCGGCATCGGTCCGTCGCCGTCCGCGTCGTCGGCACTCGCGTCGGATTCGGGGTCGGTGTCCGCTCGGGAGGGCGATTCGTCGTCGGCCGCGAACCGGGAGGCGTCCAGTCCGTCCTCGTCCATGGCCGCGTATTACCAGCAATCCGAGATAAGCGTTCGGAAGGGTGACCTCGAGTCGGCGGGGCTATCGCGGTCCGGACGAACCGGAGTCCGCCGATCGAACGGACGCGAAGGGACGGGGCGGACGGTTCCGCGGCGCCCCGTCGAAGCGAGAGTCGGGACCGATCGGAAGAAACCGCTTCAACGGAAAACCGGGCTATGAGCCTCGAGCGGCGCGTAAACGGTTCGAACGTGTACGGAAGTTCGAGCGGATTTAAGTCCGTGAGGGACGTTCGGTAGTACATGTCACAGACGCCAGTCGTGGTCGAGGCAGTACGGACCCCGCAGGGGAAAGAGGACGGCGTGTTCGCGGACGTCCGCAGCGAGGCCCTCTCGGTGCCGCTGATCGACGAGATTCTGGCCGAAACCGGGCTCTCCGGCGACGAGATCGACGACCTGATGTGGGGCTGTGCTCAGCAACGCGGCGAGCAGGACAACAACCTCGCCCGCGTCATCGCCCTCCTGTCGGAACTCGGGGAGTCAGTTCCGGCGACGACGATCAACCGCTGGTGTGCCTCCTCGATGCAGTCGGTCATCTCCGCCTCCGACGCTATCGCGGCCGGCAACCGCGACGCCATCATCGCCGGCGGCGTCGAGAGCATGAGCCGCGTCCCGATGGGCGGCGGCTTCGAACACATCAACCCGAAACTGGCCGAACTGTACGATCTCGGCGACCTCCAGATGGGGATGACCGCCGAGAAGGTCGCCGAGGAGTACGGCATCTCCCGCGAGGAACAGGACGAGTACGCCGCCCGCAGCCAGCAAAACGCCGCCGAAGCGACCGAGTCGGGCCGCTTCGACGACGAGATCGTTCCGATCGAGACCGAGGACGGCACCGTCAGCGAGGACGAGGGCATCCGTCCGGGCACGACGAAAGAAAAGCTCGCCGAGCTGCCGACCGTCTTCAAGGACGACGGCACCGTCACGCCCGGCAACGCCTCCCAGATCTCCGACGGCGCCTCCGCCCTGCTGATCACGAGCGAGGCCTTCGCCGAGGAACACGACCTCGAGATCCTCGCCGAGGTCGGCCAGAACAACGTCGCCGGCGTCGACCCCACCGTCATGGGGATCGGCCCGGTCCCGGCGACGAAGGGCCTGCTCGAGCGCAACGGCCGCGACATCGACGAGTACGACCTCGTGGAACTCAATGAGGCCTTCGCCAGCCAGTCGCTGTACTCCCGCGACGAACTCGGCATCGATCCCGAGATCTTCAACGTCAACGGCGGCGCCATCGCGATCGGTCACCCGCTTGGGGCCTCGGGCGCGCGCCTGCCAGTCACGCTGATCAACGAACTTCAGAAGCGCGGCGGCGGCCTCGGACTGGCGACGCTCTGCGTCGGCTTCGGGCAAGGTGCGGCGATCGAGTTCGACGTGAACTGATCCGACTCACCTGAATCCTGTATTTCTTCGCACCCCTCTCGAACGACGAGTATCGAGAGTAATCACGTGCGGTGGCGCACGCTAACGGTGCGCCTGAGCACTGCGAAGGCGCGCCGGTGACTGCGTGCGAGGGATGAGTGAGCGACCAATGGGAGCGAGCGAATCGGTTGGGGAGGGTGTGGCAATCCCCATCGTCACGGTAGCAGAGAGACCGACTCTCTCGCGGAATCAGTACCCTCGAGACAGAATCGTCATCAAATCCCTCGAGACCGAAGCGACGACACCGCTACGAGCACGCACCACCACCAGCACGCTCGAGGCCGCACCATCGAGACGATCGGTGTCGCGAATGATCGATGCCTCGAGTACCGAAGGCGAACGACGAGAACCCATCATACGACCGGGTATTTAGATAGCTCCGGAACGACGAGACGAGTATGAGCGCGCCCTTGCTGGCGGTGATCGTGGGGATTCCCCTCGCCTGGCACCTCGGGCTCACGGCTGTCACCTACTGGGACGCCGGTCGGGTCGGCCTCGAGCCCCCGAAGAAGTGGGCGGCGATCACGTTCTGCATCCCGCTCTTCGGCTTCTTCATCTACCTCTTCGAGCGCAGCGAACTCTCCTACGAACCGGACGACGATCCCTACAAGGGGAACAACTTCAACATTCACCCCTCGCGGGCCGACGACGCGCCACTGCCCTCCCGCGGGGACGACCGGCTGTCGGTCGACGAAGACAGCTGGGACGAGACCGACGCCACAGACGAGTCTCGAGACCGGGTGGAACGACGAGACGGAGACGACGGCCGCGACGCTCGCTAGCGGTTCGCCGCCGGCACTTAAAACAGCCGGACAGGTACAGACGAACGGTCATCTCGCCGCGGGCGAAGCAATGACTGTCCCGCGGAGACACTCGATTGCCTCTCACTCTGTTCGTGTCCGTGGGATCATCCTCCCTCTCCGCCGTTTTTCGCCTCGTGAGGCTGCACCCGCTCGAGCGAGCGCTCTCGAGACGAAGACGTGGTCGCTGACAGAAGCACAATTGCGAACGAAAGATACGGATCGTCGCCGTCGCGGACTCCGGAGACCGGTCAGTCGTCGGCCGGCGTCGCACCGAAGTCGGTGCCCTCGAAGCGCTCGGCGGGCACCGTCCCGTCGGCCTCCCAGCCGCGCTCGTCGTAGTACTCCTCGAGGCCCGCCTCGAAGTCCGGGATCTCGTAGGGGAGGGTGTCGTCGCTCCGGTCGAAGCCGCGCTGGTTGTTGAAGTGGCGCTCGAGGGAGACGACGGTGCCGCCCAGCTCGAGCAGGTCCTCGTAGTCGGTGTCCAGCAGCGTCTCGAAGCGCTCCTCGGTGATGAAGTCCCGCGAGAACTTACAGAGGACGGCGCTGTCCTTGATGGCGTTGATGTTCTCGAGTTCGATGACCTTCGGCGGCTTACCCTCCAGACCCGACTTGTCGAAGGCGTCGTCGGCGTCGACCAACGGGTACTCGTAGGGGTAGAACTCGGCGTACATGTGGTCGGCGCCGCGGTTGGAGGTGGCGAAGGACAGCCCCTGGCCGTTCAGGGTGCGGCCGTCGTGGGCGGGGAACTCCATCCCCTTGACGGTCCAGTTCTCGACGCCGAGTTCGTCGTGGAACTCGTCGATGCCCTCCGCGAGCGTGTCGCCGACGCCCTCGCGGTAGGCGATCTTCTCGACCGTCTCGTGGATGAGATCGGCGTTTCCGAACTCGTCCTCGCTGGCGAGGTAGGCTGCGACGGCGTCGCCGGCGGAGATCGTATCGAGTCCGTACTCGTCACAGAGCTTGTTCGACTTCATCACGTCGACAACGTCGTCGATACCCGAGTTGGAGCCGAAGGCCATGACGGTCTCGTACTCGGGGCCTTCGGTCTCGAGGCCACTCTCCTCGTCCCGCGTCGGCAGTTTGCAGGCGAAGGCGCAGGCCGAACAGGTGCCTTTCTTGTACTTCTTCTCGGCGACCGCGTCGCCGCCGATCCCTTCGGCGCCCTCGAACGAGAGCTCCGAGAAGTACCGGGTCGGCAGCGCTTCGACCATGTTCGCGTACTCGGTGACGGAGGTCGTCCCCGACTCCTTCATCGGGTGGTCGGCCTGAGCGGCCTCGCCGTGGATCTCCATCTGGACCGGCGGAATCTCGACCTCGTTGGTCGAGTCGCCGTCGAAGGTGATCGCCTTGACGTTCTTCGAGCCGAGGACCGCACCGAGGCCGCCGCGGCCGAACGCGCGCTCCTTCGAGGTCATCATCGAGGCGAAGCGGACGCCGTTCTCGCCCGCGGGACCGACGACGACCGTGTGCTCGGACTCGAGGTCGTGTTCGGCCTCGATGTACTCGCAGGTCTCCGGCACCGTCGCCTGCTCGAGGTCGGGCACGTCCTCGAACTCCACGCCCTCGTCGGTGACGTGGACGATGACGAGGTCGTCGCTTGCGCCGGTGACCTCGACGGCGCTGTAGCCCGTTCCGGTGAAGTTTCGCGAGAGGAAGCCGCCGGCGTTCGAGGAGAGCAACCCGTCGGTCAGCGGCGAGACGCCCGTCGCCGACATCCGGCCCGTGAAGCTCATCGTCGAGTGCTGGAGCGGCCCGGTCGCGAAGAACAGGCGGTTGTCGGCCCCAAGCGGGTCGACGTCGAACGGGATTCGATCGTGTGCGAGTTTCGTCCCGAGTGCGCGGCCGCCCAAGAACGACTCGAGGAGGTCGTCGATCTCCTCGGTCCGCATCGTCCGCTCCCCGACGTCGATCGTACACAGCGGTCCCTGGACGTGTTTCATATGAGTGGGAGTACCTTCCGCGGGTGCAAAATGGTATCGGTTCCTGTTACACCCGTACATGGATTGTGTATACAGTGAGGACAGAAACCGATACGAGACGGGGGACCAATTCCTGGCCGGACGGCCTCGAGCGGTCGCGATACCCGGGACGCGTGCCTTCTCATCGCCTCCATCGCGAGCGACGCTTCCGTTGCGAGCGGCGGTCCGAGCGGACGCGTCCGACGTGCTTTAGCCCCGGTAGTGTGAGAGACCGCGTATGTCTGCATCGGAGGGTCAGTCGGACGACCCGACGTTGGACGATCTGTACGAGCAACTCGAGGCCTTAGAGGAGACGGTCGACACGGTCGACGAGCGGACGGAAGTGCGTCGGACGCGACGGCTCGTCAACCGGCTCTCGCACAACGCGATGGTCGGCAGGGTGATCACGCGGTTCACCCGCAAGGACAAGGCCGAGGCGTTCGTCGGCAGCGTCGTCATCGGTATGCCGATGCTCGTCGAGGACGGCGTCTTCGAGATCGGCCGGTTCCTCGCCGCGCACCCGCCGCTTTTCGCCGTGAACGTGGCACTGGCGGTCGCGCTGGTCGTCGGCATCCTCTACGTCGCCGACTTCCGAGAGATCCAGATCCACAACCCCTACTTCGGCGTGATTCCGCGCCGCCCCGTCTGGGTGTGTGGAATCGCCTTCGCGACCGCGGCCGTCCTGATGACGCTCTGGGGGCGAATCGCGTGGGACGAGCCCTGGGTCAACCTCTGTCAGGTGTCGGTCGTCTTCACCGCGATGGCGCTGGGCGGCTCGCTGGGCGACATCCTTCCCGGCGAGTCGGAGTGAATGCGAGATCGTTCTCAGCCCGCTCACAGCCGTTCCGGCGTAGCTAGCAGTAGTGATCGGTACGACTGAGAGAACGAGCAGTTTGGAACCGACAAAGAATTGCTACGGTCGTCAGCGGTTCGTGTCCTATTCGACGATGAAACCGCTCGCCAGCTCCAGGACCTCCGAGCGGGAGCGCGGATCGTCGAACGCCTCGGGGAATCCGATCTCACCGTTGAGTTCCCGGAGGAACGAGGCGTGTCGGGCTTCGACGCTGTGGATGCTGAGCGCCGGCGGAACGAGTTCGAACGTATCGATATACGGCGCAGCACCGGCGTACGCCGAGACGCCGATGTCCTCGAGCAAGGCAGCAGTGGCGATGAACTCTGCCGGGTCCTGAACGGCCGTCCCGAAGTCGAACTCCGGACTCTGGGCCGGTTCGCCACCCAACGACTCCACGGTCTGCCCGAGGACTTCCGCGTGCGTTATCTCGTGATCTCGAACGACGCGGAGTCGATTGACGACCTGATCCTGAATCGGACCCCACCCCTCGAACTGTTGTTCGAGGGCTGATTCGTCGATATTACGGAGACCGCGGGTGTAGAACACCGCTTCCAAGTACTCGAGGGTGAGAGCGTAGTTGAGGATCTCGATGTCGTTCTCGAATTCGTTGGGGACTGCTTCGGGTGGTTGGTCTGCTGACTCGTCCTGTGCCGTGTCGTCGGCTCCAGCGTGATGGTCGTCTCCGGACGCCGCTGCGGTTCCGACAGCGCCCGTCGCCAGTGCACCGGCGAGTCCACTGAGAACGGGTCGCCGACCGAGGTCAAAGCGATTTGAATTGTCGTTGGTCATTGTTGTGGGACGCTCCCGGGTCAATACCTCTCGAGATATCGCTAAATATCGAGGAATCGTTTCTGTGTCAAACGTACAGTTCCCCATGGTGGTTCTCGTATCGCACTACGGCACCGCGTCGACAATCAGCGTATTTGGTATGGCTAGCCAGACGATATCAGATAAATACACACCTACTCAACTATTTTGGGAGTATACATACGTCTCCAAGAGACGTATCTGGGAACCACTCAAAAGTCAGAGACAGTGTTGATCCGTCTTCTTTTGCTCGACGTACGCTCGGACAGATTTCCCGGCCTCTCCGAAAGGAATTGCGCTGGTTCGTACGCGGCTGTACTTCCCGAATCAACCGATTCAGTTTCGGAACCCGATTTGAATAACGGAATCGTATTACTGTCGACTAAATGACAGCCATTCCCCTCAGTCCGATCGCAGCAGTTCCGGCTCGTCGTCCGGCAGGTGCGTCTCGTCGTCGAGGACGACCTCGAGGCGGTCGTCCTCGAGCAGGCGATCGATCTGGTCGTGGGTGAACCGGCCGTCGCAGTCCGGTCCGACGAAGGTGACGACCCGGTCGGTGTATTCGACGACGGTCGCCAGCGAGTCGCCGGTGCGGTAGTGATAGCGGACGGTCGTCCCGGGATGGAGGGCGGTGACGGTCGTCCGGAACGACGACCGGCGGGGAGGGAGCATGCCGGCAGCCACTCAGTCGATCCGATAAAGCGGCGGGGTGAACGAGTGCAGCCATTATCAGTAGCTAGTAGCGCGGTTTTGTTATGCAGAGGTGGTCGTGAAACTCGCGTTCAGTACAGGTGAAAGCGTTACCAGTAGGGACGCCAATCTGTCTTCTAAATACCAAGAATTGGGTGCTGAATACAGAGTGTCCATCGGTCATTCCAGTGGATTAGGGCGACGAATCGTTTCGGGGCTATATTTTCGATCTTAGAGGCTCAATGGGGTTGGGGAATTTTCCAAAGGCATTCAACAGCGCCTGTGTCGATCTCCTCGCGGAGGACAGTATTGGAACTGTGGCGGGACGCGAGCAATCGACGCCCGTTCTGAGAGTGACTAATCTCAGTATCACACGAAGCGTCCACATCCAACCGTGTCTGAGGTTTGAGTTCTGCGTCGGATCTTAGCGTTGTGATTCGCGGAGGATCAGCGGCTCGATGGCAAGTGTCCGTTTCGCTATGGTGACGATGCGAAGGACGTACGAGACGAACAGCATGAATGGAACGAGCGTCACCGCAAACGCACCGCCCACGATGAGGATGATGTGATCGAGACCGAGTGTGCTTCCTGGGAACGTCCCCGCATCGACGATTGCGACCATGATACCCGCAACGGCCAATGCTGGGACTGCAGCATAGAGAATCATCTGAGACAAGTCGATGAGTGCCCACTGGAAGTACAGCGTCTTGACGTGTTCGCGCGCCGGACCAAACAGAGACAGCGCTGTTTTGAGGTCGTCAAGCAAACCGCGCTCTTCCTCATTGAGGCTCTCTTCGTGTTCGTTCGCGAGACGTTCAACTTGGAATATCTTCCAGCTATAATTGAAATTTAGTGCAGCAAATAACACATCGAACGAGCCGAACTGTGCACCTTCAAGCTGGTCACGCACCGTGTCAGCGTTCCCAGTGACGCTTTCAGCGAATTCATCGACCTCTTCTCGGAGGTTCTCGTTATCATTCTTGTCAATAGACTCTCGAAGAGCCGTCGTCCGTTGTGCCGTGATTCCGATGATCTGCCGGAGGAATTCGGATGGATCGGCAGGACTCGGAGATCCGATTAATTCTTCAGTAAAGTCCCGGACATCCATCGAACTGGACATACGCTCGCGTTGATCGCCGAGCGGGCCGTTCTCTTGGGAGAGGACGAGTTGACCGATCGTGACGACAAGTGTCGTCCCAGTCACAATGACCGTGATCATCGTCGAGAACATCGTGTCGATCATGTCGCCGGACTCGATTTGCCGTGAAAACGGTGGATCGAGGGCAGCGACGGCGATGACGAATGCGACAAACACGGCACTGGTCAGGATGCTGGAGACGAGAAAGCGGTTCGCGCGCAGCAGCAACCAGAGTTTAATCCGACTTTCGCCTGAGCGCTCACGCATCGTATTGGCCGTACTGATGTCGGTCTCGTCAGTCATACTGAATCACCCGATTGGGCAGGCCGCTTGAAAACGAGGTACTTGGTGCCGCCTCCCTCGTAGTCGATCGTCTCCACAAACTCCCAGCCCTCTGCACCGAGTTGATTCAACTCTGCTTTCGGATCCTCTGCTTCTTTTTGCGTCTCATCGCGCGGTGGGCGAAGCGTCTCGTACTCCCAGCGGGTCACTTCTGATTCGGACATCACTACTAGTAGGGACTACAGCCCTCTATACCCCGGTCCACCACCGAGGGAGTGGGAACATTCCTGATACGGAATATGGTCTGCTTGGACGCCCAGCAGTACAACGCGCAAACACTCGGACATCGAAGCGGACAATGGATGGCGAGCACTCCCTCACGCCGCCGGGCCGTTGCGACGATAGTCTTGGATTCGATACGAAGCAGTCCCGCTCGGCAAACTCATCGGTGCGTTCGCGCTCGTCAGTCTCGTCTCGTTCACTCTTGTATTCTTGCTCGGTGCTCAGGGTCCAGCTGCGATACTGGCAGTGATCGGGAATTTATCCTCGCCGTCGATGCGGGGAGCGCACTTATGTATGTCATCGCTCGTGGGAAGCACCTGTCCGGCGACTGAATCGCATCGTGTCCACCCACCGTTTGGAGCATTCCTACAAGAGGTAATCACGAAAACTTGGTGACCGATACAGATAACGGATTTATCGGTCTGTCTCTTTCCAGTCGTCCGAGTCCCCTTCACGGAATTCACCCTTGGCATGGCGCTCGCGGGGCCAGAAGGTGACGCCCAGCAGTACGACGTAGAACACACCCACAACGACAACCACAGCAATCCCGGGGATACGGGCGATTCCAGCGGTTGTCAGCCAGTCTTGGCGCGGCGCGAACGCTGTAATCCTGAAGACCCATGCGACCAATAGGACACTGAGCAGAGCAAGGTACACACGCTGGAGCCGGTTTGCGAGTGCTTCATATAACGAGACTTTCAACGTCGGCCTACGATAGTCCCTGCTCAGTTCCGCCCGCCAGTCGTGACTTTCAGTCCCTTGGGACGGGTCGAGGGCGTTTGCGAACAGGTTCTCTTGGATGACTCGAGCACGAGAGCGAAAGACATCGTAGTCCCGGTACCGCCGTGCTTCGATGCCCAGAAAGATGGTGACGACAACGATCCCGATCAGCAAGATATAGTGTGGGTTATCGGTACTCGAAAACGCCCACGTCAAGATTGCTGCCATCAGCGTCACCGCCCACGTCGTTGACTCATCGAGGCGCTGCCGCCACGTCCCTACTCGATCTATCTCTCCGCGATAGGCGTGGGCCATCACCGAACCGAGTCCCGTACTGTCGTCAACCATTTCGCGGCCAATCTCCCGTTGGTCTGGTGCTGTTGGGTCGAACTCGTCGTTACTCGAATCGGTCATAGAGGAGAGACATCTTCTCGCTCCATAAGCAGTTATGGTGACGGCGTAATCTGAGTGTCATGTAATAGAGAACATCGAACAGTACGCAGACGTAGTTACCGAATCGAGCGGGTTCAACTTCAGCCGTCGTTCTGAATACCGAAATCAGAGTATCGACGACTGTCATAGCGCGCTGGCGAGCGACGTGGCGAGTGGAACTGATTCGTCAACCCTCACCGACGCGACGCCGCTCTGTTTCTCGAGTCGCCCGTGATTCCGTGACAACCCACGAATGGGACAGGGCGCGACCGTCGGAGAGACCAACGCTTAATGCAGCGGCCACAGACCTTCAGACAGATGCTGGGCCACGACTCGGCCATCGACGTCTATAGGCAGGCGCTACCGGTCATCCTCGTCAGCCTCGTCGCGGGACTGTTCTCCGGGACGCTGCTGGGCACCGAGACCATGCGCGAGGGGATCGAGAGCGTCCCCGGAATCCTGCTGTTGCTGCCGGCCTTCCTCGCGACGCGGGGCGGCGTCTACGGCTCGCTGGGCGCGCGCCTCTCGAGCGGTCTCCATCAGGGGCTGATCGATCCCCACTTCGAGTGGAACGATCGCCTGCGAAACGCCATCGTCGCCTCCTTTTGCAACGGGATGATCGTCTCCGTGTTCATTGCGGTGTTGAGCTGGGGCGTGTCGCTCGTGCTGGGTCGGGAGGCGAACCTCCTCGAGTTGCTCGTCGTCCTGATCGTCGCCGCCCTGCTCTCCGCGTTCGCGATGCTGGGGGTGTTGCTGACGGTGATCTTCAAGGGGTACCGCCGCGGTCTCGATCCGGACAACGTCATCGGCCCGGTCGTGACGACCGTCGGCGACGTCTTCGGCGTCGCCTTCCTGCTGATCGGCATCTGGGTCGCGGGGGTGGTGCTGTGAGCGCCGGCGGCGACGTCCGTCGCGGCGACGAGCCGACGGAGGAACTCCCGCAGGAGAACCTTCCTCGCGAGTGGACCGTCAGCGGAATCGTCTCGACGCTCGTTCCGCTATTGCTCGCGCTGTCGATCCTGCAGATGGTCTCGGGGACCGTCCTCGAGTCGTTCGAGGAGCAGTTGCTGTCGTATCCGTCGCTGCTCGTCCTCGTCCCGGTGATGATCGGCACGGCGGGCAACCTGGGATCGATCATGTGCGCGCGGCTGTCGACCCAGTTACACCTCGGGACGCTCGAGTTTTCGCCGACCAACCCCGACATCCGGGCGAACGTCGGCGCCGTGATCGGGCTGGCGGCGACCGTCTTCGTCATGCTGGGGTTCGCCGCGTGGGGGATCGGCAACGTCCTCGGCGGGAACCTCGGACTCGGAACGCTGCTGGTGATCACGATCGTCAGCGGAATGCTGCTGGCGGTCTGGGTCGTCCTCGTCAGTACGGTCTCGGTGTACCTGTCCTATCGATTCGGCTACGACCCCGACGACACGACGATCCCCATCGTCACGAACGTCTGCGATATCACGGGCGTGCTCATCCTCTTCGGCGTCGTGACGGTCGTGCTCTGACCGTCTCGGTTCGCGTACCGGACGCCGGCTGACGATCGCCGGACGGCCGTCTACACCGGCTTGCCGTACCGCTCGATCGCCTCGCTTACCGCCTCGTTGCGACCGATGAGCGTGATGTGATCGCCCCGCTGCAGTTCGACGTCGGGCGTGGGCACCTCGCTGGTGCCGTTCCGGCTCACGAGCGCGATGAGGACGCCGTTGGGGAGGTCGTCGCCGATGTCGACGATCCGCTCGCCGACGAGGGCGTCGTCGGTGATCTCGATCTCCTGGACGTCGCCGGAGCGGCCGAGTTCGGACATCCAGTTCGAGAGCGCCGGCCGCTCTATCTGGTTGTCGATCGCCCACGCGGTCGACTCGGCCGCCGAGATGGTCTGGACGCCCAGGTCCTCGAACGCCGACGCGTTCGACGGGTTGTTCGCCCGGGCGATCACGTTCTCGACGTCGAAGTTCGACTTCGCGAGCTGTGCCACGAGCAGGTTCGCGTCGTCGTCGCCGGTCGCCGCGACGACGGTCTTGGCGTTCTCGGCGCCCGCCTCGCGTAACATGTCGACGTCGGTCCCGTCACCCCGACGGGCGGTGAACCCCTCGTTGCGAAGAGCCTCGAGGGTAGCGAGATCCGCCTCGATGATGACCACGTTTTCGCCGCGCGCTTCGAGTCGTTCTGCCAGCGAGCGACCGACGCGGCCGCCGCCGATGATGAGTACACGCATTGGAATTACGTCGAGTTTCTCCGCGATCTGTCTGGCGAATCCGCCCTCGAGGACGACCGTCACGAGGATGACGAGGAAGACCGTGCCGACGAGCAGGTCCGCACCGGCCGCGTTCGTCGGCGGCGCCTCGGTCTGCAATCGGATGGCGAACAGCGTCGCGACCGACGCCGGAATGATCCCGCGCGGGCCGACGGCGCTCATGAACACCGTCTCCTCGAAGGTGAATCGGTCGCCGCGCGTCGAGAGGAAGACCAGCAGCGGCCGCAGGACGAGCATGACGGCCACGACGACGGCCACACCGCCGAGTCCGAGCGCGAACAGCTGGTCGAACTCGAGCAGGGCCGCGAGCGTGATGAAGACGAACGAGAGGACGAGCAGCGTCACGTCGCCCTTGAACGCCTCGATCTCCTCCTCGTAGGGGAGGTTGGCGTTGCCGAGGATCAGTCCCGCCGTCGCGGCCGCTGCGACGCCGGCCTCCGCGAACACGTAGTCGGCCGTGCCGAAGGCGACGATCGCGCCCGCCAGTGTCAGCAGCCGCGCGTTCCGCGGCGCGTCGTCCGGCGAGATGTCGACGTACTGGAGCACCGCCCAGACGATCGCGGCGACGACGACGCCGACGAGCAGTCCCGTTCCGAGTCGTTCGGCGAACAACTGTAGGTAGATGTCGGCGGTCAGTTCCCGGACGGTCATCGCCTTGAACAGCACAACCGCGAGGATCGCCGCCGTCACGTCGTTGACGATCCCCTCGGTCTCGAGGGTGGCGGCGACTCGGTCGCGGACGGGAACCACTTTCAAAATCGGCGTGATCACCGTCGGCCCCGTCGCAATCAGCAGCGCGCCGATTAACAGCGCGATGTCCCAGTTGGCCTCGAGGAAGAACCGAACCGCGGCGGCGGTGCCGAGGAAGGCGATCGCCGCGCCGACCGTGGTCAGCCGCAGGACGGCCGACGGTGCCTCCTTGATCTTGGTTGCCTTGAGGTGAAACGCGCCCTCGAACACGATGATAGCGACGCTCAGCCCGACGATCGTCGAGAGCCCGCTTTCGCCAAAGGAGTCGAGCGTCAACAGGCCGAGCCCCTCCGGACCGATGGCGACACCGGAGATGATGAGAAAGAGGACGCTCGGGACCCGAAACCGGGCGGACAGCAGTTGCGAGATGACGCCGAGACCGACGATCGTGGCGATCAGTACCAGTAGATTACCGCCTTCTGCCGCCGTCATAGTCGCGACTGTCGGTCCGTGAGCAGTCGGGATGTCGCTGGCACGTCCATTCGTGTCGACTCGAGTCGTTCCATGCGGTTAACTCCTGTGAGAACCGCGCGACGCCGTCGGATATCGGTCGTTGACGTCGATCCGACGAGGCGGTCGACGTCGACGAACTTCGATGCGGCACGGCCGATCAGTCGTCCGCGTAGATCCGGTCGACGCGGTCCTCGAACCGCTCGAGGATGACTCGCCGTTTCTTCTTCATCGTCGGCGTCAGCATGTCGTTTTCCTCGGTGAACTCCTGGGGAACGAGTTCGAACCGCTTGATCGTCTCGTGTTTCTCGAACTGCTGATTGACGCGGTCGACTTCCTCCTGGACGTGCTCGCGGACGCGCTCGTCGTCGCACATCGCTTCGGGGTCGTCGGGCAGGTCGATCCCCTCCTCGTCGGCCCACTCACGGACGTGGGCCGTGTTGGGGACCAGCAGAGCGCCGATGAACTTCTCGCCGTCGCCGACGACCATCGCCTGCTCGACGACCTCGCTGGCCGCGAAGGCGTCCTCGATCGGCCCAGGCGCGACGTTCTTCCCCGTCGAGAGGACGATGAGCTGCTTGAGTCGATCGCGGAACTCGAGGTAGCCGTCGGGCCGGAGGTGGACGATGTCGCCGGTGCGGAACCACCGCTCGCCGTCGTCGTCCTCCGTGAACGCGCCCTGGGTCGCGCCGGGCTTGTTCCAGTAGCCCTCGGTGACGTTCGGCCCCGCAACGAGGAGTTCGCCGACCTCGCCGGGGTCACCGTCGAACGCCTCCTGGTCGGCGACGGTCTCGTCGACTCGCAGATCGACGTTGGACAGCGCCGGCCCGATGGTGCCGATCTTCGTGGCGTCCGGCGGGTTCGTCGAGACGACCGGCGCGGTCTCGGTCAGTCCGTACCCCTCGAAGATGGGCAACCCCATGGCGTGGTAGAGCTGGCAGAGCTCCGGCGAGAGGCTGCCGCCGCCGCTGATCAGCAGATCGATCTCACCGCCGAGCGCCTCGCGGACCGTCGAAAAAACGAGTTTGTCGGCGAGCGCCTGCTTGGCCCGGAGAATCGGCCCGGGCGAGTCGGCCCGCTGGTACGCGACGCCGACGTCGGTCGCCCACTCGAAGATCTTCCGTTTCGCGCCGGACTCGCTGGCCTGCTCGCGGATGCCGTCGTAGATCTTCTCGTAGACGCGGGGGACGCTCGTGGCCGTCGTCGGCCCGACGGCGCTGAAGTCTTCCTGGAGCGTGTCCGGACTCTCCGCGTAGGCGATACAGGAGCCGCTGGCGAACAGCACGAAGTGACCCGCCGTCCGCTCGAAGACGTGGGCCAGCGGCAGGTACGACATCGCCAGGGACTCCTCGTCTAACGTCGGTACGTCGTCGTCCCGGTCCGGTCGGCGCGCGAACCGCTTGCGGATCGCGTTGACGTTCGACCGGAAGTTCCAGTGGGTGAGCTGGACGCCCTTGGGCTGGCCCGTGGTCCCGCTGGTGTAGATCAGACTCGCCAGATCGTCCAGTTCGACCGCGTCGAGTCGCTTCTCGTAGGCCTCGAGGTCGAACGTCTCCGCGCCGCGGTCGTAGACCTCGTCTAAGGTGTAGATGTCGTCGCGGTCGTCGTAGCCGTCGAGCTCGTCGATCGAGACGACGAACTCGAGGTCGAGTTCGTCCTCGACTTCGAGGACCCGCTCGAGGAGGGCCGCGTTCTCGACGACGACGGCGTCGGCGTCTGGGTCGTCGAGTAAGTACTCGACCTGTCTCGGCGAGGAACTCGTGTAGACGGTCGTGACGGCGGCGCCCGCGCTGAGCAGGGCGAAGTCACACTGGGCCCACTCCATCCGGGTGTTCGCGAACAGGCCCACGCGGTCGCCGGCGTCGACACCGAGGTCGTGAAAGCCCGCCGAGAGCTTGCGCACGATATCGCGCATCTCGGCGTAGGAGAGCGGACGAAACTCGCCGGGAGTCGCGGACCGGATCACCGAATCGGTCAGTGATCGATCGTAGATGCCGCCCTTGTACCGCTGGGCCGGTCGATTCGCGTTTCGCTCGGCCGAGCGTTCGAACATCCGTCCGAGCGTCGTCTCCCGGATCGTCTCGTCCTCGTACTCTCGTTCCGCGTCCCGCCAGTCCATATACGCGTGACAGTACCTCCCGCGCGATAAAACGTGGTAAAACTGTGATCAGTTGCCTCTGGGCACGCTTCGGCCTCCAAATCGGGCTGAGAGTGCCTGTACGGTCCGATCGACCGACTGCAGCGGAAACTCGCGGCGGGTTGGGTCGCTCCGCGGCCGTCGACGGACGCGAGTCCGTTCAGTCGCGTTCGTCGAGGTAGCCGAGGACGCCGCGCGCGTTCATCGCGGCCTCGGCGCCGGCCTTGCGCTCCCCCCAGACGTCGGCCATCTCCTCGGAGCCGGCGAAATAATCGATCACGGCCGCGTCGTCTTCGAGTTCCGCGCGTTTCTCCGCGACGGTCGCGACCCACTCCTCGAGGACGGTCGCGTACGCCTCGAGCGCGTCCGCGGCGTCGTCGCCGACCTCTCGGGGGCCGAAATGGGTGTAGAGGAGGACGTCCGGATCGATCGCTTTCAGGGTCTCGACGTCCTCGAGGCACTGCTCCAGGTGGAAGTCCGAGGGCGGCGAGGTCTCCCGGATTTCCTCGGTCTCGGGGACCCAGATACCCGCGGCGTCACCCGTGAAGACGGCGTCGTTCGCGGGGTCCTCGAAAACGACCTGGTGGAAGGCGTGGCCCGGCGCCTCGTGGACGCGTAGTTCGTGGGTCCCGAGGTCGACGACGTCGCCGTCCTCGAGCTCGACGATTCGGTCCTTGACGATCGGCTTCGGTTCGACGTAGAACTCCCACTGGTCGCCGACGGCGGCTTTCGTCCCCTCGACCAGCCGCGTCGGATCGACGAGCAGCCCCGCGCCCGGCGACGGGACGTAGACGTCCGCGTTCGGACACGCCTCGGCGAGGTAGCCCGCGCCGCCGGCGTGATCGAGGTGGATGTGGGTCACCGCGATGGCCGCGAGTTCCTCGCGGTCGATGCCGAGTTCGGCAAGCGCCTCGAGGATCAGTTCGTGGTTCGTTCCGAGCCCGGTCTCGACGACGGCGGGCCGATCGTCGTCGACGATGTAGACGGCGCCGTACTCCGGGGTATCGTACATTCCCGTGTCGATATAGTAACAGTCCGCACAGTCGCCAGCCGTCACCTCGTGTACCGTACCGATCTCCGTGGTCATACTGATAGCCCGTCAGCGTCCGAGATAAAAGCTGGCCCCCGTCCCCGCGAACGGACCGACCACCGAGCCGTTACAGACATTACATCGGCCTGAGTTGGTTAGCGCAGATGCCGTCACGGCCCGCGGGTGGTTCGTCGGTGAGGGGATCATGAGCGGCGCGACGAGGCGCCGACGGGGCGAACGGCCGGCGCGGGTGTTCCCCTGGACGGTCAGCGGCCTCGGACTCCTGTCTGCCGGCGTGTTCGTCGCGTGGTGTCTCTGGTTCCGTTCGCTGCTCACCCTGACAGCCGTCGTCGTCGGGTTCGTCACCGTCTGCCTCCCCGCGCTCGCGCTCGTCTGGGCCGGCGTCCGGCTCGCTCGGAGCGGTATCGGTGCCGATCGATACGGACGAGTCCTTCAGTGGTGCTTCGGCGGCGGGATCGGCTTTCTGGCCGTCAACGTCTTCGTCATGGCGTTTTTCCCCTGGAACGGTCTCGTCGGCAACGTCGCCTGGGCGCAGTTCTCGCTGAACGCGGGGGCCGGGACCGGCTTCCTCGTCGGCTACGTCGAAGCGCGAGCGATCCAGCGGGAAGTCGAGGCGACGGCCGCGGTGGCCCGCGCCGAGCAACGCGAGGAGGACCGCGAACTCCTCACGTATCTCAGCGATCTGCTGCGCCACGAGGTGCTCAACAGTACCCAGATCATCGGCGGTCACGCGACGCTCCTCCTCGAGGACGCCGACGATTCGACGCGCGCGTCCCTCGAGGCGATCGACCGCGAGAGCGAGGAACTGACCGACGTGATCGACGATATCCGCGCGATGTTGAACGCGACGCAGCCGTCGGCGGGCGGCACCGTCGTCACGCTCGAGAACGTCCTGGCCGACGAGGTGACGGACCTGGAACGGCGGTTCGACGACGTCGAGGTCGAGGCGTTGGTTCCGGCCGACGTGCGCGTCGAGGGGAACGAGGGGATCGGATGGATCTTCGCGAACCTCCTCGAGAACGCCGTCGAACACAACGACAGCGAGCCCCCTCGCGTCGAGGTGACGGTCGCGACGACGGACGAAACCGTTACCGTCCGGATCGCGGACAACGGGCCCGGTATTCCGACGCCCGTTCGCGAAACGCTGTTCGACCGGCGATCCGACAACCACGGGCTGGGATTGTACCTCGTTCGGATTCTGGCGACGCGGTACGGCGGGCACGTCGATCTCGCGGAGACCGGGCCCGACGGGAGCGTCTTCGCCGTGACGCTGTCGCGGGCCGGCGACGAGCGAGCCGCCGAGCCCCCGAATCGGCGTCGAACCGATTCGGATCCGGCGGCGGCCGGCGGCGGCCGGCGGCTCGCAGCGGGCAGCCGACGCCGAAGGGGCTCCCGTCGTCGGCGGGAGACGTGGACAGCAGTCAGCGACGGAGACGGACCCCACCGATCGGGAACCGACCGAGACGAAACCGAACGATCGAGACGCGATCGATTCGGACGCGGCCGACTCCGCCGCGGGACGGTTCTGAAACGATAGTCGCCACTGAGCGTCAGTGCACACCCGATCACACTTAGCGGTGCGATCGGTGGATAAATCGTTGCAGCGGCTGCGATTGACCGATCAGTGCTCGTCGAGTCGCTCCTTCCACTCCCCGATTCCCGACGGATCGAGGTGGACGTGGGCGTCCCCGACGTCCTCGAGGTCGCGCACTCGGTCGACCAGCTCCGACTCGACGTCGTGGGCCTGCCGGAAGGGCATGTCGCCGTCGACCTCGACGTGGACCTCAACCTCGAGAACGGTGCCGTCGTAGAAGACGGTCAGGTCGTGGACGCCCTGAACGTCGGGGTGGCTGCGGAGGGCGTCGACGATCTCCGCCCGTTGCTCCGGGCTCGCCGCGGCGCCGATGAGGTAGTCGACGTTCTCGCGGCCGATCTCGACGCCCTGGTAGACGACCAGTAGGCTGACGAAGCCGCCGGCGATCGGATCGAGCAGCGGCTGGCCCAGCAGGACGCCGACGACGCCCACGACGGCGGCGAAGGAGGTGTAGATGTCGTTGAGGCAGTCGACCGCCAGGGCCTTGAGTGCGGTCGAGTTCAGCGCCTCGTTGATCACCGTCGTGTAGCGGTAGACGAGGTACATATCCGCGATCGAGAACGCGAGCGCCCCGAGCAGGAGCGGGCTGAACTCGACCTCGACGCCGTGGAGGATTCCCTGTGCGGACTCGTAGAGCAGGTTCAGCCCGAGGAGGGCGATAATGGCCCCAACGAACAGCGCCGTCAGGGGTTCGATCCGGTCGTGGCCGTGCGGATGGGTGTCGTCGGGTTCGTCGTAGGAACTGCGACCCCAAATGAGCACGACGAGGCTCGCGATCAGATCGGCGATCGAGTGGGCCGCGTCGGCCAGCAGGGCGACGCTACCGAAGAGCCACCCCGCGGCTCCTTCGACGACGATCTTCACCGCGTTCCCGAGGACGTTGACTACCGCCGCACGCGTAAAGCCCCGTTGCCCGCTCTCGGCGCCGTCGGTGGCCATGGCTCGGTCTAGAGCCAGTCTAACCTTGGCTCTTTTCCTTCCGTCGACGGCGGGAGCGACGCGCCGCCGACCCGAGCGCTCGAGGGGTCGTTTCGAAATTCTGATGCCGATCCCGCGAGAACCCCGCTGCAGCCGATCGATCCGAACGATCTGCCGATCGCACGTCGCGATCACCCACCCCATGACAGCCACTCACCCGCTCGTTCGCCTCGAGACGCTCGCGTTGATCGCCGTCGGAGCGTTCGCCGGGGCGATCCTCCGCTTTTTGGCGATGGGGCTGGGCTCCGACGTTCGGGCGATACTTGCGGTCAACGCCCTCGGCAGTGCCGCGCTCGGGTTCATCGTCTACGAAGCCGAGTACGCGGGACTCCTGGGACGGCGGTCGCGACTCTTTCTCTCCACCGGCTTGCTCTCGTCGCTGACGACCTACAGCACGTTCGCGATCCAGACCGCGCTGGCGGCCGACCCCGTCGTCCTCGCCGCCATCGTCGCCGGCAACTACGGGTTCGGCTTCGCGGGCGTCCTCGCGGGGCGAACCGTCGCGCGTCGACTCGGAGCGGTCTTCGAACCCGGAACGGGCGGTGAGACGGCGTGACCCTCGAGCCGGCGCTGATCGTGGGGGTCGGCGGCGCGGTCGGTGCCGTGCTCCGCCACTGGGTGTCGCTACGACTAGCCAGCGAACGGTTTCCGTGGCCCACGCTGGCCGTGAACGTGCTCGGGAGTTTCGGCTTCGCGCTCGCCCTCTTCGCGGGCGCCAGCGAGTCGACGCTCCGACTGGTCGGGACCGGGATCTGCGGCGCGTTCACGACCTTTTCGTCGTTTTCGGTCGAGACCGTCGGATTGTACGAGCGCGGCGACCGGCGCCTCGCCGTCGCCAACGCGGCCGGCAACCTCGCGCTCTCGCTCGCGGCGATCGGTCTCGCGTGGATGATCGTGGACGTCGGACCGCTGTGATCGGCTCGAGAACGACGGTCGGTCACGCGAACGGGACGCCGATCGCCTCGTAGGTCGCGAACCCGAGGGAGGCGAGGACGGTCAGCACGACCAGGGTGACGAGCCAGGCGATGAGGGCGATCGAGACGGCGTTACGCCAGCCGCCCGGATACCGGCGGTCGACCATCCACGCGTAGACCGCCAGCACGAGCAGTTGGCCGAGCAGGGGGATCCAGCCGAGGAGGACGCCGCCGACCACCCAGACGACCGCCCCGAGCAGTCCCGTCAGGATCGCGTGCAGGGGTTCCTCTTCTCCGACGACCAGCCGCGCGCCGACGTAGATTCCCAGTCCGCCGGTCAGCAGACTAACGACGAAGAGCGTGACGACGACCATGGCCGACGTTCGGGTATCCGACGGTGAACGGTTGAGCCTGCACACGCGTATCGACTGCAGAGTCGCTGCGGCCGCTGGCGTCTCGGGAGGTCGTCGTACCGACACAGTGACACCGCGTACGACGTAGCGATATGCGTCCGGCTCGAGCGATTCGAGACGCGTCCGCAGAACGGGATCGACGGAACGATCAGAGACGCGGCATCTCGAGGCGACGCTCCTCAGCATCCGCTTTCGATTCCGGCTCCGGCGCCGCGACGTCGCCGCTCGAGTCGCGACCGTCGCGCAGTAGTCTGTACCCCGCGTAGACGGCCCCCGCGACGAGCCCGGCCCCGAGCGCGCTCGAGCCGGGGAGTTCCCGCCGCTGACGGAGGCTCGTGTAGAGGCTCGTCTCGGCGACGTGACCCTCGTAGCCGCCGCGTTGATCGAGGCTGCCGGTCGGCTCCTCGAGACCGTCCGGGGCGTCGGGACGGGGCGGATCGCCGGTGCGCTGCTGGCGGTAGAAGACGACCTCCATAATCTTGTCCAGCAGGCGCGCGGCGTGCTGTCCGAGGACGGTCATCCCCTTGCCGCCGGCGCCGACCGTCACCTCGTGCTGGGGGTTCTCCGCGGCGTGGAGGATGGCCCGGGCGACCGTCTCCGGCGCGTAGACCGGCGCCGGCAGCGTCGCTTCCTCGTCCATGTGATTCTTCGCGTGGTCGGGAAACGGCGTGTCGATCGCGCTCGGCTTGATCAGCGTCACCGAGACGGGCGCGTCCTCGCGCTCGAGTTCCATCCGGAACGTCTCGGTGAAGCCCTTGACGGCGTGTTTCGAGGCCGAGTAGCTCCCCTGTAGGAGGACGGCGCGCTCGGAGACGATGCTACCGACGTTGACGATCGAACCCTCCCGCCCGCGGGATTTGAAGTGGTCGGCGGCCTCGAGCGAGCCGTAGAGCAGCCCCCAGACGTTGACGTCGAACTGCTCGCGCATCTCCTCGATCGGGACCTCGTCGAGTTCGCCGTAGATGGAGACGGCCGCGCCGTTGACCCAGGTGTCGAAGCCGCCGTACGTGTCCTCGGCGACCCGCCGGATCTCGCGGACGTCCTCGCGGTCGCTGACGTCGGCGACGACGGAGGTCGCCTCGCCGCCGTCGGCCTGGATCTCCGCGGTCAACCGCCGGAGGGCGTCTTCGCTCCGGGCGGCGACGACGACGCTGGCGCCCCGGTCGGCGGCCATCCGCGCGGTCGTCAGTCCGATCCCCGAGGACGCGCCGGTGATCACGATCACCTGCTCGTCGAGCGGCTTCAGCGCTGCGTTCATGGTTCGTCCCCCTATACGGGCTCGAGCGGCCTTGCAATAGGCCCCTGTATGGGCATGGCCGCGGCCCTCGGGGGCGCTCCAACGGACTCGAGCGGAGACGTCCGTCTCGGTCGATCTCGAGCGGTGACGTCGATCGACTTCGAGCGGCGGACGATCGGACGCGCCACGGACCCGACGTCGGGTCAGCGTCAGCTACGCGTCAGACCGTCAGTCGAGCGTCTGACTGAGCTTCAAGTGTCCGACCGTGGGGCCGATTTGTATGGACTCTGCCCCACGACCCCCTCGAGAATCCCGGCGACGAACGGACCGAAACGCCCGTTTCCCACCGCACCGAGACGCTCACGCACAACGTGAACGCCGCGAACGGAGGGCGGGTCGATGATCGGCTTCCTCCGGACGATGCCGATTCGAAAAGGGAGCGAGACGCTCGTCCCGTTCGCGCTGGCCGCGGTGATCGCCATCCTCGGGGCCCTCATCTACCTCGAGCTCGTGACCGTGCTGCTCGAGTACGCCGGCTGAGTCGACGGCCCGATCAGGGCTGGACCTGCGCGAGTTCCTCGAACGCCGCCGCGGACGTCCGCGTCCCCTTCGAGATGAGGACGTCCCCGCCCTGTAGCTCGGCGTCGGCGTCGGTCACGAGCAGCCAGCCCTCGCCGGGCCGTCGAATCGCGATCACCGACATGGTCGACTCGACGTCCGGAACGCCGCCGGTCACCGCGATTCCGTCGAGGTCGCTTCCGGGCGCGACTTCGACCCGCGTGATGATCTCGTCGCTCTCCTGGACCGCCAGCTGAACGACCGGGTGGACGTCGATATCCCGGAGCACGCCCTCGCTGATGTTGATCGCCGCGTCGCTGATGGCCTCCGTACTGGTTCCCAGTCGGATCAGCCCGCGCAACACGACGGGGTCGTCCGCGTCCGCGGCCGCTCGGAGCGTCCAAGCCTCGAACCGCGACTGCATGGCGTCGACCTCGACCTCGAGGTTGCGCACCTCCTCCGCTAACTCGGCGCTGTCGAACAGCACGCTGCTGTAGGCCAGGTCGACCGCCAGCTCCGAGAGGTTCTTCATGTGGATGATGGTGTCGACCGCCCGCTCTAAGTCGGGGATTCCGGGGTCGTCGACCGACGGCGACTCGTAGACGTCACCGGTCAGCACCTCGCAGACGTCGCCGATCGACGGATCCGGACCGCGCAGCAGCGCGACGTCATCGCTCTTGACGGTCGTGTTCGGACCGGGGTTGAGCAGCCACTCGTCTCCCCGGCGCAAGGCGATGACGCGGACGCCCGTCTCGGACTCGAGGTCGATGTCCTGGAGGGTGCGATCCGCGTAGACGGAGTCGGGATCGACGACGCCCCGAACCAGCGTCTCCGCCGCTTCGGGCAGCGCCGCGCGCATCGCCTCGGGCAGCCCCATCTCCTCCAAGACGATCTTGGCGATGTCGCCGGCCGCGTCGCTGATCTCGTCCGCGGCGGCGACGATCCCGAGGACGGGTGCCAGCTCCTCCGCATCGGCCGGCTTGCGGACGGCCATCATGAGGCTCATCCGCGCCCGGAGCTTGAGCACGTCCATCCGCTCTTCTAAGCGAAGCACTTCCCGCGCGAGGTCGGCGTTGCGGTGGAGGACCGCCGAGTACGAGAGGTCGATGAGCAGCTCCGCCGTGTCCTTCATCTCGACGAGCACGTCCTTGACGCTGACCGGCTCGTACTCGATCGATACCGACGACGTTTCCCCCTCGAGCGGGTCCATAGCACGAACTCGGTTACGCGGCGAAAAAAGCGTTTCCCGCATCGACCGTCACGGCCGCCGGACGGACGCGACCCCGGTCCACGAATCGGCCGGACGCAGGTCCGACACGGTTTTGACGGGGCACAGAGAACCCACGGGCAATGATCGATCGGACCTACCTGCGCGAGAACCCCGAGGAGGTACGCGAGGCCCTCGACGACCGCGGCGCCGACGTCGACCTCGAGGAAATCCTTGAGATCGACGAGCGCTGGCGCGAGCTGAAGGCCAAGGGCGACGAACTCCGCCACGAGCGCAACCAGATCACCCAGCAGATCGGGGAGCTGGTCGCCGAAGGCAAAGACGAGGAACGCGAGGAGGCCATCGAGCAGTCCAAGGAACTCAAATCGGAGATCGAGGACATCGAGACCGAAGCCGACGAGCTCAAGGACGAACTCGACGAGCGGCTGCTCGAGGTTCCCCAGATCCCCGACGAGAGCGTCCCGAAAGGGGTCGACGAACGCCACAACGTCGAGGACCGGCGCTGGGGCTTCGACGACTCCCACGACCTTCCCGAGGAGGTTACTCCCCACTACGAACTCGGGGAGGAGCTGGACATCATCGACGAACAGCGCGCCGCCAAGACGACCGGTTCCGGCTTCTACTTCCTCAAAGGGGCGGGTGCGCAGCTCGAGCACGCGCTAATCCAGTTCATGATGGATCTCCACCGCGAACAGGGCTACGTCGACCTGTTCCCGCCGATCCCGGTCAAGAGCTCTTCGATGCGCGGCACCGGGCAACTGCCGAAGTTCGCCGACGACGCCTACCGGCTGGGCGGCAGCAACGAGGAGGACTACGAGGATGAGGATCTCTGGCTTTGTCCCACCGCGGAGGTGCCGGTCACCAACATGTACGCCGACGAGATCCTCCTGCAAGACGACCTCCCGCTCAAACACCAGGCCTATACGCCCAACTTCCGGCGTGAGGCCGGCGAGCACGGCACCGAAACGCGCGGCATCGTCCGCGTCCACCAGTTCAACAAGGTCGAACTCGTCAACTTCGTCGAACCCGAGGAGAGCTACGACCGCCTCGAGAACCTCCTCGACGAAGCCGAGGAGGTCCTCCGACAACTCGGCCTCCCCTACCGCATTCTCGAGCTCTGTACCGGCGATCTCACCTTCGCCTCCGCCAAGACCTACGACATCGAGGTCTGGGCTCCCGGCGACGACATGGACGACGGCCCCGAGGAGGGCGGCCGCTGGCTCGAGGTCTCCTCGGCGTCGAACTTCGAGGACTTCCAGGCCCGTCGGGCCGGCCTGCGCTACCGCCCCGAGCGCCACGAATCGGCCGAGTACCTGCACACTTTAAACGCCTCCGGGCTCGCGATTCCCCGGGTCATGGTCGCCATCCTCGAGTACTACCAGAACGAGGACGGCACGGTGACGATTCCCGAGCCCCTGCGGCCGTACATGGGCGGCAAGGAGGTCATCGAGGGCCACGAGAAGGTCGGCGAGAGCGCGCTCGGTGCCGGCGAGCGGGAGTAAGCGAGTCCCCGGCACTGGCGGAGTCGCTTCTCGAACGCTTCTCGAGTCCGTTTCACTCGTTCGTCGCCGTGAGCGTCGAGCCGGTCGGCTGCGATTCGTTCTTTCTCCGAACAAGCGAAAAGAAGTCACACGAGCGACACGAACCGAGCGGATCGGTCGCAGCCGCTTTGAGGTTCGAAATCGTCGAGAGGCAGAGATAGCACTCGAGGCGAAAAAATAACGGAAGAAATCGAGCGGTTGCGAGCGGCGAGTCGACTCTACAGGTAGTCGATGCTCGGCGGCAGCTCGAGCTTCATGCCCTTGCGCTCGCGGATCTCCATGATCTTGTCGCGCTGGAGGGAGTCGGACATGACCTCGAAGCCGGCGTTCTCCGTGTTCCAGGAGGCACGACCCTCGGTCGCGGAGCGGATGTCGGACGCGAAGCCGATCATCTCGCCGACGGGCGCGATACCCTCGACGACCATGAGGTCCCCTTCCTGGTACATGTCGTCGACGCGGCCACGACGACCCTGGATCTCGCCGGAGGCGGCGCCCATGTGGTCGTTGGGCACGTCGATGCGGGCGTCCTGCATCGGCTCGAGGATCTTGATCTTCCCGTCAATCAGGGCCTTGTGGACGGCCTCGCGGGTCGCCGGGATGACCTGTGCCGGACCGCGGTGGATGGTGTCCTCGTGGAGCCGGGCGTCGTGGAGGCGGATGAGCGTCCCCTGAACCGGCTCGTTGGCCAGCGGGCCGTTGTCGAGGGCCTCCTCGAGACCTTCGACGACGAGTTCCATCGTCTCGTTCAGGTGCTGGATACCCTTCGTGTCGTCGATGAGGATGTTCGTCCCGTGGATGTGCTCGACGTTCTGGGACGTGTCCTTGTCCATGCCGGCTTCCTGCAGGGCCTCGCGGCGTTCCTGCTCGGGCATGTCCATCGAGGCCTCGCCGAGCTTGATGGTGTCGACGAGTTCGTCCGTCATCGGCTCGATGGAGATGTAGAAGCGGTTGTGGCGGTTCGGCGAGATGCCCTCGACCTCGTCGCTGGGGTTCTGGGGCTGCTCGCGGTAGACGACGATCGGCTCACCGGTGTTGACCGGAATGCCCTGGTTCTTCTCGATACGCTGGGTGATGACCTCGAGGTGGAGCTCACCCTGTCCGGAGATCAGGTGCTCGCCGGTGTCCTCGTTGATGTTGATCTGGATCGTCGGGTCCTCCTTGGAGACCTGTCGGAGCGTCTCGATCAGCTTCGGCAGGTCGTCCATGTTCTGGGCCTCGACGGACTTCGTAATGACCGGCTCGGAGATGTGCTCGATCGACTCGAACGGCGTCATCTCCGTGCTCGAGACGGTCGAGCCGGCGATGGCGTCCTTGAGACCGGTGACGGCGGCGATGTTACCCGCGGGTACCTCTTCGACTTCCTCGCGCTCGCCACCCATGTAGATGCCGACCGACTGGATGCGGTTCTTGCCCGCAGTCCCGGAGACGTACAGCTCCTGGCCCTTCTCGAGGCTACCCGAGAAGACGCGACCGGAGGCGATCTCGCCCGCGTGTGGGTCCATCGAGATGTCGGTGACCATGAAGACGACCTCGCCGTCCTCGTTGACGAGACGCATCTGTTCCGCGAGTTCGGACTCGGCGTCGCCGCGCCAGATACGCGGGATACGACGAGGCTGCGCGTCGACCGGGTTCGGGAAGTGCTCACAGACCATGTCGAGCACGACGTCCGACAGCGGCGTCCGCTCGTGGAGCTCCTGGCGCTTGTCGTTGCGCTCGAGTTCCATGATCTCGCCGAAGTCCATCCCGGTGCGCTGCATCGAAGGCATCGAGACGCCCCACTTGTAGAGTGCGGATCCGAATCCGACGGTGCCGTCCTCGACGGAGACGGTCCAGTCCTCGATGTCGTCCATGTCCTGAGTCATCCCGCGGATGAGCTCGTTGACGTCGTGGATGACCGAGAGGAGTCGCTGCTGCATCTCCTCGGGACCTTCCTGCAGTTCGGAGATCAGGCGGTCGACCTTGTTGATGAACAGGGTCGGCTTGACGCCCTCGCGCAGCGCCTGTCGCAGCACCGTCTCGGTCTGGGGCATGGCCCCTTCGACGGCGTCGACGACGACCAGCGCACCGTCGACGGCGCGCATCGCACGGGTGACGTCGCCACCGAAGTCGACGTGGCCCGGCGTGTCGATGAGGTTGATGAGGTGATTGGTGCCCTCGTACTCGTGGGTCATCGAAACGTTCGCCGCGTCGATGGTGATCCCACGTTCCTGCTCGTCTTCCTCCGTGTCCATCGCGAGCTGTTCGCCGGCAGTCTCGTCGGAGATCATGCCTGCACCCGCGAGGAGGTTGTCAGAAAGCGTCGTTTTCCCGTGGTCGACGTGAGCGGCGATGGCGATGTTCCGGATGTTCTCCGGTTCGTCCATCAGCCGTTCACACTCTTGGACGATCTTCTTGCGTCGGCCCATATACCCCCCATTACCGCCAGCGGGGTCAAAAGGGTAGTGTTTCGTCGCCGCCGGAATTCGTCGCGTTTCCCGGTTCCAGCGGTGGAATATCCAATTTGAGTGAGTGAATCCCTCGCATAATTTGGCCGCTGTCGGCCGGCTCGTCTACCGCCGAACCCGCCGTTCTACGCAGCAATCGTCAGCAAACCCTCTGATCCCGCCTATTCGTCCTTCCGAACTTGCCCGATTCCAAATCGGTTCGAGACCGCAACCGCGCGCCGCGTGGCACGTCGAGGTCGTCCACCGCGCGCGAACGCACAAAAGAGTCAAATCCTTCGACCCCTTGCTATCCGTACACATGAATATACGCGTCCAGGGACCGGGACCGACCTCTCCATTCCTCAGCGCCCGCGACCTCTTCGAGACCGAGCACGACCTCTCGCTGCCGGTCGACGTCCAGCTCCGGGACGACCCCGACGAACGCACCTGGGCCGGCCACTACGACGACCGACACGTCCTGAACATCTCGAGACAGGCCGCTTCGAGCGCCATGGCCCGGGAACTGGCCCTCCACGAGTTCGCCCACATGGCCAGATACGAGCAGGAACACCCCTCGCACACCCAGTCGACCGAGGAAGTGCTCTTCCTCGCGCTGGCCGGCAAGAGCGTTGAACGGCGGAAACTCTCTCACTGCTACCAGATCGCCAACCACATGAAAGACATCTACGCCGACGACATCACGCTCGCGGTCGGCCCCGGCGAGAAACTCCTCTCCTTTCTCGAGTCGAGCCTCGCGATGGCCGTCGCCGACCGCCCCGAGACTCCGTCACGACCCGGTTTCGAGCGGCTCTCGGCGAGTTCGGACCCCGAGATCACGGCCGTCAACGCCGCGTTCGCACTGGCGCTGGCCGAACGCCACGACTTAGTCGCCGACGACCACCGGCTGTACGACCTCGCACACGCCGCCGCGATGGACGCCCCAGACGTCGATTTCGAGGGATTCAAACGGCGTTTCCGGGAACTCGCCCGCGATCCGGACTCGAGCACCTACCGCCAGGTGCTCGTCGACGCCACTCGCGCGTACGTCAGCAGTCCGGAGTCGCGAGCGGACGGTCCCGCAGCGGACTGATCGACGCTGTCGTCTCGTCGTGATACTGGTAGCCGATAAGCAGACCCGTTCGAACGATTCCTCGCACGTACAGGTTCACTTCAACCCGAACATTTAATGTTTGATCCCACTAATGGGCTAACATATATTGATGTTCTCGCGCAAAGGCTGGGGTAGCGGGTCCGGGGACGAGCAGTTCACGGCAGAGCTATCGCAGTTGAAACGCCGGGGGGCGAGCGTGCTCGTCGTCGGAGCCGTCCGGACGGAACAGCGCCAGGAGGTCAGTCGACGCCTGTTGGGGCAGGCAACGTCCCAGCCGCGCCGGCGCGTCCTCGTCTCGACGACCGGCGAAGGCCACGCCATGTCACATCTCGCCGACAGCTACGACACCAAGTCGGCGACAACCGCACTCGTCAACTACGAAACGCAGTCTCGGGGCGCTACCGCCGCCAACAGCGGCTCGCAGTCGATGGAATCCGTCTCCATGCAGGCCGACGACTCCCCGACCACCGCCGCCACGCTCGCCGACCTCGGAATCGCCGTCTCGAACGCCATCGAGGAGTTCGAACGCAACGACACCAGCCTCGCACCGGGCGAACTCCGCATTGCCGTCGATTCGCTCGTTCCGCTGCTCGAGGAGTACGGCGCCGAACGCGTCTTCAAATTCGCCCACCTGACCAACGGCCGCGCCCGAGACGCCGACGGCATGATCCACTATCATCTCCCGCTGGACCGCGACTCCGACGTCGTTTCGGTCCTGTCGCCGGTGTTCGATATCGTCATCGAACTCCGTGATCGAAACGGCGTCTTTCAGGAACGGTGGACGATCAACGACGGCGACCACAGTTCCGGTTGGCTCTCGATCGAGCAGTCGTAACGTCTATCCGGTACTCGAGCGTCACGTCTACTATCTCGCCGGGCGACCAGCCGTTCCCCTCTCAGCTGCCGATGCTATGAAACCGAAATTCGAACCCGTTGACGACGGCCTCGAGATTATCGATCCGATCGAACGTCACCGGTATCGACTGACGACTCACGAGCGCGTAGATCCGGAGCCAGTAGATCCAGATCGAATCCAGTTTCCAGTCACAACCGCTGTTGAAGTAACGACGGGGATGATCACGCTACCCACGAATGAGAGCGTCTATGTCCGCGATGAGGACGGGGCAATGATTTCCGAGGTTCGACCAAACAAGCAGTCATCACTGCCAGCGGACACTTATACGCTTGATTTGTCTGGTCCACTGAAAGTCTATGCCTGCGTCGAGAGTTCTGTTTATATCTACTCCGACTCCGAGCGAACGTACATTACGCTCGACGAATCGACTCGAGCGACTATCGGCGCTCGGTCATACCACAGACGCCCTGCAGGGACGATCACAACCTCGTCAGAGCCGTCCGATATAATGCAAGCGGTTTCGATATTTGGTTCTGCACTCAAGTCAACAACACCTGAGCGGTCCTATCCGACTCTCCGTGGCCATCCACCAATTGTTGAACTCGGTAACGAATTACGTATCCCCAGTGAATTCGACCGGCCAGACACTGGCATTCAGATCGAAGTCCCGCCGGACCTCGGCAGTATATTTGTTGTTACACCGTTAGCATACTATCTTGGTGCCGAAGTTATCCCGGGTTCAGAGCCACGACTCACCACAGAAAATGGTTTCAAATTTGACTTAGACGAGAATGAAGGGCTTGAGTTGACCGTAGAACGTCTCCTCAAACGGCTATTCTTCCTCGATTGTGTAGTTCGAACTGAGGGGACAACCCCACTTCCGCTCTACGAACGACAACTAACTGAACCGAAGCTCGGATTTAGCCTCGAAAACGTATATAATATGGATCTCGTTGATCAGATTGAAGAATACCTCGCCGTAGATCATTCAATAGTAGAATCCGTTTTCCCCAAGTGGAGAGCAACGACGGAACTCCAAGGGACCTCTTCAGAAGTAGAGTTCCTCCCGTTTTTGGCAGATTCGCTTGCTCTTGTGAATATAGTTGAGGGACAAACGCAGGAAACGGAAAACCAGGTACGAGCAATTGAAGGATTTACAAGGGGTTCCTCTACGCGAAATACAAACCCAAACCGAGGAATCTCAAAGGGATCTATCTCGAATACACTGCCAGATACAACAACTATTAAACAAGATTGGGATTGTTTGGGGACAACTAGTATAACAGGAATAACACCACTTTCCGCGTTTTATAATAGTATTGAACAAACGCCGAGGGAAGATCCGATTGAAATTATTGTCATTTGTAATGATTCAGAAATGCGAGAAGAACTAAAAGCAGTTAATGATATTTATGGGAATCGTGCTGAACTTCCGTTTGATGTTTCAATTTATTATAACACTACTGTCGAACAGTTAAGATCGGTATTATCAAAAGAGATAGATTTCTTTCATTTCATCGGCCATATCGACGATGAGGGGTTCCAGTGTACAGATGGAAAGTTAGAGATAACTGCTGTCGATGAAACGGGTGTTGATGCCTTTTTCCTCAACGCATGTCAATCTCATGATCAAGGGCTGCAGTTAGTGAAAGCCGGAAGTATCGGTGGAATAGTAACGTTCTCGGATGTTATTAATAACAGTGCAGTTAAAATTGGTGAAACGATTGCACGCCTATTGAATCGAGGATTTCCCCTCCATGCTGCACTCGATATTGCGCGGAAAGATACCTTAGTTGGAGAACAGTATTGCGTAGTTGGAGACAGCAAAACAACAATAGCGCAATCGGAAACTGCACCCCCATTCGTTTGTCTGATTGACAGCGAAGGAGACACCTTCAGTATGACAATCGACACATATACTAAAAACGAATTCCGTAAAGGAAGTTTGTTCATCCCCTATCTGGACGGAGAAGACGATTATTTTCTTGTCTCTGGAAGATCCGGTGATTATTCCCTAGACAGGGACCAACTCGCTGATTTCTTAGAAATGGAGATGTTTCCAGTCGTGACTAATGGGAACGTAGTCTGGAGCGAAAATGTCGACGTAGACCGACTATAACAGTTATATTCCGGTGAAGCCAGCTCCTGCACCGGCCGCAGCGGTTCCAGCTTGCGATAGCGCCACTGCAATCGTAAACAGAACGCCAATCATTCGTGGGTGATTCTTCAGGTGTTGGGTTAGGTCGTCCATGGTACACCTTAGACATATCCGGCGAGTATTATAAATTTATTTTAATTTATCAGATGAATAAATAATAGTGTTATTGGGTAACAAGTCTGTTCAAAATTGTTTAGAGAACGATGATAAATGCGGAAACAGTACGACGGACAAAGGGAAAATTATTCGAGCAGCTGTCGTAGCGCCTGATCGAACTCATCACTCGAGAGTTCGTCTCGAATGGCGGCTGTCCGTTCACGAGCGTCGTAGAGGTCAGAAACGACGGATCGGTACCGATCAGTGACATCGAGTCCGGCCTGAAGTTCGCTCTCGAGTAGCGCTCGTTCGGTTGAAAGGCGAAAGAAGTCGTCCATCGCCGTTTCGTAGGCTTGTTGGAGCAGTAGGCGTTCGATCGTCGACTGTAGTTTTCCATCCGAAAGCGGTCTAACGAGGAGTTCATCTGCACCCCGGTCGACGGGATCGTCGGTGGGGACATCGTCAGCAAGCGCGAGTATCTGGGTTTCTGGAGCCCGTTGACGAAACGCGTCGAGGACGCCACGAGCGTCGGGCGTCTCGAGTTCCCAATCGAGAACGAGAAGATCGTAGCTATCGTCGATCTGATCGAGGATCGACCGGTCGAAGTCGGCCTGTCGAACCGTTGCCGCGATTCGTGCCTGATCGGTACCCAGGTCGGGAAGGGAGAGGGTAGGATGGACGACGAACAGTCGAGAGGTAGATTTCAGCAACACAGCTCTATCAATACTGGGCGGGCAGATACTATTAAATGTGGTTAGGTACAAAGAAGAATTCATCAACTATCTAATATATTTGCGTAACTGCTACGCTATTAGAATATATAGAACAGCCATAACATATATTCCCTCCAACAATCATCTAATTTGATATGGACGGCGACCGCATCAGGAGAATTCTACAGAGAATGTTGTGACAATGAAACCAAAATTCAACGCAACTGGAGAAGGGTTGGTAATTGTCGATCCGATCGAACGGAGGCAGAGCCTACTCCAAACAGATACCACCCTCTCGCTACGATCAACTACTGCTAGCAAGATACCGTATCCAATGGATTCTGCAGTAGAAATCACAACTAGCGGTTTCGAGATCCCGAGCAGTAATGTCGTCTACGTTCGTGACTCGAATTGGACGTTGATAGACGAAGTCCGACTTAACGAACAACTTGACCTTCCGGAAAAGGAATATATTATAGATATCTCTACAGGTATCAAATTGTATGCTACTGCTAAGAGCGAAGTTCATATCCAAAATAAGGACCGAAATACAGTTATTAGATTTGGGGAGAGAACGCCAATAACAGTAAGTGCACGGTCACATCATACGAGACCGGCAACGACGATCTCAACAACTGCTGAACCGACTGATGTAATGGAAGCAATTTCGATGTTCGGTTCAGCTTTGAAAACGACAGGATCCGAACGATCATATCCGACGCTTCGTGGACATCCACCTACGATAACGGTAGACAATGAACTTAATATCCCAGATGAGTTGACGCTACCGAATACTGGTGTGAGAATTGAAGTTCCACCGACTCTCCGCCACGCCTTCGTCGTTGCACCGCTAGCGTACTATCTCGCAGCAACGGTCGTTCCAGGACCGAAACCTCGACTCGTTACTGATAGCGGGTTTTCTTGCTCACTCGAATCGAAGGATGGATTTAATTCGGTAGTTAGCCGTGTTATACGGCAAATTTTCCTCCTCGATTGTATTGTTCGAACAGAAGGAACAACACCCATTCAGTTATACGAACGCCAAGAGTTAGAATCAGTACTAGATTTCAATATTGAAGATATCTATGGTCAACCGCTAGAAAACCAACTAGAGGCGTATCTTAGTACTCCCTTTGCAGAGATAGCTTCGTACATTCCGGAATGGCGTCTCAAAACTGATTTAAAGGAAATTCCAGAACACGTGGAGTTTTTACCATTTATCGTAGCGGGCCTCGGGACGATTTCCGTCGAACAGGATGCGAGTGCACCGACGCAGATAGCCTTTGACGGGACGAGTGCTAATACTACAGACGAATCAGAGACCGTTACGGCGTCACAATCGTGGCACGATGGCCACACCGAGATCACGAGTACAATACTGTTATCGGCATTTGAGAATGGGATAGATCAGACGCCACGTGACGGGCCACTCGAGATAGTAGTCGTTTGTAATGACCAAGCGATGCGTGATGAGCTTTTGTCAGTTTACAGTTCATACGGAAACCGTGATGACCTGCCATTCGATATTACGGTCTTCCAAGACCTCACAACGGCTGAACTTGAGGAAGTACTCTCTAGAAAAAGCGACTTCCTTCATTATATTGGTCATATCGATAGCGATGGATTCAGATGTTCGAACGGACAATTGGATGCTGCGAACGTCGAGAAGATTGGCGCGAAGGCATTCCTACTTAACGCGTGTCAATCACACGATCAAGGGTTGCAACTTATCGAAGCCGGAAGCATTAGCGGAATTGTTACGCTCGACACAGTCGCTAATAAAGAGGCTGTCCGAATCGGACGTACGATTTCTAATCTACTGAATTACGGTTACTCACTATATGCCGCACTCGATATTACACGGATGGAAACCAATCTCGGAAATCAGTATCACGTTATCGGGGACGGGAAGAAAACGATAACGCAACCAGAGACCGGACTCTGGAGTATCTATGCAATCGATACCGATAGCGGCAGCGCAACGATCAGTATTAAATCATATTCTGGAAATCAGGAGCAAAAAGGGAGTCTTTTTATTCCCTATTTGAATTCAATAGACGAGTATTATATCTCTCCAAATCAAATTGGGCCGATTTCTGTTGAAAAACCCCAACTAGTTAAGTTCATTAACTCGGATCGATTTCCGGTCCTGTTAGACGGCCAATTCCAGTGGAGTAATGAAATAAAGCTGAGCGATCTACACTAAGCAGGGGACACACTGAATCCTTGTCGGACGAAAGACGAGGCCAATAATAAAGTGACTGAAACCTGGCTCCGTCTATACACCGTACCTTTCGAGTGCGGATTCGTATTATCTCGTTCCAGGAAAGCTATCATTCCAGCACGTCTCGAGGCCGGACCTCATCGAGTTTCTCAACAGAGAGGAGTTCCCCGTACTGCTCGACGGAGATCTCCGCTGGAGCACGCAGATCAAGACCAGCGAACTGTAGACGGCCGTCTCGAGCCCTGCTGGTAGACGGTCGGTGAGAGAATCGAGAAGAAACGAGCCGGATCGCTTAGCGTGCAGCCGCTGCGACGCGCTCTTTTTCTTCTTTCTGACTGACTGCGTAGGTCTGGACGTCGTAGTTGGCCGCGCCGACGAGCTGGTTGGCGATGGCCTCTTCAACGGGCGTGGGCGTCTTGAACGAGTCGTTGTAGACGCCTTCCGCGAGGAACTTCAGGGCCTGGTCGACGCGACGCTGGGGTGCGACGTCGACGGCTTTGGGGACCGAGATGCCACCGTACTTCAGGCGGACAGTCTCCTCGCGCGGGGCCGCGTTCTCAACGGCGGTTACGAGCACCTGAACGGGGTTTTCGTCGGTACGCTCGTGAATGAGCTCGAACGCGTCACGGACGTGGTTGAGCGTCTTCTGTTTCTTGCCCGTGTTCTCCTCGGTCTGCATGAGACGGTTGATGAACCGCTCGACGATGGAGATCTGGGACTTCTTGAACTGCTTGCTGGCGTGACGACCGGCGGTGTGTGCGACCGGCGTCACCGTGATGTAGCGTTCGGTCGAGGGATCCTCGTAGGCGATCTCGTCGATCTCCCAGGTGCCGAACAGCTGCGCACCGACGTCGGCTCCGCCCGCGGGGGCGTCGGGGTCTGGTTGGTCTTCTGCCGCCATGGTTATCGCACCGGTTTCTCTGCGTTTCCGCGAACGAGTTCCTTCAGTGCGACGCCGTTGACCTTGTCGACCTTGTAGTTGACACCGGAGAGGTCGCCCATCGCACGACCCTTCGCCCCACCGATCCCGGCGATGGTGACTTCGTCGTGTTCGTCGATGAACGAGATGGCGCCGTCACCGGGACAGAACGCGGTGACCTGTTTGCCGTTCTTGATCAGCTGCACTCGGACGCACTTTCGGATCGCCGAGTTGGGCTGTTTGGCTTCGATGCCAACTTTTTCGAGGACGATACCGCGGCCCTGCGGAGCACCCTCGAGCGGGTCGGACTTCTCGCGGAGGCCTCGTGCGCGGCGCGCGTAGTCAGAGTCGGACCACCGCTGGTTCTGGCGGTCCTTCTTGAGTTTGCGCGCGGCGTATTTGCCGTTTGCCATGGGCGTCGCTATCCGACGAAGGCACTTAAGCGGCCCGTTTCGAATCGGTGTTACGGCTCGAGAGCGCTCAATCGGGGTCGACGAAGGAATCTGAGCGGGTTTCACCAGCAAGTAACAGTTCTCGGGCCGTCCGCGACGGTTCGATATCCGAATCACGATGTCTGAATCCTTTATGAAGGGGAACGTTCGACACGGAACTGAGGTCGGTACTTTCCCTCGGGAGTGACAAGCCGACGAAAAAGTACTGCCGAGCGGTCGGAAGCCTCCGTTGCTTCCGCTCGTTCCGCCCCAGAAACGTCGGTTCGCTACGTATTATCAGAGTACATGACTAACTAGAAGTTATTAGTTAGATTGGTTGTGTTCTATACTCGTTATGGCTACAACCAATACGGTATTCGTCACCACATCCTGGTTCAAGCGACTCGTCGGTCTTTCCCACGAGGAGTCTCGGTCCAGTGATGAATTGCCGACGGTAGACGATCGAATTGGATTCGACGGGTCACTCGAGGACTCGGAAGTGATCGGGCGGAGTCCCCTGTCGTACATCGCTGCGGGCGAATCAGTCTCCTCGTTCGTGGGGAAACAGATCGCCAATAAACTCGCCGAGTACGGACTCGAGGACATCGAGCCCGATGAGTGGTATCCGCTCGAAATTCCGCTCGCCATGCTGTACGATATGCGCGACGAATATGGCGGGGTTAGAATGCGGAATATGGGGCAAAACGTCCCGGAGCACGTCGAATTTCCACCGGAACTTTCCGAGGTCGATAACGCGCTACGGGGGATCGATACGGCGTACCACCAGAACCACCGCGGCAGTGAGATCGGCTCCTATGAGTTCCAACAGGAAGGACCGAACGAGGGCATTATGATCTGTGAGAACCCCTATCCGTGCGAATTCGATAAGGGGCTCATCAAGGGCGTCGCGAAGAAGTTCGCCAACAATCCCGTCGAGGTGGAGGAAGTCGGCGACCAGTGTCGATCGGACGGAGATCACCGCTGCGAGTATCGCGTCGAGTGGCTCTGATCATAATCCCATCGTGACTGGCGTCACAGGCATCCGAAACAGACGCGGTTCGGGACCGATACCCGGTCAGTACGGATACTCCCGGGGTTCGCGCTGGATCGAAATCCACTTCACTGACGTCAAGGTCTCTAAGATCCACTCGTCGTTGTACCGACCCATTCCCGACGCGCCGACGCCGCCGAACGCGACGTGCGGTTCGTCGTTCAACGGCTGGTCGTTGATGTGGACCATGCCCGTCTCCATCGCGTCGGCCACGTCGCGCGCCCGAGCGACGTCCGTCGAGTGAACCGATCCCGACAGGCCGTACTCGGTGTCGTTGGCGAGCCGGATCGCCTCCTCGTCGGTCTCGAAGGGGATGACCGGCGCGACGGGTCCGAAGTGTTCGTTACAGGCCGCCGGCATGTCGTTGGTGACACCCGACAGCACCGTGGGCTCGACGAACAGACCGTCGTGGCTGCCACCGGCCTCGACCGTCGCACCGCGCTCGACCGACTCCTCGATGAAGCCGACGATCTTGTCGCGCTGGCTCTCGTTGATGACCGGTCCGACGAGGGATCCTTCCTCGAGCGGATCACCGATAGGGAGTTGTTCGGCGCGGTCGGCCAGCCCCGCCACGTACTCCTCGTACAGCGATTCGTGGACGAGGTGACGATTGATCGAGATGCACTCCTGTCCCTGATGGGTGAACGATCCGAACGCACCGGCATCGATTGCCCGCTCTAAATCGGCGTCCGAAAGGACGACGTGAGCGTTGTTCCCGCCCAATTCGAGCGCGGGTTCCGTGTACGATCCGACGGCACGCTGGCCGACGCCTCGTCCGACTTCCGAGGAGCCGGTAAACGACATCACCGACGGGACCGGGTGTCCCGAGAAGTGATCGCCGATCTCGTGGCCGTAGCCGGGGACGACGTTCAGGACGCCGTCCGGGAGGCCGGCCTCTTCGAAGGCCCTCGCGAGCACGAGTCCGCCCGTCAGCGGCGTGTGCTCGTCCGGCTTTACCACCACGCTGTTGCCCAGCGCGATCGCGGGCGCGACGACCCGGCTGGTGAGGTACAGCGGGAAGTTCCACGGCGTAATGACGCCGACGACGCCGGCCGGTTCGCGCACGAGCAGGTTCTCCTTTCCTGGCGTGACCGAGTCCTTACGCCGGCCGCCGTCGCGCATCGCCAGTCCGGCGCCGACGTCCATCGTCCCCTGTGCGAGCTGGATCTCGAAATCGGCCTTCAACTGGACGCCGCCACATTCGACCGCGAACAGCGTCGCGAGGTCGTCGGCGTACTCGCCCAGCAGTTCGCAGGCCTCGGACACGACCGCGGCACGCTCCTGAGGGGGTCGCTCCGCCCACTCCGCTTGGGCCTCCTCCGCGATCGCGTACGCTTCGTCGACGTCGTCCTCGGTACCCGAGGGAACCGTCGTCAGGGTCGTCCGTGTCGCGGGGTTTTCGACGTCAATCAGGTCTCGGTCACTGGCAGGGACCCACTCTCCGTCGAGATACAGCGCGTTCCACCCGTTTTCCGGCGCGATTCCGAGTTCGTCCACGTCACTCCCCTTGGCGGCTGAGTCGCTCGTGTCCATCATACGAATACTCTCTCTCGATGGAATCTTCTTATTCATTTGGTTACGACATTCTCGATTATCGACTGATTCTCGCCGTTCTCAGACGCGACAGGGATGATGTGGTACGCTCCCGTCGTTCGATCCGTAGTCACTCTACCGTTCCGTGAGCGCGCTCGAGCGATTATTCGTAGTTACGTCGGGAGTCCGGTACTAATTTCAGCTATACGTCGGCGAATGGCCGTTTTCCAACCAGTTTCGCGGGATACGGGTTGCATTTGCTAGCACTGCGAGTCCAATTGATTCCGGTCGTCGGGTGAACCGTCCGGTCAACAGAGGATTCGCTTGAGAGAATCGGTGGAGCGTCGAAAAAAGATTAGATCAACTGGACGTCGTCGATCCCGAAGTGACGCTGTGCGAGCGTCCGCGCGGCCTCGATCGTCCGTCCGTTCGAACCGATGGCGACGCCGCGGTCCTCGTCGGCGACCTCGACGTAGGCGACGGTATCGTCGTTTTCGCTGATCGTGACGTTGTACACCGCCGCTGGCGAGAGCGCGTTGGCGACGAACGCCTCCGGATCATCGGCGTCTTCGACGAGTCTGACCGGTTTCCCGACGCGCTCTTCGTACTGCCTGACGGTCCGTCCCTCGGGACCGATCGCCTCGCTCATCCGGCCGCTCGAGACGACGACGATCAGTCGTTCGTCGGCGTCGGCCGTCGGCGCGTCGGTGACCAGACAGTCCTGACCGCTGACGTCGGTGACGTCCTCGAAGGCGGCCAGATACTGACGGGCGTCGTCGTCGAGGGTGACGCCCATCGATTAGTCGGCCTGACTGCCACTGGATTTCGTCGACCCCATCCGGAGGTCGACGTCGCCGGTGCCGAGCTTGATCGGTTTCCCGACGATGACGTTCTCCGTAACGCCGTCGAGTTCGTCGGTTTCGCCGTGGATCGCGGCGTTGAGCAGGTGGTTGACCGTGACTTCGAACGCTGCGCGGGCAAGTACGGACTCCTTCGAACCCGAGATGCCGTGACGGCCGATCGACTCGATCTCGCCGCGGTTGGTCATCATGTCCGCGACCAGCATCAGATGCCGGACGTTGACGTCGTCCAGCCCCTGCTCGGCCAGCGTGTTGTTCGTCTCCTCGATGATCGCTTCGCGGGCGGCCTCAATGCCGAGGTTGCGGTGGATCTCGTGGATGTTGTTACACGTCGTTCGGGAGGCGTCGACGCCCTCGATCTCCAGGACGTCGCCGAAGGCCGATCCCTCGGTGTAGAGGACGAACTGTTCGCCCTCCTCGAGTTCTTCGCGACGGATAACGACCCGGGAGACCTCTTCGATCCCCTTGAACGTGATGTCGCGCAGTTCCTCGACGAGCTGGAGCAGATCCCGATAGGACGGTTCCTCGGGGCCGAACTGAATCTCGGTTCCCTGCTGGACCGTGCTCACGCCGAGGTTATCCTCGATGATCTCAGCGACTTCCTCGGGCGTGATCATCCGCTCGCGGAGCGTGTCCTCGTTGAGCGAGATCTGAACGCGCATGTCCGCGACGTTGGTCGAGACGTCACCGAGCGCGAGGATCTTGGTGGCCTCGATGTTCCAGACGACCTCGTGGGCTTTCTCGCGTTCGGCGGCGTACTCGTCCTCTAAGTAGACGGTCATCATCGGCGTGTCCGGGGTCTTCCGGGCGTCGACCAGTTCGATTAGCCGCGGCAGCCCCTGGGTCACGTCGATCTCCGCGACCCCCGCGTAGTGGAACGTGTTCATCGTCAGCTGCGTCCCGGGCTCCCCGATCGACTGGGCCGAGACGGTCCCGACGGGATCGAGCGGGTCGACGCGGGTGTCGAGATAGCGGGCCTCGACTGCCTTTGCGAGGTCGTCGGCGTTCTGGACGGTGGCGTCGCCGCGATCCTCGAGGGTCGCGTAGACTTTGTCCTTGAGCCGGCGGGGGAGGTCAGTATCCTCGACGACCGCGATCATGTCGTCGGTGACGTCGTACTCGACGTTAGTCATCGGAGGTCACCTCCGAGCCCTCGACCAAGCGATTGTCCGCGTGTTCCGAGAGGTTCGTCAGCTCTGAACTCGTGCTGAGGAACTCGTTTTTGGCCGCTTCGGACTCGAACTCGGTGTCGAGAACGCGGTCGGCGATCTGGTCGACGTCGATGTCGTTCTCGTCGCTCGAGGACACCTTCACCGGACTGGTGCCGTCCTCACCGAACTCGAACTGGATGATGGTGTCGCTGGAGTCCCGGACGGTGCCGTCGTACTGGGTTTCCAGCTCGTGGAGCGCGTTGATCAGCCGCCGCTGCAGGTACCCGGACTTCGAGGTCCGGACTGCCGTGTCGACCAGGCCCTCGCGGCCACCCATCGCGTGGAAGAAGAACTCCCGCGGGGTCAGGCCGCTCGTGTAGGAGTTCTCGACGAAGCCGTGGGCCTCCGCCGAGAGATCGTTTTGCTCGTAGTGGCTGAGGGTTCGGTCCTCGTAACCGCGGTTGATCCGTTCGCCCCGAACCGCCTGCTGGCCGACGGCGCCGGCCATCTGGGTCAGGTTGAGCATCGACCCACGCGCACCGGAGTTGGCCATGACGACGGCGGGGTTCTCGTCGTCGAAGTGCTCGTCGGCGATGTTCCCCGCGTTGTCACGCGCACGCGAGAGCGTCTGCATAATCTTCATCTCGAGGGTCTCGTCGATCGTCCGGCCGGGGAGACTCTCGAGTTCGTTGTTCTCGTAGGCCTCGATGAGCTCTTCGACGCGGTCGTTGGCGTCCTCGATGGTCTCGTCGATGCGGGACTGGGCTTCCTCGGGAATCGTCTCGTCGTCGATCCCGATCGAGAACCCGAAGTGCATGATCGCGCGCATCGCCAGCGTCGAGACCTCGTTGATGAAAATCCGGGCGCGGGTGTTACCGTAGACTTTCGTGATCGTGTCGACGATCTCGCCGCCGAACTCGCCGACCTCGTCCTCGGCGATGGTCCCTTCGATCAGCTGGCCGTCCTCGATGACGACCGGTTCGCCGACGGTGCCCGTGAACTCGAGGTCCAGATCGTCGGGCAGCAGTTCGGAGAAGACGTCGTAGCCGGTCCAGAACGGCTCGCCCTCGTCGTCGATGCCGCTGGGTTCGGGCAGTTCGTCGATCCGAGTCGCACGCAGCAGGTCAAGCGCCTGCGTCTCGTTGAACCGGGGGTTGTCGGCGGTCAGCAGGTACATCCCGGAGATGTGGTCCTGAATGGCGCCGATGATGTTCTCGCCGAAGCGCGGCGAGAGGATCTGCTCCTGGACGCGCATGAGCACGCGAGCCTCGGCGCGGGCCTCCTCGTTCTGGAGGGCGTGCATGTTCATCTCGTCGCCGTCGAAGTCGGCGTTGTACGGCGGACAGACGACGGTGTTCAGCCGGAACGTCTTGTACGGCATGACCACGACCTCGTGGGCCATGATCGACATCCGGTGGAGCGACGGCTGGCGGTTGAAGATGACGATGTCGCCGTCGATGAGGTGGCGGTTGACCTCCCAGCCGGCCTCGACCTTCTCCGCGAGCTGCTCGCAGTTCTTCTCGGTCACCTTCAGCCGGCGGCCGTCCGGCCTGCGGACGTAGTTCGCGCCGGGGTGGCCTTCGGGGCCGTTCGAGACGAACCGACGGGCGTCCTCGAGATTCCGCTCGGTGACGTTCATCGTCTGGGTCATTTCCTTGGCGACCCGATCCGGGACCCCGACCTCGTTGAGCGAGAGAGTCGGGTCAGGCGAGATGACGGTCCGGGCCGAGAAGTTCACGCGTTTCCCGGACAGCGATCCGCGGAAGCGACCCTCTTTGCCTTTCAGGCGCTGGGAGAGCGTCTTGAGCGGCCGGCCGGAACGGTGCCGTGCCGGCGGCGTGCCCGAGATCTCGTTGTCCATGAAGGTGGTGACGTGGTACTGGAGCAGCTCCCAGAGGTCCTCGATGATCAGCTGGGGCGCGCCGGCCTCGCGGTTTTCCATGAACCGCTGGTTGATCCGGATGATGTCGACCAGCTTGTGGGTCAGGTCGTCCTCGGAGCGCTGGCCGTTGTCGAGCGTGATCGACGGTCGTGCGGTGACCGGCGGAACGGGCAACACAGTCAGGATCATCCACTCCGGCCGGGACTTCTCGGGATCGATTCCGAGTACCGTGATGTCCTCGTCCGGGATGTTCTCGAACCAGTCCCGGATATCCGAGGGCATCAGTTTGTTCGTGTCCTCCTCGGTGAGATCGATGTCCAAGGCCTTCTCGATGGCCTTGCGCTGGCTCTCGCGGGGACGGAACGAGCCCGAGAGGATCTCGTTGACCCGCATGAGGTCGATATCGGTCTGTTCGGCGAGTTCGTCGGGCGACATCCGCTCGGCGTCCTCGCCCTCTCCCTGCATCGCGGCCGCGATCTCCTGGGAGTACTCGCTGGTCAGGACCTGCTGGACCTCGTAGTAGGTGGTCGGTTTCTCGTGGTCGATGTCATACTGGATCTCGCCGCAGAACGGACAGCGGTCCTTCTTGCGGGCCTGCCGGATCGCGGCCTTGGTGACGTCGTTCAGGTCGCGGCCCAGCTTTCGCGACTCCGTGATATCCTCGCGGAACTCGTCGCGCTCGTCCTCGGTGAGCAGGAGCTTCGAACACTCCCGACAGGTCCCCCGCAGGAGCCGTCGGATGAGCTTCGTGAAGCCGACGTGGATGACCGGCGCAGCCAGTTCGATGTGTCCGAAGTGGCCGTTACACGACCCCGAGTGTTTGCCGCAGGTCTTGCACTCGAGACCGGGGTCGATGACGCCGAGTCGGGGGTCCATCAGCCCCATGTCGATGGGGAACCCGTCGTCGTCGTAGGTGTCGGCGGTGATGATCTTCGTCGCGCTCATCTCCCGATACTCCTCGGGCTGCATGAGCCCGAAGGAGAGTTGTCCGATGTCTTTGGGTGTACTGTTTTGCATTGTTTAGACGGCGTCTTCCAGTTCGAGTCGCGGTGCGATACCCAGCGCCTTCATCTCGTCCAGCAGGAGCTTGAACGCGTAGCTCATCTCGATCTCGTGGATATCGGTTTCCTCGTCGCAGTTCGGACAGTAGACGCGCCGTTGTTCGACGTTTTCGACCGCGCTCATCCCACAGTTCGCACAGATGTGGATGAACTCGCGGTCGGACTCGTCTAGCAGTCGTTCTTTCAGCGTCATCGCGGCCCCGTGGCCGATGAACACGTCGCGTTCCATCTCCCCGATACGGAGCCCGCCCTCGCGGGCGCGCCCCTCCGTCGGCTGGCGGGTCAGCACCTGCACCGGCCCGCGCGAGCGGGCGTGCAGCTTGTTCGAGACCATGTGGTAGAGCTTCTGGTAGAAAATCACGCCGACGAAGATCTCGGCCTCGATCTTCTCGCCGGTGACCCCGGAGTACATGGTCTCCTTGCCGGCCGAATCGAAGCCGGCGTCCTCGAGGCCGTCGCGGAGTTCGTCCTCGTCCTCGCCGAGGAACGGCGTCCCGTCGACGCGCCGGCCCTCCATCGAGCCGAGTTTGCCGCCGATCATCTCTAAGATGTGGCCGACGGTCATCCGGGAGGGCAGGGCGTGGGGGTTGAGCACGAGGTCGGGGACGACGCCCTCCTCGGTGAAGGGCATGTCTTCCTGGGGTGCGAGGTGGCCCACGACACCCTTCTGACCGTGCCGGCTGGCGAACTTGTCCCCGAGTTCGGGGATCCGCTCGTCGCGCACGGAGACCTTCGAGAGCTTCGAGCCGTCCTCGCCCTCCATGAGGGTAACGGTGTCGACGACGCCCGATTCGCCGGAGCGCATCGTCACCGAGGTCTCACGGCGTTTCTGGGGCGAGAGTCCGCCCATGTCGTCGGGTTCCTCGAGGAAGCGCGGCGGGGAGGTCTTCCCGAGCAGGACGGAGTTCTCGTCGACCGTCGTCTCCGGATTCACGAGACCGTCCTCGTCTAGGTGATTGTACGCGTCCTCGCCGCGAGCCCCGCGGACGTCCTGGGAGGGGATCTCGAAGCGATCCTCCTGGCCGCCGGGGTAGCGACGTTCCTCGCCCTCGTAGGTCCGGAAGAAGTGCGACCGGGCAAGCGCGCGCTCGACACTGGCCTTGTTCATGACCAGCGCGTCCTCGATGTTGAACCCCTCGTAGCTCATCACGGCGACGACGAAGTTCTGCGCCGCGGGGCGCTCGTCGTAACCGATCTGTTCGGTGGTCTGGGTCTTGACCATCGAGAGCTGGGGGTAGTGCAGCAGGTGCTGGCGCGTGTCCGGCCGGATTCGATAGTTGGCCGACGGGAGCCCCAGCGACTGCTTGATCATCCCTGCCCCCATCGTAATACGCGGCGAAGCGTTGTGCTCGGGGTAGGGAATCATCCCCGCACCGATCGAGAAGATCAGCGACGGGTCGATCTCGAGGTGGGTGTGCTTCTCCGTGAGGTGCTCTTCGTCGACGGCCACGAGGATGTCCTCTTCCTCCTCGGCGTCAATGAATTCGACGTAGCCGTGGTCGACGAGATCGTCGAACTCGAGGTCGCCGTCCTGCAGCGCCTCGATCTCCTGTTGGGAGATGCGCGGTTCGCCGTCCTCGACGACCAACAGGGGTCGTCGCGCGCGGCCGGCGTCGGCGTTGACGATCACTTCGCGGGTGCGCTCTTTCACCGAGACGTTGACCATCTCGGAAACGTCACCGATGCGTCGCGCTTCGCGGATCTGTTCGGCTAGCTCGTGCGGATCGGGATGGGTCCCCACCAGCGACCCGTTGACGTACACTTTCGCGTCTCGTTGTTGGCTGCTCATGATTGATCAGTCGTCTGCGGTCGATCGTTCGATGCCCTCGAGGCCGGGAATCCCCTCGACGCCCATCGATGCCAGTTCGCGTTTGAGTTCCTGTTCGTCCTCGACGTTCTGGGAGAGTTCCATCGACTGCGCGAAGTTCTTCACCAACCCACAGTTCGGTCCCTCGGGCGTCTCCGAGGGCCCGATGCGACCCCACTGGGTCGCGTGTAAGTCCCGCGCTTCGAAGTGCGGCTGTGAGCGGGAAAGCGGGCTCCGAAGGCGGCGCAGGTGGCTCAGAACGCCCATGAAGTCCGTTCGGTCGACCAGCTGCGAGACGCCGGAGCGGCCGCCGACCCAGTTGCCCGTCGCGATCGGGTGCTCTAAGCGCTCGGTCAGGACGTCCGAGCGGACGACCGTCGAGACCGAGAGGTTCCGGTTTCGCATGTTGGCGCGCTCGAGCTGGTACTTAACGTCCCGGGCCAGCTTGTTCAGCGCGGTCCGGAACAGGTCTTTCATCAGGTCGCCGCTGACCTTCAGGCGCTTGTTCGCGTAGTGGTCCTTGTCGTCCGAGTCGCGCCGACCCAGCGCGAGTTCGAAGCAGGCCTCGGCCATCCGGCAGAGGTAGTGGGCCTTGTTGATGCGGACGTCTTCCTCCTCGACGCCGTCCTCGTGGAGATGCGGCAGGAGATAGCGGTCGATGACGTAGTTCGCGCGCTTGAGCTGGTAGTTCTTCCCCTGGCCGGAGGCGACGCGCTTCCCGAGTTCCTCGATGGCCTCCTCTTCGCTTTGAACCTCGGCGGCCTCGAGGTTCTCCAGCATGTACTTGACGACCTCGGGGTCGTTCGAGACCTTGTGGACGATCTCCTCGTCGCTTTCCAGACCCAGCGCGCGGACGAGCGTGACGAAGTTGATCGAGCCCGATACCGACGGGAACGAGACCTCGAGCAGTCCCTCGCGGTTTCGTTCGCAGAGAACGAGCGCGCGGTAGCCACGGCGCTGGGAGAAGGTCTTGGCGACCTGAATCTCGTCGCCGTACTTGGTGTCGTACTCGGCGAGGATCTTGTTTGGTGCGAGGTCCTCGCTGGTCATCAGCACCCGCTCGGAGCCGTTGACGATGAAGTAGCCGCCCGGGTCTGCAGGGTCTTCGCCGATCTCGACGAGTTCCTCGTCGGAGAAGCCGGCGATGTTACACTTGTCGGAGCCGACCATGATCGGCATCCGACCGATCTTCGTCTCGGTGGAGTCGACGACCCGCTGGTCGCCCTCCTCGCCTTTGACGATAGACATTTCCATGAAGACCGGCGCGGAGTACGTAATGTTGCGCAGCCGGGCTTCCTGCGGATAGAGCAACTCTTCCGAGCCGTCCGCCTCCCTGACGCGGGGGGTCACGACGCGGACGTCGCCGAGTTTGACGTGAACGGGTTCCTCCCCTTCCTTGTCGCCGATGTCCGTGTCGATCGTCTCCTTCTCGTCGACGACTTCCTGCATCCCTCGGTTGAGGAAGGCGTTGAACGATCGGTAGTGGTGTTCGGCGATCCGTTCCTTCGCGAAGTATTCGCGCGAGATCTCTCGCCGTTTCTCGCGATTGAGTTCCATTGACATTTATTCCACCACGAGTCGGTATACGACTGCCTGGTCGGCTGTCCGTGAGTTCCGAACGATTTTGATAACGTCTCCGATCTCCGCATCGTCCGGTAGGGCGGGATCGCTGCGCTTGATTTTCGGCAGGTCTGTGCGGTCGATGGCATACTCGTCGAGGACTTCCTCGAGCGCGTCCTCGTCGAGTACGGTGTGCTCCGGAACGAGTTCGTGTTGGCTTACGTCTACCATGTGTTGGGGTTGGTGTGCGTGTCGGCTATCGGGAGAGAAGCGGCTGTCACGAGATACTACAGCAGAATACCGCCGGGACGCATTTAACGGTTACTAACTCGAGCGGGTAGCGCGGCTACTCGACCGGAGCGGCCCTGACCGGAGGCACCGATCACGTGCGACAGTACCCCAGTATCAGTTAAATTCCTTGTGGAGCGTGTGGAGGTGTGTCATTGGGTGGGCTCGAGGGAGCCTCCGTGTTTCGATTCGCCGTACCACACGGTGATCAATTGGAAAGTCTTAATACTGTCTCCGGGAAACGATGAGTTGCGTTGGAAGCCCGGATGGTGTAGTGGCCCATCATACGACCCTGTCACGGTCGTGACGCGGGTTCAAATCCCGCTCCGGGCGTCTTCTTCCAATTTCAATTCGGTGAACGGCCAGTTCGTTGTTCGCGAGTGTTCTGGGACCGGAGCCGGTAAGAAGGGCCCGAACCGCACGAACGACCGCGCAAGGTGAGCGGGGTTTGATGGTTGAATCCCACTGTAGGAGCCTTTTTCCGCAGATAGATCGAAGTGATCCCTGGGAAATATGCTCTATCTCGGTTGACTACTTCGAGGAGCGCCAAACGGGAGACGGTCTTCGATAATGATAAGACAGCTGAATAATATCCAGAACACAACCCTTAATACCGTCACCGGGAAACGATGAGTTGCGTTGGAAGCCCGGATGGTGTAGTGGCCCATCATACGACCCTGTCACGGTCGTGACGCGGGTTCAAATCCCGCTCCGGGCGTCTTCTTCCGCGAACAACAACCGACGAGTACCGCATAGCGTGTGCTCGTCACTGATGAGCGGAAAGACGGAAATAAGGGAGTTGAACGACGGAACGAGCCAACCGAGGCAGGTGAGTTCAGGCAGTTCAACTCTCGCTCCGAGCGCTTTTCGACCTCAATTCGATGAGCGGATCGTTCGGTGTTGACGAGTATTTGAGGATCAACTACCGTCTCGAATCCTTCTCACGATCAATACGAGGAACAGTGCGTAGTGGGAATTGAGAAGTTGAGTGGCTGCAGCAGACGAAACTCGACGCTTCGAATAGATCGTTTGACGAACCGTTCTGACGTTTATGATGGATGCCGAGCGAGAGCGCTGTTATGGCACCGCGGAACACGAAACAGACCGGCGACGAAACGGAGGCGCAGATCATCGCCGCGCTGATCGAGCACGGATACTCCGTTTCGATCCCGTTCGGGGATAACGATAGATACGATCTCGTCGTGGATACGGAACACGGACTGCGTCGCGTACAGTGTAAGACGGGGTGGATCGAAGACGAGGTCGTTCGGTTCAAAACTGCGAGCAAAACCACCGTCGACGGAACCGTTGCACTGACCGATTACGACGGCGATATCGACGCCTTCGCGGTTCGGTGCAAAGATACCGACGAACTGTACTGGGTGCCGCTCGAGGCCGCCGGACGAAAAAACACGTATCTCCGACTCACGGAACCCGAAATCGATCATCCGAACGTCAAGCGAGCCGAGAGGTATCGATTCGAACGGCGACTTCCCTGATAGCCGCCGCGAGAACTGTCCGACGGCGTTGTCGCTCGAGAACCTAATTATTTAGTACCCGCTCGGTGATCCCTCAGTGGACTGCAACAACTGGCGCTACTGGTAACCAATGACGAAACCGATCACCGTTCTCATCGTCGACAACGAACCGGGCTTTGCCGATCTCGCCGGCGAAATGCTCGAACGCGAACGCGATGCGATCGTCGCCGAAGCGGCGACGAACGCGACGGCGGCCCTGGAGATCCTCGAGCAACGAGAGATCGACTGCATCGTCAGCGATTACGAGATGCCCCAGATGACGGGCTTAGAGCTGTTAGAGCGAGTTCGCGAGGGCGATCCGGATCTGCCGTTTATTCTGTTTACGGGGCGGGGCTCGGAGGAGATCGCCAGCGAGGCGATCGCGGCCGGCGTGACCCAGTACCTGCAGAAGGAGTCCGGCAAGGAGCAGTACGCGCTGTTGGCGAACCAGATCACGAACGCGGTGTCCCAGTATCGGACCGAGACGGAACTGCGCGAGAGCGAGCGACGGTACGAGCGGACGCTGACGACGTTACACGAGACGACGCGGGATCTGATGCGTGCGAGCACGAAACGGGAGATCTACCAGTCGGCGGTCGATACCGCGGGCGAGATCCTCGACGTGCCCGTCGCCGCGGCGTACACGTTCGAGCCGACGAACGGGATCTTAGTGCACGCGGCGTCGATCCGCGAGTCGCGGGAACTCGTCGATCCGGAGATGCAGTTCGAGCAGGGAGAGGGCCACGTCTGGGAGGTGTTCTCGGAGGGGGAGAGCGCCTACTACGGGGACGTGACGCGGGACGCCGACACCAAGACGTTGAGCCGGAGCGAACTGATCGTCCCGCTGGGGACCCACGGCGTGTTGGTCGCGGGCACCGAGGACGTCGACGGCTTCGACGAGACGATGACGGAACTGCTGCACATCCTGGCGGCCAACACCGAGGCGGCGCTCGATCGGGCCGAGCGCGAGCAACTGCTCCGGGACCACGATCGGACGCTCACCCAGCAAAACGAGGAGCTGACGCGGCTCAATCACACCAACGAGATCGTTCGCGAGATCAATCACGGCGTGGCCCAGGCCTCGACGCGGACCGAAATCGAGACGACGGTGTGCGAGCGGCTGGCCGACACCGAGCGCTACTGCTTCGCCTGGATCGCCTCAAGCGACGACGAGCCGTCCGAGCCGACGGCCTGGGCCGGCATCGACGCGGCCTTTATCGACCGCGTTCGCGACGACGGTGAGTGCGCGCCCGAACTCTCCCTGGTCGCGGAGACCCTCGAGACCGGCCGCGTGCAGATCGTCCGGAACGTGCTCGAGGCCGACGGCTGGGATCGGCGTCGAAAGGAGGCGTTGACCTACGGCTATCAGACGATTCTGGCGGTCCCGCTGACCGATACCGAACGCCAGTACGGCGTCTTGCTCGTCCACGTGGCGGGGGTCGACTCGGTCGGCGACAGCGAACTGGAGGTTCTCGGCGAACTCGGCGAGACGATCGGCCACGCGATTCGATCGGTCGAGCGGACGCGAGCCATGCTGACGGACAGCCGACTCGAGCTCGAACTCGCCGTTCACGATTCGCGACTGCTCTTGAACCGGTTTGCCGAGTACGTCGAGGGGGCGGTGACCATCGAGGGAATTATCGAACGGGACGACGATGTCGTCATGTTCGTCAGCGCGCCGGACACCGCCGATCTCACGCCGCTCGAGGAGTGGGCGTCGCTCGAGACGGTCTCGATCGTCTCGGAAGGCGACGACGAGATTCTCTTCGAGGTGACGGTCACCTCGTCGCCGATCTTAGAGATTCTACGGACCTTCGACGTCCAGTTGCGGACCGCGACCGCGCGGAATGGGTCGACGACGCTCGTCCTCGAGGTCCCCCAGCGGGTCGAAACCCGGTCGCTGGTCGAGGCGATCAGGGAGGGGTATCCCGAGACGGAACTCGAGGCCCGACGCGAGACGACGAGCACGCGGTCGGCCCGACAGCTCGACACCCACCTCGAGGAGCGGCTCACCGACAAGCAGTTCGAGGCGTTACAGGCGGCCCACTACAGCGGGTTCTTCGAGTGGCCGCGAGAGAGCACCGGCGAGGACCTCGCCGATGCCCTCGACATCACGCCCCCAACGTACCATTACCACCTGCGAGCGGCCGAGCGAAAGCTCGTTACGCTGGCGTTCAACGGGCAGTCTAGTTGATTAGTATCCTGTCCTGGAGACCACTAATTGATTAGAAGCTATACTTACCACCTCCCGGTACATACGGGTAAATGGCGATCTGCGATAGTCTATCGCCACCCCCAATCCCCCCACCCCCAACTTTCCCCCCTGATCTACCGACCGAGAGCCATCAGCGTAGTTCGCTGCCGGCGCTCGACCAGCGACATCGTCGAGTAGTCGCCGTTGTACGCACCGATTGATTGTTCTTAGTGAGTTCCGTGTTCGAACTGACTGGAATCCGGCCGCGGACGACTCTCGACGTGAGACCAACGGTGGCCACCGCAAGCGAGCGAAATCGATCGCTACTCACCCCAGTCGTCAGGATCGTGTCCGGCTCGAGCACCGGTCCGACGGACCCGTCTCAGCGACTCATCTTCGGCATCTAAATAATTAGATGAAAGGATCAACACCCTACTAATTACAGAGGAAGTATAGTTAATCTCCCGTGGCGTGTACGAATTAGTGGCGATCTTCGATACTCTATCGCCACCCCCAATCCCCCACCCCCCTTTTCCCGGAACGGTGCCGGAAGCGGCGGCTGTTCAGTCAGATCGACAACCTCACTGCGAGCCGATCGACTCCTCCCACTCGATCCAGTCCTGTTCCCAACCGCGTCGGGATTCCGCGCGGCGCACGGCATACTCCCGGTCTTCGCGAGCCGTCCGGTTCCGCTCGACGGCGCCCGACTGTTCGCCCTCGACCAACAGCGGCGCAAACGAGACAGGATCGAACTGCGAGCGCCTGCCGTCGGCCGAGACGGCCTCGAGTCGCTGTCGCTGGGTTCCCCGCGGAAACACCAGTCGGCCGTCGTCGGTCAGTTGCTCGAGCAGGGCTCGTGGGGGCTCGACGGCGGCGGCTTCGAGGAGCACGCGATCGAACGGCGCGTATTCCGGGAGGCCGTCGGCGCCGTCGCGGCGGTCGACCAGTACGCCCTCGTAGCCTGCTCGAGCGAGGTTCTGGCGGGCTTCGACGACCAGCGGTCGGGAGATATCGACCGCGTGGACGTTGGTCTCGCCGACGACTTCGGCCACGACCCCGGCCGTGTAGCCGACCCCGGCGCCGACGATCAGCACCTCGTGGTCGTCCTCGAGGGCCAGCGCTTGCAGTAATCGGGCGGCCGTGCTCGGAGCGAGGACGCGCGTTCCCAACACCTCGTGTTCTCGGTCAGCGTAGGCCGATCGATCGTCCTCGAGGAATTCGTGGCGGGGAACGTCCCGCATCGCGACGGCGACGACCTCGTCGTGGAGGACGTCCTTGGCCGCGGACTCGAGGCCGTCGACCATATCCTCGCGCAGTACCGCAGGGTCCATACTGAAGGTATCGCTCGGGTCGTTATCAATGGCGCGCTTGCGCCACCCGGCGGGTATCGAGCGGTCAACCCGCCGTTACTGGCCGCGTATTTCCACGAACCGGACCCCGCCGTGCTCGGTGCGCTCGAGCCGTCCGTCCCCCCGTTTCGTCGCCTCGACGAGCGTCTGGAATCCGGACCCGATCGGCGCGAGGAGCGTGCCGCCGGGGCGCACCTGATCGGCGACGGGATCGGGGAGCTCCGCAGTCGCGCACGTGAAGTACGCGGCGTCGTAGGGCGCGTGCTCGGGCCAGCCCTCGCGACCGTCGCCGGTCCGAACGTCGACCCCGTCGTACCCGAGTTCCGCGAGTTGCTCGCGGGCCCGGTCGGCGAGTTCGGCGCTGTACTCGACGGTCGCGACCGCCTCGTCGCCGACGAGCTCGGCCGTGACCGCGGCGTGGTAGCCACAACCGGTGCCGATCTCGAGGACCTCGTCGCCGGAATCTAAGCCGAGCAGATCGGCCATCACGGCAACCATGTGTGGCGCGCTGATCGTCTGTCCGTCCCCGATCGGGAGGGGCCGGTCCTCGTAGGCCCGATCCCGTCGGTCCGGCGGGACGAAAGCGTGGCGGGGGACAGACTCCATGGCCTCGAGAACGCGATCGTCGTCGACTCGAGACGCGATGGTCCGAACCATGCGCTCGCGTGCGGCCTCGTAGTCGTCGGGATCGGACTCGGAATCGGAACCGAAGTTACGAAACATGGTCCGATATACCGTCTCGCAAGCAATAGACCGTGGGTGGCGAGTGCCGGCACCGTTCGAGCGATCCTCGACTGTCGCACGAGGCCGATACCGGGCGCGAACGGCGTCCGATCAGCGCCCTACCAGGCAGACCAGGCGCTGGTCTGCTGGTCGTAGGCGTAGATGCGTTTTGCGTCCTTTGCGGGGACTGAATCGCCCTCCATCTCGTAGCGGTCCCGATCGTAGCCTGCAGCGTCGTTGCGGACGACGAACGCGTCGATCTCGAACTCGTCGTCGCCGAACTGCTCGACCTCGCCGACCTCGAACTCGTAATCGCCGGGGACGTGGACCGTGACACTGCGGCTGTCGTCGCGCGAGCCGTCCTGGGGGTGGACCGTGACGTTGACTGCGACGTTGTCAACCTCGCGGGTCCAGACGGTCTCGATATCCTCGACGGATGCTTCCTCGCGGCGCTTCTGGCCGTCGAGTTCGACGCTCGTGACCCGAACCGTCGAGAGCACTTCCTCGGTCTCGAGGATGAACTCGTCGCCGACCTCGACGGTCTCGTCTTCGGGCGTCGTTACGTTCGCGGTGAAGGACTCGCCGCCCTGGGAGACGACCACGTCGAGGGTGACCTCTCGCTCGCGTTCGGGCTGGATCTTGTGGACGTGACTGCACTCGCTACAACGAACCGTGAGGGTGCCGCCGCCTTCCGTGAGTACCTCGTGGACCGTCTCGAGGTCCGGCGAGCACGAAGGACAGGGCGTCGGAACCCGATCCGGGATTTCGCTCATAACCGTTCTAGACGCTACGCACCTAAAAAGCGATTGAAGCCGTCGTCCAGTCGAGAACGGGGTCGATCGAACCGGCCGCGAGTTCGGTTCTGGCGCTCTGGGTGCTCCGAAGAGGGCTAGTTCCCCTGAATCGCGTCGATGACCATCGCCGCGGCGACGATGGGCTCTTTCGGGACGGTGCTGGCGTCGTCGATGGTGATATCGTAGCGATCGCGCAACGAGATTCGGCCGCTGATCGAGCCGACGTGAGCGCCCTCCGCGTCGGTGATCTCGTACTTGTGCGGGATCCACTCGCCGAAGGGAACGACGTTCCGGGCCAGCGTTACCATCGCGCCGCGAGAGTTGATCTCGGCCAGTTTCTCCTCGGTCGTCGCGTCGCGGATCGTCCACGTGTCTCGCAGCAGCGAGTAGTCGTTGTCCAGCGCGACGAGGTCCTCGCCGGTCTGGGCGTCCGAGAGGACGTAGTTGCCCGCGACGTCCATGATCCCTCCGGCCTTTACCGTGAACACCTCGTTACCGTCCCCGTCGGTGAACGGGAACTCCTCTTTCAGCTTGAACATCTTCTGTTTCCCCTTGAGGACGGTGTTCCCGCCGGCGTCGAGCGCCCTGTACTTGTTCCGAATGAGTCCCTGTTCGACCGTGTATCGGTCGTCGACGAGTTCGATCCCCTGAATATCGTACTCTCGAGTGTCGCGCATCGGTCCGAACTCTTCCTGTCACCCCTTGAATCCACTAGGTTCTCACAGATCGTCGAGATAGGTTATCGTTCAGACGAGACAGAAAGTCGGTCCGTGCGTGCAATTCGAGGCCGGAACGACCCAGGCCCAGATCCGGACCGCTCGAGTCACGCCGTCGATCAGGCGTCAGTCGCGGTCGGAAGGTCGATCGACTCGCCGTCGGCGTACACCGTCGGTTCCCGCAGGATCCCGTCGAGGTGGATCGGCGCCTCCGTCTCGCCGCCGATGCCCGCGTTGTCACCGATCGCGATGTGGACGGTGCCACCGGCCTTCTCGTCCAACAGGACGGAGCCGACGAGGTCGGTGACCGCGACGTTCGTTCCGATCCCCAGTTCCGCGAGGTTGTACGCGGCGTCGCCCACGTCTTCGGCCGCACCCTCGACCGTTTCCCGTATCTCGTCGTCAGAGATCTGCGTGACCAGCCCGTCCTCGACCTCGAAGGTGAGTCGCTGCCCCTCCTCGAGCAGGCCGTGGGGTCGCATCGTCCCGTCGACGACGAACGTCCCGTCAGCGGTCTCGGGGCTGACGAACACCTCGCCGGCGGGCAGGTTCGACATCTGGCCGGCCTCGTGGACGATCCCGGTATCCGAGAGCCACTCGCGGTCGCCGATCCCGAACGTGATGTCGGTGCCTGCGGGAGTCGTCACGCGGACCTCGTCGGCGTCGGCGACCTGCGCTCTGACGTCCTCGCAGTGGGCGGCGATCGACTCGTAGTCGGCGTCTAGCCCCGTCGTGAAAACGTCCTCGGTGATCCCCGGGAGCGTCGCGACGCGGGCGCCGGCCTCGTTGGCTTCGGTTCGGGCCCGCGTGTGGCTCAGACTCTTCGTCGTCGGCGCGAGGACGACGTCCGCCCCGGCCATCGCCGCGGCGACGGGTTCGGGCGGTTCGCTCCCGTGAGTCTCACCGGGCGGGTAGCGGACGATGACCGCGTCGTCGGTGATCTCGCTTGCGACCTCGTAGAGGGCCTCCCCGATCGGAACGCGGTCGTCGTCGGTGACGATCGCACACGATTCCTGGCTCTCGAGGGCGAGACACTGCCGGACGGCCGTCTCGGCAGCACCGCGTAGTTCGGACATACGCGTATATTGTATCAGGGGGTCGAAAGCTATTGCCCTTGGCGTCCGGCCGGCCTGCGGTTCGGAGTCGCCGGTAGCGAACGCATCTCCCGACTGCGGTTAACGCCTCGAGCGGACGGTGCCGGCGGTCAGTCCACCGTCTGCGGCGTCGCTTCCGGCGGTTCGTCCGCGTCCGCCTCCAACGTCGAGTCGTCCGCGTCCGAGGGCGACGCCTCGAGTTCGTCGGGCGTCCCGAAAACGTAGAGCGTGTCGCCGGCCTCGAGCGGGTCCTTGTCGGCCGGCAGCGAGACGATCTCGTCGTCGCGTTCGATCGCCAGCACGCGGCCCGGCACCCAGCCGGCGAACTCGCTCTCGAGCGGGCCGCCGTCCTCGGCCGTGGTCGCCGTCACCGTCTCGTCACCGGTTCGGATCGCGGCGACCAGCGCGTGGCCGGCGCTCGGCGTCTCCGGCCGCGTCGTGAGGCGATACCGTTGGCCGGGATCGAACGCCTCGGCGTCGTCCGCGTCGACGAGCAGCGTCGTGATCGGTCCCGTACTGGCCCGCAGCGTCCCCGTCGCGACGAACTGCCGGGTGTCGCCGTCCGTCCAGACCTCGACCGGGTCGCCGGTGCTCGCCCGCGCGGGCGGATCGCCGGCGACGGCGACGGCGACCCGATCCGGTCCCAGCGAGGGGCTGATCCCGTGCGTCCGGTCACCGACGGAAACGGCCTCAACGGCGCCGTCCTCGGAGAGTTCGGCGCGGACGTAGCCGATATCGAAGTCGGACTCGAGGCGCGCCTCGAGCCGGGATCGCAGTTCCGGCAGCGTGAGGTCGTTCGGGAAGCGCAACTGTCGTCCCGCCAGTTTTCGTTTGACGGCGTCGTCGACGGCGGGGTACCCCTCGGCGTCGTCGATCGACTCGGGGAGCGCGACCGCGACGGCGAGTCCGGCCGATCGGACGAGATCCGCGGCCGATCCGTCGGTCTCGAGTTCCGTCACGTCGTAGACGCCACACGCGAGGTGGTCGCCGAGCCGATAGCCGCCGGTCGCAGCGAGGGCGCCAGCGGCCACCAGCCCGAGGAGATAACTGCCGGACGTGTAGTGGACCAGCGGCGAATCGACGACGACCTCACCGCGGCGGAGCGCCTCGAGGACGAGCCAGCCAGACGGGAGTGCGAGTCCGGCGAGGACGGCCGCTCCGTGCGGTGATTTGCGAACGGTCGCGCCACGATAACCGAACGCGACCGTGAGCGCGCCGACGCCCGCCAGCAGCCCGTAACCGAGGATACCCAGCAGGGCCGTCCGCGTCCACTCGACCGTCGTCGATCCGCCGAACGCGTCGCCGCTCTGGAGCGCCGTTCCGAGGAGGTCGATTGCACCGATCATCTCGAGCGCGAGCATCGTCATCTCAGTAGGCCACCTCGATTGATCGGCGGTCGCCGTCGCGTGGGGCCGCGTCTGGATCCGGATCGGCGTCGACGGCCGACCCGTCGGTTCCGAGGAGGAACGCCTCCACGCCGACCGCGATCGCCGACGGATCGGGATCGAACTGCCACTCGCCCGCCGTCGCGTCGGCGTGGCCGGTCTCGTCGTCAGTCCGATCCGTCTCGCCGGCGTCGCAGGTTTCACCGATATCGTCGCGGCGGACCGCGAACACCTCCAGACCGAGGGCGTCGTTGTCGAGCGCCTCGAGTATCGGCTCGGTCAGCGTCACCTTGCGGATCGCCGTCCCGTCGCGTTCGAGCAGCGAGACCGCGTCGAATTCGTGGGTGGTTTCACCGGGTTCGACGACGATCCGCGCCCGGTCGGCCTCGAGCAGCGTCTCGGCGTCGGTCGTCGGGACGGCGACGGTCACCTGGCCCTCGCCGCCGCGGACCGCTGTGGCCGACGGCCGCGCCGCTTCGCCGGTCTCCGTACCCGTGGGGCGGTCGTCGATCGCAGTGGACGAATCCGCGGCCGGAGTACCTCGTGTGTGACCGCCGTCCGCGCGCAGGCCCTTACCTCCGCGGACAGTCGTGCTGAGTACGGTCCCGGCGACGGTCGTCAAGTCGGTCATCGCCAGAACGTCGTCGCCCGGTGCCAGTCCCGTCGGAAGCAACGCCGGGACCGAGACCGCACGCCATCCCTTCGGCACCTGCCTCGCGATGCCGTTGGACGGCGGTGCCGCGGTGATCGTCGCCCACCCCCGACCGTCGACGGCGACCGAGGCTGCCTCGAGGTCGTAGGTCGTCTGCAATCGGTCTTCGAGGCGGGTCTCGAGTTCCGCGAGCGGCAGATCCGCCGGCAGTCGCCACGCTCCGTCCTCGAGGGCCGCCCGGAGGTCGGGGTCGAGCGGCGGATACCCCTCGAAGGCGCGGACCTCGCCGCTGGCGCGGATCGTCACCTGTCCCATCACGTCGACCGCGTCGATCGCATCGCCGGAGAGCGTCCGACCGCGCTCGACAGGAAGCGACGTCTTCCGCGGGAGTTCGGTCGCGAGTCGCCAGCCAAGACTGCCCGCGTAGGCGGCGATCACCCCGGTGACGAACAGCGCCGTCGCGATCCGGACCGCCTGCGCCGACAGAGGATCGACGGCGAAGACGCCGATCGCGTAGCCGATCCCAACGGTCAGCGTGATCGCGATCACGCCCGACGCGGCCCGCGGCAGTCGTCGCCGCTGGACGTAGCCGAGGCCGATCGCGACCGCCGCGACGAGGGACGCCGTCACGACGGCGATCAACAGCCCGTACGAGACTCCGATCACCGATTCGTACGCTACCGTATCCATAGCGTCTCAACTCGTGCCGTCGTACCGGTTCGATGCCCCGTCTTTCTCGAGGGGGCGCCGAACATCACCTGTCGCTTCCCGGCGGATCGCCGACTCGGCCGTCCCGCGATTGACCTGCCGCCCGGACGGAAGCGACTGCTCGATCCGCGATCGGAGCCGCCAGTTCGCATTTCCTTGCGGAGCATGCCGCTATTCCTCTACCCTTTATACTTAAACTATGGCAGAAAATTATAATTTATATAGTGGGGATATTATCTCTATGAGCTTCGTAATTGGGCGCGGCGACGAGCTAGCGGAGGGACCCGCAGGACGACTCGGTCGATACCGGGCGCTCGATGGGAGCGAAGGGGCCGACCTCTTTCTCGACCTCGACGGCCCGCACGCAATGCTCGTCGTCGGCAAGCGCGGGTACGGAAAGTCGTTCACGATGGGCGTCATCGCGGAGGAACTCGCGCGATCGCGGGGCGTCGCGCCCGTGATCGTCGATCCGATGGGCGTCTTCGACACGCTCGCCGAGGACGCCGAGGGCAATCCGGTACCGACCGATGTGGTCTCCTCTCCGGCCGTCGAAGCGACCTCGCTCGACCCGAAATCCTGGTGTGCGCTGCTGGATCTCTCGCCGGAAAGCGGTGCCGGGAGCCTCGTCTGGCAGGCGGCGACCGAATCGGCGACCATCGCCGCCATGCGCGACCACGTCGAGGCGACCGACGCGCCCGACGCGGACAAGCGGGCCGCGATCAACCACCTGAACCTCGCGGCGTCGTGGGACGTCTTCGATCCCGACGGCCTCTCGGCGGCCGACCTCGGCGGGCCGGAGGTGACGATCGTCGACGTCTCCGGGCTCGAGGCTCGAGCCATGAACGCCATCTGTCGCGGCGTCGGCGAGGCGCTCTACCGGGCTCGAGTCCGCGGGACGATCGATCGGCTCCCCTGGCTGTTGCTCGACGAGGCCCACACGTTCTTCGAAGGCGTGGCCGAGCCGGCCCTCCGGACGATTCTTACGCGCGGCCGCGCGCCGGGAGTCAGCCTCGTGACCGCGACCCAGCGGCCCGGCGCCGTCCCGCCGGTCGGCATCTCCCAGTCGGACGTCCTCGTCTCCCACCGGCTCACCTCCGAGGCCGATCTCGAGGCGCTCGAGAGCGCCCAGCCGACGTACATGAACGGGTCGCTCGACGACCGAATGCCGACGGAGCCCGGCGAAGTGGTGGTCATCGACGACGCCACGGAGACCGTCCACGCCGCGCAGGTTCGGTGGCGAGACACGCCCCACGGCGGCGACAGCCCGCGGGCGAGCGACTACATTGACTCTGACACCGCTCCGACGGTCGGCACCGACTGAATCGACTTCCGGGCCGTTCCGTCACGGACGACCGGCCGCTGGTCGACGACATCGGTCCCGTCGCGTTGACTGAACCGCGCATCCGCCGCTCGAGGGAGCCAACTCCCGCTATTGGACCCTTTCTTCGTGTTGAGGTTTAAATGGGAACGAGAGGGCAGATAGCCCATGGCCGATATCGATCGAATCGACCATCGTCTCGCCGCCGTCGAACGGGCCGTCATCGACGGCGACTACGAGGTCGATGAGCTGGGGGATCTGGCGACGCTCACCGAGACCGTCGAACGCCTCGAGACGCGGCTCGACGAACAGGAACGGCGACTCGCTGCCCTCGAGGCGAAGACGGAGTCGCTGACCGGGTTCGTCGACAACGTCGAGTCGGTCAACGACGACGTCGAGCGGCAGGCCGCGACGGCCGTCGCGACCGTTGACCGGCTCGAGGATCGGATCGACGAACTCGAGTCGGCCCTCGAGGCGGTTCGACGGGAAACCACCGGCGCCGAAGCGGCGACCGGACGGCCGAAAGCACTGGCCGGCAGCGATCCCGACGATACCGGTCGGCAGAACGCGACATCGACCGCGACCGAAGTCGCGTTTTCCGAACGAGAGACGGAGCCGGATGACGACGGAGCGAAGCTGCCGGAGAACGCGGTTTCGGAGATCGTCGGCAGTATCAGCAGCGACGGTGATGACGGTGGTGTCGACGACGGTTTCGAGTGGGGTGCCGAGGAGTCGGCCGCCGACGAGAGCGCCGCGTCATCACCGGCCGGCGAGCCCGGTGCGGCCGGGATGAACGCGGCCGAACAGGAGTCCGTCGACCGACTGCTCGCCGACCCGGAGAGCGACCGATCCGAATCGGCGGTCGGCGAGGCGACGACTGAGGATGCCGGCGACGAAGAACCGGTCGACTCGGGCGGACTCCTCTCGTCGGTTCGCTCCAAACTGTCGTGATCCGATAGCTCGCCGACCGACGCCGACGAGGTCGGCGAGCGATAGCCGAGCGTTCTCATCGGTGAGCGTCCAAGCGCCGCAGTGACCGCGCTCCGACTTGACGATCGACATCGAATTGGAACAGCGCCGTCAACGCGACGCGTCTTCGCTACCGTTCGTGCCGGACCTCGAGTTCGAACGATTCGAGGACCGTTCCGTCCGGTTCGTGGATCTCGCCCTCAAGGCCGTCTCCGTTCGCTCGCTCCTCGAGGACGGCGAATCCCGGCCGGTTCCCGCGCGGATCGGCGTGGCTGCCGGGGTTCAACAGGAGAAGGTCCTCGGTCTCGGTCACAGTCGGGCGGTGACTGTGGCCGAAGACGACGACGTCGGCGTCCCGCGAGCGGCCGAATATCGCCAGTCCCGTCTCGCCGCCGTCCCGACGATGGGTGACGGCGAAGCGAACGCCGCCGGCCTCGACCGTGCGGGCCGTCGGCAGGCGCTCTCGGACGGCCGGGCCGTCGGCGTTGCCGTGGACGGCATATAGCAGATTGCACTCCCGCTGGAAGGCCTCGAGGGCCGACGCGCTCGTGAAATCGCCCGCGTGGATCACGGTGTCTGCCTCGCGGGCCACGGACAGGGCCTCGCCCTCGAGGTCGTGGCCGTCGCTGCTATGCGTGTCCGAGAAGATCGCGATCATGGTCGCCCTTCGAGCGGCGTCGACAGGTTCCTTTCGAAGTCGGACACTGTCGTCGCGCGGCCGACACTTTTAACGGATACGTCCGAACATGGTGACGATGGCCAGTAGCACCTCCGTCGTCCTCGCCGCACTGTTCGCGAACGGCGCGATCGCGATTCTGAAGTTCGGCGGGTATCTGCTGACGGGCAGTCCCGCGATGCTGTCGGAGACGTACCACTCGATCTCGGACACGGGAAACCAGATCTTCCTGCTGGTCGGGATCAAGTACGGCGCACAGGAGGCCACCCGGAGCCACCCGTTCGGTCACGGGAAGGCGCAGTTCTTCTACAGCCTCCTCGTCAGCATTATGCTCTTCGGCATCGCCGGCTGGGAGAGCGCACACCACGGCTACGACGCGCTGACCCACGGCGGCGTCCACCGCGCCAGCGAGGACGTCACGCTGCTCGGACAGCCCCTCGATCCGGTCTACGTCAACTACGCGGTGCTGCTCGGGGCGATCGCCTTCGAGTCCTACGCGCTCTGGAAGGCCTATCAGGGGATCAGCCGCCAGATGGACGAACACGGCTGGACGAGCCTCCGCGAGGCGTTCAGAAAGACCAGCGACGTGACGACCCTGACCGCACTCACCGAGGACACCATCGCACTGGCCGGCGCGGGGATCGCCCTCTTCGGGATCTATCTCACCAGGACCACCGGAAATCCGATGTACGACGCCGGCTCCGCCCTGCTCATCGGGATCATGCTCATGGGATTCGCGGTCGCGCTCGCGTGGCAGAACAAGCGGCTCATCCTCGGAGAGAGCCTCCCCAAGGAGGACGAGGACGAACTCAGACGGATCGTCGCCGACTGGGACGGCGTCACCGAACTCATCGATCTCCGGACCGTCTACTTCGGGGCCGAGGAACTGCTCCTCACGGCCGACGTCGCGTTCGATCCCGCTCTCGACGCCGAAACGATCGACGAGCGCATCACGGCGCTTGAGCGGGCCCTGCAGGATCACGACGACCAGATACAGAAGGTCTACATCGAGCCGGAGACGTAGGCGGCGATCCGTCAGTCGGCCGGTTCGACTGACTCGTCGTCCCGGTCGTCGTAGCCCGCGACGACCGTCGACCCCGGCGGCCGATCGTTCAGGACGGCCGTCACCGTCGTCTCCTCCAAGTCGACGGTCGACTCGAGCGGCTCCCACCCCTCGTCGGTATCGACGGCGACCGCGACGTCGGTCGGACTCGCGCCCGGCGGCAGTCTGGACGGATCGTAGACGAGCGCGATTCGCATCGCCTCGATCGCCTTCACCTCGTCGAGGGCCGCGAGGTCGACGGGATCCGCGAGCGCGTCGACCGGCGGCTCGTCGGCGCTCTTCTCGAGGCCGAACGCGTCGGGCACGACGCCCGCGACGATATCGACGCGAGCGCCGACCTGCTCGAGTGTGTACTCCGCGACGTTGCTCGAATCGTACCCCGGGATGGCCATGTTCGAGGCGATGGACTCGACACGTTTGTCGCTGTACCGCGCGATAGCCGGCCCTCGTTACGTGACATCGATTCCATAGCTTCGGCGTCGCATCGGTGACGGACGAACCGTACGAATGCGACGCCGGGCGTCGGTCGGAACCCCGAACCGAGACGAATCCTTTTATCGTAGCGGGAACCAATCACTCACCGTGTCCGAGACAGCCGGGTACATGCGCTTTTTCCCGTACGACCAGCCGTACGAGAACCAGCGCGAGGCGATGGACCGCATCCACAACTCGCTGACCCGCGGCCAGGATGTCCTCTTCGAGGGCGCCTGCGGGACCGGCAAGACCCTCTCGTCGCTGGTCCCCGCCCTCGAGGTGGCCCGCGAGCAGGACAAGACGGTCGTCATCACGACCAACGTCCACCAGCAGATGCGCCAGTTCGTCGCCGAAGCCCGCGCGATCACCCGCGAGGAGGACATTCGGGCGATCGTGTTCAAGGGGAAATCCTCCATGTGTCACATCGACGTCGGCTACGAGGAGTGCCAGGCCCTGCGGGACAACACCCGCGCCGTCGTCGACGCCGAGCGGGACAAACGGCAACTCGAGCGCCGCCAGCGCGAACTACTGGAGGAGAGTCAGGGCGGCGACGGCGGCGCGGCCGACGCCCGCTCGGCGGTGATGGACGAACTCGAGTCCATCGAGGAGCGACTCGAGGACTTAGAAGAACAGAACGTCTGCGACTACTACCGCAATAATCTCACCCAGGATACGGACGACTTCTTCGCGTGGCTCTTCGAGGACGTCCGGACGCCGGAGGAGATCTACGAGTACGCCGAACGGGAGGGCTTTTGCGGCTACGAACTGCTGAAGGAGGGGATCGAGGGCGTCGACCTGGTCGTCTGTAACTACCACCACCTGCTGGACTCGATGATCCGCGAGCAGTTCTTCCGATGGCTCGGCCGCGATCCGGAGGACGTCATCGCCGTCTTCGACGAGGCCCACAACGTCGAGGACGCCGCCCGCGAACACGCCACCCGAACCTGCTCCGAGCGGACCTTCGACTCCGCGCTCGACGAGTTGGCCGACGCCGACGACCCGCGATCCGAGGACGCCGCCAACGTCCTCTCGGCCTTTCACCGTGCGCTCGTCGAGACCTACGAGGACTCGTTCGGTTTCGGCGAGCGCGAGCGGATCGACGAGAACTGGGAGGATATCTCGATCGCCAACGAAGACCGGAAGGACGATCTCACGCTCGAGTTCCTGCAACGGTACTCCGGTCGGGGGATCGAGGACGATCTCGAGGCCGCGATGAAACTGGGCCAGGAGCTAGACGAGCAGTACGAGGAGGCCTACCGCGAGGGCGAGACCGCCACGCGGACAGAGTGTCAGACCTTACAGGCCGCGGCGTTCGTCAGCGCCTGGATGAACGAGGGGAGCAAGGAGGGACTCTACCCGGTCGTCTCCGTCACTCGAGACGCGGGCACCGACGAAATCTACGGCCGCGCGGAGCTGTACACCTGTCTCCCCCGCCAGGTCACGGGCCGGCTGTTCGAGGAGGTGTACGGAACGATCCTGATGAGCGCGACGCTGCAGCCGTTCGACGTCACCGAGGACGTGCTCGGCCTCGAGGACCCCGTCACGATGGCCTACGGGCTCCAGTTCCCGGCTGAACACCGACGGACCTACGCCGTCGAGACGCCGCCGCTGTTTTCCTCGGACCGGGACGACCCCGCGGTCCAGGAGGAAGTCGCGGAGACGATCCACGACGCCGTCCGCATGACCCCGGGGAACACCCTCGCCTTCTTCCCCAACTACGGGGAGGCCGAGCGATACGCAAAGCGACTCGAGGGGCGGACCGAAAAGACGGTCTATCTGGACGAGCCCGGGACGTCCGTCGAAGAGTTACGCCAGCAGTTCGTCGCGGACGACGGCGCCGTGCTCTGTACCTCATTGTGGGGAACGCTGGCGGAGGGCGTCAGTTTCGACGGCGACGACGCACACACCGTGCTGGTCGTCGGCGTTCCGTACCCCCACCTCGACGACCGCGCCGAGGCGGTTCAGGAGGCCTACGACGCGGCGTTCGACGGGACCGAGACGGGCTGGCGCTACGCCGTCGAGATCCCCACCGTTCGGAAGACCAGACAGGCGCTGGGCCGCGTGATCCGCTCGCCCGAGGACGTGGGCGTTCGCGCGCTGCTGGACCGTCGCTACTCGAGGTCCGCGAAATCGGACCTCGGTCGGTACAGCGTCAACGGCACCTTCCCCCACGAGGAGCGCGAGGAACTGATCGACATCGACCCCGAGAAGCTGAAGTTCTCGATGCTGAACTTCTACGGCGATCACGACGCCTACGACGGCGAGACGCCGGCGCCGTAGCCCGAGTCCCGCCGTAGGGAACCTCAGGCGGGCAACGAGACCCGACTCACCGGTAACTTGTACGTCCCGTCCCAGAACTCGAGTTCGCTGACCGTCCACTGGATCGGCTCGATCTCGCGGTCGGCCACGCGTTTTGCGGCCTCGAGGTCGCCGCCGCGGGCCAGCGTGACGTGAGGGACGTAGTCGCCGCCCTCGAGTCCCTCAACGGTCTCGAAGGAGTCGGTCAGATCGGCGTGGATCGACTCGAGGCCGGGGCTCTCGACGGCGAGGTAGACGACGGGGGCGGTCCCGAGCGGCGGCTCCTCGAAGTAGTCGATACCCGTAATTCGAGCCTCGACGGCGGGTTCGCCCTCGAGCGCGCGGTGGGCGCGGTGTTGCAGCTGGGCGACGTGGTCGGCCTCGCCGAGGCGTTTGAGCAGACACGAGTGGTCCTCGCGGACGCGGTCGAAACCGACGAGTTCGGGGTAGAGCTCGTCGGCGAGCCGACGGACGCGTCCGGGGACCGGAACGTTGACGCTGTACACTTCGGTCGACGTAGGGCGTATTCGCGTATCAGTGTGATGGTCGACGGGTCCGTTCAGATCCGCTCGAGGAGCCAGAGGACGATCACGAGGGCGACCCCCAGCTGAACGAGGACGAAGAACGGGCCGAGCAGGCTCGCGATACCGCCGATGACCATCTCTAGGATCTGAAACGCCAGGAAGATGGCGAATAGTGCGAGGACGATTTTCAGGAGGGTCTCGACCTCGAGTTCGCCGCGCGAGTCGTGCATACAGTCACGGACACCTGACTGTGTGAAAAATACACCGTTACGGGCTCGGAAAGACCTATCTGGGCGGCTCTGGCATATATCTATAATGGACCTGAGAGAGCAGGGGCGTTGGGCCCTGTTCTGGGTGCTCGTGGGAATCGGGTGCATGCTCGTGGCGACCGTTGCGGTTCCGATCGGTGCGGCCGCCGACGCCGGATCCCAGGGGGTAGCCCTGCAGGACGAGGGTAGCGCGAGCGACCGCCTTGACGAGGCCGACGAGATACTCATCGACGTCTTCGTCCACGAAAACGGGTCGGCGACGTTCGTCGTCGACTACCGGTTCGAGAACCAGACCGACGAGGAGTGGGGGCAACTCAGTAGCGACGTCCAGTCGAATCAGGAGGTGTACGCCGACAGCCAGGAAGACCGGTGGAACGACATCCTCCGCGAGGGGGAGAACGCGACCGACCGAGACATGGCGATCGAGAACGTCACCGTCGCGACGGACAACAGTTCCGCGCCGCGGGAGATGGGCCACGTCGTGGTGACCTTCGAGTGGGACTCGTTCGCCTACCCGCAACTGACCCAAATCGAGGCCGGCTCGGCGCTCGTCGGCCTCTCCCTGCCCAGCGGAACCTGGTTACAGGTGTACGCGCCCGAAGGGTACACCATCGACGAGGTCAGCCCCGAGCCCGAAGGGGACGGCGGGTCGGTAACCGGCGGCTCCGAAGACAGCGATCTGGAGTCGGTCCGGTGGGGCGACGCCGGCGATCCGTTCTCGTCGACGCCGCCGACCATCGTGATGATCGAGGAGAGCAACGAGACCGACCCGTCGACCGAAGCCGATCCCGGAACCGACGGGCCGAGGCCGTGGCTGCTCGTCCTCGGTGCCCTCGCCCTGCTCGCGACCGTCGGCGCGGCCGGCTGGTGGCTCAGAGGCGATCGTGCCGGCGACCGGTCGGCCAGCGTGACGAACGGTGGGTCGACGACGAACGGGAACGCCGCCGCGCCCGAGGACGAGATGCCGCCCCCTGAACTGTTAAGCAACGAGGAACGCGTCCTGCAGTTGCTCGAGAAGCGTGGCGGACGGATCAAACAGCAGGAAGTCGTCTCGGAACTGGACTGGACCGAGGCGAAGACGAGTCAGGTCGTCAGCGGACTGCGCGAGGACGGGGAGATCGACGTCTTTCGGATCGGTCGGGAAAACGTCCTGGCGTTGCCCGACGGGGAAGACGAAGAGTAGCCGCCGCCGGCCCAATGCGTTCGCACTGTTCGCTTCTATGTGGTGTGACACCACCGCACAGCCGGCTCGCGGCCTGATACCCGCGATATTTGCGAGGTAGCAGGATTTAATACCGATGCTGCTCATAGCACCACCAATGAGTCACACCGTCGGCGCCACGACCGCCGCACCCGGTACCGACGGGGCTGTTTCTCCGCGGCGACCGCGACGGCGACGGCCGGGCCGTTGAGCCCGACTACTACCTACCTCCCCTCGAACCGGTTCGTTCCAACGATCCATCAAACGCAGAATTTCCAATTAGCAGCTTCTCTACCGTTAATTTACGGGACCTAAACCAATGAGCTTAAGTCCCTCCTTCCGCTTTCCTCGCATACGACATGACCCGCGTGGCACTTGCGTTCTCGGGCGGCCTGGACACGACTGTCTGTGTCCCGTTGCTCGAGGAAGAGTACGGATACGACGACGTTATCGGCGTCACGGTTGACGTCGGCCAGCCGGCTTCCGAGTTCGAGGAAGCCGAAGAGACCGCCGACGCGCTCGGCTTAGAGCACTACGTCGTCGACGCGAAAGAAGAGTTCGCCGACCTCTGTCTCGAGGGCGTTCGCGCGAACGCGACCTATCAGGGCTACCCGCTGGGGACGGCCCTGGCTCGCCCGGTGATCGCCGAAGCGATCCTCGAGGTCGCCGAAGAACAGGACTGTACCGGTATCGCCCACGGCTGTACCGGCAAGGGCAACGACCAGCTCCGCTTCGAAGCGATCTGGCGCGACTCCGACCTCGAGGTCATCGCCCCCGTGCGCGAACTCGGGCTGACCCGCGAGTGGGAACAGGAATACGCCGCGGAGAAGGACCTGCCCGTCGAGGGCGGCAGCGGCGGCGACTGGTCGATCGACACCAACCTCTGGAGCCGCTCCGTCGAGGGCGACGACTTAGAGGACCCCAACTACGTCCCGCCGGAGGACATCTACGCCTGGACCCAGGCGCCGACCGGCGAGACCCAGGAGATCGAGATCACCTTCGAGAAGGGCTACCCCGTCGCCGTCGACGGCGTCGAGTACGAACCCGTCGAACTCATCGAGCATCTCAACGGCGTGGCCGGGGCCTACGGCGTCGGCCGCACCGACTCGATGGAAGACCGCATGCTCGGGCTGAAGGTCCGCGAGAACTACGAGCACCCGGCGGCGACGACCCTGCTCAACGCCCACGAGGCGCTCGAGGGGCTCGTCCTGACCCAGGAGGAACGCGAATTCAAGCAGCTGATCGACCAGAAGTGGTCGAAGAAGGGCTACGAGGGCCTGATCGACGCGCCGCTCGTGGGCGCGCTCGAGGGCTTCATCGCCGAGACCCAGAAACGCGTCACCGGGACCGTCACGATCCGCTTCGAAGGCGGCCAGGCCCGCGCGGTCGCACGCGACAGCAAGTTCGCGGCGTACTCCGCTGAGCACGCGTCCTTCGACACCGAGACGGTCGGCAAGATCAAACAGGAGGACGCCACCGGCGTCGCGAAGTACCACGGCTTCCAGCGCCGCCTCGCCAACGAGGCGATCGCGGCCAACGCCGAGGACGTCGAGAAGCCGGAACTCGCCACCGACGGCAGCGGCGGTGACGCGAGCGAAGCGAGCGGATCCTCGTCGGAGCAAGGCTCCGACGTAGAGGACGAGGAATAACGATGACCGAGGAGAGCGCTCACGACGGGCCCGCGTTCGAGTCGGAGGCCGCCACCGACGGTGGAACCGACCCCGACAGTGAGGGCGGTGAGCGATCCACTGGATCGCGATCCTCGTCGGATTCGGGATCCGACGGCGTCGTCCGCCGGGACCGCTTCAGCGGCGGCCCCGCCCGGAGCTTCCTCTCCTCGCTCGCAGCCGACGAACGGATCTTCGAGGCCGACCTCGAGGTCGACCGCGCGCACACGGTGATGCTCGCCGAGCAGGGGATCGTCGAGGACGACGTGGCCGGACAGATTCTGACCGCGCTGGACGCCATCGAGGTCGACGGCCACGACTCTCTGCCCGACGGCGAGGACGTCCACGAGGCCATCGAGACGGCCGTCATCGAGCGCATCGGCGCCGAGGGCGGCAAGATGCACACCGCGCGCTCGCGCAACGACGAGGTCGCGGCCTGCATCCGGTATCGCCTGCGCGAGGATGTTCTTGAGTCCATCGAGACGACGCTGGCGCTGCGCGAGTCGCTGGTCGCGGTCGCCGAGGCACACGCGGAGACGATCATGCCCGGCTACACCCACCTCCAGCCCGCCCAGCCGACCACCGTCGCCCACTGGGCGCTGGCCTACGAGGGCGCGGTGCGTCGCGACACGGCGCGGCTCCTCGAGGCCTACGGTCGGATCAACGAGTCGCCGCTGGGCGGGGCCGCATTCGCGGGGACGACGTTCGATATCGACCGCGAGCGGACGGCCGAATTACTCGGCTTCGACGGGGGTCCCGCGAGCAACGCGAGGGGGAGCTCGGCGGAGCAGCGCTCCGCCGTTGTCGTCGAAAATTCGATGGACGCCTCCTCGAGCCGGGACTTCCTGCTCGAGGCGACGCAGGCGCTGTCGACGCACGCGACGACGCTGTCGGGGCTCGCCGAAGACGTCGTCATCTTCGCGAACCGCGGCTTCGTCGACCTCTCGGACGACTACTCCTCGACGTCGTCGATCATGCCCCAGAAGAAAAACCCCGACACGCTGGAGCTCGTCCGCGCGGTCGCGGGCGACGCGGCCGGCGGGGTACAGGGGCTGACGACGACGCTCAAGGGACTGCCGCGCGCGTACAACCGGGACCTCCAGCGGGCGACGACCCACGCCTGGGACACCGTCGACGCCGTGACGGAAGCCAGCGAGGTCGCCGCCGGCGCGGTCGCGACGGCCGACTGGAACGAGGAGACGCTAGCTGCCGAGGCCGGCGAGGGGTTCTCGACGGCGACCGGCGTCGCCGACCTCCTGGCGGCCAACGGTCTGCCGTTCCGCACCGCACACGAACTGGTCGCACACGCCGCGGAAAATAGCGCGGAACGCAGTTCCGCGGACAGTCACGCGGCGAAGCCGCGCGACAACGGGGCCGACTACGACGCCCTCGAGGCCGCCGCCAGAGACGTACTGGGCGAACCCCTCGAGTCGCTGGTCGACCCCGACGCCGTCGAGGAAGCCCTCGATCCCGCCGCGAGCGTGGCGAGTCGCGACTCGCAGGGCGGCCCCGCCCCCGAGGCGGTCGCCGACCAACTCGAACTCGCTCGCGAGTCGCAGTCGGACGATCAAGCAACCCTCGAGGAACTGGACGCGGCGCTCGAGGCGGCCCACGAGGCGCTCCGCGAGGAGGTGAACGGCTATGTCTGAGGCCGTTCCCGCCGTCGCTCCGCGCCGTCCGCGACCGCCGCGACTACCGCCGTTCGCAGGTCCGTCTGCTCGGACCTGCGAGCCAGCGGGGGCTTCGCTCCCGCCGTCCGTAGGCGAGAAACGAATCTACGGGCGAGCGGGAACTCCGTTCCCGCTGCGGCCGTCCCCGCGAGGGGACAAACTACCTACCAAATGATATGTCAAATTAAAACTGCGGTATGCTGGCGTCAGGAGACCGTTAGCGGACAGTGCAGTTAATGTAATTTTGCTGTTAATTTCGAAGGCTTTAAGGGACACCGGCCCCCAGTTGCAGGTACAATGACCGAATGCGTCGAGTGTGGGGCTGAGGTGTCCCTGCACGACGATCTGGAAGTGGGAGAGATCGTTGACTGTACCACGTGCGGAGCAGAGCTGGAAGTCGTCGACACCGAGCCGCCAGTCCTCGAGCGAGCCCCGGAGCTCGAAGAGGACTGGGGTGAGTGACCTTGCAAGTAGGAATACTCTATTCCCGGATCCGCAAGGACGAGAAGCTCCTCCTGAACGAGCTTCGCGAGCGCGACCACGAGATCGAGAAGATCGACGTCCGCAAGCAGACCTTCGACATCAGCGAGGCGCCCGAGGAGTTCGCGGACCTCGACATCGTCGTCGACCGCTGTCTCGCCACGAGCCGGAGCCTGTACGCCACGCAGTTCTTCGAGGCGTACGGCATCCCCGTGGTCAACAGCCACGAGACCGCGGACATCTGCGCCGATAAGGTGAAAAACAGCCTCGCACTCGAGAAGGCGGGCGTACCCACGCCCGCGACGAAGGTCGCCTTCACCAAGGAGACCGCGATGGAAGCCATCGAAGAGTTCGGCTATCCCTGCGTCCTCAAACCCGTCGTGGGCTCGTGGGGACGCCTGATGGCCAAGATCGACTCGAAGGACGCCGCGGAGGCGATCTTAGAGCACAAGGCGACGCTGGGCCACTACGAGCACAAGGTGTTCTACGTCCAGGAGTTCGTCGAGAAGCCCGGCCGCGACATTCGCGTGCTCGCGACCGACGGCGAACCCATCGCCGGCATGGTCCGATCCTCCGACCACTGGATCACCAACGCCGCCAAGGGTGCCGAGACGGACGTCTTCGAGCCCGACGAGGAGGCGAAAGCCCTCGTGAAGAAGGCCAGCGACGCCGTCGGCGGTGGCCTGCTGGGCATCGACCTGATGGAAACTGAGGACGGCTACACCGTCCACGAGGTCAACCACACGGTCGAATTCAAAGCCCTCGACGGCGCCGTCGAGACCGACGTCGCCGGCACCGTCGTCGACTGGCTCGAGTCGAAAGCCGACGCCGAGACCGAAGACGAACTCGAGGTGAGCGCCTGATGGCGGTCGGCACCGAGACCGGCGCCGACGCGAACGCCGAGACCGTCACCGCGACGGTCATCGGCGGCTCCGGCTTCACGGGCGGCGAACTGCTTCGCCTGCTCGCGGGCCACCCGAACTTCGAACTCACGGAGGTCACCAGCCGCTCGAAGGCCGGCAAGAGCGTCGGCTCCGTCCACCCGCCGCTCCGCGGGACGGACCTGCGTTTCACCGAACCGGAGGACCTCGAGAGCGTCGACGTCCTGTTCGCGGCGACGCCTCACGGCGTCTCCATGGGCCAGATCGACGAGTTCTTCGAGATCGCAGACACCGTCGTCGACCTCTCGGCGGACTTCCGCCTCGAGAGCGAGGAGCAGTACGACGAGTGGTACGACGGCCACGAGTCGCCCGAGTACCTAGAGAAGGCCGAGTACGCGCTCCCGGAGATAAACCGCGAGAACCTCAAGGGCGCGGGCCTGATCGCCGGCGGCGGCTGTAACGCCACTGCCACCATTCTGGGTCTGTACCCGCTGTTCGAGCACGACATCCTCGAGGGCGGCGAGCAGATCGTCGTCGACGTCAAAGTCGGCTCTTCCGAGGGAGGCGCCGGTGGCGGCGAGGCTTCCTCGCATCCCGAGCGCTCTGGCGTCGTCCGTCCGTACGCGCCGACTGGCCACCGCCACGAGGCCGAGATCGAGCAGTTCCTCGACACGAGCGTCTCCTTTACCTGCCACGCCGTGGATATGATCCGCGGCGCCAGCGCGACGAACCACGTCTTCCCCTCGGGGCCGGTCTCGAAGGGCGACCTGTGGCAGGCCTACCGCGCGTGTTACGAGGACGAGCCGTTCGTCCGGATGGCCGCCGGCGGCTCCGGTGTGTATCGGTATCCGGAGCCCAAATCGGTCGCCGGCACTAACCTCGCCGAGGTCGGCTTCGAACTCGACCCCTCGAACAAGCGCATCGTCGTCTTCTCGGCGATCGACAACATGATGAAGGGATCGGCCGGACAGGCCGTCCACGCGGCCAACATCGCGCTCGGTCTCGAGGAAACGGCCGGACTCGAGTTTACGGGGCTCCACCCCGTGGGGGCACCCTGAGATGACTACTGTCGTCAAAATCGGCGGCGCACGCGCCGTCGATCCCGAAGGAGCGCTCGCCGACGTCGCGAGCCTCGTCGAGGACGGCGAGGACGTCGTGCTGACGCACGGCGGTTCGACCGCCGTCGACGAGACCCTGGAGGACCTCGGGAAAGAGCCCACCTACGTCGAGACCCCCGGCGGCGTCGTCGGGCGCTTTACCGACGAGGAGACGATGGACGTCTTCAAGATGGTCATGCCCGGCAAGCTCAACACCGATCTGGTCGAGAGCCTGCACAACGAGGGCGTCGACGCCGTCGGCCTCTCCGGTACGGACGGCAAGCTGCTCGAGGGCAAGCGCAAGTCCGCCGTCCGCGTCAAAGAGGACGGCAAGAAGAAGATCAAGCGCGGCGACCACTCCGGCAAGATCGAGTCGGTCAACGCCGACCTGCTCGAGACGACCCTCGAGGGCGGCTACACGCCCGTCGTCTCCGTTCCCATGCTGGGCAAGGAGAAGTCCGGCGGCTACACGGCGGTCAACGCCGACGCCGACCGCGCCGCGGCCGCGATCGCGGGCGCGCTCGAGGCCGACCTCGTCGTCCTCACAGACGTCTCGGGGATCTACGAGGACCCCGACGACGAGTCCACCAAGATCGATTCGGCGTCGACCCCCGAGGAGTTCGAGGCCGTCAAGGACGCCGCGGAAGGGTTCATGACGAAGAAGGTCATGGCCTCCGAAGAAGCGCTCGAGGGCGGCGCCGCATCGGTGATCGTCGCGACCGCCAACGCCGACGAACCGATCTCGAGCGCGCTAGACGGTGAGGGCACGACCCTCGAGCCCGGCGTGTTAGATACCGACACGGAGGAAGTAACGCAATGAGCGATCTCGATTTCGTCTCCGGAAGCAAGCCGATCGGCATCGAGCGCGGCGAGGGAGTGTTTCTCTACACCGCCGACGGCACTGAGTACATCGACGCCGGCGCGAGTTTCGCGTGTACGCCGCTGGGCCACTCTCATCCCGCCGTCGTCGAGGCCGTCCAGGAGCAGGTCGGCGACCTGACGTTCGTCGACTCCTCCTACCCCGTCGAGGCGCGCGAGAACGCCTACGCCTCGTTCGTCGCGTCGACGCCGGACGGACTCGAGGGCGCCTGGTTCTGTAACTCCGGGACCGAAGCCAACGAGGCCGCTCTGAAGTTCGCCCGGTCGGCGACCGGCGAGTCGAAGATCGTCGCGGCGACCCGGTCGTTCCATGGACGAACGATGGGAGCACTCGCGGCTACCTGGAAAGACAAGTACAAGAAACCGTACGAGCCGCTGGCCGGCGACATCGAGTTCGTTCCCTACGGCGACGGCGACGAACTCGCCGACGCGGTCGACGACGAGACCGCGGCCGTGATCCTCGAGCCGATTCAGGGCGAGGGCGGGATCAACGTCCCGCCGGCGGGCTACCTCGAGACCGCCCGCGAACTCACCGACGAGGCCGGCGCGGCGCTCGTCCTCGACGAGGTCCAGACCGGCATGGGCCGGACGGGTTCGATGTGGGCCTGCCAGAACGCGGGCGTCACGCCCGATATCCTCACGACGGCGAAGGGACTTGGCAACGGCCTGCCCGTCGGCGCGGTCGCGGTGCAGGACTGGATCGCCGACGGCGCGGCCTCGCACAACGCCACGTTCAGCGGCGGCCCTGTCGTCGCCGCGGCGGTCCACGCGACCGTCTCGACGCTGGTCGAGGAGGAGCGGCCCGCTCACGCCGCCGAGATCGGCGACTACCTCATGACCGAACTCGAGTCCGCGCTGGGCGATTCGGTCCGCGAGGTCCGCGGCGAGGGCCTGCTCGTCGGCCTCGAGTTGAAACGCGGTGCGAACCGCGCGGCTCGCGATCTGGCGATGAACCACCAGGTACTGGCGCTTCCCGCGGGGCGGACCGTCCTGCGTCTGCTGCCGCCGCTCGTGATCGACGAGGCGGAGGCGGATCGACTCGTGAACGCGCTGACCGCGGTCGTCGCATCCGACACCGAATCATGAACGCGGACTCGAGCGAACCGACGGACGTGTCGGCTGCCGAGGCCCGCGAGTTGCTCATCGATCTCGTCTCGATCCCGTCGCCCACCCGCGAGGAACGCGAGGCGGCCAAGCGCCTCGTGGAATTCTTCGAGGTCCACGACCGGGAGGTCTGGATCGACGCGGTCGGGAACGTCCGCGCGCCGGCGGACGACGCCGTGTTGTTGACCTCGCACATCGACACCGTGCCGGGGGACATCCCCGTCGAGGTCGAAGAGTCCGGCGACGACGAGATCCTCTGGGGTCGCGGCAGCGTCGACGCGACGGGACCGCTCGCCGCGATGGCGGCCGCCGCCGTCCGCACCGGCGTCTCCTTCGTCGGCGTCGTCGGCGAGGAGGTCGACTCGAAGGGGTCGCGCTACCTGGTCGATGACCGCGAGGAGCAACCGGATGCCGTCGTCAACGGCGAACCCTCCGGTGCCGACGGGATCACGCTGGGGTATCGCGGCCTGATCGCCGGCACGTACGTCGCGACAAGCGAGTCCGGCCACACCTCCCGGCCGGACCCGAACGCGATCCAACACGCCGTCCGCTGGTGGTCGGCCGTCGAGGAGTACTTCGAGGGCGACGAGTACGAACCGGTCTTCGAGCAGGTGACGACCAAGCCGGTCGACATCGAGGGCGGCGTCAGCGACGACGGCCTCTCCGTCGAGGCGACGATGGACGTCCAGTTGCGCGTGCCGCCGGCGCTCGACGTCGGAGCCGTCCGCGAAGCCACGGAGGCCGAACTCGAGGTCGGGACCGTGACCTGGAAGGACAAGGTCCCGCCGGTGATGATGAGCCCGCGGACGGAGGTCGCACGGGCGTTTCGCGTCGCCATCCGCAAGGAAGGCGGCGATCCCCGCTTGGTGCGAAAGACAGGCACGAGCGACATGAACATCTACGCCGGGGCCTGGGACTGCCCGATGGTCACCTACGGGCCGGGCGACTCGGACCTCGATCACGCGCCCGACGAACGACTGCCGCTGTCGGAGTTTGACCAGTCGGTGTCGGTCCTCGAGCGCGTCGCGCGGACGCTCAGTGAGCAATAGTCGTTTTACAGATCATACCATGACAACAGCAACGAACGAGACGGAGCCGAGACACTTCCTCGACGTCGACGACGTCACGCCGGCCGAACTAGACGCCATCCTCGAGCGTGCGGCGGAGTACAAACGCGCTCAGCACGCCGGCGAGGACCACGAGGACCTCGAGGGCCAGACGCTGGGAATGATCTTCCAGAAGCCGAGCACCCGCACCCGCGTCTCCTTCGAGACGGGGATGACCCAGCTGGGCGGCCACGCCGTCTTCCTCGGCGAGGACGACATCCAGCTGGGACGGGGCGAACCGCTGAAGGACACCTCGCGAACCCTCTCGCGGTACGTCGACGCGGTGATGGCCCGAGTGTTCAAACACGGAAACATGGAGGTGTTAGCGGAGTACTCCTCCGTGCCGGTCGTCAACGGACTCACCGACGATGCCCACCCCTGCCAGACGCTCGCCGATCTGCTGACGATCCGCGAGCAGGAGGGCGGCTTCGAAGACGTCTCCGCGGCCTGGATCGGCGACGGCAACAACGTCGCCCAGTCGTTCGCGGTCGGCGCCGCGCTGACCGATATCGACCTGACGGTCGCGACGCCGGAGGGGTACGGTATCGACGACGCGGTGCTCGAGCGCGCCCGCGACCTCGGCGGCGACCCGACGACGACCCACGACCCCGTCGAGGCCGCCACGGACGCCGATATCATCTACACGGACGTCTGGATCAGCATGGGCCAGGAGGACGAACGCGACGTCCGGATGAACGACTTCGAGGGGTTCCAGATCAGCGCGGACCTCCTCGAGCACACCGCCGACGCCTCGGTGATGCACTGTCTGCCCGCCCACCGCGGCGAGGAGATCACCGACGACGTCATCGAGAGCGACCGCTCGGTCGTTTTCGACCAGGCCGAGAACCGGCTCCACGCTCAGAAGGCGTTACTGAGTTGGCTGCTCGAGTAAGCGACCGAACGCGAACATCGTGAGCGTTCGGAATTTTTGGTCTCTCGCTGACCGTCGCTTCACTTCGTTCAGCGAGAGATTCGTTCTCGCTGATAGGTTTTTCCGAGTGGTTCGACCGAACGAAGTGAGGAAGGACCCGGACAAAAAGGTGATCGGCACCGTGTTCGAACCCGCCCGCTCGCGTTACCGCGCGAGCAGCGAGTACGTGACGCCGAGGATGAGGCCGTACGCGGCGTGACCGACGAGGCTCTCGACGGCGACGTTAGGGACGGCTGGCGCCATTCCGAACCCGACCGCCGAGAGCCAGATCGGCATGACGACGACGGCGAGGACCGCCCAAACCGCGATGCCGTAGACCAAACCGGCGACGAGGGCCGAACCCGCGCCGAGATGGGATCGGCCCGCCGCAACCAGCAGCGCCGCGAAGACGACACCGAGGACGGCCCCGTGGGAAACGTGGAGTATCGTCCCCGCGAGCCCGCCCTCGAGACCGTACATGGCCGGAATCGCGGCCTCGAGGACGGCGGGCGTCTGCATCGCCATCATCGCCCCGAAGACGACGGCACCGAGGATACCGCCGACGGTTCCCGCTTGCCACGGAGCGAGTGCGGTCGTCGTCCGTTCGTCGGTTCGAGTCGCCGTTTCTTGACTCATGTCCGATCGTAGGGCATGGGTGTGTGTATCAGTACCTCGGTCGTGTATCGGCCACGCATACCCGTGATCACATCACTGACGGCGGGAAAAGGCTCTTTGAAGTGGTCCGCACAGTGGCGGACGATGCCCGATCCGCTGCGGATCGACGCCGGGGAGTGCACGGCCGACGAGATCATAACCGCGATTCGGGACGGTCGGCGAGTCGTGGTGACGACGACAATTCTCGACGCTGAACACGAGGTGACGTTGCGGTACGACGGCTCGGTGTTCTACTGCGACACGCCGACGCGGCTGCACCGACACGAGAGCGAACGCGAGATGCGAGCCTGTATTCGGAAGATGGGATACGGAGCGGTCGAGGACGCGTGAACGCGGTCCAGCGACTATTTTCACCTCGTCGGTCGTACGGACCGATATGACCGACCGTTCCCAGCACCGCCTCGGGGAGTTGATGGAGCAGTCCGACCCGCCGTTCGAGGAAGTGATGAGCTGCGTATTCGGAATCGAGAATCACGAGACGCGAACGTATCTCGTCCTCCGTCAACGGCCGGGTAGCACGATCGACGAACTGGCCGACGCGCTCGAGCGCGACCGGAGCACGGTCACTCGATCGCTGTCGACGTTGCGCGACCGGGGGCTCGTTCGGCGCGACAGACGATTGCTCGACGGCGGCGGCTACGTCTACCAGTTTACCGCGGTCCCCGTTCCCGAGACGAAGGCGATGCTCCACGAGGCGTTGGACGCGTGGGCGGCGACGGTACACGAGGTGATCGACGAGTTCGACGGCGCGCCGCCGTGAACCCGCTGCCGAATCCACTTACTTTTTCCCCGTCGCCTCCCTCTCGAGGGACAATGAGTCTCAGCCTCTCCGCTGATCAGCCGGCCGTCCCGGACGACGCCGACGACGGCGTCTGGCTCGAGTGTATCGAGTGCGGCGAGACGTTCGCGCCCTTCGACGACGTCCGTTACACCTGCGACGACTGCGACAGCCTGCTCGAGGTCCGCTACGCCGACCTCCCGACGTTCGACGACTTCGAGGGCGAGGGTGTCTGGCGCTACGCCGACGCCCTGCCCTTCGAATCGGGCGTCTCGATCCAGGAAGGTGCGACGCCGCTGTACGAGGTGCCCCGACTCGAGGAGTCGATCGGCGTCGAGGCCCTGCGAATCAAACACGAGGGAATGAATCCGACCGGCTCGTTCAAGGACCGCGGCATGACCGTCGGCGTCAAGGTCGCGAAGGAACTCGGCGTCGGCCGCCTCGCCTGTGCGTCGACGGGCAACACGAGCGCCGCGCTGGCCGCCTACGGCTCCCGCGGCGGGATGGAGACGCTCGTGCTCCTCCCCGCGGGGAAGGTCGCGGCGGGCAAGATCGCCCAGGCCAGCCTCCACGGCGCCCGCATTCTCGAGGTCGACGGCAACTTCGATGCCTGCCTCGACATCGTCCAAGAGCTCGCGGGACAGGGCGAGGCCTATCTGCTGAACTCGCTGAACCCCTTCCGGCTGGAGGGCCAGAAGACGATCGGCCTCGAGATCCTCGAGGGCTTCCTCGCGGACTACGACACCGTGCCGGACCGGATCGTCCTGCCGGTCGGCAACGCCGGCAACACTTCGGCGCTGTACAAGGCCTTCCGCGAACTCGTCCAGGCGGGCGAACTCGACGAGGACGACGTCCCCAAGCTGACCGGCGTCCAGGCCGAGGGCGCGGCGCCGATGGTCGAGGCCGTCGAGAACGGCGCCGACGAGGTCCGGCGCTGGGAGGACGTCGAGACGCGAGCGACCGCGATCCGGATCGGCAACCCCGTCAACGCGCCGAAGGCCCTGCCCGGCATCCGCGAGACGGGCGGCACCGCCGTCGCGGTCTCCGACGAGGAGATCACCGAAGCTCAGCGAGATCTGGCGGGCGAAGGAATCGGTGTCGAACCCGCCTCCGCCGCCTCAGTTGCCGGGCTCCGAAAGCTCCGCGCGGAAGGGATCGTCGACGACGACGAGCGCGTCGCCTGTCTCACGACCGGCCACCTGCTCAAGGACCCCGACGCCGCCGCCGCGGCGGGGAGCGACCCGGAACCCGTGCCGGCCGACACGGACGGCGTGCTCGAGCACCTGCAGGACTGAGACGGCCACGGGTCAGACGGACGCGAGTCAGACGGCAGGACGACGCGCGTCGGACGCGTCTGACGGCCGACTGACTGAGGTTTTTCCCCGACGAAATCGAATCGAACGGCGACCCATGTCCGCCGACCGCCAGGGTACTGACCCTACACCCCCTCCCATCGACTCGAGCGACCAGCGACCGTCCGTTCCGCTTGCCGCTCGTATCGAACGGACGCAACTCGAACTACGGGTCGCCGCCCTCGAGGACGCACTCGAGGCGAGCGAGCGACGCCGGCAGGCGGTGATCGATCGATACGAACGCCTCCTAGAGGACCGCGCGGCGACCGACGGGAGTTCGGTATCCGACGGCCGGCTTCCCGCTCTAGTCGAGCGCTTCCGTGACTCGTAGCAGTATCGTATCGACCGAACGTCGCGGCGATCGGCCGACCGCGAACTGAGATTTTCTTGATAGGACAGATCGTCGTTAATTACCTTCGAAATTCCAGTGTTTTAAGTACCATGGTCTGACTAACTAATTTCGCAGAAGGAAATTACCAATGGTGAACACGGATTCAGCTCCCGTCTGTCCCGAATGTGATGGGAGATTGCGGACTCGAGGTACCGAAACGATCTGTGAGGAGTGCGGTCTCGTCTCGTCGGAGGATGCGATCGATCGCGGCCCCGAATGGCGCTCGTTCGACGGCGAGGAGACCGATCAACGGCGGACGGGCGCGCCCCTGACCCGCTCGCGACACGATCGCGGACTCTCCACGAAAATCGGCTACGGCTCCGGTTCGAGCGGCAAGTACAGCGCCCGATTAACCGGACGGAAACGACGCCAGATCGCCCGACTGCGGCGCGAACACAATCGAGCGCGGATCTCCTCGAAAGCCGACCGGAACCAGGTCTACGGCTTCACCGAGATTCGCCGGATCAACACCCATCTCTCGCTGCCGGAATCAACTAGAGAACAGTCGTGTGCGCTCTTCGAGTCGGCTCAGTCAGAAGGGCTCCTCCAGGGTCGATCGCTCGAGGGATTCGCCGCCGCTGCAGTGTATGCGACCTGTCGAACGCGCTCGAACGCACGGACGATCGACGAAATCACCGACGTCGCCCGCGCCGACGAGGACGAACTCACCGTCGCCTACGACGCGCTCAATCGCGAACTCGGCCTCCCGACGGGGCCGATCGATCCGACGCAGTACCTGCCGCGGTACGCCTCGCAACTCGACCTCGAGACGGCGATCGAGAACCGGGCGCGCGAGTACGTCGACACGCTCCTCGAGGAGGGGCTGATCGGCGGCCGCAACCCGAGTGGGGTCGCCGCGGCGTGTCTCTACAAGGCCGCCGGCGAACGCGCGGAGTGGCCGACGATCACGCAGGCCGACGCGGCCACCGTCGCCGACGTCGCGCCGGTGACGATCCGTTCGACGGTGATGAATCTCAGAGAACTCTGAAGCGGCGGCCAGCGGTGTGTCGAACGCAATTCGACGACAGAATGCAGACGCCGATCGGCGACGTCACGTCGTTCGGAGGGTGTCCGTACTCGGCTCGTAGACCTCGCCTTTCTGCTTGAGTTTCTCGATCTCGTGTTCGGCCTTGGACTGATCCATGCCGACCTCCTCGGCCCGTTCCATGACGATGTCGACCGGCGCGCCGTCGTCGTACTCCTCCTCGATGTCGCTGATCAGCTGTTTCAAGTTCTTGATCCGGTCGCGCTGGGACTTCGAGGTCCCGGCCTCGACGATGTCCGCGTCGAACTCGCCCGTCTCCGGATCGACGCCGATGTCCTGGAGACACGAGCGGACGATCTCGATGACGCGGTTCGCGTCCGACTCCTCGACCGTGTCCGAGAGGCGCACGCGGGCGCTGGCCTCCGAGAGGCGGACGAGTGCCTCGAGCTTTCGCGCCGTGACGGGAACGGGAGCGTCCTCGTCGGTCCCCTTCGCGCGCAGGTCCACGTAGAAGTCTCGGATCGCGTTCCGGGCTGCCTCGGTCATCCGCGGGTGGCAGTTCTGCTTCGCGTAGGCAATGTACTTGCGCAGCAGTTCGGCGTCGATCTCGGGGTCGACCTGATCGGTCATTTCGTCGATCTCCTCGGCACTCACGTCCAGCGAAGTCATCTCCTCGCGCTGGGTGGTCAACTCGCCGGCGTAGTTCGTAGTGATGATGTGCTCCGCGAGGTTGCGGTCTTTCTCCTCGTCGGGCTGGTCGGTGACCGTGAAGATCAGGTCGAATCGGGAGATGAGCGCCGGCTCTAAGTCAATCTGCTCGCCGATCGGCTCGTACTGATCGAACCGGCCGTACTTCGGGTTTGCCGCGCCGAGCAGCGAACAGCGGGACTTGAGGGTGGCGTTGATACCGGCCTTCGAGACCGAGATCTTCTGTTGCTCCAAGGCCTCGTGCATGGCAGAGCGGTCTTCCGCGCGCATTTTGTCGAGTTCGTCGATCGCAGCGATCCCCTGGTCGGCGAGGACGAGCGCACCGGCCTCGAGGGTCCACTGCTGGCCGTCGCCGAAGTCGTCGCGGACGGCGGCTGCAGTAAGTCCCGCCGAGGAGGACCCTTTCCCGGAGGTGTAGACGGCTCGGGGCGCGATGTTCTGGATGTAGCTCAGCATCTGCGACTTACCCGTACCGGGGTCCCCGATAAGGAGCATGTGCAGGTCCCCGCGGATCCTCGAGCCGTCGGGCAACTGCTTGGTCACGCCCGAGAATAACTGCAGAATCATCGCGAGTTTCTCCTGATCGTAGCCGTAGATCGAGGGCGCGATGGAGGCGACCATCTGCTCGTAGACGTCGTCCTGATTCGAGATATCGTAGATCGCCTTCTTGTCCTCGTCGGTGATGTCCATGTCCTCGAACTGCTCTTCGTCGATGTCCACGGACATCCCCTCCATGTAGAAGTCGAAGACGGGGGACTTCTCCTGCTGGTCGCCCTGTTGCTCGAGGCGGAGGACGCCGGTCGCGGAGACGTGATCGCCGGGCGTGACTTCGCCGGTGATGTCGTCCTCGACGTGGACGTCGAGCGACTGGGGCGTCTCGCCGCCCCGCAGTCCCTCGGGACTCTCCTGGATGCGGAGCTTCTGGGAGTCGACGAACTCGGACTGGTCGAAGTTCACGCGGAACGGACCCTGTCGCTCACAGCCCTGACACTCGTGGGGTTCCTGAAAGTCGCCGCTCGATTGGGGAACGCGAGTCAGGGTGCCACAGAGCTGGCACTCGAAGGCGGCTTCCTCGATTTTGGGGCGGACGTCGGTCGCTTTCCGGACGATGCCCCGGGCCTCCACGAGCGAGTTCATATCGCGAGCGCGGATCTCCCGGATCTCGGGAGATTCGGTCTCCGGGAGGTTGTGGATTCGGACGTGGGCCTGTCCGAGGCTGACGTCGATCGGGAGGTCGTACAGTCGCAGCGCCTCCTCGGCGTAGCGCTGGAGCTGTTCGGGCTGGGCGAGGAAGTCGTCCGCGAGATCGGGGTCGTAGCGATAGAGGTCCTGCCAGTCGATGTGAAGCGAGCGCTGCTCGTTCGGATACTGCTGCGCAAGCTGCTTGATCTCGTTATCGTAGTAGTTGCGGAAGAACTGCTCGAACGAGTCGACGAGTTCAGAATTGCCCGCTTGCGCCATTGCACTCTCGTAGGGGCGCCAGCCGGTATAAATGGTAGCAAAGCAGGGCGGAACTGAACCGCGGCCGATCCGTGACGGCTGGGGTCGCTGACCGCGGACCGGTGCCGTCGCTCGGCTCGAGATCGCAGTCGGCGTCAAAACCGGACGGATCGATGCCGGGCCACGACGAACCGTCCGTTCGCCGCTCTCGTCGCCGGCGGTCGCCGGCGATGCACACGCCGTGTCCTGGTTCCCAGTCAGGTCACGTGGCCACACTGCGTATTTGGTCCGCTCGAGTATGTATGTACGGCCAAGCTATTTTGGGGCATTCGGTGACCGTCAGGGACTAGAGACTGTCGCCGCGCTCAGGTGGCGTCGCCGAGATCGTCGGAGGCGACGCCCAGCGTCGCGATCGCGCGGAAGGCCTCCTCGACGGTGACGTCAACGTCGTAGACGTGTTCGGCGGGCATGTGCATAATGAATCCGTTCGTCGTCGGATTAGGTGCCAGCGGAACCATGATCGTCACCATCGGCCCGTTCTCGACCTGCGTCTCGATTTCCGGGGGCGTCTGAGCCGTCAGAAAGCCCAGCATGTAGGCGTCTCGATGGGGGAACTCGACGAGTTTGACGTCCTGAAACTGGTCCGTGTCGTCGTCGACCAGCAGTTTGCTGGCTCGCCGAACGCTCTCGTAGATCGTGCTCACGCCCGGAATAGTCTCCATGGTCGCGTGGACGCGTTGGGAGATCGCCTTGCCGGGCGTGTACTCGGCGACGATACCGACCAGCAGAAAGAAGGCGAACAGCGAGACCATCATGGCCAACTGGACGACCGCCTCCGGCGGCTCGTTCGGCCAGACGAACATCACGCCGCGGACGATCGGCGAGAGCATCCCCAGAACGAAATCCACGACGAGGATCAACGCCAGTATGGTAATCACCAGCGGGATCGTCAGCGCGGTCCCGTTGATGAGCCAGCGTTTGAGACGGGCCGTGACGCCGCCACCCGATTTCGACATTGGTCTCGAGTGATGCGACCCGCTGGGGAAGCCGTTCGGCTTGCATGGACAGTCGCGTCAACTGAATAGTCGACGCGGCAAGCAAATCGAGCGACCGGAGCGAGAATCACAATAAACCCTTTGGGCAGCCTCGAGTGGTGTGGCCTCGAACAACCGTTATCCGTCGGGTAGACGTGCGTAGTGTCGTATGTCCGGAGCCGAACGACCGACGCGACGGGCGGTGCTCGCGGCCGTTGGAACCGGCGCCACGACGACCGGCGTCGTCGGGGGCGACGACGCTCCGCGGGTGACCGACGGCGGCTACGATGTAGACTCGGATCGGATCCACATCCGGATTCGCGACTGCTACACGGCGACGATACAGACGCAGAATCCGGACGCCGAAGTCGTCACCGCCGGGCTCTACTTCCGCGAGACCGATCGCTACGACTTCCACCAGACGCGGGTCGAGTTCCCGTACGAACTCGACCTCCGGGAGTTCGACTGGGCGCGCGAGCAGGGCGCGGTGCTCACGGACGTTACCGTCGAGGACATCGACTTCACCGCGCTCGCCGAGAAATCCGTTCCCGAGGATTGGGGCTGTGAGGAGAGCGATGTCGATCACGACCGCGACTGCTCCGACGACGCCTGAGGAGTCCGTCTTCGCTCGGTCGTAACTGGACGAGGCCAGTGAGTCCCGTTCCAGGGCTCGCCTCGAGTCGAACCGATACTCCACGGATGAGTCACACCGTAGTCACAAACGGGGTACGGGCCGTGCAGGTCGCGTCCCACGCGTCGCCCACCACCGTCGAAGCCGGCGTCGGAGGCGCTCGAGGTGCGATTCGCGTCGGTAGCTGACGGTCATCGATCGGACGCTCCGCGTTCCCGTCTCGTCGGTGACGTCCAGGATATCCGCGTCCACGAACGTATCGACGTCCAGTCGAAACTCGCTTCGCCGACCGTCGTCGGTCTCGACGATCCGTCCCGGGGCTTGACTCACTCCCGGCCACGCACTCTCCTCGTTGGTGCTGATAGTGGTCAACAGTCGGACGTCCGGATCGGTGCGAACGACCGCTACAGTCGCGTCGTCGGGCGCCGGCGGTAGCGTGACGAACGACTCAGTATCCGAAAGCAAGCGGACGGGTCGCTCGTCGTCGGAATCGGGGTCGCGAATCGATTCGGACTTCATGTGTGGGTTGTCAACAAACAACACTAAATACTCACCGCCCATCAGTAGGCGTTCGCCGGCAGCCAGTGGTGAGCCCGGAAAGTAGCCGACCCGTATACCGCGATTGTCCATCGTGCAAGCTCAATGGTTTGACTGTCGAAAACGAAGGTTCTGCGGCGTTCTCAGAGAGCGTCTTCGGGGCACTCTTCGATGACTGGCTCGTCATCGGAGTCGTCCGATGTGTCACCGGCCGAGTCATCGGTCGCTGGCTCAGGTTCGAACAGTCCCTCTTCCACTAGGTTCGTGACTAACCGTGTGTGCCAGTGAATGCGCGTCTCGAGGTCGGGGCCGCGCGAGAGGGTTTCGATGAGAAACGACTGCGCGTTCAGATCTCGAGCGGCCTTATGGACGAGCAACCCGCTCGGTTCGTTTTCCGGTTTGGAAAAGGTATCAGTCTCGAACTCGAGCCCCGGTTTATCGACGTGGTTTCGGTTCACGGCGTCGGCAGCCTGCTCGGCATCGGTGGCGGTCTCGGTACTGTTCGAGTGGAAGATCGCCTGTCCAACGCCGTCGACGGGGCCGCCGGCGTAGATGCCGATCGACTCGTGGAGGTCGATGACCACGTCGGGATCGTAGTTGTCGACGACGGTCCAGAGTTCTCTGGCGAGGTCTGTCGTTGGCTCCTCGCCTTCGGGGAACTGACGGTTGAGATCGACGCCATCCTCCCCCGTGCGCGTCCGCTGCTCGACAGCATCGGCGTTCGCGTAGGGGATCGTTACGAGCGTGCCGGCATCGATTTCCCACTCAGCAATGGCGCTCGCCGCCTCGTATCCCGCAACCTCGTTGCCGTGTACTCCGCCAACGACCAGCACGGTCGGTCCGTCGGCGGCTGCAACCGTCCGGTACACCGTCGTTTCGTGGTCAGTGCCGTCGAGAATTTGCTGTGAGTCTCTCGTAAGGTCGCTGTCGGATTCTGCGTTCGAATTAGCACCAGCGACGCCGGCGAGTGCACAACTGGCTGCGGCTGTCAACAGTGTTCGTCGGGATGGTTGCAATGGTCCCATGTGATCGATACCTCGGAGAAACAGATCATTATTATCGTCCTGATAGCGCGTTGCACCCTGTTCGGCCGGTGAAATTGATCTCTTTCCCGGGTACGTGAACGTACGCCCGACAGGTCGGGAGATACGCGATCTCGAGTCGCCGTTTCGCTGCTTGAAATTTCAACCGACACGTATGTAGTGAGTGAGACTATCCCGAGACCATCGCTAACTCGATTGTAAGTATAACCGTGTGAGTCGGAGAACGGCGATAGGCAACGGATCCAAAACACGGAGGGATACTCACCCTCGCAGACTCGAACCGACCGCAGTAGCGAACCGGAGACGGCGTCGACTCGAGGCGAAGGAGCCGTGAAACGGGACTGGTCGCCGCTACCGGATTCGCGTGCGGCCAACACTGACTCATCCGCCGCGGTCTCCGCCGATTGCACGCCGCGAAACCGCCGGTACTACGCTTCGGAGGCTGACGGCGTGGTACTGCAGACGGCGCCGGCGATTCGATGAAAATCCGCTCAGACACTACCCGAAACACATGACATTCGAAACAACTCGAGAAACGCGATGGACCGTACTCGCCGCAGTGATGATCGTGTCGATGGTCGCTCTGTCGACAGTCGCTGCGGGCGCAGCAACCGCGGCCGCTGCAAACGCCGACGACGGTGCTGATACTGACCTCGAGGTGACAGTCGATGCACCGGATTCGGTCGCGACGACTGAAGCGAGCACGTTCGACGTCACCGTGACTACCGCCGATGGCGAGCCAGCCGAGACTGACGTCGTCTTCGAGATCAATGGAGAAGAGATTCAGGAGGAAGTGACTGCCAGCACCGACGACACGGGGTCTGTCACCTTCACTGCTGAAGGGATTGCCCTCCCCGAAGGTGACTACGAGTGGACAGTCACTGCCGGTGACGAGGAACGTTCAGGGACACTCACTGTTACCGATACCGCGGACGACGGTGCTACCAACGAGACTGGTGCTACCGACACCGAGGCTGCTGACGACGACACCGAGGCCGCAGGCAACGACACGACTGCTTCGGAGAACGACACTGCTACCGACGATACTGCTGTTGACAACGACACCGAGGTCGCGGGCAACGACACGACTACTTCGGAGAACGACACTGCTGCTGACAACGACACCGAGCCCGCTGACAACGACACGACTACTTCGGAGAACGACGGTGCTACCGACGATACTGCTGCTGACAACGACACCGAGTCCGCTGACAACGACAGCGAAACCGAGGAGGACGAATCAGTTCCCGGCTTCGGCATCGGCGGTGCACTCTCTGCCGTGCTTGCGGGAACGTTGCTGTTAGCCCGTCAGCGTAGCTAGGCACCCAACGACCGGGATTCAGCACCTTTTGTCGTTTTCATCGGACGTCGTTGAGTAGTAGATGCCAGAGTCGGGTTCTGAGAAGATACGTCGCCGACCGGTCCGGAGAACATCGCTTGCGTCTCGGCACTCAGTTCCGACTGTTCGGTATCTCCTTGATGGTCTCCCGTCGCAGCAGCCAGCTGTTCTTCACGAAGCGAGATTTGGCCGTTGGATCGACCGCTTTGGCCGTGCACATCGTGCACGACCGGTTCCGGGGGAACGTCATGGCTGACACCTCCCGTCCTCGAGCGCGGGGCACAACTGATCATCACGTAGTATGCAACACTCACAGAACTCGCAGACCGGTGGCTCGAGTTCGACGGTACGGCACACCACAACTATGCCCCGTTAGACGTAGTGAAACGGTTGTGTCGCTAACTGTTTCAGCGAAAATCGTTTTAAGAGGATGGGATCGCCCGGATTTGAACCACGCCCGAGAACCTGCTCACTTCGTTCGCAGAACCTCGGTCTACCACAAATCCGGGCTCTTTCAATAGCTACCGCTCGCGGATTTGCGAGCGGCAGCAATATGGGATCGCCCGGATTTGAACCGGGGTCACGGGCACCCAAGGCCCGAAGTATACCAAGCTAACCCACGATCCCGTACTCCCTCCTAAAAGGTGCAGGTCATAAAGGGTTTCGTTACCGGCCGAACGGTTTTGGCGGTCGACGTGATACCGCCGCGTGCATGACTGGTCTCGAAATCCTCGTCTTGATTGCGGTCCTCGTGGGCGTGCTGGTCGCAGCAGTGCTCGTCCGCGCGCTCGCTCCCTTCATCGTCAACGCGGTCGCGGGACTCGTGGTGTTGTTCCTCAGCCACGTCGTCTTCGGCCTCTCGATCGCCGTCACCCCTGTAGTGCTCGTGATCGTCGGCCTCGGTGGGATTCTCGGCGCGGCTGCAGTAATCCTGTTCGCGCTGTTCGGTGTCGCCTTCGTTCCGTAATCGCTATCGCCACCCCCTGGCGACCCCCCAGTCGCCGGCCCCGACCACGACCGAGCCGTCAGTTCCCCAAGATCCGCGCGATATCCTCGTCGGTCGCTTCGGTCGACGGCTCGACGGCGAACTCGAGTTCGCTGTCGGAGTCGTCGGTCCCGTCGGTCCACGCCGCCAGCAGCTCGGCGACGTCCTCGTCGGTCGCTTCCGGCAGCGAGTCCTCGCTGCCCGCCTCGGCGACGACCGCGTCGAAGATCTCCCCGAACGTCGAGACGACGCGGTCGTCGTGGCGCGTCGGATCGAAGTGGAAGTGCGCGTACGCGTCGACGCTCGAGAGCCGATTGGTCAACACGTGCACGAACTGGAAGACGTCTTTCGGCGGCGTCGACCGGAGCAGGGCGTCCAGCGAGTCGAAACAGACCGTGAGTCGCTCGTCGGACCAGTGTTTACAGAACCGACTGACGGCGACACCGATGGCGGAGAGATCGGTCGGATCGCGAACCGCGTCGACGACGACCCGCTGGTCGAAGTCGCGGGCCGACTCGGCGGCGTCCTCGATCAGGACGTCACCGACCGTCAGGAGGCCGACCTTCCCCGTCACTTCGTCCGGGTCCGGACGATCCGGCCGGTTGTCCGCGAACGAAACCCTGAGGTCTGCCGTCGCGCCGGTGTCGTGGCAGAGATCCGGACAGACGGCCGGCTCGCAGTGTTTCTCGTGAACGAGCAAGACGTTTGCCGGCGGATCGATCACGGAAGGGGTAGCTGGCTCCATTGGTCTCTCCGGGCTGGTCCCCGGCGCTACTCGTACCTCGGACGACGCACTCTTTACCGTTCCGGCCGCTGATACGTTCGGCAAAAGCGTTCCGGCCGACTCGTGCGAACTTGAAATGCAGGTCGGCTCGAGGGCGATTACAGGTCGTCGTCGCGCAACTCGAGGTCGGCGATCAGTTCGTAGGGATGAGCGTCCTTCCGGATGCCGTCCAGCAGGGCGAACGCCTCGCCGGGATCGAGGAAGTGCTGGGTGACCACCTGTCCCAGTGGCGTGGGTTCGAAGCCGTCGATGAAGTCGTACTCGAGGAGTTTGCCGACGGCGTGTTTGGTGGGCACGTCGCCGAGCATGCGGTCGTTGAGCGCCTTGGCGGCCTTGCCGCCGACGGTGACGTTCGCCAGCGTCTCCTCGACGGCGGCGGCCTCATCGTAGTGGGTCATCACCGACTCCATGTCGCCCTTGAGGAGTTTGAACGCGACCTCGTCCTCGGTCATCTCCATCGAGTTGTGATAGGAGCAGTCGGGTTCGACCAGCACGTACACCGTCCCCTTGTCGTGGTAGTCGGGCCGGCCCGCGCGGCCGAGCATCTGGTGGAACTCCTGGACGGAGAGCCACTCGATCCCCATCGCCAGCGAGTCGAAGACCACCTGCGAGGCCGGGAAGTCGACCCCCGCGGCCAGCGCCGCGGTCGTGACGACCGCCGAGAGCTCCTGCTCGCCGAACTGACGTTCGACCTTCTTCCGGCGCTTGTAGTCCAGCCCGGCGTGGTAGGGGGCGGCCGAGTAGTCCAGCTTTCGGCTGATCTCGTGACACCGTCGGCGGGAGTTCGTGAAGATGATCGTCTGGCCCCGATACCCTTTCGAGGACTCCGTGTCGAACTCCCGTCTGACCAGCTTGTTCTCGATGCGGACCTTCTCTTGGCCGTCGGCGAATGTGACGTGGCGCTCGATAGGCACCGGGCGCTCCTCGAACTCGATGAGCTTCGACTCGAGGGCCGTCGCGAGCTGTTCGGGGTTGCCGACGGTCGCCGAGAGGTAGACCCACTGGGCGCCGCCGTAGTCGTCCCGTCGCTTCGCGCGCTGTTCGCAGGTGTACTTCAGTCTGGAAATGAGGCCGTCCAGCCGGTGGCCACGTTCTTCCTCCTTTAAGGTGTGGACCTCGTCGATGACGACGGTCCCGATGTCGCCCATATCCTTGCCCGTCCGGAGGGCGTGGTCGATCCCCTCGTAGGTACCGACGATGACGTCGGCGTTCGGATCGAACTGGTTGCCGTTGTCCGAAATGCGGCTCGCGCCGACCCGGATGGAGACGTCGACGAGGTGGCCGTACTCGTCCTGGAAGTCCTCGTACTTCTGGTTCGCGAGCGCGACGAGGGGGACGAGAAAGAGCATCTTCCCCTTGCCGTTTAACACGCGGTTGATCCCGGTCATCTCGCCGACCAGCGTCTTCCCGGTCGCCGTCGCCGAGACGACCATCTGGTCGTCGCCGTCGAACAGGCCGTGGTCGACGGCGAGGCTCTGGACCGGCAACAGCGTCTCGAACCGGTCCTCGAGCAGGTTCTGCAGTCCCGGATGCAGGTTCAGCGAGTCCACTCGGACGGGGTCGACCTCGTCGGTCGTCGCCGAGATGGTATCGAACTTCGTTAGGTCGGGGTCTAACTGCCCCTGCAGCAGGTTGACGATCCGCTCTAAGTCCTGAACTTCGAGCATGAGGTCCTCGAGGCGGTCCTTCGCGGCGGCCGTCACCTCGCCGCTGCCCGAGTAGGTGAGCTGGCGCTCGAGTTCTTGACGGGCGCAGTCACGACAAATCCAGTCGTTGTCGTCCTTGACGGCGGTCTCGGTCGTGATCGGTGAGTACCGCCCCGCGGAGGCGCAGTAGCGACAGGTCCGGACGGTCTTGGACTTGTCTTCGAGCTGGTAGCCCTCGAGCATCTCCCGCAGTTCGCGTCGCTTCTCGGGGGCGGTCTGCTCGGAGATGCGGATCCGCCCGGCTCGCCGGGCGAGTTCGACGAACTCGTCGGGCTGGCGTGGCTCCTCGCTCGAGCCCTGCTTCAGCCGGAACTTCGCGGGACGGGGGCCCGCCGACGTCTCGGAGAGTCCGAGCTTCGCCCGGAACAGCCGCTTTCCGTCGCGCTCGACGACGATGAGATAATCGTCACCGGTCGCGTGACAAAAGATCGTTTCGACCTCCTGGACCTGCTTCGACACGAGTGGCCGTATGGCGGGACGGTATTTCAGCGGTTCGGACTGCACCGAACTCGAGCGCGAACCGTGGAAGCGACAACCACTGTCGGTTTCGGTGCGCCCCGACGAACGGCGACGACGTATCCGTTCGTACCGACGACGAGCGGACTATAGCCGTACATATCACTCATAGTGAGTTACACGTATACCTGATAGAATTCCCAATCCGATGGATTTGAATCCGTTACGGGGAGTTCCGGGTGTTCGAAGCAGCTACGCGCTCCGGTTCGGTGCCGCGCTATTCGTGGTGTTGCTCGTCGTGGGGGTGTTCGGCGGCGTCATCTACGCACACACCGGCTCCGAACTCGAGGACGACGTCGAGTCGCGGCTCGTCAGCGACGCCGAGAGCGATGCCGAGCGACTCGACGGCTGGTTGGAATCGTCCGAACGAAATCTGGAATCGCTCACTCGATCGCTCGAGTTTCGAAACGACGACCGCGTTTCGATCTCCGACTCGTTACACCGGCTGAACGAACGCCCCGGTTTCGAGGGGGCGTACTACGTCGACGCCGGGAACGGGACCGTCGACATCGAGGCCGGAACGGACGCCGTCGTCGAGGACGGTCGCCTCAGCGAGGCGGCCGACGAACGGCTCTCGAGCGCGATCGAGGCCGAGGGCCGGGTCACGTTCACCGAGACGTTCGAGACCGCGGACGGTCGGCCGGCGATGCTCGCGGTCAGCACCGTCCCCGGCGACTCGGACCACGTCGTCGGGCTTGTCGACCTCGAGTCGCTGTCTCGAGCGGTGATCGCCAGCGACAGTACGAAAGACGCGGTCGTCGTCGACGGCTCGGGGACCGTCGTGCTCGCGGAGGACCGCTCGCTGCTCCTTCGCGATGACGTCCTCGAGGCGGGCGCGGTCGGCGGCGACGCCGGAACGACGTCGATCGAGTCCGGCGCGGGCGAGGAGACCGTCGTCGGCTACGCGCCGATCGAGAACGGAAACGGGGAGTGGACGATGACGACCCGCGTCCCCGCCGCCCAGGCCTACTCGCTGCAGTCGGACATCTCGCTGCAGATCCTCGGCATGCTGGGCGTCGTCTTCGCGAGCATCGTGGTGCTCGGCGCGACCGTCGGCCGAAACACCGCCCGATCGCTGCGGGACCTCTCCGAGCGAGCGGCGGCCATCGAGGACGGGAACCTCGAGGAGCCGGTCGAGTCCGAGCGGCGCGACGAACTCGGCGAGTTACACCGGTCGATCGACCGGATGCGACGGTCGCTCCGCGAGCGCCTCGAGGAGACCGAGGCGGCCCGGGCCGAGGCCGAGCGGGCGCGGACCGAGTCCGAACGGTTCTCTCGACACCTCGAGCGGACGGCCGACGAGTACGGCGAAACGATGCGCGCCTGCGCGGACGGCGATCTCACGCGTCGGCTCGAGCCCGACGACGAGAGCGAGGCCATGGAGACGGTCGCCCGGGAGTTCAACGGCATGATGGACGACATCGAGGCGACGGTCGCCGCGACGCGGGCGTTCGCCGACGCGGTCGACCAGAGCGCCGAGTCGACCGCCGAGGGCGTCGCCGAGGTGCGGTCGGCCTCCGAGCAGGTGACGACGTCGGTCCAGGAGATCGCCGACGGCGCCGAACGCCAGAGCACGCAGCTCACGGCGATCGCCGACGAAGTTAACGAACTCTCGACGACGACCGAGGAGATCGCCGCGACCTCCTCGCAGGTGGCCACGCTCGCCGAGCGGACCGCCGCCACGAGCACGGACGCCCGCGAATCGGCGCGCCGGGCGATCGACGGGATGAACGCCATCGAGGCGGAGGCCGACGAGGCCGTCGCGGAGGTCGACCGACTCGAGGACGAACTCGAGGCGATCGACGATCTGCTGGCGTTCATCGGCGACGTCACGCAACAGACGAACGTGCTCGCGCTCAACGCCTCGATCGAGGCGGCGCGCTCGCGATCCGACGACGCGGAGTTCACCGCGGTCGCAGATCAGGTCAAGTCCCTCGCCGAGGACACACAGGAGGCAGCGACGGACATCGAAGCCCGCCTCGAGCGAGTCAACGAGCAAGCGGACCGCGTGGCGGCCGTCGTCCGCGAAACCGACGAGCGGATCGCGGCCCACCGCAACGCAGTCGAAACGTCAGTCGCAGCCCTCGAGGAAATCTCCGAGTTCGCCGACGAGACCAACGACGGGATTCAGGAGATCTCGGCGGCGACCCAGCAACAGGCCGCCGCGACCCAGGAGGTCGTCTCGATGACCGACGACGTGACGGCGATCAGCGAGGAGACCAGCGCCGAGGCGGAGACCGTCGCCGCGGCCGCGGAGGAACAGACCTCGTCGCTCGTCACTGTTTCTCACACCGCGACGTCGCTGTCCGAGCGCGCACAGGACCTTTCCGACGCGCTCTCGACGTTCGAGGTGGCAGTCGAGCCGGACGCGGAGCTCGAGCCGACGAACGGCGAGGGAGACGATGCGGTGCCCAGTGATACGGACGAATCGACGGCTGGCGGAGCCGACGAGGCGTCGACGGACGGCTCACAGGAATTCACGTGGACTGAGTCCCAGTAAGCGGCTTCAGTCGACGCCGTCTGCCGTCTGGAGAACCGAGAGACGGATCTTCAGAGGTCGCGGCGGACCTCGAGTCCGGAACTCGAGGGTCGTTTAGAAGTCGCCGTTGACGATGTCGCTGACGGCCTGCGGGTCGAACAGGTCGTCCTCGACGTCGTAGAGCTGCTGGGCCAACCGCTGCGTGGCGACGAGGTTGATGATCGGGCCCTGATAGAACGGCAGGGTCTTGTAGATGTCGCCGTTCTGGACGGCCGTCAGTTCCTGCCCGACGTTGTGGCTTTGCATCGGTTCGACGATGTCCTGCTGGAACTCCTCCTCGGAGAGGTACTGCTCGGTACGAAGCAGGATGTACTCCGGATCGATCTCGAGGAGCGTCTCGTAGTCGACCGACCCGCGGCCGCTGTGGAAGTCCTCGACGTCGGAGGTCGCGAGCGCGTCCTCGACCCCGAGGTCCCGTAGGTGTTTGAAAGTCGTCGACTCGTCGATGAGGTAGGGGAGGAAGGAGTCCTCCTCCAACTGCGGGTACAGGACTGCAGCCCCAGGTCCGTCGCCCGTGGGCACGACGCTCTCGAGTTCCGACTGGAAGTCGTCGTGCAGCGTCTCGAACTCGCTGAATCGTTCCTGTTCCTGAAAGACTTCGGCGAGTTTCTCGAAGGCCTCGTACATCGAGAGGTAGTCGTAGTCCTGATGCCACGGGTAGTCCCGGGAGAAGATCGTGTTCCCGAAGAACGGCGTCCCCGTCGTTTCGACCTGCTCGATGTCTTCGTCGCTCCAGTTGGCCCGCCCCTTGAGGAAGTTCGGATCCATGACGAAGAGATCCACTTCCTCGGCAAGGGTCAGGAACTCTTCGCGGGTCAACTCGTCGTCCCAGAGTGAATCGATCGCGTTCGGATCGACGCTCACGTCGGGAATGTCGTCGTAATACCCCGTATGGAGCCGCCGCGTGAGATAGAGGGCCTTCGGGGGCTCCAGACCCAGTGCGATCCCCATATCGGCCCAATCCCCGGTACCGGCGGCCCACGTCTGGGGCACCGACTCGAACTCGACCTCGCCGACCGGCGGCATCGAGACCGTGTACGGCCCGTCGACGTCGTCGCCACCGTCACCGTCTCCGTTACCGTCTCCGTTCTCCTCGCCGGTGATACAGCCGGCCAACGCGGCCGTTCCGGCGACTGCGCCGCTCGTTCGAAGGACGTTGCGTCTCGTCCAGAGGGATTCGTCGGTCATCGGAATTTAGGTTGGCCTAAACCATCAAAAGTGTTCCGAACTCATAGAGGCGGCCGGTCCGTAGTCCCACCGATTACGCGTCGTCGGTAACGATATCGGCCACATCTCGCCGTTCCGTCGTCGGTCGCCACCAGTTTTTAGGCCAGCTCAACGAAGTATAGCTGTTCCGACTCTCAGCGTTCGGGTAGCGCTCGACGGGGCAATACCTGCAGTTCGGGCTCGTGCTGGACGGTCGCCTCGACGCCGAAGACATCGGCCAACAACTGCTCGGTCACGACCTCCTCCGGCGGGCCCCAGTCGTACAGTTCCCCATCGTGCATCGCGACCAGGTAATCCGCGAAGCGGGCGGCCTGAGCGATGTCGTGGAGGATGACGGCTACGGTGACCCCCTTCTCCTCGTTTAACTGCCGGATCGTCTCGAGGACGCGGAACTGGTGGTGGACGTCCAAGAACGTCGTCGGTTCGTCCAGCAGGAGGACGTCCGTGTCCTGGGCCAGCACCATCGCGATCCAGGCCAGTTGCTTCTGACCGCCGCTCAGTTGGCCGAGTTCGGCGTCCCGGAGCTCCTCGATTCCCGCCAACTCGAGGGCGCGTTCGACGGCCGCGTGATCCTCCTCGCTGACGCTGTCGAAGAAGCCACGATGCGGATAGCGACCGTGGTAGATCAGATCCTCGACAGTGATCGAACTCAGCGAGTCGTTCTCCTGGGAGAGGACGCCCAGTTCGCGAGCCAGTTCCTTCCGGTTGAACGTGTCGAGTTCCTCGCCGTGGATTCGGACCGTCCCGCGTTCGGGCTCGAGGTGGTTCGAGAGCGACTTCAGCAGCGTACTCTTCCCGCTGCCGTTGGGCCCGACGAGTGCGGTCACGGCGTTTTCGGGGATATCGAGTCGGGCGCACTCGACGATCGTCTCCTCGGTCGTCGGGTAGCTCAACGCGAGGTCCTCGCCGACCAGTGCGCTCTCGACCGCGACGCCGTCGCCGTCGGTGATCCGTTCTTGGGTCATCTGCGACTCGTTCTGTGACATTATAGCTCACCCATCGACTGCTGCTTGCGCATCAGATAGAGGAAGTAGGGGCCGCCGACTAGCCCGGTCACGACGCCGACGGGCATCTGCATCCCGCCCAGCGCGAGGCGGGCGCCGACGTCGGCGGTGACCATCAGCGCCGGACCGGCGAACAGGCAGCCGACCATCAGCTGTCGGTAGTCGCCGCCGACGACGTTCCGGACGATGTGGGGAACGACGAGGCCGAAGAAGCTGACGATGCCCGCGACGGCGATCGCGACGCTCGCCGCGAGAATGGCGACCGCCGAGAGGAAAAAGCGAACGCGCTCGACGCGCATCCCCAGCGACTTGGCGGTGGTCTCGCCGAGCAACAAGACGTTCAACTGCCGCGAACTGGCGAGTGCAACGGCGATCGAGGCGATGCCCGGAATGAGGGCGATCCGGACCTCTCCCCACCCCGTGCCGGTAAACGAGCCCGTGAGCCAGGCGATGGCCGTCTGAGCGACGCCCAGATCATCCACGAAGAAGAACAGCCCCTGCTGGAGCGACTGGAAGACCATATTGACGATTACGCCCGCGAGCACGAGGCGAACGGGGCTGGTCCCGCCCTTCCAGGCGATCCCGTAGACGACCAGGAAGGCGACGGTTCCCCCTACGGCGGCGATCAGCGGGAGGTACGGCGCGAACCCGGTGAAGACGACGAGCGTCGCCAGCACCGCGAACCCGGCGCCGGAGCTAACCCCGAGCACGAAGGGGCTGGCCAGCTCGTTTCGGGTCACCGCCTGGAAGATCGCCCCGGAGATCGCCAGCGTCGCGCCGGCGATGATCGCGACGAAGACGCGGGGGAGCCGGAGGTTCCACACCACGACGCTGTCCGTGCTCATCTCGGGGAGCTCGGTGCCGAAGAGAAACGCCGACCACGCCTCGAGGTTGAACATCACAGTGGGTTCGAACACCGCCCCCCACGCCTCCACGAACGTCATCGAGTACTCTCCGAACGTCACCTGTACGAGTCCGGCGACGACCGTGATGATCGCACTCGCCAAACAGAAGAGCACGAGCGTCCCAGTGACCCACCCCTCTCGGTCCCGAGTCGCCGCGCGCTCGCCGACCGACTGCGCTTCTACCATCGGGGTTTAGGTTATCCTAAAAGACGTTTAGTACTTGTGGTTGCCGACCGAGTCGGGACGACCTCATTCGTCCGCTCTCCGTGACGTTCACTCGAGCAGTTCGATCTCGTCGTCGCCGTTCGGGACGGCACAGATGAACGCGCCGGGATCGTCGCCCTCGTTGCGGTACCAGTGGACCGTCCCGGCGGGGATGAGCAGCGAATCGCCGGCTTCGACCGCGTACTCCTCGTTCCCGATGCCTACGGTGTACTCGCCCTCGAGGACGTACTGCTCGTGTTCGACGTCGTTGGTGTGTTTCGGCACCTCGGCGCCGGGCTCGAGGACGAACCGGCGGATCGCGAAGTGGGGCGCGCCGTGGTCGTCGCTGACGAGGACGCCCTTCTCGAGGCCGTCGGCCGCGTCGACCGTTTCGTACTCGATCTCGTCGCGGCGGCGGATCAGCGGATCGGACATACCTCGAGTCGGCGCCGGATCCACAAAACGATCCGGGTCGATCGCTACAGCGCGCCGCGCAGTCGGCCGAGGAGGTACCAGACGCCGCCGAGAGCGCCGAGGACGAGCACCAGATTGAACAGGATAATCGAGAGTTCGGGAACGCCGATTGCAGGGGCGAACATGGGTGTCGATCACGATCGCTCGCGTGCGCTTATATCTACCAACACGTGGGAACCGAAACCACTCTGCCGGGATTGCGCTCAGGACGCAGCCGACGACAGCGCCGCCGCTCGCCGGTGTAAAATACAGTTCTGAAGTGCCGATACCTCCGCGAATTCGCCTTACAGGCGCTCGACGTTCGTCGCGCGCGGGCCCTTGGGGGCCTGCTCGATGTCGAACTCGAGCTCCTGTCCTTCTTCGAGGTCGGGGCCGCCGATGTCTTCCATGTGGAAGAAGACGTCCTCGTCCGCGTCCTCAGTTTCGATGAATCCGTAGCCGCCAGTGTCGTTGAAGAAATCAACGGTTCCTTTCGCCATTGCTTCTGAAGAGAGCGCCGCGACACGGATAAAGCCTGCGGCTCGACTCAGCGCTCGATATCGAAGGAATAGCGCGCCGTCGGCCGCGTTTCGGCGAAAATCGGCGTTCGTCACAGTTCGTCGCGGTCCTCGAGCCGACGAACCGTTACCGAGACGAAAAAGACCAGCATGAACAGGAAGAATCCGACGACGAGTCCGCCGAGTTCGGTCGCGCCGATATCTCCGGGGCTGACGACCGCCAGGACGACCAGCCCGCCGAGAAAGACGAGAACCGTGAACAGCCCGACCGCGTAGTAAAACCCCGTGTCGGACTCGAGGAACCGTCGCATGCGAGAGGAATGCGCGTGCGAACAGCAAAACGGTACCGACGGTGACGGGGTCGAGTAGCGACGACGATAGCGGCGAGTGCTACACCTCTGGCGACGAGTGCCGACATCGACGGCGACAGGACTCCCTCGAGCGTACGGTGTGGCGGATCGGCGTGCGAACAGCGGTTCTCGCGTTTTGTCAGCAGAAGTTCCTTATACTCATCGCGGACAAACGGACCGTATGACGGACTACGAACTCGACGCGGTCGATCGGGAGATTCTCTACGCGCTCCAGGAGGAAGCCCGGAACCTCTCGTCGAGCGAAATCGCCGAACGGACCGACGCGTCCTCGAGTACCGTTCGCAAACGCATTCAGCGGTTGGAGTCCGAGGGCGTCATCAAAGGCTACAGCGCGAACATCGACTACACGAAGTCCGGATATCCGATTCGGATGCTCCTCTACTGCACGGCGTCGATTCCGGAGCGGGGCGACTACATCGACGATATCCTCGCTATTCCGGGCGTCGTCTCGGTACAGGAGTTGGTCACGGGCGAACAGAACCTGCTCGTGACGGCTGTCGTCAAGAACGACCGAGAAATCACGCCGATCGCACAGGAGATCTCGGACATGGGGCTGACGATCACCGACGAGGTGCTCGTGCGGAGCCACCGGTCGACGTCGTTCGACGAATTCGCCTCCCAGTAACGCGACGAAGCGTCTCCGTTTCCGGACGAATACCCCTTCGTTCCGCCCGTTTTCGGGTTTCCGTTCGCTGTGGTCCTCGCAACCGGCGACTACGGCGTTCCGTGACCGAGACATTCGCGATGAGTGGTGTAATTATCACGATCGTCCACGAGGAAGCGAGGGCCGAACAATTTGTTCGAACCAAAGGCTATAATAACCAGTCTGTTCGTATATTGGGTGAAGACGACCGGCGGCGCAAGTGTTGCCGGAAGCGATTCGGCGCGATCCGGCCGCGATCCCGTGCTGGTCGAGCGCGAAATCGAAGCATGACCGACGAAAGTGCACCCACATCCGACGACGCCGTCGCACAACTCTCCGAACCGACGCCATCGACCTCGGTCGTTCCCCGAGCGTCGACGTGGACGGTCTGGGCGCTGTTCGCCCTCAGTCTGGGGGTACTCGCGCTGGCGGCCCGGAACGGTGCCGGGTGGGAGTTTTCGAGCGCGCTGCGCGTCGACGGATTGACCGCGGTGATGTGGGTCGTGGTGACCTTCTTCAGCGGGATCGTCCACAGCTACTCCCGGCGCTACATGGCCGGGGACCGCCACATCGATCGGTTCTACTACCGCGTTCTCGGGTTCACGCTCGTCGTCATGACGCTGACCGCGGCGAACCACGTCGCGCTGTTCGCGGCGGCGTGGCTGGCGATGGGGCTGCTCATGGCGTCGCTCATCGGTCACGTCCGCGAGTGGGAGCAGGCGCGGGCCGCGTCCGCCCTCGCTCGTCGGTACTTCCTCGCCAGCAGCGGCCTGCTGGCCGCCTCGCTGGCCCTCCTCGCCTGGGCGACGGGCGCGACCACCCTCACCGGCATCTTCGGCGCCCTCGAGGGCGTCTCGCGGACGGTCGGCCTCGTCGCCGCCGGCGGGATCGTCCTCGCGGCGATCATCCAGTCGGCCCTGTTCCCCTTCCACAACTGGCTGCTGTCGTCGATGACGGCGCCGACGCCGGCGTCGGCCCTGATGCACGCCGGGTTCGTCAACGCGGGCGGGGTCCTGCTAACCAGGTTCGCTCCGGTGGTCGCCGACCATCTCGCCATCATGTCGTTCGTCGTTCTGCTCGGCGCCGTCAGCGCCCTCCTCGGACAGGCGATGATCCTCGTCCAGACGGACGTCAAACGCAAGCTGGGCTGCTCGACCATCGCCCAGATGGGCTTTATGATACTGCAGTGCGGCCTCGGCTTCTTCGCCGCGGCGATCGCCCACCTCGTCCTCCACGGCTTCTACAAGGCGTACCTCTTCCTCTCGTCGGGCGCCGCCGTCGAGCAAGCGGTGCCGAAAGACGGGAAAGACACGCATCTCGGCTTCTCCGGGATCGCCGTCAGTCTGGCGACCGCCGTCGGCGGCGGCGTCCTGTTCGGCGTCCTCACCGGGAAGGCGACGAGCCTCGAGTTGAACAGCGGGACCATCCTGACGCTGGTCGTGGTCCTGACGACGCTGACCGCGGCACGGGACATTCTTCGGCGCTCGACCCTGCCGGCGTCGGTCAGGTTCGTCAGCGCCCCGCTGGTCGTCCTGACCGCGATCAGCGGCTACGCCATCGCGTTCAACGCCGTTTCGACGATGCTGTCGGGCGTGCCGATGACCCACGTCTCGACGGAGATGACCGTCGCCCACTACCTCGTCGTCGCCCTGTTCGTCGGCGCCTACCTCGTGGCCGAACTCGGCTGGTACCGCTCGAGCAAGCGCCTCTACGTCTCGCTTTTGAACCTCTCCCAACCCGATCCGAACACCGTGCTCACCGACAAGGAGGACTACAATGACGCGTAAGGAAACCGACGACCGTCGTCGCATCGAGGAGTGTATCGACCGCGCGGCAGAGCGCATCGGCTCGGTCTGGCCGCTGCACTCGTTCGTCACGGCCAACCCCCTCTCGGGGTTCGAGGACGAGCCGTTCCACGAAGCCATCGCGGAGGGCGAACGCCTGTTCGGCGGTCGCGGCTACCCGCATCCGTCGGTCTTCCGCCGAGCGTGGGAGACCGGCCGGATCGATCCCGACGCGCTGCGGGCGGAACTCGAGGCCCGCGGCATCGACCGGGACCCCGAGACGCTTCTGGACGAGATGGCCGAAACCGAGGCGGAGCGCGGCACCGAGACCGACGACGCGACCGCGGCCGTCGACCGCGTGCTGACGAAGTGGCTCGCGGCCTTCCTCGATCAGGGACGGGCGAAGTGGTCGATGCCGAACCGCGAGGCGGGGTTCTACGCCGCCTGGCGCGAGATGGCTCCCCACGACGGCGACGTGCCCGGCTGTGACGACCCCGACGATCTTCCCGAGACGGCGACCGAGGCGCTCGAGGCGGCGCTGAGCGACTACCCTGACAGTCGCTTGATGGACGTCCTCGAGCACCACCTCGCCGCGCTCCCGGGCTGGAGCGGGTTCATCAAGCAGCGGACCGACGCCGACGCCAACGCGTGGCAGGAGCAGTACCCGATCACGCTGCCGGAGTATCTGGCGGTGCGGCTGACGCTGGCCGACCTGCTGGACGCGCCGATCGATCCCGAGGCGGTCGACGACGGCAGTACGGACGACGCGACGACCGCCGCCACCGCCGTGACCGTCGACGCGAGCGACGCCGACGGCGAGGTCCCCCTGCCCGAGATCTGGCTGACCGCGTGGGAACGCAGCTACCGCGAGCACCTCCTCGAGGAGATCGACGACTCGGTGACGGACCCGTCCGAGGCCGACGACGGGGAGCGACCGGCCGCACAGCTCGTGTTCTGCATCGATACCCGCTCGGAGGTGATCCGCCGCCACATCGAGGCCCAGGGCCCCTACGAGACCCACGGCTACGCGGGCTTTTTCGGGGTTCCGATGCGCCATCGGAAGCACGACTCGCACGCCGAGACGGACGCCTGTCCGCCGATCGTCGACCCGCAGCACCGCGTCGTCGACCGGCCCGACGAGGAGAGCGACGCGGCGACGACCCGCGGCCGATGGACCGGGGTGGCGAGCGCGGTACGCAACCACTTCACGACGCTCAAGAGCAACGTCGTCGCCGCGTTCACGTTCGTCGAGGGCGCCGGCAGCGCCTACGGCTCGGCGATGGCCGCGCGGACGCTGTCGCCCTCGGCGATCGCCGCGCTCGAGCGCGCCGTCGAGGAGCGCGTGCCGGGCTACCACGAGGCCGCCTCCCCGGCCGTCGACTACGACGCGTACGACGACCACGGCCACGCCGACCACGCCCTTCCGCAGGGGATGACCCTCGAGGAGAAAGTCGAGTACGCCGCGACGGCCTTCGAACTCATGGGGTGGACGGAGTTCGCCCGCCTGGTCGTCTTCGCGGGCCACGCCAGCGAGACGACGAACAACCCCTTCGACTCGAGTCTCGACTGCGGGGCCTGCGCGGGGAACCCGGGCGGCCCGAACGCCCGCGTGCTCGCCGAGATCTGTAACGACGAGGACGTGCGGGCCGAACTGTGCGAGCGCGGGATCGACGTCCCCGAGGACACCGTCTTCCTCGCGGGCGAGCACAACACGACGACCGACGAGATCGAACTGTTCGACAATGCGGTGCCAGAGAGCCATCGCGAGGACCTCGCGTCCCTCCGCGCGGACCTCGAGGCGGCTCGCGCCGATTCCGCGGCCGAACGCACCGCGTCGGCGGGCGACGACGCGGTCGGCGAAGTCGAACGCAAGGCGGCCGACTGGGCCGAGGCCCGCCCCGAGTGGGGGCTGGCCGGCAACGCCTCGTTCGTCATCGGTCCCCGCGAACTGACCGAAGATCGGAACCTCGACGGGCGCGCGTTCCTCCACTCCTACGACTGGACGACCGATCCGGACGGGGACGCGCTCGAGGCGATCTTCACCGGGCCGCTGGTCGTCACCCAGTGGATCAACAACCAGTACTACTTCGCGACCGTCGACAACGCGGTCTACGGCAGCGGCTCGAAGATCACCCAGAACCCGATCGGCAACGTCGGCGTCCTGCAGGGCAACGGCGGGGACCTGATGACCGGTCTGCCGCTCCAGTCGCTGAAGGTCGACGACGACCAGCCGTACCACCAGCCGCTGCGGTTGACAGCCGTGATCCACGCGCCGGTCGATCGCGTGACCGAGATCCTCCGTAAGCACGGGGACGTGCGCACGCTGCTCGACAACGGCTGGATCGGCGACCTGACGGTCGTGGACCCCGAGCAGGACAACGCCGTCTTCCAGTACGCCGGCGACCTCGAGTGGGCGACAGAGGCCGAGGTCGAGGTCGAGGCCGAGGCGACGCCGGAACCGGAGACCGAGCCCGCGCCGGTCCCGCAGACGGCGGACGACGACTGAGGCTCGACTGGCGATCGATCGCACACCGTTCCGGCACGATGCCGCAGACACCGTTGCGAACGGCGCGGTTCGGGTCCGGTTGACCGTGCGAGAGGTCGTCTCGGAGCACTCAAGAGACCCGTTCTATTAGGGGCGTGCAATGGGGCAGAGTCTCCTCGCAGCGCTGTTCGGCGATCCGTTCGCAGTGATGAACACGATCGGGTTGATCGCGTTCGCCCTCGTCGGCTCATCGAAGGCGATCCGCGAGGAGTTCGACGTGCTCGGAATCACTATCGTCGGGTTGGCGATGGCGTTCGCCGGCGGAGCGACGCGCGACATCCTCGTGACGCGGGTTCCGTTAGCGCTTCAGTCCCCGATCGAAATCGGTCTGGGACTGCTCGGAGTCGGGTTAGCGATCGCACTGAGCGTCGTCCTCACGACGCCGGACACGCATCCGATCACGCTGGTCGCGGACGCAATCGGACTCGCCGCGTTTACGACGACCGGTGCGATCGTCGCAACCGAAGCGGGCGTTTCGGTGTTCGGCGTCATCGCCATCGCGACGATCAACGCGGTGGGTGGCGGTGCGTTCGCCGACATCCTTCTGGATCGCTCTCCGTTCATCCTGTTCGACGATTTCTACGCGAGCTGTGCGGTGCTGGGCGGGAGTGTGTACTTTGTGGCGGCGACCGTCGGCGTCTCCGGGAACACCGCTGCTGGAATCTGTGCGGTTGTGACCGTGGTAACGCGGTTAGCTGCGGTCACGTACGACTGGAATCTGCCGACGATACAGGGGTTAGGACTGGTCGAGCACTAAACCAGTCCCAGGCGTGAGAGCCGTGGAACTGGTCCCGAGTGACGGGACTACTGGTGGAACAAACTGCGAGCCGTCGCCTCGTACCCCTCGGGCGCGAGACCGGCGAGCGCGTCGGGGTCGGTCTCTCCGTCGACGGAGACGAGGTACGTCCGTCCGGGTTCATCGCCGTAGACGCCCTGGAAGTCGTAGACGAAGCCGTAGACGGTGACGTCGTCCGGAATCTCGTCGGCCTCCGTGAGCGATCGCACCTGGTAGTCGACGTTGTACTCGACGAGCTGGTTGATCACCCGCTCCTCGTCCGCGTCGGTGTCGATCAGTCCGCTCTCGAGCGCCTCCTCGATGACGGGCACGAGCTGATCGACCCACTTGTCGACGCCCTGCGGTCCCGGCGGCTCCTCGCCGGTCACGACGTGGTAAGCCGCGGTGACGGCCCCGCAACCGGTGTGGCCGACGACGACCACGACGTCGGTACCGGTGTGGTGGATCGGGTAGAGGACGCCGCCGTCGACGATCCGCTCGCCGTCGTCCTCGTCCCAGATCTGGTTGCCGATGTTGCTCGGCGTGAAGACCGCGCCCGGCCGATCGATCCCCCACATGCCCTCGTGAGAGACCCGCGAGTCCGAACAGCAGATCGCGACGACGGTCGGGTGCTGGCCCGTCTGAACCTCCGCGAAGTAGTCCTCGGGCAGCGCCTCGACGTGGCGCTCGTTGCCGGCGAGCAGGGTCTCGAGCGTGTCTCGAGGGGATTCCATACCGAGACGTACACGAACGGCGACCAAAAAGGTTCGACTCGCTGGCATCCGCGGCCGCGCCGGCCTCGCGTTCGGATCGACGATCGGGACCGTTCGTCGCCTTCCGGGAGCCCAACGTTCACCCGTCGGCCCGCCCTCGTAGGCGTATGGCAGAGACCAGACAGTGGCGACTTGCCAGTCGTCCCGTCGGCGAACCGACGTCGGAGAACTTCGAACTCGTCACCGTCGACCGCCCCGAACCCGACAACGGCGAGGTGCTCGTGAAGACGCTCTACCAGTCCGTCGACCCGTACATGCGCGGGCGGATGCGCGACGCGGAGTCGTACGCCGAGCCGTGGGACGTCGGCGACCCGATGCGAGCGAGCGTCGTTGGCGAAGTCCTCGAGTCTAACGCCGGCCAGTTCTCGGCGGGCGACATCGTCACCGGCGACCTCCTCTGGGCGGAACACGCCGTCGCGGACGCGAACGAACTCCAGCCGGTGAACCCCGATCACGGACCGATCTCGACGGCGCTGGGCGTTCTCGGGATGCCCGGCGTGACGGCCTACTGGGGCCTGAACGACGTCGGCGATCCGAAACCCGGCGACACCGTCGTCGTCTCCGCGGCCGCGGGCGCGGTCGGCTCCGTCGTCGGCCAACTCGCTCGTCTCTCGGGGGCTCGAGTCGTCGGCACCGCCGGCAGCGAGGCGAAGATCGAGTGGCTCACCGAGGAGCTGGGCTTCGACGCCGCGATCAACTACAAGGAGACCGACGACCTCTCGGCCGCGGTCGACGAGGCCTGTCCGGACGGCGTCGACGTCTACTTCGACAACGTCGGCGGCCCGATCACGGACGCCGTCTGGCCCCGGCTGAACCTCGACGCCCGCGTCGCAGTCTGCGGCCAGATCGCCCTCTACAACGAGACCGAGGTGCCGACGGGGCCGCGAAAGCTCGCCAAACTCATCGAGACCCGCGCGACGGTCGAGGGCCTACTCGTCAGCGACTATCAGCCCCGGTGGGGCGAGGCGCTCGAGCGACTTTCGCAGTTCGTCCAGAACGGCGACGTCCAGTACCGCGAGAACGTCGTGGAAGGCTTCGAGAACGCGCCCGATGCGTTCCTCGGGCTCTTTGAGGGCGAGAACATCGGGAAGCAGTTGGTGAAGGTCGCCGAGTACGACGGGTAGGGGCGACGCGACTCGAGGTCGACGATAGCCGTTCGAGTAGTCGCCGTCGCAGACGAGCGTCGGCTATCGAGCCGCCGCTATCGATGTTCGTAACGATGATACGTACCTGATATTGACATCTCGTATGGTCGTTTCCGAGTCGGAGTCGATCTCGCTTCCCGACGATCGGACGCTGTCGTTCGCGACGTACGGCGATCCGGACGGCGCGCCGCTGATCTTTCACCACGGCACGCCCGGGTCGTCCCACCTCGGAGCGTTGCTTTCGGACTCCGCCCGCGCTCGAGGCGTTCGCGTAATCGCGCCGAGTCGACCCGGATACGGTCGTTCCGATCCGAATCCGGACGGAACGTTCGAAACGTGGGCCGGAGACTGTCGAGCGCTCGTCGACGCCCTGGGACTCGAGTGGGTCGCGGTCGCCGGGTTCTCGGGCGGCGGCCCCTACGCGCTGGCCGTCGCCGCACACCACGCCGATCGCGTCTCCGACGTCGGCGTGATCGGCGCTCCGGTTCCGGCACACGACGGAGGGCCGTTCGGTCCGCTCGTGGGGTTCCCGAGACTCCTGGGCATCGCGTTCCGGTTCGGCGCGATCGTCGCACGGTTCCGGGGCGATCGATTCGTCGTCGACCAGTTGACCGATAGAGCCGTAGACGACGAGACCGCCCGCATCGTCGGTCAGGACTTTCGCGTCGGGCTATCGGCCGGGCCATCGGGTGCGGTCCGCGAGAGTCGGGCGCTCGCGGCCGACTGGTCGCTCCCGCTGCCAGACGACGTGACGGTTTGGCACGGAATCGACGACGAAAACGCCCCGATCGGTCCGGTCCGAACCGCCTACGAGGACCGGCCGGCCGTCACTCTCCGCGAGATCGACGACGACCACCTGGGAACGCTGTGTTCGGTCCGCGACGAGGTCCTCGGTCTGGCCGAATGATCGAACCGGCGGAACGCAGCCGTCGCGTCGCGGTCACGCGGGTTGTTCCCCAGCGCTCACACGATATCGGGGGTCGCCGGATACGACCACGCCTCCCCGTCGGCGGCCTTGATCGCGGCGAGGACGCAGAACACCAGATCGACCATCGGGAGGACCAGTAGGGGAACGATGCCGACGACGACGAGGGTGAGGAAGAACGAGACGGTCATATAGATCGTGAACGCGATCTGCCAGTTTAACGCGTTTCGCGCGTTCTCCTCGACGAACGGGTCCTCGGTAGCGACGAGAACGATCAGCGGACCGATAGCCCACGTGAATATCGCGAGCACGTGCGTGATCGCCGCGAGCGTCGTATCGCCTTCGGGTCGGCGACCCGACGCGTATTCCGGACTCGAACCGCTCCACGGGTTGCCGGCGTCCCAAGACGAGTCGCCGGCGCCGTCCAGTGACCGGTCGTCGGCGCCGCCCCACGAACTCTCCGCGCTCGAGGATCCCCACGAGTCGTCGTTTACCGCCTCCCCGCACTCGCTGCAGTAGTTCGCGCTCGGCGAGAGCGAGGCACCGCAGTGCGGACAGTGATCGGTTTCCATATTCCGACATCGAGCAGTCAGGGAAATAAATGTATCACAGACGACTCGACGGATCGCGGTCAGTCGGTCAGTCCGTAGCCGATCTTGAACAGGTAGACGTCGATCGCCAGCACGAGGACGGTAGCCGCCGTGAGCACCCCGAGCGCGAACAGCGGCGCGAACTCGGTGTACGGTGCGGGGAGGATACCGACGCCGATCAGGTCCGAGTGGCCCAGCAGTCCGTACCGGACGCTGTCGACCATGTAGACCATCGGGTTCACCAGCGAGAGCTGGACCTGCCACGCCTGCTCGAACGTCTCGAGGGAGTAGAAGACCGCGCCGAAGAACACCAGCGGCCGGAGGATGAACTGGTTCATCACGGTCAGGTCGTCGAAGTCACGAGCGACGAGGCCACCGATGATCCCGCAGCCGGCGAACAGCGCCGTGATGACGACCATCGTGGCCACGAGAAACAGGCCGTGCTCGATGCTTATCGGCACGAACAGGCGGCCCACGGCGGCGATGATGACGCCGACGATGAGCCCCCGCACCGCGCTGGCCGCGACGTAGGCGACGACCATCTCGGCGTAGGACAGCGGCGAGGTCAGCGTTTCGTGGATGTACTCGTTCCATCTCCCGTGGAAGATCGAGAACGAGGCGTTCTCGAAGGCGTTCGAGATCGCTCCCAGCACGACCAGTCCGGGCACGATAAAGAGGATGTAGTCGAAGCCGGCGATCTGGTCGATTCGGCCGCCCAGAATGAGCCCGAAGACGGCGAAGTAGAGGACGTTCGTGATCGCCGGCGGCATGAACGTGTTCTTCGGACGGCGGACGAATCGCAACACCTCGCGTCGGAACAGCGCGCGGAAGCCGACCGACAGTTTCGGCAGCATCAGGCGACCCCCTCCTGTTCGCGCTCCGCCGGCGTCGTCTCGCTCTCCTCTCCCTCATCGGCGCTCGAGGCCGACGACCGGGTCACCGTCCGGTCCTCGCTCCGGGTCAAGTCGACGAAGATCTCCTCGAGTGAGGTTCGGGTGATCTCGAGGTCGGCGATCTCGTGGCCCCGCGCCTCGAGGTCGTTCAACAGGCGCGGCGCGGTCGAGCCGCCGTCGTCGACGCGGACCTCGAGGGTCTCGCCGCTCGTCGTCACCTCGTGGGCGTACGCGCCGAGATCGGTCTCGAGGTCGGCCGCCGCGCTCGCGGAGACGCCGGACTCGAGGCGGACGGAGATCGTGTCGGTGCCGCGCTCTTTGAGTTCGTCCGGCGTCGCGACGGTCACCTTCCGGCCCTCGTTCATGATCGCGACCCGGTCGCAGAGGCGTTCGGCCTCCTCGATGTAGTGGGTCGTCAAGAGGATCGTCGTCCCCTCCTCGTTGAGTTCGGTCACGAGCTCCCAGAGGTCGTGGCGCAACTGGACGTCGACGCCCGCGGTGGGCTCGTCGAGGATGAGCAGGTCGGGATCGGTCACCAGCGCTCGCGCGAGCAGCAGACGGCGCTTCATCCCGCCGGAGAGCCAGTCGAAGCGCTCGTCGCGCTTGTCGTAGATCCCGACGCGTTTGAGCACCTCGTCGGCGCGCTCGGCGGCCTCGTCCTCGGGGATTCCGTGGTAACCGGCCTTGTGCATCAGGACTTCCTTGATGGGGAAGAAGCGATCGACGTTGAACTCCTGGGGCGCCAGCCCGATCGCGTCGCGAGCCTCCCGGTAGTCCGCCTCGACGTCGTGGCCGAAGACCCGCGCCTCGCCGCCGGACTTGCGGACCAGGCCGACCAGCGTGTTGATAAAGGTCGTCTTGCCCGCGCCGTTGGGGCCGAGCAGGCCGAAGAACTCGCCCTCCTCGACGGTCAGCGACAACTCCTGTAGCGCGCGCAAGTCCCCGTATTCCTTCACGAGATCGACGGTCTCGATGGCCGGTGGCATCGCCGATGAGTCGGCCCCGGCCGCGGTTAAGAATGTTGATTGCGGCGCCCGAGACGGTCGTTACGGTCGTTTTTGCCGGTTCGTTTCGATCGATCGCGTCGGCCGTTCGGCGCGACTCGGCGCACCGATCAGTTCGCGGTCCGCGGGAGGCCGCCGGAGCTGACCGCACCGCTCTTCTGGACGATGTCGAAGGCGGTCATCACGTCGGACCGCGAGATCAGGCCGACGAGGTCGCCGTCGTCCACGACGAGTAGGCGACCGATGTTGTTCTCGCGCATCTCCTCGATCGCCGTCATCGCGTCCGAGTCGGGCGTAATCGTCTTCAGGTCGGTCGACATCACCTCGTCGACCGTGAACGCGTCGCGCTCGACCGGATCCACCTCGCGGGCGTCGGTCAGCGTGACGAGTCCGACGAGGCGCTCGCCCTCGAACGCGTCCGTATCGATCACCGGGTAGCCGGTGTGGCGCTCGGTGAACATCCGCTGGACCAGCTCCGCAATCGTGGTCTCGGGTTCGACCGTGTGGAGGTCGCCGGCGGGCGTCATGATGTCGCCGACGGTGACGTCCTGGAACGCGGCCTTCATCGTCACCTGTTGGGCCTCGCTCGAGGCGGCGATGTAGACGAAGAAGGCGACGCCGATGAGAATGATGTTCCCCCCCGCGAAGAGGCCGAACAGTCCCATGAGGACCGCGAACAGTTTGCCGATGCTGGCGGCCTGCTGGGTCGCTTTCGCGTACGGCTGACTGCGGGCGAGAAACGCCCGAAGGACCCGGCCACCGTCCATCGGGAACGCGGGGATCATGTTGAAACCCGCGAGCACGACGTTCAGAACGGCGAGATACCCGAGGACGAACCGGGCACCGTCGAGACTTTCGGGGACGATCAGAAAGAGCGCGTACGAACCGACGCCGACGAACACGGAGACGATCGGACCGGCGATAGCGATGGTGAACTCCTGTCGCCAGTCCTCGGGCATCTCCGAGAGCGCGGCGATGCCGCCGAACAGCCAGAGCGTAATCGAGTCGATCGGAAAGCCGTAGCGCTGGGCCGTCAGCGAGTGGCCGAGTTCGTGGAGTACGACGCCGACGAACAGCCCGATCGCCGCCGCCAACCCGAGTATCCACGGCATCGGCCCGGACGTGATGGCGCCGACGTCGATACCCGCCGCGAGCCCGTCGTTGAGCAGACCCGCGACGGGTTCGATCTGTGCGCCGATGAGATAGGCGAACAGCGGAAGCACCAACAGAAACGTGAGATCCAACTTGATCGGGATCCCGAACAGGGAACCGATCCGGAAACTCCGAGGCATGCAACATATTACCCGTGGAAAGGCCTTAAAAACGCCGACGAAGGCGAGGGTCACCGTTTGTCGTCCCGGTTTGACCTTGTTCTGTACTCCCCGACCACAGTATCGAGAACGCAGTGACGTCAGTCGAACTGTCCGTCCGCTCGTCACCCCCACCGGCCAGTTCGAGCGATCATTGGTAGCCGAAGTCGAGGTAGAGAGTTGCTAGGCACCGCCTCGAGGTGTCTTCGCCGCGTCGACAACCACCGATATTAATATTCATTATATGGGTCGCGAGCGTCGTCTTATAGTAACTATAGATACAATTATTCGCGCTTCGGATCGCGGTTTCACCTACTGGTCGAAACGGTTCGCTTTCCGCCACCAAAATATACGAAATGTAGTACTTATCGAGAGAGAGTGTCTGACGGGCTCGAGAATGCGATTCCATGGAGAATAGCGATCGAGTCCGATATCGAGTCTGCGTGTGACTGACTCGGTACACATATAATGACGCTAGTATCCATTACCGAATATGCACTCGGTGCACAATAGGTTTATACGGTAGTTCGTCGATGATGTAACTACGATGATGGAACAGACCCACGCCGACGCCGGACTCACCGAACTGCCGACCGAACTCAACTCCGCACAGGGGAAGCTCGTCTACCTCTACCTCGAGGCGACGGACGGAGCGACGGTCGACGAACTGGGCCAGGTGCTGGCCATGAAGAAGATCGACATCCTGAGCGTCTGTAACTCCCTCTCGAGTCAGCAGCTGATCGAGAAGTGCGACGGAACGTACGTGCCGATTCGCTGATTGTTCTCGCCGACCGTGCCGCGTTAGAGCGCCCGTTGACCGCTCGCCACCGAGCCGCTGGCTCGTCGACCGTCGTCCGGCCTCGAGAGTGGGCCCGCTCGCATCGGTACTCGAATGCTACCGACCCAGCCGTCGACGTACATAGCCGCGGACCCGCATCCAGCGCGCGCTTCGAAGCCTTTATCCGCACGGTAGGCCTGCGTTTTCGTAAGTAACCACAACCATGTCCGACAAACCCGCCTCAATGTACCGGGAGATCAGCAAGCCGGCCTACACGCGACGCGAATACATCACCGGCATCCCGGGCTCCAAGATTGCACAGCACAAGATGGGCGACATCAGCGCCGATCCCGAGGACTACCCCGTTCAGATCAGCCTCATCACCGAAGAAGAGGTTCAGCTTCGCCACGGGAGCCTCGAGGCCTCGCGTCTCTCGGCCAACCGTCACATGCTGAAAAACGCCGGCGAGAACAACTACAAGATGATCCTCCGGAAGTTCCCCCACCACGTCATCCGCGAGAACAAGCAGGCGACGGGTGCGGGTGCAGACCGTGTTTCCGACGGGATGCGTCAGGCCTTCGGGAAGATCGTCGGCACCGCCGCGCGTATCGACGCCGGCGAGCGCATCTTCACGATCTGGTGTGACGTCGACGACGCCGAGTTCGCCAAGGAGGCGATGCGCCGCGCCTACAACAAGATCTCGCCGCCGTGTCGCGTCGTCGTCGAGAAGGGCGAAGAACAGCTTATCGCATAACGAACTTTTCCTCTGCGGGTGCGCCTGTGGCGCACCCTCGGGAAAACTTCGATGAAAAGCACTCCTCTCTCCGCTCACTCACTCCTGAGCGACGCTTCGCGTCGCCCAGTCGTTCGTTCACATCGGTCGTCGGCCCGCTCGCTCGGCCTTCAGCCTCGCTCGCGGTCGGTGACAGGGCAACGGCCTGCCCTCCCCCGTTGAGCGGACGCGGAGCGTCCGCGATGCTCGGAAGAGCTTGCTCTTCCGTAGAGTCATGCGTCTCTCGCATCTGCTCGAGACGCACTCCCGGCCGAATCCGTGAACTCGAGTGTGGCCGGTCTCGAGCACCTTTTTACCCCTCTACTCCCGAGTGCCGACTATGATCGAGCTCGCGGTAGCGAACGCGAAACAGACGTTCCGGCGGATGCAGGAGCCGCTGTCCGAGCGGGGGATACGGGTTCATCACGTGCCCGTGCGCGAGCGCACGATCGCGCTCGGCGATCCGCCATGGGACGCGGACGACTACGACGTGGGGTTCGTCTACCCCGGCCGACTCATGGAGGGCGGCGTCGCCGACGCCTTGCTCGAGATCCCGTGGCTCAACGACCACGAGACGGTGCTAACCTCGCGTAACAAGGCCGAGGTGCTGGCGCGACTCGGGCGGGCCGACCTGCCGGTTCCGGAGTCGGTCTACGTCTCGAACGACGTCGGTGAAGCGGAGCTGACCGACGTCTTCGAGCGGTTCGAGCCGCCGGTAGTCGTCAAGCCGAACTCGACGACTCGCGGCGTCGGCGTCGCGAAGGCCCACGACCTCGATTCCTTTCTGGGAATCTGTGACTACCTCTCGCTGGTCCACGATTACAAGGCGACGGGCGACCAGTCGTTTCTCGTCCAGGAGTACCTCCCCGACGCGACCGACTACCGTGTGATGGTCCTCGAGGGCGAGTACGTCGGCGCGGTCGAGCGACGGCTGCCCGACGAGGCCGTCGCCGAGGGCCAGTGGAAACACAACGTCCACCGCGGCGCGGAGGCGACGGGCGTCGAGTTACCTGACGAGTACCGCGAGCTGGCCGAGCGGGTCGCGGCAGCGCTCGAGATCCCGTTCCTCGGCGTCGATCTGCTCGAGACCGACGACCGACTGGTGGTCAACGAGACGAACGCGCGGCCGACGATCGACGACGAAACGAAGTACGAACCGGACTTCTACGATCGACTCGCGGACGCGATTCGAACGGCTGCGGACCGGCAGTGAAAACGAGGGCGTCGACCGCGACTGACCGGGTTACTCGAGACTGATGCCCGAGGACTGCTCCGCGGGATCGAAGACGACCTCGAGGACGCCGTTGTTGTAGGTCGCCGAGGCGGTGTGCTCGTTAACGCGGGTCGGCAGGGAGACGCGTTCGTCGTACTGGCGGTGCTCGCTCTCGGCGGAGATGGTCAGGGTCTTCCCGTCGCACTCGAGTTCGATGTTGTCCTTCTCGACGCCCGGGAGATCGGCGACGACTCGGACCTCGTCGTCGGTCTCGTGAATGTCGACGTGGGTGTCCATCCCGAAGCCGTTGCCGACGTCGCTCGAGGAGGAGAAGTCGACGTTCGCGTCCGCGCCGTTCATCATTTCGTTCATCATCCGCTCGATCTCGCGAAACAGGTCGTCGAAGGGTTCGTCGCGGTCGTCTCGGCGCATGCGAACGTGTAGTAGACCGCGGGCCAAAAACTTTCTGTCGTCACTAGTTGTTCGAGACGAGCGAAACCGGCGAACCGACGTCGAAAACGCGATGCGTCGGCGTGACGACGACAGAAACTCGAGGGCTACAGCCCGATGCCCATCGTCTCGTTGGTCGTCTCGATGCTCTCCTCGGCGTCGGCTTCGCCGAGCACCGCTCGGATCGCGTCGACGTTCTCGGGGACGACGTCGCTCTCCTGGTGAATCCCCTGGAAGAGGTAGAGGTCGTCGCCGACGGTGGAGATCGACTCCTCCCAGATGCAGTTTTCCCAGACGTCGCCGCGCGGGCGGCCCGCGTCCAGCGCGTACTCCTTGAGCTTGCCGCTGCCGTCGATGTCCATCCGCTCGGGGATCAGGAAGAGCCGGGACTCCTCGGCGAACAGGTCGCGAACCTCGCTCGCGTCGACCTCCTCCTCGAGAGTGACGTTGAGACTGTGCATGTGCATCAGCGTCGCGGGGACCTTCATGCCCAGCGTGTCGATGTCCAGATCGTCGAAGATTGTCTCGACGTCGGGGCCGTGGTGGGAGGGGATCGTCACCGGGTTCGGCAGGATGTCGTTGATCGGGCCGCGGGAGGTCTGGCCGGGGTCGCCGCCCCGCCGGACGAGCGTCGCGCGGACCTTCTCGACGCCGTAGGCCTCCCGGAGGGGCGCGATCACGCGGGAGAGGCCCGTCGTGTTACAGGAGACGACGCGGACGTGGTCGGCCCCGGTCGCGTCCTCGAAGTTCGAACGGGCGTTGAAGCTGGTGTCGACGAGGTCGGCGTCCTCGCCGCCCTGATAGAGCGCGGGCGTGTCGTACGCCTCGTACATCGATTTGTTCTCGGCGCCGATGCCCGAGGGCGTTGCGTCGACGACGACGTCGGCCGCGTCGACGAGGTCTTCGACCGGACCGGCGATCTCGAGGCCGGCGTCCGCGAACTGATCGGCCCGTTCTTCGACGGCTGCGTAGAGCGGGAACCCCTTGTCGACGGCCGTCTCGGCCTCGAAGTTGGGACGCGTTTTGGCGACGCCGCGAACCTCCATATCGGGCTGCTCGCGGACGGCGTCCGCGACGCGTTTGCCGATCGTGCCGTAGCCGTTGATCGCGACCTGGATCATATACCCGGGAGTCCACTACCGAGGGGGATAACCGTTTCGAGGCTTCTCGACCGATTTTAACTCGACAGAGAGTTTTACGCGGATTTCTGTAGCAATTCCGCGAGCCGAAACGGTCGCGAGCGGCGGTCGAGGCGGCATCACGCCGGTCGCCAGCGATATGACGTCGGCGTCGAGGGGGTTCCCCACCTCTCTCGTTCGAGGTGACTACGAATCGCCGCACTGGTGATGTAATTTATACGTAATCGAGCGCGATAATAGTGGTATGGTCGAGGTGGAAGCGACGTGTGAGCGACACGAGGACGTGACGCTAGTCCAGGCGACCGTCACGAACACTCGGTCGACGCCACAGACGATTCGCCTGCGGAGTCGACTCGAGGGACCGGTCTGGCCGCCGCGGGCGGGGTCGGTCGCGGCCCCCGAATGGGACGACAGCGGGTGGACCGGGACGGTCAAACCGGGCCGGACGCGCGGCCTCGGATTCGCCAGTCCGGTGCCCCCGATCGAGTCGCCGGTCGAAATCGCCGAGGTGCGCCGAGCGGACGGCGACGAGTCGCCCTCGTCGAAGACCGTCCTCGCCGACCTCGAGGAGTGGGCGCCGACGACGGACGTCCTCTCGCGGGAGCTATGATCGTCGCGGTAACCGGCGGCAAGGGAGGAGTGGGGAAGTCGACGACGTCGCTCAACCTCGGGTACGAACTCGACGCGGTCGTCGTCGACGGCGACCTCGCGACGGCGGATCTCCCGCCCGGAACCGGCCCCGACCTCCACGACGTCCTCGCCGGCCGCGCCGACCCGGTCGCGGCCGTCGAACGGTTCGGACCGGTTCGCTACCTCTCCTGCGGACGGACCCTGGCCGGCGCCCGTGCGGCGGATCTCTCCGCGCTCGACCGCGTCGTCGAACGGCTCGAGCGGGAGTACGGCCGGGTCGTCATCGACTGTCCCGCGGGCCTCGCGAGGGACGTGGGGACGCAACTCGAGACGGCCCACCTCGCCGTCCTCGTCACGACGCCGGACGAAGCCGCGCTCGTCGACGCCGTCCGGACGCGACGCGTCGCGGCCGATCTCGAGACGCCGATCGCGTCGGTCGTCCTCAACCGGGCCGATCGCGACGAGCACGGCGATCTCGCGAGTCGCGTCGAAGAACGGTTCGGTGCGACGACCACGATCGTCGAAGACCGAGCGACGGTCGACGAGGCCCAGTCGCGGTGGCTGCCCGTCGACGACGTCGATCCGGACTGTCCGGCGGTCGGCGCGTTCGACGAGATCGCCAGGACCATCGAACGGTCCGAACAGCGGATCTCGAGCCGTATCGGCGTTCACTGATCGAACGACGGCCACGCCGACGGCGCGGCGTCGGCACTCGATTCCGACTGCTATTCGTCCGATCGACGCTCGGCGGTAACGCCGGGAGCGGAGCCGGCTCCCAGTTCCCCGTCGGCCGGCACCGTAATCGCGTTCGACGTTCCGTCGAAGCGCAGTTCGATCGTCTCGGAGAAACCGCAGTCAGCGCGATGTTTCGGGACCGAAAGATAGTGTTCGACGTCCGCACCGACACCGGACGAGACGGTCTCGAGTTCGAGCACGACGTCCGCGAAGTGGGTCGTAATCTCGCGGTTTTCCGGGACCGTTCGCGTCGGACAGTGGAGGACGGCGACGCCGTTGGTCTCGGCCATTCTGTCCTTGAGATCGTTCAGAAACGCGACGTAGGCCCTCCTGTCGCGGCGCTCGAGCGCGCTCGCGGTGTCGACGAGCAGGTTCGCGCCATCGGGAAGCTTGTCGAGGATCTCCCGGAACCGGTCGAAGGGCTCGGCGCCCTCGCCGTCGATCCGGCGAACCGTCGGGGAGCCGGTCTCGAGCGTCGACGACTCGATCGCGCGGTCGACGTTCCGTTCGGAGCGACGCGTCGTGATGTACAGCGAGCCGCGGACGGCCGTCGTCTGGTAGAGGAGCTGTTCGCTCTGACTCGCCGGATCGGCCGTCAGCGCGACGACGGTGCCGGGCGGGAAGCCGCCGCCGAGTCGGCGGTCGAGGGTGTCGATACCGGTCCCCAGCAGTTCGTCGGCGTACGCCGGCGGCGTCCGGACCGTCGCGTTCTTCGTCTGGAGCGTCCGCACGATTTCGTCGTAGACGGCCCGGGAGTCGTCGCTCGACAGCGGGTCGTCGACCTCGGGAACGACGCCCAGTACCGGCACATCGACCCACGACCGGACCGTCTCGGGGATGTCGGTCGACTGGTTGATGATCGCGCCGAGCACCGGGACGCCGAGCCGGTTCGCCATCTCCACGGTCGTCTCGGCGGCGTCCAGACTCCGGTCGTCCGCGGTCGTGACGACGACCACCGCGTCGGCGACCGAGAGCGGATCGACGACGTCGGGGCCCGCGCCCGACGGGCAGTCGATCAGCGACTGCACCGAGTCGGGCGACAGTCGCTCTATGGCCGTCTCCATATCGAGTTGCTCGGAGGACTTCGGCGCCGGGAGCAACGCGACGTTCGACGACCGCGGGTCCGTCTGGGCGGCCTGCAGTACGTCGTCTTCACCCCGTGCCGCCACGAGCGTCGGTTCGCGATCGATACCGCCCCTGACGTGGAGGTTCGGAAGCTGTCGGTCGGCGTCGACCGCGAGCGCGGGCGTTCCGGCACGACCGAACGCCTCGGCGAGACCCAGCGTCGTCGTCGTCTTGCCACAGCCACCTTTCGCACCGGCGATTGCGATCATGCCTCGATTAGGCTTCCTCTTCCCATTTGAACGTGTACACGAAGCCGCTGAATTACTACTCCCACTGATTGAGCTCCGTCGCGGTCGAGCGGACGGTCATCCGCGAGACGCCGGCGAGCTCCGCGACCGCCGTCTGCGTGACGTCGACGATCTCGTCGATCGTGCGCGAGATCGACTGAATCCGACAGGTCGCGTAGACGCAGGCGGCCGCGAACCCCTCGAGCGAGCGGCCGTACAGCAGTTCCGCCGACTCTATTGCTGTCGAGCGTCGCGAACCGACGATCGGACGCTACCGAACGGTGTAGAAGGCGAAACTGATCGGCGGAACAAGGCGCGGGGACTCATCGCGCCAGCGGGACCGTCGCGTTCCGGCAACCTATCGGAAACGCGATCAGAGCGGGAGTTCGGCATCGACGGCCGGCCGTCGATCGCCCGCGTCGGATCGAAGCGGTCGGGTTGGGAGGGTGATAGCGGAGTCGCGGGCGACCCGTCTCGATCGTTTCCTCGCGGACGACGACCGAGACGCACGCTCGACTACGTTCCGTCGTAGAATATAGTCAGCGCAAGCTGAAACATCTGTTTGAGTTAGTTTCGGTCGCCGAAGCGATCGCGACCGTATCGAGTCGCGTCGCCAACACGTGACCGAGGTCGAAACGATTTTGCGCGCTGACACGGTACCCCCGGTATGTTCGACCTCATCCCCGACGACCCCGTCATCATCGCCATCGTGGTGATCCTCCTCACGTTGATCTTCTTCTCGTATCTGCTCATTCGACGGACCATCCTCGAGTTCCGGGACGGAATGCGATAATCGACCGAGTGTCTGAGACCGTGAGCGAGACCGACTCCGCTCGACCCCGGCGCTCGCTGGCCCGCGGGGCCGTCCTCGCGTTGCGCACCGCGGCGTTCTGGCTGCTTCTGCTGGGTTTCGGCGGCTGGGTGATCGACGAGGGCGGCGAAGTCACCCTCGAGTCGCCGTTCACGCTGGCGTTCGGTGCGGGCGTCGGGTGCGCGCTGGCGTCGATCTATCTCGGGATTTTCCTGGCGAACCGAGACTAGACTGGCCGGACCGCGACGCCCCGCTTACCTCGAGTGTCGATGCGAAAACGGTATCCCGGCGGTCGCAGACGTCTGTCACATGGACCCACGTATCCGCGAGCACGCCGAGGTCATCGCGAACCACTCGGTCGATCTGCAGGAAGGCGACAACGTCGTCGTCGACGCCCACCCCGTCGCCGAGGACTTGGTCGTCGCCCTTCACGAGGTCATCGGCGATCAGGGTGCGAATCCGGTGACGGTCAGCCAGCGCACGGGCGAGCGCCAGCGGCGGGCCTTCCTTCGGGCGGGTGATGATGAGTACGAAACGCCTGAGCACGAACTCGCGCTCATCCAGAACACGGACGTCTACATCGCCATCCGCGCCAGCGACAACGTCACGCAGACCAGCGACGTCGATCCCGAGACGCAGGCGGCCTACCAGCAGGCCCACCGGCCGATCTTAGAGGAACGGCTCTCGAAGCGCTGGTGTCTCACCCAGTATCCCGCGCCGGCCAACGCCCAACTGGCCGAGATGAGCACTGAGGGCTACGAGAACTTCGTCTGGGACGCCGTCAACAAGGACTGGGAGGAACAGCGCGAACACCAGGAGCACATGGTCGAGATCATGGATCCCGCCGATGAGATCCGGATCAAGAGCGGCGATACGACCGACGTCACGATGTCGATCGCCGGCAACCCGACGCTCAACGACCACGGCGAGCACAACCTGCCCGGTGGCGAGGTCTTCACCGCGCCACAGCCCGACAGCGTCGAGGGTGAGGTGCTGTTCGACATGCCGCTGTACCACCAGGGTCGGGAGATCACGGACGTCTACCTCGAGTTCGAGGGCGGCGAGGTCGTCGACCACTCGGCGGCGAAGAACGAGGACGTCCTCACCGAAGTCCTCAACACGGACGACGGCGCGCGGCGCCTGGGTGAACTCGGTATCGGGATGAACCGCGACATCGATCAGTTCACCTACAACATGCTGTTCGACGAGAAGATGGGCGATACGGTCCACATGGCCGTTGGCCGGGCCTACGACGACACCGTCGGCGAGGGCAACGAGGCCAACGATTCGGCGGTCCACGTCGACATGATCGTCGACATGAGCGAAGATTCGGTCATCGAAGTGGATGGCGAAGTGGTGCAGCGGGACGGGACGTTCCGGTTCGAGGACGGATTCGAAGAGAGCGGCATTTGAGCGGAGCGAAAACGCCGAGATTCCGATCGGTGAGCGGAGCGAACCGCGAGTCGCGGCTTCCTCGCGAACGACGTGAGCGCGGGTTCGGAAGCGTCGTGCGCTTCCGGTATTTTCATCGAAGTTTTTGCGTGAGTACTCGCCGAATCGAACTCGAAATGGATACCGATCATCGCCGAGAGCGACGGCGGGGCCTCGAGTATGTCAGTTCCATAATCCACAAATATTTCACATAACGTATTGACGTACCGAACGTCTATGTCCGCGCTGTTGCTCGCCGTCGGGCTGCTCGTCGCGGCCTTCGTCGGGTACAACATCGGTGGGTCGACGACTGGACCGGCGTTCGGCCCCGCCGTTGGGGCCGGCGTAATTGGCAAGGTCGTCGCGGCGGCGCTCATGTCCGTCTGTTTCTTCGCTGGCGCCCTGACCGTCGGTCCGGAAGTCGTCGACACGCTCGCGGGCGATCTCCTTCGGGATCAGTCGGTCTTCACGCTTCGCTCGAGCGCCGCCGTCCTGCTGGTGATCGGCGGGGCGTTGTTCCTGGGCAACTACGCGGGCGTCCCCACCTCGACGTCGATGACCGCCGTCGGCGCGGTCGCCGCGCTGGGCTTTGCGGCCGGCGAACTCAACCGCGCCGTGCTCGGCGAGATCGTCACGTGGTGGCTCCTCGCACCGGTCGTCGGTTTCTGGGTCGCCGGCGTCGTCGGTCGGTACTGGTATCCGCGGCTGCACGCGTGGCTCGCGCTCGAGGAAGGTCGGCGAGAGCGACCGCTCGTACGGGTGGTTTCGTCGGGAATTACGCCGCGGCCCGACGTCGAATCGACCGACGGGCGACGCGAGCTATCGGGGGCGGTTACCGTCGTCGCCGTCGGTTGTCTGATGGCCTACGCCTCGGGGACGAGCAACATCGCAAACGCCGTCGCGCCGTTGTACGCGACCGGCGAACTGGAACTCGACCCGCTGCTCCTGCTCGGCTCGGCCGCCGTCGCCGTCGGCGCATTCACGATCGCCCGGCGGACCCTCGAGACGCTAGGCAACGACATCACGGCGCTGCCGCTGCCGGCGGCGATCGTCGTCGCCGTCATCAGTTCGGCGATCGTTGTGAGCCTCTCGGCGGTCGGCATCCCCGCGAGCTTCGTCATCGTGGCGACGATGAGCATCGTCGGACTGGGTTGGGGACGGGCGTCCCGGACGCCGACGCTCTCCGACGTCGCCCGCCGCGAGGACGCGCCGACCGCCGTCGGCGCGCTGGCCGCCGACGGGGAGCACGGTTCGCCGGCGTCCAGCGCGCAGGAGACCGCCGACGCGCCGAAGGCGGCGTCGCTGTTCGATCCCTCGACGACGGCCCGGGTCGTCGTGATGCAGAACGTCGTCCCGATCGTCGCGACGGTCGGGGCGTTCGTGCTGTTCGAGTTCGTTCCGCTCTTCGGGCACTGAGCGCTCCCTTCGATCGATCGGCCCGTTCGGCGGCGACGGCTGACGGTCGCTCGAGCGGACGCCGAGACGCCGTCCCGACCCCGGTTCCCAGCGGCCGGCTTTATGTCAATCGCGGCAGTATCCGGAACCATGAAAGTCCTCGTCGCATACGACGGCTCCGCGCCCGCACAGAAGGCAGTAGAATACGCGTTCGACGAATACGCCGACGAGGAGATCACCCTCCTGCGCGTCGTCGAGTTCGCCGACGGCTACACGGAAGCGAGCATCAGGGCCATTCAGGACTTACTCGACGACCGCGAGGAGGAGGCCGCCGCGAAACTGCGCGAGGACCTGATGGACCTCGTCGATACGAGCGGCGTCGACTTCCGAATGGAGGTCGCCTCCGGCGATCCCGCTCGAGAGGTCGTCAAGTACGCGGAGGAGAACGACGTCGACCACATCCTCGTCGGTAGCCACGGTCGGAAGGGCGTCTCGCGGATCCTGCTGGGCAGCGTCGCCGAACGGATCGTTCGGCGCGCCCCCGTCTCGGTGACCCTCGTTCGGTGAGCCTCGCTATATCAGTTCGACGGGGCCCTTCTGTCCCGCCGGCTGGTACTCACAGCGGTAGGTGTCCATCTCTGGGGTCGCCTCGAAGACGAGCGTCTCGCGCTCTCCCTCGACGTCGGTGCCGTCGGTCGAGTAGTCCTCGACGACCTCGCGGTCTTCGTCCCAGAACGCGAAGTTGTGGTGAATGCCGTCCTTGTTCTCCCAGGTGACCTCGTACTCGCGACCCTCGACGAGGACGAGCGTCGGGTTCTCGACGCCCTCGATCGCGCTCGGCTCGAGGCCGAGCCAGCCGCCGACGTAGCCGTCGAACCGGAGCGACTCGACGTCGCGCCACGCCTCGGGGTCGGTGTCGCCCTCGACCGCCGTCGCCTGATCGAGCCCGGGTTCGGGTTCGTCGTCCTCCGAGTCCGCGCCGCCCAGACAGCCGGCGACGGAGACGGCCGCGACCGCGCCGGCTACCGTCGACAGGACCGCTCGCCTGTCCGTGCCGCGCCGGTCCGTGCCGTTCGGTTCCATACGCGGACCTACGCCGTTGAGGTGGATAAGCGCCAGTCACGGCGGCAGTGAGTGTCACTCGCGGCGGAACGTCGGAAGAACGGTTCGGCGAACGGGGGATCGAGGGTCAGTCGTCGACGAGGTCCGCAACCATTCCGGAGACGAACTCGAGTTCGTCCTCGTTGACGCCGTGTCCCATGCCCTCGTAGAGCCGTTTGGTGACGTCGGCGTTCATGGACTCGAGGACGTCGGCCGTCTCGTGGACACGCTCCTCGGGGATGTGGGGGTCGACGTCGCTGCAGCCGAGGAAGACGGGTGTCTCCTCGAGGTCCGGATCGTCGGCGAGGTAGTCGTCGGGATCGACGTCCTCGCCGATGAGGCCGCCGCTCAGGGCGGCGAGGCCGCCGTACCGTCGCGGGTCGCGCGCGACGAACTCGCTGGCGAGGCAGGCCCCCTGCGAGAACCCCATCAGCATGACGCGCTCGGTCGGGATGCCGGCGTCGTTCGCTTCCGAAATCGCGTCGCCGATCGCCCGCAGGCCCGACGTTCGGCCGGGCTCGTTGCGCTCGACGGGTTCGAGGAAGGAGTTCGGGTACCACGTCTTCCGGGCCGCCTGCGGCGCGAGGAAGGCGACGCCCTCCCGACCCACTTCGTTCGCTATCTGGATCATCCCCTGGGCGGTCGCGCCGCGGCCGTGGGTGAGGACGATCGCGGCCTCGGCGTCCTCGAGGGCAGTGCCGCCCGTCACGAGCGGCTGGCCCTGGTGGGGGCCGTCGGCGCCGTCACCGACGCTCATTCGACACCACCGACGCCGGCGTCGGCGTCGGGCAGGTCGTGTTCGACGACCTCGAGGCCGAGCGCCTCGATCGCCCCGCGGAGGTGTTCGTCCTTGGCGTAGTCGGCGCCGTCCTCCTCGCGGAGCTCCTGGGCCTTCGCTAAGACCTCGCCGCGGCGGTCGTCGGGGATCTCGTACTTGTCCGTCGAGAGCTCGATCACGAGGCCGTTGTTGTCGCGGGTGTAGATCGAGTGGAAGATGCCCCGGTCGAAGACGTTGTAGCCGTGGCCTGCGTCTTCTAAGGCCTGCATCGTCTCCTCGTACTCGTCGGGGTCGACGCTGAAACAGAGGTGGTGGACGGCGCCGACGCCGGCCCGCTGGCCGCGGGCGGAGGGGCGGTCGTCGCTGACGAAGAACGTCAGGATCCGGCCGTCACCCGTGTCGAAGAACAGGTGGGTCTGAGAGGGGTCGTCGAGGTTCGGCTGGCGGAGCACGAGGGGCATGCCGAGCAGGTCGCGGTAGAACTCGATCGTGTCGGCCTCGTTGCTACCCCAGATGGTGATGTGGTCGGTTCCGGTCGTGTGGACGGGGCTGTCGGGCAGTTCGGGCGTGACTGGGTTCGGGTGATCCTGTGACATGGGTGTTACTCCGCGACCAGTTCACCGAAGACGCGCTCGGCGTCCGCGGGAACGTCGAAGTCGTGGTAGTGTTCTCCCCGTTCGCTCGAGAGGATGTTGAGTGCTGCGGCGGCACCGTCGCCGACGGCGATGGCGGCCTGCCACTCCTCGGGGCGGACCATCGCGCCCGTCGCGTAGGCGCCCTCGACGCTGGTCTCCATCTCGACGCCGACATCGACGGTGCCGTTCTCGGCGAAGTCGACGCCCAGTTCTTCCGCGAGGTCGCGGTTCGCGCCCGTCGCGAGGACCACGTAGTCGGCCTCGTACTCGCCGTCGTCGTCGGCGGCTTCTTCTCGCGAGCGTCGCCCGCTCGAACGGTCCGCGGAGTCTCGGGAGACGTCGTCTCCCGAAGGTCGGGAACTCTCCGATTTCCCTCGACTTTGCTCCGCGCTATCGCCGTCTGCTCGTTGCGTCTCCGACGCAACGCTGGTCTCGACGACGAAGCCCTCGCCGGAGTCGCCGACCGCGGTCACTTCCTCGCCCTGTCGCCGGTCCGCGCCGAAGTCGTCGACCTGCTGGCGCGCGGTGGCCATGAACTCGCTGCCGCCGACCGAGCCGATTCCCAGGTAGTTGAACAGGTGTGCCTTGTGCATCCAGGTCTCGTCGGCGTCGAACACCGTCGTCTCGAGGCCGTTCTTCGCGGTGAAGAGCGCGGCGCTGAGGCCGGCGGGGCCGCCGCCGATGACGATCACAGATGCGTTCCGTTCGGATTCGTCCGCAGACGTCTCGTCGCTCATGTAGTTACAGAATGTTACCGCAGCCGTATGAACCCCGCAGAGACGCCGGGTCAACTACGTAACACGCGTGTTACCGGGCGCTGCGGTCGCCGGCCCTCGGACGAACGTCCCGCGATAGCGGCAGTGCGCGTGCCGACACATCATCGACGTGTCGCTCGAACGGACAACCGGTTTCGCCGTATCATCAGTATTTCCGTGGTTGAAGGGCTGAGACGGATACTATCTGCCCGGCGTACGCAGGCTCAACCGCTTCAAGCGAAACCGGCCAATCCTGACAGTACGGAACAGAACCACCCGGCGCCGGCCCGCGACCGTCCCCCCGCGGCCGTCGGCGCCGTCCATCAGTCGTGGCCCGGTGACGGCTTGCTCGAGGGCCACTCGACACAGCAGCCAACGGAGACATCCATGAACACAAGCCTCGAGGTGGAATACTGGGTCATCGACGACGACGGCGACCTGGTTTCACCCGGATCACTGCTCGATTACTCCGAACAGATCGATCCAGAGTTCGTCGAACCGATGCTCGAGATCAAGACGACGCCCTGCTCGTCGATGGCCGAGCTCCGCGAGGAGTTCCTCGGCCTGATCGAGGAGATAGTCGACGCGGCCCGCGAACGGGACAAGCGACTCGTCCCGCTGGCGACGCCGCTGCACGCCGCCCCGTCGGAGATCCCCTACCGCGACAAGCGGGGGACCGACCTCCAGCGACGGATCGTCGGCCCGGCGTTCGACGACGCGCGAGTCTGTGCGGGCACGCACATGCACTTCGAGCAATCGAACGTCGCCGACCAGTTGAATATGCTGACGGCGCTCGATCCCGCCTTCGCGCTCGTGAACAGTTCCTCGCACTACCGCGGCGAGCACATTCTCGAGTGCGCCCGGCCGTTCCTCTATCGGCGCTCGTGTTACGAGCCCTGTCCCGACCAGGGCCAGCTCTGGCCCTACGTCGACAGCGCTGCCGAGTGGGAGGAAGAACTCGAGACCGCCTACGACTGCTTCCGCGAGCGCGCGCTCGAGCGCGGCGTCGATTCGGCGGCGTTCGACGACGAGTTCGCCCCCTACGACGCGGTCTGGACGCCGGTCCAACTGCGGAAAGCGATGCCGACCGTCGAGTGGCGCTCGCCCGACACGGCCCTGCCGAGTCAGGTGCTGCGCCTCGCCGAGACGGTCCGCTCGCTCGTCAGCCGCGCCGACGCCCGCGGGACCACAATCGGTGACGGCGACCCGACCGACACCCACGGTAACAACGAGGGTTCGGTGACCCTCCCGTTGTTCGACAGCGTCGAGACGGTCACCGACGCCGCGATCCACGACGGCCTCGAGAACGCGGGCGTCCGGAACTACCTGCAGAACCTCGGCTTCGAGCCGTCGGCGTACGATCCGCTCGCGAGCCGCCTCCCCGACTCGCGGCTCTCGAAACGCCGCGCGAAGGACCTGCGACTCGAGGCCGCGCGCGGACTCGAGGCCGACCTCGAGCGACGCCGCGTGCGGGCCTAAAACGTACACAGTGCCAGGACCGAGTCCGGGCTCCTCGTCCAGCTATTTCCACTCGAGCGGGAGAGGGGACCGGCGGTCCCGCGCTGGCGCGAAAACATCCGCAGAAATCGGACTGTTTCTGATGCGCCCGCGAGAACGACCCCGACCGTTCAGTACGCGTCTGTCGCGAATGCGAAGTCAGTCGAGATCCACCGAACGAGACGTAGTGACGTCTATCTGACTAAAAATACGCAATTTTAACTGCACCAGCCCACTATCGATTTCCAATGAGTGAACGGATCGAGTCCGATGCTCAGTCGGAAGTGGGGTATCCCGCAACCGGGTCTGAGACGCTGACGTATAGCCCGGAGTTGCGTGGCTCAGCCCCTTCTCTCGATGCCCACGAACACGCTAACGATCACTTTGCGCTTATTTACGAGTCCCGAGAGGAGCAGTTCGCGGCCGCTATCCCGTTCATCCGCAAAGGACTCGAACGGGACGAGCGGTGCCTGTACATCACGTACGAGAATACCAGAGCGGAGGTCATCGAAGCGATGCGGGCCTACGATATCGATGTCGATACGGCCCTCGACTCGGGACAGCTCTCCATTCACGACGAAGAGGAGACCTACCTCCGCAACGAGACGTTCGACGCGGACGAGACGCTCGAGTTCATCGACGCTGCTATCGAGGACGCCACCGAAGAGTACGAGGCGCTCCGCATGACCGGCGAGATGAGCAGCGTCTTAGAAGAGGATCCCGACGGCGAGGAACTCGTCAAATGTGAGGCGAAGGCAAATTATCTCTTCGACGATGCGGACGGCATCGCGCTCTGTCAGTACAATCGCGAGCGGTTTCCCGCGGACGTGATCCGCGACGTCATCAGCACTCATCCGCTCCTCATCCACGATAACCGGATCAGTAGCAACGTCTACTACACGCCACCGAAGGAATTCTTCGGCCCCGAGAAGGCGGACTGCGAGGTCGACCGCCAACTGGGTATGCTCCGAGAGCAAACCGACGTGAAAGACAGACTTTCCAAGCGCGAGCAACGCCTCCGGGAGCTGGCGGAAGACCTCCAAGAAAACGAAGAACGACTGCAGCTCGCGCTCGAGGCCGGAGAAATGGGCATGTGGGAACTCGACCTGCAGACGAAAGACTCGCCCATCCGATCACGTCAGCACGATCGCATCTTCGGCTACGAGGAACCGATCGAGGAGTGGACCTTCGAGACGTTTCTCGATCACGTTCACCCGGACGACCGTGAGAACGTGGAACGATCCTTCGAGCAGGCCTTCGAGGCGGGTAAATGGGAGTTCGAGTGTCGGATCATCAGAACCGACGGTGAGGAGCGCGAAATTTCGGCTCAAGGAGCGTTCCACTCCGACGACGAGGGGGACCCAGTGCGTGCGGTCGGGGTCGTCCGAGACGTCACGGATCGCAAAGAACGCGAGCGACAGCTCAGGGAGTTAGTCGAGCGACTGGAGGAGTCGAACGAACGCCTCGAGCAGTTCGCCTATGCGGCCTCGCACGACTTACAGGAGCCGCTGCGGATGGTGTCGAGCTATCTACGGCTCATCGAGAACCGATACGGCGACGCGTTCGACGAAGACGGCGAGGAGTTTCTCGAGTTCGCGGTCGAGGGTGCCGACAGGATGCGGGAGATGATTCAGGGGCTGCTCGAGTACTCTCGAGTCGAGGCCGAGGGTGAACCCTTTCAGGCGGTCGATCTCAATGTAGTGCTGGAAGATGTCTGCGAGGACCTCCAGCTCCGGGTCGACGACAGCGGTGCCGAAATCACCAGCGAACGGTTACCCACCGTAGAGGGCGATGCCAACCAGCTTCGACAGGTATTCCAGAACTTACTGTCCAACGCTATCGAATACAGCGGCCAGGAACCACCGCGAATTCACGTCTCCGCCGAACGCGATGGAGCGAAATGGATACTCTCGGTACGCGACGAGGGGATCGGGATCGATCCCGACCATGCCGACCGCATCTTCGAGGTCTTCGAGAGCCTCCACACGAACGACGAACACGCTGGAACCGGAATCGGGCTCGCGCTCTGTGAACGTATCGTCGAGCGCCACGGGGGAGACATCTGGGTCGAATCTACGCCGGGTGAGGGATCGACGTTCTCTGTTACGTTGCCCGACCCGGAAGCGTAAGGGAGTGTCCACAGTGGATAGTGCTCGCTCCGTTTGATCAGTTTGCACTCCCGTTCGACATCACTGACGGCCGATAGCGATCCCCGCGTCGGACTGTCGCTCGAGCGGGCGAATAGCAACGGAAACCCGCAATCACGCCGCGACGCAGTGCGACTCAGTGCAGTCGATCGAGCCACCGCTGGCCGGTCCGGAGGTCGGTCGGAATCTCGTCGCCGAACGCACAGCGGATGCGCTCGGCCTCGCAGGGATTGCCCATCGCGGCTTCGATCGCCGGCGATCCACCCTCGAAGATGGCGCTGCTCGCGGTCGTCAACTGTCCGAAGGCGTGGGGTTCGTCCGTCTCGGGCTCGGGATGGCGACAGATCGAGTCGTCCCCCGGGCCGTTCACGTGGTCCCGCGCGAACCGCCAGAGGTCCTCGCGATCCAACTGTTCGTCGCCCTCGAGCAACTCGAGCGCGCGCTGGCGACGTTTCGTCGAACTCTCGGCTTCGGTCGACGCCGAGCACACGAAGTGGTTCGTCCGGGTGACGACGGGGTCGTCGTCGTCAATGATCCGCTCGGCCGCGGGGTCGACCTCGAGCAGGACCGCGTCGGTGTCGTCGGCCAGAAACAGCGTCTGGCCCATCAAGCGACGCGTGAGCCGGGACTCGAGGAACTCGCGGGCGTCCTCGATGGTCGCACACTCCTCGAGCAGCATGCGGATGACGGTGCCGTTTCGCAGTCGGGTTTCGGGGGTGACGTCCTCGCCCTCGCCTTCGCAGTCGATGTACGTGTTCGCCGCGACCAGTCCCTGATCGTTGACGCCCTTGAACATCGAGACCGTCCCGCAGGTGTCGATCGTGAGGATCCCGTAGTAGTCGTCGATCGGCGGCTGCTCGACGATCGACTTCGGGCGCGTGCCTCGGCCGGCGATGTCGCGGTTCTTGAGCACCAGCGGGCCGGTGGTTCCGGCGTCGCCGCCCGTATCGATCCCGCCGTCCGACTCGACTCGCGGCGGCGTGACGAGCGCGTTCGTACACCCCTCTCCGATTCCGTTACCGACCCCTTTCGGATTCTTCTCCGAGCGACCCTCTCCCTCGGCCAGTTCCTCGCACAGCTCGGAATAGGCGAAGACATACGCCTCGTAGACCGCCTGATCAACATCGAACACGTCGGCCATCGCCTCGTAGGCCCGCCGATGGCGATCCGGCAGACTCTCCCGACTCCGGCGCGCGTACTCGAGCAGCGGTTCGAGGTCGACCCCCTGCGTGTCGACGATCGACTCGAGTTCGTCGATCGCCCACTCGACGGCCTCGCGCTCGGTCTCGGCGCGGCGCCGCGCGTGCTCGGCGAACGAATCGACGCCGGCGATCGTATCGTCGTACGCAATGGTGTCGACGGCCGTATCGTCCATATCGAAAGCTAGGACTCGAGGGGGTTGTATCGCCGGCCTGAATTAATATCGGATTGAGTGTAGCAGCCGTTCGACGATTAGCACAGGCGGAGGCGTTACCGTTGCGGCCGAGACACAAGCGCTGCACCCGTGAGCGACCAGCGGGAGCGAACGGCCTTTTTAGCGTAGATTTTTGCGCCGAGTGGTTCCGAGCGAAGTGAGGAATCCCGAGACGCAAAAAGGTACTTGTAAAGGGTGTACGCGCGTCGGCAGTGGGGACGGTGATCGTCGCGCGTGGCGATGATCGATGTGTTCCCCTCGATCCCCCGTGTGATGCCGTTGACCGGCGCTGCCGACAGGTTAGTTAAGGGTGTCAACACGCATTAGTTTATCGGAGCGCGAAGTGAGGGGAGCGTACCGAGAAGCGGAGTCACCTCGAGGAAGCGTCGTGAAAAGCGGGCGCGATGGGATTTGAACGACGCCGTCGGCTCGCTATCGCTCGCCGCCGTCTCCTTCAAATCCCACGTGCCGGTTCACTCGTCGCTCCGCGACTCGTTGCACGGGCGCGATGGGATTTGAACCCACGACCGTCGGATTAGAAGTCCGACGCTCTTTCCGGACTGAGCTACGCGCCCTCGAGTAGGAATCGACGACGGATCGGTATAAGCGGTGTGGATTCCCGCAGCTACCCGTGGAAGCGGTACAGTGAAGTCACGAACGGCAACCGATTGACCAGCCAGATCGCCACCGGGAGGCCGACGATCGTGACCGCGAACAGGGCCGCGAGGTTAGCCCAGAGGAAATTCAGCCACCAGCCGACGAGGACGAAGTACAGCGCTCGAGTCAATAGGGAGTGCTGGCCGCGAGCCGAGTCGAGGTTCGTGAACGTTCGCGGTTCGGCCAGCGTCAACACCGTCAGGACGAGGTTGACGAGTTTGATCCCGATCGGTGCCAGGACGACGGTGACGTTCAGCGCCCACGCGAGGTTGACGACGATCGGCGTCGCCCACCAGCCGACGGCGAGAAACCAGATCGCTCGCACGAAGAGGGACCGTTGTGACATACCGACTGAACGAACCGACAGAAGTAATCACGGCGATCGATCGCAGTTGCGTCGCTGAGCGGAGATCTTCCTCACACCGTCGATACCGGAGGCGACCGCGAAAAAAGCCGTGTGACGTCGATCGTCTCGCGTCTTCGACCGCGGACGCTAGAGGCTGGTGTCTCCCTCTGCGTCCGAACCGTTGTCCGCGGAACTGTCGTTGTCGCTAAACGGATTGTCCGATTCGAACCCGTCGTCGGACGCGTTTTCGTCGTCTGCCGAGTCGTTCTCGTCCGTACTTGGACCGGACATGCCATCGTCCTCGGAGTCGTTCTCGTCCGCACCCGGTTCGGCGCCGCCGTTCTCGCCAGTGCCGGACTCGTTGCCCGTCTCGTTCGCACCGGGATCGCTTCCATCAGCGGAACTGCCGTCGTCATCGCTGGATTCGTTCTCCTGAGACCCTACGTCGCTGCAGCCGGCGAGTGCGGCGATAGCACCGGCACCAACTGTCGTCGCGAACCGCCGTCGGTCGAGTTTCGGACCTGTCATAGCGTGCAGTCGAGGCGATGACCGACTGCTAAATAATGGCGACAGTCGATTCGAATTGTTAGTCTGGATTGTGTTGAATTATCCGTTTTTAACTCGAACCGGGTGAATAGTTGCGCTCGTCGCCGCCGTTGCACACCGGACAAGAGAGAGGGCGCACGGGCACGACGCGGCCGGTCGCGAGTACCGACTCGAGGACGCAGCCGGCCCGTTTCGAGAGGGGCGCATCCGCACCAACCGAGCCGGATAATCGGGCCCTACGGACGTTTCACTGGGTGCAATCGGGCCGTTTCGGCCGCCACGAACCCGCTCGACTCGAGCGACGAACAACAGCGCTTATACACGTCTCGCCGGTACGATCCGTCGATGCACGTCATCGGAACGGTGGGACTGCCCGGCAGCGGGAAGGGCGAGGCCGCGACCGTCGCGCGCGAGCACGGCATCCCGGTAGTGACGATGGGCGACGTCGTCCGCCAGGAGACGGCCGACCGAGGCCTCGACCCGACGAAGGACCACGGCAAGGTCGCGCAGGCGCTGCGCGACGAGAACGGACCGACCGCGATCGCCGAGCGATCGCTGCCGATGATCGAGGACCGTCTCGAGGACCACGACACCGTCCTCGTCGACGGCATCCGATCGGACACCGAGGTCGACGTCTTCGAGGAGCGGTTCGGCGAGGCGTTCACGCTGGTCAGTATCGAGGCCCCCTTCGAGATGCGGGCCGAGCGCATCGATGCCCGCGGCCGGGACGCCGCCGAAGACGACGGCGGCGAGGGGCTGGCCGCCCGCGACGAGCGCGAGCGCGGCTTCGGGATGGACGACGCGATGGACCGGGCCGACGTCGTCGTCGAGAACACCGACTCGCTCGAGGCCTTCCACGAGCGCATCGAGGCGATCATCCGCGAGGGCCCCGGCTCCGAATCGGAACCGACACCCGACTCCGTCTCCAACACCGATCCATGACCGACATCTACCGCGTCGACGTCGAGATCACGGCGCCGATCTACGACACCGAAGTCACGAGTCGCGTCGTCGACGCCGTGGCCAACATCTTCCCCAACGCCGACCTCGAGGAGGAGTTCGGCGAGGTCAGGGCCGAAGCGCACGCGATGGACCACTTCTCCGATCTGCTCCACCGCCAGGAGATCCTCGACACCGCCCGCGGCGAGTTCTTCGCGAACCGTGAGGGCGATACATTCTCCTTCGCGCTGAAGAAGCAGGCGGCCTTCGAGGATCGGATCAACTTCTCGGTGGGCGAACCGGACGAACTCGGTGAGATCAGCGTTCGGGTCCGCGTCGAGGAGCCGACCGTCGAGGAGTACATCGACCACATCGCGCCGCCGACCGAGGACGGTCGACCGGTCGACGCCTGATCTTGGGTCGTTCGGCTCTGTTGAAACCGTAAGAGAGTGTCAAATTTCTCAGCAGGAAGGGGGTTTCACATAGTCGTCTTGTGAAGAATGGACCGTAACTGTGTCGTTGTTGATACGGAGGTCAACTCGAACGGTGTTATCGTCGTCGCATTTCTCGTCAATCGTACCTTCCGCGTTCGTCGTGGCCTGAAGCGTGTACTCTCCGTCAGGGAGATCGTCAATAACAAGATATTGGCCGGGTAGAGACGCCGGATACACGTCGGCCCACCCCGCACTAATTCCCTGATAGTCACAATCGAACTTGGCACTACTGCTGGCGTTTGAGCGGGTTTGGAAGTTATCCCGAAGACAAAATGTCTGTTTCTTTCCCGCGTTCATCTCGTTGCCTGCTTCATCAAGTATCTTATATTTATTGAAGCCTTTCAGATGCGCATGGTTATGGGAGTCCGAATATTCAAACAGATCAGATCTGTTCTCAGGATGACCCAATTCGGCATCTGCATCTCCTACATTGTATATGATCATGTCAAATCGAAGTAGTCTATGTTCGCCCGGAGTTACGAAACCGTCTTCAACGTCAGCGCTGGACTCATCAAACTCTTCTATTGAAACATCAAAATTCCTGACGCCCGGAACGAAGTTGACCTCCGGCTGGTCCTCAACTTGATCATCTTCGACTTGATCATCTGAGGGTTCAGAGTCGGACTCAGTTGTGGATGGCGTCGTCGAATTCTCTTCATCCACCGGAGTGGCCTCCTCGTTTGCAGTGTCTTCGCTTCCGGAAGTTGTGGAGGTGTCTGTGCTACTGTCGCTCACTGTGAACGGGTTGTCAGCCGCAACGCCTCCGAGCGTGATCATACCGACCCCCGCCACTACGATGAGGAGAACTCCCACCAGTGCCGTCGCACGCTTCCTCTCTTTTATCCAATTTAGTATCATACTTTCATACTGGAGCGTACTCGGATCTGGGCGAGAAGAAATATAGTAAGAATCCGACTAATTACGCAGTGAACATAACGAACTCGTTATAGAGCATCATTAACTGGTGAACACCTCCTCTCGCTTCCGTTAGTGCCGTGATTATTTCCGGTAGGAGGCAATGGCACTGGTTGCACTAACTGGAGTCGTCGTTGTTCTCAGAAGAAGGCTCGTCCGTCTCTCAGAACACCTCAAGCATTTTAACGGGGCCGGCCGGTTCTAATCCGTACTCTCGCCATAAAGTACGAGGAGATCGTCACACTGACTCGGTAGCGACCCGTGGCACTCGAGACAGATTCAGTACTGATTAGTGACGACTACGAAAGCGCTATTTTTCTCGTGGCGACAGGTGCTGACACGATGACTGCGACGGAACTCACGAGACGACGGTTTGGGCTCGGTTTCACGGGAGTTCTCTCGTTGCTCGCGAGCGGCTGTCTCAACAGTATCACCGGCGGCGACGACCACGAACACGAGCACGAGCACGACGACCCGCCGTGGGAGCGGGGCGGACTGTATGAACTCGATCAGGGTACCTATCCGTACACCTATCAGGACGGTCCCAACCCCGATATGCACCTCGCGATCGTGCCGACGGACGAAGACGGGGACCACGGGCTCTTCCACGCGGGGGAAACCGCGACGGAACTCTTCGAAAACGGCGAGGCGGACACGGTGTCCGACGGCGACACGGTTCAGCCCTCGTCCGAGACGCTCTATCGCGTCGATTTCGAATCCGAGGGCGAAACGACGATCGAACTCGAGATCGAGTCCGACGGTCTCTACTCGCTGTTTACCGCACACGACCCCGACGAGTTCGACGCGGCACTTCGCTCCGAAACCGGCGAGGAACTGACGCCGACCGTGACCGAAGAGCACTCGAGCCACAGCCACGACGACGAAAGCCACAGTCACGACGATGAGCACGAGCACTGAGACCCCGTTCCCGGAACCTCTAGCGAAACGAGCAGACCGAGACGAGAACGCCTGGCTGGAACTGTGAGTGAGCCGGCGTAACCGCCGAGCAACGGAATCAGCCCACTACTGATAGGGGTCGGCCGCATACTACCGACAGATGCACGACACGATCAGCGTCTCGGAGATCATGGTCACCGACGTTGTCACCGCCCCGCCGGACGCCACCGCCTCCCGCGCCGCGACGCTGTTGCGCGACGAGGGCGTCAGTTCGGTCGTCGTCGTCCGCGACGGCGAGCCGATCGGTATCGTGACCGAGGGCGACTTCCTCGAGCACCTCTGTGAACGCACCGACCTCGGCAGTGTCGAGCTGACCGACGTGCTGTCGGCGCCCCTCGAGACGATCGCACCCGACACGTCGATCGTCGACGCCGTGGCCATCCTGCGCGAGTCCGGCTTCGAACACCTCCCGGTCGTCGACGGCGGGAGCGACGCCGACGATCCCGCCGACCTCGCCGGCATCCTCACCACGACGGAGCTCAGCTACTACGTCCCGCACCTCGCCCGTCGGACGGGGGGACTCGGGGCCGATCGCCCGCGACAACGGGTGCGAACCGACACGCAGTACGAGCGCGACGACTGGACGTTCGAGTACCGCGCCGACAACGAGTCGACCGTCGACGTCGGCGACGTCGCCCGGTTCTCAAAGGTGATCTCGGAGAGCGACGTCGAGGCGTTCGCCGAGATCAGCGGCGACACGAACCGGCTGCATCTGGACGCGGCCTACGCGGCCGAGACCAGATTCGGCGAGCGGATCGTCCACGGCGTCCTCGCCACCGGGCTGATCAGCGCCGCACTCGCCCGCCTGCCGGGACTGACGATCTACCTCTCACAGGAGAGCAGCTTCCTCGCGCCGGTGCCGATCGACGACCGCGTGACGGCCGTCTGCGAGGTCGTCGACGATCTGGGCGGCTCGAAGTACCGGATCGAGACGACCGTCACCGACGGCGACGGAACGACCGTGCTCGACGGCGACGCGGTCGTCCTCGTCGACGACCTCCCGCCGGAAGCGACAGCCGAAGACGAGCCGGTGGCCCACGATTGACGACGGGGACGGGACCGTGGCCGCCAGCGGCGACGCCGAGCCGAGACCATCGACTAGAGTCGGTTGCGAACTGCTAATCGTGTCGATTACGTGCAGTCGCCGGCCGCGTCGACCGACTCCTCGCCCGTTTCCTTGTGGTTCTGTGCCGCAACGGGTTCGCCGTCGGCCGCGGCGATCGCCCACTCCTCGAAGGCCGCCGCCGCATCGGTGAGGTGTTCGCTCTGGCAGATCGCCGTGTCGACGTGGTCGGCGATCCCGCCCGGCGGCTCCTCGTCTTCCTCGAGGGTCGTCGTCGCCGTCTCGAAGGTCGACTGGGCGTTGCCGAAGGCGGTCTCCGCCTTCCCGTAAGCCTGATTCTCCATGTGCTCGCGGCCCGTCTGCAGGTCCTCGTAGCCGCCGAGCAGCGACTCGAGGCCGTCGCCGAGGGTCACGAGCGACCCGACCGCGTCGCCCAGCGTCGCGACGCCGTCCGCGAGTTCCGCGGGATCGATCCGGACCAGTCGCTCGAACGCCTCGTCGAACGATTCGACGTCGGCGGCCGCCTCCGCGTGGTTCGTCTCGGCGACCGCAAACTCGTCCGTTCGCTCGTCGATCGTCGCAGACGCCGCCTCGAGGTCGTCGTCATCGGCGCTCTCGTCGTCGCTGTCGGCGTCATCGCCACCCTCGTCGCCATCGGCAGCGTCGTCGCCGCCGATCGCGTCGAAGACGGCCTCGAGGTCCGCCTCGAGCGTCTCGTCAGTGACCGTCTCGGTCACGTCGACCAGCCGCTCGAGGACGCCCGCGTACGTCCGCAGGAGTTCGATCTCGGACTCGCGGTCGTCGTCCAGTTCGTCCGCCGCCGTCTCGAGGTGTGCGCGGGCGCTCTCGATCCGCTCGGTCGGGACCGAGGCGTCGAACTCGACGTCGGTGGGCTCCTCGAAGTCGTCGGCGGCGAACAGGGCGAGGGCGGCCTCGTTCAACTCGCCGACGGCGCGGTCGAGTTCGCGGTCGCCGGTCCGATCGGCGACCGCGACGGAGTCGTCGCTCGAATCGCTACCCGGGAGATCGTCGAGACAGCCGGCCGTCGCGGCCAGCGTGGCGAGGGGGATACCAGTGCGCGTGAGATACTGCCGACGGTTCATCGACTCGAGGATACGTCTAGAGGAACATGAACGTAGTGGCAGCCGACAATACGTGTCTCGAGTCCGAAACGAACGCGCTCGAGGGGAGAATCGATCGGCGGTGAGTCGAGTGAGGATCGCGTCGCGATCAGCCGAACGGCCCCATCCCGCCCATTCCGCCGCCGCCACCGCCGCCCTGCTGCATCTGTTTCATCATGCGCTGCATCTCCTGTTCGGAGCCCATGCCCTGGAACTGCTTGATCGTCTTCTCCATCATCTTGTACTGCTGGAGCAGTTCCCGAACTTCCTCCTCGGTCGTACCCGAGCCGCGGGCGATGCGCTCGATCTGGCTGGCGCCGATGGCCTTCGGGTACTCCTTTTCGGCCTCGGTCATCGAGTCCATGATGACGCTGAACGTGCGCATCCGGTCCTGGGTGACGTCCATCGCGTCGTCGGGCAGCTGGTCCTTGATCCCGCCGCCGAAGCCGGGGATCATGTCCATCACCTGATCCAGCGGCCCCATGTTGTTCATCGCCTCCATCTGCTTTTGCATGTCGTGGAGGGTGAACGAGCCCTGGAGCATGTCCTCGGGGTCCCAGTCCTCTTCCTCCATCTCGGTCTGCTCCATCGCGCGCTCGACGCGCTCGGCGAGCTGGCCGAGATCGCCCATACCGAGCAGCCGCGAGATGAAGCCGTCGGGCTCGAAGCGCTCGATGTCCTGGACCTCCTCGCCGGTCCCGAGGAAGGCGATCGACGAATCGGTCTGGTCGACGGCGGTCAGGGCGCCGCCACCCTTCGCGGTCCCGTCGATCTTCGTGATGACGACGCCGTCGATCCCGATCGACTCGTCGAACTGCTGGGCCTGGTCCTTGGCTCCCTGCCCGATCGCCGCGTCCAGCACGAGCAGCGACGTGTCGGGATCGGCGACGTCCTCGATCTCCTCGATCTCGTCGATCAACTCGTCTTCCAGAGCGTGGCGACCCGCCGTGTCCACGATGTGGACGTCGGCCTCGCTGGTCTTCTCAAGGCCCTTGCGGGCGATTTCGACGGGATCGTCGTTGTCCGGGTTGCCGTAGAAGTCGACCTCCGCGCGCTGGGTCATCTCCTTTGCCTGCTCGTAGGCGCCGGGGCGGAAGGTGTCGGTCTGGATCACGGCGGGCCGGAGTCCCTTCGTCGAGAACCACCACGCCATCTTCGCGGCGGAGGTAGTCTTACCGGACCCCTGCAGCCCCGCGAGCAGGATGGTCTGTTCCTCGAGGGGCAACTCGGTGGAGTCACCGATGAGGTCGACCAGTTCCTCGTAGACGATGCGGAGGACGAAGTCCCGCGCCGGCGTCCCGGCCGGCGGTTCTTCCTCGAGCGCTCGCTCCTTGATGTTGTCCGACAGCTCCATCACGAGCGAGACGTCGACGTCGGCGGAGAGCAAGGAGCGCTGAATCTCCTTGACGATCTCCTCGATGTCCTCCTCGCTGATGCGTGACTTCCCGCGGAGTTTATCTAAGGTGCCCCGTAGAGAACTCCCGAGATCGTCGAGTACCATTTGCTCAGTCTACGGGGCGATGGCGTTAAAGGCTTTTTCTACTCTACACGGCGCGAACGGAATCCCGAGACGAGATCACGGTCGATACGGGACGAACCCGAGGCGGCGTCGGTGAGTATTTCACCCGACCAGAACAACGTCCGCGTATGAGTTCCGACGCGGACGCCGATCCCAGCGAGTACGAGGCGCTCGAGGACGCCGACGTCACGATGCGCGAAACCGAACACGGCCTCCACATCGCCGACGACGAGGTCACCGGCGTCTCGAGTCAGGGACAGACGCCCGAGGAAGCCGTTCGGAACCTCGCGGAGGCGGTGCGATCCTATCGGGAGGCGACGGACGACGACCCGGGCGACGACTGGCTGTGAGCGCGGCAGTGGTGGCCGGAGAGGGTCGTCAGTGGAATAGTGTTGCCAACCAGCACCAACTCCCATAGCGTCGACAATAAGAACCGTTCTCCGCGCACAGCAATTCTTTCGACAGACGCACCAGAGTAACTATTCGCCCCTGTGGTGAACGAGTCTACTGTCGCATGGAACAGACACGATCCGATTCACCGCGCGGAAGCGACTCGACGACAGATTCGGCGATGGCGCGCCGGCGCGTGCTTCGAGGCGGAACGGGACTGGCGGCAACGGCCCTCGGTATCGCGACGCTCGGCGGTCAGGCCGCCGCGCACTTCCCGGCGGACCTCGAGATCGACGTCAAGCCGGGCACCGATCGAGCGCCGATCAACCCGAACAGTTGTGGCGTGATCCCGGTCGCCGTCCAGGGGACCGACGAGTTCGATCCGACGAACGAGGTCGTCCGGTACCGGTTCGGCGCGCCCGATGTCGTAGAGAGTGGCGACGGCGCGCGACCGATGCACGACGGCCACGGAGTCGACATGGACGGCGACGGACGGGACGACCTCCTGTTGCTGTTCCCGGCCGCCGACGCCGGGTTCGACGGCGACGAATCGACCGCCCGCCTCGAGTGGGAGCGAAGCGAGGACGGCGCGCACGGACTCGCGGGAACGGCGCCGATCAGGATCGTCGGACGACGCGGCCGAAAACGCGGACGAGGGCGCGGCGGTAGCTCGCAGTAACGACGACCGCGGGCATCCCGCGGTGACGACGCGTTCCGCGGGGGACGCGCTTGTCGCAGTGGTTATGTGAGGTCGAATCGTTCCGGCGAGCATGAACGTTCGACGGGACCGCGTCGAAACCGTCCTGCGGGCGATCGTCCACGAACTCAAGGTCGAACGGGTGACGTTCATGGCCGGGTCGATCGCGTACAACGCCTTCCTCTCCCTGCTCCCGCTGCTCTTGCTCCTCCTGACGATCATCAGCAGCGTCGGGGACGAAGGCCTCGAGCGGGGGCTGCTATCGATCACGCGCGCGGCGCTGACGCCGGGCGCGGCGGACGTCCTCGTCGAGGAACTGCAGACATCGACGGCCGGGGCCTCGCTGCTCGGCCTCGCCGCCCTCCTCTGGGGGGCGTTGCGGATCTTCCGGAGCCTCGATATGGCCTTCTCGGACATCTACGAGTCCCAGGCCGAGAACACCTTCCTCGACCAGCTGCGGGACGGCCTCGTCGTGCTGGTCTCGGTCGCGGCCGTCGTCGCCGTCGTCATCGTCCTCGAGTCGCTCGGGGGCGGACTCGAGGCCGTCGGCGGCACCGCGGGCTGGCTCCTCCACCGGCTCCTGCTGGTCGTCGCCACGGGCGTCGCGCTCGTCCCGATGTACTACCTCTTCCCGGACGAACCGAAGATCACCGTCGTCGAGGTGTTGCCGGGCGTCGGCGTCACCGCCGTCGGCCTCGTGACCGCGGAGTCGGCGTTTCGACTCTACGTCGAGTACGGCTCCACGAACGCCGAAAACGGGCTGCTCTCGGGGGTCATCGTTCTGATGACGTGGCTCTACGTCAGCGGGCTCGTGATCCTCGTCGGCGCGGCCGTCAACGCCGTGCTCTCCAATCGCAGCGAGGACGTCTCGATCGAGCCCGTGATCGGCGGCGTCGCCCTCGAAGCGGGGAGCGCCGGCGCGACCGTTCCGGACGGAGCCGACGGCGCCGCGCGCACCGTCGATCCTATCCGGACGATCGGCGCCCTCGAGGATCGGCTGCCGACCGCGTCCGACGTGCGGATCGTCGTCGACGGCGAGTCGGTTCAGGTGCCGCCGCCGGACCGCGTCGACGGCGACCGCGAGACGTCCGCGATCCCCTTCGTCGACGACAGCGTCGGCGTCGGGCTCCGCTGGAACGTTCGAGACGGGGACGCCGAGGCGGACAGCGACACCGAAGCGGACGAAGGCGCGGCGGACGAAACCACCGAGTCCGACGCTGTGCGCGACGCCGCTCGGCGGGACGCGTAGCCAGCTACCGGGGGACCCTCGAGTCGCAGGGTCCGGTTTTACGCGCGCAGCCGTGATCGACTCGCGTATGGACGAGTACGATCTGATCGCGGTCGGCGGCGGCTCGGGCAGTCAGGTCGCGACGGCGGCCGCCGAACGGGGCCTCGAGACGGCCGTGATCGAACGCGGCCCGCTGGGCGGCGCCTGCATCACGCGGGGCTGTGTCCCCTCGAAGGCGCTGATCCACCGGGCTGACATCGCCGACTCGGTCCGCCACGCCGAAGCGTTCGGCGTCGGGGCCGCGCTCGAGGGCGTCGACTACGGTGAGATGACGGCGGCGATCCACGACACGGTCTACGAGAAGGCCGACCGTCAGGAAGCGAGCCTCGAGGACGCCGAGAACGTCACGCTCTACCGCGGCGAGGGCCGGTTCGCCGACGAGCGAACGCTCGAGGTCGACCTGAACGACGGCGGCGACGTCGAGGTACGGGGCGACAGCGTCGTCCTCGGGGTCGGGGGTCGGCCGATGATCCCGCCGATCGACGGCCTCGAGGACGTGGATTTCCTCACGAGCGACGACGCACTCTTCCTGGACGAACAGCCCGACTCGCTGGTCGTCGTCGGCGGGGGCTACATCGGCGCCGAACTTGGCTACTTCTTCGCTGCGCTCGGGACGGACGTCTCGCTCGTCGGGCGAAGCGAGCGACTCGTCCCGCGGGAGGATGACGCCGTCAGCGAGGTCGTGACGGAGTCGCTCGAGCGATACTGCGACGTCTACACGGGGTACGAGGCGGCCAAAGTCGCAGAGAACGATACGGGCGTCGTCGTGACGGCTGAACCGAACGAGGGCGGAGACGGCGACGACGGGGAGAGCAGTACCGGCGACGGCGTCGAACTCGAAGCCGACGACCTGCTGCTCGCGACGGGGCGGCGTCCGAACACGGACACGCTGAACCTCGAGGCGACCGGCGTCGAGACCGACGACGGCGAGTACGTCGTCGTCGACGACCGACTCGAGACGACCTGCGACGGCGTCTGGGCGCTGGGCGATATCGTCGGCGAGCAGCCGTTCAAACACGCCGCGGACTACGAGGCGAAGACCGTTTCGGCGAACCTTCTCGAGGACGGCGACCAGGCGGTCGATTACGGCGCGATGCCCCACGCCATCTTCACCGAGCCACAGGTCGCCAGCGTGGGGCGAACGGAGGGCGAACTCGAGGATGCGGATCGAGAGTACGAGTCGGCGACGGTCCCCTTCGACGCCGCGCCGCTGGGAATGATCATGGACGCCGACGACGGGTTCGTAAAGGTGCTCGCGGCGCCCGACGGCGAGATTCTCGGCTGTCACATCGTCGGTCCGCAGGCCTCGACGCTGATTCAAGAGGTCGTCACCGCGATGGAGGGCGGCGGAACCGTCGACGACGTCGCCGAGCCCGTTCACGTCCACCCGGCGCTCTCGGAGGTCGTCTACACCGCTTTCGACGAACTGTCCTCGAGCGAGTTCTCGACGGCGCCCGACTGGCGAGACGTGAGTGACGAGTGAATTATGCACGCACGCACCCCTCATCTATACCAATGCCCGACAGATCGGAACCGTCCGTGACAGGCGGCGATGACGCGGCGACGGCGGCCTACGAGCGGATCACCGACGCCGTCTTCGCGCTCGATTCGGAGTGGCGGTTCACCTTCTGCAACGAGCAGGCCGAGCGGCTGCTCCGGCGATCAGAGACGGAGCTACTCGGAACGGTCGTCTGGGAGGCGTTCCCTGACGCGTTCTCGCCGTTCCGGGCGACCTACGAGCGTGCGATGGACACGCAGGAACCGGTCGCGTTCGGGGCCCGATCCGAACCGCTCGACGACTGGATCGAGGGACGCGCGTATCCCTCCGAGAACGGGCTCACGGTCACCGTTCGCGTCGACACGGAGCACGTGCGACGGCGGGAGCGACTCGACCGGCGCCGGACGGCACTGCAGAACGCCTACGAAGTCATCGCGGATCCCGACCGATCGCTCGACGAACAGCTGCAGTCGCTGCTGGGGGTCGTTCGGGAGACGATCGGAACGGAGTACGGAACGCTGTCGTGCGTCCACGAAGACGCCGACGAGTACATCTTCGAGGCCGTCGACGCGCCGCCCGACGCGGATCTCGAGGCCGGCGATACGACCGCGCTCGAGGCGACCAACTGCGAGCGGGTCGTCAGCAGCGAACGGACGCTCGTCCTCCAGGACGTCGACGCGGACGCGCCGGAGCTGGCCGACCGCGCGGGCAACGCCGAGTGGGGAATCTCCTGTTATCTCGGGACGCCGGTCGTCGTCGACGGTGACGTGTACGGGACGTTCTGCTTCTACGACATGGAGGCCCGAACCGAGGCCTTCTCCGACTGGGAGGTCACCTTCGTCGAACTGCTTGGCAACTGGGTGAGCGCCGAACTCGAACGGCGGGAGTACGAAGCGGACCTCGAGACGTCGAACGAACGCCTCGAGCAGTTCGCCTATGCCGCCAGCCACGACCTCAAGGAGCCGCTGCGAATGGTCGAGAGCTATCTCTCGCTCATCGAGCGGCGCTACGGTGACGTCCTCGACGAGGACGGGCGAGAGTTCATCGACTACGCCGTCGACGGTGCCGAGCGCATGAAAGCGATGATCAACGGCCTGCTCGCGTACTCGCGGGTCGAAACGCGGGGCGCCCCGTTCGAACCGGTGGACCTGAACGCCGTGTTCGAGGACGTGCGAAGCGATCTGGAACTCCAGCTGACGGAAACGAGCGCGGAGCTCTCGAGGGAGTCGTTGCCCCGCGTCGAGGGAGACCCCGATCAGTTACAACAGGTCCTCCAGAACCTCCTCTCGAACGCACTGCAGTACAGCGGTGACGAGCCGCCGCGCGTCCGCGTCAGCGCTGAGCGGAGGGGCGACGAGTGGATCGTCTCGGTCAGTGACGAGGGAATCGGTGTCGACCCCGACGATGCGGATCGCATCTTCGACGTGTTCCAGCGCCTGCACAGCCACGAGGAGTTCGACGGGACCGGCATCGGGCTCGCGCTCTGCGAGCGCATCATCGAGCGCCACGACGGCGAGATCTGGGTCGAGTCGGTGCCCGGCGAGGGAGCGACGTTCCGGTTCACGCTGCCGGCGGCGACGGCCCGCGAGTCGTGATCGCTCTCGGCCGCCAATCCCGACGCGGACTCCGTGTCTCGCGGGCGACGTCGTTCCCGATCGTGATCAGACGACTGCGTTCTGCTCGTCGATGAAGGAGTGGTACCAGGCGACGTAGGTGAGGATCATCCAGAGCGTCCGGCCGACCGACTCCTCGCCGCGGCGGTGGGCGTCCCGGAGCGCCGTGGCCCGGTTCGCGTCGACGTACGGCGTCTGTCGGAGTTTCTCCCGCGTGAACCAGGTCTCGATCGAGTCGTGTTCCTCCTCGAACCAGTCCTCGACGGGCGGGCGCATTCCCATCTTCTCGCGCTCGAGGATCTGATCGGGGAGGAGGTCGCTGACGGCGGTCTTGAGCACCCGTTTGACGTCGTCGTCGTTGACCTTGAGTTCGGCCGGCAGCGAGTGGGCGAACTCGACCATCTCTTTCGAGAGGAAGGGGACGCGAAGCTCGAGCGACTGGGCCATGCTCATGTGGTCGGCCTTGTAGAGGTGGTAGTCGGGCAGCGTGTAGCCCGTCTCGTAGGTCGACATGTGCTGCTCTAAGGCCGGATCCGCGACCTCCGCGGTGACCTCGCCGACGTTCGCCCGCAGGCCGGAGGTCGCGGCTGACTCCCCTGTCCGGAGGAACTCGTCCGGTTCGGGTCGGAAGGTCGTGAAGCCGCAGACGTGGTTGAGCAGCATCTCCTCGTTGTTCTTCAGCCCGGAGAAGTACCGGAGGTGTTTGTTCCCGACCGGCGCCACCTGCGCGACGGCCCCGGCGACGTCGTGAGTGAACTCCGGCATGAAGTCGACCTTGCGCTTGTGTTCGGGGACGTGCTGGTACCACGGGTAGCCCGCGAACAGTTCGTCGGCGCCCTCGCCGGCCAGCGCAACCTTGACGTCCTGGCTGGCCCGCTCGGAGAGGGCGTACATCGGCAGCATCTGCAGGTGGCCCGTCGGCTCGCCGAGGTACTGCATCATCTCGCCGAACAGGTCCATCGACGAGAGGTCGATGTCGACCTCGTGGTGGTCGGTGCCGAAGTGGTCCGCGACGAGCCGCGCTTCGTCGCTCTCGTCGAGGCGGTCGTCGGTAAACGAGACGGAGTAGGTCTTGAGCTGATCGTCCTTCAGTTGCGAAGCGATTCCGGTGACGGCGGAGGAGTCGAGCCCGCCCGAGAGGAACGCCCCGACCGGCACGTCCGCCATCAGGCGCTTCTCGACGGAGCGTTCCAACAGGGTCCGCAGTCGGTCGGCCGCCGCCGCCATCGACGTCGTCCGCGTCCCGGTCTCGAGCTCGAGCAGGTCCCAGTACTTCCGCGTCTCGACCCCGTCGTCGGTGATCGTCACCGACTGACCCGGTTCAACCTTCCAGACGTCCTCCAGCAGGGTCTGGGGCGCCGGCGTGTACTCGAGCGAGAAGTGGTTGTAGACGGCCGCGGGATCGATCGTCCGGTCGACGCCGCCGATCAGCAGCGCCGGGAGTTCGCTCCCCCAGACGTAGCCCCGGTCGGTCTTCCCGAAGTACAGCGGCTTAATGCCGAACCGGTCGCGGGCGAGGAAGACGGTCTCGGTCTCGCGGTCCCAGATGGAGAACGCGAACATGCCCTCGAGGTGAGAGACCATCTCCTCGCCGTACTCCTCCCAGAGGTGGACCAGGACTTCGGTGTCACACTCGCTCTCGAATTGATGGCCCTCGCGGGAGAGCCGCTCGCGCAACTCGCCGTGGTTGTAGATCTCGCCGTTGAAGACCACGCCGACCGTCTCGTCCTCGTTCCACTTCGGCTGGGAGCCGCCCTCGAGGTCGACGATCGAGAGACGGCGCGCACCCATCATGAGTCCCGCGTCGCGGTCGAGGTACGACCCCTCCTCGTCGGGGCCGCGATGTTCGATCCAGTCGAGCATCGACGAGAGCGTCTCGTCGTGGGTCCACCCGTACGCACCAACGATGCCGCACATAACCCATCAACCGATAATATCGGCCCTTGTAATAGAGGCCTTGCAGCCCGGTAATCGGCCCGTTACTGTTGGATATGATACAACAACCAGGTCGGGACGGATATCGTGACAGCTGAACAACGTCGTCCGTGGCGCTAATTAGTCGAATCAATGATTGTGTAGTCGGAGCGAACGGTAGCGTATTCGACTCCTAGAACGACCTGTCGGACAGGCAATGCCAGCGGACCTCAACGCGAACGCAACCGTGCCCGAGGTCTCCCTACGGTCGCCTCGTTACGCGCTCCGCGGGTCGCTTCGCTCCCCGCTCCGCCTCGAGGTCGAGTTCGCTTCGCTCACTCGACCTCGCCGCTCTCTACCTCCCCATCGTTCGCCAGCCACTCCGTTAGACTCCCCTCGTAGAAGGAGACATTCTCGTAGCCCAGTGCCCGGAGCACGACGTAGGTGTGGCTGATCCGCCGCGCGGTGTTACAGTAGAGGACGATCTCGCGGTCGGGCGTGATTCCGTACTCGGCCAGCAGTTCCTCGAGTTCGTCTGCGGGTTTCAGCCGGCGCGTCTCGTCGTCGACGACCTCGCGCCAGTCGAACCGGACCGCGCCGGGCAGGCGAGCCTCCTCGAACTCGTGGGCCTCGCGCGTGTCGACGAACAGCGCGCCGCGCTCTAAGGCCGCTTCGACGGCGGCGTAGTCGACTAGCGGGCTCTCCTCGGGTGCCAGCGGATCGGGTTCGTACTCGGTCGACTCGACGTCGGGGGTCTCGCTCGAGGTCTCGTACTCGCGGTTCCAGGCGCTGTAATCGCCGTCGAGCAGGCGCACGTCGTCGTGGCCGTACTCGAGGGCGGTGAGCACGAACCGGGCGGCGAAGACGCCGTGGGTGTCGTCGTAGGCGACGATCGTGTCTTCGGGCGAGATACCGGCCTCGGAGCAGAGGTCGGCGAAGGCCTCGGCGCCGGGGAGGGTCCCGCGGTCGACGTCGCTCTCGTCGCGGTAGCTGTCGAACGGGATGCTGACGGCACCGGGAACGTGACCGATGCCGTCGTACTCCCAGGCGTCCCTGACGTCGACGATGCGTACCTGCGGATCCTCCCGGTGCGCTGCGAGCCAGTCGGGCGTGACGACGACGGAGTCGTTCATTACGCGGTCACTAGGAGCGAAGCTCCGAGAACGCACCGGTTTGGACCCGAACGAACGGGTACCGGGACAGTGGCAACTATTGCTGGTGTCAGCGGACGGAACGTATCGATATCCTGGCGCATTCGCCGAAAATGACGCCGTTCAGCTTCTTTCACCGGCTGTGAGCGGACACGAACCGATCGACGAACGAAAGTTGTGGCAAATATTTCCGACAGGATCGATCGGTGTCCGAATTGACCGGTTAAGCAGTCCCTTTGTGTGTCGCCATCGAAGGGACGAGTATGGCAACCGACTACGCCAACGACGTACTCGTGTCCGCCGACTGGGCCGAGGAGCGTCTCGACGAGTTCCAAGACGACGACTCCGACCTCCGACTGGTCGAAGTCGACGTCGACACGGAAGCTTACGAGGAAGAGCACGCCCCCGGCGCGATCGGGTTCAACTGGGAGACGCAGCTCCAGGACCAGACCCAACGAGACATCCTCGAAAAGGAGGACTTCGAGGAACTGCTCGGCAGTCACGGTATCAGCGAGGACGACACGGTCGTCCTCTACGGTGACAACTCCAACTGGTTCGCCGCCTACGCCTACTGGCAGTTCAAGTACTACGGCCACGACGACGTCAAGCTGCTCGACGGCGGCCGCGAGTACTGGCTCGAGAACGACTACCCGACCACGGACGAGGAGCCCGACTTCTCGGAGACCGAGTACGACGCCGCCGGTCCACGCGAGAGCATCCGCGCCTACCGAGAGGACGTCGAGAACGCGATCGAGCGCGGCGTTCCGCTCGTCGACGTTCGCTCGCCCGAGGAGTACTCCGGCGAGGTCCTCGCACCCCCGGGACTCCAGGAGACCGCCCAGCGCGGCGGCCACATCCCCGGCGCGAAGAACATCTCGTGGGCGGCCGTCACCAACGACGACGGCACCTTCAAGGACTACGACGAGCTCGAGGAGCTCTACGCCGAAGAAGACATCGACGGCGACGAGACGACCGTCGCCTACTGCCGCATCGGCGAGCGCTCCTCCGTCGCCTGGTTCGCCCTGCACGAACTGCTCGGCTACGAGGACACCGTCAACTACGACGGTTCCTGGACCGAGTGGGGCAACCTGGTCAATGCGCCGATCGAAAAGGGCAACTGAGCGACGCCCAGTAAGCGGTCTCAGATAGCCGTTTTTTCGGATGCTGCGTCTCGAGTAGCGACTGCGCTCTCATCGACGCGTCGTCACCGAGCCACGCGAAAAAATCGTTCCGAGCTCACCGACTACTTCGAGAAGACGCTGTCGGCGGTCGCCGCACCGACGATGCTGAACACGGAGCCGACGCTGACGGCCTTGAACGTGATCCATGTGACGGCGGACCTCGTTTCGACGTCGTCGAGGAACGCTGTCGGCGCGTTGAACAGGAGCGCGAGGATCAGTACCGAGCCGAACGAGACGAGCAACAGCGAGATAAAGCGGACCGGCACGCCGGCGACCTCCTGTTCGACATCCGGATCGCGAGTCGTGTCTGCCGTGTACAGCGCACCGTAGCCGATCGCCGAGACGACGCAGACCGTCAGCACCGCCTGTATCGCGCTCATGCTACCCGCGAGGATCCAGACCTCCTCGGTCACGACGAACGGGCCGGCGAGCAGGAAGCCGCCGACGATCTGCTGTGCCGAGTCGGCCACCCGGAACTGGCGGGGGCGTCGCGGCCGTCGGATTTTCATGCACCCCTGTTTCTAATCGTCCGTGAAATACCGACCGATCGGTACGTGGGTGCGTGGTTGACGATATCGCGATCGCCGTCGCTCGCGAACGGTGGCTGCGAGAAAAAACGACCGTGCTACCGCCGGTAAGCGACGTTATTCGTGGAGGTAGTCCGACGCGAGATCGGACGGCGTGATGACCTCGAGATCGCCGTTCGATTCGAGGTCGGCGACCAGTTCGAGCGTCGCGTCGAGATTCTCGAGGTCGCGGAACGAGACCGTCGTGATCGTCCGCTGGTCGGCGGTCCACTCGAGGAGCGTCTCGGCCTCCTCGGCGTCGGGGTTGGTTGCACGGGGCACCATAGCGGGGTTGGTCACGTGGCCGTGACCGGGGAAGCCGCCGACGAACCCGAGGTCGTGGTGCTCTTTGACCAGTTCGAGGGTGGTGTCGTCGTACCGGTTGAGCGGGTACGAGAAGTACTCGGCGTCGAACCCGTGGTCCTCGAGCCACGAGACGGCACTGGTGATCTCGGCTTTCTGACTCTCCGCGTCGAGCGCGGTGAGATCGGTGCCGGTCGCGCCCTCGCTGGCGATCGTCCAGCCGTCCTCCTGGAGCGACTCGAGGTCGTCCACGGAGGGGTAGCCGGAGCCGCCCACGTAGTCGGTCTTGACGAACGCGGTCGCGGGGAGATCGTGCTCGGCGAGCGCCGGGGCGGCGTCGACGGCGGCCGACTCGTCGGGGAACTCGAGCAGGACCTTCCCAGTGTCGGGTCGCTTGACGAAGTGGTAGTCGTCGACCCACAGGGACATCTCTCGGTCGCCGGCCCAGAACGAGATCTTGGTGTGAGCGATCGAACTCAGGTCCGGGTCGCCGACGGTCTTCCTGTAACCGAGGTCGTGACGGGCGAACGAGCCGTCGGCCTCGACCGCACACTGGAGCAGCAGTCGGTTGCCATCGGTGTCCGAGAGCTGGACGACCGGATTGACCTCGCGATCGCTCGCGAACGCCAGCGCGGGGAGCTCGTCGGAGAGGTCGCGCGGCGAGTCGAACTCGCGTTTGATCATCACGCGGGTGTCGGATTCGGCGGCGTCCATCCGGGCGGACTGGGACCCGACGTGCGTGCGCTCCTCGTCGGCGCTCATCGAGCCTTCCATCACCGTCCAGTTCGAGAGGTCCTCGAACTCGTCGAACGAGCCCGGATCCTCGTTGATCGGGTCCGACGATCCGTTCTCGTCGCCGTTGTCGTCACCGTTGTCGTCGCCGTTTTTTTCGTCGGTCTCCGAACCGGTCAGGGCAGAACAGCCGGCGAACAGCGTCGCACCGGCCGTCGCGAGATACACTCGTCGTTTCATTCCGATCGAGGAAATTCGATATAGGGTGATTGTTATAGCTCGGTTATCGTCAGGAACGGCTGTATTAACCGGCGGCTGATAGTCGGAATGGGCCGGCTACTCCCCCGGTCGGCTCTCGACCGCGCCCCGACGAGCCGCAAGCGCTATCGCGACAGACCTAACTCGAGGCCCGTCGAAGAGGCCGGTATGACAGATGCCGAGGCGTTCGTCGAAGCCGTTGAGGAGGACAACCAGACCGCGCTCTCCCGACTCGGGTCCTCGAAGTCGCTGTACGCCGACACCGACGGCGACATCGACACCGAACCCGTCCTCCGGGCGACCGCCGACGCCGAACACGCCGCCTGGCAGACGTTCCTCGAGTGGGCCGACGACGAGAGCTACGAGGCGGCCCGCGAGGCCTTCGAGACCACCGCCGAGGAGGAGCAAGGTCACTACGAGACCGTCCTCGACCACCTCGGAGACGAGGAGTACGAACCGCAGGAAGTGCCCGCGCTCCACGAGTACCTGCGCGGCCTCGAGTCGACCGTCGAGCGCGTCGGCGCCTTCGTCGGCCGGATCCTCGCAAGTCAGCGCTCGAAAGACCAGGTCGTCGGCTACTTCGTCGGCGACGCCGATCCCCAGACCGCGAGCGTCTTCCGCGAGTTCGGCGACGATCTGGACGCCCAGCTCGAGCGCGCGACGGACCTCCTCGAGGACGTCTGCGAGGACGAGGACGACCGCGAGCGCGCCCACGAGGCCGCCGACGGCGCGATCGAGGCCGCCTACGACGAGTACGTCGAGAGCCTCGAGGCGATGGGCGCGAATCCCAAGCCCGTCTGCTGAGCTCGACCGGGCGCTGATCGGACCCGAGTACTGGCCAAAAAACGAGTGATTCGGTGCCGTTCGAACCGCGTTCAGACGCCTTCCACCGTCTCCCGGAACGCCCGGACCGACTCGAGGGCGTCGTCGACGAGGTCGGCGACCTCGCCGCCTTCTTCGTCGGAGATATCGGAGAGGATGTGCTCGTGACGGGCCAGTTTGCCGTGATCGGGGCCGCGGTCGGCCTCAGCGAGGTTAGCGAACTGGTCGGCCTGATTCTCGAGGCGCTCGCGGGTCTCGTCGTCGGAGGCGGCATCCGCGGCTTCTCGGAGCGTCGCTGCTGCGTCTTCGAGGTTTTCTCGTGCCATACGCTGACGTTCACCCGGGGCGGTTAAAACGGTTTCAATCGATTCCAAGAAGTGGAACGTCTCGAAAATTGTCGTCAGTCGACGCGCTCGAGTCGCTCCTCGAGGTCCAGTTCGGTCGCCGTCTCCGGATCGAAGCCGGCGACGGCGTCGTGGAAGTTCGTCCGGAAGCTGGCCGGTCCCTCGTGGGGCATCTCGGCCGCGCGTTCGCCGGCGATGCCGAAGGCGAGCGCGCCGTGGACGGCGGCCGTCGGCGCGTCGTCGACGGCGCCGCGGAAGGCCGCGAGCGTGGCCCCGAGCATGCAGCCGGTACCAACGACCTCGGAGAGCCGTTCGTGGCCGGCCGAGAGCCGGACCGCGCCGTCGCCGGTCGCGACGACGTCCTCGACGCCCGAGGCGACGACAGTCGCACCCGTCGACGCCGCCAGCGACCGGGCCGCGTCCTCGATCTCGTCGTACTCGCCGACCGACTCGACGCCTTTCACCTCGGCCTCGACGCCCGCGAGCGCGCTGATCTCGCCGTAGTTGCCCTTGATGATCGAGAAGTCGACATCCTCGAGCAGCGCCTCGGCGACCGCTTCCCGCGTGGGCGTGGCCCCGACACCGACGGGGTCGAGCACGACGGGAATGTCTCGCTCTGCGGCGGTTTCGGCGGCCTCGTGCATGGCTTCAACTTTCCCCTCGGGCACCTGTCCGGTATTAAGCAGAATCGCGGCGGCGCCGGCAGCCATCTCGCCGGCGTCGCCCGGCGAGTCGGCCATCACCGGGAGCGCGTCCCAGTGGAGGGTGAGGTTGGCCACGTCGTTCATCGTCACTTCGTTGGTCAGGTGCTGGACGAGTGGCGATCCCCGACCGATCGCTCGCAGCGAGTCCGCGAGTTCGTCATCGGTAATACCATCGGGTAATGGATTACTCATCGGCTACCGATCCGTCCCCCACTCCCTTCGCAGTTTCGACGGCGTCGGCGAGCGCCGCGGTCGCGGCCCGCGGCTCGTCGGCAGCGGTAATCTCGGAGATGACGGCCACGCCGGTCGCGCCGGCCTCGACGACCGGGCCCGCGTTGTCGGCCGTGATGCCGCCGATACCGACGACCGGGATCGAGACCGCGTCGACGATCTCCGCGATCCGCTCCGGGCCGACGCCGTCCTTGTATCGGTCGACCTCCTTCGAGGTCGTCCCGTAGACGGTGCCGACGCCGAGGTAGTCCGCACCCGCGGCCTCGGCCTCGAGGGCCTCCTCGACCGTCGCCGTCGAGCAGCCGACGATCGCCTCGGGACCGAGCAGGTCCCGCGCGACGCCCACAGGGAGGTCCGACTGGCCGACGTGGACGCCGTCGGCGTCGATCGCCTCGGCGACGTCGACGCGATCGTTGACGATCAGGTCCACGTCCGCCTCGGCGGTCAGTTCACGCAACTCGAGGCCCAGTTCGTACCGCCAGCGGGCGTCGGTATCCTTCTCGCGCAGTTGGACGACGTCGACGCCGCCCGCGATGGCGTCTCGGACGACGTCGACCGTCGAGCGGTCGCCGGAGATCGACTGCTGGGTGACGAGGTAGGTGCCGTACTCCGATGGATCCATGGGAGGAACTGGCGTGACAGATCCACTAAGCGACTGTGGTTCTCGCGCACGGGCGTTCAGACATCGCGATTCCGATCCGCGACCGGTGCTCAGGACTCGAGGCGATTCACTCCGGTCCGAACCAGCGCGTTCCAGTCGGCCTCGTCGAGCCGGTCCCGGAGCGTGGGCAGCGGCGTGATCGGCTCCGGATCGGCCGTCTTCTCGCCGATCGACCGGCGCCACCAGGCGACGTCTCGCCACTCGCCCTCGCTGTGACCGATCGCCGGGAAGTCGACGCAGCGCTCGAAGCCAAGCCGCTCGTGGAACCGCTCGGTCTCGGGGTTGGGGACCGTCGTCACGGCGTAGCCGTCGCGGACGCCCTGGCGCTCGAGGACCGCGAACAGCGACTCGTAGAGCGCGCGGCCGACACCCGACTGGCGGGCGTCGTCGGCGACGTAGACGGAGAGTTCGACCGTCCACTGGTAGGCCCGGCGTTCGCGCAGCCGGCTGGCGTAGGCGTAGCCGGCGACCGCGCCGTCTATTTCACAGACGAGCCACGGGTACGTCTCCAGGGTCGACGCGATTCGATTGGCCACCTCGGCCTCGGTCGGTGGCGTCTCCTCGAACGTGACCGCCGTCGACTCGCAGAAGGGGGCGTAGATATCGCGGACTGCAGCGGCGTCGTCCGGTGTCGCGACTCGAATCCGCGCGTCGGCTGTCATACGGTCGTCTCTTTGCGACTCGAGTGATAAGTTCCTTGAAACCGGCGGCGCCGAGACCCGTGGCTGGTCGATCGAGTTCCTCGAGAACGACGCTCTCCCGTCGTATCTCTACCTTATGACCAGAACTACTTAAAGGAAATCCGAGTTCACTACACGGGATCCCCGAGCGATTCAGCCGTGGCTACGAGATTGTGCGCCAGAGAACGACGCTTCTCCGTCGTATCTTCACCTTGTGACGAGAGCCACTTAAATACCGTCTGTGTCCACCGCGTCGAATCATCGACCGAGAGACAGTAGCGACTACTCGAGATTGTGCTCCAGAGAACGGCGTCCTCCCGTCATAGCTCTACCTTGTGACCAGAAGCACTTAACGGACGAACGGAGTCACGACGCCGGCAAGCGTATCTCGTGTACCGACCGTAACGCCCATACCGAGCACTGAGAGTGTCACAGCCGTAATGCAGGAAACGACTGCAAGGATGAGGAGTCCCTCGAGCCGGCCGCCTCTCGAGGAGGGTGAGCGCTGACCGATGGCCGACCTGATCGGCATCTTCGCCTCGGCGATCGGGCCGATCGTCGCGATCGCGGGGGTCGGCTACGTCCTGGCGACCGTCAAACAGATCGATCCGGAGCCGTTGAACATGGCCGTCGTCTACGTGCTAGCGCCCGCGTTGGTATTTCATAGCCTCGCCGTCACGGAACTCGCCGCGGCGACGCTCGCGCGAGTGACGGTCGGAGTCGTCCTCTTCACCGCGGCAATGTGGGGGCTCGCCGAACTGACCGGGCGCGCCACCGGCGAGCGCGAGCCGGCGCTGAGCGCGCTGATCCTCGTCGCGATCTTCACTAACTCGGGAAACCTCGGCATTCCCGTCTCCGACTTCGCGTTCGGCGACATCGGGCGGGAGACGGCCGTCCTCTACCTCTCAGTCCAGTCAGTGCTGATGTACACCCTCGGCGTCTACATCGCCTCCCGGAGCAGCGGCTCCGCCGGCCTCGAGGGGGTTCGCCGAGTGTTCTACATCCCGCTGGCCTACGCCGTCGTCGCCGCGCTGGTCGCCCGGGCGCTGGATCTGGTTCCGCCCGCGGACACGGCGGCGATGGAGACGCTGCAACTCGTCGGCGACGCCTCGATTCCGCTCATGCTGCTCATCCTCGGGATCCAGCTCGCGCGCACCGACACCGCCTCGGCGGTCTCCCGCGCGTGGTCCGCGACGGCCCTCAAGATGGTCGTCGCGCCGGTGATCGGGCTCGGGATCGCGCTCCTGATCGGCTTCGAGAACCAGACCGTCGCGCGCGTGTTCGTCCTCGAGACCGCGATGCCGGCCGCGGTGACACCGTTGATCCTCGTCATCGAGTTCGCCGGCGGCGCCCGGTCCGAGGGGGTGCTCGTCTCGGAGTACGTCTCGACGTGCGTGTTTCTGACGACGCTGCTTTCGATCCCGGTGCTCACCGTTCTGATCGCGATACTGCAGTCCGGCGTCGTACTTTGACGAAAATCAGCGCCGTCGGTCTCCCTCAAGCGGACGACCTGTCGCGAGCGTCGCGCGCGAACTGCAACCCGCCGAATACGGCGAGCGTGGCGACGAAGACCAGCACGGCGTCGACCGCGGCGCCGCTCGTCACGAGCGCGACGACGCCGACCGCGACGGCGATCGCGAACGCGACCGTCTGCTGATCGGTCGGGTAGCGGGCCGTCAGCCGGTTCACAACCACCAGGAATGCCAGCCCGATGGCGACCCCGGCGACGACATCGACGAAATAGTGGACCCCCAGCGCGACCCTCGAGGCGCAAACGAGCGAGACGACCGTCGCCGCCGCGGCGGCCCGCTGGCGGGCCGTGCCGATCGAGAGCCGCCAGGCGAGGCCGCCGTAGACAACTGTCGTCAGGACGGCATGCCCGCTCGGGAAGCCGTAGCCGTCGGCGGTTCCCGTCGCCTCGTACAGCGACCGGGCCAGCGGCCCCAGCGCCTCGAGTTCCGCGAGCGGTCGGCCAGGTCGAGGCAGGGCGAACGCGTATTTCAGGGCAGTCACCAGCGAGAAGCCGGCCAGCATCAGTCCGACGAGGACGGCGGCCTCCTCGCGGTCGTCCGGCCGAAACCAGTAGACGAGTCCGACGAGGAGGACCAGAAACCAGACGTCCCCCAGCTGGGTCAGCAGCGCGACGAGCAGCGCTGCCCAGTCGGGGAGCGCGTCCTGAACCGCCGGCAGTACACCGATTCCCCTGGACATGCGTCCCGCTACGCCGACAGGTCACTAATCGGTGTCGGCTGAGCGTCGGTCCGTAGTCTGCCACACTCTTGTGGCCGAGCAACGGCGATGTTACTCCGAGGAAAACGCGATCACCCTCGAGAATCCGGCCGAGGGCGACTTCCCGTCATAGCTCTACCTTGTGACCAGAGGCACTTAAAGAAACGACGGCACTCGATCACGAGCGGCGTGGCCACTGTGATTTCGGAACTACTCGACAATGAGAACCGCTGACAAAAACGTGCTCTCGAGCGACGACAATCGAAAGCGGAACGACCGACCTAGTGACCCTGATCGTGCGGGTTCAGGGCAGTGCCGTAGTTCTCGGCGTGGTCGGTGTAATCGATAAAGCGCGGCGCGTCGGGGTCGAAGGGACGCTCGAGGCTCTCGAAGGCCTTCTTCTTGTCCCAGCCCTGGAGCTTGCCGACTGCCGAGCGATCCTCGAGGTCGTGGTAGTCGAGTTTCGGCTCGGTCAGCTCCCAAGCGTTCATCCCCTGCTCGGTGCGGATGATGACGCTCGAATACTCGTCGCTCGAGCCGACGGAGCCGACGGTGATGTCCGAACAGAAGCCGGTGAAGTCGGCACACTCGTCACAGCCCTTGAGCGCGGCGTCGTGGAAGTTCTCGATGTCCTCCTCGACGATCATCTCGCCGTCGTGGTCGTAGACCATCATCTTCCCGTTGAGGACGTCCATCTTGCCGATTTCCGACGGGGAGATGCCACGTTTTTCCTCGAGCTGCTCGCCCATGAGGCTGTGGTAGTTGAAGTTCTTCGTACACATCAGCGCGATCGTGTAGTCGACCGCGCGGATGCCCTCGTTCTGGGCCTGGTAGTCCCACTCGAAGTCTTGCAGGGCGCGGATGCCCTCGATCTCACACGGCGTGCCGACGATGGCCAGCGAGAGGTCGTCCCAGTCCTTGTCGGGGAGCTTGTGCTCCCACTGTTTCAGGTCGAGGTTGCCGAGCGCGAGCGTCTGGTTGTAGACGGTGCCTGCGTTCTCGATGAGCTCCTCGGTGGTCGTCGCGAGGAAGCTCTCGGCCTTCCACTCTTCCTCTTCGCTCTCGGTCGCGACGAGGGCGCCGTCGATCTCGCCCTCCTCGAGCAGCGTCGAGAGGACGCCGGTGACGACGCCGCCGTCCTGGGCGTTGTCGGTCCAGTCGTCGTCGACCTTCGCGGAGAACTCCGTGATCGGATCGCCGGCGCCCTTGACGTTGTCCTCGCCGCCGGTGATCTTCCACTGGCGCTCGTAGCGCATCCCGCCGCGGGGACAGAAGTCCCAACAGAGCGAACAGCCGGTACACATCTTGACCAGTTCCGGCAGGTCGTCGTCGCCGACGCCGATCGAGTCGGACGGACAGGCGGCGACACAGGTCCCACACTGGATACAGCGGCCCTCGTCGATGACGGCCTCGTCCAGTTCCATGAACCAGGTCTTCTCGTCGGGCGTCTCGATGTCGTTCATCTGCGACCGGATCGAGTACTCCGGCGTCTCGAGGTCGACGCCGTCCGGAATACCGACGCGGACGTCGGGCGCGTCGTCGTAGACGTCCTGGCTGACGTTCTCGGCCGGCTCGGTGAACTCGAGCTCGCCGAGTTCGCCCATCTCGTCGACGTTGGCGGCGCCCGCACCGTCGGTGGCGACGCGCTTGTCGTCGGCCGAGCCCGCGGACGCGGCCGATTCGGCGGTCTTCTCGCCGCAGGTACAGGTGTCGGGCGAGCAGCTGTCGCCCTCCGCGTTCGCGCCGCCGTCGGTCGCAATAGCGCCCTCTCGAGCGTGGTCGGTGTTCTCCCGGGAGCGGGACGCGCCGCCCTCAGCGTCGGGGACGACGACGGCGTCGTCATCGTCGTCCGACGCTGGAACGTGAGGGAATCGACGTTCGTCGCCGTTAGTCCCCATGGGCAACACCTCGTGCAACCGGCGCGTCGGCCCCTTGCATGATCTGTCGGAGGCGCTCGTTGTCGATGCGGCGGGTCCACTCGTAGAACTTCTCGCCGTCGTCGCGGCCCTCGCTGTAGGCCTCGAACAGCTGCTCGAGCGCCGGAATCACGGACTGGGCGGGCACGGCGTTCTCGACCCAGTCGAGGAACTCGTTGTCGGCGCCGAGCGAGCCGCCGAGTCCGAAGTCCATGCCTTCGACGATGTTGTCGCCCTCGGCGTTGGTGCTGTTCTCGTCCTCGAGTTTGACCGTCTCGCCGCGGAAGCCGATGTCGGCGATCTGGGGCTGGGCACAGGAGGCCGAGCAGCCGGACATGTGCATCCGGATGGCCTCGATGTCGTCGGGGACGTCGATGCGCTCGTCGAGCTCGCGGGCCCACCGCTTGGTTCGCTTTTTCGTCTCAATGATGGCGTAGTTACAGAACTCGTTGCCCGTACAGCCGACCGCGCCGCGGGAGAACGGCCCCGGATCGGGACTGTACTCCCGGGCGAACGGCTCCGCCAGCAGGTCGTCGACGTTCTCGTCGGGGATGTGAGTGATCAGGAAGTTCTGATCGGTCGCCAGACGCACGGAGGCGTCCTCGGTCCCGTACTTCTCGGCGGCGCGGGCGGCCTCGGCGAACTCGTCGCCGCCCATGCGGCCGGCGATCACGTTGAAGCCGACGTAGTTGAGTCCGTCCTGCTTCTGCTCGTGGACGCCGACGTGGTCGCCCTGGTAGCCGACGGTCAAGTTCTCGCCGCCGGTGGGTAGGTCGATCGTACAGCGGTCGCGGACGGCCTCCTCGAACTTCTCGGGGCCCATCTGCTCGACGAGGTAGCGCATGCGGCAGACGCCGCGGTTGTTGCGGTCGCCGAGCTCCTTGAACGTCTGGGCGACGGCGCGGCAGAACTCCACGGCGTCCTCGGGTCGGATGAAGACGTCGAGCTCCGAGCCCATCCGCGGGCCGTCGGAGAGGCCGCCGCCGACGCGGGCGTGGAAGCCGTAGAGGTACTCGCCGTCTACCTCCTTCTTCGCGGGGACGAGACCGACGTCGTTGATCTGGGACTGCGCGCAGTCGTGGGCGCAGCCGGTGATCGTGATCTTGAACTTTCGCGGGAGGTTGGCGTACTCGCGGTTGTTCGTGAAGTAGTCCGAGACGGCGTCGATGACCGGTTGCGCGTTGAAGCACTCGTGGTCGTCGAGGCCGGCAGCGGGGCAACCCAGAACGTTCCGGGCCGAGTCGCCACAGCCCTGAACCGTCGTCAGGCCGACCTCATCGTACCGTTCCCACATCTCCGGGACGTCCTCGACGCGGATCCAGTGTTTCTGGATGTCCTGTCGCGTCGTGATGTCGAGGTAGGCGTCGCCCCAGAGTTCGTTCTGCTCTTCGCCGCCGTACTCCTCGGGAGCGACGGCGTAGTCCTCGGTGACCTCGCCGATGACCTCGGCCTGTTCGGGCGTGAGCTTGCCGCCCGGCACCTTAGTCCGGATCATGAAGTAACCCTCCTGCTTCTGGGCGTACATGCCGGCCCACTTCAGGCGCTCCCACTCGCCGCCGCCGGCGCGCTCCTCGATCTCCTCGAAGCTCAGCTGCTCGTCGGCGTAGTCGTAGACATCGTCGATGACGTCGAGCGGGTGCTTGTTCTGTTTGTATTGTTCCGTCGTATTCATAGATACCACCGCTGGCGAGCGCTGCCAGTAGCCAGCGCGGTCACACTATCTTGAAAGACCATCGTTTAGCGGGTAGTAACACCCTAGCCCTATACCACCCTGCAAAGGGGCGAATCATGACGAGGGTCGTCCGAACAAGAAAATATTGCCTCCTTCGGAAGCCGCGGCTCTCCCCGTGGTCGAGAGATCCCCTCCGAACGGACGGTACCGGAGTCAGATCAGTCCGCTCGAGCGAACGTCGTCACTGAAACCTGCAATAATCTCCGGTAGTCGAGCGGCCGTCTCAGTGGAAACAGGCGACGGGACCGCCCGCACTCCGCGGATTGGGATCGAACGTCGGCTCGTCGGCGAGGCCAGAATACCGAGCCCGGAGGACGATGTGTTCGTCGACGTAGTAGGTGACGCGGATGGATCGCTCGGATTTTTCGGGCGTCCGTCGTATTTTGGTCGTCAGATCGAAGACGAGCGAGACCAGTTTCGCCTCGCGGTCGGACTCCGCATCGACTGGTTTCGCGTCCCTCGCCTCGAGGTCGAACTCGAACTCCTCGGTCTCCGATCCGTACTCCTCGAGAAAGGCGTTGTGCTGATACGCCGCTTCGAAATCGCGGACGTACTCGCCGGCCGACTCGAGCAGCGGGTTCGGCGGGGTCGGATACGTCGCGGGTTCGAGGGCTTCGTCGCGGATGGGCGGGGACGGGTCAGGCCGATCGACATCGTCGCAGTCGAACTCGTCCGCCGGAACGACGCCGGACTCGAGCGACTCTTCGGACTCCGAACTCGTGAGATCGCTTTCGAAACAGCCTGCAGCCCCCAGAGACAGCCCCACCATCGACGTGAGGAGGGCGCGGCGGGAACGGGGTTTGCGCATACATTGATGTCAAACAGATATTATATGTATGTTTCGTATTCCCGTCGAATGACGGTCCGTGGGACTGCACCTCGAAGGAGAATCGACGAGTTGCGACCTCGAAGTAGCCGGAACCGACGCCGGGACGGCGTTCGGTCGCTATTCGTCGTCCTCGAGCAGGCGATCGACCATCTCCTCGGGGTCGAACGGTTCGAGGTCGTCGTACCCCTGACCGACGCCGAGGAACAGGATCGGCTTCCCGGTGACGTGTGCGATCGAGATCGCCGCGCCGCCGTTGGAGTCGGCGTCGGCTTTCGTCAGGATCGCCCCGTCGATCTCGGCGGCCTCGTTGAACTCGCGGGCGCGGTTGACGGCGTCCTGTCCGGCGACAGCCTCGTCGACGAACAGCGTCATATCCGGACCGACGACGCGATCGATCTTCTCGAGTTGATCCATCAGCCCCTCGTTGGTGTGGAGTCGACCCGCGGTGTCGCCGAGCACGACGTCGATGTCGTTGGCCTCGGCGTACTCGACCCCGTCGTAGAGCACGGCGGCGGGGTCGCCGCCCTGTTCGTGGGTGATGAGTTTCGTACCGAGCGCCTCGGCGTGTTGCTCGATCTGCTCGTTGGCCCCGGCGCGGTAGGTGTCGCCGTTGGCCATCACCGTCGAGTAGCCCCGCTCCTCGAAGTAGCGGCTCAGCTTCGCGATCGACGTCGTTTTCCCGACGCCGTTGACGCCGGTGAAGACGATTGTGACCGGCTTCTCCGCGGCGGCGATGCGCTCGTCGAAATCGAACTGGCCGACGCTGATCACGTCGTAGATCGCGTCGCGCAGCGCCTCCTCGATCACATCGCCCGTCGAAGTCGTGAACGACCGGGTTTCCCCGATCAGTTCGTCGCGCAGGTTGTCGAGGATCTCATCGGTGACGCCCATCTCCACGTCGCTCGAGAGCAACGCCATCTCGAGTTCGTGCAGGGGGGCCTCGAGGTCTTCCTCCTCGATGACGAACTTCCCCTTGACGAGCGAGCGGGCCTTGGTACCGAACCCGGTCGAGGACGACTCCTCGTCGGCGTCGGCTTCCGCGTCCGCGTCTTCCTCCTCGTCCTCGAGCGCGTCGGCCTCGACTGCGTCGGCCGTCTCAGCGCTGGCCGTCTCAGCGCCGGCAGCCGTCTCGGCCTCGAGTTCGCTCTCGGCGCCGTCGGCCGGCTCGACGTCGGCAGCCGGTTCGTCCTCGGTCTCGTCCGTTTGCTCGTCGGCCTCGCTGCCCCGTTTGATGATTCCCTTGAGGTCGAGTCCGGAGCTCTCCTCCTCGTCGGCTTCGGACTCGGTCTCAGTCTCGGGTTCGGAGTCGGGTTCAGATTCGGCCTCCGGCTCTGGCTCCGCAGCCGACGGGTCGTCCGTCGACGCCGCGCCGGCTGTCTCGGCCGCGTCGGCCGTTTCAGTCGCAGCGGAAGTTGACGCGGGCTCCGGCTCGTCGGTCTCCGGTTCGGCGCCAGCCGTCGTCTCGTCCGGCGCCGCCGTCTCGGCCTCGAGGTCGCCCTCGGGCTCGTCGACTGGCTCACCGGTGGTATCAGGAGCGTCCGGAGTCGTCGCGTCGTCCTCGCCGGCCGCCGACTCGGACTCGGCCTCGAGCTCCTCGACGTCTGCCTCCTCGAGTTCGTCCTCGTCGACCTCCTCGACGTTCTCTTCGGCGGCTTCTTCGGCGTCTTTCCGGAAGCTCCCGAGTTTCTCCTTCAGGTTGTCAAACATGGTGGGAAAGGGGTCCCGTCGTTACTCGTCGGGCTGTTGGCCCTGGCCCATCTGCTGCATCTGCTGTTGCATCGCCTGCTGCTGAAGCTGCTGAGCCTGCTGCTCGAGCTCCTCGCTCTCGGTCTCGAGTTCGGCGATCTCGCTGTTGATCTCGTCGATCCGGTCGTCGAGGTTCTCCTTCTTGCTCTCGAGGGCGTCGACGGCGTCGTCCTCCTCGAGTTCCGCGGCGTAGTCGGCGCCGAGTTCGACGATCACTTCGTCGATGTCCTCGATGGTGGCTCGAAGGTAGGCACCGCCGCCGATGGGGACCTGTACCGTCGAGTCCGTATCCAGCGTCTCGAGGGCCTCGATGGCCTCGTCGGTCTCGGTTTTCTGTTGCTGGACGCCCTCGACGCTCTGTTCGAGTGCCTCGATCTGTTCTTCGATCTCCTGTAGCTCCTGGGACAGCTGCTGTAGTTGTTGTTGACTCATTGTTGGGTAATATCCTCGAGTTCGATCTGTCTTCGCTTCGGTCCGCATCGACTCTCGAGTCGAGAGAGAACGCGTTCGCGACCGACGCTCTCGTTTTCGGTCACGGCCGCGGTTTCGCGCGCCGCGAAACCGTCGTAATCGGTAACCCGGCCGGTGACCGCAAACCGACTCATGGCTATGACTCCGGCAGGCAGTCGGAAGAATGTTCCTTTCCATCGAAGCCCCGACACCGTTCGCGGTAGCCGCCGGCGTTCCGGCGGTTCCGGACCGAACGGCCGATATCTGACCGGGCTGTCGGCCGGAAGTCCCGCCAGAAACGCACTCGAGCCGCGGTTCCGGCGACCGATCGCGTCGGGTTCGATGCCGTCGAACTCGGGGACAGGTTCCTGTCGATTGCGTACTGGTACAGCACTATTTCGCCCCGCGGGAGCCGCGTTGCTGGACCGTTCTGGTCGTCGCGAGGGGCGAACTGACTTTGCGTGCGATATCGTACGACCCACCGAACCATGTCCGAACTCGACGCCGGCGATCTGCTGCCCAGCGAACGGATGCGAAAGCAAGTCCTCGAAGGCGAGGTCACCCAGATCCACCGCGGCCACCGGTACGCCGAGGAAGGCGATACGTTCGCCATCGAGGACACGACCTTCGAGGTGACCGACGTGACCGAACGCACGCTCGGCGACCTGACCGACGAAGACGCCCAGGCTGAGGGGATGGACGACCTCGAGGGGTATCGACGCCTGCTCGAGCGCGCCCACGACGACTTCGAGTGGGACGACGACAGCGAGGTCGTTCGCCACCGGTTCGAGCAGCGATAGCACGGTAACGTTCGCGCTCCCTCGAGGCACTATCGGTTGAACGGCGCGCTGAGATGCGACGAGCGAACGTGAATCGCGTCTCGTCTCGCGAGGTCGTCGCGAATGCAATCGCTACTCGGAAAAGTCGATACAGCAGCCGCATCGTCTGATAACTCCACTGACAGCTATCGTCTGCCAGTTGAAAACGGAGCGACGAGAAGACTCCTACTCGAGATAGCCGAGCGCGTCCTCGATCCGGCCCAGCTCCGGTCCGGTGGTGTCCTCGCCGACGACGTAGCCGGACTCGTTGGCGATCAGCCCCGAGCCGACCAGCGGCGCACCGTAGTTGACGGTGCCGACGTCGGCACGGACGTCCAGGGTCTCCTCTAAGACGTCCAGTTCCTCGTCGGTCGCCTTGGGGTGACAGAGCACCCCGGAGTTCGTCGCGACCGCGGCGGTCCCGACCGTGCGAACGCCCGCGAGGTCGCCGCGTTCGACGGGGACCTCGAGGGTGTCTTTCACGATCTGGACCGTCTCCCGCGGGAGATCGGGGTGGACGTACGCGCCGTAATCGTTGGCGAGCACGACGTTTCCGGCGGCGTTGATGTTCCCCGGCAGTTCCGCGACGGGCAGATCGACCGCCTCCTCGAGCGCCTCGCGCTCGTACTCGAGGACGCGGGCACTGACGAGCAGCCCGTTCTCGTTACCCGTGGCTAGGGCGCCGACCGTCGAGGAACCGCCGACGGTGGTCTGCACTGCGGGTACCTCGAGTTCGTCGGTCAGGTCGGCGACGACGTCATCGTCGACGTCCGGGCGAACGAGCACGCACGAGTCGGTCGCGCGGGCGAAGACGCCGACGTACGCCGACCCGGCGAAGGCGAGGCGTTGCAAGTTTAGTCGGCGACCTCGGCCTCGACGACGGCCTCACCCTCTTCGTCGAAGCGGGCCGCGCGAACGCGCAGCTTTCGCGGCGGGTTGGAGCGACCGTTCGACCAGACTTCCTCGTTGATCGAGGGGTCCAGGCGGATGGCGTCCTCGTCGACCGCGAAGTGTTTCGCGAGGTGTTCGCGGACCAGTCGCATCGCGTAGTCGGCGGCCTCGTGGTTGGCCCCCTTCTTGACGTCGCGCAGCGGAACGGTAACGACGCGTTCCTCGAAATCACTTGCACTCATCGTTACTCGTCAGTGTCGTTGCGCCGCCAGTTGCGTCGCTTGGGGTTGCGCTGGACTTCCATGTCAGTCTTCATCATGACCCAGGCCGGCACGCGGCTGTTCTGGTTCTCGAGTTTGGCAAGACGCTTCTTCTTGCCCTTCGATTTCTTACCCATAGTAGCCGAACGTAGCCCGCGGTGGCTTAAAATCTTGTCCATCTTCGCGACGCGGGCCGACGGCGCCGTCGCCGGCGGTTACGGGCCCACAGTCCGCTCGAGATAGCGCGTCGCTCCCTCGAGCGTTGCCTCGCTCAGTTCGGTCGTGTGCGTCCAGTTCTCGACGCCGTCGGTGCCGCCGTGGCGGTGAAACGCCTCGTGGTCGTAGCAACCGGTGCCGTGAAAGCGGGTGCCGGAGCCGATCTCGTTCCGGCCGGCGTAGGCCGACGCCATCGGGGACACGTGCAGCGTCTCGTCGGCGGTCCGGATCGCCGCCCCGAGATCGTGATCACACGGCGAGTCGCCGACCGCCTCGACGACGTCGCTCGAGAGGAACGTGTGCAGCGTCTCGTGGATCGCCATGTTTCGCGTGACGTCCCGGGAGTCCCAGACCTCGCTCGCGCCGACGTTCGCCACCGTCAGCGCGTCGCCGGGACTCCCGTCGGCGTCGTCGCCGACGTGCGCGTTCGGTGACAGCGTCCCGCCGTAGCCGACCTGGTAGTTCAGCGGCTCCCAACACAGCAGCAGGTGGCAGGTCGACCCCGTCAGCGCGTCGCGCTCCCGGAGCCGACGGTGGAATCCGTCGAGGACCGTCTCGAGGGACGGAACGACGGCGTCGGACGGGCGCTGAACCGCCGAGCGAGAGAGCTGAATCGACCCGGCGCGCTCGACGGTGATCTCGAGGGACTCGAGTCGCGACCGCTCGCGGGCGTAGTCGAGAACCTGCGTGATCGCGTCCTCGACGGCCGCCGTCGCGTCCCGCAGCGACGGCGGCCAGTCGCCCGATCCGGCGACGGCGTTCGGCAGTCGGAGCCGCAACGGGAGCGGTCCGGAATACACGCGAACCTGAACGGACGTGTCAGCGGCAGCGTCAGCCACCGACGGAGCGTCGGCTCGAGACCACGAGACGCCGGCCGCGCCGCCGACGGCGGCCAGCACCTCTCGGCGCGAGACGATGCGCCCGCTCGCGGCCACATCGGTGAGTCCGGTCGGGAGCGACGGCGTCACGAGCGATCGACGGCGGTCTCAGCCATCGTGTCCGCTCGCTACGCCGGGCGTCAGTATCGGTATCGACCTTGCATTCGCCGAACGGCCGGTTCTGCCCCGAACGACGACCTTCGGCGCCGGTCGCCCAACTCTCGTCGCGGACCGTCACACTATCCTCGCCGAATCGTCGCGGATCGTATCGATAGTCGGCTACTCGAGGGGAAACGACTCGACCGTCGAGTACACCGGCCCCGAGTCGGTGAGCGTGCTCTCGGTCAGGCGGATCTCCTCGACCGTCGTCTCGCCGATCGTCGGATCGCGCTCGCGGACGAGTTCCTGAACGCGGTCCTTGCTGCCGGCGTGTTCCATCCGCGCGAGCGTGACGTGGGGCGTGAAGTCGTGGGACTCCGGCTCGAACCCCATCGCCGTCGTTCGCTCCTCGATCGCCTCGTGGAGCCGCGTGAGTTCCTCGCCGCCGGTCTCGGTGCCGAGCCAGACCACGCTGATGTAGTCGAGGCTCGGGAAGACGCCGAGGCCGCCGTAGCGGACCGTGAAGTGGTCGACGTCGGCGTCGGCGACCGCGGCCTCGAGCTCCCGCTCGAGGGCGGGCACGCGATCCTCGTCCACGTCGCCGAGGAACTTCAGCGTGAGATGAGCCTGTTCGGGATCGGTGAAGTTGAGGCCGCCGGCGTCTGCGAACTCGTCCTGCAGGTCGGCGACCGGCGCTGCGAGGTCGTCCGGGAGGTCGACGCTGACGAACAGTCGCATATCGGGCGTCCGGTCGGCAAGCTATTGAATCGTGTGCCGGATGGCCGCGGCGTCGGCGCGACGCTCGTCGCCGTCGACGCGGACGAAAAGACCGAAAAACGAGTGCGCGGCTATGCAGTCGACGGTTCGGGACCGATCACTCGAACTCGTCCTCGAGGTCGCTGAAGTCCTCGATAACGTGGTAGCTGATCAGGTCGGCCGGCTCCTCCTGCGCGATGCCGATCACGAGGCTCTGCTCGTCGGTGTCGTCGATCGACACGGTGTCGGTCTTGCTCGGTCCGCTCTGTGACGGGTCGTCGGAGTCGGTCTCGTTCCCGTCAGTTTCGTTGGCGTCGTCGGTCTCGCCGCCACCGTTCTCGACGGGCGTCGATTCTCCGTCGTCAGACTCGTTCGCCAACTCCTCGACGGGCGTCGAGTCGGATTCGTTCGTCTCGTTCGTCTCGTTTCCGGACTCGTCGCTCGAGTCGTCAGTTCCCTCCTCCAGGGGGTCGTCGAGCGCGACCGTGACCTCGTAGTCGCCGGCGTCGGTCCAGACGTCGTCGTACTGGGCCGTCGCCTCGGTGTTCTCGTCGGACCCGTCGTCCTCGGGTTCCGCATCGAGATCGAATGTCTCCTCGAGGACGGTCTCGCCGTCGGGGTCGACGACCTCGATCGTTCCGCTGACCGACTCGTCGGCGCCGTTGAAGACGTTCACCTCTTGGAGCGCCATGTCGGCGAGGAAGTCGGCAACCGCCGAACAGCCGGCGAGCGAGGCCAGTGCCGTCGCGCTCCCGGCGGCGATGAACGTGCGCCGGGAGAGGACGCGGTCGGTTCGGGAGCGGTCCGCCGACGCGGAGGGCGTCGCTGTCGATTGGGGTCGATTTAGCGGGGACATGCCACTTGATGCTAACCGGTTGGTAGATAAAAATTTTTGCGTTGACATCTTGTGAGAGGCTACCGCGGTCACGGCGGGATTCCGAACGACTCGGTCGGTCAGAGATCGGTGTCCCTGAAGCGGAGATAGCCGATCGCGACGGGACCGAGGATCCAGCCCGCCAGAACGATCAGCGCGGTCCAGGAGTTGACGAGCGACGGCACCTCCGCGGCGAGGTGGGCCTGCGCGGAATCGAACTCGAAGCGCACGGCGACGAGGTGTCGGTACGCTTCGCTCGGCGACGCCAACTGGAGGGCCACCGCCCAGTCGGGGATCGGCGAAGGGGTGTTGAAGCGGAACAGAACCGCCACGATCGTATCCACCAGCCAGATCCAGGCCCGATCGAGCGCGACGTAGAGGCCGATCGCCCTGACGAGAACCTGTCGATCGGTCGCGAAGCTCATCGAGCAGGCGAGCGCGATCGAAACGAACGCGACGCCGTACAGCAGGGTCGCGCCGACGAAGGTCAGATACGACAGCGGCGCCACGGACTCGTACTGTGCGGCCGCGACGGCGCCGGCGACGACCAGGCCAGCGACCAGCGGGAGCCCGAGCACGAGCGAGCGCCCGACGAGTTTGCCGGCGACGAAGTCCCGACGCGACTGCGGGAGCGACAGCGCGAGGACGAGACTCCCCGATTCGCGCTCGTACAGTACGGCCTTGTAGCCCACCACGATGCCGATCAGCGGCACCAGCCCGTAGACGTTCCCGAACGCCGTCTCGACGAACGCCGGGAACGCTCCGGACTCCGGACCGAAGACCGCGCTCCCGAGGACGAACAGGCCGACGAGCACCGCGATCAGGACACAGATCGTCCGCGAGCGGATCGAATCCCGGAAGTCCTTCCGTGCGGTCGGCTGCCAGTTCATCCGCGATCACCGCTTCCGAAGGGCGTTCGGAGAGCCGTACCATCGGAGGGTGTGCGATCGATCATAGGTCGGTGTTGCGAAATCGTAGGTGGCCGAGCGCGACGGGGACGACGACCCAAGCGAGAAACAACGGGAGTGCGAGCCACTCGCTCAAGTACCAGGCGTTCGATTCGGCGTAGGCGCTGGCGCCGCCGTCGACGAAGAACCCGGCCACCAACCGATCGTACAGCGTTACCGGATTCAGTCCGAACAGGAACAACGCGGGATCGGGTAACGCGCCGTCGATCAGTCCGATCGACTCGAGGCCGTACCGCAGGGCCGACCGAGCAGCGCCCCAGACGGGGACGAACAGCCCGTACGCGCCGAACGAGCCGGCGGTCGCGAGGTGTTTCGATCGCGTGAGTATCGAGACCGCGGTCGCGATCCCGGTGAAGATCACGCCGTAGAGGACGGTCAGCGCGACGAAGGCCAGATACCAGCCCAACGAGAGCGAGCCGAAGGGGTAGGCCACGAGCGCGCCGGCGACGGCCAGCGCGGCGACGAGCGTCGTCGCGAACGCGAGCGAGCGGCCGACAAGTTTGCCGACGACGAGATCGCGGCGGCTGTACGGCAGCGACAGCAGCAGCGTCAACTGACCGGACGTCCGCTCGGTGACGATCGCGCCGTAGCCGAGAAAGACGCCGATCAGCGGCAGGAGGTAATCGATGCTCCCGGTCAGGAAGCCGAAGCCGACGAACGCTTTCGTGGTGTAGGGCTCGCTGCCGAGAACCGGATACAGATACCCGCTCAGGATGCAGGCGCCGGCGAGCAGCGCCAGCAACCAGCGGATCGCTCGAGAGTCGCCGGTCGCCGCGTACTCCCGGCGCGCAATCGTCGTCCACGACATTAGCTCGCTCCGCTCGTGTACTCGACGAACATCTCCTCGAGCGACGCCTCCTCGGTTCGGAAGTTCTCGATGTCGACGCCGGCCTCATTGAGCGTGATCAGCACGTCCATCTTGGCGTCGTTCGAGCAGGTCACCTCGACTCGGTTGGCCTCCGGGTTCGGCCAGGCGCGCTCGACGCCCGCGAGCGATTCGACCCGCTCGAGGACGTCCGATTCGGCGCGGTCGACCGTGATCAACAGCTTCGTCGTGCCGCCGACAGAGTCGCGCAGCCCCTCGATCGTGTCCGTCGCGACGAGTTCGCCGTCGTAGAGGATACCGACGCGGTCACAGACCGCCTCGACCTGTTCTAAGATGTGACTCGAGAAAAAGACGGTCGCGCCGCGCTCGCGTTCCTCGCGGATGACCGTTCGGATCTGCTTGATCCCGTGGGGGTCGAGCCCGCTGGTAGGCTCGTCAAGGACGAGTAGGTCGGGTTCGCCGACCAGCGCCATGCCGAGAACGAGCCGCTGGGCCATCCCCTTCGAGTAGCCGCCGGCCGGCTGATCGGCCGCGTCGCGGATGCCGACCCGGTCGAGAACGGCCATCGGTTCGACGTCGGCCTCCTTGGCCTCGATCGCGTACTCGAGGTGTTGTCGTCCGGTCAGTCGGTCGTAGACGGTGTAGCCGTCCGGGAGGACGCCCATCCGGGACTTGGCCTCGACGGACTCCGCCTGACAGTCATGACCGAAGATCGCCGCTCGTCCGTCATCCGGCTGAGCGAAGTCGAGGAACACGTTGATCAGCGTCGACTTGCCCGCGCCGTTCGGTCCGAGGAAGCCGAAGACCTCGCCCTCGTCGACCGTCAGATCGACGCGGTCGAGCGCCGTCACGGTACCGTACCGCTTCGACACGTTCTCGACCGTTATTGCAGTCATGTATTGTTAGAAGAATAATTGTTTTATAGTTCTTTCTACTCGACACGTTCGGCGACGATCGATCGGTCACTCCCGAGGTCGCAGCCCTTAACAGTCGTCACCGCTAGTTTCCGACAATGACTGACCGAGAAGGCGATCGCGAGGGCGATCACCGATTCTCCGACGGCGAGGGATTCGACGACGCCTACGAGGAGTTCGATCTGGACCCGCCGGAACTGGCCGTCGACCCGGGGAAGGTCGACCCCATCGACTCGCGAGTCGTCACCGACACCCTCGACGATCAGAACATCGCCACGGACGACGTCGACGCCACGGAGTTGCTCGACGTCGGGCTGAACTACATGCAGATCAACCGCTACGAACAGGCCACCGACGCCTTCGAGCGGACCGCCCAGTTCGCCGAGGACGAGCGCTTAGAGCAGGAGGCGTGGGTGAACAAAGGCGTCGCCCACGCCGAACTCGAGGAGTACGACGCGGCGATCGGCGCCCACCGCGAGGCCATCAACATCGACGACTCGAGCGAGCACGCGGCGACCGCCGAAACCAACCTCGCGTACGCGCTCTGGGAGTTCGGCGAGACCTCCCAGGCCTTAGACCACGCCGAGCGGGCCGTCGAGATCGACGACCGGTTCGCCGAGGGGTGGTACAACCGCGCGTTCTTCCTCTCGGAACGCGGACTGGCCGAGGAGGCCTTACACTGCATCGACAACGCCATTCGGCTGGGTATGCGCAACTCGAAAGTCCTTGAGGAAAAGGCCGAGATCCTCGAGGAACTCGGCGAGTACGACGAGGCCGAGGAGATCGCCGACGAGGCCATCGAGATGCGCGAGCGCGCCGAACAGCGCGTGATGGAAGAGCGCAAGGAGATGCAAGGCGAGTCACTCGGCGGTCCCCAGTCCCAATCTCAGCCCCAGCGCGGACAGGGCCGACAGGGCGGGTTCGACATCGCCGATCCCGGTCAGGCGTCCGACCGCGACGAGGAAGACTGGCGGCTCGAGTAACGAATGCTCGTCACCGAACGACAGACCCAGGAGGGATTGCTCGTGGCGGTCTGCGACGAGGACGTCCTCGGCGAGACCTTCGAGAGCGACGACATCTCGCTGACCGTCACCGAGGAGTTCTACGGCGGCGAGGCGGTCGACGAGAGCGCCGTCGTCGACAGCCTCTCGCGGGCAGCCGTCGCGAACCTCGTCGGCACGCGCGCCGTCGAACTCGCCATCGAAGAGGGGTTCGTCGATGAGGCGAACGTTCTCGAGGTCGGCTCGACGCTGCACGCGCAGTTACTGCGGATGCAGCAGTTCTGAGACCGAAGATTCGCGAGGTCGTCGGCGCGAAGCACCGACTGCTCGAGGAACCTTCTGTTCCGCTTGATGACGCGAGAGCAACGCTCTCTCGAACCACCAAAGCGGCCGTTGGCGACCGGCTGCGGCCTGGTTCTGGGAACCGAGTCGGTGTCCCAATAGGAACCCAAAATAGTTTGGGAACATCGATATGTGGATCGCCCGGGAACACAAAGATGGCAGGGCAGGATACTGGACGATTCGACCGCATCCCTGCCGAGGCACCCACCCACCGATCCACCATTCCGAACCACTCCCACCACTCCCCACCGCTCCGTCCACTATCCACCGTTTCCCGCCTCCCGTTTTTCCCGCATCTCCCGTCTCAGACGACGGCTTCGAGTGCCTCGACCGAAGGAGTGTTTTGTCTGGGGCCCCTCCGGAGAGACAATGAGTCAACAGAACCTCGAGTCGCTCGACGTCGGAGCGATTCGCGACGAGTTCCCCATCCTCGAGCGCGAGTTCGACGGCCAGCAGGTCGTCTACCTCGACAACGCGGCGACGACCCAGACTCCCGATCCGGTCGTCGACGCGATGAGCGACTACTACCGCGAGTCGAACGCGAACATCCACCGGGGTATTCACCACCTCAGTCAGGAGGCCTCCATCATGTACGAGGAGGCCCACGACCGCGTCGCGGAGTTCATCAACGCCGACGGCCGCGAGGAGGTCATCTTCACCAAGAACACGACTGAGGGCGAGAACCTCATCGCCTACGCGTGGGGCCTGAACGAACTCGGCCCCGGCGACGAGATCGTCCTCACGGAGATGGAACACCACGCCTCGCTGGTCACGTGGCAACAGATCGGCAAGCGAACCGGCGCCGACGTGAAGTACATCCGGATCGACGAGGACCAGCGCCTCGACATGGACCACGCCCGCGAACTGATCACCGACGACACCGCCATCGTCTCGGCGGTCCACGTCTCGAACACGCTGGGCACGGTCAACCCCGTCTCCGAACTCACGGATCTCGCCCACGAGCACGATGCGCTCTCCTTCATCGACGGCGCGCAGGCAGTCCCTAACCGCCCCGTCGACGTCAAGGCCATCGACGCCGACTTCTACGCCTTCTCCGGCCACAAGATGGCCGGCCCCACCGGGATCGGCGTCCTCTACGGCAAGCAGCACCTCCTCGAGGAGATGGAGCCGTACCTCTACGGCGGCGGCATGATCCGGAAGGTCACCTACGAGGACTCCACGTGGGGCGACCTCCCCTGGAAGTTCGAACCCGGAACGCCCCAGATCGCCGAGGCCGTCGGCCTCGAGGCCGCCATCGACTGGCTCGAGGACATCGGCATGGAGCGCATTCAGGCCCACGAGGAGGAGATCGCCCGCTACGCTTACGAGCGACTCGAGAGCGAGGAGGACGTCGAGATCTACGGCCCAGAGCCGGGCCCCGACCGTGGCGGTCTCGTCAGCTTCAACGTCGAGGGCGTCCACGCCCACGACCTGGCCTCGATCATGAACGACCACACGATCGCGGTCCGGGCCGGCGACCACTGTACCCAGCCGCTCCACGACAAGCTCGGCGTGCCGGCCTCGACTCGAGCGTCGTTCTACGTCTACAACACGCGAGAGGAAGTCGACAAGTTGGTCGCGGCGCTCGACGACGCGCGACAGCTGTTCGCGTAATTCTACCGCGAACGCAGTGAGCGGGTGTTTTTTGGTCCAGATTTTTGCTCGAGTGGTCAGCCAGCGGCTGACCCGAGAGGAAAAAGGTGGTCTCGCGACACGCGCGAGGAGGTCGACAAGCTGGTCGCGGCGCTGGACGACGCGCGTCAGCTAAAGAGCTGACGCGCGGGACGTCTTCGCGAACGCAGTGAGCGAAGGCCAGCGAGAACGAAGTTCTCGTCAGGCTCGACAGCTGTTCGTGTAATCGGTTCTCAGTCCCCGCGACATCGTCCACGATTTCGGTTTCGCGTCTTCTACCACCCACTCGAGGAGCCAGGGCCCTCGACCGACCGCGCGAGCTATCGCCGTCGACGACCTAGACGCCGCGATGACTCGAGGGACCGTCACACTGTACATCGCCGCCAGTCTGGACGGCTTCGTCGCGACCGCAGACGGCGGCGTCGAGTGGCTCGAGGAGTACGCGAGCGACGGCGAAAACGGAGCCGACGGGAATTTTGAGGCATTCTTTGCCGATGTCGACTGCCTCGTCATGGGCTCGCGGACGTACGAACAACTACTGTCGTTCGACGGGTGGCCCTACGGCGAGAGACCAACGTTCGTCGTCACGAGCCGAGACCTCCCGCTCGCGACCGCCCACGTCGAACTGGTCGCCGGCAATCTCCGCGAGTTGGTCGATGGACTCGAGGAGCGATACGACCGCATCTGGCTCGTCGGCGGCGCGGCGCTCGCGCAGTCGTTTCTCCGGGAGGGGCTCGTCGACGAGATCCGGCTGACGGTCGTTCCGGTGTTGCTCGGCGGGGGCATCCGTCTCTTCGACGATGACGGTACGGAACACACCCTCGAGACGCTCGAGTGTACGTCGTTCGAGAGCGGACTCGTCGAACTCCGGTACGACGCGTCCAGGTGTACCCCATCGGTTTGATCGGGCCGGACCGCGATCCGGCGAAGGTATTAGTCGACTCGCGTGGGTGCCACGCACATGAGCAGCGTGACGGTCGCGCTTCGGCGGGCCGACGAGAGCGACCTCCCGTACGTCGAGCGCCTGCTGTCGGACGAGGGGTTGCCGTCGGCGGACGTCCGGTCGTCGCCCGCGCGGTTCTACGTCGGCGACGACGGGGACGAGCGAATCGGCATCGGCGGCCTCGAGCGCTACGGCACCGACGGACTGCTCCGCTCCGTCGTCGTCGAGCGCTCGGCGCGAGGCAACGGGTACGGTGCGGCCCTCTGTGCGGCGCTGGAGCGGCGGGCTCGAGCCGACGGCGTCGAGACGCTGTACCTCCTGACGACGACCGCGGCCGAGTTCTTCGCGGATCGGGGCTACGAGTACGTCGAGCGGACCGACGCGCCGCCCGCGATCCGGGAGACGGCCGAGTTCGACGAACTCTGTCCCGCGTCGGCCGCGTGTCTGCGGAAGTCCCTCTGAGAGCGATCTCGAGAGTAGCGACTCGTTCGAGCAGAGACGGCGCGTTTATTTCCCCTCGGCGAAATCGACGGCCATGCTCGAGGCAGTCCGAACCCGCGCGCGCAGCTATTTCGAGGCGGCCCCACCGGGCCACGACTGGCACCACGTCCAGCGGGTCGAGACGCTCGCGGAGACGCTCGTCGACCGCCACCAGAGCGGGAGCATCGACGAGCGGGTGGTGACCCTCGCCGTGTACCTCCACGATATCGGCCGCGAGAAGGAAGACAGCGGCGAGATCGACGATCACGCGGCGTGGGGCGCCCGCGAATCGCGTCGCATCCTCGAGGACGTCGGCGCCGATCCGGCGACGATCGACGGCGTCGCTCACTGCGTGCGCGCCCACCGCTATTCGAACGCCGTCGAGCCCGAGCGTCTCGAGGCGAAACTGGTCAGCGATGCGGACAACCTCGACGCGCTCGGCGCGGTCGGGATCGCGCGCACCTTCGCCCACGGGGGCGCGCTGGGCGAGCCGATTTACGATCCCGCAGTGCCGGTCGCCGACGACGAGACGGCCGCCGGGGCCACGCAGTACAACCACCTCCACGAGAAGATCCTCGCGTTGCCCGAGCGGCTCTACACCGACGTCGGCCGGGAACTCGCCGAGCGACGCGCGGCGTTCGTCCGCGAGTACGTCGCACAGTTCGACGCCGAACTGACCGGCGAGCGCTGATCCGGGCGCCTCAAGCGTGGCCGTCGCGTTCCGATCGGTCCTCGAGCCATCAATTCTGAAACAACAACAAACTCGCGTAGGGTTTTTGAGGATCGCCACGGTACTAGGCGGTGCCGAGGTGAGAACGATGCAGGAGAACACGATCGGCCGTCCCCGACGGGATCCGTTCGAGACCCTGGTCGATGTTCTCGCCGAGGCCAGCCGGTACGACCTCCTGCTGGGGGTCGTCCCGGTCGTATTCACGGTTGCACTGGTCGCGGCACACGTTCTGAGCCTGCCGGTAGTGCACGCGATGTTCGTCGCGGCGACTATCGGCGCGCTCGTGGTCATCGATGCCTGCTACCTGAATCCCCCCATCGACCAGGGATCGCCGTAGCGGTATCGACCACCAACCGTTTCCCGGGGTCGATGGCTGCGAGGGCGGACTGTATCGACGCCAGCGACGCGTCCGCCGAGTAGCGACCATCTGTGACCGCAATCGCTCCGCTCGTGATACCGAGTAGCGTCGGCCCCGGAACCCTTTTACAACTCTCGCGTCTATTCAGGACCAACAATGGGACTGGGCTCGGATATGTACCGACAGCAGATCCTCGACCACTACAAGAACCCCCGCAACTACGGGGAACTCGAGGATCCGACGTTCACCCACATCGGCGAGAACCCGATGTGCGGCGACGAGATTCGCATGGACGTCAAACTCGGCGACGACGAAGAGACGATCGAGCACGTCGCGTTCAAAGGCGACGGCTGTGCGATCAGCCAGGCCTCAGCGAGCATGCTCTCGAAGGAACTTCGCGGGAAGACCCTCGAGGAACTCCAGGAGATGGACCGCAACGACGTCATCGGCATGCTCGGGGTCGACATCTCGCCGATGCGGGTCAAATGTGCTGTGCTGGCGGAGAAGGTCGCCCAGGACGGCGCGGAGATCTACCAGGGCGAACTCGACGTCGAGAAGACGACGACCGAGGACTGAGTACGTCGCGCTCGACTCTTTTTGCTCGCGGTCACTTCGCTCGCTGCGCGCGACTCGTCGATTCCGCGCTGACGACCCGGAGAGAAATCGCCGCTCGCGTCGATCGGATTACCGCTCTGGATCGACTTCAGACAGCGGGTTCGGCACGGTGCCGTGCTCGATGGCGTGGGGCCGCTCGGGGCGGTCGCCGTAGCCGAAATCGACGATCCGGTTGCGGTTCAGCGTCAGCTTCGGGAACGTCGGCTCGAGCAGGTCGAACAGCTCGAATCGGTCCTCGAGGTCGGGGAACTGCTCGTGATAGTCCTCGATCACGGCCCGGACCTGCCCCCAGAACCGTTCCTCCGGGTAGTCGTGGTGACGAACCAGCAGGTCTGCGAGGTACCGATAGACGCCGACGAACAGCCCGTAGACGACGAACAGGCGCAGCTCTTCCGGCGGCACGGACAGCAGAACGTCCTCGAGGTCGTCGGGCAGATCCTGCAGTTCCTCGAGGGGTGCCTCGGCGACGTTGACGTCGTCGACGAAGTCCTTGACCGCGAGGCGGGACGGGCGGTCGTCCTCGAGGACGAGGATCGTGTTCTCCCCGTGGGGCGAGAAGGCGGTTCCGTACCGGTAGAGGTAGTGCAGCAGCGGCGGGAGCATCGTGGCGAACAGCTCGTCGAGCCACGCCTCGAGCTCGAGGTCAGAGCGGTCGACCAGCTTCGAGATCACGGGTTCGCCGTCCTCGACGTGCAGTAGCGACGAGAGGGTCATCGCCCGCTCGCCGTCGTCGATCAGGTCCGTGACGCTCTCGCGCCAGACGGTTCCCAGCAGTTCGTTGTACTGGTAGGCCGGCGCCTCGAGGGCGTCGAACGTCGGGTGATCGAAGTTCACGCCAGCGATCTCGCCGGGGAGGACGACCTCGCACTCGTCGCGCAGGAACGGGTCCGAGTCCCGGACGTCCTTGACGTACTCCGTGACCAGCGGCGCGGCTTCGGTCCGCTCGCCGGGGAGCCCGCGCCAGACGAGCGTGTTGCTGATCATCATCGGGAGCTTCACGTTGTGTTTGCCCGGCTCGTCGGCGTTGACGAACGTCCGGATCGACTGCATGGGCAGGTACTCGTCCGGCCCTTCGCCCAGCGGCACGATCTCGTCCGTCGCGAGCTGTTTGCCGAACAGCGGCACGATGGTGTTCTCCCACTGCCAGTCGTGAACCGGCAGGAAGAGATACTCGTCGGGATCGAGCCCGCGACCCTCGAGTTCCGCGCGGAACCGGTCGTAGTGGCCTCCGAGCTCCGACTCGAGCAGCGACTCGTGATCGAGTCCCTCGACGCTCACGAACTCGGCGGCCTCGCGCGACACGGCACACCACGAGAGCCGGATCGACTCGGCACGCTCGGGGGCGTAGTCACGGTAGTCGTCGTACCCCCAGCCGACCCGGCCCTTGTTGAACGTGAGCCACGGGTGGCCGGTCATCTCGCCCTCGATCTCGGCGTAGGACATGTCGAGGACCGATTCGTTTGCGTCGGTCGCGTCGTCGTCCTCGGCGTCGATGTGTGCGTCCGCGAGCAGCGTGTTCGTGTACTCCCGGACGAGGTGGCTGGCCGTGATCGAGTCCATGTCGATCGTCGGCTCGAGGTCGACGACGAACTCGAGGGGGTCGTCGGCGGGCTCGAACCCGTCACCGGCGTCGCGCTCGATCGAATCGACGCGGACGCTGATGGAGTCCCAGAACCGCTCGACGGCGTCGAAGCGGTAGCGCGTTCCCTCGAGGTCGATCTCGTAAGTGGTCCACTCGCCGTCCGAGGCGTCATCGGCTCGGTCGCCGTCGACCGGTTCGGGTTCGATGAGGTCCTCGTAGGTGAACTCCCGCAGGATCTTCGCGAGCAACTCCTGCCCGACGTCGGTCCAGCGGTCCTCGGTCAGCACGTCGTCTAGCGTGTCGATTCCGTCGAGTCCGTACTCCGTCTCGGTGTCGTGTCGTGGATTCTGCATGGGTTACTCCGTATCGGGTGTCAGCGATCGCGGCGCGTCGGTGCGAACCGGCGCGTGGTCGGCGAACTGGTCGACGTCGAAGTCCTGGAAGACGGTGTCCCGATCGACGGGATACACCTCGCGGCCGGCGAGTCGCTCGATGATGACCGCGTTCCGGTAACAGCCCAGCCCGAGGTCCGGCGTGCCGACGCCGTGGGTGTGCATCTCGGCGTTCTGGACGAACACGCGGCCGCCGTCGTCGTCCGCCCCGCCGAGGTCCCCCTCGAGGCGATAGTCCTCGCTCACGCGGAACCGGCCCCGGTCGTCGAACGCGATCCGGTCGGCGACCGGCTCGAGGAAGGTCGGCGTCGGCCGCTGGTAGCCCGTCCCGAAGATCACGGCGTCGGTCTCGAGGGCGAACGCTTCCTCTTGCTGGCGGTGTTCGCACTCGAGCCAGTAGCTGCCGTCGACGCGCTCGATATCGCGGACCGCGGTCGTCGCGAGCATGCCGAAATCGGGGTCGCGGTCGCCGATCGAGCGCTCGTAGAGGGTGTCGTAGATCCGCTCGCTGGTCTCGGGGTCGATCCCCTTGTACAGCAGGTCCTGGTCGGGCAGCAACTCGTCTTTCCGAGACTGGGGCAGGTCGTAGAAGTACTCCGTGTACTCGGGCGTGAAGTGCTGGAGCCCCAGTTTCGAGTACTCCATCGGGAAGAAGCCGTCCGAGCGGGTGAGCCAGTCGAGTCGGAACCCGTTGTCGGACTGGCGCTCGAGCAGGTCCAGTACGACCTCGGCGGCGCTCTGCCCGGAGCCGACGACGGTGATCGAGTCGGCCTCGAGGACGTCCGCGCGGCGCTCGAGGTAGTCGGCGGTGTGGAACAGGGGCGCGTCCCCGTCGGCGTGGTCGCGTGCGAACTCGGGCAGCGCGGGCCGGGAGCCGACGCCCATGACGAGGTCGTCGGCCCGGTAGCGGTAGCGCTGGCCCGTCTCGGGGACGACGGCCTCGACGACGAACGTCCCGTCGTCGGCCGTTCCATTGGCGCCGCCACGCTCGTCGCCTGCGTCCGCAGTCTCGTACTCGACGCTCGTCACCTCCCGCTCGAACTGCGTCGTCGGCACCGTCTCGGCGACCCAGCGCAGGTAGTCGTCGTACTCGCGGCGGGGGATCTGGAACGTCTCGTAGAAGTAGAACTCGTAGATGCGGTCCCGCTCGCGGACGTAGTTGAGGAAGCTGTAGGGGTTCGTCGGATCGGCCATCGTCACCAGATCCGCGAGGAACGGTACCTCGAGCGTGGCCCCCTCGATCAGCATCCCCTCGTGCCAGGCGAACTCGGGCTCGCGCTCGAGGAAGACGGCCTCGAGATCGCAGTCGGACTCCGCGCCGTCGAGCAGCGCCGCGAGTCCGAGGTTGAACGGCCCGAGACCGACGCCGAGGACGTCGTAGTGACCGCGATCGACGACGGGTTCGGAGGCGTCGTCACCGGTGGTCGCGTCGTCACCGTCGACGACGGAGATGGTGCGGTCCTCCTCAGTCATCGTCGCTCACCTCGGCCGGTCGTGCGTCCGCGTCGTCCCCGTCCGCGGTCGCGGTCGGCGGCCAAATCTCGCGTTCGAACCGCTCGCGCGTACAGACGACGAGGGCCGCCGTCTTTTCCTCCTCCGCGAACTCGAACTGACGCCGGAGCTCGCAGCCGCACCGTTCGAGGACCGCCAGTACCGCATCGTTGCGCGCGTCGGGTTCGGCGACGACCCGATCGGTCTCGGGATGGCTGAACTCGAGGGCCATCATCGCCCGGAACAGCGGCGTCGCGTACCCCTCGCCGAGGTACTCCGGCGGCCCGATCAGGAGGTGAATTCCCTGATCGGCCGGCTCGGCGTCGTAGTACGCCGACAGATCGTCCTCGGCGGCCCAGTAGCGCTCCCAGTAGCTCATCGGGACGTGATCGAGACAGCCGACGTACAGCGTCTGATGGTCGTCCGCGAGCTTCTCCCGGAGCGTCTCGCGGAACTCGGGCAGCGGCTCGTCGAGGTCCCAGTAGGGTTTGACGTGGTCGGAACCCAGCCACGCGTACAGGCGGCCGAGGTCGCGCTCGAGGTCGACCGGTCGGAAGCCGATGTGGCGGTCGATCGTCTCGTCGTAGTACTCGAACTCGTACTCCGAGACGACCGTCGCGTGCGGGCCGCGAGTGGTCTCTCGCGCCGTCATCGGCCCACCTCCGGCTCCGGCGCGTCCGGCGACTCGGCCGCGTCAGCGGAGTCGTCTCCCGGCAGGTCGACGAGCGGATTCTGCACGTCGGCGTAGACCGACTGCTCGTCGAGCGACGGCGCCTCGAGTTCGTCCAACCCGCGGAAGCGAGTCAGCAGGTTCGCCTTGCGCGGCACCGTGTCGGACTCGAGCAGCGGGTCGAGGATCGACGTTCCGGGACGGTCGAACTCCCGGAGCGACTCGAGTTCCTCGCGGAGGACGGCGAGCAGCCGCCGCTCGTCGACCAGGCCCGCGGTCCCGAAGGCGTTGACCACGCCGAGGGCGTTGTTGAGCACGACGTAGTAGCGGATCCGCTCGTCGGCGACCGCGTCGGGACAGACGGTGCCGGCGCGGTCGCCGACGCCGGGACAGACGGCCTCGACCCGGTCGTACGCGTTCTCGGGGAAGTAGTAGCCCTGATTGTCCCGGTAGCGGAACTCGTCGGGGTAGCCCGCCTCGTCCAGCGTGAGGACGCTGTTCTGCTGGTGGGCCTCGAGTCCGATCCCCCGCTCGAGGTAGAGCCACAGCAGCGGTCGCACCGAAATCTCGAGGTAGCGACGGAACCACTCCTCGCTGACCGCGGCGGCGTCGCGGCCTTCGCGCTCGGCGATCGATTCGACGATGCGACCGAGCCGGGACGTCTCGTCCCCGATCGCGTCCTGACAGAGCGCGACGACCGGCGTCGCCCGCCGGTCGTCCTCGCCCTGGAAGGGGTTCGCCCGGAGGACGACCTCGAAGCCCGATTCGTCGCCCTCGAGGCCGAGCGCGTCCGGATCGATCGTCAGGTACGCCGGGTCCCGAATCACGTCGAAGCCGGGGAACCGATCGCGCAGGTCGTCGCCGAGTTCGGTCGCCAGCAGGTCCGAGATCGCGACCCCGCGCTCGAGTTCCGGTCGCTTGTTCGTCCGCAGCGAGTTGGTGATCTCGACGGCGAGCGAGCCCTTGACCATGAACGGCGAGTCGGGCGCGTACAGCGTCCGCACGGAGGTCGTCGGGTAGAACTCCCGTCCCAGTTCCCCCAGCGACTCGAGTTTGCCCGCGGAGACCAGATCCTGCACCTCGGGGCGCTCGAACAGCCGCTCGGCCTGCCACGGGTGGACCGGCAGGAGCACGTCGTCGTCCGCGAGGCGCTCGAGGAACGCCTCGTCGACGTTCGGATCCTCGCGCAGGGTCTCGCGGACCCACGCCGCGGCGGAGTCGGCGCGGGCGGACTCGCTCTCGACGATCGAGGAGTCGGCCCGAACGTAGTGCAGCGGGAACGAGCCTTCGAGTTCGGGAGCGTAGCGCTCGGCGTCGCGCTCCATCCCCCGACGGCTCTTCGGCGTCGGGTGACGGAGGTGCCCGAAGACCAGCGACTGCTCGGCCTCGCGGAAGGAAACGTCCGTTCCGTACAGGGTTTCCGCGTCGTCCGCGCGGGCGTCGACGTACCGCTCGACGTTCCGACAGGAGCGGACGACCCGCTCGATGAGGTCGTCTCGGTTCGGGTCGGCACCGCGCGCGAGTTCGAGTTCCTTCGTCGCGAGCGTCGCCAGCGTGGTGTAGTCCAGTTCGGCCGGTTCGGGGTCGGCCTCGAGGCCGGTGCCGTTCGGATCGGTTCCGCTCGCTCCGGCTCCGGCGCGGTAGTACGCTGGCAGGTCGAACAGGTGGCGACCCGTCGGGGACCGGTAGTCGACGGGGACGAAGCATTCGATCCCCTGATTCGCCAGCGGAATTCGCAGCACCAACCCGCTGTCCGGTTCGCGATCGATCGGCGCGTCCGAAGCCGGGACGAACTCGCCGGTCCCGGTCTCGTGGCGGTAGCAGTTCAGGAAGCTGTGCAGCGTGGCGTCGCGTGCGACTCGCGTCGCGTCGACGCCGTGCTCGTCGGTCTCGGGTGTCGTCTGTCGTGGAGTCATGCGGAATCGATCACCTCTCGGTCGGTTTCGAGCGCCTCGCCGCGGTCGACGACCGCCTCGAGGACGTCTCGAAGGTCGGAGAGCGTCGTTTTCGGGTTCAGGAGCGTGAGCTTCAACGCGGCGGTGCCGTCGACCTCGGTGCGGGCGAGGATGACCTCGCCGTCGGCCAACAGCTCGTCGCGAATCGCGCGGTTCACCCGGTCGACGGCGGCGGTGGGGAGCGAACCAGATTCGGAGTCAGTCTCCGGCCGGTAGCGGAAGACCACCGCGCTCAGTTCGGGGTCACAGCACAGTTCCAGCGCCGGATCGGCCCGGATCTCGTCGGCGACCGCGTCGGCCAGCTCGCAGACGTACTCGACGCAGTCGGCCACGCCCGTCCGGCCGAGAGCGTTGAACGTCACGAACGGCTTCAGCGCGTCGAACCGGCGGGTCGTCCGGGTCGACTTCGAGACGAGGTTCGGTACCCCGGCCGCGTCGTCGCGCTCGGGGTTGAGGTAGGCCGCGTTGCGCTCGAGGTGCCGGTAGCGGTCGCCGTCGCGGAGCAGGAAGGCCCCGCAGCCGATCGGCTGGTAGAACAGCTTGTGGAAGTCGACGGCGATGGAGTCGGCGCGATCGATCCCCTCGAGCTTCGGCCGGAGCCGGTCGCTGATAGCGCACGCCCCGCCGTAGGCGGCGTCGACGTGGAGCCACAGGTCGCGGTCGGCGGCTCGATCCGCCAGCGCCGCGAGCGGGTCGATGCTGCCGAAGTCGGTCGTCCCGGCCGTGGCGACGATCGCGAACGGGTGGCGACCGTCGGCCTCGAGTCGCTCGAAGGTCGAATCCAGCGCCTCGAGGTCGATCCGGCGGTCGTCGTCAGTCGGGACGGAGACAACTGCGTCCTCGCCGAGCCCGAGGTGGTGGGCGGCCTGCTCGGCGGTGAAGTGGGCGGCGTCCGAGCAGAGGAGGCGAAGGTCGGACGCCGCTTCGGGTCCGAGCCCCTCCGTCTGGACGTCGCGGTCGAACCGCCGCTCGCAGTACCAGTCGCGGGCGAGCAGGAGGCCGAGGAAGTTCGACTCCGTGCCGCCGCCCGTGAAGACGCCGTCGGCACCGGTCGGGTAGTCGAACAGGTCACAGCAGGCGTCGACGACCCGCTCCTCGAGGACGGAGGCCGCGGGCGCCTGATCGAACGAGTCCATCGACTGATTCGTCCCCGACAGCAACAGCTCCGCGGCCAGCGCCGGGACCGTCGGCGGGCAGTGGAGGTGGGCGACGCAGCCGGGATCGTGGACGCGGACGGAGTCCGCGAGCACGTCGTCGGCGACCGTCTCGAGGGTGTCCTCGATCGACGACCCGTCGTCGGGGACGACCTGCAAGTCGGCGATCCGCTCGCGGAGCGTCTCGTGGTCGGTTCCCGCGTAGGGCCCCGCAGACGTCGCGAACGACTCGAGGAGGACGTCCCGCGCCCGCTCGATCGCGTCCGCGTAGGCGGCGTTGCCGTCCGGCCCGCCGAGGAAGGCGGTTGCGGCCGTCGGCGGCGGCGTCGGGTCGGCGTCCGCGGCGGGAGGTCGGTCCCGGTCGACCGCACTGCGCTGGCCCGTCACGTCGGCACCTCCGTCGGCGTCCGATCGTCAGCGACGACTGCACGAACGCTCTCGCGGATGATCTCGCCGACCTCGTCGACTTGCGATTTCGATATCGTCAGCGGCGGCAGGAACCGGACGACGCTCCCGTGGCGGCCGCCGGTCTCGACGATCAGCCCGCGGTCGAACGCTTCCGACTGGACCGCCGACGCGAGATCGCCGTCTGCGGGGTAGTGGCCGAGCGAGTCCGGCTCTCCGTCGGGATCGACGAGTTCCATCCCGAGCATGAGCCCGCGCCCGCGGACGTCGCCGACTGCCTCGAACTGCGCGGCCGTCTCCTCGAGGTGGCCCCGTAGCCGATCGCCCATTTCGGCGGCGCGGTCGTCGAGGTCGTTCTCGAGGACGTGCTCGATGGTGGCGACGCCGGCGGCCATCCCGAGCTGGTTGCCCCGGAACGTCCCCGCGTGGGCGCCGGGCTCCCAGACGTCCAGCGACTCGTCGTAGACGACGACCGAGAGCGGGAGCCCGCCGCCGACGGCCTTCGAGAGCGTCATCACGTCGGGGACGATGTCGGCGTGCTCGACCGCGTACAGTTCGCCCGTGCGGCCGAGTCCGGTCTGGATCTCGTCGACGATCAGCGGGATCTCCCGTTCGCGGGTGATCCGACGCATCTCACGGAGCCACTCTGCGGGCGCCGGCACCGCGCCGCCCTCGCCCTGAACCGGCTCGACGATCATTCCCGCGGGATCGACGATCCCGCTGTCGGGGTTCGAGAGCGTCCGCTCGACGTACTCGGCGCTCGTCCGCCAGCAGTCCTCGCCGCCCAGCCCGAACGGGCAGCGGTAGGCGTGGGGGTAGGGCAGGTGGTGAACATCCGGCATCAGCCCCGGAATCGGCTCCTTCGCCGCCGTGTCACCCATCAGACTGAGCGCGCCGTTGGTCATCCCGTGGTAGCCGCCCTGGAAGGCCAGCATCGACCGGTTTCCCGTCGCCGTCTTGGCGAGTTTCAGCGCGGCTTCGACGGCGTCCGTGCCGGCGGGGCTACAGAACTGAACCTTCGCGTTCGCGGCGAACTCGTCGGGGAGGCTCTCGAGCAGTCGATCGACGAACCGCTCTTTCACCGGCGTCGTCAGATCGAGCGTGTGGACCGCCCGATCGCGCTCGAGCAGGCGCTCCATCCGCTCGACGACGGCGGGGTGGTTGTGCCCGAGCGCGAGCGTCCCGGCGCCCGCGAGGCAGTCGACGTACTCGTTCCCGTCGACGTCCTCGAGGATCGCGCCCTCGGCACGGTCGATGGCCAGCGGAAGCGACCGCGGATAGGTTCGCGCGTTCGACTCCCGGCGGGCCTGTTGGGTGAGGAGGTCGTCCGTGTCGGACTCGTCACCGATCACGGCTGTACACCTCGCGTCGACGATCGGTCATCGAGACGATCCGATTGATATTTCAGGTCCGGCATACGACCTTTAGGCCAACCTAAACCGATAAAAGTGCACCGATTTTTAGGCCAACCTAAAATATATGCCGGGTGCGCTGAGACCCACGATATCCGGCGTTAGAAGGCCTAAAAGGGGTCCGGTGACGCGCCGAACGCCGAATATGTTCGCTAATCTATGAGAAGGTGGGGCGGATGGCGCAGGATGAAGTTGGCAGCGGACGGAGGAACCTGATCGTTCGGTCGACGATTTCACTCGAGAGGGGTCACAGAATAGTTGAAGTTCGAGTTTCGCGACCAATTACGGCCACAGACAGCTATATCATAGCACGGAGCGTACCGCTTTCGATGATTGTCCACTCACTGTCGACGGACGCCCGGCCGTCCGACTCGGTAACCGAAGCCATCGTCGACGCGGTGAGCGACATCGAGCGCTGCGATCCGCTGACGCTGCCGCCGCTGTGGGACGTGATCGATCCGGAAGCGCTAGACGAATTGTTCGCGCCGACCCGGCGCGGCCGTCCGCGGACCGGGCACGTCGGCTTCGTCTACGCCGGCTACGAGGTTACCGTGGCGGTCGACGTTCTCGGGAGCGAAGCTCCCGCGAGCCAATCAGAAGCGGCTGCTTCTGATGACGGCGACGAGACGATCAGCGTCTCGCTCGAGTCGCTCGAGTAACCGACGAAAACTCAAAAATCGAATCGCGGTGTGGCGCGTTATTCGGGCTTTAGCCCACCGTCCTGGACGCGCATGACAGCCTCGCCGTCGGCGAGGTTCGGCGCGTCGACCAGGCGGACGATCCGCTTGTCGCCCTTGGACTTGCGGAGGTAGATGCGGAACGTGGACTTGTGTCCGAGGATGTTGCCACCGATCGGCTGGGTCGGGTCGCCGAAGAACGAGTCGGGGTTCGAGGCGACCTGATTGGTGACGATGACGGCGCAGTTGTAGAGGTTGCCGACCTTGTCGAGGTCGTGGAGGTGCTTGTTGAGCTTCTGCTGTCGGTCCGCGAGTTCGCCACGGCCGACGTACTCGGCGCGGAAGTGGGCGGTCAGCGAGTCGACACAGAGCAGGCGGACGGGGTACTCCGAGTCCTCGTGCTCGCCCGCGAGTTCCTTGGCCTTCTCGGCCAGCAGCATCTGGTGGTTAGAGTTGAACGCCTTCGCGACGTGGATCTTGTCGAGGACGTCCTCGACGAGTTCGTCGACGGCGGCCTCGTCGTCGGCCGAGCCCTCGATCTCGCGGTCCTCGAGCGTCGCGTCGATGGCCTCGTCGGGCAGGCCGCGAACCATGTCGTCGATTCGCTCGGGGCGGAACGTGTCCTCGCTGTCCACGAAGATCGCACAGCCGTGGAGGCCGCCGACCTCCTTGGGAAGCTGGACGTTGACCGCCATCTGGTGGGTGACCTGGGACTTGCCGGCGCCGAACTCACCATATACTTCGGTGATCGACTGAGTCTCGATCCCGCCGCCGAGCAGATCGTCGACCTCGTCGATGTGCCAGCTCAGTTTGCCGATCTCGTTTCGTCGCTCGAGGACGGTCGATCCGGTCTCGAAGCCGCCGATGTCGGCCGCGTCGCGGGCCGCGCGGACGATGTCGGACGCGGTGGACTCGCCGACGTCCGCCGTGTTCGACAGTTCCGACGGGGAGGCGACGGCGAGACTCTGGTAGGAATCGAAGCCAGCGTCGTGGAGCTTGTCTGCGGTTGCCGGTCCGACGCCGGGGAGCGTCTCGAGGTCTGCTTCAGGCATATCCACTTCTTGTGCCGGACCCCTCATAAACCCTCGTTAACAGGGAAGTGAAAGTGAAACTGTGGGCGGGCACGGGGGTCGATCGCGGACACGACAGGGAGTTTATCAGAAATGACGCGAACGAGTCGGGAGGAACCAGAGACGAATCGGGACGAGCCGAAGGTGAAACGAGCGGACGCTCGATCGACCGATTACGGCGCCGATCGATCGGACTTCCACTCGAGGCGGTGGAGACGACCGTCGTCGGTCCCGACGAACAGCGCGTCGGAGCCGAGCGCGGGCGTGTCCGCGATCTCGTGCTCGAGGTCGACGAACCAGACCAAGTCGCAGTCCTCGGCGTCGTCGGCGACGTCGACACCGTACAGCGAACCGGTGGCGTCGCCGATACAGAGCACATCCCCTGCGACGACGGGGCTCGAGCGAACCGGGCCGTCGAGGGCGACGCCCTTCTTCGAGAACAGCCAGCCACGCAGTTTGCGCCGGCCGAAGGTAGTGTCGGTGACGTGGAGGTAGCCGTCGGCGGCGCCGACGAACGTCGCGTCGGCCGCGGGGAGGACGGTCGGGGACGACGTAAACGCGTCCTGGATCTCGTAGGTGAACCACGACTGCCCGGTGTCGGCGTGGAAGGCGACCAGCGTGCCGTCCTCGTCGGCGACGTACACCCGTCCGTCGGCGACCGTCGGCCCGTCGACGACCGCGCCGCTGGTCGGCGCGTTCCACAGTTTCTCGCCCGTGTCCGCCTCGAGCGCGATCACCGTCCCGGCGGCGGTGCCGACGTAGACCCGATCCCGGTCGCTCACCCCCTCGTCCATCTCGGCGTCGTCGAGCGACAGCAGGTCGATCTCCGTTTCGTCGCGGTCCGCTCCCCACCCCTGTCGCTCCCGATCCGCGGCGCGATCGACCGCCGGCGCGCCGGCGACCGCGGTCTCGGTCTCGTGGGTCCAGACGCGGGTACCCGTCTCGGCCTCGAGCACCGAGAGGCCGGCCGCGTGGCCGGCGTAGAGCAGCCCGTCGGACAGCGCGAGCGGCGACTCGAGCGCGCCCGCGAGTTCGGTTTCCCAGCGCTGCTCGCCGGTCCCGGGGTCGAGCGCGCGGACGGTCCCGTCGCCGGCGGCGAGGTAGAGGGCGTCGCGTCCGACGACCGGCGACGTCTTGACTTCGCTTGCCGTCTCGACCGTCCAGCGACGGCGGCCGGTCTCGCGCTCGAGGGCGTAGCAGTTGCCCCGCCGCGTGCCGACGAAGACGGTGTCGCGGTCGAGAACCGGCGACCCCGGCGGGCCGGCGAGGTCGGCCGTCCAGGCTTCCGTGACGCGGTCCGGTCCCGCTGTGTCGCGGCGGACGCCCGAACGGTGCGGGTCGCCCTTGAACTGGTTCCAGTCGCTCACTGGATGGTGCTACCGAGCGGACGGGTATTAATCGATGCGACCTCGGCGAATCGATATCGCCGATCGGACTCGCCGGATCGAACCCGCTCGTCAGGAGGAGGCGGACTCCAACTCGGTCGACTCGAGGCCGGTGAATTCGAAGCGAGCGCCGCCCGCGGGGCTCTCGCCGACCGAGACGTCCCAGCCGTGGGCCTCGGCGATGCTTCGGACGATGTTGAGTCCGAACCCGGTTCCCGCGTCGCTCGTCGTGTACCCCATTTCGAACACCGACTGGCGACTGTCGGCCGGGATTCCGGGCCCGTCGTCTTCGACGACGAATCCCTCGTCCGTCCGGCGGACGGTCACGGTCACCTTCGGGTCGGCGTTTTCGGCGACCTCATCGGCCGCGGGCCGGCCGTTCGTCGTCCCGTGCTCGACACTGTTTCGAAACAGGTTCTCGAGGAGCTGCTGCAGTCGGTCCCGGTCGCAGGAGATGACGCCGAGGTCGCCGTCGATCCGGAGCGTCGCCGCGGACGACCCGACCGTCGACCACGCCGCTTCGACGACGGGGCGAAACGGAACGCGCGCGCAGTCGTCGACCAGCTTGCCCTGTCGCGCGAGCGTCAACAGATCGCCGATGAGGGCGTCCATCCGGGCCAGCGCGTCCGCGGTTCGTCGAAGGGACTCGTCGTCGCGCTCCTCGCGCGCGAGTTCGAGGTTGCCCGTCGCGACGTTCAACGGGTTTCGGAGGTCGTGGGAGACGACGCCGGCGAACGCGTCCAGCCGTTCGTTCTGCCGGGCCAGTTCGCGCTCGCGTTCCGCGAGGCGCTCGCGCGTGTCGATCGAGGCGATGGCGTGACCGATCGTCTCCCCGAGTTCCGCGAGCACCTCTCGTTCGTGGGCGTCGAACACGTTCTGGCGGTCCGCGTAGATGCTGAAGAACCCGTAGACGGTGTCGCCGTGATCGATCGGCACGACGGCGAGCGACTCGACGCCGTGCATTTCCAACAGGTGCCACCACGGTTCCATCGTCGGATCCTCGAACACGTTCGGCACGCACTGGAGTTCGCGGGTCTTGATCGCGCGGCCGCCGGCGCCGGTGCCGGTCGGCGTGTCGTCGACGGTAACTTCGAGCGACTCGAAGTATTCGTCGTCGAACCCGGACCACGCTACGGGGCGAACGTGGACGTCGCCCTCGTCGTATCGACCGATCCAGACGGCCTCGTAGGGGGCGGACTCGCTCAGTCGGTCGCAGACGGCCTGCTCGAGTTCCGCCCGCTCCGTCTTGTCCACCAGTTCGCGCGTCGCGATGCGAAGCGTGTCGTTGATCCGGTTTAACTGTTCGATCGACCGCTGGCGCTCCAGTCCCCGGACGTCGTAGACGCCGACCAGCAGGCCGACGAGCGCGCCGACGGTCGCGACGTTGACCATCGCCGCGAGCGGGTTCAAAAGCGAGACCTCGCCGACGACGGTCGCGGCGAACAGCCACGCGCCGAGCGCCGAGAGCGCCAGCACGCCCGCGCAGGTCCACGCCAGTATCCGTCCGACGAACCGCGCGGAGAGCAGTCGCCCTCGAGCGAGCAGGACGCCGACGGCGACCAGTCCGAGAGACAGCAGGAGGGGCGTCACTGCAACGAGCGCCCGCGCCGACGTCCCCCGTAGGCCGACGACGTTGGTCAGGTGGAACAACGAGAGAACGAGCCCCGCAGCGGCGAGTAGCCGGCCTGCGAGCTGATTGGAAACGTCTCTCATTGCATCGGTCGTTCGGTAATACGGGGCCGCAATTATAGGTACTCGGGCCGGGGCAATCGGCCATCTCCCCGTCGTTTCGGCAAGCAGGCTGCCCGGCGAGCGGACGCCGAAAAACGGACGCGAGCGGTCGGGTGGACGCGACGCTGCTCGAGTCCGTGACTACCGAAAACGGGTGGAAAGCGGCAGGAAAAGGGGGCAACTGGTGTATGGCGCAGTTGGTGATGATGTGGCTTGGAGTGATTCCTGCCGTATATTCGACTATGGCGTGGTCGGGCATAGCGGTGATGCCAACACGATTTGGTATCGGCCCAGACGCCCGTTCGGCAGGGACAGCGCGCTCGAGTCGAAGGCGTGGGAGCGACAGTAGACTCTCGGCCGGCTCACTCCCAGGGGTGGGTCCCGCCCTCGCTCGGCCAGAGCGGATACCAGTACTCCTTGTCGCGTTCGATCTCGAGTTCCCCGTCGAGTTTCGCCTCGAGTTTGAACTCCACGCTCGAGTCGCGTTCCCGGCCCGAGCGGGGGGCGAACGGGTAGAATCGGCCGCGGCGGAACGAGTAAATCCAGTAGGCGGGGCCGTCTCGGTTTTCATACGCGAACACCGCCGCGAGCAGCCGCGAGCCGTAGTCGTGCTCGATGAACGTGTCCGCGGCGAAGTGCATGCTCGTGATGAGGTCCTCGGGGTCGTCGTCCTCGAGGACGACCCAGTGGTAGCCGTGGTCGTCGCTGGTGACCGAGAACTCGGTGCCGGTCTCCTCGCGGCCGGCCTCGAGGATCGCCTCGACCTCGTCGACTGCGTCGTGAAAGCTCGTCGAGTCGACGCCGGAGAAACAGAGCGCGCCGACGTCGGATGATTCGTAGCCCAGATCGGCCTCCATCGTGAGGTAGGCGGTGCTCATCCCGAACAGGTCCTCGGGGTCGGCGTCGCGTCTGGCGTCGGTCTCGGCGCGCAAGCCGAGCACGGAGCGGAGTTCGTCGACCAGTCCCATAGAAAGGGCAACGAAGGCGGTCCCTTAGAAACCTCCTGTTGGCGACTCGTCGGTACCGTCGCCGACCGGCATCCGAAGGCGACACTCGAGGCGCGATCAGCCGACGCGCCACCGCGTCTCGTAGGGATACCGCTCGGCCCGGTAGAGGACGACGTGGACGACGATTGCGGTGACGATCAACCCGAGGTTCACCGGCGTCGAGTCGTAGGCGACGATATTGACGACGACGTCGTCGCGGTACAGCGGCCAGAGGGGTGCGATCGCCGCGTCCGGTTCGGCCGAGAGCAGATCCACCGCGACGTGACTGAGACCGCCGGCCCAGAACGCCGCCGTCGTGAACACGAACGTCGTCCCCGGGGTGATCGAGTCGCTGTGAATCAATCGGTTGGCGTTCAGGACGGGCGTCAACGCGTACGCGGCGCCGACGCCGAAGATACCGCCCACGACCAGCATGAACGGCACCGTATGCGTAATCCCGTGGTGCTGGAGCAACGGGCGCACGAAGTGCTCTCGGAGATAGATGTCGACGTCGGGGAACAGCGCAGTCGCCTGCGTCAGGACGGCGAAGGTGACCGCGGGGCGGCGTCCCCACAGGAACCACGCCGGTACCGCAAAGAGGAGGGCCATCGCGACGTGACCGATCGGTTCGACCATGCCGGCACAGTCCGGACGACTCACGCTTAAGTAATCGCCATCATGCAGACAACGGAGAGGGATGAGACCCACTTGGAAGGAACATGTTCGGAAGAAGCGATCGGCGCGTGCCGATCAGGGTGAACGTCCGGAGGGCATCGATCACGCGGCGAGTTCGCGCTCGAGGGTCCGAAGCTGTTCGACGCGCTTCTCGGTCGGCGGGTGAGTGCTGAAGAGGCGGCCAACGACGCCGGACTTGATCGGGATGATGAAGAAGGCGTTCATCTCGGCCTCCTCGCGCATGTCCTCTTTCGGCACCTTGTCCATCTCGCCGGAGATCTTCAGCAGCGCCGAGGCGAGCGCGGAGGGGTTGCCGGTGATGGCGGCCGCGCCGCGGTCGGCGGCGTACTCGCGGTACCGCGAGAGCGCCCGGATGAGCAGATAGCTGATGATCCAGACGACCAGCGAGACGAGGATGGCGACGATGATGCCGCCGCCCCCGCCCTGCCGACCGCGGCCGTGACCGCCGCCGAAGAACGCGCCCCAGCGGACGATCATGAACGCGATCGTCGAGAGGAACGAGGCGATGGTCATCACCATCATGTCCCGGTTCTTGACGTGGGCGAGTTCGTGGGCGAGCACGCCGTCGAGTTCGTCCTGGTCGAGCGTCCGCATGATCCCCGTCGTCACGCAGACGGCCGCGTTTTTCTGGTTACGCCCGGTCGCGAAGGCGTTCGGGACCTTGGAGTCGACGACCGCGACTTTCGGTTTCGGGAGGTCGGCCTGCTGCGAGAGCCGTTCGATCGACGCGTGCAGTTCGGGGTACTCGTCGGCCGAAACCGTCTTCGCGCCCATGCTCCGCAACGTGAGCGTGTCGCTGAAGTAGTACTGGACCAACGACATCCCGCCGAAGAGGACGACGAAGACGACGAAACTACCCATGTACGCGGCGATTACGCCCGCGAAGACGATGTACAGCGCGAACAGCAGAAACATCGTCAGGAACATCCGGAAGCGTAACCCCCAGTCCGCCTGCCATTTCATAGCTCAACGAAGGGGCTCCGGAGAAATAAGTGCCTTGACGAGATACACGAGAGTACACCGTCCGGGTCGACATCGATGGCACGGACAAAAGACGTATTTTCGGTGACCAATTCTACTGAACCAGCAGATGCCTTCTCCCAGTTCGGTGCGCCTCGAGGAGTGTACTTGGCCGGAAGTCGAAACGGCGCTCGAGAACGGACGGCGGACGGCGATCGTGGCGGTCGGCTCGATCGAGCAGCACGGGCCCCACCTGCCGCTGAATATGGACGCGTTGGACGGCGACGAACTGTCGCGGCGCATTGCCGCGGAGCTCGGTGACGCGCTGGCGGCGCCGACGATTCGCCCCGGTTGCTCCGGGCATCACATGGAGTTTCCAGGCACGATCACGGTGCCGCCGGAGACGCTGATGGACCTGATCCGCGCCTACTGTCGCTCGCTGGACGACCACGGGTTCGAGCACGTCGTCCTCGTGCCGACCCACGGCGGAAACTTCGCGCCGGTCTCGACCGTCGCGCCCGAGATCGCCCGCGAGATCGACGCGAACGTGATCGCGCTCGCGGACCTCGATGATCACATGGCCCTGCTGAACGAGGGGCTCCGCGACGCCGGAATCGAGTATCAGGAGGACGTCATCCACGCTGGAGCCGCCGAGACCGCTATGATCCTCGCGATCGACGAAGGACTGGTTCGGACGGATCGACTCGAGGCAGGACCGGAGGGATCGATTTCCACCGCGCGCTTGCTCAGCGAGGGGTTCAAATCGATCACCGAAAACGGCGTGCTGGGCGATCCCGACGAAGCGACTCCCGAGGCCGGCGACGCGATTTTCGACGCCGTCACCGCGGCCTACGTCGAGCGAATCGAGGCCGAACGCGATGCGGTTCGATGACGACGTCGTCGATTCGTCGGCGGTTCCGAAATCCGCGTCGATGGATCAGAACGTAACTAATTTCTGAAATACAGTATCAGCGATCAGTCAAACCCCTTCATTTCGCATGGAGACATCGGTACGGGAGGGCGACCGACGGATCGAGGACGACCGTCGTCTGACGCCCGTCTGACTGGTTTCGCGGGCGTCGCCGGCCACCGACCCCCTCGTTTCCCGTAGAGTATCCAATTGGTCGGATGCAGTTTCCGTTCGAAGACAAATCGGCGGCATCGGCGCCCGTTTCGGCCGTACGCGCCGACAGTTGTCACTGGTCGAACCGTTACGATGGATGATTCGAAGGTGACAACGATTCTACCCACTCGGTAGCTATTGGCTCGAGTGACCGACGGTCAGTGGTATGGTCGAACACGAGAGACGACGAGTCCTGCAGTACGCGGGACTCGCGATCGCAGGTGGATCGCTCACGACTAGCGCCGCGGCTGCCGACGAAGACGATGAACCGGCGTCGATCGGAGAAGCCGCCGGCTGGTCGTCGCTGGGCGGAAACCCGGGGAACAACGCCATCTCGACCGAGAGCGGGCCGAAAGCGCCAGTCACCGTCGCCTGGGAGTACGACCGCAGTGGCCCGACCGCGGTCGTCGACGGCACCGTCTACCTGACGACCGGCGGGGAGGTCCACGCGCTCGACGCCGCCGACGGATCGCTCGAGTGGAAAACCGGCGCTATCGGCGCGAGCGGGACGCCCGCGGTGACGGACGAGGCGGTGTACGTCGGCGGCGAACGGCTGACGCGGATCGAACGCGACGGCACGCTCTGTTGTCAGGCCGACCTCGGCTACGACGAGGCGATTCCGTCTCCCGTCGTCGCGGACGGGCGCGTCCTCGTCGTCGCTGGTGGGATTCTCTGCGCCGTCGACGCTCGCGACCTCGAAGTCCGGTGGGAGTTCGACCCGGCCGACGGAACGCTGTACGAACAGCCGGTCGCCGTCGGCGACGGTGCGGTGTTCGCTGCGAGCGAGTCGCGGCTGTTCGCGCGCGAACTCGCGGACGGCGCCGAGCGCTGGACCGACGACGACCCGGCGGGAACGGACGAGTACAGTCACTTTACGGCGCCGAGCGACAGACAGGTCAGCCACCCCGTCGCGACCGACGACGTCGTCGCCGTCGGCAGCGTGGACTCGGAGCCCGAAGCCGTGTGGGAGAACGGCCACGTGACGCTCTACGACGCGGAAACGGGCGTGAAGCGGACGAAAAGCGAGTCCGCGATCACGCCGGGACCGGTCACCGACAGACGGTTCTTCGCCCGGTCGACCCACGACCTGGACGGGTTCGATCGGGAGACGGGGGAGAACGATTGGGAGACGGTGTACGGCATGTACCACGTGTCGTCCGCGGTTGTCGCCGACGGGACCGTCTACGCGGGCGCCACCGTCAACGGGGATGGCTACACAGCGGACGAGATGCCCGAACCGGAGACCGGCGTCTACGCCTTCGACGAGAACGGCGAGGTCGAGTGGGCGATCGCCACCGACGAACGACCGAGCCTCGCGCTGGCCGACGGGACGATTTACGCCAGCGGTGAGACGCTGCTCGCGATCCGACCCGAAGCGAACGAGGCCGGCGACGAGTCGGACGGCGAGGACGACACCGGTGACGATGCACCGGAAGACGACGGCGGAGACGCCGAAGACGGCAGCGGCGAATCAGACGGTGACGACGGAGCCGCGGAACCCGACGACGAACCGACGAACGAAACCGAGGCGAACGGTGCGGAGCAGGACTCCGGTTCGGACGACGTAGACGGCGGAAACGGAACGAACGACGCCGACGAGGAGGGGGGCATATCCGAGGGGGCCACCAACGGCACCGAACGCACGGACGACGGATCGAACAGCGACGCCGGCGAGGGAGACGGTGACGAGAACGCTAGCGGGGAAGACGCCAACGACGGCATGCCGGGGTTCACCGCGGGAGCGGGGATCGCCGGCGGCGCGCTCTCGCTCGAGTGGCTCCGCCGACGGGAAACCGACGGGGGTGCGGGGGCCGACGACGAGAAGAAATCGTAGACGGGATCGCATCGCGGAGAGCGCGGCGTTTAACTCCGCGAACCCCCAAACGGGGACAATGAGTGAGTCGCGTGCGTTCTGTCCCCGGTGTGGGGACCCCGTTCCTGAACGGTCGGCGAGCGACGCAGATGGCGAACCCGCGAACGATCCCCTCCGCCCCGGCGCCGAGGTCGAACTCTGCGATTCGTGTTACTTCGAGGGCTTCGACTTCGTGGACGCACCGGATCGGATCGACGTCCGGGTCTGTGCCCAGTGCGGCGCGGTCTACCGCGGGAATCGGTGGGTCGACGTCGGCGCGCAGGATTACACCGACATCGCCATCGAGGAGGTCAGCGAGGCGCTGGCCGTCCACGTCGACGTCGAGGACGTCGCCTGGCAGGTCGAGCCCGAACAGATCGACGAGAACACCATCCGGATGCACTGTTACTTCACGGGCGTGGTCCGCGGAACGCCCGTCGAGGAGCAGGTGATGGTCCCCGTTAAGATCGCCCGCCAGACTTGCCTGCGCTGTGGGCGGATCGCCGGCGACTACTACGCCAGCATCGTCCAGATCCGCGCCGAGGAGCGGACGCCGACGACCGACGAGATGGACCGCGCGAAGGAGATCGCCAACACCGTCGTCGCCGACATGGAGGCGACCGGCGACCGCAACGCCTTCGTCACCGAGATGGGCGAGGTCGACGAGGGGCTGAACATCAAGGTCTCGACCAACAAGATCGGCAAGAAGATCTCGAACAAGATGGTCGAGGAGTTCGGCGGCACCGTCAACGACGCCGAGACGCTCGTGACGGAGGACGAGGACGGCAACGAGGTCTATCGAGTCACCTTCGCCGTCCGCCTTCCGCCGTACACCCCCGGCGACGTCATCGAGCTCGCCGACGACGACGGCGGCCCCGTGATCGTCCGCAGCGCCCGCGGCAACCTCAAGGGCGTCCGCGCGACGACCGGCGAGCGCTACGAGGCCAGTTACGAGGAGGGCAACGCCCCCGACGCCCGGAAACTCGGCGACCTCGAGGACGCCGTCGAGGCTACGGTCGTCACCGTCGAGGACGAGAACGCCGTGCAGGTGCTCGATCCCGAGACCTACCGGGCGACGACCGTCTCCCGGCCGGACTACTTCGATCCCGAGGCCGAGACGGTGCCCGTGCTGAAGAGCCGCGCCGGGCTACACGTACTGCCCGATCCCGACCCCGACACGGGCGACGAGGGGGAAGACGAATCCGGACACTACGATCCGTACGCGAACCGCGACGAGGACGATGCCTGAGGACCCGGACACGATCGACGACGCCCTCGAGCGCGCGGAGGCCGACGCGCCGCTGGCCGCGATTGTCGAGAAGACTCGCGCGGAGACGGCCATCGAGTCGCTGCGCGCCGAGGGCGTCTACGACGACTCGCGGAAAGTCCGTGAGGCGCGCGGGCGGCGCGACGCGATGCCCGTGGACCCTGCGAACGAGTCGAAAACCGGTGTACAGACGGGGAACGACGCGACCAGCGAGGACGGCTCCGAACGCGAACAGGTCGCGCTGCCCGTTACCGAACCGCCGACGGAGACGCGGGTGCTCGAGATCGTGCGCCAACTCGAGCCCGAACGCCGGAACCCGGACCTCGAGGACCTGCTGGCCGACCGTGGCTGGACTGACGCGCAACTCGAGGCGGTGCCGGGCTCGTGGGCCGTCATCGGCTCGGTGATCCTCGTGACGGTGCCCGAGGGCTGTCCCGACGGGGGGGAACTCGGCGAGGCCTTACTCGAGATCCACGGCGAGGCCGACAGCGTGCTGGCCGACGAGGGGATCGCGAACGACGGTACGGCCGGCACCCACCGCGAACCTCGAACCCGACTGATCGCCGGCGAGCGCGACACCGAGACGATCCACACCGAACACGGGACCCGCTACGGCCTCGATCCCGCGAAAGTGATGTTCTCGCCGGGGAACCAGGCCGAACGGGCCCGGATGGGCGAACTGGGGAGCACCGACGAGCGCGTTTTCGACATGTTCGCCGGCATCGGCTACTTCACCCTCCCGATGGCCCGTGCCGGCGCGCGGGTGACCGCGACCGAGATCAATCCGACCGCCTTCCGCTACCTGCTCGAGAACGCCATGCTGAACGACGTCGGCGACCGCGTCGACGCCTACATGACCGACTGTCGGGAGCTCGCGGGCGAACTCGAGGCCGACCGCGTGGTGATGGGCTACTACGGTAGCGGCGGGTCTGGCGGTGAGACCGACGAGTTCGACGGAGAGGCCAGCGGGGCAGACGACGGAGACGGAACCCGCACGGACGAGGCCCACGAGTTCCTCCCCGCCGCCCTCGAGGCGCTGTCTCCCGGCGGCGTCGTCCACTACCACGAGGCGACGCCCGAGTCCCGGCTCTGGGACCGCCCGCTCGAGCGGCTCGCGGCCGCGGGCGAGGCCGCCGGTCGGGAGTTCGAGGTGCTCGAGAAGCGCCGCGTCAAGAGCCACAGCGCCGGCGTCGCACACGTCGTGGTGGACGCGCGGTTCGAGTGACGGCGACGCAGCCGCCTCCCGCGGTCGGCCGGTCGTGACATTCATACCGATTCGGTGACTGGCATCTCGTATGAACCGGAACCAGTTCATCGCCCTCACGTTCGCGTTTCTGATGATCTCCTCGATGGTCGCGTGGGGCGCCACCGCCCTGTAGACGGGTCTCGTCGACACTGGTTCGCACGCATACAGCGGGCCGTCTCGCCGCCGGTTCGATCGCCGATGCCGTCTCGGTCTCGAGGCTGTCGACCGAAGCGTTCTCCGTCAGCCGTCCGTGTCCCAGACGTCGGCCACCGGGCTCGAGTTCGACGACCGACCGGACCGCCGAGAGCGCGAGCGCGTCCGTGATCGATCGGTTCGCGTTCGCCGCTCGCGACCGTCGGCGTCGTCGGCTCCGCCACTCCCTCGAGTCGACGACGCGCCGCCACCGAGGGCTGCCGACGGCTGAAACTCGGGGAGCTCCGGCCGCTCCATCCGGACGACCTGCGCCTCGAACCAGTCGGGCATGTCCGTCCGAGCGCGCTCGAACAGGTCCAGCAGACTCGAGTCGGCCAGATACGTCGCGCCGTGGTCGTCGGGCGCCCGGACGACCCGGCCGCAGGCCTGGATGACCGTCCGGAGGGCGGTGCGGTAGTACCACGCCCACTGGCCCTCCTCGAGTCGGTGGGCGACCCTCGAGTCGCCGGTGTTGAGGAAGGGGGCCTTACAGAGCACCTGCCAGCGACAGAGGTCGCCCTTCAGATCCAGCGCCTCCTCCATCTTCACCGAGAGGAAGACGTCGGGGTCGTCGCTGGCCTTCCAGCCGTCGAGGGCGGCGTCGCGCCCGTCGCGGTCGTGGGTCCGAATCCGATCGCCGACGCCGAAGTCCGCGAGCAGGTCGGCGAGGCGCTCCTGGATGTCGTAGGAGTGGGCGTGGACCAAGCCCTTCTCGTCGGGGTGGCGGGCCATCAGTCGGACGATCGTGCGGGCGATCTTCGGCGTCGTCTCGTCGCGCTGTTCGTAGGTCATCTTCCCCTGAGAGACGTCGTACAGCGGCCGGTTCTCGACGGGAAAGGTGTGTTCGACGTCGACCAGCGCGACGTTCTCGGGGGTCAACCCGACCTGACGACAGAAGGCTTCCTTGTTGAGGATCGTCGCCGATAGCAGCGCGAACTTGTTGCCCCGGTCCCAGACGGTGTGCTGGAGGTACTTCTCGGGGTTCATCGGCTTGATCGTCAGCGGGCCGCCCGCGGGGTCGTCGTTTCCGTCGGCATCGCCGCTCGTCCGAGCGCCCGACAGCTCGGACTGGTCGACCAGCCACGTCGTCGGGCTCTGGGGATCGCGGTAGTCCGAGACGAACCAGTCGAGTTCGCCGATGAGTTCCTGCAGGCGGTCGCGTTCGCGAACCTCCGCCGTCGTCAGCGAGTCCTGTGCGAGCACCTCGTCCTTCCGGCGGGTGCACTTCTGCTGGAGGTTCTCGGCGTACCGGACGGCCCGATCGAGGTCGTCGATTTCGGGGACGCGCAGGTCGTCCCAGAAGGGGACGGTCCGCGGTCCGAGCTGAATCGTCGCGTACATTTCGGCCCACTCGGCCAGCCCGTGGGCCTCGTCGACGACCACGACGTCGCGTTTGCGAAAGACCTCGCTGCCCGCGGTCTGCATGAAGTACGCCAGCGTCATCGCGGCGATATTGCGGTTCGAAGCGATCGCGCGGTCCGAGAAGTAGGGGCAGCGATGCTTGACCGAACAGTCGTACCCGCGCTCGCGGACGCAGGGGGCCTGATTGACCGGCGTGTCTCGCTCGTCGGGGAGGATACAGCTGTAGTTGGACTTCCCGCGAATGACGTTCAGATCCGCCAGCAGGTCGTCGGCCGCGACGTCGTCCAACTGCGAGACCTGCGGGGTCGTGTAGTAGGCGCCGGTCGCGTCGCTGGGATCGGCGTCGTCGATCTTCCGCGCACAGCCCGCGACCGCGCGGGCGAGCAGGGACTTACCGCTGCCCGTCGGCGCCCGGACTAACACCACGTCATTGCCGGCCGCGAAGGCGTCCTGAATGTCGCGGAGGGCCTGCTCCTGGGTCCCGCGGTAGCTGGGCGCGGGAAACTCCTCGAAGATCCGCTCGGGATTCACCGTTCGATGCACCGCGCGGCCGCGTCCTAAAGGCTACGAACCGTCGCGCGCGATGCAGTTGTCGGACTCGAGACCGCACCTCGAGACGGTCGTCCGAACCGCGAAACCGGTGGCTACGGAGCATCCGACAGCAGGATTTCCCGTGGTATGCGGCCGTTACCGGGCGATAGGCGGGTGATTACGAATAGGAGCTCTGTCCTTCGATTCGGGTACGGAGGGGCGCTCGGCCGCGACGGCTCGTCGCCGGCCATCCCTTCCGCGTGCGGCCCACGATACTGCGGCGATCGCGGTCGCGGTCTGTGGCTCACGCGCACCCGCGGTCGACCGCGAACGATCTCACGATCGGTGCTACTCGCGTCGCGCTCACGACTGCGGTCCACCCGTCAGCCGATCGCGTCGGCCCGATTTTTTTCGGTCACTGGACGCTCAGCTGCGAGTGCTCCTCGTCGACCTGCTCGAGTCGGGCCACGTCGTCGGCCGTCGGTTCGTCGGGCAGGGCCTCGATACAGGGGTAACACAGCAGGTGCTCCGATCCGTCGGCCAACTCGAGGGCCATCGCGGTTCCGTCGCTGCCGTCGTTCTCGCCGAACGTCCAGAGGTTGGCGATGCCGCCGGCGACCGAGATCGTTCGTTCGCAGCCGTCGCAGGTGTTCCGTGCCATACCTGAAACTGCGTACCGCGCGCTGAAAGTCGTTCTCCCGCGCCAGATGGGTTTTCCGTGCTCCCGTGTTACCGTCGCGTATGGAGGTCCACTGCGAGGGCTGTGCGGGCTGTTGCATGGACTGGCGAGCGCTGCTCGAGGACGGCGAGAACGAGGGCGCGATCGACTCCGTCGGGACGGCGAGCGAGCGACGGCATCGGCCATTCGACGACGGCGAGGGCGACGGCCGGCCGCCGATCGACGACGACGCCAACTTCGTCGCCCTCGCCCGCGACGAGGTCCGTGGATTCCTCGAAGCGGGGATGGCAGCAGCCCTGACGCCGCGGTTCTGGCGCGCTCGCGACGAGAGCGAGGGCGTCGAGATCGACGGCCGCAGCGTCGCCGCCGTCGCCGGTCGGCCGGTCTTCTTCGTCGGCCTCCGGAAGCCGCCCAAGCCGGTCGCGCCCTTCGACCGCGAGGAACCGGCGTGGCTCCCGACCTGCGTCTTCCTCGATCCGATGACGCTGCAGTGTCGCATCCACGACGGCGAGCGCTTTCCCGACGAGTGCGGTGCCTATCCGGCGCACAACCTCGCACTCGAGCAGGAGACCGAGTGCGAGCGCGTCGAAGCCGCGTTCGGCGGCGAGCGCCTGCTCGAGACGGAGGTCGACGCGGACCTCGACGGCCTGCTGCTGGGATCGCAGGCGCTCGGCGCGAAACTGTTCGCTCATCCCAGACCCGAGGATCTCGAGGGAATCGTCGAGCGCACGGCGAACGGAACGCTGACGGCCGCCGACCGCGCGGAGTGTCTGGCCGTCGCCGCGGCCTCGAGTCCAGGCACGCTGGCGATTTCCGAGTACCACTACGAGTGGGGCAAAGAGCGAGCGCTCGAGGCCGCGTCGGACGAGACGGCGACTGATCACCGTGACTCGAGTACCGACAGCGACGCGGGTGACGACCGGAGCGACGACGCTCCGGACTCGGAACGGGACCGCGACGAATCGTGGGTCGGGCCGGCAATCCGGGAGTGGCACCGGCGACGAGCGGCAGCGGACGGGACGGTTCCCGACCCCGACGTCGCTACCGAGGTTGAGGACGACCGCGGCGCGCCCGGGACGCCCGGATGGGACGCCCTCGAGTGATCGGTCGGTGATCGCGTCGGACTTCGAGGCCGTTCTGAACGCGGACGCACCGCTATCGGTGTGACGGCGAGATTCCGACGGGAGGAAAGCGGCGGGGGACGGATCGCACTAGTTCGATTTCATCTGCTCGAACTGGTCGAGTAGCGCTTCGGTCGACTCGCCGGAGTCGTACTCGACTTCGCCGTGGTAGATCGTCCGCTCGTCGTCGAAATCGGCATCGACTCTGGACGCCTGCTGTTCGCGTCGCTCGTGTTCGTCTTCGTCATAGGCACCCATTGACATGGTAAGTGTACACGTGTTGGTGGTTGTCCCACATCAATGTAACGGTCCCTCATGTCGATCCGACACGTAACACGTATGCACCCCGCCGGCGTAGTGAGAGCGTGGCACGGCCGCTTCGCTTTCGGTATTCGCCCGCCTCGTGGAGCGAGGAGAGGGTCCGACACGAGATTCTCCAGCCGCTCCGGTCGAACATCGGGGCCCGCGCAGTGGCGCCGCGGTTCGATATCGGCGCCGACTGGGAGACACACCGCTTCGAGATGCAAAACGGCGACGTCGCGCTCTTCGCGCGAAACGACGAGGGAGCCTACTGGATGGGCAATACCGAGACGCCTTCGTCGCTGTGGAAGACCGACAAGTTCGGCTGGCGCGAGATCCCCTATCACGTCTCGCGGTGGGCCCAGCGGGAACTGCTCTCGACGCTCCACGAGGAGGATCCGTGGCTGGCCGACTACCCGCACCTCTCGTGGTTTTTCCTCCCCGTGTTCATGTCCAAGGACGGCCGCGAGTCGACGCGGGCCTTCTTCGGCGAACACGCCGCCGGCTTCCCCGACGCCGGGCGTCGGGAGACGACCGGATTCTTCGAGGACTTCCTCAGCACGGGCGTTCTGGACGAGTACCGACACGTCATGTCGGGGAAACTCGGCACCAGCGACCACGTCGACCGCGTCCGTATGAGCGCCGCGATGGCCGAGTTCATCGCCGCGAAGATCCTCACGGACGCCGGCTACGACGTCGAACCCGAGATCGAGGTCACGACGGGGCACTCGCTGGATTTCCGCGCCGAGGACGAGAATACGAACGTCCTCGTCGAGGTGACCCGACCCCAGCCGCCGATTAACCGCGCGGCGGCGGGTCCCGTCGCCGCCGTCCGAGACACCGCCGAGACCAAGACCAACGGTCAACTGGCCGAACACGGCGGCGGCGCCGTCCTGTTCGTCGACTGCTCGAGTTTCCGCGACGATGCCTGGAACGCCGTTCGCGCTGAACAACCTGACGTGCGCCACCGGCCGGCCGTCGTCTACCGTGTCCGGCCCGACGGCCGCGTCGAAGGCTACACGAAAGGTCGGGTTCCGCTCGATCTGGCGGGCGCGATCGACATTCTGAACTGACCCCGCCGTTCCGCCGATCCGTCGAATCGATTCCGATGAACAGCGACTGCAACCGATTCCGATCGCCGCGAAGCGATCACGGGAGGGCCGACTGCACCCCGTGAGAACGACGCGCACCTATATGAGACACGGTACCAATGCTCAGCAGTATGCGTGCAGCAGTCCTCGAGGAGCACGGCGAACCGCTCTCGATCGAAGACGTCGACGCACCGGAGCCGGCGCCCGACGGGGCCGTCGTCGAACTCGAAGCCTGCGGCGTCTGCCGGAGCGACTGGCACGGCTGGCAGGGCGACTGGGGATGGCTCGGCCTCGAGACCCAGCCGGGACAGATTCTCGGCCACGAGCCCGCCGGGCGCGTCGTCGCCGTCGGCGACGAGGTCGAGAGCGTCGCGGAAGGCGAGCACGTCGCTGTTCCCTTCAACCTCGGCGACGGGAGCTGTCCGCGGTGTCAGCGAGGCCACTCGAACATCTGCGAGAACGTGATGCCGCTGGGCTTCGTTGAGCAGGCCCAGGGGGCGTTCGCCGAACAGGTCCACGTTCCGGTCGCCGATCACAACCTCGTGAAACTCCCCGACGGCGTCTCGTCGGTCGATATGGCCGGGCTGGGCTGTCGGTTCATGACGTCGTTCCACGCGCTGGCCCACCGCGCGGACGTCGGCGCGGGCGACTGGGTCTCGGTCCACGGCTGCGGCGGGGTCGGCCTCTCGGCGGTCCACATCGCCGACGCGCTGGGCGCGAACGTCGTCGCGGTCGATCTGACAGACGAGAAACTCGAGAAAGCCCGCGAACTCGGTGCCGTCGAGGCGGTCAACGCCGAGGACGTCGAGGACGTCCCCGGTGAGGTACAGGCGATCACCGACGGCGGTGCCAACGTCTCGATGGACGCGCTGGGTATCGCGACGACCAGCCAGAACTCCGTCTCGAGTCTCGACGCCCACGGCCAGCACATCCAGGTCGGCCTCACCACGCAGGACGAACAGGGGATGGTCTCCCTCCCTACTGACGCGATGGTCATGCAGGAGATCGAGTTCATCGGCTCGCTGGGGATGCCACCGACCCGCTACGACGAGATCTTCCGGATGGTCTCGACGGGGAAACTCGAGCCCGAGAAGGTCGTCTCCGAAACCATCGGCCTCGAGGACGTCAGCGACAAACTCGAGTCGATGACCGACTTCGAAACGGTCGGGATTCCGGTTATCGACAATTTCTAGAACCAAACTTTTTGCGCAAGGTCCTCGCTCGAACCCCGCGCAAAAACTTTGATGAAAAAGGCCGAGCGCTCGCTTCGCTCGCGCTCGGTACAGCTACTTGTACGTACCACAGGCGGAGAGTCTACTATTAGCACCCGCGAGCGACCGTAGGGAGCGAGCGGGCCGACGACTGACTTGGAGTGAGCAACGCGAACGGAAAGGAAGGAGGAGTGCTTTTCATCAAAGTTTTGCCGAGGGTGCGCCTTCGGCGCACCCGTGGTTCGAAAGGCGCGAAGCGCCTTTCGTCATCACGGAAGACGCGAAGCGTCTTCCGAACGACAGCGCAAAAGTTTGGTTAGAAGGAAACCGCGTCGGGCGAGTACGGACTGCCGGTCGGTGTCGGATCGCGGTCGCTGTAGCCGACGCGGCCGATGGCCTTGTCGCTGACCGCGGAGTAGACGGCGAAGCGCGCCTCCTCGGGGTATTCGAAGGTCTCCGACTCGAGGCGGGCGAGTACATCGCCGACCGTCTCGGACCCGTTCGGGAGTTCGAGGGTTCGATCGCCGTAGTTTTCGATCAGTTCCTCGGTGGTGGCGGGATACTCGTGGTCGTCGATGACCTCGCCGGTGCCGTTGAGCAACATTACACCCTATCTTCTGTGAACGATAATTATAAACATTGTCCATGTATGTCTGCTAGTGGCATTGGACACCTATTACACCTAATATATCAGTCGGCGGCGTCGAGATCGAGGGCAGGTTCGGTCAGGTCGGGCGCGGAGAAACGGCTTTACGACCGGCAGCCCTCGACTCGAGTAGATGCCCTACGCCGATCTGCACGTCCACACGACGCGCTCGGACGGGAGTCTCGATCTCGAGTCGATCCCCGATGCCGCCCGTTACGGGGGTGTCGAAGTGGTCGCGGTGACCGACCACGATCGGCTCCAGCCGTTCGACGCGCCGGTGGTCGAGCGCGACGGCGTGACGCTCGTCAACGGGATCGAACTCCGAGTCGAGACGCCCCACGGCGAGCGGGTCGATCTGCTCGGATACGGCGTCGAGCCGACCCCGGAACTCGAGGGAATCGTCGATCGGATCCAGCGAAATCGCATCGAGCGAGGGCGGGCGATCGTCGACTGCGTGGAGACGCGGCTGGACGTCGATCTGGGCGTGACCGTCGACGAGGGGTTCGGACGCCCCCACGTCGCCCGGGCGATCGAGGCCCATCCCGACGTCGAGTACGGCTATCAGGACGCCTTCGACGAACTCATCGGCTACGGCGACCCGTGCTACGTGGCGCGGGACGTTCCGTCGTTCGAGCGCGGGCTGGCGGCGCTGTCCGGCGCCAGTCGGCTCGTCTCGCTGGCCCACCCGCTGCGGTATCGCGATCCCGAAGCGGCGCTGGGGTTGACGGCCGAGCCTGATCTCGAGGCCGTCGAACTCCACTACCCGTACGGGCGCGACGACGTCGACGTGGACGTCGTGGAGCGGGCGGTCGAGCGCAACGGACTACTGGTGACCGGCGGAAGCGACGCCCACGAGACCGAACTGGGCGTCGAGGGCCTGTCGCGGCGCGAGTACGAGGCGACGACTATCGCAGACTCGTGAGACAACCTTAGCCGATAGCGGAGGGTTCAATGCATCGTGGTCCCAAGGCAGGGGTATGAACTGCCACTACTGTGACCGCGAGGCCGCGTTCGCCGCCGAATCGGACGGTCTCAAAGTGGGTCTCTGTGAGGAACACTTCCGCGAGCGCTTACAGGAGCTCGCGGAAGCCGACGGCCTCGAGACGCTCAAGGAGAAAGTGGACGTCGATCGCGCCGAGTAGCTGATATCGGTCGCGGCTCAGGCCGACCGTCCCGCATCAACGTCGATCGCGTCGACCGGACAGACGTCGACGCAGAGCATACAATCGATACACTGGGCTTCGTTCGCGGGATCGGCCTTCTCTTCGCTTTCGGGGTGGCCGGGTGTCTCGACCCACTCGAAGACGTCGACGGGACAGTCCTCGAGGCAGGCGCCGTCGGCGATACAGAGGTCGAAGTCGACCGCGACGTGCGTCCCGTGGATGCCGAGCTCTTCGGGTTCGTCGACGGGGCCCCAGACGGCGTGGCCCGCGTGCTCGTCGACCTTGTCGCGGTTCTCGTGAAACTGCGGATCGATGGCCATTGTTAACGGTTCTAGACGCGGTGGTACCTTAAAGATATATACTCGGTGACCGGCAGCCGGCGTCTCGTCACGGGAACGATCGACCGGTCACTCCTCGAGGGAGCGCTCCTCGTGGCGGATCTCGAGGCGATCGTCGAGCAGTTCTCGCATCCAGACGGCGAAGCCGTGGTCGTGACCGTAGGTCCAGACCGCCACCTGCTGGGTCACGTCGGGGAGATCGCTCTCCTTGATCCCGGTCGCGACGATCGATTCCTGATCGGCCATGAGCAACTGACCGGGCCACTCCGAGTGGATTTCGTTCGTCGTCGCGATATCGGGCGAGAGCGCGACATCGGCCCCCGGGACCGCGTCGGCGAACTCCTCGCGTTCGTCCTCGGTCGGCACTTCGATATAGACGGCGACGCCGCGGTCGGCGGCCGACGCCAGCGCCTCGACAATCCGCGTTTCGGCCACCTCGGGCGCCGGCACGAGGTAGTGGACCGCGTCGTCGGCGTCCTCGAGGAACGTGACGACGCGGTCGGTGACGTGTTCGTTCTGGGTGATCGCCCACATCCCCTCGTCGTCCGTCGAGTCCGGAGTTTTGAGGTTGCCGAGCGCGTTCTCCGCGGCGTTGATCCGGGAGTCGTAGTCCTCGCGGATGCGCCGACAGGCCGTGTCGACCGCGACGGCCTTGTACTCGCGGGGCTCGGTCTGCTGGACGTTGACGAGTCCCTTCCGATCGAGACGCTCGATGGTATCGTACACTCGCGAGCGCGGGATGTCAGCGACCTGGCTCACCTCCTTGGCGGTTCCCCTCGAGATTCGCGTGAGGGCGACGAAACACCGTGCCTCGTACTCGGTCAGCCCCAGTTCCTCGAGGGCCATGACCGCTTCCTCAGCGTTGGACACGCACGTTTATCAGCGAGAGACAGGGAAAAAACGCGGCTTGCCAACGCCGCCCCGTCATGTGACGGTCAGTCGAACACGCGAAACGAGCTCTCGCCGCAGGGACAGCCGCTCGCGCTTCCGATGGGACGGACCTCGTCGCCGCCGTCCGAAAACCAGACAGCCATTACCTTGCCACAGTTCGTACACCGCGCCGCACCCTTTCGTTGTGGCCGTGCTCCCATGCTCGCTCCTTTCCCGAGAGAACGGATAAGCGAAGTGTGAGTTCTCGGAGAGTACGGCGCCGCGTGCTTCGACCGTAACAACAGCCGGGTCTCGACTCGAGCGCGGGTTGTGCTATCGTCCGGTATCTCAGTAGCCCAGCGAGAACGCCCGGTTGACCGCCAGAGCGACGAAGACGAGCGCGAGCAACGCGGCGAGGAAGCCGAAGGAGACGCCCCAGCCGAAGAGATCGGCCAGCGTGCCCGTGACGACCGATCCGAGCGCACCGACGAAGCCGTAGACGGTGCGGACGAGCCCGAAGCCCGCGCTTCGCTCCGCCGCCGAGAGGTGGTCCATGAACCGGGGGAGTAACGCCCCGCCCCAGCCGAGGCCGATCCCGAGGAGGACGACCGCGCCCGCGACGGCAGGGAGTCCCGGAACCGCCAGCAGCACGGCGATGCCCGCGACGGCGAGGAGCATACAGCCCGCCGTGGCGACCTCGCGACCGTAACGATCCGATGCCGCACCTACCCCGACCCCCGTGATCCCCTGGACGAGGAAGTAGCCGCCGAAGACGAGGCTCGCCGTCGTCGCCGACTGGCCGCGATATGCGACGAGAAAGGTCGGCAGGAACGAGGCGACGGCCTGCCAGACGAAATCCCCCAGCACGGCCAGCGCGACCGTGAAGGCGATCTTCGGCCGCCCGAGCAGTTCCACCAGCGGCCCGAGTTCGAACCGTTCGGCCATCGGCTGGTCGGGGCGCTGGGGCTCGATCGGCCGGACCGCGCGGGCGAACAGGAGGAAGATCGGGACGGCCACGACGACGCCGACCGCGATCGCGGCCCGCCAGCCGTAGCGGACGCCGATCCAGGCGGCCACCGGCGGCACGACGAGTCCCGCGATGGGGCCGCCGCTGTTGTGAACGCCGATCGCGGCGCCGATCTCGTCGTAGGTCCGGGTCAGCAGCGACGTGGCGACGCTGTAGTGGAGGCCAGCGACGAACCCGAGCGCCGCCACGAAGAGCACGAACAGCGGGAACAGCGGTGCGAACGCGAGAAGCGCGCTCGCGATCGCCGTCCCGCCGACCGCGACCAGAATGATGCGCCGTTCGCCGTACCTGTCGGCGAGGATGCCGCTGGGGAACTGCGCGAGGAAGTAGGCCATCCACATCCCCGTCAGCGCGAGCCCGATGACGGCGTTCGAGACGCCGAAGGAATCGGTGATCTGGGGGACGACAGGGCTGATGACCAGCCGGGCGGCCATCGTCGCCAGAAAGGCGAGCGTACACGCCGCGAGGACGGTTTCGTTGTATCGCCAGCGCATCAGTTCACGTCGAAATCAGGTTCGGGTTCCGGCTCGATCATCGGGGCACGTCTCTCGGCAGTCGGTACGAAAACGCTACTCGAGAGTCACCGGTCCCGCCCCATGACGGTGTTGCTACCGGCAGTCGACGCCTCGAGTCGGTCGAGCGACCCGACTCGAGCCGCGAGACCGGGCGAGCGTGATTCTTTTGCGACTCCCGCCGAAGAGACGAGTATGGATCTCACACATCGTCCGCGGCGACTCCGACGAGATCGGGTGCGCGGCCTCGTCAGCGAGACGAGCCTCGAGCCGACCGACCTGATCGCGCCGGTGTTCGTCGACGCGACGACCGACGAGCGGGTACCGATCGAGTCGATGCCCGGTCACGAGCGGGTACCGATCGACGAGGCCGTCGCCCGCGTCGAGGAAGTCCTCGAGACCGGCGTCGAGGCGGTCATGCTGTTCGGCATCCCCGAGTCGAAGGACCCCGAGGGAACCCGCGCGTGGGCCGAGGACGGCGTCATTCAGGAAGCGCTTCGCCGGATCACGAGCGAAACTGACGCGTACGTCATCACCGACGTCTGTCTCTGCGAGTACACCGACCACGGCCACTGCGGTCCCCTCGAGGAGGAGCTCCGGAACGAAAGCGGTGTCGCCGAAGACGGCCCGGCCTGCGAACCGACGCTGACCGTCGATAACGACGCGACGCTCGAGGCGCTCGAGAAAATCGTTATCTCCCACGCCCGTGCGGGCGCGGACATGGTCGCCCCGAGCGGTATGATGGACGGCATGGTCGGAACGATCCGCGAAGCCCTCGATAGCGCGGGGTACGAACACGTCCCGATCATGAGCTACGCGGCCAAGTACGAGAGCGCCTTCTACGGCCCGTTCCGGGACGCCGCCGACGGCGCGCCCTCCTTTGGCAACCGGCGCCACTATCAGATGGACCCCGCGAACTCTCGCGAGGCGCTGCGAGAGGTTCGCCTCGACGCCGAGCAGGGCGCCGACGTCATGATGGTCAAGCCCGCCCTCCCCTATCTCGACATCGTCAGCGCGGTGCGTCGGGAGTTCGACCACCCGGTCGCCGCCTACAACGTCTCCGGCGAGTACGCGATGCTCCACGCCGCCGCCGAGAAAGGATGGCTGGATTTAGAGGAGGTAGCGCTCGAGTCGCTGCTGTCGATCAAACGCGCGGGCGCGGATCTGATTCTGACCTACTTCGCGGAGGACGTGGCGCGGCGACTGCCTGCCGGCCAGTAGGGCGGTCACGTCGATTTCGTTGCAAGCGGACACTCGACAATTACCATATCGAGTCCGAATCGAGTCGATCGGCCGGTGGGTTTGACCGTCGACGCCCGGCATTCGGACGAACGTCCATTCGGTTCGATCGTGCTCGCACAGGTGGCAACATCTGCCGCGCGCGAGCGTCGCGGGGTCGCTCGAGCCGCGATATCGGAGTCTCGCGGCCGAGATCCGGACTCGACGGAGTTTTTCCGGGTTTACAAAGAGAGAATATATAACCACGGTGCGAAAAATCCGCAAGATCGAATAGCCTTATACACATTAAATCCCCTCTAGATTTGATCGTATGCACCTATTACGCCCCGATTATTGGACGCTCTTAAACACTAACCCTTATATGAAGCAAGTCCATCGGAATCAGACGTGATTAAGCAGACAACCATGGGCTCGAACGAAGCAGACATGGACAAACGTCTACAACGTATCAGTGGGGAATCGATCGCAACCGGGGTGGTCGCCTGATGGAGCCGACACTCTTGCAGAGCGAAACGGAGATCGAGATGCTGATGGAGGCGGTCAACTACACGTGGATCCTGGTCGCGACGTTCCTGATCTTCTTCATGCACGCCGGCTTCGCCATGCTCGAGGCGGGGCAGGTGCGCTCAAAGAACGTCGCCAACCAGCTGACGAAGAACCTGCTGACCTGGTCGGTCGGCGTGACGGTGTTCTTCCTGATCGGATCGACCGTTGAGGGACTCGTGGCCGGCAACGGCTTCGCGTTCCAGTTCAACGCCGAGGCTGTCAGCTGGATGGACTGGTTGTACGGCGCCGTCTTCGCGATGACGGCGGCAACCATCGTTTCCGGGGCCGTCGCCGGCCGTGCGAAACTCCGCGCGTACGTTACGTACACCTTCCTGCTGGCCGCGGTCATCTACCCAGTCGTTACCGGAATGACCTGGGCCGGCGGCCACGTCGAGTCGATCGTCGGCACGCCGTTCTCCGACTTCGCGGGCGGAATGATCGTCCACGGCATGGGCGGCATCGCCGGACTCACCGCCGCGTGGATCCTCGGACCGCGCATGGACCGGTACAACGACGACGGGAGCGCCAACGTCATTCCCGGTCACTCGCTGACCTTCGCCGTGCTCGGAACGCTCATCCTCGCGTTCGGCTGGTACGGCTTCAACGTCGGGACTTCGGCGATCTTCACCGAGGGCTCCTTCGACGGAGCCATCCTCGGTCGCGTCGCCCTGACCACCACGCTCTCGATGGCCTGCGGGGCGATGGGTGCCGGCCTCGTCGCGCTGCTCAAGACCGGCAAGGTTGACACGCTCTACGTTGCAAACGGCCTGCTCGCCGGCCTCGTCGGGATTACCGCGATCCCCGACGCCTCGACCTGGTGGGGCGCGATCCTCGTCGGTACGCTCGCCGGCGCACAACTCCCCATCGTCTTCGGACTCACCGAGAGCATTGGTATCGACGACGTCTGTGCGGTCTTCCCCGTGCACGGCTCGGCCGGCGTCCTCGGGACGCTGCTGTTCCCGGTCGTCGCCACGACCGAGTACATGAACGAACTCGGTGCCACCCGCCCCGAAGCGTTCGTCGCTCAGGTTACCGGCGTCGTCGCCATCACCGTCTGGACGGTCGGCATGACCGCCCTCATCTGGTTCCTCTTCAAGCTGGCGGGTCAGGCTCGAGTCACGCCCGAACACGAGCGCAACGGACTCGACGTCTCCGAACACGGCGTCGACACCTACCCCGAGTTCGGTCAGCCTGACGTCGCGACCGATGGCGGAACGGACGACGGCAAGGTCATTCGCACCGATGGCGGCAAGCCCAACGACGGCGAGCTTAAGATGATCACCGCGATCATCCGCCCCGACAAGCTGGGCGACGTCAAGAAGGGGCTCGCCGAGATCGGCGCGCCGTCGCTGACGGTCACCAACGTCTCTGGCCGCGGCTCCCAGCCCGCCAAGAAGGGCCAGTGGCGCGGCGAGGAGTACACGGTCGACCTCCACCAGAAGGTCAAGATCGAGTGCGTCGTCGCCGACATCCCGGCCCAGGACGTCGTCGAAGCCATCGGCGAGGCCGCTAACACCGGCGAACCCGGTGACGGCAAGATCTTCGTCCTGCCCGTCGAGGACGCCTACCAGGTCCGGACCGGTAAGACCGGACAGGATGCCGTCTAAGCGCGGGACGCGCCGGTCGTCACACGCGCGTTCCGCCGAGACGCGTTCTGCGAGCGAAGCGAGGCGGCGAAGCCCCCTCGGCTATGCAAACGGCGAAGTCGTTCGAAACGGCTTCGCCGTTTCGTGACTGAGCGGAGCTTCGCTCCGCGAGGTCTGCGAAGCCGAAGGCTTCGCTTGATGACGAGAGAGCAAAGCTCTCTCGAACCACTGTGAGTACGCTCGTGCTCGCGCGACCCACGTTCCGCGATGCCTCTGACACTCGGCCGTTCGGCGCCCGCTCCGAACCGGGCGCCACCGATCGTTGTCGACAGACCGACGATCGGGTGGGGACTGATTCCGTTTCGATCGTGTCACCCTACACCGTGTCTGATGCGGTTTCGTTTGAACGGATATCGATACTTCCCCGAGAGATACCGTCGTAGATTCCCTTCGACTCATTAATCCACCTATTGGTTTGTCAGATTCGGACTGTTCGCACACATTATTGCCTGTGTGTCAACGCTAACCCTTACTTGGTAGTAGTCCGTCGGAAACGAGCGTGACGCTACAGATACGCAGGGCCAGCGCCCGGATTTTCGCGGCCGAAAGTCCAGCGGTACCGCCGACGGCGAATCGCGAGGTGGCGAGATGACCGACGCTGACGGCAACGAGTCGAACGACGGCGACCTCGAGATGATCACCGCGATCATCCGCCCGGACCGTCTCGGTGAGGTCAAAAAGGCACTCGCCGAGGTCGGTGCACCGTCGCTGACGGTCACCAACGTCTCCGGTCGCGGCTCCCAGCCCGCCAAGAAGGGCCAGTGGCGCGGCGAGGAGTACACGGTCGACCTCCACCAGAAGGTCAAAGTCGAGTGCGTCGTCGCTGACGTCCCGACCGAAGACGTCGTCGAAGCCATCGGCGAGGCCGCCAATACCGGCGAACCGGGCGACGGCAAGATCTTCGTCCTGCCCGTCGAGGACGCGTACCAGATCCGGACGGGAAAGACCGGGAAGGACGCCGTCTAAGCGCGGGATCACATCACAGAGGATGGGTTCGGTGATTCCATCGCCCTCTTCGCTTCGGACGTCACCTGACCGCTCGCCGAGAGCGCCGCGAGGCCCGGACGGGACGCGACGACGAGCGAACCTCGGTACTACTTTCCCGTCCCATGGCCAAGGCTGGAATATGAACGACGACAACTCTCGCGACCTGTACGATCGGGCGCTGTCGGTCATGCCCGGCGGAGTCAACTCGGCGGTTCGCGCGGCGATCGAACCCTACCCGTTCTTCGTACAGAAGGGCGAGGGCGGCCACGTCATCGACGCCGACGGCAACCGCTACGTCGACTGGGTGCTGGGTCTCGGTCCACTCCTGCTCGGCCACGACCTCCCCGAACCCGTCCAGGCGGGCATCCAGCAGAAGGCCAGCGAGGGGCCGATGTACGGCACCCCGACCGAGGTCGAGGTCGATCTGGCGGAGTTCGTCGTCCGCCACGTCCCCAGCGTCGAGAAGATTCGCTTCGTCAACTCGGGCACCGAGGCCACCACCTCCGCGGTCCGACTCGCACGCGGGTACACCGGCCGGAACAAGATCGTCGTCATGCAGGGGGGCTACCACGGCGCCCAAGAGTCGACGCTGGTCGAGGGCGACCACGAGAACCCGCGTCCCTCGTCGGCCGGGATCCCCCAGTCGTTCGCCGAGCACACGCTGCCGGTGCCGTTCAACGACGAGGACGCGGTTCGCGAGGTCTTCGAGGAACACGGCGACGACATCGCGGCGGTCCTCACCGAACCCATCCTGGGTAACTACGGCATCGTTTACCCCGAAGAGGGCTACCACGAGTTCCTCCGGGAGATCACCGACGAGCACGGCTCCCTGCTGATTTTCGACGAGGTCATCACCGGCTTCCGCGTCGGCGGCCTCGGTTGCGCCCAGAGCGAGTTCGGCGTCACGCCCGACCTGACCACGTTCGGCAAGATAATCGGCGGCGGCTTCCCGGTCGGCGCTATCGGCGGCCGCGCCGAAATCGTCGAGCAGTTCACCCCCTCCGGCGACGTCTTCCAGGCCGGCACCTTCTCCGGCCACCCCGTCACGATGGCAGCCGGGCTCGAGACCCTCAAGTTCGCCGCGGAGAACGACGTCTACGAGCACGTCAACGGGCTGGGCGACCGCCTGCGCCGCGGCCTGACCGACATCGTCGCCGATCAGGCCCCGAGTTATACGGTCACCGGCACCGACAGCATGTTCAAGGTGATCTTCACGCGCGAAGGCCCCGGACCGGACTCCCTCGAGGAGCAGTGTCCGGCCGGCTGCCGGCAGGACCCGACCTGCCCGCGCTACGACTACAGTCCCAAGAACGCCGGCGACGTGAAAAACGCAGAGACCGAGCGCTGGCGGCGCATCTTCTGGGGCCAGATGAAAGAGCAGGGGGTCTTCCTCTCGCAGAACCAGTTCGAGTGCCAGTTCGTCAGCTACGGCCACACCGAAGACGACGTCGAGGAGACCCTCGAGGCGTACAAGCACGCGCTGTGATCGGATCGTGAGCCGCGAATCGGTCTCCCCGGCGCGGGAGGAGACGACGGGGGCGCGAGAGCGAGGGCGGACCGACCGATCAGCGGCGACACGGGAGGAGAACCGGCCGCCGGTGGCATCGCAGCCGACCGCCGAGGCGCCACACGACTCGCGCTCGGAATGAGCACACACGTCGACGAGATCGATTGGGCCCGGATCGTCGAGCGGTTGCTCTACCTGTTTCCGCCGATCGTCGGGGTCGGAATCGTCGGGGTCTTACAGGACACAGAACCGGGCGTTCCCGGCCTCCAGTTCGTGTTGTTGCTCCTCAGCGGGTTCGGCTACACCGCCCTGACGCTCGGGCTACTCGTCGCGATCTTCTTCGACGCGCGACGGATTCGACGGCGACCGCGGGCCGGCGGGAACTGGACGCCGAACCCGTGGCTCAACGCCGCCGCCGCGCTCGTCTCGGCCCCGATCGCGGGCGTCGCCTATCTCGTGCGCAGACACAGACGGTTCGGGACGCCGGCGGGCCGATCGGACTGGTGGCTCGTCGTGGCGGTGTCGCTCGCGACGACGCTGTTCGGGTTCGTCGCCGCCGCCGTCGCGATCGTCTTCACGATTCCGGGGCTGCTGGCTGCCGCCGTCGGTCTCGCGGGAACCGTCGCCATCGGCTCGTTCCCGGTCGCCATCCACCGGGACGCGGCCTACGTCTGCACGCGAACCCGCTCGTGGCGACCGAACCCGGCGCTCTACCTCGGGATCGCCTTCCTGAGCCTGTTCGTGCCGCCGCTCCAGCCGATCGTGGCGGGCTACTACCTCGTCCGTCGGCACGACGCGGTCGGTCGGCCGTGAACGTCCGTGGCGGCGACCGGACGGGTCGGGTCCGCGAGCGAGCCCGTCGCCTCGAGGCCAGTGCCGTCTCCGTTACGGCGCCTCCGTCGAGTGGGCGCTCGAGGACGCGGTCGACTGCGACTCGCTGGCCGCCGGAAGCTCGACTGCAAACGTGGTTCCGTCCGGCCCCGTCTCGGCCACCTCGACCGCGCCGTCGTACCTGCTCACGAGTTGACGGACCAGATACAGCCCGATCCCGTGGGAGCTTCCGTGGCTCTCGGTGCGCTCGAAGATTGTCTCGAGCGTCGAGTCGGGGATTCCGGGGCCGTTATCCGCGATTTCGACCCGGACTGTTTCGGGCCCGGGATCGACCGCGACCGAGACGCGCGGCGTCGAAGCATCGTTGTGTTCGACCGCGTTCGAGAGGAGGTTCCCGAAGACGCGAGCGACCAAGTCGTCGGCTCGAACGGAGACGTCCGGCGGGATCGACGTCTCCACCTCGACGGGGCCACACTTGTGTTCCAGTTTCCGCACTTCGTCGGTCAGCAGTCGGGAGAGGTCGATTGCCTCGAGTTGCAACTCGCCGTCGGCCGACTGCAACAGGATTCGCACGTCGTCGATCACCGTCGACATCTCCTCGGACTCGGCGATCACGATCTCGGCCCATCGGCGTTGTTGGTCGGTCGTCGCCGCTTCCTCGTAGAGCAGCGACGCGTAGCCGTTGATGATCGTCGCGGTGTTCAACACCTCGTGGCGGAGGATGCCGTTGAGGTAGTCGAGGTACTCCCGTTGCTCCTCTACGTGTTCCGCCCGGAGCGAGGCGCGTTCGGCCGCCAGGGTGCGTTCGATGGCTCGGCCCTCGAGACAGCCGACGAGTAACCCGATTCCGGCGCCGAGCGCGATGGCCCACCGGATCCACGAGACGGCCTGCACCCACGACTCGGTCGGCATCGTGACGATGAGCGCGAGATTGACGAACAGGAAGCCGACCAGTCCGCCGAGCAACCAGCCGACGACCCGCGGATACCGAGCCGGCGAGAGGTCGGAGGTCCGGAGCCAGCGCCCGCCGAACGCGATTCCGACGAGGAAGGGGATCGTCGTGATGACGCCGACCAGAAACACCCCTCTGAAGACGAACGTGGGTACGAACACGCGGTACAGTGCGATCTCACCGATCAGAACGAGCGTCAGGGTCACGCCGAAGCCGACTACGTACCGTGGGATTCGCTCGGGAGAGCCGATATCGGTGTCCGCGGGCCAGCGCATATACCGGTAATCAGCTTCGGTTTTGTTAGCAGTATCGGCCCTCCGAGGACACCCCATCAGATGATCGGTGGTCGCCGGAACGCAAAAGACATCGACTGCGGCGTCAGTCGTCGTCGCTGACCGGGTCGACGGGATCGACGGCGTCGCTCTCACCGAAGATTCGGTCGGCGATGACGTGGCTACGGGTCTCCTCGGCGGTCGGCTTCCGCTGGAAGAGGAGCTTCACGACGACGTCCCAGGCGAAGACGATCGCGCCGGCGATCAGGAGGGTGTCACCGGGCATGCGCAGCCAGAACAGCGTCTGGATGAGCCCGCCGTTGTAGAACTCGAGGCTGCGCGAGGCCGCGTAGCCCTCCGTGAAGGCAACCTCGAGCTGGAGGAAGCCGACGGGCAGCAGCGAGAGGAACAGCATCAGCGCCAGCCCGGCGTTGCACAGCCAGAACGACCAGCGCAGCCGTCGGTCGGACCAGTGGGCGTCGCGGGTGGTCACCCGGAGGATGTAGACGGCCATCCCCATCGCGAGGAAGCCGAAGGCGCCGAACATCGCGCCGTGGGCGTGAGCGACCGTGAGGTAGGTCCCGCTCTCGAAGTAGCTGATCACCGGCAGGTTGATGAAGAAGCCGATGACGCCGGCCCCGAAGAAGTTCCAGACCGACGAGGCGACGATGAAGTAGAAGGCCATCCGGTAGGGGAAGTCCTTGCCGGCGGCGTCCATCGCGCGGTACTGTCCCAGCGCCTCGTAGAGGATAAAGAGGAGCGGAATGAACTCGAGCGTCGAGAAGACGCTGCCGATTGGCAGCCAGACTTCGGGGAGGCCGGCCCACCAGTAGTGGTGAGAGACGCCGATGATGCCGCTGCCCATGACCAGCGCGGCCTGGAAGATGACGGCCTTCTCGGCCGATTTCTTCGTCAGGAGATTCATCGAGACGAGCGTCAGGGCGATGACGACGAGGATGAAGAACTCGAAGACGCCCTCGACCCACATGTGGACGACCCACCAGCGCCAGAACTCCGTGATGACGAAGTTCGTCTTCGGCGTGTAGAGGAAGCCGGCCATAAAGAGCAGGCCGATCGAGCCGCCCGCGTAGACGATCATGTGAGCCAGCCCGTAGCGGGGTTCCCGATCCAGCAGGGGCTTGAACCCGCGGGCCACGAGCGCGGTCCAGCCGAGAAAACCGACCAGCAGGCCGGCCTGCCAGACGCGACCGATCTCGAGGTATTCCAGGCCCTCGTTACCGAGGAGCCACCACAGCTGTCCGTCGAAGAAGTTGTTGATGCCGAGCCAGATGCCCGCGAGGCCGCCGACGGCGACCACCAGCAGCGCGCCGATCAGGCCCTTGATGTACAGCGCCTGCTTGCGCGGTTCGCGGCCCGTCAGCAGCGGCGCGAGGAAGAGGCCGGCGCCGAGCCACATCGTGGCGATCCAGAGGATCCCCAGATCGACGTGCCAGGTTCGGGCGATCGTCCACGGGAGGTACTCGAGGATGTCGATGCCGAAGACTTCGTAGAGGCCGAAGAAGTCGTCTCGCTCGACGTAGTAGTGGGCGAGCAGCCCGCCCATGAACGTCTGTAAGACGAACAGCAGCGCGCCGATGAGGACGAATCTGGTGCTCAGTAACTGACTCGGGGTGAGATCGATCTCCTTCGGATGGGGGATCGAGACGCCCGCGGCCTCTGGTTCGGGGAGTTCGACGGCCTGGTAGAGCCAGATCGCGACGCCGGCGCCAGCGACCAGCAACACCATCGCGATGACGCTCCAGGTTATCACTGCGCCACCGGCCTCGTTACCCGCGTCGGGCGAGTACGGGAAGTCGTTGGTGAACGAGACGTCGGTGCCGGGGCGATCGGTGTGGGAGATCCAGGCGGTCCACAGTGCGAAGTCCGCGAACTGCTCGGCCTCCTCCTCGGTCGGGATCAGCCCGTCCTGGATCCCGCGCCCGCGGTCGCCCTCGTGGTAGCGCTCGACGTAGTCCTGACGCACCTGCTCGTGGGCGTACGCTTCCGCGGCGGAGTACTCGACTCGCTCGCCGTCGGTGTACTCGCTCGACTGCAGCTCCTCGCGAACCTGCGCGTCGATCGCGGCCTGTTCGGACGACTCGAGGTCCTCGTAGGCCGTATCGTGCTCTTCTTGCGCGTAGTAGTCGCGCATGTGCTCGGTCTTCAACTCGAGGGCGTCGGCCGTGTAGTCGACATCGTAATAGCTACCGCGACCGAGCATCGAGCCCTGATTCATCAACCCGTTCTCCTGGAAGACCATCTTCCCGGACTGGACGTCGTCGCTGGTCGCGACGGGTTCGCCGTCCGGGCCGACGATCGTCTCCGGTATCTCGGGTTCGTTCTCGTAGGACAGCCACGCCCCGCCGCCCATCACGACGAGGTTCGCGACAAAGATCACCGCGAGGAACGTGGCCAGTTGCTTTCTGGAGACTCGCATGACAGGCGGTGATCGAACCTCTATACCCTCAAGTAACGCTGCAATTCCTACGGAGTGGAAAAACGTGCGAACCGGTTCGGGCGGGGAGTCAAGGGGGGAACGATCGAAGGGTTCACGCGCCGAAATCGAGCGCCGAACGGGGCCGAGGAGCGGCGGCGCTCGAGGCGCTCGAGGAGGTCGAAACGGAGGCGTCGATTCTGGAACCCTTCGCGATCGACGAGGGATAAGGAGCCATCGTCTCGGCGCGACGAAGTCTCCGATTCCCGCTCTCGACGGACTCAGCCTGCCCGACGAACGGTCCGGCGAGAGCGCTACTCGGCGCTGAATCGATCGTAGCGGGCCCGATGGCCCGCCAGCCGACCGGCGGGAGCGGTCGCCGTCGCGAGCGCCCGCTGGAGCGCGAGCGGAACGCGCGCGAGAGCGAACTCGTCGCGGTAGGCGTCGGCGATCACGGCGAGTTGCAGCGGACCCGGCAGCCCCCAGCCGTTGGTCTTCCCCTCTCGAGCGAGCCCGAACAGCGTCTCGAAGAGCCGGTGGGACTCGAGCGCGGGCCGCAGTTCGATGGTCGTTCGAACCGGCTCGTCGCCGTCGTTCCAGATCGTATGGTCGGAGCCGGGCGGCACTGCGAAGCGAGTCCCCGGCGTCGCCGTCCACTCGTCGCCCCCGATTCGAACGCCGAGTCGGCCCTCTTCGACCGCGATCCGTTCCCGCTGACCGGGATGGACGTGGTCGACCTTGCCGACGGCGAACCCGTCGGGATCGAGCGCGTACTCGAATCGCAGCCCCGCCTCGGTTCGCTCTCGAAACGCGATCCGTTCGCCGGTGACCGGGTTCGAGATAGCGGCCGTCGTCGATAGCGAAGTCACGGTCGGGCTTCACCGGTGCGAGGGAAAGCGCTTATCGACGGACAGTGGAGTGTCAGCGCCGCCGATACGAACGCGCGCTGATGCTGCGTTCGAATACGCGCCAGAAGCGCGGCAGGCGGCTGCAGGCACCGTCACTTCAACGAATCGCGTGAAAGGGAGCGTATCGAACCGCGACGGCGGCGTCGGCCCACCGACGAGCGCGCCGTCGTCGAACCGATCGACAGCGAGGCGGCGAGAACCGCTCCGTCGGCTCGGCCGACGGGCCACCGACAGCGACTGCTGCCACGCCGGACGTCCGAACTCCCTCTCGAGTATGAACACGAGCATCGAAGTCGAGTACTGGGTCGTCGACACGGACGGCGAACTCACCGAACCGGGTGCGCTCGCGGAGGTCTCCGAGCGGACCGAACGGGAGTTCGTCGAGCCGCTGTTCGAGTTGAAGACGCCCCCCTGTGAGACGATTGGCGAACTGCGGGCGACCTTCGCCGAGCAGCTCGAGGAGGTCCTCTCGACGGCGGCGGCCGAGGAGAAACGACTCGTCCCGCTGGGGACGCCGATCAACTGCGGCGCGATCGACCGCCGACCGAGCGAACGCGGGCGCATCCAGAAGGAGGTCCTCGGCGAGGATTTCGCCTACGCCAAGTACTGCGCCGGGACCCACATCCACGTCGAGAAGCGCAACGTCGCCGATCAGCTCAACACCCTGATCGCCCTGGACGCGGCGCTGGCGCTGGTCAACTCCTCGCCGTATCTCGACGGCGAGCGGGTGGCCAACAGCGCCCGCGCCCACTGCTATCGGAAGAAGTGCTACGGCGACCTCCCGAAACACGGCCAGCTCTGGCACTACGTCGACACCGTCGGCGAGTGGTGCCGCCGGCTCGAGGACCGCTACGAGGAGTTCAAACGGGCCGCCCTCGAGGAGGGAATCGACGAGGTGGCGATCGAGGACAACTTCTCGACCGATAACGTCGTCTGGACGCCGATCAGGCTGCGCGACGAGATGCCGACCGTCGAGTGGCGCTCGCCCGACGCGGCCCTGCCGAGCCAGTTGCTCCGACTGGCCGATGACCTCGAGATGGTGATGGAACGCGTCCACAACACGAACGTCGAGGTCGAGTCCGTAAGCGACAGCCGCCACGCCGGTCACGTCACCGACGACGGCATCAGGCTGCCCACGTTCGAGACCGCCTGCGAATTCGCCAACTCGGCGATCGATGACGGCCTCGAGTCGGCCGACGTCGTCGGCTACCTCGACCGAATGGGGTTCTCCGTCGACGACTACCACCCGATCTCGACGCGGATCGACGGCCGCCAGTACGTGACGCGAGGCGACGCGCGGGACCTCCGGCTGGAGTACGCGAACCGGCTCGAGGAGGACGTCGACGAACTAGTCGAGACGGTGGGCGTCTGACCGAACTCCGGCGGCAAAATAGGCGGCGGGAGAACGCTGGTCGATTTGGGAGACTCAGTTCCCGTCGTCGTACTCATACTCCGTTTCGGGATCCTCGACGCCCTCGGTCCGCGAACCGACCCAGGCACCCAGCGAGAGCCCGTAGACGAGGTGGCCCGCGTGGAACAGCGCGAGTTCGTCCGTGTCGAGGCGAATGTCCAGCAGTTCCTTCAGCATGAACTGTGAGCCAAAGGCTGAGAGAACCATCCCGTAGATCGACCCCCAGACGATTCCGCGTTGTTCGGGTTCGATCGATCGCTCGGCGTCCTGGAGGGCGAACAGGCCGCCGAAGATCGCCCCCGCCTGAATCCCGTAGACGAAGTGGAGGACGAGCCCCATGAACGGGTGCTCTTCGGGGTCGTCGCCGGTGACGTACTGCGACCAGAAGTTCGCCGACGGCGGCAGCGACCGCAGGATCGGCAGTCGGAACGCCGTCATGATGATCGTCGCGACGAACCCCGCCTGCAGTCCGCGGATCGCCGAGTACAGGGCGTGTTCGGCGCGTGACTGCTCACGCATCGATTCGGGACCCTCCCGCTCGTCGCTCGTCGCACGCAACTGTCGTAACCGATCGGACACGGACATCGTACTCTCTGATCCTACCACGAACGGCGACTTAACGCTCCGGCGTGCAGTGGACGGCCCCTCGATCCGACGCGAGTGCAGTTCCCGGGTGGTGACGGCCCCGATCGTGTCCAATGCGGGAATATTTGAGGACGGTCGGGCAAGGGAGCGTATGGATTTCGGCGTACTCAGCACGGCCGGTATCGCCCGGAAAGCGTTTCTCCCCGCCCTCGAGGCGACCGACCACGAGGCCACGGCCGTCGCCTCGCGGGACGGTGAACGCGCGCGGACCTTCGCGGACGACCACGGGATCGACGAGTCCTACGAGGGGTACGACGACCTCATCGCGGACGCGAACATCGACGCCGTCTACATTCCCCTGCCCAACGGCCTGCACGCCCAGTGGACGAAGCGCGCGGCCGACGCCGGCCTCGACGTCCTCTGTGAGAAGCCCCTGACGGTCGACGCCGGGGAGGCCCGCGAGGTCGTCGAACACTGCGAGGATCGAGGCGTGACCCTGATGGAGGGGTTCATGTACCTGTATCACCCGCGGACCGAGCGGGCGATCGAACTGGCTCAAGACAAACTCGAGGACGTCCGCTCCGTGACGGCCGCGTTCAAGTTCCCGCTGTTCGACCGCCCGGACGACGTTCGGCTCTCGCCCGACCTCGACGGCGGGAGCCTGATGGACGTCGGCTGTTACCCGGTCTCGCTGGTCCGACAGATCCTCGGCGAACCAGAGCGCGCTTACGCGCACGCGGACGACTCCCGCGGGGCCGGCGTGGACACGGAACTGGCCGGAATCTTGGAGTACGACGACGGCTCATCCGCGCGCGTCGCGTCCGGGTTCGACACGCAGAAGGTGCAGCGCTACCGCGTCGAGGCGGAAAACGGCTGGCTCGAGGTCCGCGACGCCTTCGACGCGCCGACGGACGAACCCCTGGAACTCGAGTACCGGATCGACGGCCGACACGCCGTCGAGACGTTCGATGCGATCGACCAGTACAGCCTCGAGATCGAGGAATTCGCCTCGAGCGTCGAGAACGATCGGCCGCCGCGGACCGACGGCGAGGAGGCGATCGCGAACATGCGCGTCATCGACGCGCTGGCAGAGAGCGCCGAACGGGATCGTCCGATTGAGGTCTGAACGAGGCCGATCCAGCGATCGTCGGAGCCGGCCCGACGACAACGCGCTTTTGCCGCTCGGGTGCGAACCACGGGCCATGACAACGCTCGAGGCGAAACTCGAGGCCGCGCGCGAGGACCTCGCGGGGCGGGACGGCGTGCTGGTCGCGTTCTCCGGCGGGGTCGACTCGAGCGTCGTGGCCGCGCTCGCCCACGACGCGCTCGGGGAGGACGCGGTCGCCTGCACCGCGAAGAGCGAGACGCTCCCCGAGGCGGAACTCGAGGACGCCAGACGGGTCGCCGACGAGATCGGCATCCGACACGAGATCGTCTCCTTCTCCGAACTCGAGAGCGACGACTTCGTCGAGAACGACGACGATCGCTGCTATCACTGCCGGACGATGCGGCTGGGCGAGATGCTCGAGACGGCCCGCGAGGTCGGGGTCGAGACGGTCTGTGACGGCACCAACGCGGACGACCCCGGCGCGGGACACCGTCCCGGCCTGCAAGCCGTCGAGGAACTCGAGGTCCACTCGCCGCTACTGGCCCACGACGTCACCAAGGAGGAGGTCCGCGAGATCGCCGACCGCTACGGCCTCTCGGTCGCCGACAAGCCGTCGATGGCCTGCCTCTCCTCGCGGATCCCGACGGGCCTCGAGGTCACCGAGGAGCGGCTGACTCGCGTCGAGCACGCCGAAGCCCTGCTGCGCCAGTGGGGGTTCGATCAGTTTCGCGTCCGCGACCACGACGGGCTAGCGCGCATCGAGGTCGCGCCGGAGGAACTCGAGCGGGCGCTGACCCGCGAGTTCGCGGAGACGGTCCGCGAGGAGCTGTCGGAACTGGGATTCGACCACGTCACGCTCGACTTACACGGGTACCGGACTGGGAGCGTCAGTCCCGAGAGCGAGACGGAGCCCGGAACCGACGGCGACGGCGAACGGGCCGGCGGAACCCAGAACGACGAATCCGCCGCCGGCAGCGACGAGCCGCTCGTCGAGGACGTCTTCGCCGCGGACTCACGCTCCCGGAGCGACGACTGATCGTCGGTCCGACGCGGTTCGTCTCGGAATCGAAACTCGAGGGTCGTTTCGGAATCGATTCCGACCCGATTCTCGTCTTCGATTTCGAGATCCAGTCGATTCACTTCTCCCATCTGGACGTCCTTCCAGAATATAATCGTGTTTGACGGGGGAAACCTCCCAGTAGTGTAGTTTCTGAACCAACGTCCGGGAATATTGCTCATTTCGATACGGACGTGGCACTCGGGTCGGTATCGTTGGATGATGGACGCCGACGTGCCGTCTGCGTGGAACACGGAAGAGAGTCGGACCTATTCCCCGGTCGACACCGATCGGGAAATGCAGTATCGGACGTATCGTCACGAATCAGGCGACCTGCGGCTGAAGGTCGCCCCGGCGTCGCTCGACGGAGAGGATCATCCCGGATACGCGCTGACCGCGACGAGCTACCCCGGGCTCGATCTCTCCGAGACGATCCGCGTCCGGACCGTCCTCACGTTCGAACGCTGTAACAGCATCGCTCGCGACTTCATGGACCTCTTCTCGGCCAACTACGACGGCCCGGGATCGCTCGAGGACGCGCTCGATTACGCCTACGAGCGAACGCGGGAACACCGCTGACGATCGGCGTCCTCGCCCCACCACGGTCCGGGATCGTTAGCCGTAGACCGCACCGAGAACACCGAACAGCCAGATCGCGATGTGGGCCCCGACGACGGGAACCAGCGAGCGCCGATACAGATAGGCGAGCGTGAAGACGAGCGCGGCCAGCGAGACCTGTAGGAGATCACCGAGGCGCCAGCCGACGGCGTGAGAGAGGGTGAACGCCGCCCACGAGATCACACCGGCCAGCCGCGCGCTCCCGGTACGTTCGGCGAGGCGCTCGATCGCGTAGCCGCGATACAGCACCTCCTCGACGACACCGACCGTGACCGCGAACGCGACCGCGACTCCGACGCCGACTCGATCGACGTCCAGTCCAGTCACTCGACGTTCCGGAAGGCCGAGCGCGTCGATCAACGGCCCGGTCGCCGCCAGCGCGAAGAACCCCAGCACCGCCGCGACGAGCAGCGGGACCGCGTCGCGCCGAGACGGTTGCCGGACGCCGAGCGACCGGAGCGATCGCCCTTCGATCTCGATCGTGATTCCGACGACGAGTCCGAGGAGCGCCCATTGGGCCGCGATCGTCACCAGCGGATGGAGATCGATCCGAAGCGCTCGAGTCGCGCCGGAAAGAAGCGGGAGTCCGAACAGCGCGATCGCGAGCCCCGCGGTCGTCGTCCGGGAGAACTCGTGACGCGTCGCCCGATCCTCGGCAGCCATATCTTGTTATTTCGGCTACACGAGGGTAAAATCACCTATCGGCAGCGCTCGGCGCCGTAGTCACGGGAGGCGAAGAAACGAATAACACCGGGCGACGCTCGTACGACCGAAGTCGCGGCGATGCTCGAGTCAGTCGTCGGACGGGGCCACGGATCCCTCGCCGGCGGCGGCCGCCGCGGACTCGCTCTCGGCGAAGGGGTACCAAGACTGCTTGGCGTCGTCCATGTACGGGGCCTCGAAGTCGGTCTCCTCGGGTTCGCAGAACTCGACGAGCTGTTCCTCGCCCGTCGCCTCGACCCACTCGCGGAACGCCTGGCCCTCGCTACGATGAGCCGCGTAGGCCTCGAGCAGGTTCCGGATCGCGCCGGGGGCCTCGTCGGCGGGCACGCGCTGTTGAATCCAGTCGATGAAGGAGGGGTCCTCGCCGACGCCGCCGCCGACGCCGATATCGAAGGCTTCGACCATCTCACCGTTCTTGCGCGCGCGCATGCCCTGCAGGCCGATGTCGGCGGTCATCGCTTGGCCGCAGTCGGCCGTACAGCCGGAGTAGTGCATCTTGATCTTGCCGACGTCGTCGGGCAGCTCGACGTTCTTGTTGAACCAGCGCAGCATGCGGGCCATCCGACCCTTCGTCTCGGTCAGCGCGATCGAGCAGAACTCGGTGCCGGTACAGGCCATCGCCCCGCGCTCGAAGGGGCTCGGCTCGGCGGGGTACTCCTCGAGGATCGGTTCCGCGAGCAGCTCCTCGAGGTCCTCGTCGGCGACGTCGACGATGACGGGGTTCTGGCGGCGGGTCAGCCGGACCTCGCCGGAGCCGTACTCGTCGGCCAGATCGGCCAGTTCGATGGCGTCCTCGGCCGGGAGCCGGCCGACGGGAACGCTCAGGCCGACGTAGTTCTGTCCGTCCTTCTGGTCGCCGACACCGACGTGGTCGTGCTGACCGTCCTCGACGGGGCGGCCGGCGTTGTAGGTGTACTCCTCGCGGAAGTCCTCCCCGGCGGTGTGCATTTCGAAGTCGACGTACTCCTCCTGGAGCGTCTCGCGGATCTTCTCCATCCCCCAGTCCTCGGCGAAGAACCGGGCGCGATTCTTCGAGCGGTTCTGCCGGTTGCCGTAGTCGTGGTAGAGTTCGACGAAGCCGCGGCCGACCTCGTAGGCGTTTTCGGGCCGGACGAAGATATCGAGCGGCGTCGCGGCGCGGGGCTGGCGGCCGCCGAGCCCGCCGCCGATGCGGACGTTGAATCCTCGAACTTCTTCGCCACCGTCGGACGAGTCCGACGAGCCTCCGGCTCCGCCGGAGACGTCGATCTCCTTGGTCGCCGGCTCGAACCCGATGTCGTTCAGCGAGTCCTGTGCGCAGCCGACCGTACAGCCCGACGCGCTGATGTTGAACTTCCGGGGCATGTTCGCGAGCGCGTCGTCCTTGCGAAGCTCCTCCTCGAAGCGCTCGAGCAGGGGACCGGCTTCGACGAACTCCTCGGCCTTGCCGTGGAGCGGGCAGCCGGAGATGTTGCGCATCGTATCACCGCCCGCCGAGCGGGAGTGGACGCCGACGGCCTCGAGCTGTTCCCAGATCTCGGGGATATCCTCGAGTTTGAGCCAGTGGAGCTGGACGGACTGTCGGGTCGTCAGGTCGATCCACCCATTCCCGAATTCGGGATTTGCGACGGGACCCTTCGCGTACTCCTTCGCGACTTCGCCGATGCGGCGCAGCTGTTCCGGCTCCAAGATGCCGCTGGCGTTGGTCAGCCGCATCATGAAGTACTCTTCCTGGCCGGAGCGCTGCTGGAACACGCCCCAGAACTTGAACCGGGTGGTCCATTTGTCGATCTCGTCGTCCGGGATGGCCTCGAAGCCGCCGTTCTCGGCGAACCGCTCGATGTGTTCCCGCACTTCGTCGCCGTAGCAGTCTTCCTTCTGTTCTTCTTTCTTATGCACCATTGCCGACCACCTCGATCGAACGATTGGAACCACATACGCGAATTTCCTCTCCAAACATGATCCAATTCACGTTTTTACGTCAGGTCTCTAAACCATATAACACTAATCGTTTACATATGGGTATTTTTCCTCCCGTTCCAGCGTCGAACGTAGCATCTCCAATGGGATATGATGTGTATTAGGGCGTATATCCGACTCGAGCGACGTGGCAATTGGTCGATTCGAAACGGTGATCGGACCCCTGACCGGGAGGGGGCCGGCGGCGAGCGCCGATCAGAGCGCGAACGGACCTTCGTTGCGCGCGAGACGTAGCTTCGGTTCGTTGGGGAACAGTGGTAGAGTGTCCGCACGAACTGCACTGCCTCGAGCGGGCGAACGGTCGTCCAGTTCGGTATCAGTGAATTGGCGTACGTTCGTTATTCAGAAGGATTCTCGAAACCGAGTCGAGCGGTTTCCAGCGTCGACGCTGACTACTGCGGACTCAACAGCGACATCGTGGCAGTCTGTGTCTACCTGATCAGTGTTCATATGGGGGTTCGAGAGCGCCTAAAAGGCGCTCATCGAGTCGAACTCGCGGTCACATAACAGCCTCTCAATCGGGACGTGTTCTTTCGCACACCGGACCAACCGTCGGTGACCTCAGTCCCGAGTATCGGCGGGAACGGGAGACAGGCTGATAAAGCGAATGCCAGGAGGTAGTCCCCGAAACGATTCACCCGGTCGCGTCGCGCAGAACGAGCGTATCGTCGGCAAGGTATCGATCGAGGACGTGCGCGTCCGCTTCGAGTGTCTTCAGATGGCGACGCAAGAGTTCGCTCGTCGCTACATCGCCGAGCTGGTCCGCCAGTTCGATATGTTCACGCCACTGCACCGCGAGCGTCGCATACCCGTCGAGGTCACGCTCGAGCGACGAGCGGACGTCGTAGTGATGTGCTTCTTCGATGAATATCGGCGCGTGTTGGCGGATACCCATCGGCCCGCAGGCCGGAACACCGCCGAGTGCGGTGATCCGAATGGCGATGTCGTCGGTCATCTCCGTGAGCCGGTCGGCAGCATCCTCGAGAAAATCACTGATCGGTCCCCACTCGGCTCCCTCGGCGAGCCAGTAATGCTTGCGCACCTGATTGAAGAGGATGTACAGCCCAGATATTTCGCTGTTCAGGGCTGTGACCAGCTGTTCAGCCACGTCCCGTTCCAGACGGAGCGAATTCTCGGCTACCGTCCCCCACTCTTGACGGACGTGAGACGGGTCGGGTCGTCGGAGATGTGGTGTACTCGTCATCGGTCCTGCAGCACCTCCGCTTGAACGAGCGTCTCGGCTTCGAGTAGTTGCTCGATGACGTGGGCGTCTTCTTCGAGGGCTTCGAGGTGGTCGCGGAGCAGTTCGCCCGTCCCCGGATCGCCCCGTTCTTCTGCGAGAGCGATGTGGTCGCGCATACTGACGATCAGGGTCGCGTACCCCTCGAGATCGCCGTCCAGGGAGGTACGAAGGTCGTAGAGATCCTCTGCCTCGAGATGGACTTCGGCCCGGTCCTGAAGTGTCGGCGGCGTATTTGGGGGAATCCCCCCGAGTTCGACGATCCGAATTGCGAGGTCGTCGTTCATCTCGCGAACGCGCTTGTAGGCATCCTCGAGGAAGTCAGCGACCGCCTCGTGTTCGGCGCCTGCAGCGGTCCAGTAATGCTTTCGAAGCAGGTAGAACAGGTTGAACGATCCTGCGTGGTCGACGCTCAAGGCGTCGACGATCACCTCGGCGTCGGCAGGGTCGACCCGGAGCGCGTTCTCTGCGATAGTGCCCCACTCCTGACGGCGCTCGCCCGTATCGGGTTCCCGGACGAGTCGGCCTTGTTTCTGTGCCATTTAGGTCACCTGTTCAGTGAAGCGCACTCTCGAGGACGAGCGTGTCGTCTTCGAGGTAGTGTTCGAAGTGGTGACCGTCCTCCTCGAGGTGGACGAGGATCTCGCGCAGCATCTCACCGGTGGCGGGGTCGCCGAGGTTCTCGGCGAGTTCGATGCTGCCGCGCATCGACTCGATGATGTCACCGTACATCTCGAGGTCGTTCTCGAACATCGTGCGGACGTCGTAGACGTCCTCGCCCTCGAACTCGACGGTGGCGCGCTCCTCGAGGTTCGACGGGCCGGAGACGGGAACGCCGCCCAGCGCCTGGGCGCGCTCGGCGATGTGGTCGGCACCCTCTTCGACGTGCTCGTAGGCCTCCTCGAGGAACTCGTGGAGCGGCAGGAACTCGGCGCCCTCGACGACCCAGTGGTGCTTCTTGAGCTGGTGGTAGAGGACGTACGAGTTCGCCAGTTCGGAGTTCAGTGCCTCGACTATCTGTTCGGCTTTGTCCTGATCGAGCCGGAGCGCGTTTTCGTCGACGGTGCCGGCCTGTTGACGGACGGTCGTCTCTTGGGAACTCATCTCATAGGTAGTAGTCGCTCGACGACCATATACCTTTCAGGTACCGCACATTTTTTGGGAGACCTAAAGTCGTTTCGTAGAGCTAGTAATCTCAGTCTGCATATCTACTCAACGGGGCGTTCGGCGCAGCGGAACCGGAAGAAACGAACGCTCCTTACTAGATACACCCTCTGTATTCAGCACACCGTTTCCGACAGCCATCTGAAAGGTAGATGGCCGGTCCGGTAACACCGTCGACTGTCCTGAACGCGAATTTCACGCTCCACGCTGAGTAAAGAGGTCGTAATACCAGCTACTGGTATCGAAATACGGAAATTCGGTCAGCAATCGACCCGCGATCGAAACGCGGTCGGTCAGTCGTTGGCGGGCGCCGACGAATCGGCGGGAACGAGCGCCGAACGGGTTCGGTAGAGCCCGCTCGAGAGACCGATCGAGGCGACCCCGAGGCCGAGGAAGACGACGAAGCCGGTCGCGTAGCCCGGCGTCCCCTGCAGGTCGACGAAGAGACCGAGGATCGGCGGGATGACGAACCCGCCGAAAGCGCCGATGCCGCCGACCAGCCCCGAGGCACCGCCGACGGCGTCGGGAACGTATTTCGGCACCAACTGGAAGACGGCCGCGCTGGCGACGCCCATGCCCGCTCCGAGCAGGATCGTCGCGGCGACGGCGAGGACGAACTCGCGGGTGACGACGAGCAGCAGCGTCGCGAGCGCGATCGCGCCGAAGCTGACGATCGCAGTCGGCTCGCCGCCGAGCCGGTCGCTGACGATCCCGCCCGGGACGCGAATCACCGCCGCGAGCAGCGTGAAGGCGACCGCCGTGAGCGCGCCGGCGGTCCGCACGTCGACGCCGTGGACGGCCTGCCAGTACGACGGGAGCCAGGTCGTCAGCGCGAGGAAGCCGCCGAAGGACGTGAAGAACAGCGCGACGAGGATCCACGTCCGGGGGATGCTCGCGGCGCCCCGGATCGAGGCCATCGCGTCGCCGCCGGGAAAGAGGTCCTGTCCGCAGGCCTCGGCGCGCCGTCGGGCCTCGCGCTCCTCGACGCCCCGCTTGACGAACTGGAAGTAGGGAGCGTCGACGGCGTAGGACGCGTAGGCGACGGTCCCGACGATCAGGAACGCGAACCACGCGAGGTACGCGCCCGTCAGGCCGAGCACGGCCAGCGCGACGGGGAGGACGAGCGTGAACAGCCCCGGCGACGTGTTGCCGAGCCCGCCGAAAACCGCGAGTACCGTCCCCTGTTTCTCCGAGGGATACCAGTACGACGTCTGGGTGGTCCCGACGGAGAACGTCGCGATGCCACAGCCCGACAGCGCCCCGAAGAAGAACACGATCGGGTAGTGAGCCATCGTGAGCCCGTCCGGATAGGCCGTCAGCAGGAGCGCCGACAGGCCGCCCATTCCGACGATCGACAGGCCGAACAGGACCAGAAACGGCTTCTTCGCGCCGACGTCCTCGACCCACGCCCCGAAGGGGATCCGGAGCAAGGAGCCGGTCAGTTGGGGTGCGGCGACGAGCAGCCCGACCAAGAGCCCGGAGAGCCCCATCGCGTCCTGAAACTCCGAGGCGACGGGCCCGTAGCAGACGACGCCGGCGAAGCCGACGAAAAATCCGAGGGTCGCGGAAGCGACGCCTCGCCGCGGCGTCCCCCGGACGGCCGGCGCAGACGCGTCGCTCGAGTCGGGCGGTTCCGGCGGTCGCTCACGCATCGATCGAACACCCGAAAACGGCCGCCATCGTCAGGCACTCGCTTCCGCAACCGCCCGTGCCTCCTGCTCGCGAGGCGCCTCGAGGCGGACCGCACACTGTTTGAAGTTGGGCTCCTTCGAGCGCGGGTCGACGTCCGAGAGCGTGAGTTCGTTGACCGCGGGCTGGTGGATCGGGAGCCAGACCACGCCGTCGGGGATCGACTCGTCGCGCTCGACACGGACGGTGATCGAGCCCCGGCGGGAGACGACGTGAGCGTACTCGGCGGGGTCGTCCTCGTCGGACTCGCCGGGACGGGCCTCGAGTTCGTCGGCCAGCGCGGCGGCCGTCGCGGGGCTGACCCGGGCGACGGGGTCGTCGTCGCGCGCGCGGACGCCGGAGTTGTACGCGTCGGGGCGCCGGGCCGTCGTCAGGGTGAAGGGGTACTCCTCGTCGGTCGACTCCGGCAGGGGCTGGGCCTCGCCCGTCGAGAACTGCGCGCGGCCGGAAGGGGTCGGGAACGACCACGACTCTTCGCGGACGGTCGCGTCGGCGTCCTCGCCCTCCTCGTCGGTCGCCGGCTCCTCGTAGTAGCGGTAGCCGCCCGAGACGTCCGGTTCCGGCGCGGGCCAGCGAACCGCCACCTCCTCATCGAGGCGGTCGTAGCTGATCCCCGAGAGGTCGGCGGGGGTCCCCTCGGTCAGCGCCGCCAGTTCGTCGAAGACCGCGTTGGGCTCGAGCGAGTCGTCGAAGAGGTCGGGGACGAGCCGGTCGGCGAGGTCGCCGATCAGCTCGAGGTCGGTCTTGACGCCCGACGGCGTCTCCGTCGCGGCGCGCACGCGCGAGACCGTTCGTTCCATGTTGGTCGTCGTCCCCTCCGACTCGCCCCACGTCGCGGCGGGGAACACGACGTCGGCGAGTTCGACCGTCTCGCTGCGGAAGGCGTCCTGCACGACGAGGAAGGCGTCCTCGAGCTGTTCGCGGACGCGGGTGGCGTCGGGCATGCCGGCGACGGGGTTGGTCGCGACGGCGTAGACGGCGGAGACGTCGTCGCCGATCTCGTCGACGATCCCGACCGGGCCGGGGCCAGGGTCGTCGGGCAGGCGGGATTCGGGAACGCCCCACGTCTCGGCGACCTCGCGGCGGTGGTCGGGATCGGTGAACGGGCGCTGTCCGGGCCAGGACCCCTTCGAGGAGCAGACGCGGGTTCCCATCGAGTTAGCCTGGCCGGTCAGCGAGAACGGCCCCGAGCCGGGCCGGAGGTTCCCCGTCGCCAGACAGCAATCGATCAGCGCGCCCGACGCCGCGGTGCCGTTGACGCTCTGGTTGATTCCCATCCCCCAGTAGACGAGCGTGGGATCCTCGAGCGCCGCGGCGATTCGATCGACGTCCTCGAGGGAGACGCCGGCGGCCGCGGCGGCCTCGGCGGCGTCCGGGAGATCCTCGCGGAGGGCGTCGAAACCGTCAGTCGCCTCGGCGACGAACGCCTCGTCGACGCGGTCGGTCTCGACGACGCGCGCGAGGACGGCGCGGGCGAGGTCGAGGTCCCCGCCGGGCGAGAGGGGCACGTGGTGGTCTGCGACCTCGGCGGTCTCACTTTCGATGGGATCGATGACGATCAGTTCCGAATCGTCGTCGTCGGCCGATTGGTTGATCCACCGAAACATGACCGGGTGGGCCGCGGCCGGGTTCGCACCCCAGACGAGGTGGGTCTCGGCCTCGGGGATGTCGTCGTAGGTCGGCGGCGGCGCGTCGCTCCCGAAGGCGTCGTAGTAGGCCGTGACGGCCGAGGCCATACACAGCGTCGTGTTAGCGTCGTAGTACGGCGTGCCGAAGCCGCCGCGGGCGAGTTTGCCCAGCGCGTAGGCGGCCTCGTTGGTCTGCTGGCCGCTACCGAGGACGGCGACCCCTTCACCGCCGTCGCCGCTCTCGAGGGCCGCGTCGAGCCCTTCGGCGGCGCGCTCTAAGGCGGTCTCCCAGGTCGTCGGCACCAGTTCACCGTTCCGGCGGACGAGCGGACGGGTCAGCCACTCGGCGCCGGGATCGACGGACTCGTTGATACCGCGCTGACAGGCCAGCCCGTTGTTGACCGGGTGGGCGGCGTCGCCGCGGACGACGTCGAGGCCGTACCCCTGTTCGACGGGACGATGGACGTGTCCGCAGCCAACCGCACACCGCATACACGTCGTCGGTACGAGCTCCGTCACGCGGTCCACCTCCGATCCGACCCGAGACGACCGAGGTGTGATTTACAATCACACTCTGCAGCAGGAGTTTGGCCCAATTCCATACACTCTTTCACAGGAATAGGGAACGTATGGGACTACTAAACGGTAATCGTTTACAAACTGTGACTATTCAGCCGATAAAGAGTGCTATCCATCAATCTACGGATGGATAGGGAGAATATAAGGACGTGAAATCATCGGACGGGGCGAGCGATCGGACGGGCGTCCACGAATCGACGGGTCATATGATGGGGACTAGTGACACACAGACGCGGAGATCGGCTCGAGGGATCGCGAATGCGGTCGCTCTCGAGCGAAACGGTCGCAGGAAAACCCGGGCGCGTCGCGAGGATCGCCGACCGAACGGTCAGTCCCGCCCGACCCACTTCAGGACGAGGAGGGTCCCCTCGAACAGCAAGATCATCGTGACCGCCACGAGGATGGGCGCCATCATGGTCGGGTCCATCGTGAACATGAAGGACAGTCCCGCAAAGCCCGCCCAGAAGTAGAGTCGCTTCTGGGCCAGCCAGCGGCGGGTCGTTACGCCCATCATGATCGCGAGCATGATGAAGAGCGGAATCTGGAAGACGATCGCGAGGAAGCCGGTCAGCGTGATGATCAGGTCGAACGTTTCACCGAGCGCGTACGCGATATCGGCGCTGCCCTCCGCGTAGTACGTGAAGTACTGGAAGAGGACGGGCAAGACGAGCACGTACGAGAACAGCATGCCCAGCGCGGCGAGAACGACGCTCAGCGGAACGGACGCCAGATAGTACTTGCGCTCGTGGGGGTACAACCCCGGCTTCATGAACTTGTAACACTCGTAGACGAACGTCGGCAGGGCCACCATGATGCCCAGCAGCGCCGAGAGCTTGATCCGCGTCATCCACAGTTCGAGGGGATGGTAGATATGCGGCGGCGGCACTTCCTCGGCCTGGGCCGGGAAGACGTCGAGCCAGATGAACTCGAGAGCCTCCGACGCTCCCAGCAGTCCGATCGCGGTTCCGGTCGCCCCGAACAGGAGGACGACCGCGAACCGGAGCACCATCTCCTCGATGTGGTCGGCAAGCGGCATCTCCTCGTCGTCCGGCGGCGTCGAGATACCGCCGATATCGTCGTCGGGGTCGGGGTAGTCGGCCTCGCCGTGATCGGCGTGATCACCGACGACGCCCTCGCCGTCGGTCTCGACGGGCCGATCGTCGGGCTCGTACTCATCACCGCCGTCGGTCGCGATGGACGGCTCGTCGCGCCGTCCGTCGTCGATCGGCGGTCCCTCGCCGGGCGACTCCTGTGGCTCTGTGGTTCCTTCGGCGTCCCCACGGTTCGCCGGCTCGTCCGACATCTATAGAGGTATGACGGGCCCCCGGTTATAGGCCTTTTTCTTACGGACATCCTGCGAGAGCGACGAAAGCCGAGCACGAGCCCGTAACCGCCCTCCAGCACTCGAAAGGTTGATAACTGGATGTCAGTTAGCCACAGACGATCAATGAGTTCTGCCGTCGACGAAGATACGGCTAAAGCCATCAACGCCGGCCGGGAGTCGATCGGTGTGATGCTCTCGACCGCGCAAACGCATCTCCAGAAGGTATTCATCGTCTTCGTCATCGGCTTCATCGGCTCGTTCTACGCCCTTCGGGTCTTCATCTGGGACTTCCTCGAGGCGACCGCGAAAGCGCAGATGAACGAGACGGTCGCCGAAGCGACCACTATCATCACCCGCACGCCGTTCGAGGTCATCCTCTTACAGGCGAAGATCGGAATGCTCGTCGGCGTCATCGTCGCGATACCAGCGCTGCTGTTCTTCTCGCGACACACGCTTCGCCGACGCGGCTTCGACTCGGCGTTTCCCGTCTCACGGGGATACATCGCCCTCTTCGCGCTGACCTCGTTCACCCTGTTCTGGATCGGTGTCGGCTACGCCTACGGCATCTTCTTCCCCTTCGCCTTCGAGTTCCTCGGGTCGGTCGCCTACGACGCCGGCGTCACCCCGAGCTGGGGGATCACGGAGTTCACCGAGTTCATCGCCCTGCTGACCATTTCCTTCGGGCTCGCGGCGCAACTCCCGCTGGCGATGAGCGTGCTGTCCTACACCGAGATCGTCTCCTACGAGATGTTCCGGGACAAGTGGCGTCACGCGGTCGTCGCCATCACGGTCTTCGGGGCGGCCTTCTCGCCGCCGGACCCGTTCACGCTAGTCATGTGGGCGCTGCCGCTGGTCGCCCTCTACGGATTCAGTCTCGGCCTCGCGAAGGTCGTCGCCAACATCCGGCGGCGCGGCGCGGCCGAACTCGACACGGGGACCTCGTTCATGAAACGGCGCCTCCTCCAGTTCGCCGGCGTGCTGGCGCTCATCACCGTCGGAACGAGCGTGTTCATCAATCAGGACGGTGCCGACACCTTAGACGAAGCGGTCTTCCCGCTGCTCCCGGCGCCGATCCGGCCCGAGGGAACGCTTGGTCTCGAGACGTACGCGGCCGAACACGGCCTGCTCGGTGACGTCGCCGTCGGCGCCGCCGTCGCCGCCGCGGTCGGATTCCTCGTCCTCCTGGTCTACACGATCCGGGTGTTACAGGCGCCGGTCTACCCCCGAGAGGGAGACCTCCGAAACGCCGACGATCCCGAGGACGTCGACTTCGAGACGCTCTCGGCCGAGGACATCGAGGAGATTCCGGCGACGGTCTTCCTCTCGATGGAGGAAGAAGACGCCCTCGACCACTCCCGACAGGCGATGTACGACGACAACCGGGAGAAGGCGCAGGCGATCCTCGACCGGTTCGACACCCTGCAGGAACAGCAGGCGGGCGACGAGACGGACGGTGAGGGCGGAACCGCCGCGAGCGATGCGGCCGGCGCGGCGGCCGCCGGCGACGCCGCGGCCGCCGGCAGTGGCGGTGACGACGAGGAGAGCGTCTTCTCGAGTACCGCCGCGGGGATGCTCGACGCGTTCACCGAGGACGAGACGACCGAGGACGACATCGGCGGCTACGCCTACGACCTCGCGTTCATCGTCAACAGCCTCACCTCGAAGGCGATCTACATCGTCGGCGTCTTCATGGCCGTCCTCGCCGCCTCGTTCCTCGCGCTGTATCAGGGCGGGTTCGGGGTCATCCTCGCCCAGTTCGTCGACCGCGTCCCCGAAGAGGTCCTCCGAGAGGTCTCGGGCGGCGCGGGGGTCGCCGGCGCGGAGTCGACGACGGAACTGCTCGAGGAACTGGGACTGGTCATCGCCCTCCACCCCGTCGAGGTGCTGATCTTCATGGTGAAGGTGAGCACGATCCTCGCGTTCATCTCCGTCGTTCCCCTGATCATGTACTGGGGCTGGCCGGCGGCCAGGGAGCGTGGACTGGTTCGGGGCGATGCGCGAGTGTTCCTCATCTGGGGGCTCGCGATGTTCCTCGGCTTCGGCGCCGGGCTGCTCGCCGGGTTCTACTGGATCGCCCCGTCGGTCATCTCGTACCTCATCTCCGACGCCATCCAGAACGGGATGGAAGTCTCCTACCGGATCAACAGCTTCTCCTGGCTGGTGATCTACACGACCCTCGGCGTCGGCTTCCTCTTCAACATCATCGTCACGATGGCGCTGTTCCACGTCGGCGGCATCGTCAGCTACCGGACGATGCTCGAGCGCTGGCGACCCGTCGTCGTCGGCATCTTCACGCTCGCCGCCTTCGCCAGCCCACAGGGCGTCCTGACGATGCTGATGCTGGCGATCCCGCTCGCGCTGACGTACCTGTTGGGACTCGCCCTCCTCTACGTGTTCACCGCCGGCGGCCGCCTGTTCGGCGGCGGCGGGAGCGGCGGCGAACCGGCGGATCCGGAACCCGAGCCCGAGTCGGGCGCGACCCCCGAGTAGTCGGTCGCCCTCGTGACGGCGACTGTTAAGACGGCCGCCTGCAAACGATCACGCAAATGCCGAAGATCAGCGTCGAAATTCCACAGGAACTGCTGGACGATCTGGACGATCACGTCGGCGACGACGGCAAGTTCGTCAACCGCAGCGACGCGATCCGCGCGTCGGTTCGCAAGACTCTCGACCTGTTAGACGAGATCGACGAGCGACACGACCGACTCGAGGCCGACGAGCGGGAGTGAGCGGGTCGTCACGACGGCTCCGACGAGAACAGACACAGTAGCGGTGCGACACGGCATCAGCAGCAGAAATCGAGCGCAGAACGAATCGAGTCGCGAGTCGACGCTCTCACTCCTCCTCGAGTGGCTCCGCGAACCCGAAGTTCGGTTTGACGTCCTCGATGCGGACGTCGACGACGTCGCCGGGCTCGGCGTCGGGGACGAACAGGCGGTAGCCGTCGACGCTCGCGATCCCGTCGCCCTCGCTGCCGACGTCGACGATCTCGACCTCGAGTTCGTCGCCTTCCCGGACGGGGGCGGTGAGCCGGCCCTTCCCGATCAGATAGATCTCGGAGGACTCCTCGCGGCTGGCCTTCGGCGCGGTCGCGCGGACGTACTGGAACTCGTCGTCGATGTCGGCTCGGAGGTCATCGACGTCCGGGCCTTCGAAGACCTTCACGACGAAGTTGCCGCCGGACTCGAGGAGTTCGAGCGCGGTCTCGAAGGCCTGGCGCGCGAGGTACAGCGAGCGGGCCTGATCGAGCGAGTACTCGCCGGACATGTTGGGCGCCATGTCCGAGACGACCACGTCCACGGAGCCGCCCGCGGCGTCGGTGACGCGGTCGCGGGTCTTCTCCTCGGTCATGTCGCCGCGGATCGTCTCGACGCGCTCGTTGAGCGTCTCGTCCTCTAAGTCCTTGATCCGCTGGAGGTCGACGCCGATGACGGTCCCCTGCGGGCCGACCTTCTCGGCGGCGACCTGCAGCCAGCCGCCGGGGGCGGCGCCGAGGTCGACCACCGTGTCGTGCCCGGAGATGACGTTCTCGAGGTCGTCGAGCTGTTTGAGCTTGTAGGCCGCCCGGCTTCGGTAGCCCTGCTGTTTCGCCCTGTTGTAGTAGTCGTCTTTGCGGGCCATAATCGCTTCTTGGGGTGGCTAGTGGCCCGGTACGGATAGGTGTGGCGAGACGGCGGTCCACCCTCGAGACCGACGGTGGCCGGCTGACAGTCCGAAACCCGAGACGTCTCACGTAGGCGGTCTCCAGATCGACGTCGTCGCTGGTAAAGCTCGGACTCATCCCCTCGAGGTTCGCCCGATCGGAAAAAGCCGTTCGTGTCTGCAGTTGCACGGGCGTTCGCCGGCCGAACGCAGCCGGCGGCCGACGACGAGAGGCTCTCAGGCCGACTCGAGGGCCGCCCGCAGGTCCGACTCGATCGCGTCGACCTTGCTCCGGTCGTACAGCGCCGCGGCCGGGTGAAACGACGGACGGACGATCCGCTCCGTCCGTTCTCCCGGGTCGGCCCCTCCCTCGCTCGAGGAGCCGGTACCCTCCTCGTTCGAGGCGTGCGAGGCGGGTGGCACCTCGCGCTCGAATTCCTCGCCGTGCAGGTCCGTGATCGTCTCGTCGGTCTCGAGGAGTTCGGCCGTCGCGAAACTGCCCATCGGGACGACGACCACGGGATCGACGCGCTCGAGTTCGGCCTCGAGCACCGGCCACCAGGCCTCGATCTCGTCGACGTGGGGGTCGCGGTTCTCCGGCGGCCGCACTTTCACGAGGTTGGTGATGTACAGCTCGCGCCGATCGTGGCCGATCGACTCGAGGGCGCGGTCCAGTTGCTGGCCGGCCTGACCGACGAACGGCTCGCCCTGCTCGACTTCCTGACCGCCCGGCGCCTCGCCGACGAGCATCACGTCGGCCGACAGCGGCCCGACGCCGGGGACGAACCGCTCCGGATCGCGGTGCTCGTCGGGCACCGCCTCGAGGACGTCAGCGAACTCGGTCTCGAACTCCCACGCGGTGGACTCGCGGTCGCTCATGGTGGCGACCTACCGTCGCCTCGGCAAACGTTCGTTGCCCTGCGTACGCATCCAGTCGGTTCCGACCCGACCCGGCCCTCGAGAATCGACTCGAGACGGGGCGTATTCAGGGCCTACCGTTAGGCTCGCCGCCGGTGGAGGATATCGTATGGCCGACACGCCAGACGTGAACGCGGTGGAGACGGAGGACGACTACATCCACGTCCGGTTCCGCGATCCGGACAGGTACGACGAGATCCGGACGCCTGACTGGGCGGAGAATCCGGCGGAGTCCGTCTCCGAGGGCAGCGAGGTCCGGACCGGGAAGGTCGAGGGCGAGGACGACTGGGAGGTGACCAGCGTCCTGATCAAAAAGAGCGTCGGCGAGGACAAGGCCGCGGAGCAGGCCCGCGAGATCGTCGAGAAGATCGAGTCCTGAGCCACGAGGAGGCGGTCTTCGGTCCGCAGACGACCGCCGTTCCGTCCGGTTACGAACGCCGGGTCTGCTCGGTTGAAGGCGAGACGCCCGGAGGCGAGTCGCCGACCCCCGCGGAGCCGCGCGTAAAGGGTGGCTTTTTATGGCAACCGTCCGTAGCCCGGCGTATATGTTCAAGGCCATCGTGAGCGCGGAAACGCTCACCAGCGCGCTCGATTCGATCAGCGTGCTGGTCGACGAGTGCAAGATCCACCTCGAGGAGGACGGCCTCGAGATCCGGGCCGTCGATCCCGCTAACGTCGGCATGGTCGACCTCTCGCTCGATGCCTCGGCGTTCGAATCCTACGAGGCCGACGGCGGGTTGATCGGCGTCGACCTCTCGCGGCTCGAGGACATCGCGAGCATGGCCGAATCCGGCCAGCTCGTCCAGCTCGAACTCGACGAAGAGACGCGAAAGCTACAGATTCAGATCGAGGGGCTCGAGTACACCCTGGCGCTGATCGACCCCGACTCGATCCGTCAGGAGCCGGACATTCCGGACCTCGATCTGCCCGCAGAGGTCATCCTCGAGGGGAAAGACGTCAACCGATCGGTCAAGGCGGCCGACATGGTCTCCGATCACATCGCGCTGGGCGTCGACGAGGGCGAGGAGTACTTCTACGTCGACGCGGAGGGCGACACCGACGACGTCCACCTCGAACTCACCGAAGCGGATCTGATCGACCTGCAGGTCGGCCCGGCCCACTCGCTGTTCTCGCTGGACTACCTGAAGGACATGAACAAGGCGATTCCCTCGGACACGGAGGTCACGCTCCACCTCGGCGAGGAGTTCCCGGTGAAGATCTACTTCGGCTTCGCGGAGGGGCAGGGACAGGTCACCTACATGCTCGCACCGCGCATCCAGAGCGACTGAATCGAACCGTCGGGCGGCTCGGTTGGCCGTCGACGGCGACAGTCGCCTATTGCGACAGCGATCGCGAGTGAACCCCGTTACTTAAAAATATCATATGGGAAGGTGGGAGGCTACCAGTCCCTCTCGAGTAGTCGAGGCCATGCCCTCCACAGACGATCCAACGGATGCGAGCGACGCGGACGAGCCGGCGTACACGACGACGTTCGATCCGGACGGCGGCGAGCGAGCCAGCGAGGCCGTCATCACGGCGGTCGCGGCGCTTACCGGCAATCGACCGGTCGACCTCGAGCCCCTCTACGAGGTCGTCGATCCGGACGCGTTAGACTCGCTGATCGACCACGCCCGGCGAACCGACGCCGGCACTCACGAACTCTGGTTCGCCTACGCGGGGTACGGAATCGGCGTGCGAAGCGACGGTCGGATCCAGTTCTACGACGGCGCCGCTCCGACCGCGTAGATTCGCCGCGATCGTCCCGGGCGATCAGTCGTGGTCGGCGAGAAACGCCCGCAGTTCCTCGTTCACCCGATCGGCGTGCTCGATGAAAAAGCAGTGCGAGCCGCCCTCGAACCGCTCGAGTCGCGCGTTCGGAATCGCCTCCTCGAGTAGCAGCCCGTTCTCGAAGGGGACCACGCGGTCGTCGGTCCCGTGGAGCACCAGCGTCGGCACCCGAAGCCCCTCGAGCCGATCGCTGACGTCGAAGTCGAGGACGGCCGCGGCCTGGGCCTCGCGAGCGGGATCGTCGGCGTCCTGCTCGAGTCGCCACTCGATGATCCGATCCATCAGGTGCGGGTTCCGATTCGTGAATCGCTCGGTGAAGGCGGGGCGCATCCGGTGGCGGATCGTCTCGCGCTCGTTCGCGCCGTCGGGGACGTCGAAGATGAACTCCTGAGTCTCGTCGGGAACCGGGACTGCGTCGGGGCCGCCGTGGCTCGTACAGCACAGCGTCAGCGTCTCTGCGCGCGTGTACTCGAGCGCGTAGCGTTGGGCGATCATCCCGCCCATGCTCGCGCCGACGACGTGGGCCCGGCGGATGCCGGCGTCGGCGAGGACTTCCTCGAGGTCCGCGGCGAGGCCGCCGATCGAGTAGCCAGCCAGTTTGAAGAGCAGCGGCGCGCGGAGTTTCCGCGGCAGGCGCGGGAGCAGTGGTGGGAGGCCGGCGTCGGATCGGCCCGTGCCGCGGTTGTCCGGCGCGATCACGTCCCGGTCGTCCGCGACGGCCTCGCGCTGCCAGCGCCACATCCAGCGCCCGTAGCCCAGCCCCTGCACGAAGACGACCGGTGTGCCGTCGCCCTCGCTCTCGTCGTACTCGTAGTAGATCGACACGCCGTCTCGAGTGGCCCGTGGCATACTCGGGGAGACGTATCGAACGCCCTTTAAATCGATCCTCGAACGCTAACCAAAACGTCGGTCAGGGCCGCTTCTGTCGCCGCTCGAGCGGCGATCCAATCCCGGCTTACTCCCGGCCACACCCCGTCGAACAATCAGCGGCTTTAACCCCGCGCAGTAACATCCCATTACCGATGCAGCGACTGCACGCCCGGTACCCGTTCCTCGAGACCGCTCGCGACGCCGTGGCGACGGAGGCCGTCGATCTGGCCACCGTCGTCGACCAGGACCGGGCGGTCGTCGACCGCGCCCGCGAGCGCGTGGTGGCGGCCATAGCGGACGGCGAGACGGGCGAGCCGCGGCGAGACACGCGCGTCGAGTTACTCTCCTACCCCGTCGCGCGCGTCCTCGTCTCGATGGTCGAAGAACGCGTCCTCGTTCGCAAGTACGCCCGCGCCGAGGCCGCGACCGCTTACGATCGCTTCACGGCCGACTTCGAGGACACCACGGAACTGAAGAGCGTCGAGTCGACCGGGCTGGATCTGGAGACCCTCCTCGCGGAGTTCGACCTCGGCGGCGCGGTCCGGGAGACCGCCGACGGCTACCGGATCGACGTCGGCACCTACCTCCCCCTCGCCGAGGACCTGTGGGGCGACGAGTGGCACCTGGTCAACCGCGCGCTGACCGACGGCGAGGTGCCGGTCGACCACGACGAACTCCTGACCCTGCTCCGGGAGGCCATCCGGGGCCGCATCGAGGACGGCCTCCCCTTCGACGTCCCCGAGGTCATCGCCGCCGCCCTCGAGGACGAGGCCGCCGAGATCCGCGAGGTACTCGCCGACCTCGAGCTCACCCAGGACATCGACACCGTCGTCCCCGACCTGTTCCCGCCGTGTATGAAGGCCCTGCTCGACGACATCCAGAAGGGCGAACACCTGCCCCACCACTCCCGCTTTGCGATCACCGCCTTCCTGACGAGCATCGGGATGACGACCGACGAAATCGTCGACCTCTACCGGATCAACTCGTCGTTCGGCGAGGAGATGACCCGCTACCAGACCGACCACATCCGCGGCGACAGCTCGCCGACGGAGTACTCGCCGCCCTCCTGTGCGACGATGCAATCCTACGGCGACTGCGTGAACAAGGACGACCTGTGTGAGCGCATTCCGCATCCGATGGCCTACTACGAGGAGCGGATCGACGACGCCGACGACGATGAGATCGAAGACTGGCGGGAGGGAGAGAGCGAAGAAGAGACGGCCAGCGGCGACTGATTCTCCGTCAGTTGCGCTCTCGCTTCTCGATGTCGTCGGCCTGTTGTTGAATCTCCCGGAGCGCGCTCTCCTGTTCTCCGCGCGTGAAACCTCCGGATTCGGCGTGCCGGCCGTCATACTGCCAGGACGGGATCGCGTTCCAGACGTCCCGACTCCCCTCACCGTCGGCAGCGGTCTCGCCGGACGCCGCGGCGCGACGCCACGCGAAGGCGGCCGCGAGCAGCGTCAGCACCGCGACCGCGCCGACGGCGACGGGCGCCTCGAGGACCGCTGCCGAGAGACCGACTATCGCCGACCCGAACACGAGGGTCCCGATGACAGCGGCGATCACCGTCCACGTCGAGCGAGACCGCGTCGATTCGGGATCAGCGGTAGGACTGCTCATATATCGTGTCAACACGACAACCGCAAAAAAGTGTTGTGGCGCCGTCAGATCGCGCTGCCGGTGTCGGCGTCCGTCTCGTCGTCGGCCTCGAGGCCGTCTTCGGGGTCGTTTAGGACGTAGGCGAGGCCGATACCGACCGCGAGCATCAGGAGGATAAAGCCGGTGATGGCACCGACGAGCAGTTCGCCGCCTTCGGGGGAGAGCGTCCCGCTGGACCCGCCGTACTGGGTCCCGATAGCAATCATAGTGCCGAGCATCAGCAGGACCATCGAGACGGCGACGCTGATTTCGATGATCTGTTCGCGGTCGAGCATTAGTGCGTAGCTTTCGGCGGCCGAGGCAAAAACGCTTCGAAGGGCGCGGTCCCGCTCGCAACCGGTGGACGGGCGTCGGCCGCGTCGACTTCTTTTAAAGCGTCGACCTGCAACCGCCGGCGCGCTCGTTATATCGCTCGAGCCCCTATCGATATCGAATAGCCAGCCGACCAGTCCAGCGATCAGTTTGACGCATCCATGAACACAACAGCGTCACCGAAAACGGCCCTGCCAGTACCGTCCAGCGACCACCTCGAGGAGCGCTCGCGCCGCGCCCGCACCGAACCGATGTCGGTGCTGGCGCTGGGCGACGGCCTCTACGAGGTCGAGTCGGCCAGCGACCACACCTACCTCGTCGACCTCGAGTCGGGTCGCTGCACCTGTCCGGATCACGTCTTCCGAGAGGCCCGCTGCAAGCACATCCGCCGCGTGGCGATCGAGATCACCCACGGCCGAACGCCGCCGCCGGGCGAGATCGCCGTCGCGTGTCACGACTGCGGCGACGCGGTCTTCGTCGACGAAGACGCCAGCGAACCGTTCTACTGCGAGGCCCACGTGCTCCGCGCCGGCGATACCGTCCGCGACCGCGAGACCGACGACCGACTCACCGTCGTCGACGTCTCCGACCTGCGGGCCGACGCCGTGACGATCGGCGGGAGCAACACCACCGTCGCCGACTACGCGACCAACGAGCGCTACGACGACGGCGTCCCCGTCGTCGGCGCCGTCTACCCCCACGCCACCGTCGCGAAGAACGGCGTCGTCCCCGGCTCGCTGAAGGTCTACGTCTTCCCGCGAACTCGACTCGAAAAGACGGCGTGAACGACTAACCGACGGACGCGACGGAATTCGTTTTTCGGGGGACCAGTATGCGACTCGCAGACTCACTTGCTCGAGCTGCCGCCGTGCGTGGCGCGCGCTGTCAGTCGCCCTCGCATTCGCTCGGGATGCCGCCAGCGCGTTCCATCGTACGGCAGTGCGAAGCGCGGCTATCCGACGAGCCGCGAATTCCAGTCGTCACAAACACTCGAAAACCGACACCGAGTTGACTCTCGCCCGATTTATTGCTGATAGTCAACAACCATCACGGTATGAGTACGGGAATCGATCACGGCCGGTTCGAGGAGGGACGAGGGGTCAACTACTGGGACCTCGATCGACCCCTCGAGCGCGAACTCCGGCGGCTCTACACGAACGAGGAGTTCGAGTGGGCCGAGCCGCGATTGGCCGAGTTCGGCGCGGTCGTCGGCCGCACGATCGCGGACAACGCCGACTACGTCGACGACCACGGGCCGGAACTCGAGCCCTACGACGCCCACGGCGAAGTCTGGAACCGCGTCCGATATCCGGCCGAACAGTTCGAGAACGATCGACTGGCCTACGAGCGGGGGATCGTCGCCGACGCGTTCGAGGCGCCGCTCGACCGCGACGAGCCGATGCCGCTGGCCCACACCCTCGCGATGCAGTACCTGCTGAGCTACGCCGACGTGGGCTTCGACTGCCCAGTCGCGATGACCGCCGGCGCCGCGCTCGTCTTAGAGAAGTTCGACGACGGCTCCCTCGCCGAGTACTACGAGGCCCTGACGAGCCGCGAGTACGACGACCTGATCGAGGGCGCGATGTTCCTCACCGAAAAACAGGGCGGCAGCGACGTCGGCGCCAACGAGACCCGCGCCGAGTACGACCCAGAATCCGGCTACTGGCGCCTCTCCGGCGAGAAGTGGTTCTGTTCGAACGTCGACGCCGAGGGGACCCTCGCGCTCGCCCGGACCCCGGACGCACCGGAGGGGACCGCCGGCCTCTCGATGTTCCTCGTCCCGCACTCCGATCCGGACTCCGACGCCCGTCCCGCCGACGGCCCCTACACGAAGGGCGACCGCCTCGAGGACGGGCCCCTCGAGCCCGAAGCCGTCAACGACCAACTGTACCGACGGCTGAAGGACAAACTGGGTACCACCGCGGTCCCGACCGGCGAAGTCGAGTTCACCGGCGCGAAGGCGTTCCTGGTCGGCGAGGAGGAAAAGGGCTTCACGCAGATGACCGAGATGCTCAATCTCGAACGGCTCTCGAACGCCGCGGCGGCCTGCGGACTGATGGGGCGTGCGACCCTCGAGAGCGCGATCTACGCCGCCAACCGTGAGGCCTTCGGCGACACGATCGACCGGTACCCGCTGATGCGCGCGGATCTCGTGGACATGACCGTCGCTCACGAGGCCGCGACGGCGTTCACGTTCGAGGCGGCGCGGCTGCTCTCCGAGCGCGAGCGGGCGGAACGGAGCGCCCGCTCCGACGACGCCGCGAGCGCGGACGGGGACGCTGCGAGCACGACTGCAGACGAGAGCGCCGACGAGGCCTACCGGCTCATGCGACTCCTCACTCCGATCGCCAAACTCCGAACGGGCCGGATGGCCGTCGACACCGCCTCGTACGCGATGGAAATCCACGGCGGCAACGGCTACGTGAACGACTTCGTCACGAATCGCCTGCTCCGGGACGCGCAGGTACTGCCGATCTGGGAGGGGACCGAGAACGTCCTCTCGCTGGACGTCCTCCGGGCGCTCGAGCGCGAAGACGCCCACGAACCGCTGCTCGAGACGATCGAAGACCGGCTCGAAACGGTCTCCCACCCGGCGCTCGCGGACGCCGCCGAGACCGTCGAATCCGAGTACGAGGAGCTCGCGGCCGCCCTCGCGACGCTGGCGACCGAGGACGGCGAGTACGCACAGTTATCGGCCAAGTGCCTCGCCCACTACGTTTTCGACATCTTCACCGCCGCGTTGCTACTCGAGCAGGCGCAGACGAGCCTCGAGGCCGACGACGGAGACAGGAGTGACGGGAGCGACGAGAACACCGAGAGCGGTCGGCTCGCGCTGATCGCGCAACGGTTCGTCGCGACCGAACTCGAGGATCGGCCCGCTCGCGGAATCACGGGCGGCGATCGGGACGTCCTCGAGGCCTTCGAGCCGATCGTCCGCGGCGGGCCGGTCGATCCTGAGGTCCTCTCAGCGGCGGCTCCGGCGGACGACTAAGCAGAGACCGCTGAGCAGCCAACTGAACGGAAACGACCGAGCGAACGCGAGTACGAATAGCCACCAGCGGCCTCGGTGCTCACCGCCGTTCTCGTTCCAGTTTCTCGAGTGCCGCCAGCCGCTGCTCGGTCGGCGGATGGGTCCAGAACAGCCGCGCGCGAAGCCGCTCGAGCAGCGACGGATCGTCGGAATCGACGGTCACCGGCTCGAGGGGCAGGATCGACAGCGAGGAGGCGCCGGCGGCCTCGCGCAGGTCGCGAGTCGGCGTCCGGTCGATGCGATCGTCGAGCGTTCGCAGAGCGCCGGCGAGAGCGGCCGGCGAGCCGGTCACCGCGACCGCGGTCCGGTCGGCGGTCGTCTCCCGGCTCCGCGAGAGGACGGCGACGATCGCGCGGCTGACGACCCAGGTCACGGTCGCGATGACGAATAGCGTCATCCTGACGAACCAGCCGTCGTCGTCGTCGCGCTCGTCGGTCGCCTCCTCGGTCTCGGTCGGCGGCTCCATCCGCCACTCGTCGTTCGGGCCGAAGATCTCTTCCGAACCCCACTCCGCGTCGGCGTCGGGCCGCTCCTCGGGCGGTTGCCACTCCTCGTCCTCCTCGAAGGTGTCCGTCCGCACCCGCGCTCGCAGCCCTTCGGCCAGTACGAGCGGCGTCGAGACGGCCGTCATCACCATCGCGTCCCGGTTGGCCACGTGGGCGAGTTCGTGAGCGATCACCGCCTCGAGTTCGGCCTCCGAGAGCGCGGTGACGGCCCCGTAGGAGAGCACGAGGTGACTCTCGTCGGGGCGAAAGCCCACCACCATCGCCTCGGGGGCGTACGTCTCCGAGACGGCGATCGTCGGTTTCGGGACGCCCAACTGCGCGGCGACTTTCGTCGTCGCGGCGTGGATCCCCGGCAGATCGTCGGCCGTCGTCGGCGTCGCGTCGAGGCGCTCCTCGATCGAGCGGACCTGTCGGAACTCCCGGCGGGCGAGCAGTCCCGCCGCGAGGAGCGTCGCCGCGCCGGCGACGTACAGCCCCAGCACGGGGCCGACGGCGATCGCCGCGACGAGGGCGACGAGCAGCCAGATGACGCCCAGAAAGCCGATCGTCACGAGGGCGAGCAGCAACACCGCGACGGCCATCCGGAGGAGCAGCGCCCAGTCGGCTGAACGGCCCGCCGCGGCGATCGCCGCCGCCGCAGTCGCCGTTGTGCCGACCGTCAGGAGCAGCGTCGTCCCGCCGGCCGCGGTCGACGCGGTCGCGGCCCCGAGCGGCAAGAGCGCGACCAGGAAGACGATCGTCCAGACCGCGGCGAAGAAGGCGACCGACGCGGCCGCGAAACAGCCGACGTAGGCGGCCGTCGACAGCGTCGGCCCACCTTCGGTGGAGATGGCGACGTAGCCGAGGCCTGCCAGCGGAACGAGTGCGACGACGGTCGCCGGGAACGACGCCGACTCGAGGCCGATCGCCTGCCACCAGGAGAGGTAGGTCACCGTCCAGACGGTCGCGGCGACCGCTATCGCGACGAGCGCGAAGACGACGGCCGCCCCCGCTCGAACGATCGGCGAGAGCAAGCCGGAGTTCGTCACCATACGGACAGATTCGCGATACAATCTATAAAATAACCGATCGGAAGGAACGACCATAGCGACGTCTCGAGGGCAACGATCGACCTCGAGCGCGGGAATCGGCCCCGCTCACGAGAGCCGACGGAACTCGGTTCCGCCGCAGGGACAGTTCGCCGGCGACCCGATCGGTCGAATCCGGCCGTCCGGCCAGATGCGGACCGCGAACACGGAGCCGCAGTTCTCACAGACCGCCGTTCCGCGCGTGACCGTCGTTGAATCGGTCATCCGTCGAGGAGTGTAGATCGATCAACGGCAAGTCGGTTGACCCCAACTAGTTGGGATCGGAGGGCGGCGATAGCGCTCGAGATGAAGACCCTACTCGAGCAGTTCTGCGGCTTCCTCGACGTCCATGACGTCCTGTTTGACGGCGTTGAGCACGCGAAGGATCTCCTCGTCGGGGCCGTCGCCGCCGTCGCCGACCTCCTCGAGAGTGACCTTCTCGGAGCGGCCGACGAACTCGTCGAAGTCGGTGCCCTCGGCGATGGCGGTCTCTTTCTTGACGCGGTAGTTGCCGCCGTCGGTGACGTGGAGATCGCCGGGGTGGAAGAAGTACCAGTCCTCGCGGTCGAAGCGGACGCCGATGCGGGGTTTCGCGCCGAAATTCTGCGCGAAGAAGATCAGCGCCTCGACCTCCTCGCCGGTGAGATAGATGGGGTCGCCGGCGCTGGATTTCGCTTCGATCGCGTAGAACACTTCGCCGTCGCCCGCGAGGACATCCGGGAGTTCGCGTTCGGTGGCGGAGCCGCTGGCGGGCGCGCGCATCACCGCGAAGCCGGCCGCGTCGAGTTCGTTGACGAGTTCCCGCTCGCGGCGGTCGCCCTTCGCCTGAGACATACCGGCCTCTCGACCGCGGGCGATAATAAAAGGACGGAGGGCGCGGTGAAAGTGTTCACCCGGTTACAGCGGCAGGGTCGCGATCGTCGCCACCAGATCGAGAAGGGCCTCGGTGGTCGGCTCCGCGCCCTCGAGATCGTAGACGAGAGCGAGGTAGACCAGCCCGAACTGGAACCCGTTGTAGACGGCGTGAGAGAGGATCGGCACGAGGAGGTTCTCGCTTTTCGCGTAGAGGTAACCGAAGATGAGCCCGCCGCCGAAGACGGTCGCGATCGGGACCATGGTCGCGAGCAGCGAGTCCGAGAGGACGGCGTAGGAGACGAAGTGAACGAGCGCAAAGATGACGCTGGCGATGACGATCGCGTGGGTGCGGCTGAACGCCTCGTAGAGTCGCTTTTGAACCACGTTCCGGAAGAGGAACTCTTCGGCCGGCGCGTTGAAGAAGAAGACGACGCCGATCATGATCAGGACCATCGTCGGATCGTCGCCGATGTAGGTCATCACGTTGTTTTCCGAGGAGGGCAAGGAGAGCATCGAGACGACGACGGCCACGAGGACGTAAAACACGAGGATGCCGACGACGCCCGCGATGGCGTAGATCCAGCCCTGTTTCGTCGGCATCCGGAGGTCGACGTACGACCAGCCGCGATCGGTGACGGCGAGGTAGATGGCACCGGCCAGCGCGATCCCGACGAAGTTGAGCGAGAGCAGCGCCGCTCTGGCGGTGACCGACGCTTCCGTCGGCGAACTGATCAACGCGGGGTCGAGCAGAAACGCCGGCAGCGTCGTGAAGTTGGGGGCCACGAGGACGCCGAAGACCGTCAGTCCGATGGCCACGAGCGTCGAGCGAAGTGGCCCGTCCGTCCGCTCGCGGTGCCGTTGTGATGTCTCCATACCGGAGCGTACGGCGGCCGGATCCTTGGGCGTTCCTCTCTCGAGGAGAGTCGAGGCGCCGACGAGACCTCGGCGGTTCAGGAGCCGTCGGCGACCGAGAGCGTCTCGTCGTCGAACAGGCGCTCCAGCAGCCGCTGCTGGCCGATCCGGAGGTGACGGTTGACCGTCGGCTGGGTCACCTCGAGCATCTCGGCGATCTCCTCGCCGGTGCTCTCGCGGGGCCACTCGAAGAAGCCGGCCAGATACGCCGTCCGAAGCACCTCGAGCTGACGGTCGGTCAGGTCCTCGAATAGCGACGTCACCAGCTCCTGGCGGGTGTGCATCGTCCGCTGGACGTGCCGGCGAGATCGGAGGTCGACGCGCTCATACTGATCCCGTAGCATCTCGACGAACTCGCGAACGTCGGTCGTCACGGGGACGTCGACGGTGACCTCGGTCCGGCCCTCGTCGACCGCGATCGACCGCGGACTCCCGCCGTGGCGGACCAGCCGCGTGGCGAGGACGTCGCCCGTGACGGTCGCCTCGAACAGACAGCGCGAGTCGGATTCGGTGACGAGGCGCGCGGACGTCACGGAAACGAGGTCGTCGAGCACGTCGCGGACGGCCTCGGCCGACGCCCCTCGAGTCTCGAAGAAGATGACGGCCTCCGACTCGCCGTGAGTGCCCAGACCCTCGTAGGTGACCGCGGCGCCGGTCGCCGTCGCGATCCGCGACAGGACGTCGTCGGTCTCGAGGTCGAGGGTCAGTTCGACGAGCGTCTCGGCGTGGAGGGCTTCCCGGGTCTGGGCCGCGTTGATCGCGCTCGCGATCCCCTCGCCGAGTTCGGCGAACACCGAGCGCTCTAAGTCGGTGAACGCGTCGGGTTCGTCGGCGTAGACCGTCAGGACGCCGTAGCTGTACTCCTCGAACGTGAGCGGGACGGCGATGGCCGACTGGAAGCCTGCGTCGAGGGCGTTCGTTCGCCACGCCTCCCCCTGGAAGTCCTCGACGACGTTCTCGACGACCGTCGGCGATCCCGTCCGGGCGGCTCGGACCGCGGGCTCCTGAGACTCGCCCTCGAGACCGAAATCGACCGCGTCCAGATACTCCGGTTCGTCGCCGGCCCAGGTGCGCGCCTCGAGGGTCGAGCCGCTCGCGTCGAGGTCGCCGATCCAGGCGAAAGAGACGTTGTCGGCCGCGACGAGTCGCTCGGGGACGGTCCGCTCGATCTCGTCGCGGCCGTCGGCGCCGATGAGCGACCGGTCGATCCCGCGAATGATCTCCGTGATCTGGATCTGCCGGCGCAACCGCCGGTTCTGGGCCGCCAGCTCCGCGTCGCGCTCCCGGAGGTTCGCCTCGCTCTCGAGGCGGTCGAAGGCCGCTTCGGTGGTCGCGACGAGCGTCTCGAACAGCCGGCGGGTTTCGTCGTCGATCGTCGCGGGCGAGGCCAGCAGGACGAAGACGCCGTAGTCGCCGATCGGAACGAGCAGTCCGCCGGGGGCGTCGCCGCCGAACAGCGGCGATCGATCGCCGATCTCGGCGTCGTCGACGACGGTCTGGGTGCCCGTCACGTAGGTCGTCCAGAGCACGGAGTCGCCGTCACCGACCGCGACGGACGGTGCGCCGCCGGACCGATCGGCGAAGTTGGCCGTCGACGAGACCGGTTCGAACCGGTTGGTCTCGGAGTCGAGCAGGTAGACGCCGGCGCCGACGTCGCCGGTCTCGAGCAGGTCGGCGGCCGTATCGACGACCAGATCGGCGACCGTCGACTCCGTCTCGGCGTTGAGTAGTCCCCGAGCGGTCTCGTGGAGCGACTCGAGGGCCAGCTCCCGGCGCTTGCGGTCGGAGATGTCCTGGACCGTGCCCCGGTACTTGTGGAGCTCGCCGGCCTCGTCTCGGATCGGTTCGCTGATCGCACGAACCCACCTGATCTCGCCTTCGCTGGTCCGAATCCGGGCCTCGAGATCGTACCCCGTCTCCGTCTCGATGGCCGCCTCGATTTGCTCGCGGACGAACGCTCGATCGTCGGGATGGTAACACTCGATCGTCTGCTCGAGGTCGGGCGTGACGTCGGACGGGAGGTCGTGGAGCCGATACATCTCGTCGGTCCAGGTCGACGTCGACGGGTCGGCTCGGACGTTCACTTCCCAGCCGCCGATCGACGCCATCCGCTGGACCCGCTCGAGTAGGTCCGTCGTTCGCTCGAGTTCGCGTTCGCGTCGCTTGCGGTCGGTAATGTCCTGAATCGAGCCGCGGACGGCGACGACCTCGCCGTCGTCAGCGATGGGTTCGCCGATCGTCCGCACCCACTGTATCTCGTCGTCGGGCGTGTGCATCCGCACCTCGAGATCGTAGCTCTCGCCGTGTTCGACCGCGTCATCGACGGCCGACAGGACCCGCGACCGATCGTCGGGGTGGTAGAGTTCGACCGCGTCTTCCACGTCTAGCGTTTCCGCTCGACCCACCCGACCGAACAGTCGCTCGAGTTGCGGCGTCAGCGTCAGCTCGTAGGGCTCGGTCGTCACGTCGAGTTCCCAGCCGCCGACGCCGGCGATCCGCTGGGCCTGCTCGAGCAGTTCGGTCGTCCGTTCGAGTTCGCGCTCGCGTTCCTTGCGCTCGGTGATGTCGCGGACGACCCCCGCCGTGCCCGCGAACTCGCCGTCCTCGGACGGCAACAGCGCCATGTGGTTTTCCGCCTCGATCACGTCGCCGTCGGCGGTCTCGAGATCCATCTCGAAGGTCTCGTAGGGCTTTCCCTCCCGGAGCAGTTCCCGGACTAGTTCCCGGGCGGTCTCGAGGTTCTCGGGGGACATCACGGTCGCGACGTCCGCCCCGATCAACGTCTCGGGATCGTGCCCCGAGAGCGACTCGATCGCGTCGTTGACGAACCGGAACGTCCCCGACGCGTCGAGCGTGTAGACCGGATCGCCGATCGCCTGAATGATCGTCTCGTAGCGCTCGAGTTCGCGCTCGCGTTCCTTGCGCTCGGTGATGTCGCGGACGACCCCCGCCGTGCCCGCGAACTCGCCGTCGTCCATCGGCAACAGGGCGACGTGCGTTTCCGTCTCGATCACGTCGCCGTCGGCCGTGGCGAAGTTCGTCTCGACGGTCCCGTACGGTTCGTCCTCCCGGAGCAGCTCGCGCACCTGCTCGCGGGCCCGCTCGAGGTCCGGGGGCGGCAGGAGCTCCGAGACGTCGTCACCGATCAACGCGTCGGGATCGTATCCCGCGAGCGTCTCGATGGCGTCGTTAACGAACTGAACCCTCCCCGATTCGTCGAGCGTGTAGACCGGGTCGCCGATCGCCTGAATGATCGTCTCGTATCGTTGTAGGTCCCGTTCGCGCTCCTTACGGTCGGTAACGTCCTGCAGCGATCCGTAGAGTTTGACGACCCGTCCGTCCTCGGAGACGGGTTCGCCGATCGTCCGAACCCAGCGCCGATCGGAGTCGTCGGCCGGTTCGATCCGGGCCTCGAGGTCGTAGCTCTCGCCGCGCTCGATCGCCCGCTCGATAGCCGCCCGAACCTCGTCTCTATCCTCCGGATGGTAGAACTCCACCGCGTGTTCGAGGTCGACGTCGGCTTCCGGCGAGAGCCCGTGGATCCGGGCCACTTCGTCGGTCCACTGGACGGTGGGCGATTCCTCGCGGACGTCGAGCTCCCAGGCGCCGACGTTGGACAGTCGCTGGGACTGCTCGAGCAGTCGCGTCGTTCGTTCGAGGTCTCGTTCTCGGGCCTTCCCCTCCGTGACGTCCTGCATCGATCCCCTGACGGCGACGATCTCGTCGGCGCCGTCGCGAACGGGTTCGCCGATCGCACGAACCCACCGCTCCTCGCCGTCGTCCAGTCGCACTCGCGCCTCGAGATCGTAGCTCTCGCCGTCCTCGATCGCGGCCTCGATCACGGCCCGTAGCGCCGGCCGGTCGTCGGGATGGAACCGTTCGATCGCGTCGGCCGGCGTCAGCGTCGTCCCCGGCTCGAGGCCGAGTTGCCGGTAGAACTCGTCGGAGGCCATCGCCTCGAAGGGCTCCTCGCGGACATCGAGTTCCCAGCCGCCCACCGACGCCAGTCGCTGGGCCTGCTCGAGCAGTTCGGTCGTCCGCTCGAGGTCGCGCTCGTACCGTTTCCGCTCGGAGATGTCGCGGGCGATCCCGGTCACGACGGTGTTGCCGTCCAGATCCTCGAGTCTCGTCGCGACGAACTCGTAGGGGATCGTCTCCCCGTCGACGGTCTGGATCGGTGCCTCGACCCGCGTCGAACCGGTCTCCAGCACCTCCGCGATGGCGTCGGCGATCGTCGCGCGGTCCGCCTCGGCGAAGAAATCGAGCGCGTCCATCGACTCGATCTCGGCGTCCGCGTAGCCGGTCACCGCGGAGAGGCTCTCGTTCCACCGCTGGAGGTCGCCGTCCGCGTCGAGGACGTAGAACACGTCGTCGACGGCGTCGAGGAGGTCGTCGGTGTACTCCCTGTACCGCTCGAGCTCCCGTTCGCGCTCCTTGCGGTCGGTGATATCGTTGCGAGTCCCGACGAGGCGCGTCACCCCGTCGTCGTCGACGACCCGACCGCGGGACTCGAACCAGCGCCAGTCCCCTCCCTCGTGTCGCATCCGGAACTCCGCCTGATACAGCTCGTCGCCGTCGACCGCCCGCTCGAGCGCCGCCGCGACGCGGGGCCAATCGTCCGGGTGGACGCGCTGCCTGAAGGCCTCGTAGCTCTCCTCGAGCTCGCCCGCTTCAAGGCCGATAAACGCCTCCGACGTCTCGTCCCAGCTCACGTTGTCGCTGTCGAGGCGCCACTCCCAGACGCCCGTGTTCGTCCCCTCCAGCGCGAGTTCCAGCCGTCGTTTCGTCTCCCGGAGGTCCCGCTCGCGTGCTTTTCGGTCCGAGATGTCACGACTGATCGCCAGAAAGCGGTTCTCCTCGGCGAGATCAAGTCGAATCAGGTGGACCTCGACTGGGAACGTCGTTCCGTCGTGGCGCCGGTATCGATCCTCGAACTTACGTCGCTCGCCCGTCTCGACGTCGTCGAGCAGCGCCGTGACCTCGCCGGCGTCGAACAGTTTCGCGTGCTCCCAGATCTTCGTGCCGACCAGTTCCGACTCGGTGTATCCCAGTTTGTCGCAGAGCCGCTGATTCGCCCCGACTATCGCGCCCTCGGTATCGAGCACGTCGATCATGTCCGGCGAGCGCTCGAACAGCGCCTCGAGGCGCGCGCTCGTCGCCTCCAGTCGGCGTTCCCGTTCCTTGCGGTCGGTGATGTCCTCGATCGCGCCCATCGTGCCGACGATCTCGCCGTCGGCGCCGTAGATCGGGGCGGCGGAGATACTCACGTCGATCCGCTCGCCGGCCTTCGTCACCCGCTGGGTCTCGAGCCCGGCGATCGACTCGCCCTCGAACAGTCGGTCGAAGATCTCGCGGTGGCCTTCGGCCCGGTCGTCCGGAACGAACGGCAGCGATTCGCCGAGCACCTCCGCCTCGCTCCAGCCGAAGATGCGCTTGGCGGCGGGGTTCCACAGCGTCACCGTCTCGTCGGTATCGAGCGCGACCAGCGCCGCCGGCGAGGCCTCGATCACCGCCTCGAGGCGCTCGTTCGTCTCCCGGAGTTCTCGTTCGCGCTCCCCGAACCGGCGTTCTCGCTCCCGGACCGCCGTTGTCAGCTCGTCGATCGCCGTCGAGAGCCGACCGAGGGCGTCGTCGCGGTCGAGTTCGAAGTCGACGCCTTCGGCGTCCGCGTCGGGATCGGCGATCGCCTCGTTGACCTCGCCGTCGCGAACCCGCGAGACGAACGTCTCGAGCTCGCCCGCGAGGCGCTCGAGTGTGGGTTCCCGGTCGGCGCCGCCGCGAGCGGCCAACCCGAGGATGAACGGGAGCGGGACGATCGACGAGCCGTGGAGTTGCGGTCCGAGACAGAGGAGTAGCGTACCGACGAGAATTACCCCGAGGAAGCCTGGCGACCGCCGCCGGCCGAGAGACCCGTCGAGGGTGGCGCTGCGTGACGAACGACTGACCATGACCGACGTATGTGAGGACCGTACATGATCTGCGTGGATATTATCGCCCATTCGTGGGCGAAATTTATCGTTCGACTACTATCCATAGCGGCTGTCCGGCAACTCAGGAACGACGACGGCTCGCGATCGGATCGACCGGCCGGCCGATGGGACGGCCCCTCGAGCGGGTCGACTCGGCCGATCCGATCGGCCTTCTATATGTGTAGTGTGTCGATCGCGACGGGTTTACGTGTATAATGGATAGCCGGATAGCCACCGCTGGCCTTCGAACGAATAACATGCCCGAAACGACGCTCGACTACCACAACGATTCGCTCAGTCTCTCAGTGATCGAGGCCCTCGCCGACGCTACCGACACCGATCCCGTCGAACTCGAGCCGCTGTACCACGTCGTCGACCCCGAGGCGCTCGATCAGCTCTTTCAGGGGAACACACCAGCGACCGCGCGCGTGCAGTTCAGCTACGGCGACCACACCGTCGAGGTTCGAAGCGACGGAACCATTCTGGTCGACGGAACGGTCCATGAGCGCCCGTAAGCGGGGCGGTCGGACGACGACGGGAGCGACCGGCCCCTCCAGCACCGCGCCGCCGAGCGCGGGTCGGCCGGGGGAACGCCGATGACGCCAGCGACAGTCGCGCCCGTCCTCGAGGACCCGTCGCCGATCGCCGGTGAGCTTACGGCCCTCGCCGTCGGCGATCGACGGCACACCGAGCAGGTCGAAGCCGCCGTCGACGACGACGATCAGATCGCGGTTCGGACCGCGCCGTCGGTCGCGGACGCCCTCCCGGAGCTCGACGACGTCGACTGTTTCGTCGGCGCCTACCCGCCGGAAAACGGAACCGGCCTCCTCGAGCGGGTCACCGAGGGGACGATCGACCTCCCGGTCGTCCTGCTCGTCGACGAGGGAGCGACGGTCGGCGACGGGGTACGGTCCCACGGCTGGCTCGACTGGGTGGACCGCGCGGCGGCAATCGAGGACGGCGAACGGCTGCGCCGACGGATTCGGTCGCTCGTCAAGCGGCGGCGACTCACCGGACTCACTCAGCGCTCGCTGGCCGGCATCGAACTCGCCGGGGACGCGATCGCCATCGTCGCACCCGACGGCACCGTCCAGTTCGCGAACCGGGGGTTCGCGATGCAGTTCGGCTACGGTCGGGACGACCTCGCCGGACGGCCGTGGCGGACGCTGTTTACCGACGACAGCGTCGATCGCCTCGAGACGGCCGCGATACCGACGGTCGCGGACGGCTGGCGCTGGACCGGGAGCTGTACCGGCCGTCGAAAATCGGGGAAGACGGTTCCGGTTCGGGTCCGGCTGGGCGGTCCCGAGAACGGGGGACTGGTGTTCGTGGTCGAACCGCTCGACGCCGAGCGCGGAGCGGCGACGAACGATTCGGCCTGATTCGGCGGACGACTTCTCGCTCGGCGTCTGCTTACGTTCCGTGGTCCCAGGAGTCCATGTACTCGCGCTGGGTGTCGGTCAGCGAGTCGTGGTCGACGCCCTCGGCCTCGAGTTTGATCTCGGCGATCTCCTTGTCGAGTTCGTCGGGCACGTCGTGGACGCCCGCGTCGTAGGCGTCGCCGTTCTCGAGCATCTCGCGGACGCAGACGGCCTGAATTCCGAAGCTCTGGTCCATCACTTCGACGGGGTGGCCCAGCGAGACGGGCGCGGCGAGGTTGACGAGTCGACCCTCGGCGATGACGTTCAGTTTGCGTCCGTCCTCGAGTTCGTAGGCCTCGACGCCGTCGCGGGCCTCGAAGCGGTCGACCGCGAGGTCGTCGAGCGCCTCGAGATCGATCTCGATGTCGAAGTGGCCCGCGTTGGCCAGCAGGACGCCGTCCTGCATCTTCTCGAAGTGCTCCTCGACGATGACGTCCCGATTCCCGGTGGTCGTCAGGAAGACGTCGCCGACCTCGGCGGCCTCGGCCATCGGCATGACCTCGTAGCCCTCCATGTGGGCCTCGAGGGCGCGTCGGGGCTCGACCTCGGTGACGATGACGTTCGCGTTCTGGCCGGCGGCCTTCTTCGCGACGCCCTTCCCACAGTAGCCGTAGCCGGCGACGACGACGTTCTTGCCGGCCCACGAGAGGTTCGTGGTCATGGCGATCGAGGCAAGCGAGGACTCGCCGGTGCCGTGGACGTTGTCGAACAGCCGCTTCATCGGCGTGTCGTTGACCGCGAAGACGGGATACTCGAGCGCGCCGTCGGCGTCCATCGCGCGCAGGCGGTGGACCCCGGTGGTCGTCTCCTCGGCGCCGCCAACGATGCCGTCGATCAGTTCGGGGTAGTCCTCGTGAATCGCGGCGACGAGGTCCATCCCGTCGTCGACCGTGATCGTCGGCTCGTGGGCGATGACGGCCTCGATAGCGGCGTAGTACTCCTCGTCGTCGACGCCGCGTTTCGCGTAGCTGGTGATGTTCTCGTGGGTGTCGAGCGCGGCGGAGACGTCGTCGTGAGTCGAGAGCGGGTTGCAGCCCGTGACTGCGACCTCGGCGCCGCCCTCCGCGAGCGTCTCGACGAGCATCGCGGTCTTCGCTTCGACGTGCATCGCCATCCCGATGCGCTCGCCCTCGAAGGGCTGGTCGGCGACGAACTCCTCGCGGACGGACTCGAGGATGGGCATGTGCTGGGCGGCCCAGTCCATCTTGCGACGGCCCTCCTCGCGCGCGGACTCGAGGTCGTCGAGTTGCTCGCTGATCGGCGGATACGCAGTGTCGGTCATACGTCGACTGAGTGGAAGGGGCGCCAAAACGCTACCGAAGCGATGACGGGCGCGGAACGGCCGTCCGAAGCGAAACGATCGGTGGAGGGGCGACTCCCCCACCGGGAACCGTCGCTCGGTCAGTATCGATCGCGGTCGAAAAAATCGTTCGAACGGCAACGACAGGATGTGGTTCGACGATCGAGCGCGCCCGAACCGCCTCGAGCGCGCTCGACCGGGACAGACGGCGACGACGGGGTTCGTGCCTCTGACAACCCGAACGCCGCACCGTCGACCGCCGTCCGCCGAGCAGTCGTTAGTTGTCCGGACCGGCGTGGCCCGGCGGACCGCCGCCGTTCTCGTCGTCGTCCTCCTCGTCTTCAACGTCTTCCTCGTCTTCAACGTCCTCCTCATCTTCGTCGTCAGCGTCTTCGTCCGGCGGACCGGCGTGTTCCGGCGGGCCCTGACGCTTCTCGTCGTCGTCGTCATCGACGTCATCGCTCGGCGGGCCGGCGTGTTCCGGCGGGCCCGCGTGGTCGGGCGCGTTACCCGGGTTGTGCTCGACGACGAAGCCGGCCAGCCTGACGCCGAACGGTTCGTCGCTCTCGTTGTCAGAGGCGTTCTCCTCCATGAACTGTCCGACGAGCGCACCGAAGTTGCCCGGGATACCGTCGTTGGTCTCCTCGGCCGGCTCGAGCGTCGCCGTCGTCTCGAGGCTCTCGTTCCCGACCGTCGCCGAAAACGCGACTTCGACGCTCTCGTTGCCGTCCGGCGCCGAGAGCGTCAGCGTGCCGTTCTCGTCGGTCGCGTGCGTGCCGCTGTCCGCGTAGCTCGCGTTCTCGTCGACCGTCGAGACGGTGACGTCCGTCGCGACGCCCTCGCCGTCCTCGGTGACGACGACGTGGACGTCCGCGCCGTCCTGCTCGACACCGATCGCGGTGCCGTTCTGGTCGTCGGCGTCGTATGTGTCGTCCTCGTCTTCTCCGTCTTCCTCGTCGTCAGCCGCCTCGAGGGTCGCCGTCGTTTCGGCCGTCTCGTTGCCGAGCGTCGCGGTGACGCTCACCGTTACGTTCTCCGCGGGCGTCGGGAGTGCGACCGTGCCGTTGGTCACGTCGTACTCGCCCGTGCCCTCGTAGGATGCGTTCTCGTCGACCGTCGCTACGTCGACGGTCGCGTTGTCGACCGATTCGTTCGCGTCTACCGTTACGATCACGTCATCCGCCTGCGAGACGGACACTGAGAGGTCGTCGTGGTCAGTCGTCGCGGCCGCCGCACCCATCGGTGCGAGCGCCGTACAGACCATGACGGCAGCCAGTGCCGCCGCAAGCAGTCGATATCCGTTCATTCCGCTCGAGACATTCAGGGATCCGTGAATAAACCCCCCCGGCGGTTCGGGGCGTTTCTTTCACGTCAAAACGGACTTAGAGACGTTTTGAACGTTTATAACTATCTCTGAGAGTTCAGTTTCCGATACAGACGCGGCGGTATCCGACCGCGAATCGGCTCACTCCTCGGCCGCGGCGATCAGCGTCTCGGCGGCCTCGCTCGCTCGCGCTCGAACCGCGTCCTCCTCGAGCGTCAGCACCTCGCGGTCGCGCATGAGGACCCGCCCGTCGCAAACGGTGTGGCGGACGTCCGCCGCCGCCGCGGCGTAGGCGAGGTGGCTCACGAGGTCGTGGCGCGGCGTCAGGTGCGGCTCCTCGAGGTCGATCACCGCGAGATCGGCGGGGGCGCCTTCCTCGAGGCGGCCGGTGTCGAGACCGATCGCCTCGGCGCTGCCGCGGGTCATCATCTCGACGACCGCCCCGGCGGGGACGGCGCTGGCGTCGTCGGCGGCGAGTTTGCCGATCATGGCCGCGTCGCGGGCCTCGTCTAACATCGAGAGGTCGTTGTTCGAGGCCGCGCCGTCAGTGCCGAGGCCGACGGTGACGCCGGCCTCGCGCATGCGCTGAACGGGCGCCATCCCGCTGGCCAGTTTCATGTTCGAGGCCGGACAGTGGATCACGCTCGTTCCGGCCTCCGCGAGCAGGCCGATCTCGCTCTCGTCGACGTGGACCCCGTGGGCGACGAAGTCCTCGGACTCGAGCATCCCCTTTTCCGCGGCGTAGGCCAGCGGTCGCACGCCCTCCTCCTCGACGATCGGCGTCACCTCGTCGGTGGTCTCGTTGGCGTGATAATGGACCGGAACCCCGAGCTCGCGGGCCTGCGGGACGAACTCTGCTAAGTACTCGCCATCGACCGTCGTCAGCGAGTGGGGCATGAACGCCGACGAGATGCGTCCGTCGGCCATCCCGTCGATCTCTTCGGCGACCGCGAGGCCCTCGCGGGCGTCCTCACGGGCCGCCTCGTCGTCCTTGGCGACGGAGATCACGCCGTGGCCGAGGCGGGCGCGAAGTCCGGCGTCGGCGACCGCCTCGGCGATCGTCGGGACGAAGAAGTACATGTCCGCAAAGGAGGTCGTCCCCGACTTGATCATCTCGAGGACACCGAGTTCGGTCCCCGCGCGGACGGTGTCGGCGGTCAGTTCGGCCTCGACGGGCCAGATGTCCTCCCGCAGCCAGGCGTCCAGCGGCTTGTCGTCGGCGTACCCGCGCAGCAGCGTCATCGCGACGTGACAGTGGCCGTTGACGAATCCCGGCGTGATCAGGGAGTCCGCGGCGTCGAGCGTCTCGTCAGCGTCGTCGGCGAGGTCGTCGCCGATCTCGAGGATCTCGCCGTCGTCCTGATCGATCAGTACGTCCGCGCGGGTCACCGTGATGTCGGGCAGCAAGACCTGCCCGCCGGTGATGGCCAGCGTCGTCATGGCTCGGCGTTTCGCGCGGAGGTGCCTTATACTGTCGACCCGGAACCGGTCCGCGTCCGCCGCCGGACCCCGCCGACGGCCCGGAGATTTATCCGTTATTTCGATGAACTGCCATCATGAGCGGGAGCGACGACGACCGAACGGGGAGGTCCGAAGCGACGGCCGGCCGCGAGGAGCGGCCGCCGGCCGATCGCCGCAACGACTCGCGGACCGACCGGCCGACGGTCGGTCTGCAGGACGATCGGGAAGGAACCGTCTCGAGTCCGGAGCCGGACCGCGGCGGCACGGAGCCGCCGGCCGATCCCGGCTCCCGGCGGAACCGGATCTGGGCCGCGCTCCTGCTCTCGCTTGCAGTCGTCGCCGTCGGCACCGGGGGAACGATCCTCGTCGCCCACGACGCGCCGACGGCGGCCGCCGGCGCCGCCGTTCTCGGCGCCGGACTGGGTGCGGCCGGCCTCGCCGGCCGAACGGTCACGCCGTCGCTTCTCTCCACCCTCGAGGCCGCGTGGACCGAACACCGACCGTACGCCTGGTTCTCGGCGGCGCTGTTCGCCGTCGGGATCGGGATCGGCGTCGCGCTGTACGCCGCCGGCGTCGACCTGACCGAGCTGTTGCTCGAGATGATCACGGAAGACTTCGGCGAGGGCGAGCTGCCCGGCGGCGGCGTCGATCCCGTCGGCGAGATCACGTTCGAGCCCACGGCGTCGTTTTTCATCGCGAACAACACGCCGCCGTTCCTAGCTGCGATCGGCGGCGCGCTTACGCTGGGGCTCGTGACGCTGCTGATCATGGTCTTCAACGGACTCCTCATCGGCAACGTCGCGGCCGTCCTCGGCGCCGAAACCGGACCGGTTTTGATCCTCGCTCTGATCGGCCCCCACGGGATCTTCGAGCTCCCGGCGCTGTTTATCGCCGCCGGCGTCGGCTTCCGGTTCGTCCACCGGGTCGGCCAGCGCATCGTCGGCTCCCGCGACGCGCTCTTTACCAAAGCCTACCTCGCGCGGACGGCCGTCCTGGTCGTCTTCGGCTGGCTGCTGCTCGTCCTCGCCGCGTTCGTCGAGGCCTACGTGACGCTGCTCCTCGCGGACGTGCTCGTTCCGCTGTGAGAGCAGAACTCGACATCCGGCGTTCGACGCTTCGAACTAACTTTGCTGTGCAGTGGCGCGCGCTGTCGGCTGGTCGAGTGATACCGAGACCAGCCGAAACTAACGTGCGAGGTCGTCGCGAGTAGTGCGAGACCGGGGTCTCGCATACCATGCAAACGGGCCGTACGAGGCGGTTTCACCGCCTCGAATTCGCGGCGCTGCGCGCCACGCATGGCCCGTGAGCAGACGTAGCGAGTGACGGCTTGGAAGACGGAAAGCGTCTTCCTTTGGATGAGCGAATAGTGCGGGACCTTCGGTCCCGCATACCATGCGAACGTCGCTTCGCGCCGTGAGCAGACGAAGTGAGCGTTAGCGCGGGACCAGAGGTCCCGCGAACCATCCGAACGGGTGCTTCGCACCCGTGAGGAGAAATCGGCTGGGGTGGGTGTGGAATTCCCCGTTGCCACGTTATGCAGGGCGCTCGCCGTTACTCGACGGTTCGTCACCGAACCAGGTGAAGTCCACCAGAAGGTAGAATCCGCAGATACCGCACGCGACTAGCGTCGCAGCCGGCCGAGCAGTTCGTAGTCGCGATCCGGCGTGTACCGCCGGAACAGCAGGCTGTTCGAGAGCACGGACACCGACGATAGCGCCATCGCGCCGGCCGCCAGCACCGGCTGTAGCAGCCCGAGCGAGGCCAGCGGGATCATCGCGGTGTTGTACCCCAGCGCCCAGACGAGGTTCTGCTTGATCTTCGCCAGCGTGGCCTCGGAGATGCGGATCGCCTTCACCACGTCGAGCGGATCGTCGCGCATCAGCGTCACGTCCGCGGCCTCGATGGCCACGTCGGTCCCCGAGCCGATCGCGGTGCCGACGTGGGCGACCGCCAGCGCGGGCGCGTCGTTGACCCCGTCGCCGACCATCATCGCCTTGCGACCCGTCGACTGGATGTCCTCGAGGGCGTCGGCCTTGTCCTCGGGCAGTACGCCGGCGCGGACGTTGTCGGGATCGATCCCGACCCGCTCGGCGACCGCGCGGGCCGTCCGCTCGTTGTCGCCGGTGATCAGCATGACGTCCAGCCCGCGCTCGCGCAGGTCGGCGACGGCGTCAGCCGAGCTCTCTTTCACCGTGTCGGCGTCGGCGACCACGCCCGCGACCGCGCCGTCGACCGCGACCAGCATGGCGGTCTTGCCCTCGCCCTCGAGGCGTTCCATCTCCCCTTCGGCGGGCGAAGGATCGACGCCCTCGCTCTCGAGCAGTCGCCGGTTGCCGACCAGCACCTCGCGACCGTCGACGGTCGCCCGGACGCCCTGTCCGGGGACGTTCTCGAACGCCTCGGCGTCGACCAGTTCGAGGCCCCGCTCCTCGGCGCCCTCGACGATGGCCTGGGCGAGCGGGTGTTCGCTGTCGCGCTCGGCGCTGGCGGCCAGCCGGAGCACCTCGCTCTCGTCGAGCCTCGATTGAGTCGCCACTGCACCTCCATCTGCGGCCGCGTCACCGCCGTCGGCGGCCGCTCGAGCGCCTTTTCCCTCGCCCTCGTCCTCGAGGGCGACAACGTCGGTCAGGGTCATCTCGCCGGTCGTCAGCGTCCCGGTCTTGTCGAAGACGACGGTGTCGACGTCCTTCGCGCGCTCGAGCACGTCACCGCCCTTGAATAGGACGCCGTTCTGGGCGCCCAGCGTGGAGCCGACCATCGTCGCCGCAGGGGTCGCCAGCCCGAGCGCGCAGGGACAGGCGATCAGCACCGCGGAGGCGAAGACGACGACGGCGAACTCGAACGTCGAGAGGGCGGCCGGGCCGCCGCCGACCAGCCCCAGCACCGGCACCCAGCCGACGAGACCGGCCAGCGCCTCGGGGAAGAGGAACCAGACCAGCCCCCAGAACAGGGCATTGAGGATGACCGCGGGGACGAAGTACGCCGAGATGCGGTCCGCGAGGTTCTGGATCTCGGGCTGACGCGATTGGGCCTCCTTGACCGTCTGGACGATCCCCTGCAGGGCCGTGTCCTCGCCGACCTTGGTCGCCTCGACGACTAACACGCCGTTCTCGTTGATCGTCGAGCCGATCACCTCGTCGCCCGACCCCTTCTCGACGGGGACGGACTCGCCGGTCACCATCGACTCGTCGACCGCAGATTGGCCGTCAACGACGACGCCGTCCGTCGGAACCTTCTCGCCCGGGCGGACCTTCATCCGGTCGCCGACCGAGACGTCCTCGAGGGGCACTTCGGTCTCGTTCCCGTCCGCGTCGACCAGCGTGGCCGTCTCGGCTTCCATCTCGAGCAGTTTCCGTAAGGCCTCGCCGGCCTGACCCTTCGAGCGGGCCTCGAGGTAGTTCCCCAGCGTGATGAACACGAGGATCATCGCGGCGGTGTCGAAGTAGAGATTGCCAGCCAGTAGCCCCAGCAGGACCACGAGGCTGTAGAGATACGCCGTCGAGGAGCCCAGCGCGATCAGCACGTCCATGTTGGCGGTCCGATTCCTCGCGAGCGCGGTGTAGGAGTTCTCGAGGAACTCGCGGCCCAGCAGGACGTAAACGGGCGTCGCGAGCAGGAATTCGACCCAGCCGAAGGAAACGCCGAAGACCGTCTCGGGGACGTACGCACCCCCGAGCAGGAACTTATCGGCGAGGAAAAACAGGAACGGGGCCGACAGCACGGCGCCGAAGATCGTCAGCCGGCGCTGTTTGCGGATCTCGGCCTGGCGGGCCGCGTCGCGACGGTCTCGATCCGACTCGTCGCTCCCGTCCGCATCGTCGCGAACGGGCGTGTAGCCGGCGTCCTCGATCGCTGCGTAGAGATCGCCGAGTGAGGCGTCGGCCGGGTTGTACGCGACGGACGCCTCGTCGGTCGCGTAGTTGACCTCCGCCTCGATGACGCCGGGGACGGACTCGAGCGCCGACTCGTTGGTCTCGGCGCAGTTCGCACAGGACATGTCCGTGATCCCGATCGACCGACTCGCGCGGTCGGCCTCGTAGCCGGCCTCGTCGATCGCTGCGTAGAGCTCGGCGAGCGATACGGCGGCGGGGTCGTACTCGACGGTCCCCTCGTCGGTGGCGAAATTGATACTCGCCTCGCTTACGCCGTCGAGGGATTCCAGGGCATCGCTGATCGTCTGCGAACAGTTCGCACAGCTCATGCCCCGGATATCCAGGTGTACGGTCCGGGTACTCATTACTACCTACTAGGCGGTGGTGACTTACCCGCTTTACTGGTCAGAACCCAAAGTTTCGGGGCGCAGTTTCTTTCGAGTCGAAACTCAGACGCCCTCCTCGAGTCGATCGTATCGACCTTCGAACCGGCTCGAGCAGGACGGGCAGCAGAAGTGGTACACCTCGCCGTCGATTCGCGTCGATTCCCCCTCGCTGTCGACGGTGTTGCCACACTCCGCGCAGGTGAGCGCGAACTGCGTCCCCTCGAGCGAGGGCGTCCACTCGGCGTCGTCCAGTAACGTCACGTCGTACTCGCAGTCCGCTCCGTCGGGGAACAGCCCCTCGAGCCACTCGCGGACACGCCGGACCTCCGCGCGGGCGTAGAACCAGATCTCGCCGTCAGCGGTGACGAACACGTGCTCGACGGCGTCGGCCTCGGCGGACGCCGTTCGGCAGTCCTCGACCGCGCCCGGGGGAGCGGTCACCCGCACGAACACCGGGACGCCCGCGCGGAGCTGCGACTGGTCCACGTCGAGGGTGAACCGCTCGATGACGCCCGCCTCCTCGAGGCGCTGGACGCGGTCCGAAACCGCGGGCCCGGAGAGGTCGACTTCGTCGGCGATCTCGCTGAACGGCCGCCGAGCGTTCTCGCCCAGCAACCGGAGAATCTCCATGTCCGTCTCGTCGAGGTCGCGCATACCGTCTGTTGGGGCGGAGCCGCAAAGAGCGTGGCGACCGTCGCTTCAGAATCTAAAGTTCGGATCGCTGATCAACCTAGTATCGAAAGGAGTAACGCACAAAGACCGAGCGTCCCTATCTCCTCGTATGAGCCAGACGATCACCGTCGAAGGAATGTCCTGCGAACACTGCGAACAGACCGTCGAAGACGCGCTCGAGGGCGTCGAGGGCGTGCAGTCGGTCAACGTCGACCGAGAGGCGGCGCGAGCGACCGTCGAGGGCGATACGGACCCGCAGGCGCTCGTCGAGGCGGTCGACGAGGCCGGCTACGAGGCCAGCACGTAATCCCGATCAGCGCACGCGCCCCGATTTTCCGTGCAGTCCGTTCGGCTCACCCGAGATCCGCGTCTTCGAACAGCCGGTAGCCCGCGAGGACGGGAACGAGCCCCCAGGCGAGCAACACGACCGCGGAGAACCAGTCCGCGAGGTAGAATGGCACCTCGCCCGCGAGCCGGTTCGAGAGCTCGAGCGTCTCGGCCGGCGCGTTCGCGGGAACGTCCTCCAGCGGGAACTCGGGGACCGCGTCCACCCGCTCGTCAAGAACCGCGCCGGCGACGACGCGATAGGCCTCGAGCGGATTGAGTCGCTTCAGGAGGAAGTACCAGGACTCGGCCTGAACCCCCGGTAGCGAGCCGGTGACCACGTAGTAGATCCCGACGACGACCGGTTTCCAGAAGAACACCATGCCCACGAACGAGCCGATGGTGAGCGTCCGCGCCCGTCCCCGGGTCGACGCGGTGGCCGAGCCGCCGACCGCGAGGGCAGTGAAGGTCAATCCGAGCAGGACGCCGGCCGCCACGAACCCGACGAACGTCGCCGCGTCGGGGACGCCGTACAGGGCCACGACGAGGACGCTGGCCGCGGCGAATCCGATCGCCAGCGCCGTGCCGGTGACGAGCAGCCGGCCGGCGAGTTTGCCGGCGACCACCTCGCCCCGCGAGAACGGATAGCTCAGCAGCACCCGCAGGCTCCCGGAGCGGCGTTCACCGACCACGGCCGTGTAGCCGACGGCCAGCGCGATGCCCGGGACGAACAGCTGCGCGAGCATCGCGACGCCCGACAGCGCCATCGCGGCGTCGACGGTCACGGGCTCCGGGAAGAGCTGTTCGGCCGAGAGCAGCGACATCGCCAGGAAGGCGACGAAGACGGCGGTGAGCCCCCAGAGCAGCCGCGAGCGGACGGCATCCTCGAAGTCCTTGCGGGCGACGTCCTGCCAGGAGACCGTCATGGAACCACCTCCTCGACAAGAGCGGGAGCCTCCGGCTCCGCGTCACCGACGTCGCCGTCCGTCGTGTACGCCGTGAACACGTCCTCGAGCGACGCGTCGTCGGAATCGACGTCGAGGATCTCGACGCCGGCGGTCGTCAACCGGGTCACGACCCGCGCTTTCGCGCGCGGATCCGAGCAGGCGATCCGGAAGCGGCCGTCCGTCGACCGAACCGACTCGACGCCGTCGATCGCGGCGATATCGACGCCGGGATCGTCGGTCACGCGCAGGCGGAGCTCCGAGCCGGCGCCGACGGTCTTCCGCAGCCCCTCAACGGTGTCGACGGCGACGAGCTCGCCGTCCGCCAGGATGCCGACGCGGTCGCAGACCGCCTCGACCTGGCCGAGGATGTGACTCGAGAAGAACACCGTCGTCCCGCGCTCGGCCTCCTCGCGAACCAGGTCTCGCATCCGGCGAATCCCGTGGGGATCGAGCCCCGAGGAGGGCTCGTCCAGCACGAGCAGATCGGGATCCTCGACCAGTGCCATCCCCAGCGCAAGCCGCTGTCGCATGCCTTTGGAGTAGTCGCCGACCGACCGCGCCGCGTCGCGGTCGTCCAGTCCGACCCGGTCCAGTATCGCGTCGGGATCGTCGGCCGCGTCCGTCCATTCGATCGCGAACTCGAGGTGACGGCGACCGGTCAGGCGATCGTAGAGGCCGATCCCGTCGGGCAGCACGCCGACGCGCTCGCGGAGCGCCTCCGACTCTTCGCGGACGTCCATCCCGAGTACCGTCGCGGTTCCGTCGGTCGGGCGGACGTAGTCCAACAGCATGTCGATGGTCGTGGACTTCCCGGCGCCGTTCGGACCGAGGAAGCCGAACACCTCGCCCTCGCGGACGCGCAGGTCGAGTCCGTCGACGGCGACGACGTCGCCGAAGCGTTTGGTCAGGTCGTTAGTTCGGATCGCAGTCATCACTCCGTTGTACCGGCTCGGACCGCACGGGCTGTACTCCGAGTATACTGGGACGGTTTATATCGGCTCGAGCGAGCGCTGCGAATCGGGAGGCGACCGGCGAAACCGGTCGGGAACGTGATCGGTGGACAACGTTTTATCCAATTCCTGTGATAGCGACACACATGAGGGAAGCTCACGTGTCGCTGACCGATCCGGCGTTCGATCGGATGGGCATCGCGGAGCTCGTCTCACTGAGTCGCGACGCGGGAGTTCTGGGATTCGAGGAACTCGCGTGCCACGGGACCGGCGCCGTCGTCCAGGTCGCGGTCGAGACGCCGATCGACGAGGACCGGCTGTCCGACCTCGAGTGCGTCGACTGGTGGGAACGGATCGCCGACTCGGGCGACGATCACCGCTACGTGATCGCGTTTACCGCGCCGGAACTTCCCGAGGGGCTCGCCGAGCGGGCGGACGAGTTGATCGGGACCTGCGAACCGAACGTGACCGATCGGGGGGCCACCCTGTCGCTGGTGGGCTCGCAGGAGACGATCGCCGCGACCATCGACGAGTACGAGACCGCGGGGATTTCGCCGGAGCTGCGGAAGTTCGGGACCTACGACGGTCGCGACCACCCGCTGGCCGAGCTGACCGACCGCCAGCGCGAAGCGGTCCGGACCGCCTACGAGATGGGGTACTACGAAGTGCCGCGAACGGTCACGAGCGAAGACGTCGCCGCCGAACTCGAGGTCGATTCGTCGACGGTCGCCGAACTGCTCCAGCGAGCCGAGCGGAACCTGTTGGGACGGCACCTGTGATGGCAGGCGGCGAAACCGGCGTCGGTCGAGCGCCGCTCGATCAGGCCAGGAGCGCGGCCGCCAGTTCGGTGGCGCCCTCGAGGGGCATCGCGACGGTCGCCGCCGGGACGGCGTCGGCCCACTGGTCGTACGACTCGCGGTCCGGGAACGCCCTGACGAACGGACAGACCGCGGCGTAGACGTCCGCGTGCGACGGTTCGCCGTCCGAGGGCGGCGAGACGGTTTCGTCGACGCCGAACGAGAACGCGGCCGTTTCGGGGTCGACCGTCAGGTCGGTGGCACCCGCGGCGCGCGCTTCGATTGCCGTCCCGCCCGGACTCTCGGTCCGAATCGCGACCGGTCGCTCCGCGAGCGCCGACAGCAACACCGCGTCGTAGAAACACCGGAAGTAGTACCGTTCACCGTCGATCTCGCCCCAGTGGGCCGTCTCCTCGTCGGCGTGACACAGGTCATCGACCGTGATCGACCCATTGGTTCGACGGCGGACCTCGGCGACCCACTTGTCCAGGGTCTCGATCGACCCCTCGCCGAGGACCCGTCCCAGTCCCGCCTGAACGTCGCTCGGCAGCGGGGCCTCGAGACGCTGCGAGTCGCCGAGCCACCGATCGGGCGCCGGCTCGAGGTCGTTCGACCGTCCCTCGTGCGAACTATCGCAGGCGCACGGATCGTCCGTCATACTACCGTCTACGGCCGTCCGCGGCTATCAGCGTGACTCCCAACGTGCTGGGTCCGTTTACACCGTCCGCGAGAGCCGCCGATGAATCGAAACGGACCGATCGCTCGCTCAGTCTGCTGGCCGGGGCTCCCGCGGCGTGGAAACGCCCGGCAGGCTCGGCACCGAGAGATCGGTCCGCCGGAGGAACTGCGCGTTGATCGCGACGATCACCGTGCTCAGCGACATGAGTAAGGCACCGACGGCCGGCGAGAGCAGAATTCCGATCGGCGCGAGGATCCCCGCCGCCAGCGGGAGCGCGAAGACGTTGTAGCCCGCGGCCCAGACGAGGTTCTGTTGCATCTTCCGGTAGCTCGCGCGGCTCAGCTTGACGAGCCGGACCACGTCCATCGGGTTGTTCTGGACGAGGATGATGTCCGCCGACTGGACGGCGACGTCCGTCCCGCTCCCGATCGCGATGCCGATGTCGGCTCTGGTGAGCGCCGGCGCGTCGTTGACCCCGTCGCCGACCATCGCGACGGATTTCCCCTGCTCCTGGAGCTCCGTGATCTTCTTGTCTTTATCCTCCGGCAACACCTCGGCGAAGACCGTGTCGATGCCGAGGTCGTCCGCGACGGCGCGGGCGACGTCTTCGGAGTCCCCGGTCATCATCGCCACCTCGAGCCCCAGTTCGTGGAGCGCGTCGACGACCCGATAACTCTCCTCGCGGATGACGTCGGCGAGCGCGAACGCAGCGACCGGTTTCCCTTCACGAACTAAATAGACGACCGTCTGTGCGTTCCCGCCGGCTCTGTCGGCAAATCGCTCGAGCGCCGACGGAACGTCGCCCTCGAGTTCCGAGAGGAGATTCGGCCCGCCGACGTAGATCCGCTCCCCGTCGACCGTCGCGCGGACGCCCTTGCCTTTCAGCGCTTCGAAGTCGGCGGCGGTCCGCCTCGAGACGTCGCGGTCGTCGGCCGCTTCGCGAATCGCCTGCGCGATCATGTGTTCCGAGTCAGCCTCTACGGTAGCCGCCATCGCGAGTGCCTCTTCCTCGGAAACGCCGTCAACTGTCGCGATATCGACCACGCCCTGTTCGCCCTCGGTGAGCGTCCCGGTCTTGTCGAAGACGACGGTATCGAGGGTCCGGGCCTGTTCCATCGCGATGCGATCCCGGACGAGCATCCCGTTGCGCGCGGCCAGCGAGGTGTTGATCGCGACCACTAGCGGAATCGCCAGCCCGAGCGCGTGCGGGCAGGCGATGACGAGGACGGTGACGACCCGCTCAATCACCGCCGAATCGAAGCCGGTCGCGATCGTCCACGCGAGCGCCGTGACGACGGCCGCGCCGAGGGCGACGTAGAACAGCCAGCCCGCGGCGCGGTCGGCCAGCGCCTGTGTTCGCGATTTGCTCCCCTGGGCCTCCTCGACCAGCCGCATGATGCCGGCCAGCGTCGTCTCCTCGCCCGTCGCGCTGATGCGCACGCGGAGGCTGCCGTCGCCGTTGACCGTCCCGCCGATGACCTCGTCGCCGGGCTCCTTCGAGACCGGCGCCGATTCGCCGGTGATCATCGACTCGTTGACGTCCGACTCGCCCGTCTCGACCACGCCGTCGGCTGGCACGCTCGCGCCCGGCCGGACGAGCACCAGGTCGCCTTCCTCGAGTTCGTTCGCCGGGACCTCCTCTATTTCACCGGGCTGCGCCCGGTCATCCGCGGGACGTTGTCCCGCGCTCTCGCCGTCGTCCGTAATCCGCTCGGCCGTGTCGGGCATGAGTCGCGCCAGTTCGTCCAGCGCGCTCGAGGCCCGCCGGACGCTGCGCATCTCGATCCAGTGGCCCAGCAACATGATGTCGATCAGCGTCACCAACTCCCAGAAGAAGGCCGACTCGGTGGGGACGACGACGCTCGCGAGGCTGTAGACGAACGCGACGGTGATCGCCATCGAGATGAGCGTCATCATCCCCGGCGCGCGCTCGCGCAGTTCCGGGACGGCCATCCGAAGGAAGGGGACGCCGCCGTAGGCGAAGACGATCACCGCGAAGACGGGGCTGATCCACTCGCTGCCGGGGAACGCCGGCACCGAGAAGCCGAGCCACCCCTGAAGCATCTCGCTGTAGAGCAGGACGGGGATCGAGAGCAGCGTCGAAACGAAGAATCGGCGCCGGAACATCGTCTCGTGGCCGGCGTGCATCCCGCCACCGTGGTCGCTGTGGTCGCCACCGGAATGCATCCCACCACCGTGATCCTCGCCGTGGCCACCGCGCTCGTGGCCGACGTGATCCCCGCGTTCCTGCCGATCGCGGATCTCGGCTCGCCCCCGCTCGGCGTCGTCGGCCTCGTCCTCGAGCAGCGACCGTTCGGTCCGGTCGGCCCGCTCGCCGTCGTCTCGAGCGGTATCGGATGATTCCGGACCGTCCTCGGCTCGGTGGTCGTGATCGTCCATCGGTCGATTCGGTCGGACGGTATGCGGTCGGTCACCAAGGAAGTGGGGCTGGCGACTCCCGGGCGCGGCGCCGAGAGACCGACCGTTCGCCCGGATGAAAAGACAATTCCCCGCCGGCGACCAACGGGTGGCATATGCGAATCGCCGTTCCCAACAAGGGCCGCCTGCACGAGCCGACGATCGACCTCCTAGAGCGGGCGGGGCTCCACCTCGAGAACGGTGCCGACCGAAAACTGTACGCCGACACCGTCGACCCGGACGTCTCCGTCCTCTTCGTCCGGGCGGCTGACATCCCGGAGTACGTCGCCGACGGCGCGGCCGACCTCGGCATTACGGGGTACGACCAGGTCTGCGAAGCGCGCGTCGACAACGTCTCGGAACTGCTGGATCTGGAGTTCGGGCGCTGTCGGCTCGTCCTCGCGGCGCCCGAAGACGGCGACATCGACGGCGTCGACGACCTCGAGGGCGGCATCGTGGCTACGGAGTTCCCGAACATCACGGAAGACTTCTTCGCCGACACCGGCGTCGAGCCCGACATCGTCGAGGTCTCCGGAGCGACGGAGCTGACCCCCCACGTCGAGATGGCCGACGCCATCGTCGACATCACGAGCACGGGGACGACGCTGAAGATGAACCGGCTCGCGGTGGTCGAGGAGGTGCTCTCGAGTTCCGTTCGGCTGTTCGGTCGCGAGGACGTCCTCGACGATCCGAAGGTCGAGGAGGTCCAGACGGCGCTCTCGTCGGTCAAACAGGCCGAAGGAAAGCGCTACCTGATGATGAACGTGCCCCGAGAGCGACTGGACGACGTCCGCGACGTCATCCCCGGGATGGGCGGGCCGACGGTGATGGATATCGCCGGCGAAGGCGGGGAGACGTCGGCGGGAGCCGGAGACGACGGTGGGGCGGTGGCCGTCCACGCGGTCGTCGACGAACGACGGGTCTTCGAGACGATCACCGAGGTCAAAAACGCCGGCGCGAGCGACATTCTGGTGACCGAGATCGAGCGGCTGGTCGAGTAATCGCGGCCGCGCAGCGCTGTTTTTCGCGTGGAGCGACGCGGGGAATCGGATACGCGTCGACCTTATGGCTGCGATAACCCCGCACCCTCCGAGCCGGCGAGGGCCTCGAGATCGAGGGCCGATTCGAACGCCGAGAGCCGCGCGCCGGGAGCGACGCTCCCGCGGATCTCATCGTAGTCGAGCACGCGGTAGTTCTCGAGCAGCGGCAGGTGGGTCCGGCACAGCGAGACGTGGACGCGCTGGCGCAGTTCCAGCAGCGAGGTGACGGCCGTCGAGTCGTGTTCGGCGTCGGCGATCCGGGCGACCAGCGCCGGCAGCTCGAGGGAGTCGTCCGCGTCGAGCAGACAGCGCAGCAGTTCGCGACGGCGATCGCTGTCCAGCACGCGGCGGACGGCAGCCTGCGGGATGGAGTCGTCGATCGCGACCGTAGTCCCGTCCGCGCGGTCGTCGCCGTCGTCCGCTCGCCGACGGCTGGCAGGTGACGCGGTCGTCGGCTGGTCTGTGTGGATCGTCATCGATACTGGACACTCAGCGTTGGCGAGTGGATAAACCGGGTCGGTCGTTGGGGTGCCTGAGACCGAATTCAGCCCACTATGGATCGTTCATCGGGATTTGAACGGTCGAAATCCGGTGGAAGAGCGGTGAAGCGACGCCGAAACGGTTTCCGGACCGGCGATCGACGAGAGCCGTAAAACAGACTCGACTGCCGACCGAAAGCTGTCACTACTATCAATAAGAAGAACGATATCGACCGCGGTGGCGTCTGTCCGTGGCGATTCGAACCCAGTCGGTGGCGGTGTCGCGAGCGCGGCGCAGTGCGTTCGAGAATCAGAGTCGATTCTCGAGCCCAGCAGCGGTGCGACACACCGCTGTGGACGCCGCGAAAATCACAACGGCACGCCGTTACCCGCGAGCCGGCAAGCGGGCGAAAACGGGTGGCGTTACTCGAGCAGGCCCAGGTCCTCGAGGCGGGAAACGATCTTGTCGACCGCGTGTTCGGCGTCCTTGGGCTTCTTACCGCCGGTGATGACGAGCTTGCCGGAGCCGAACAGCAAGGCGACGACCTCGGGCTCGTCGAGGCGGTAGACCAGACCGGGGAACTGCTCGGGCTCGTACTCGATGTTCTCGAGGCCGAGACCGATCGCGATGGCGTTCAGGTTGAGATTGCGGCCCAGATCGGCGCTGGTGACGATGTTCTGGACGACGATCTCGGGGTCCTCGTTGACCTGGATCTGAAGTTCGCGGAGTTTATCGAAGACGATGCGCAGGCTCTCGTGGACGTCGTCAGTGCTCTTGGCACCGGTACAGACGATCTTGCCCGACCGGAAGATCAGCGCGGCGGACTTGGGGTTCTGGGTGCGGTAGACGAGGCCGGGGAACTGCTCCGGATCGTAGTCGGCGCCCTCGAGGTCCATCGCGACGCTCTGAAGGTCGAGTTCCTGCCCGATACCGGTCGACGCCACCACGTTTTCGATATTGATGGTGTCCTTGGGATCCGTCATAAGTCGCTTAAAAAGACGTATTTAAGGTTTATAAAGGTTAGTACCGCCACCTGATATATCCGGTATATTCGACGGCCCCGGAAGCCAATTATATGCCAATTTAACCGGTTTTACCGGCTCGCAAGCGGGTTTAAGTCGGGACGGCTTTGCAGCCGATCGTCGTTCGAAACGGCGTGGCGACGACCGCGAAGCGGTAGGCTCATGGCCGCCCCGGCGATGAGCTACGAGCGTGTACCTGCTCGAGCTCGGCGGCGAGGACGACGCGTTCGCGGCCCGCGAAGCGATCAGCGCCGCGACCGGCGTCCGGCGGATCGCCCCCGGTCTCGCCGTTGCAAACGCCGTCAACCCCGAGCGCGTCCGCGGGCTGGCCTACACCCACCGCGCGAGCGACCTGCTCGGGCGCACCGACGCCGACCTCGAGAGCGCGCGCGTCCTGCTCGAGACCGCGCCGATCGACCGCGAGGGGAGCGTCGCCGTGCGCGCGACCGACGTCCACGGCTCGACGGGCGTCAGCACCGAACGCGCGGAGCGCGAACTCGGCTCGATCCTGGTGAATCGGGGCTTTACCGTCGACCTCGACGACCCGGACCACGTGCTGCGCGCGGCGTTTTCGGAGGGACCGCTCGAGGGCGGCGGTGAACTCGAAGCGGATGAGGAGACCGGCGACCTGTTCGCCGCCGCGGGCGCGGAGAAAGACTCGCTCGAGGAATCGGTCTCGGTCTGCGCGCTCGGCTGGCTCGCGGCCGAGAGCGTCCGCGACTTCGGGGACCGCGCGCCGACGGACAAACCCTTCTTCCAGCCGGGGAGCATGGATCCGCTGCTGGCTCGCGCGGCGGCGAACATCGCCGGCGCCCGTCCCGGCGCGACGATCCTCGATCCGATGTGTGGTACCGGCGGCGGCCTCGTCGAGGCCGGACTCGTCGGCGCGGACGTCGTGGGAACGGACGCACAGGAAAAGATGGTCCGGGGCGCGCGTGAGAACCTCGAGCACTTCCTCGACCCCGAAACGCCGTCGCCGACCGGCGTCGCCCGCGGGGGCTGGGCCGTCGCCCGCGGGGACGGGACGCGGCTCCCGCTGGCCGAGGACGCCGTCGACGGCGTGGTCTTCGACGCGCCCTACGGCCGCCAGTCAAAGATCGAGACCCACCGCCTCGAGGACCTGGTGGCCGGAGCGCTCGAAGAAGCCCGTCGCGTGGCGCCGCGGGCCGTGATGATCGCCGATCGGTCGTGGGCGAGCGAGGCCCGGAACGCGGGATGGGGGCTCGAGGCCGCGTTCGAACGCCGCGTCCATCGCTCGCTGACGCGATACGTGCTGGTACTCGAGCGACGGGAGCCCTCGACGTAGGGACGAACGGGCCGAGACTCGGTCGGACGCGATCGGTTCGGTCCGCGGCACCGACCGGCGACGGCGGCGAGCTACTGCTCGACGTCGCAGGTGAGCGTGGACGCGATCCACGCGCGGTCGTTCTGCGGATCGACGATGACGCCGCCGACGCCGTCGTCGGACGTGAATTCGCGGAACTCCTCTCGGATCCGATCGTCCGCGGCGTCGGCGTCGCTCACCGGAGTCCCCGCGACCGTCGGTGACGGTTACGGGGTGTCGGCTCCGTCGCGGGACCGGTGCCACTCGTCGCGGCACGCGTCGCTACAGAACCGGGCGAGATGGTACGTGTCGTCCGCGTCCGTCCACCCGACGGTCGGGTGCCAACTGCCTCGATCGAGGCTCGTTGCGCAGTTCGCACAGCGATCGGGGGCGTCGGACGCGTCGGTGGCCGATGGGTCGTCATCCATCGAACCCGCTGTGGCTGACGATACGCATCTCAGTTCGCGCGCGCGGGCATCGAGGCGGTCTGATCGTCGGACGTCTCCGCGTCCCGGGAGACGGTGACGGTGCCGTCGCGGATGCTGACGGTGCAGCCCGCGATCGAGAAGGAAACGTGCGTCCCCGCCTGCGGACGATCGCCGTTGCGTGGCTGAAAGATATCGTTGAGGGCGTCGGGATCGATCGCCGTGTATAGCGGCGGTAGTTCGTCGACCGGTGTCTCCGTCGCGTCCGCGACCGCCAGCGCTACCGTGGTACACACTTCGTCGGATTGAGAGAGATGTCGGGTCGTCGGCTCAGTTGCGCTCATCTGTTATCTATCCGGAGAAACGGTCCGTTCGGGGAAAGCCGTACTAGCTCAACTGAGAGATATTCCACTGGTGCGGACGCTATCAGTTGAGATACCCCCGGTGGATCGACTCGAACGACGGCCGAGCGCTGCAAACGGAGACCGCTCAGTGCGCTCGGTCGACCGGCGTGGTGGTCAGTCGGTGTAGAGCAGCGTCAATAGCTTTCGCAGGGCCGCGCGGAGGTGATGGTTGAACGTCGGCTGCGAGATATCGAGGGTCGCTGCCACGTCCCGTCCGCTGCTCGCGCGCGGCGATTCGAAGTAGCCGCTGAAGAAGGCCGTCCGCAGGACCTCCGCCTGCCGATCCGTCAGCCGGTCCCCCAGCGTCGTCTGGAACGCCTGTCGCGTCTGTACCGATCGCTCGTCCTCCCGACTCGCCACCAGCGACGTCGCCGGATACGCCGACTGGAAGCGCTCTGCGAACCCTCGGACGTCCGCGTCGCTCGAGAGTTCGACCGTCAGCTGGCCCGCGCCGTCGGCCGCGGTCAACGTCTGCACCGTCACCCCCTGCGTGAGACAGAACGAAACGACGTTCGGCTCTCGCAGTGTACACTCGAACACGCAGTCGGCCGCCCGCTCCGCGACGAGCGTGAACTCCTCGATGCCGAGCGCTCGCTCGGCGAATTCGGCCACTTCGTCGACCGCTGCGCCGCTGGTCGAGAAGAACACCCGGAGCCGATCGTCCATTCGCGGAACGACGCTCTCGAGGGTACACTCGCAACCGGTCTCTGCGGTCAGCTCGAGAAAGACGATATCCGCGTCCTGCACCTCGAACTTGAGTTCGACGACCCGGTCGCTGATCAGCGCTCGCTTGCTTTCGACCGCGTTGATCGCGTGGGCGATCGTCTCGCCGAGTTCGGTCAGCACGGACTGCACTCGCTCGGTGAAGATCCCCGGACGGTCCGCGTAGACCGTGAGGATGCCGTACAGCGTCTCCGCGTACACGAGGGGAATGCTGGCGATAGACCGATACCCGCGTTTCATCGCTTCCTCGCGCCGTGAGGCGGACGACAGCGTCTGGACCACGTCCTCGACGATCTGGAGTTCCCGCGTCCGCACGGCGGCCTCGACCGGGCCGCACTCGGCCGAATCCCCGTCGGTCGTGAACGGGACGCTGTCGAGGTAGCCGTTCCCGACACCCGACCGAGCGTTCGGCGTAACCGTCCCCGAGAGCGAGTCGTGGGCGCCGATCCAGGCGAAGCGAAACGAATCGGCGGCCGCCAGTTGATCGCAGACGGCCTGCTCGATCTCGGTTCGCGTCGTCGCGTGGACGACGCTCTGTACGACGTCGCGGATCATGGCGTTGATCCGGTTGAGCCGTTCGAGAGACTCGGTCTGCGTCTCGAGTTCGGCCTCCCGCTCCTGCAGTCGCTGTTCGCGGCTGAGCCGGTCGAGTGCCGCCTCCGTGTTCGTCGCCAGGATCGTCGCATAGTCGACGCCGATAGACGGAATCGTCAGTGCGTTCGTCGAACCGACGAGGAACACGCCGTGCGTACCGAGCGGGAAGGTGAGCCGACTTCGCAGCGGGGAGTCGGTGTCCGAGAGGGAGGACCGAGCGTCGTCGGCCGTAGCGACGTCGACCTGATTCGTGGCGAACACGCGCTCCACGATCTCCGTACAGGACGCCGATAAGCGGGTCGAGACCTCGGCCGCGTCGTCGATCGGTTCCTCGGTGAACAGCAGTTCTTCGGCCCGGTCGGTGGCAGCGCGGGGCCGCAACTCGCCCCGGTCGGTGTCGTAGAGACAGATCGCGGCGACGGGGAAATCGAGGGACTCGGCCGCCGACGTGACCGCTCGCTCCGCGATGTCGTCGAAAGAGGTCATGGACATCAATTCCCGCGAGACCGTCGAGAGCGCGGTCAACTGCGTTTCGCGCTGGTGACGTTCGAGCGCGTGTCGGAGCGATCGGGTCAGCAGCTCGCTGGTAATCTCGTCTTTGACGAGGTACGCCTGCGCGCCCTGCTGGACGGCGCGGACGCCGACCCGTTCGTCGGAGAGCCCCGTCAGCACCACGATCGGCACGGCCGCGGAACGCTCGAGGACGGTCGTGAGCGTGTCCAGGCCCGAGCTGTCCGGCAGTCCCAGGTCGAGCAATACGATGTCGACCGACGACGCTGCTAACCGTTCGAGTCCCGTCTCGAGGCGATCGGCACGAAGGACTTCAACCGCCTCGGTTCCGCAGTCGACGTCAGATCTACGGTCTCTACCGCGTTCGGCCGACGCCAGCGGGACGGCCGTCTCTTGGAGCATCTCCTCGATCAGGCGAGCGTCGCCCGGGTTGTCCTCGACGAGCAGGATTCGGAGACCGTCGTCCACTATCATGTAACCATTTAGATATTATCGATTAGTTGCGGCCGTATACAAGCCATAATCTGAGATACATTTTCGGTCCGTCACTGCTTCGTTAACTCGGTTACTCATCGAATACATGATCTGATGACGAGGAAGCAAATAAATCCACAGGCGGGTATGACCGGATGGTCGTCCCCCGATGAATTCGAGCGCCGTCACATTCGTCGTGTGTCATACCGCCCGATTCATCGGTCGATGTACTAGTGTATTCGTATCGACAAGACAGTTCGTTCGAACGCTATTCGCGGACCGAGGTCCGAGAGAATGTACCGTGTTCGTCAGTGGTGGGAACGCGACTGGTCGCCGCGTCCTCGAGCGCGGTTCACTGCGCCGACGCCCGTCGCTCGAGCAGCGACTCGACTTCACGGGCGACCTCGGGGGGCATGACGATCCGCCGCGGACCCGGAACGTACTGGCCGTCGGGCTGGGCGTACTCGAGGGTCACGATCGCCGCGTCTCCGACTCGCCGACTCGAGGCGTCCCGAATGACCGCGAGATCGATCGCCTGGTCGGGATTGTAGAGGTAGATCGTCCCCTCCTCGGGGTCGAGTGCGCCGACCGACCGCAGGAACGAGGCGAGCACGAGCGCGACGAGAGCCAGCGGGACCAGCAGCGCGGCCAGGCCGGTGAACGGACCGGCGCCGACGGCCAGCAGTTCCCGCTGGGAGACGACTCGGCCGACGGCCATCAGCGATCCCATGACCGCCAGCATCGCGATCGTCCCGAGCGCGGCGTCTACCGCCCGCTCGAGGCCCCGTCCGGACGGCGCGTCGACGGGGAGCGGTCCGGTGAGGGTCGCGAGGTGTCGCTCGGTGTCGCCGACGGTAGCGACGGCCAGCACCGTCACGACGAGCGCGGCGAACAGCGCGACGATGAGACCACCGGCGCCAGCCTGCCGGGCGAGGTCGTACAGGCGCCAGAAGACGACGATGGAGGCGGTCGCGAAGAACGTTCCGACGCCGAGCGACCACAGGAGCCGAACGGCGCGAGACGTGGAGGCGTCGCGTCGCCACTGGATCGTCTCGGCGTCGTTCGCGTCCGCGGACACGTCCTCGTCCATACGCCCACTGGCGACCGGTCGTGTAAAGCCTGTTCGATGTCGGCCGACTCATACGGTCTCCCGTCAGTCAGTGCCGGCGCACCCGCGACCGCCTGTGGGTGCACCGGCACCCAGTGACAATAAACCGTATCAGCCGAGGACGGCGGCGACCGCGATGAAGGCGACGTAGGAGATGATGATCGACCCGGCCAGCGAGCCGATCCACGCGAGCACGGTGTACCCCATCTTCCGGGCGCTGACGCCGCCGCCGGCGCCCGCGGCGGCGTACCCGCTCCCGATGATCGCGCTGACGATGATCTCGTTGAACGAGACGGGAATGCCAAAGAGCACCGCGCTCTGGGCGATCATGAACGAGGGGATGAGCGCGGCGATCGAGCGCCGCGGCCCCAGCGAGGAGTAGTCCTGCGAGATCGCCTTGATCATCCGCGGCGCGCCGGTCCACGAGCCCAGCAGGAGGCCGAACCCGCCACCGACCAGCAGGGCGATCAGGGGAATCTCGAGGTCGCCCGACAGCGGGATCAGCGGGCCGACAGCCAGCCCGACCTGGCTGCCGCCCGCCGAGAACGCGACCAGTCCGCCCAACACGAGCAGGAAGTGTCGCTCGCCGCTCTCGAGCCCGCTTCGCAGATCGAGGCCGACGACGACCGCCCAGAAGATCGCGATCGCGATCGTCATCGCGGCGACGCCCGCGAGTTCGGGGCCGGGGATCCACCCGCTCGAGGCCTGGGCGATCGACGCCCCGCCGGCGTCCGCCGGGCCGAGGATCGCGAACTCGATGTTGGCGACGAGGACGCCGACGAAGGCGGCCAGGAGCATAATGAGATACCGCTCGGCGATCAGTTCGGCCCGGAGCAGGCGGGCGATCGCGTACGCCATACCGCCGCCGACGAACGGCGTCAGAATCCAGAGCGCGGCGATTTCGGTGTACTTCGCCCACGCCGGAGCGCCCCCCATCCCGAGGCCGACGCCGATGACTGCCCCCGTCACGGTGAAGGCGGTCGCGATGGGGTACCCCGCGAAGACGCCGATCGCGACCAGCCCGGCCGCGATCGACAGCCCGATCGTCGCCGCCATCGGCGACAGCGTCACGCCGCGAATGAGTTCGGCGCCGACCGCTTCGGAGACGTTCGCCCCCTGTAACACCGCGCCGGCGAAGCCGAGGAGGCCGACGAGAAAGCCCGCTCGCATCACCGAGATCGCGTTCGCGCCGACCGCCGGCGCGAACGGCGTCGATCCGCTCGAGCCGGCACCGATCGCCCAGGCCATAAAGAGGCTGGCCAGTGCGGCAACCAGAAACGTCGCGATCGTTACGAGCTCGACCATCTATTGCTATCCCGTCATACCAGCTAGCCGTACAAGTGTGTGCCGACCTCCGTTCACCGCCGCCGCGGGCCGGCCCCGTGCACGAATGGTTACTTTCCTCGCATATAAGTAGTGAATATTTTCTCGATTCGGAAATGGAATCTTAACAACTAAATCGCTCCACCCGAGTACTATGAAACCATGCGTGAGGAAACTGAAACGGTCGACAGACGAAGCTACCTGAAGCTCTCGGGGATCACGGGGCTTGCCGCGACGGGGTTCGCCGGTTGTCTCGAGGACGCCGGGAACGGCGACGATGAGGGGAATCAAAGCGACGGGGCCACCGGCGAGAACGAGATCATCGCCGGCACGGCGCCCGGCTTCCCACCGTTCGAGATGAAAGAGGGCGGCGACCTGGTCGGGTTCGACATCGATCACCTGGAGGCAGTCGTCGACGAGACCGACTACGAGCTGACCGGGTGGAAGGAGTTCGAGTTCGGCTCGCTGATCCAGTCGCTCAACAGCGGCGAGATCGACGTGATCGCGGCGGCGATGACGATCAACGACGAGCGGAAAGAGAAGCTCGCGTTCACCGATCCCTACTACAGCGCCAATCAGTCGGTGCTCGTCCAGACCGGTGGGGACTTCGAGCCCTCGAGCCTCGACGACCTCGCGGGACGGGATCTTGGCGCGCAGTCGGGGACGACCGGCGAGAGCATCATCGAGGATGAGGTCGACGACGCGAACTACCGATCGTTCGAAAACTACGTCTACGCGGTCCAAGAGTTGGAACGAGGGACGCTCGAGGCCATCGTCATCGACCAGCCCGTCGCCGAGACGTTCGCGGCGAATCGCGACGTCGAGATCGCCTTCACGTTCGAGACCGGCGAGAAGTACGGGCTCGGCGTCCGGCAGGACGACGACGGACTCCGGGAGGCGCTCAACGAGGGCATCGCGGCCGTCGAGGAGTCGGGCGAGTACGAAGAGATCACGCAGGAATGGTTCGGCGAGTAAGCTGATCGGCAATGGATCTCGCAGTACAGGCGGCGGACGCCGCGGTGACGGTTCCGGTCGGACAGCTCCTGCCGATCAGCGAGGAGGCGGTCGGCCGACGGCTCGGCGACGACTGGGAGTTCGTCTACCGTAACGCCGAGTATCTGCTGTGGGGAGCGGTCATCTCGGTTCTCCTGACGGTCACCAGCATTCTGCTCGGGTTCCTCGCGGGCTTTCCGGCCGGCGCGATCGAGACCTACGGGAACGGCTACTCGCGGGCGTTCGTCCGGAAGTTCGGCGTCCTGCTCCGAGGGACGCCGATTCTCGTCATCATGTTCATCACGTTCTACGCGTTGCCCTACGAGATCGTTCACGACGCGGTCGAGGCGCTCTTCAGCGCGCTGGATTTCGTCCTCGGACCGACGCCGTTCACCGCGGCCGTCGACGTTCCCGGCGCGTTCGTCGCGGCGACGCTCGCGCTCGGCTTTCGCAGCGCGGCCTACCAGTCGCAGATCTTCCGCGGCGCGTTACAGAGCATCGACGAGGGCCAGATGGAGGCCGCCCGCTCGATCGGGATGAGTCGACTCGAAGCGATCCGACACGTGATCGCTCCCCAGGCGCTGCGGCGCAGCGTACCGGGCTTTCAGAACGAGTTCACGATCGTGCTGAAAGACACCTCGATCGCCTTCGCGATCGGACTCGCCGAACTCCTCAAGCGCAGCGAGGACCTGTTCACCCAGCAAACCACGGCGATCCTCGAGGTCATCGTCTTCATCAGCCTGCTCTACTTCGTGCTGACCTTCACGACGAATCGGACGCTCGACTACGTGAACAACCGCTTCGCAATTCCGGGTGAATCTTCGTGACCGAACACCGAACGGACGACGCCGGCGGCACCGACCACGCAACGACGCGGACGGCGGACGGGCCGCTGCTTCGCATCGACGATCTCTACAAGTCCTACGGCGACGAGGAGGTGCTGAAGGGGATCGACCTCGAGATCGACCGCGGCGACGTCGAGGTGCTGGTCGGCCCCAGCGGCAGCGGCAAGTCGACGCTGCTGCGGTGTCTCAACCGACTGACGGAGGTCGACAGCGGCGATATCTACCTCGGCGATCTGGAGGTGACCGCGCCGGACACCGACCCCGACGAGGTCCGCCAGCAGATCGGAATGGTGTTCCAGGACATCAACCTCTTCGCGCACCTCACCGCGCGCAAGAACATTACGCTCGGGCTCCGCAAGGTGAAGGGCCTCTCCAAGGCCGAGGCCCGCGAGCGGGCCGACGCCGAACTCGAGCGCGTCGGCCTCGCCGACCAGGCCGACTCCTACCCGGCACAGCTGTCGGGCGGCCAGAAACAGCGCGTCGGCATCGCCCGCGCGCTCGCGATGGATCCGGAGGTCATGCTGTTCGACGAGCCGACGAGCGCGCTCGACCCCGAACTGAGCAACGAGGTGCTCGAGGTGATGCGCGGCCTCGTCGCCGAGGGGATGACGATGGTCGTCGTCACCCACGAGATGCGCTTCGCCCGCGGCGGCGCGACCAATATCTCGTTCCTCGCCGACGGGCAACTCGTCGAGCGCGGACCGCCCGAGCGACTCTTCGAGAATCCGACGCACGACCGAACGGCCGAATTCTTCGAGAGCATCCGTCATGACTGAGGACGCGACATCGATCCGGACGCGAACGGAGGCGACCGCTCGATGAGCGCGTCGAAGGCGTTCGGCCTCGAGCGACTCCGCGGCACGATCGGCGACGTCGACCGCAGTCTCGCGGTCGTCGTCGGCGTCATCTTCTGGGGGTGGCTGCTCACGCGCTGGCTCTACGACTGGGTGATCAGCCGACTGGGCGTCGGTCCGGGCGCCGGCGAGCAGTTCGTCTCGGTCGCCCCCATCGAGTCGGCGGCGGCGATATTCGACGACACGGTGGCGGTGGTCGGTCCGATCGCCGTGCCGATGGACTGGCTCGCGAGCCTGCTGAACGGCATCGCGCTGGGGATCGAGATCGCGCCCGCGCTGGCCGCGGGCGCGTGGTACACCATCGTTCTGACGATCGCCAGCATCGCGCTCGGGCTCGTCATCGCCGTTCCGGTCGCCGTGGTGCGCGTCTACGGCGGGCCGTTCCGGTGGTTCGCGCTGGCCTACACAGAACTGATCCGCGGGACGCCACTGCTGGCCCAGTTGTTCGTGCTCTACTACACGCCCTACCTGTCGGTCCGGCTCAGCGACGTCGACCTCATCGGCCGGGGATTCGTTCCCGAGTACGCCTTCTGGATCGCCATCGTCGGCTTCACCATCAACGGCTCGGCCTACCAGGCCGAGTACATCCGCGGCGCCCTCGAGAGCGTCGACGAGGGCCAGTTGACGGCCGCGCGGGCCATCGGCCTCTCGAAACTCGAGGGAATCCGCCACGTCGTCCTGCCCCAGACGCTGCGCTACGGGATTCCGGCGTGGACGAACGAACTCGTCTACCTGATCAAGTACTCCTCGCTGGCGGGTTTCATCACGGTGCCGGAGCTGTACTACCGCGCCAGCGACATCGCGTCGTCGACGTTCGAGTACACGCCGATCTACGTCCTGCTCGGGCTGGTCTATATCGGACTCGTCCTCTCGGCGACGAACGTCATGAGCCGCGTCGAGCGCCGCGTCGCGGTCCCCGGTCTGGGACGGGCCGAGGGGCGCCAACAGGGCGCGGGCGAGGACGCGGCGACGAAGACCGCATAGGTCCCCCGAGTCGCCCCGTCAGTTCGTCGTCGACCGCGAGTCGTCGTCCGGCTCCGGTGGTGGCTCGGCCCCTTCGATGGCCTCGGCCGCGTCGGTGTCCTTCTCGACGCCGACGTGCCAGCGGTCGACCGAGTCCTCGTACTCGGCCAGCAGGTCGGAAACGTCGTCTTTGAGGACGTCGTCGTTGACGTTGACCTCGAAGACGAACTGCTCGCCGTTGTCGCCGTTGCGCGTCGACTGCTGGATGTTGGCGCTGATCAGTTCGTTGTCGAAGTAGTACGGCGCCAGTTGGGTCATCACGTTCTGGTAGACCGTGTCCTCGACGCGACGGAGCGCCTTGCGACTCGCCGAGTCGGCCGCGCGCGCGACGTAGTCGATCGACTCCCGCCAGTTGCCGACCGCGCCCTCGGCGTCGTCGTCCTCGAGTCGCTCGTAGGACTCCGAGAGCTTCTCGCCGGCGGTCTTGATGTCCTCGTCGGGATCCTTGCCGGCCTTTTCGCCCTTTCCTTCCTCGACGCTGGCCTGATCGGCCGTCTTCTCGCTGACGTCGGTATCGAGGGTCTCGTGGGCCTTGGGCCGCCACTCTTGCCACTCCTCGAAGGCGTCGACGAAGCGGGTGTCGTCGGCTCCGTCGGGGTCGTGGACGCCGGCGTCCCGGAGCGCGCGGGTGATGCGCTCGCCGTGCTCGACGACGTCGCCCCAGTCACCGCGAACCTTGAAGCCCGAGATACTCTCTTCCATTCGGTTGCCCCGGTCGTAGGGGACGGATCGGTATAAACTTCGTTGCTGCGCAATACTGGCCGCCATCGCGATCAGTATTGCTGTCCGGTCATCTCGAAGCCGCCCGTCGACTGGCCGCTCATTCCCTGGCCGTACTGGCCCTGTTCGGACATCCCCTGCATTCCTCGAGACTCGGTCGATCCGGCGCCGGTTCCGGACCCCTGACGTCCCCGAGAGTCCTCACCGACCTGCCGGAGGAGGCTCTCACAGGAGTTCATCGTCCGCTCGATCGTCGCCACCGTCTCGAGGACGTGCGAGTGGCGCCCCTGGAACTGCCGGAGCGTCGGCAGTCCCTCGTCGGCGACCCGCAGGAACGCGTCCGCCAGTTCCGGCCCGAACATCGAGTCGCGGGCGATCAGCAGCTCGTTGAGCGCCGCGATCTCGGCGATATCCTGGCAGATCCGGGCGCAGCGCCCGAGCTCCGGCTCGCCGCTCGCACACCGCGTGGCACACCAGGCGGCGACGTGCGAGAGTTCGCCGAAGTCCTCGAGGGCGATCCACAGTTCGTCGGTCATGTGATCCTCGAAGAAGGTGGCCTGCGAACCGCCTTGCATGCCCCGTGTGGACTGCGGTTCCTGCATCGGCCGCATCGCTTGCGACGACTGCGTTCCCCGCGTCGGCGAGGACTGCGGTGTGCCCTGCATCTCGGACTGGTTGTTGCTCATCCGCTGGCCGCCCTGCTGACCGCCCGTTTCGAACCGTTCGGACGAGCCGCCGAACTGCGGCTGGTCGCTCATTCCGAGTCCCGTTTGTGTCCTCGGTCCCCTCGCCTCGGGCTGTTGGCCGTACTGTTCTCCGGTTCGGTCGTGCTGGTGCTGATCCGAGTGATGGGTCACGACGAGTGCACCTCGAGTGCGCCAGCGGCTACGCCGATCCGTCGATTAAACCGGTTCTACCGTTTCGTCAGTTTGCGGCGACAAACGGCGAGCTTTCGCGATCCCAGCGGTCGATAACGACCGAAACCGGTCGGGCGCGCTCGAGTAATCGCGGATTGGAACTTGCCGTCGGACGGCGATTTGCGGGACGACAGCCGGAACCATGGTGGATTCCGCCTCGGCCGCGGCTGATCGACAACGTGAACTATCCGGCGACAGGCTGTACGGGTATGACGATCGAAGACCGGGAAAACGCCTATCTCGTCACGCACGCACTGGCGAAGGACACGCTATCGCGGCTCCGCGACGTCGAAACCGAGCAGGTCAGCTTCCGGAAGGGCCTCGTGAAACTCGGCCGAATCTGCGGCTACGAAATTATCGACGGCCGGATGGAAACCGAGTACGTCGAGATCGAGACGCCCCTCGAGCAGACCATGGGCGAGCGCGTCCGCGGGCTGGACGACGTCGTGATCATCAACGTCCTGCGCGCGGCGACGCCGTTCGTCGAGGGGCTGTTGAAGGCCTTCCCCCGCGCTCGACAGGGCGTCATCAGCGCGAGCCGCGACGAGGAGGCCGGCCGAGAGGAGGACGGCTCGTTCCCCATCAGCGTCGACTACGTGAAACTCCCCGAGATCACCGAGGAGGACACCGTGATCATCGCGGACCCGATGCTCGCGACCGGGAGCACGATGTGTACCGTCTTGGAACACGTCATCGAGAACTCGCCGGAGCCGGAGAACCTGATCGTCCTCTCGGCGGTCTCCGCGCCGGAGGGGCTGCTCCGCGTCGGCGACGCGTTCCCCGAGACCGACCTGCTGACGGTCTCGATCGACGACCGCCTCGACGACGACGGCTTCATCGTGCCCGGGCTGGGCGACGCGGGCGACCGAGCGTTCCGCACCACGTAACCGTCCGTCGCCGACCCGCCGCCGGCCGCCGTCGACTTTTTGTGAGCGAGCCGTAATCGCTCCGTATGGAGTACTCCGTTATCGATCCGGACGACCTCGAGTCCGTCGAGGACCGCCCCTGCGATCTGCGCCGCGTGAGCGACGCGGCCGGCCTCGAGAACGTCGCGATCAACCGCTTCCGCGCGGAGCCGGGCGAACAGTTGCCGCTGGCCTACCACTACCACGAACGGCAGGAGGAGGCGTTCGTCGTCCTCTCCGGGACGCTCCACGTCGAGACGCCCGAGGGCGAACTCGAGGTCCCCGAGGGAGACGTCTTCACGGCCCAGCCCGAGTCGGCCCATCGGGCGTACAACCCGGCCGACGCCACGGAAACGGTCGAGGTCGTCGCCGTCGGCGCGCCGCCGGTCAGCGACGACGCCGTGCCCTACGAACCCGACGCGTAGCGGTTCGCCGCGGTTCGCAGCGCTCGAGTCCTGTCACCTACTCGGCCGAACAGGTATCGATCCCGAGGGCGGCGTTGACCGGACACCGCCGAATAATCGCGGTCGCGAAGATATCGCTGCCGGCGACGAACGCGAGCGTGCCGGCCATCCGATCCCGGTTTCGGTAGCCGATCACCAGCAGCGCCGCGCCGAGGGCGATCCGCAGCACGCGATCGAAGCCGCCGACGTTTCGATCCATACGCGGACGAACGGGCGAGACGCCCGTAGGGATTTCCTTGCACCGCGGGCGATCGGGATGCTGTGATCTGCGCGACGGCGTCGTCGACCGCGAACCGAACCCCTTCGTTTCCGGTCGAATCGGCCCGAACGGTCGTTTTCGGGTAGTTCGACGGTCGCGGGTCCAGACGAAACGCTGCTCCGATCGCCGGAGGTCGCGTCGCAACGCCGCGGGCCTCACTCCTCGTTCCGGTCGCCGTCTTCGTCCCCGCTCGAGAGCCCGGCGTCACGGTCGCGCTCGAGCGCCGGTGAAGACTCGTGATACGCTGAGTAGCCGTCGAACCAGCGGGCGATGCGCTCGAGTCGATCGACGACGTGGGCGGGTTCGCCCGACCGGGAGAGTTCGTGGCCCTCGCGAGGATACCTGACCAGCCGCGTCTCGACGCCGTGTTTCTGCAGTCCGCGGACGAACAGTTCGGCCGTGTTGGCGGGCGTCCGGTAGTCCTGATCGGAGTGCAACACGAGCGTGGGCGCGTCGACGTCGGCGACGTGGGCGACGGGCGACTGGTTCCACAGGAAGTCGGGGTCGTCCCAGGGCGTCGTCCCGAAATCGTCTTCGACGAGTGTGAACGCGTCGCTCGAGCCGTAGAATCCGGTGAGATCGTAGACGCCTCGCTGGGAGACCGCCGCCTCGAAGCGGTCGCTGTGGGCGACCGCCCACGCGGTCATGAACCCGCCGAAGCTGCCGCCGGTGACGAACACCTCGCCGTCGTCCACGAAGTCACGCTCGCAGACCGTCTCGACGCCGGCGAGCACGTCCGTCAGCGTGATCTCGCCCCAGTCGCCCTCGATGGCTATCGCGCGGTCCTCGCCGTACCCCGTCGAACCTCGCGGGTTGCACCAGAAGACGACGTACCCTCGCGCCGCGAGCGTCTGGAACTCGTGCCACATCGTCCCCGCGGTCGTCCAGTGGGCGTGGGGACCGCCGTGAACCTCGACGACGAGGGGGTACCGCTCACCCGGCGACGCGTCGGCGTCGAACTCGGGGGGCGTCAGCAGCCAGCCCTGACTCTCCGTCCCGTCGTCGGTCTTGAACCACACTTCTTCGGGTTGACGAACCGCGCGATCCGCGAGGTAATCGTCGTTCACTCGAGTCAGCCGGTGGACCTCGTTGCCGCCACGGGTCGTCACGAAGACATCGCCGGGGTGGTCCCACTCGCTGTAGACGTAGGCGACGGCGTTCTCGCCGACCGAAAAGTCCGCGATCGTGACGCCGTCGCCGTAGACTCGCGTCGGGTCTTCGCTCGCGTCGCCGGGCACCGACCAGCAGACGCGCGAGCCCTCGTCGGGCGTCGTGACGTACAGCGTCTCGCCGTCGGGCGCCCACTCGAAGCCACAGCGGTGGCCCACGGTCCGATCGAGCGGTTCCGTCGGCGTCCGCTCCTCGCCAGTCTCGCGGTCGTGTACGCGGATCTCGGTCTGGCGCATCGAAGTTCGGTCCTCGGGCGTGAACTCGAAGGCGACGCGACCGTCCGCGGTGGCGTCGATCGATCCGGACTCGAGCCAGCCCGTGGTTTGCGTGAACGCCTCAATCTCGCCGGAGTCCGTCCCGTGTTCGTACAGGTCGTAGGCCAGCGTGTCGTCGGGATCCTCGCCGGCCGCGGCGGCCTTGGCCGCGTAGTAGATCGTCTCGTCGTCGCCCCACGTCGGAGAGACGTAGTCGACGGGCACGTCGGCCGGCCCGTCCTCGTCGGTGAGGCGGGTGATCGCCGTTCCGTCCGGATTGTCCTCCGGGTCCCTCGAGAGCGCGGCCTCGACCTCGAGGACGTAGACGTGGCGCCGCCGGCCGTCGATGTATTCGGTTCCGGCCCGGTAGATCGTGCGGTCGATCACCCGCGGATCGGGGGTCTCGCGCTCGTAGTCGGGGTCGACCGTGCGATCCCGACCGGCCTCGCGATCCTCGGGCGCGACGCGCTGGGAGAAGAGTAGTCTGGAGCCGTTCGGACTCCACTCGAGGTCGTCGATCCCGCCGACGACCGACGTGAGCCGGCGCGCTTCGCCGCCGTCGGTCGGGACGAGCCAGACCTGCTCGCGGTCGCCCTCGCCACGGGTGCTGGCGAAGGCGAGTCGATCGCCGTCGGGGCTCCAGCGGGGCTGGGAATCGACGCCGTCACTCGCGGTGAACTGCGCGGCCTCGTCGCCGCCGACGGGGACGGTGTAGATCGACGCCGCGTACGATTCGTCGGCGGCGGGCGTCCGACGGACGAACGCCACCCGCTCGTCGCTCGGCGAGAGCCGCGGCTCCTCGACGTGGGTGATCTCGTGGTAGTCGACCGCCTCGATCCTGTTCATACTCGAGGTCGTACCCGCCGGCCCATATAGCTCGGCGAGGCGGCAGGCAGTCGTGGCCGCGTTCATGCCCCTCGCGCGCCGATCGACGTCGTCCGTCGTCGATTGGCGAGTCGACCGACCGTCGGCGCCATCGGGTCCGGTATCGTTTTGTCAGTTCGCCGTCGTCTCTCGAGTATGACAACGCGAAACTCGACCGAGCGAGTCGCGCTCGACGATGGCGACGGGCCGTCCGACGGGCGCTTTCGGCTCGCCGTCGCCGTCTATGCCGGCGCCCTCCTCGCCGGCGTCGCCTCGGTCGCGGCCGCCCTGACCGCGTTCGTCCCGGGTCCCCTCCCCGGCGTCTACGCGACCGGGTTCGCCGGCGGCCTCGTCGGCGGGCTGGCGCTGGCGACCGCGGATCCGCGGCTTCCCGTCCGCCTCGGCCGCACGCTCGGCCGACGAGCGGCGGTCGTCGTCCCGACCGTACCGTTCGTCGTCGTCTGGTTCGCTCCGCTCGAGGCGGCCGTCGACGTCGTCGCGCTCTGGGCGGTGATCACGGTCTTCGCCTCGGGCTACGTCCTCTCGCAACTGGCCGGGAACCGGTACGTCGACGCGGTCGCCCCCGGCGAGCCCGCGGAAACGTGGCAGTGGACTCCGCCCGGCGCCCCGGTCGTCGACGCCCTGCTCGCCGGGATGTGGCTCGTCATCGGAATCGGTACCGCCGTCACCGGGGCCCCGGTGCAGGGCCTTCTCTGGCTGGCGATCGCCGTCTTCTGGGTCACGAGCTGTCTCGTCGAGGGTCGGTGGTCGTTCGGTCCGGGTCGCGACCGCTGCGAGATCCGCCTCTACGAGAACGGGCTCGTTAAACGGCGCCCGTACACGAAGACGTTCGTCCCGTGGCGCGAGATCGGACACACCCGCCTGCGCGAGGGCGAGCTCGTCCTCGACCGCGGCCTGCGCGACGTCCGGTTCGACCGCGACGAACTCGAGGACCCCGACGCCGTCCTCGAGGCTGTCGACCGCTGGCTGGAGACATCGGCCGAGCGGTGACGACGACAGCGACGATCCACTCGAAGACGGCTTCACCCGCTCGTTGCGCACCGGAGGCGGTCCCGGATGACATCGCTCTTCTTGAGACGGACACGATCGAGGTCGTTGACGGGCGCGACCTGTCCCAACCGAACTTACTCGCCGAGTCTCCGTTTCCATAGCCGAGGTATTCACGCCAAATGAGAGATGAATGAAAATGTAGACACCAAACAATGACTTCCACAACATATTATTTGACTGTTTCGGAGAGATGATTGACAATCAAAAATGTATAAATAGCTTCGACGGAATCGCTAACAGTATGAACCAGAATATTAATAGACGGACATTCATTGCAGGCATCGGTGGGACCGGTATCGCCGCTCTCGCGGGCTGTTCCGGCGAGGGGAATGAGAACCAGCTCGCGTGGCACTCGGGCGGCACCGACGGAACGTACTATCCGCTTTCGGGCGAGTTCAAGACGATCGTCGAAGACCAGACGGACTACTCTCTGCAGGTTCAGTCGACCGGTGCGAGCGTCGAGAACGTCAGCAGCCTCAACAGCGAAGACGCCGAGTTCGCGCTGATTCAGAACGACATCGCCTACTTCGCGGTCAACGGCACCGGGATCGAGGAACTCGAGGGCAACGCGATGGAGAACATCCGTGGCGTCGCGACGCTGTACCCCGAGACGATCCACGTTATCACGCAGGCCGACTCGGGAATCGACAGTCTCGAAGACCTCGAAGGCGCCTCGGTCAACACCGGTGACACCGGGAGCGGGACGCAGGTCAACGCCCTGCAGATCCTCGAGACAGCCGGCATCAGCGAGGACGACTTCGACGAACAGAACGCCGACTTCGGAACGGCGGCCGATCAGGTACAGGACGGCGACGTCGACGCGGCGTTTACCGTCGGTGGCTGGCCGGTCGGCTCCGTCGAGAACCTCGCGACCAACCAAGACATCGAACTGGTCGAGATCTCGGGCGACCTGCGCGAAGACATCATGGCCGACGCCGAGTGGTTCGCCGAGGACACCATCCCCGGCGGAACCTACGACGGCGTCGACGACGACGTCGATACCGTCTCCGTCCAGGCGATGATCGCCACCCACGAGGGCGTCGACGAGGAGACCGTCGAAGGGGTGACGACGGCGATCTTCGACAACACCGACGAGATCGGCACGAAGTCGGACTTCATCGACGCCGACTCGGCCCAGGACGGGATGCCGATCGACTTGCACGCCGGCGCCGAGGCGTACTTCAACTGACGCTCGGTGAGGATCTCCAGCCCTCGATTCCCACTCATGGAACGATCGACTAGATGGTACGTTAGCGCCGTCGTCGTCTCCATCCTCGTTGTTTTCGTCGCGACCGGAGCGGTCGTCGCGTCGGGAGCGACCGAACGCACGCTCGTCGTCGCAGACGCCGACTCGGGCGAGCCGCTGCTCGAGGTCCCCGTCGACGAGGGAGACGAGGTGATCCTTTCGTATACGCACAGCGTCGAGAAGACCCCCGTTCAGGACGTCTACGTCGTCGACGGAACCGAACTGCGCGCGGATCGAATGGTGTTTCACTCCCACGGTGCGGGACTGCCGTCCGACGAACCGATCGAGCGGACCGACGAGGGGTTCGTCGTCGCGGGCGAGGGCTCCCACGAGGAGATCGTGGTCTCTCCCGGCTCGATCGCCGGCCACGAACTCATCGTCGACGGCGAACGGTACGACCTCGTCGAGCAGTCGAACGGTTCCGTCGTCCTCGAGGTCGACGGCACCATCGGTGACCGTCTGACGGCCCTTCGCGGGATCGGTTCGGCCGTCGACGACCGAAGCGAGAGCGACGTGCGGTCAGGGAAACTACTGGTATGAGTATAGATACGAGCGGTACGGACACGGTTTCGGACGAACAGACAGACGAGGTACTTGAGGAAATCGAGCGGCGGCGGACGCTTCGAGGACCCGCGGCCGTTCTCGTCGCCCTGATCGGAATCAGCTTCTCGGCGTTCCAGATGTGGATCGCCGCCCGTGGGCGCCAGTTCGGTGGAACGCTGCCCGTGATCGGTGAGTTCCAGATTATCTCGCTACAACAGTTACAGGTCAACGCGATCCACGTCACGTTCGCGCTGGTGCTCGCCTTTCTGCTGTTTCCGGCAAGCGAAGGCGACGGGTTCGTCGCGCAGCAGCTCGGTCGGATCCCGCCAGCTGTCCGCGACCGCTTGGGCGCCGACCACGCCGTCTCGAGGGCGATCACTCGACTCGGGGACGGCGTCCGCTGGGCCGTCGTCGATCCGTCACGGGACCGAATTACGCCGCTGGACGTCGCGATGATCGCCCTCGCACTCTGGCCGGCCTACTACATCACCACCGAGTTCGACGAGATCCGGTCGCTCCCGATCATCGGCCTCGAAAACGCCAGTGCGATCCACGAGCTGTATCCGTGGCTCGAGCCGCTCGTGGTGCCGCTCGCGTCCATGGGACTTCCGGTCGACTTCCCCGTCGCGTACCTCCTCGGAATCGTCGGCATCCTGCTGGTGCTCGAGGCGACCAGACGAACGCTCGGCGTCGTCCTCATGGGGCTGGTCGCGTCGTTTATCGTCTACGCCCGCTGGGGCTACATGATCCCCAGCGACTCGCCGATCGGCGCGCTGGCGATTCAGGTCATCGAGTGGGACAACATCGTCTACAACCTCTGGTACACGGTCGAGGCGGGGGTGTTCAGCACGCCCGTCAGCGTCAGCGTCCGGTTTATCTACATCTTCATCCTCTTCGGCGCGTTCCTCGAGATGAGCGGTGCCGGCAAGTGGTTCATCGATCTCGCCTACTCGATGACCGGCACCAGAAAGGGCGGCCCGGCGAAGGCGAGCGTCGTCTCGAGCGGGTTCATGGGTATGCTCAGCGGCTCGTCGATCGCGAACACGGTGACGACGGGCGCCTTTACGATTCCGCTGATGAAGCGGTCGGGCTACTCGCCCGAGTTCTCCGGCGCGGTGGAGTCGTCGGCGTCGTCCGGCGGGCAGATCCTCCCGCCGGTCATGGGCGCCGTCGCGTTCCTCATGGTCCAACTCATCGGTGAGCCGTACTCGAACATCATTATCGCGGCCACGATCCCCGCGTTCGCGTTCTTCTTCGGCATGTGGGTGATGGTCCACTTCGAGGCCGTCAAAGGCGGAATCGGCGGCATCCCGCGTGCGGAACTCCCCGACGTCTCGGCGGCGATCCGCACCGGCTGGTTCTACCTCATCCCGCTCGTTCTGCTGGTCTACTTCCTGGTCATCGCTCGGTTCTCGATCAACCGCGCGGGCTGGTACACGATCGTCACCATCACCGCGCTGATCGCGGTCGTCGCCGCGTACAACGAGCGGACGCGCCTCCCGCTGCTGGGTTCGATTGCCGCGCTCTACCTCGCCCAGGCCGCCGCCTTGGCGAGTTACGGCGTCGGTCTCGGCGACGCGATTCAGGTTGCACTCGGCCTCGAGTCGGCGAGCGCGGCGTACTCGATTCGCGACGCGGCGGTCGCCGCGGCCGCGGATCTCGGCCTCATCGCGATCCTCGTCAGTCTCGCGGTCATGCTCGCTCGTCCGCGAGGTGACGCGCCGTTGCTCGAACTCGACGAAGCGGTCGACGACGCCGCGACCGCGACCGCGGCGTCGATCGATCGCCCCGCGCTCGCTCGGAACACCGGCTACCGGTTCGGGGCGTTCATCCTGAAATCGATGGACTCGGGCGCGCGTACCGCGACGACGGTCGTCGTCGCCGTCGCGGCCGCGGGCGTCGTCCCGGGAGTCATCAGCGTCTCCGGGCTCGGCCCGAACCTCGCGGCGCTCATCAACACCGTCAGCGGGGGCTCGATGCTGATGCTGCTCGTTCTGACGGGACTCGCGTCGATCATCTTCGGGATGGGGATGCCCACGACGGCCATGTACATCATCCTGATCGCGATGCTCGGCGGCCCGATCGAGGACATGGGCGTTTGGCTGGTTGCGGCGCACCTCTTCGTCCTCTACTTCGGCCTGATGGCTGACGTCACGCCGCCGGTCGCCGTCGCCGCCTTCGCAGGCGCGGGGGTCGCCAAGGCCGACGAGCTCAAGACCGCGAGCATCGCGTTCCTCCTCTCGCTGAACAAGATCCTCGTCCCCTTCGCCTTCGTGTTCTCGCCGGGGATCGTCCTCGCGCGGAAAGTCGACGGCGAGTGGGGGCTCATCGGCTGGAGCGACGTCGCCGATGTCGGCTTCTTCCTCCCCGAAGTCATCGTCCCCGTTATCGGGATGTTCGTCGGGGTGTACGCGCTCGGCGTCACCATCATCGGCTACCAGTACTCGGCGGTCGACTCGACCCGGCGCGCCCTGTACGCCGTGGCGTCGATCCTGCTGATGGTTCCCGAGATCCCGCTTCTCGTCGTCGAAGGAGCGCTCGCACTGGCCGGGCTGTCGATCGGACTGACCGGCTTGTGGGTGACCGTCTCTCTGCGGCTCCTCGGCCTCGCGATCCTCGCCTCGCTGTCGTATCGCAACTATTCTCGGCTGCCTGACGAACAGTCGGACCCCGCCGCGCCCACAGCGGGCAACGCCTAACTCCGATCAGAGACGGCGAGCGACGGATCATCGGTGGAGCTGTTTTCGGTTGGTGTCTCGAGGGAGAACTGATGGCACACTCGAACGCGGCCGCGTCCGCCGGCGGCTCGGGGCCCGTCAGTCGGATTCGCTGCGCTCCGGGCCTTCGCCGTCGAGAGTTCAGGGCGAACGAGTCGGCCGCAGGCACGACGGCGAGGGCTCACTCGAGGTCCGCCCGCCCGCTCGTCGCACTCCGCAGTCGATCCCGGAACGCGTCGGCCTCCTCGAGGGGGACTCGAACGTCGAACGAGACATCCGCCTGGTAGTCGGCCTCGAACTCGTAGCCCTCGCTCTCGAGAATCCCGCGGACCGTCCCGGAATCGTCGTATTCGACGGTGATCGAGACGGTTTCGTGCGGTCGCTCCTCGATGACGCCGGCCGCCTCGACGGCCTCCTTGACCGCCCGCGAGTAAGCCCGGACGAGGCCACCGACGCCGAGGTTCGTCCCGCCGTAGTAGCGCGTGACGACGACCGCGCAGTTCTCGATTTCCTGTTGGGTGAGGACGTTCAGCGCCGGCTTCCCCGCCGAGCCGGAGGGTTCGCCGTCGTCACTCGAGTACTCCCGAAGAAAGTGGCCCGTTCCCGCGGCGTCCTCGGTCCTCCCGCCGTTTTCGCCGCTCTCGTCGCCGACTCGCACCCGGTAAGCGGGGACGTTGTGGGTGGCGTCGGCGTACTCCTCGCTGACGGCGTCGACGAACGACTCGGCGGCGTCGACGGAGTCGACCGGTCGAACGCGGCCGATGAACTCCGAGCCCTGCACGACGAAGTCGGCGGTCGCCGCCTTGGCGACGGTCCGGTACGATCGACTCACGGCGACTCCCCTCGCACGATGCTCGACGGTACGCCCGGTAGCGAAAAGAGCGCGTCGGTCCGTTCGTCCGGCCGAATTATCAAATTTCCTACGTTCAGTACGCTCTTGTTCCCCGCTGTGGTGAATGCGGGTATGAACGACGAAACCGAGCTCGAGACCGAAACCATCGACCGGACGCTCGCGGAGGAACTGCTCAGCGTCAGTCGAACCGCCGTCGGCGACGAACTGCGGAGCATCACCTACTTCACCGAGGACGAGGTCGAGCAGATCTACCTCCGCTCGGACCTCGAGCGGACAGCCGACCTCGTCGGGTTCGCCGATCACGAGCGGCTCGGCTTTCGCTCCCAGTCGGCCTACCGCAACACCCAACTCGGCGAGTACCAGGCGACGGTCCGAATGTTCGAAAACGGCTACCTCTCGCGGGTGATCCGGGGACCCCACGGCGTCTGGGTGACGACCGACAGTATGTCGATGGACCGGTTCAAGGAACTGACGACGGCGACCAAGTCGGTGTTAGACGATCACGTCGATACGGTGTCGACCGACGGTGACGACTGACCGGCCGTCACTGGAGTTCGATCTTGCGGACGAACTCGAGGTCCCGAATTTCGGTGATGACGTTACCCGGCAACTCCTGATCGGTGATCAGGTAGAGCTGTGGCTCGTCGGTGAACTCCGGATCCTCGCTGATGGTCTGGCGGATCGAGATATCGTGTTCGGCCAAGAGCCCGGTGATCCCCGCGACGATTCCCTTCTGATCGGCGTCGTCGGGCGTGACCGTCAGTACCGTCAGGTCGAGCACCGGCGCCAGGTCCATCAGGCTCGGCACCTGCGAGATGTTCTGGAAGATACGGCGCAGTTCGGGATCCTTGAGGATGACGTCGGTCGTCGAGTCGACGACGCGCCGATCGACGCCGATCTCGCGAGCGATACCCGTGTTCGGAATCTCGATCCCCCCGGAGACGACGCGGCCGTCGTCGTTGACCGAGAACCCTCGCTCCAGTAGCAAGCGAATCACCGCCTGTTGGCTGGGCGAGCCCTCGAACTTCTCCATGATCTCGTCGAACATTCGTTGCCGGGTATACGGCGGCCGGCGTATAAGGCCCAGTGATCGACGCCAACGAGGAGACGCCGCGTCTGACGGGCGATTTTTGACGGTCCGGGGAAAACGCCACACCATGCGCGAACTCCGACGCTGTGACTTCTGTGGCGGCGACGCCGCCGGGGCCTTCGAAATCGTCCCGCCCGAACTCGAGCCGACCGAGGCCGAACAGCGACGCGTCGTCCTCTGTGCCGACTGCAAGAACCATCTGCAGACCCTCATCGAACCGCTGCTCGCCCGCGCCGGCGCCGACGGCGAGTCGTCGGCAGCAGCCGCTGAGGACGAGGACGGGAGCGACCAGCGCTCCGACGACGAGAGCGACGACGACGCCCGCGCTGGCGAATCCACGAGCGAGAGCGGAACCGTCGTCGCGTCGGCCGACGAGTCGACCCCGAAGCGATCGCGGGCCTCGAGTCCCAACGCGACGGTGTCGGACGCGAGTACCGGCGAGAGCGACGCCACCGGCGAGAGCGACGCCACCGGTGAGGACGCCGCCGAAACCGACGCCGCCGAAGCTGCCGAGCCCGACGACCGCGGCACCGACGCCGGCGGTGATGCGGCAATCGATTCTAACTCGCTTCTCGAGGACGGGATCACCTTCGAGCGATCCGAGCCCGCGAATGGGGAGTCGGACACGTCGGAAACGGAGTCTACAACCCAGGAGGAAACCGACGACACAACCGAGTCGGACGACGAGCGCTCGAGCGACGCGGAGACCAGCGCGTCGGCCGATCGAGACGAGTCGAGTCAGCCGCCGGCCGCGTACGGCAAGGTGCTTCGGCTGCTGCGAAACCGCGAGTTTCCCCTGCAACGCAGCGCCGTCGAAAGTCTCGCCGCCGGCGCCTACGACCTCGAGTCCCACGAGGTCGACGCGATCATCGATCACGCGATCGACCGGGACGAGTTCGTCGAGACGCGCGGCGAACTGCGGCGACCCGAGGCCTAGAGCGTCCCCTTCGTGCTCGGGGTCCCCTCGCGGTGCTCGTCGAATCGCGTCGCGTCGTCGAGCGTCCGCGCGAGCGCCTTGAACAGCGCCTCGACCTCGTGGTGGGCGTTCTCGCCGGAGACAACCTCGAGGTGGACGGTCAGGCCGGCGTTCATCGCCAGCGACTCGCCGAAGTGGCGGGCCATATCGCTCGTGAAGTCGCCGATTTGGGCCTGCGAGAACGCTCCGTCGAAGTAGAAGCGGGGCCGTCCGCTGACGTCGACGACGGCGCCGGCGACGGCCTCGTCCAAGGGCACCTTCCGGTCGGCGTAGCGGACGATCCCCGAGCGATCGCCCAGCGCCTCGTCGAACGCCTCTCCGAGGACGATCGCGACGTCCTCGACGGTGTGGTGGTCGTCGACCTCGAGGTCACCGTCGCAGTCGACGGTTAGGTCGAACAGGCCGTGTTTGGCGAACGACGTCAGCATGTGATCGAAGAAACCGATTCCGGTGTCGACGTCGGCCTCGCCGTCTCCATCGATCGCGAGCTCGAGTTCGATCGACGTCTCGGCCGTCTCCCGCGTTCGGGTCGCCGTTCGCTCGCTCATGTCGCTTCGATCGCACCGCCGGTACAAGGGAATTGCGCTCGATCGGCCCCCGTCGAGCGAGCCGGTACCGATAGTGTCTATATATCGATACTGTCACCTACAGTTCACTCTCGACCGCTCGGTAGCCGAAAACCGCTTCGGATCGAGTTACCCCCTCTAGTACTTTTATGAAATATCTAATCGATTCTAATCGAGTTTCGAAATATGGTATTGACTCGTTATCGGGGGTAAAACGAAGCGAAATGACGACAATATTCAGTCCGTTATATGATGAGAGGGGAGAATGTCGTGTGTACGAAGAGGTGACCCGAATCGATGTCAAACCCCTCCCCGCTCTCGAACGAATCGATCGGTCCGTCCGGCCCTGAATCGGACCGACAACACGAGCAGCGCCTCCGCAGGCTCGTCCGCTCAGTCAAAGGCCCGACACAGTTCCTCTCGTTCTGGGTCGCGATCGCCCTCCCGTTCGTCCATCTCCCGCTGCTCGCACAGGGACTGGGCGATCCCCAGATCACCGTTACGTTCCTCCTCCTCCTCGCCGTCAACGTCTGCGCCCTCTACGTCGGCCACGGCTACGGGCAATAGCATTCGTTCCAGTGTGAACACCGGGGTCACGCACCGATCAGCCGATCGGACCATCGACGCTCCGCTCCGCCGTTCGCTCGGTCGCGGCGCGTAGCGCCGCGCTCTCCACATCGGTCGTCGGCCCGCTTGCTCGGCCGACGGCCTCGCTCGCGGTCAGAACGGGTGGTCGCCTGCCCTCCCCCGGGTCGCACGGCTCTCGCGTTGCTCGAGCCGTGCTCCCGACCGTTACTACCTGCAACGCTGTCGGCTAGCCGAGCGAGGCGAGGTGCGAACGGAGTGAGCACCTCGGAACAGCGAACGAGGAGAAGAACGAGCAGCACGCTCGAATCTTCGGGAAGCCGTTGAAAGCAAGGCCATCGATCTCTGCACGACGGATCGACTCCAGCACTGATTCAGCTACTGTCGATGGCAGACTGCGCCTCCGCGAGCGTGAACTTCCCCTCGTACAGCGCGCTTCCGACCACGACCGCGGCCGCGCCGGCGTCCTCGAGCGCCCGCACGTCCTCGAGCGTCGCGACGCCGCCGCTCGCGATGACCGGAACGTCTGTCGCCTCGACCAGTTCGCGGACGGGTTCGGCGGCGACACCCTCGAGTTTCCCCTCGACGTCGACGTTCGTGAACAGAATCGCCGCGGCCCCCAGTTCCGCGTAGCGTTCGGCGGCGTCGACCGGCGAGATTCCGGCCCCCTCGGTCCAGCCCTCGACGACGACCTCGCCGTCCTTCGCGTCGAGGCTGACGACCACGCTGTCGGGGTGGCGCTCGCTGATCTCGGCGACGATGTCGGGGTTCTCGACGGCCGCCGTGCCGAGGATGACCCGGTCGACGCCGCGCTCGAGCAGGTCGACGGCGTCGTCGGCGGTGCGGATGCCCCCGCCTAACTGCGTCGGGACGTCGACGGTCTCGAGGACCTCGTCGATGGCGTCGCCGTTCGCCCGTTGGCCCTCGAAGGCACCGTCCAGATCGACGAGGTGCAACGCCTCGGCGCCCTCGTCGAGCCATCGCCGGGCGGCGTCGACTGGGTCGCCGTAGGTCTTTTCGGTCCCGCGCTCGCCCTGGACGAGCTGGACGACTTCGCCGTCCTGCATGTCGACGGCGGGAATTACCTGAAACTCCGGAAACGCGCTCATACGAGGGCGCAGGCCGGGCGCGAGCCTAAAGCCACCGACTTCGGTGCCGGCGACGATGCGGCGTCGACGGCCCCGTCGAGACTCGGCGGGGAGACTCGAGCGAGGGGGCGGCGGCGACGGACGGACGAGCGACGCGTATCAGCGCGGATGACGGGTCTCGAGCCGTTACAGTTCGGATCTCGTGGCGAGCTATTACGGCACGGGACGGCGTGGGCTGTGATATCTGGATGTCGGTTCCCGTCGCGCTCGCACAGGACCTCGCGACCCGGCCCGAACTGACGACGGACGTTCTCGTCGTCTTCGGTGTCGTCGCGGTCGCCCTCGCGTTGTTCGTCACCGAACGACTGCCGATCGACGTGACCGCGATCCTGCTGATCGTGATTCTGGTCGTCTTAGAACCGTGGACGGGGGTCGATCCCGAGACCGGCATCTCCGGGTTCGCCAACGAGGCGACGATCACGGTGCTGGCGATGCTGATCTTGAGCGGCGGCATCAGCCGAACGGGGCTCGTCCAGGAACTGGGACGGCGGATGGCGGCCTTCGCGGGCGACAGCCTCCGGAGGCAGCTATTCGCGACCGTCGCCGCGACCGCCCCGGTCTCCGGCTTCCTGAACAACACGCCGGTCGTCGCCCTACTAGTGCCGGTCGTCACCGACGTCGCCAACCGCGGGAACACCTCGCCCTCGAAGCTGCTGATTCCGCTGTCCTACGCCTCGCAGATCGGCGGGATGCTCACGCTCATCGGTACCTCGACGAACATCCTCGCGAGCGACATCAGCGCCCGCCTCGGTTCCGAGTACCCCGAACTCCATCGGTTCTCGATGTTCGAGTTCACGCGACTGGGGATCGTCGTGACCCTCGTCGGCTCGCTCTACCTGATCTTCGTCGGCCACTACCTCCTGCCCGAGCGCGTCCCGCCGCGGGCGGACTACCTCGAGGAGTACGACGTCGGGGACTACATCGCCGACGTCGCGGTGGTCCCCGGGTCGCCGCTTGTGGGGGAGACGGTCGGCGAGGCGACGGACAGGTTCGGCCCCGAGGTCGACGTCGTACAGGTCGTCCGCGACGCGGATCGCTCGGTCGCTCCCCGCCGAAGCACCCACCTCGCGGAGGGCGACGTCCTCGTCGTTCGAACGAACCGGGACGCGATCGCGACTCTCGAGGACGCCGAGGGCGTCGAACTCGTCGGTCGATCGGACTCCACCGCGACGCTGTCTCCCGACGGCGAGTCGGGGATCGTCACGGAACTGGTCGTCGCGCTGGACTCGCAACTGATCGGCGAACGCCTCGAGCCCGAGTCGTTTCGCGAGGAGTTCGGCGCCGCCGTCCTCGGCCTCCGGCGCCACGGCGCGCTCGTCGGCGATCGAATCGTCGGCCGCCGGCTCGACGTCGGCGACACGCTGCTCATCCAGGCGTCGCCCGACATGCTGGATCGACTCTCGCGGCGCGACGGCGTGATCGTCGCCCGCGAACCGCCACGGTCCGAGTACCGCGCCGATAAGGCGCCGGTCGCCGTCGCCATCATGATCGGGGTCGTCGCGATTGCGGCCCTCGAGATCTATCCGATCCTGATCACCGCGCTCGCCGGCGTCGTCGCGATGGTCGTCACCGATGTCCTCGACGCGAACGAGCTGTACGACGCCGTCGAATGGGACATCATCTTCCTGCTGGCCGGCGTGATCCCGCTGGGGGTCGCCCTCGAGCAGTCCGGCGCGGCGGCGCTGCTCGCGTTCGCGATCGTCGAAGTCGCAGAGGTGTTGCCGACGATCGCGGTCCTCTGGCTGTTCTACATGCTCACGGCGCTACTGACGAACGTGATCAGCAACAACGCCAGCGTCGTCCTCCTGATCCCGGTCGCGGCGGCCGCGGCGGCGGGCGTCGGTGCGAACCCGTTCGCGTTCGTCCTCGCCGTGACGTTCGCCGCCAGCACCGCCTTTCTGGGGCCGATCGGCTACCAGACGAACCTCTTCGTCTACGGACCCGGCGGCTACCGCTTTAGCGACTACGCCCGGATCGGCGCGCCGCTGCAGTTGCTGCTCTCGGTGGTGACCGTGCTCGGGATCGCTCTCTTCTGGGGCGTGTGATGCAGTTCCCCCAAAGTGATTTCACACGCTACCCTGAAATGACACTACGTTATGAGCGTCCGTGTGGATCGAGTCCGAAATCGACCCGTGACTACGCTGAAGAGGCCGACCGACCGATGAATCCGCGCCGTATCGACGCGATCATCGATCTCGCCTACGGTGCACTGATCTTCGTCTCGGTCGTGCTAATCGTCGTCGAGGGAACGCGGGTCGGGTTAGCGCTCGGGCTCGGCGTTCTCGTGTCGTACGCACTACACGTCATCTGGAAGATGGCCCGTTTCGATCCGGAGTGGATGACGCAGGAAGTCGAAGAGACGGTCGAAGAGGCCGTCGAACAGTCGATCGGCGAACAGGTCGATGCGGTCCAGCGACAGATCGAAACCGTCGACGAGCGCATCGACCGTCGTCCGCGCGAAGACGAGATCGAAGACCTCCTCGAGGAGACGGTCGCCGACGAATCGGTGGACAGCGGGGACGAGACCGGAGAGACGCCTCGGTAATCCTCGCAGCCGTACCGGTTTACCGACGTGGGCGCCACCGCACCCGACAACCCGTCGATTCTCGCGTCGTACACGACGGCACAACGAATATCTGAATCGACGTGAAAGCCGTATATCAGTATGGTGTCCGTGCTGCTGGTCGTGGGGATTCTCGTGGCCGTCTTCGTGGGCTACAACATCGGCGGAGCAACGACGGGGCCGGCGTTCGGTCCGGCCGTCGGTGCCGACGCCATCTCGAAGACGATGGCTGGCGTACTGATGACGGTGTTTTTCTTCGTCGGCGCGTGGACGATCGGCCGTCGCGTCGTCGAGACCCTCGGCGGTGATCTCGTGTACGACTCCGCCGTCTTCACGCTCGAGGCGAGCGTCGGTGTCCTCTTTTTCATCGGCATCGCACTGTTCATCGGCAACTTCTTCGGCGTCCCCGCATCGACGTCGATGACGGCCGTCGGTTCGATCGCCGGACTCGGACTCGCCGCCGGAGAACTCAACTGGGTCGTGATGGGGCAGATCGCTATCTGGTGGATCGTCTCTCCGTTTATCGGATTCTGGGTCTCGCTGATCATCGGCCGTTACTTCTACTCGTCGCTCAATCGCAGGGTCGCGATGGTGCGCAGTGAGGGCCCCCTGTACCGGATCGATCGGTCCCGCCGCGTTCCGATTCCGGTCCCGACCGAGACCACGAACCGGCGCGAGCTGGGGGGCGTGGCGATGGTGATCGTCATCGGCTGTCTGATGGCCTTCTCCTCCGGCACTTCGAACATCGCGAACGCGGTCGCTCCGCTCGTCGGTAGCGGCGAACTCGAGATGAATCCCGCCATCCTCATCGGCTGTGCCGCGGTCGGGATCGGCACGGTCACGATCGCACGGCGCACTCTCGAGACGATGGGGAACGAACTCACGGAACTGCCGCTGACGGCCGCGATCGTCACCGCGACGGTGAGCGCCTCGCTCGTTATCTTCCTCTCCGCGATCGGCATTCCCGCGAGTTTCGTCATCATCGCGACGATGTGTATCATCGGTCTCGGTTGGGGGCGGGCGACGCGTCCGATAACGGTGTCCGACGCCGTCCGGGGCGAGGAGTCGGCCCCGGTCTCGGTCGGCGCGCTGACCGCCGACGAGGAGGGCGAGGAGCTACCGGCGATCGGCGACGAGGAACCCGAACGGGTCCCCAGTGCGGCCGACCTCTTCGATCCGGCGACGACGGCCCGCGTCGTCCTCATGCAGAACGTCGTCCCGATGATCGCGACGCTCGGCGCGTACGCCACGTTTCGGTTCATTCCGATCTTCGGAATCTGATTCGACGACGATCGCGACGCCCACGCGCGTATAGACCTACGAACTCGTCAAGCGTGTCGACTGCGTCGGAACTCCGCGTCGTGTCGAGCGACCCGTCACCACCTGCGCTTATTTCCGTCGGCGTGGGAGGGCACGTATGATCACACGCGTTCTCGTTCCGATGGACGGCTCCGAGATGAGCGGACACGCCCTCGAGTACGCTCTCAAGGCCCATCCTGACGCCGAAATCACGGTGTTGACCGTCGTCGGAGAACCGTCGGCGCTGTGGGGCGAAGCGACGGGACTGGCGCTGGCCGACGACCTCGAGGAGATGGCCGACGACCACGCGGAAGCGGTGTTCGACCGCGCGCGCGAGCTCGTCGACGCGGCCGACAGTGACGCGACCCTCGAGACGGCGGTGGAGCTGGGACATCCGGTCCGGGCGATCCTCGAACGGGCCGACGAGTACGATACGATCGTCATCGGGAGTCACGGCGGGTCCGTGGCGGACCGCCTGTTCGTCGGTAACGTCGCGGAGAAGGTGGTTCGTCGGTCGCCGGTCCCGGTGACGGTCGTCCGGTGAGCGGCGCGGTCGGTCCGACAGTACGGCGACTACACACCGGTCGCCGAACGCCGTCGACGATCACACCTCCCGAGACCGGCGGATCCGCGCGGACCGCTGTCGCTCGCAACCCCGGAGACGAATGGGCGCGTTTTTAGTATCGGATCGCGTGACTACAGGACGTGAACGCGGAACCGCTGCTTATCGTCGGAATCCTCACTGCGATCTTCGTCGGCTACAACATCGGCGGCTCGACGACGGGACCGGCGTTCGGTCCGGCCGTCGGCGCGAACGTCATTACGAAGGTGATGGCCGCCGGCCTGATGTCGATCTTCTTCTTCGTCGGGGCCTACACTATCGGCCCGCAGGTCGTCACCACGCTCGGCGAGGAACTCGTCACCGACACCTCGATCTTCACGCTCCGCTCGAACGTCGCCGTCCTCTTCTTCATCGGCGGCGCGCTGTTCGTCGGCAACTACGCCGGCGTCCCGGCCTCGACGTCGATGACCGCCGTCGGCGCCATCGCCGCGCTCGGGCTGGCGACCGGCGAACTCGACTGGTCGGTGCTGGGCGAGATCGTCGTCTGGTGGATCGTCGCGCCGATCACCGGCTTCTGGGTCGCCGGTGTCGTCGGCCGGTACTTCTACCCGCGGATCAACGCCTGGGTCGCCATCGAGGGGAGTACGGACGGCGAGCCGATGATCTCGGTCGACCGATCGGGCGCCGTACCGCGGCTCCAGTTCGGGGCCGACGGCGACCGGCGGGAGGTCACCGGCGCGTTCGTCGTCGTCGGCATCGGCTGCCTGATGGGCTTTTCCTCGGGCACGAGCAACATCGCCAACGCGATCGCGCCGATCTACGGCACCGGCGACGTCGACATGGTGCCGCTGATCCTGATCGGCTCCGCGGCCGTCGCCGTCGGCTGTTTCACCATCGCCCGTCGGACGCTGGACACGCTCGGTAACGACATCACGAACCTGCCGCTGACGGCCGCGATCGTCGTCGCCGTCATCAGTTCGACCATCGTCGTCGGCCTCTCCGCGATCGGCATCCCCGCGAGTTTCGTCGTCATCGCGACGATGAGCATCGTCGGACTGGGCTGGGGGCGCGCGACGCGAACGACGACGCTGTCCGACGCCGCCCGCGGCGAGGAGACTCGGGTCTCCGTCGGCGCGCTCACCGCCGAACGGGAGGGCGAACAGTCGCCCGACATCGGCGAGGAGGAGCCCGAAGACATCCCGAAGGCGTCTGACCTCTTCGACCCCTCGACGACCGCCCGCGTCATCCTCATGCAGAACGTCGTCCCGCTCATCTCGACCGTCGGCGCGTTCATCACGTTCCGGTTCGTCCCGATATTCGGCTTTTAGCCGCGGCGTTCGACGACCGATCTCGATTCCATTTCGACGGTGGGCCTCGAGTCGACGCCACGTCGGCGGCGATCTGAGTCGCCGACGGCTCGTCGTTCGCTGCCACCAGTGTGCTAGTATATATAGAAAGCGGCAAACGATGTGAGAACTTGGAGAGTTGGTTGAAACGTTTCTTTTTCTCTCCCGGTTTCCGGGCCGTCGATCGACAGATATTGACATTCTTTCCTTCGAACTTGCCAATCCCGCGTCAAAGACAATTTAGGACTGAACAGCAAGCTATACCAGTGCGGGACGTGAATCACCGAGTGATGCCCACGGTAGAATACCTCAACTACGAAGTACTGGACGACCAGGGCTGGGACATGGACGACGACGACCTCTTCGAGCAGGCCGCAGACGCCGGCCTCGACGATGAGGACTACGGTACCCTCGACGTCGCCGAGGGCGAGTACATCCTCGAGGCCGCCGAGGCCCAGGGCTACGACTGGCCCTTCTCGTGCCGCGCAGGCGCCTGCGCGAACTGCGCAGCCATCGTCTTCGAGGGCGAGATCGACATGGACATGCAGCAGATCCTCTCGGACGAGGAAGTCGAGGAGAAGGACGTCCGACTGACCTGCATCGGTTCCGCAGAGACCGACGAGGTCAAGATCGTTTACAACGCCAAGCACCTCGACTACCTGCAGAACCGCGTCATCTAAGCCAGTCGTCGGCCCGAACGGGCCGAGTTGCAGACACGCAGGTTGCACCACCTGCGAACCGAATTTTTAGTGTGGCCGATCGCTCCGTACCTCGAGAGCCATCGATGGATGGCGGTGTCTCCCGTGCTTGGCTGCCGTCATCCGCTTCCGTCTGGCGTCCGTAGATCGATCCGCCCCGGGCTCGATCTCGAGTCCGACGGCTCCGGTGGGCAGCCGAAAGGATAACACTCCCCCGCTTCGAGAGGGGAATCTGTGACTCTCGCCGACGTCGCGACGACCCCCGATCTCCTGCGGCTCGTCGCCGTTCCCGTCTTCGCCTGGGTCGCCGTCCGCGACATCAAGACCAGGCGCGTCTCGAGTGCCGTCTGGATCCCCCTCTCGCTGCTCGGCGCCGTCCTGCTCGTCTGGGACGGCTGGCTCGCCTGGACGACGGGCGGGACCGCCTGGACCTACGACTTCCTCCTGCCGACGGCGGTCAGCCTGGGCTTCGTCGTCCCCATCGCCTACCTGTTCTGGTGGGTCGGCGGGATCGGCGGCGCGGACGCGAAGGCTTTGCTCGTATTGGCCCTGTTCTTCCCGGTCTACCCGGAGTACGCGATCGGTTCGCAGACGTTCCCCCTGACGACCATGCCCGTCGAGGCGTTCGCGTTTACCGTCCTGGTCAACACCGTCTTCATCGGCCTCGCCGCTCCGATCTTCCTCGCCGTCCGCAACGCCGTCGCCGGTCGGTTTACCGGCGTCATGTTCATCGGCTGGCCCGTCTCGTGGGACGCGGTCCCCGAGACCCACGGCCGTCTCCTCGAGACGCCCGACGGCCCCTCTCGGGGCGGACTCGACCTTGACGCCCTTCGGATGTACCTCCGCTGGCGCGGCCTGACGCTGGCCGACGTCCGCGACGACCCCGACCGCTACCGCGATCCGACGACCCTGCCCGACGAGCCCAACCCCCCGACCGACGGCGCCGTCACTGCGACGGTTCGGAGCGACGGTGGAGCGAGGCTCGAGGACGACGGCGAACTCGAGACCGACGCCGACGACGGAGACGGGCTCGAGACCGACTTCGATGACGACGATTTCGAGACATCGATCGACGACGACCCCTGGGGCGCCGCGGCCTTCCTCGAGGACATCGACGGCTCGGCCTACGGAACCCGGCCCGCCGAACTCCGGGAGGGCCTCGAGGTGCTCGCGACGAACGAAACGGTCTGGATCTCGCCGGGCACGCCGTTTCTCGTCCCGACGTTCCTCGGCCTGCTTGTCGCGCTGGGCTACGGGAATCTGTTCATCGGCCCGCTGCTTTGAGTGTCTCGAGCACGATTTCGTTTCGTCGTCCGAGAAGCGGCGCGTTCGACCGCTCGACAGACGAGCAAGTCTCGTCACCTGCGGTGGCGCGCGCTGTACCGCGGTGAACCGCAGCTCGACACTGCGCGAGGGATGAGTGAGGGAGCGGAGCGCGGCGCTTCGCGCCGCGGAACGGCGAACGGCACAGCCGTGAGCCAGCGAGCGAGCGAATCGGCTGGGGAGGGTGTGGCACCCCCCAGCTGCCACGATTAGCAGAGCGCGTCGTTTCGAACTCGGTTCTGAAGTGAAACCCAATCAATAATCGGTCTCCTCGAGTGAGTAGTGAACACGCCACTTACGCTGGCAACAGGGAATTCCACGTCCTCCCCAGCCGATTCGCTCACTTCGTTCGCTCATCCCTCGCGCAGTATCGCCGATCGCCCCTCGCGTCGCTCACGGGTCACACCGTTCCCCGTTTGCATCCGAGGTGCTCCCGTCGGTCGCACCTCGAGTCGCTCGGTCACGATCGACAGCGCGCGCCACTGCACATCGGTTCCGTCGTTCAGAGTGGAAGGAGAGTGAGATTCACCGGGTACGGATCAGCGACACTGACCGCTAACTCACGGCTCGTACACGAACCGCTCGTACAGCGGCACCAGCGCGGTCCAGAAGACGACGAAGACCGCGCCGACGCCGATGAGGACGAGCCACGGATCGCCCCGACCCGTCGGGAGCCCGGTCGCGAACAGCGCGAGCGTCCCCAGAAACAGGAACAGACAGACGACCACGCTCCCCACCTCGAGGGTCGTGGCGACGGGGTGGGCCCGGAACTGGGCGGCGATATCGGCGAGCATACGCCAGGGTTACGGGCGAGTGACAAAAGCGTCACGGCACGCTCGCCGCGGGCCGGACACCGTCGGCACTCTAGCGAGAACCCGCGGACCGGACCGCGGTCTCAGGCTCGAGACTCGATTTCGTCGGCGATCTCGTCGAGTCGGTCGTCGTCGATGTCCGCCTGACCGCCGAACATGGCGTGGATCGGGCCGCCGCCGTCGCCCTCGAACCGCGGGACGATGTGACAGTGGACGTGGGGCACTTCTTGGCCGGCTTCCTCGCCGTTGTTGAACGCGACCGTCGAGGCGTCGGCGTCGACGCTCTCCTCGACGGCGGGCACCAGCCGGTGGATCGTCGCGTAGAGGTCCTCGGCGACGTCGTCAGGGACGTCGTTCAGTCGCTCGTACTCGTCTTTCGGGATGACCAGCGTGTGCCCCGGCGCCAGGGGATTGGCGTCGAGGAAGGCGATCGTCGTCTCGTCTTCGTACACGACTCGAGCGGGGATCTCCCCCTCGACGATCTGGCTGAAGATCGTACTCATACGCGAGTGTGTGTCGGCCGGCTGTAAGAAGCTTACTCGCTGGCCCGCGGTCGAGATCGCCACCGCTCGGCGACCATCACCGCCCGCGAACAGTGTGAACTGGCGCAAAGTCCGGCTAACTGTGCTTACCTGTCGAGAATCGTGATGGACGATCGGGGCCGTTCAATATACCACACCGCCTCGGTGGGAGTGCCCAGCAGGGGCTGTCGCATCGCGCTGATGGGAACCTCGTGCTCCATCGCACGCCTGTACCGGACCGACACCGTCACACTGGTCACACCGGGCCGACCGCACGACCGTCGGCATCCACCACGTCACGCACCCAGACACACCACCGCCGGCGGTTTTTCGGCGACAATTGACCGACGAGCCACGAGACCGCGTTCGACTTGGCGCATACAGCGGACAGTCTCGAATTTACGACAGTCGGATCAAAAAGTTCGTCGTAAGTGGACAGTATACCTACATAGCGGCGGCAAGCTGCAAGTATTAATACTTTGATCACCCTATTCGTGGGTATCATTCGCACGGCGACCGAACGGAGCCACTGTGTCAGCACGCAGACCGAGACGCTACCGCTCGAGACGGGTGCACGGGTGACTGCGAGATGGTAGCGGTGCTGTACGCCATCGAGCGACCGTTCATGCGGAAGACGTTCGAGGCGATCGACCGGCACGTGGACGTCGAATCGGCGTTCGTCCCGGTCAGAGCGGACGCGCGCGGCTGTAGCGACCGGATCGCGGAGATCGAGGTCCGAGACCCCGGCGCGGTCGACGAGAACGTGCGAGCGATCGATCCGTCCGTCGTCGTCTACAACCATCGGTTCGGGATCGAGCGGTTCTCGTTTTACGAGGAGTACCCGCTCGTTCACGTGCGACACGGCGCGTCGATCGGTCGCGGGGAGATCGACGTCACGGCGAGGACGATGCTCGAGCACGTCGCCGCCGCCCTCGCGCCCGGCGAGCGGTGGGCCAGGGCCTATCGGGCCGCCGCGCCGCCCGACGTGACCGTGGCCGTCGTCGGCCTCCCGGAAGCCGACGCGCTGGTCGACGCGCCGCCGCCCCGCGAGCGCCGGGTGCTGTACGCGCCGACGAACTACATGGTCGGTCGCGGCGCGTACGCGAACACCGCCCGTTCGGTCGTCGAGTGCGTCGCCGATACCGAGTACGAACTGCTCTTTCGGCCCCACCCGACCGACAGACGCGAGGGCCCGGGGCTGGCCGTCACGCGCGAGTGCAGGGCCCGAATCGCCGAGCTACCGAACGTCGTCTTCGACGAGACCGTGACGCCGACCGAGAGCATGCGGCGGTCCGACATCCTCGTCTCGGACTACTCGGGGTCGATCGCCGAGTGGCTCCACACCGGACGGCCGCTCGTCCAGCTGACGGACATCGACGCGCCGGACCGCACGGTTCCGGAGATCGGCGTCACGACGGACGCGCTCGATCTCGCGCTGGTCGACGACCTCTACCGCAACGGGGAGCCCGCACCCGTCGCGCGCCGTCGCGAGTCGTGGCTCGAGGAGCTCGGAATTCCGATGGACGGCCGGGCCGGCGAACGCGCCGCCAGCGAGGTGCTGCGATGCGCGGCGTGATCCTCGCCGCGGGACGGGGCCGGCGGATGCGACCCTACACGGACGACGTTCCGAAGGCCTTCCTCGAGTTCGACGGCCGGACGCTGTACGATCGACAGCGCGATCTGCTCGAGCCGTACGTGGACGGGACGTGCGTCGTGCTGGGATACCGTCACGAGACCGTTCTCGAGCGGTACGATCCCGTCGACCCGATCGTCCTCGAGGGATGGGACCGGTACGAGAACGCCGCGTCGCTGCTCCTCGCGCTCGAGCGCATCGACGACGATCTGCTGGTAATGAACGGCGACGTCCTCCTCGACGAGCGGGTGCTCGGGCGGCTGTCCGGACAGTTCGGGGCCCTCGGCGGCCGTCTCAACCTCGTCGGGTGCGTTCCGGGGCTCCAGAGCACGGAGACGGCGATTCGGTGGGACGAGACGGGACGCGTCTCGGCGTACGGACTCATCGAGGGCCACCAGCACGCCGGTTTCGGCGTCGTGAGCCGCGAGCACCGAACGGCCGCGATGCGAATCCTGCGCGAACGGCTCGAGGACTGGTACCCCTGCGTCTACCCGCGGACGCCGACGCGGCCGCTGTTGATCCCGGCCGAGCGACACGTGGAGCTCAATCGACCAACCGACCTCGACCGACTGCGAGCGTGGCTCGCCTCCGACCGAATTCGGTGTGCGTGACCGCCACCGCCGCGTCTGATCGGCGACCGAACGCGGCGGAAGTCCGGCGCCGGTCGCGAGCCCGCGAGACGACCCCGCGCCGCGATTCGTCGCCACGCCGGTCAGCGTTCGATACATTCTGGACGATTGTCCGGAATGTCACAGCGGAACCAAAATGTTGATTGTCGGTGGGTGCCGGGACCCGGATAGATGGAGATAATCGGCCATCGCGGCTGTGCGGATCAGTTTCCGGAAAACACCCGTCTCGCAATTCGCGAAGCCGCTCGTCGGCTCCCCGCGGTCGAGATCGACGTTCGGCGGTGCGGTTCGGGTGAACTGGTGGTATTTCACGACGAAACCCTCGAGCGCGTCACCGGCGCGTCCGGCCGGGTCGCGGAGACGCCGTGGACCGAACTCCGTGACCTGACCGTCCTCGAGTCGGGCGAATCGATTCCCCGCCTCGAGACGGTCCTGCGGGCCGTCCCGGACGACGTCACCCTGCAACTCGAGCTGAAAGAACGGGGGATCGCCTCCGAAACGTTGCAGTCGGCGATGACGGCCGGAGCCGACGTCCGAATCTCGTCGTTTCTCCCCGAGGCGCTGGCCGAGATCGAGACGAACTATCTGGACGTCCCGAACGGACTGCTCTTCGGCGACGAACCCGAGGAGAATCTCTCGCGAGCGATCGAACTCGACTGTACGCACGTCTTCCCGCACTACGACCTCTGCGTCGAAACCGACGTCGTGTCCGCCGCCCGCGATCGCGGGTTCGACGTCATCGCGTGGAAGGCCGCGCGGACGACCGACGACGTCCGCGCGCTGCGCGAGGCCGGCGTCGACGGCGTGACCGCGGATCGGTGGGACGTCGCACCCGCTTCGCTCCGAGCGAGCGCCGAATCACAGCGGTCGTAGCGAGGCGACGGCCGTTCGGCGTCTCGGTAGCGGGCGATGACTGGTCGACGTCTCCGGTAGCGATGCGAGACCGCGGTCGGGGCGTTACTCGCCGACCTGACCACACAGTTCCTCGAGCGCCTCGCCGATCGCCGCGAGGTACTCGTCGGGTTCGTATCCCAGCCGGCCGATCCAGACGTCCTGGTACGACGGATGCAGGATCGGCAGGAGCGTCGTTTCGAGTCGCTCGCAGTCCACGGGCTCGAGGACGGCGTCGATGAAGCCCTCGAGGGTGTGGTCCTCGGCCGCGAGGACGCTCGTCGTGGCGTGTTTCCCGGTCGCGAGGACGACGTCGGGATCGACCGTCTCGATCTCGGTCAGCAGGTGGCCGCGGCAGTTCGTTCGCTCTTCGGGCGTCGGCTCCCGATTACTCGTCGGATCCGCCGGATCGGCTGGAAAACATTTCACCGCGTTCGTGTAGTAGGCGTCGTCACCGTAGCCGACCCGCTCGAGCATCCGGCGGATGCGCCGGCCGGAGTGACGGGAGGTGTATGCCTTGCCGGTCCAGTTACCGCCCTTCCAGCGGTCGGCGTCGGGATTGCCTGGACCAGGCGCCTCGCCGACGACCAGCACGCTGGCCTCGAGCGGGCCGGTCCCCCACGAGATGCACTCGCGGTGCTCGGCGAGCGCCGGACAGCGCTCGCAGCCGGGTTCGATGACGTTTCGCTCGGTCGGATAGGCCGGATCCGCGTTGGTGTCGGAAGGGGAGGGAGACACGTGCGTCACGTAGGCCGGCGTCGGGTTATGTCGCTCGGATTCCGCGGATTCTCGTCCCCCGCGAGCAGACAGATTTACCTACCCGCAGCGGTTCTCGGTAGGTAATGGGAACGGCAATTCCGGAACTCCTCGCAGAACTGCTCCCGCTGGTGGCCTACACGATCGCCGCGGGCGTCCTGACGATCGGCGGCTTCGCCGCCGAGTACGCGAGCATGCAACACGTCGGCGCGGGCGAGACGACGGTCGCGTTCTGGCTCGCGGCGATCGGCTGCGTCATGCTCTACGCCGGCGTCTACGGCCTCGGCTACCAGAAAGTGCTCGCGCGGTTGTTCGGCGTCGCAGAGTAACAGAGTAGCTGTTTTTCAACGGACCGACGGTCTCCAACCGAGCCACACGGCCGCCAGCAGGACCGATTCCCCTTTACTCTCGGAGTGAGATTGCACCCGTATGAGCAGATTCGGCGAGGTCGACGACCAGTACGATCCGCACGAACTCGAGGGGCGGATCTTCGACTACTGGGACGACGTCGACGCCTACGAGCAGACGGTCGAGCACCGATCCGACGGCGAGTCGTTCTTCTTCGTCGACGGGCCGCCGTACACGTCTGGGTCGGCGCACATGGGAACGACCTGGAACAAGTCGCTGAAGGACGTCTACCTGCGGTTCCTGCGGATGCAGGGGTACGACGTCACCGACCGGCCGGGCTACGACATGCACGGCCTGCCCATCGAGACCCGCGTCGAGGAGCGACTCGGCTTCGAGAACAAGAAGGACATCGAGGAGTTCGGCGAGGAGAACTTCATCCAGGAGTGTAAGGACTACGCCGACGAGCAACTCGAGGGGCTCCAGGAGGACTTCCAAGACTTCGGCGTCTGGATGGACTGGGACGACCCCTACCGGACGGTCGAACCGGAGTACATGGAGGCCGCCTGGTGGGGCTTTTCGAAGGCCGCCGACCGCGGGTTAGTCGAGAAGGGCCACCGCTCGATCTCCCAGTGTCCGCGCTGCGAGACCGCGATCGCGAACAACGAGGTCGAGTACGAGGACGTCGAGGACCCCTCGATCTACGTCAAGTTCGACCTCGAGGACCGCGAGGGCAAGATCGTCATCTGGACGACCACGCCGTGGACGGTTCCGGCGAACACGTTCGTCGCCGTTGACCCCGAAGGCGACTACGTCGGCGTCCGGGCCGAGAAGGACGGCGAGGAGGAACTGCTGTACGTCGCTGACGCGAAACACGAGGAGGTCCTCCGAGAGGGCCGCTACGACGACTACGAGGTCGTCGAGGAGCGCTCCGGCGAGGAGCTGATCGGCTGGTCCTACGAGCACCCGCTCGCCGAGGAGGTACCCGACCACGTCGACGTCGAGGGGGCGCTCGAGGTCTACGCCGCCGACTACGTCGACACCGACGGCGACGGCACGGGGCTCGTCCACTCCGCGCCCGGCCACGGTGAAGTGGACTTCGAGCGCGGCCGCGAACTCGGCTTCCCGATCTTCTGTCCCGTCGGCAGCGACGGCGTCTACACCGAGGAGGCCGGCACGTACGAGGGCCAGTTCGTCAAGGACGCCGATCCGGAGATCACCGACGACCTCGAGGACAACGGCGCGCTGCTCGCCTCGGGTACCGTCCACCACAGTTACGGCCACTGCTGGCGCTGTGACACGGGGATCCTCCAGATCGTCACCGACCAGTGGTTCATCACGATCACCGACGTCAAGGACGAACTGCTGGACAACATCGAGGACAGCGAGTGGCACCCCGAGTGGGCCCGCGACAACCGTTTCCGGGACTTCGTCGAGGAGGCCCCCGACTGGAACGTCTCCCGCCAGCGCTACTGGGGCATCCCGCTGCCCGTTTGGACGCCCGAGGACCGAGATGATGACGAGGACATGATCGTCATCGGCGACCGCGAGGAACTCGCCGATCGGGTCGATCAGGACGTCGACCCCGAGGACGTCGACCTCCACAAGGACACGGTCGACGACCTCACCATCACCGAGGACGGGACCACCTACACGCGCGTCCCCGACGTCTTCGACGTCTGGCTCGACTCCTCGGTCGCCTCCTGGGGCACGCTGAACTACCCCGAAGACGACAGCCGCTTCGACGAGCTCTGGCCCGCCGACTTCATCCTCGAGGCCCACGACCAGACGCGGGGCTGGTTCTGGTCCCAGCTGGGGATGAGCACCGCCGCGCTCGGCGAGAGCCCGTATCAGGAGGTGCTGATGCACGGCCACGCGCTGATGCCCGACGGCCGCGCGATGTCCAAGTCCAAGGACATCCTGATCGACCCCCACGAGGCCATCGACCGCCACGGCCGCGACGTCATGCGCATGTTCCTCCTGTCGAACAACCCGCAGGGCGAGGACATGCGCTTCGACTGGGACGGGATGCAGACGATGGAGAACCACCTCCGGACGCTGTGGAACGTCTTCCGGTTCCCGCTGCCCTACATGCGCTTAGACGAGTTCGATCCCACCGCAACCACTCTCGAGGACGTCGATTCGGACCTCGAACTCATCGACGAATGGGTGCTCGCCCGCCTCCAGTCCACGAAGGCCGAGATGACCGAGGCCTTCGAGGACCGCCGGCAGGACCGCGCGCTCGACGCCCTGATCGAGTTCGTCGTCGAGGACGTCTCGCGATTCTACGTGCAGGCCGTCCGCGAGCGCATGTGGGCCGAGGAGGACAGCGGCTCGAAGCGGGCCGCCTACGCGACGATCTATCAGGTCCTCCGGGAGAGCGTCGCCCTGCTCGCGCCGTACGCGCCGTTCATCAGCGAGGAAATCTACGGGACGCTGACCGGCGACGACGGGTTCGACACCGTCCACATGGAGGACTGGCCCGAGGTCGACGAGTACTGGCAGGACGAACAGCTCGAGGACGACGTCGCCATCCTCCGCGCGATCGAAGAGGCCGGCGCGAACGCCCGCCAGCAGGCCGGCCGCAAGCTGCGCTGGCCCGTCCCGCGGGTCGTCGTGGCTGCTGACGACGACCGCGTCGTCGAGGCCGTCGAGCGCCACACGCCGCTGCTCGAGGACCGACTCAACGCCCGCGAGATCGAGCTCGTCTCCGCGGAGGACCGCTGGGAAGAACTGCAGTACAGCGCCGAGGCCGACATGAGCGAACTCGGACCGGCTTTCGGCGACCGCGCCGGGCAGGTCATGAACGCGCTCAACGAGGCCCGCATCGACGAGCCGAGCCTCGAGGCGATCGAAGAGGCCGTTGCAGACGTGCTCGAGGAGGGCGAGGAGATCACCGACGAGATGGTCTCGTTCGTCACCCAGACGCCCGACGGCATCGCCGGCACCGCGTTCGGACTGAACGGCGACGATCGCGGCGTCGCCTACGTCGACGCCTCGCTGACCGACGACATCGAGAGCGAGGGCTACGCCCGCGAGGTCATCCGCCGCGTCCAGGAGATGCGCAAGGACCTCGATCTCGACGTCGAGGAACGGATCGCCCTGGATCTGGAGATCGACGACGACCGCGTCGCCGACCTCGTCGCCGAGCGCGAGGACCTGATCCGCGAGGAGGTCCGCGCCGACGAGATCGGCGAGATCGACGACGGCCACCGCAAGGAGTGGGAGGTCGAGGACGTGACGATGGAAATCGGGGTCGAGCCGCTGGCAGCGGCCGAAGCGTCGGATTAGCGTCCGTCGAACGGACTGAGACGGTTCGCAGGTCGTGAGGCGGAGCCGAACGATCTGCGCTTTTTGGTCCAGATGTTTGCGTGAGTGGTCGCGAACACCGTGAGCGACCCGAACGGAAAAAGGTGGGTGTCGAGATCGCGGTCGAGCCGCTGGCGGCCGCCGAGGCATCGGATTAGGTACCGCTGAGCATCTCGAGGGCTAAGCGAACGTGACGTCCTCGGAAGCGAATAGCACGGGACTGGAAGTCCCGCGAATCGTGCGAACGGGTGCTTCGCGCCCGTGAGCAGACGACGAACAAAGTGGCTCTCGGGGGGTCGTGCGATGAGGCGATGAGTGCTGACAGGTACGAGGCCACGATAGCAATAACGGAGGCGGTTCGAACGATCACCGTCATCGAGCGAGATGCAGACGGTAACAGACGAAACGCATCAATCGAAACGTGACCACTCACCGGACGACTGTTTGCACCGCGATTCCGCGGCGTGTTCTTTCAATGGTATCATTCATTTTCTGCTGACAGTATCTCTGCCACAAAAGTCATGGTGGCTGATTTACCAGCCGTAGGTAGTGACATCTCGAGCCGTCGTTCTCGTCATCGTGCTGGTACTACTCGGAACCGTTCCGGCCGGCATCGCCGGCGCCGGCGGGAGTCCGACAGCGAGCGATCCGGCGGCCGGTAGCGCCGGGGCGCTCGAGTCGACTGCTGTATCAACTGCTACCGCCGAATCGAGCGCCGCAACGAAGACCGACGCCGAGGCGGCCGCGATGGCCGAGGCGGACGATATCCTCCACCGGACGATCGAACTCCGGCACCTGCCCGACCGGCCGGACGTGTACGAGGCCGAGTTCACGTTCGATATCCCGGAGCCGATGAGCAGCCTGACGGTCGATCTCGAGGACGAGGCCGAGGTTCAGTCGACCGACGGATTCGAGGCGACCGACGAGGGGACCTACCGGTGGACCGGTGACGGCGAGGCGCCGTCGATCCGGGTCCGGCTCCCCGCCGACCGGACGGGAACCGGCGCTCGCGTCGACTCGAGCCGGAGCGGCTACAGCTTCGTCGATACCGGCGAGTGGGGCGTCGTTCCCGTGCCGGGCGTCAGCGTCTCCTACCGGCGGGAGGCCGACGTCAGCATCGGAATCGAGGAGACGGTGACCGTCGACGGACCGGGAGCGACCGGGGGCGATATCGCCGTCTTCGGACCGGTGACCGAGTACGAGCGGACCGAAAACGGCGAGACCATCAGACTGGTCGTCCCCGAGGCCGCCGACCTCCACGAGGACCCCGACGACATCCTCGAGGCGCTCGGCGACGCGAGCGATAGGCTCTCGATCGCGCCGAGCGACGAGGAGGTGTTCGTGGCCGCGGTTCCGAGCGACGCCGACTGGGGCTCGCGGGGCCTTCAGTACGGCGCGGCCGACGCGTGGGTCCGCGCCGACGCGCCGCTCTCCGAGGCGTCGAACGTCTGGCTCCACGAGTACGTCCACGTCCACCAGCGCTTCGCCAACGGCGAGGTCGGGTCTGACGCCGAGTGGCTCGTCGAGGGCGGAGCCGAGTACCACGCCGCCTCGCTCGCCTACGAGCAGGGGCTGATCTCGTTCAGCGAGTTCCGCGATCACGTCGAGCGCGGCGAGCGGTCGCCATACGCCGACGGCGTCCTCGCCGAACCGGAGACGTGGGGCCACGAGCGGACCGACTACACGAAGGGCGCGCTCGTCTACGGCGAACTCGACCGCCAGTTACGGGAGGCGACCGACGGCGATCGGCGCCTCGAGGATATCGTCCGAACGCTGAACGCGCAGGACGAGCGGGTGACGGCGGCCGACGTCCTGGCGGCGCTCGAGGCGGCGGGCGGGAACGAACTGCGAGCGAGCGCCGAGCGGTACGCGCACACGACGTCGACGCCCGAGATGTGGAGCTACTACGAACACCAGGCGACGTTCGGGCAGTCTCGCACCGCGACCACGTCGGGACTCGGCGACGAACCCGTCACGGTCGACGGCCGGGAGTGGGAGCGCTGGGATCGCGCGGCGCTCTCGGGGCCCGCTACCGAAATCGGCGCCGGGGACGTGCTGGCGGTGCCGGCCCGCGAGCGCGTCACCGTACCGGTCGCGCTCGAGAACGTCGACGACCGCGCGGGAACCGCCGACGCGACCCTGCAGGTCGACGGCGACGTCGTCGCGACCGAACGGCGAGTCCTTGAGGCCGGCGAGAGGGCGACGGCGACGCTCGTGTGGACGCCGGCGAAGCCGGGAATCTACGACGTTCGCGTCGGAGGCGACCGGCTGACCGTCTACGTTCGGTCGACGCCGAGCCTGACCGTCACCGACCTGCGGGTCGAACCCGCCGGCGTCGACCCCGGCGAGACGGTGACGGCGACCGCATCGGTCGCGACCGCCGACTCCCTCCCCGCGGCCGGACGCCTCGCGTTCCGGACCGCGTCGGGGACCGAACACGGTGAGCCGATCGCGCTCGCGCCGGGCGAGACCGGGAGCGTCGCGGCCGAACTGACGTTCGACGACGCCGGCGACTACGAGATCAGCGCCGGCGAGCGGACGGCGACGGTCTCCGTCGGCGGAATCAAATCGACGGTCGAATCGATGCCCGGCTTCGGTGTCGCGGCCGCGGCCGTCGCGCTCGGACTCGCGGTCGCGATCTCGACGGTCGGTCGGCGGCGCCACTGAGCGTCGGTTGTCTCTGGTACGGTCGGACAGTCGTCTCGAGAACGGACGCTCGAATCGACGGACCAGCAGCGCAAAACCGTGGCGGCGCGGTGTCGGCGGGTCGGTTACAGTTCGTCAGCGATCGCCGGTGCGACCGAGACGGCGCTCACTTCTCGCTCGATCGTATCGGTGCCGTAGATCGTCTCGACGCCCGCGCGGCGGAGTTTCGTCACCGCGTTGCGCGCCAGCAGCGGGTGGACGCAGGTGACGAAGACGCGCCCGACGTCGCGGTCCCGAAGGACGCCGACGGCCTCGCTCATGGTCGATCCCGTCGCGATGATGTCGTCAGTCACGACGACGTCGCGGCCGGCCACGTCGACGTCGCTGGGGGAGATCTCGACCTCGGTGCCGGAGTGGCGGGTCTTCTTGAAGTAGTCCGTCTCGCCGTCGCCATAGGCGTCTCGAACCGTTTCGGCGAGGTCGATCGCGCCCGCATCGGGCGAGAGGAAGACGGGGTCCGCGAGGTCGGCAGGCAGCGGATCGGCCAGCCGGCCCGCCGCGTCGACGGCCGTCGCCGTCGGCTCGAAGAACTCGCAGATCGCCGTCTCGTGGGGGTTGACGGTCAGCACGCGGTCCGTTCCGGTCGAAATCGAACGGGCGACCGCGCGGGCGGAGACGGGATGGCCCGCCTCGAAGGCCTCGTCCTGGCGGGCGTAGCCCATGTACGGCAGGACGGTGACGACGTCCTCGGCGCCGGCCTCGCGGACGGCGTCCTGGAGCTGGAGCAGTTCGAGGTGGGCGTCGCTCGAGACCGTCGAGCCGACGATAATCGCTCTGTCGTCGTCGAAGTCGGGAGCGGCCGCGAGCAGTTCGCCGTCCGGGAACCGGTCGTACTCGACGGCGGCGAGTGATACCTCGAGTTCGTCCGCGAGGGAGGCGGCCAGCGTCTGAGAGGCCGACCCGCTGACGATCGTAGTCATACTCGAGGGGAGAGCGCGGGGGGTAAACCCGTTTTCGTTCTCTCGTTCGACGCGTCGACGACCGACCGCGGCGGGAGACGGCGCAGCCGGCTACTCGGATTCGTCGTCCGTCGTGCTCTCGCAGTGGCCGGGATCGGTGTTGCTCGAGTATGTCATAGTCTCGCCGTCGGTGATGCGGACGAAAATGCTGAGACAGGACGACTCGTTCCAGTTCGACGGGGTGATGTTCACCGGCTCGCCCCCGTTGAGCCGGGCGGTCACGCGGAACTGCTCTCGGTCGACCGACCAGCTGTGGTCGAAGGAGAGCGTCTCGTCGGCACCGGGAGATCTGGTCTCCCAGTGTTGAATCTGGCCGTCGTATTCGATGAGGATGTCGAACGTGTGAGACGCGTCGTCGAGGTTGTCGACGACGATGGTGCCGGAGACCGACTCGGCGATCTCGTCGTCTTCGGTTTCGGTCTCGTTTTCGTTACCGTCTTCGTCCCCGTTCTCGTCGCCGTTCGCGCCGTCGGTTTCGTCGCTCCCCAGACAGCCGGCGATCGCACCTGTCAGGCCGACACCGGTCGCGGCGAGGAGTCGGCGGCGTTGAATCCCACTCATATTCGAAGTGGAAAGTATCCAATACAGATAAATGTCCGTCAGACGACCGACCCGTGATCACCGATTCAGTATGTACCTGAACCGTTACTCGCCGCCGGGCACGGCGAGTCCCGTCACGCCGCTGACGCCGATCGTTTGGGACCGCCATCGGTTGGCCTCGTCGTCGGGCGTCGCCGAGAGGAAGGTCCCTCGTTCGGTGACGGCGTAGACGGTGCGTCCGTAGCCGATCCCGACGATCGGCGCGCTCGAGCGATCGTACTCGGTCCAGGACTCGTCGTCGGCGTCGTAGGCGTAGACGGCGTCGCCGCCGACCGCGTGGGCGCGAGTCAACTGCCCGCGTTCGCTTCGCGGGTCCGCGGCGACGGTCTCGAACGCTCCCTCGAGGGCCTGCATCCAGCCGTTGCCGAGTTTGTAAAGGCCGTCTTCGGTCGCGGCCAGCGGAACGCCAGCCGCGGAGACGTCCCGTACGTCCGAGAGGCCGGCGTGGTCGAGGCAGCCCTCGTGGACGCGGTAGACGCCGCTTTCGGTCCCGACGAGGTCGCCGTCGATCGCCCGCACCGCCGCGACGCCGTCGCTCTCGAGGGGCGTCCACTCGCGGGCGCTCCCGGCGTCGCCGAGGCCGACCGAGGGCGACTCGAGGCGGGCGACGCCGCCGTCGGGACCGGCGGCGACCAGCCCGGAGTTGTCGGCGCCGACGGCGACGGCGGGACCGAACCCGCTGTCGACGACCGTCGCGTCGTCAGCGTCGTCGCCGCGCTCGAGGTCGAGCAGGCGGACGTCCTCGTCGGTCGCGATCGCGACGACGCCGTCGGTCGCCGCGATGTCGCGGGCCGTACAGCGGTCACAGAGGCCGAACTCTCCAACGGTGTCGTCGGCGACGCGGACGCGAACGACGCCAATCGAACTGGCGACGTAGGCCTCGAGGGCCCCTTCGCGGTCGCCGTAGACGCGCTTTTCCTCGATGGAATGCATACGTCCACGGTCGGGGCCGCGCGCCGAAAGCGTTCCGTCTGCTCCGGAACCCCTTTGAGGGGACCCATACGACTAGCGCGTGATGCAAGTGTTCGGATCGAGCGGAACGCGCGGCGTCGCCAACGAAGAGCTGACGCCGGCGTTCGTCCTGCGCGTCGCGAAAGCGGCCGGGACGGCGTGGGGGGTCGACCGGGTCGGTCTCGCGCGCGACACGCGATACACCGGGCGGATGCTGGCCGACGCGGCCGCGAGCGGACTCGCGAGCACGGGGACGGACGTCGATCGGCTGGGAATCCTGCCCACGCCGGGTGCACAGGCCTACGCCGAGCGGGAGAGGATCCCCGTCATGGTGATCACGGCCTCGCACAACCCGCCCCAGTACAACGGCGTCAAACTCGTCGGCAGCGACGGGATCGAGCTCGCGATCACGGACTTAGAGGAGATCGAGAACGTGCTGCTCGCCGAAGCGTTCGACGTCGCCTCGTGGGACGAGACCGGCCGCGTCCGGGAAGTCGACGGCGTGCGGGCGTCGTACATCGACGAACTGCTCGCGGCGGCCGACTACGAGACCATCTCCGACGCCGAGCTGACGGTCGCGCTCGATCCCGGCCACGGCGCCGGCGCGCTCACCAGCCCCGAATTCCTCCGCGAACTCGGTTGTCGCGTCGTCACCGTCAACGGCCAGCCCGACGGCCACTTCCCCGGCCGAGACCCCGAACCCGTCCCGGACAACCTCGAGGACCTCGGGGAGTTGGTCCGGGCCACCGACGCCGACGTCGGCATCGCCCACGACGGCGACGCCGACCGCGCCATCTTCTTCGACGAGACCGGCGAGTACGTCGAGGGCGACGCCACCCTCGCCGCCCTCGCCGCAGCCGAACTCGAGGCCGGCGACACCACCGTCTCGGCGGTCAACGTCTCCCAGCGGCTCGTCGACGTCGTCACCGAGGTCGGCGCCGACCTCGAGCTGACGCCGATCGGGTCGACGAACATCATCACCCGAATCGAGGAACTCGAGGCGAACGGCGAGCGCGTCCCGATCGCGGGCGAGGGCAACGGGGGGATCTTCTTCCCCGACTTCCGTCTCTCGCGGGACGGCGCCTTCACCGCGGCTCGCTTCCTCGAGCTCGTCGCCGAGCGACCGGTCAGCGAGATCGTCGCCCCCTACGGCGGCTACGCCAACGTCCGCCACAACGTCGCCTACGAGTCGACGGCCGAGCGCGACGCGATGCTAGACGCCGCGGCCAACCACGCCCAGTCGGCCGACGCCGAACTCAACACTCGGGACGGCTACCGGCTGGATTACGGCGACGCGTGGGTGCTCGCCCGCCCCTCCGGCACCGAACCGCTCGTCCGAGTCTACGCCGAGGCCCGCAACAGAGAGCGCGCCGACGAACTGGCCGACGAGATGTTCGAGACGCTGACCGAGGCGAAGGCCGAGGTCTGAGTCGATCGACTGGCAATCAGTCGCAGTCTCCCCTTTCGTCTGCATCCGATCCTACATGCGGTGGCGTGCGCTGTCGATCGTGACCGAGCGACTCGAGGGGCGATCGACGATTCTGCGCGAGGTCTTCGCGAACGTGTGAGCGAAGGCTTGTCAGAGCGTGCTCTGACAGTGGATGAACGAACGACTGAAGGAGTGAGTGAATCGGCTGGGGAGGGCGTGGCAACTCCCCGTTGCCAGCACGAGTGATCTGCGTACGTTCATCTGTATCGCTCCAAATACGGGACGATTCAGCCGAACCACTCGACTCAGAGGATTCGGCAACTCATCCGAGGAACGGACTCGAGAGCACCAGCAGGATCGCGACCACGACGACCGCGCTGGCGGCGACCATCGCCGCGGTCGCCGACCGATCAGGCCGCTCGAGTCCCGTCCTCGAGCCGGCGGCCTCGACGGTCGTTCGGAGGAGCTTGCCCCCGTCGAGCGGGTAGCAGGGGATGCAGTTGAAGACGCCTACCAGCAGGCTGAGCCACCACGTCCAGAAGAGGACGTTCGCCGCGACGAAGACGCTGCCGCCGAGGACCGAGAGCGGCCCCGTCACGGCGTAGAAGTCCGCGATCGACCCGACGAAGCCGCCGAAGTTCGCCGTCGAGAAACCGGCGATCAGCCCGGCGAAGGGGAGGGCGAAGACGGCGAACCCGCGCTCGAGAGGTGACGATCCGAGCCCGTCCGCGACCGGCTGACCCCGGAGGATGCCGAGGTGTTGGGCGCTCGGATGCGGATCGACGCCGAGGTCAGTCACCGTCGTCCCGCTCGTTCCCGGCACCGTGGTGATCCCGAGAACCGCCTCGCCGTTCCGGTCGCCGAGCGTCACCTCATACTCGCGGCGTTCGTCGTCGACGACGGCCTCGAGCGCGACGGTCTCGCCGGGAGAGACCTCCGCGAGCGTCTCGAGGAGGTCGTCGCTATCGACGATTCGCTCGCCCTCGAGGCGCGTGATGACGAGCGTTCGCGGATCGCCGTCCGGGTCGGGGGCGCCGGCGGTCGCGAGCGGCCCGTCGACGTCGATCGCGGCGACGGCCGCGCCGGCGATGATCGTCGTCGAGCTGTCCTCCGTCTCGAGCGTCGCGACCGTGCGGTTCTCGAGGGCCGCGCGGAACTCGCGTTCGGTGTCGACCCGGGTTCCGTCGACCGCCGTGATCGTCTCGCCGGGCTCGAGGGTGGTCGCGTTTCCGTCGCCGCCGTCGGTCCCGCTATCGCTCCGCTCGCCGCCGTCGGCACTCGCCGCATCCCCCTCGAGCGTGCTGGTAACGACGACCGATCGCTCGAGTGTGACGGTCCTGGCGTCGTCGCGGCCGCCCGCGACCGTCAGTTCGACGCGCTCGTCGGTCGCGTCGAGGGCCGTCCGCAGGTCGTCGGCGTCCTCGACCGCCCGACCGTCGACGGCGGTGACGACGTCGCCGCGCTCGAGGCCGGCCTGATCCGCCGGCGTCCCGGCGTAGACGCCGCCGACGGCGACGCCGGAGACGGCGGCGATCGAGGTAGAGACCAGCAGGAACAGCGCGAGGAACGCGATCAGCGCCACCGCGAGGTTGTTCGCGATCCCCGCGACGTAGATCCGGTTGCGGGCGGCCGTCGAAGCGGCGGCCTCGTCGTCCTCGTCGATGCCGACGAACGCGCCGAAGGGGACGAGGGCGAGGAAGATCAGGCCGGCCGACTCCACGGCGACGTCCTCGACGCGAGCGAGCAGGCCGTGGCTGAACTCGTGGACGACGACGGCGGCGGCGAGGCCGACGAGGATCGCCGGCGTCGCCGCCAGCGGCAGGAAGTCGTTGACCCCCGGGATCGCCAGCGCGTTTCGCGGCTGATTCACCTGCGTGGCAGCCTCCCGCGTCAGCGCGACGTAGGCGGCGAACAGGACGACGGCAGTCATCGCGACGAGCAACAGCAGCGAGATGGCGGTGCCGACGTCGCTCCACCGCCGCCAGAAACGCCGATAGCGCGGACGGGCCAGCCGATCGAGCGCGCCGAGCCCGTTTTCCGTCTCGAAAGTCACGACCGGCCCCCAGACGCTGACCCACGGCGGGAGGAGCCCGCGGGCCTCGAGCGCCATCGCGAGGACAGTGGCGCTCGCTGCGGCGAGACCGAGCAGGAGCAGCGTCGTCAGCGCGTCCACCGTCGGACACCTCCGCGCGTCGAACCGACCGCTCGCGATTCGATTACGTCCGGCCGTTCACCCATGGCAGCCGCCTGCATCGTGTTCGATATCGAGAACGTATCGACGGCGTATCAATACCGCGGTCGCGCGAGCGCCGTCGGCTTGGAACCGGGGCCGGCCCCTGCCGGCCTACGATCGGAGCCGGTCCCCGTACCGCGCGCCGACCCGCTCGGTCGCCAGCAGGAGTTCGTGAGCGACGACGAGCACGACGACGGTGACGACGATCAGCGCCCCCTCGAGGGGAGTCGAGAGCAGGCCGAGCGAGACGATCAGCGTGGTCGCGCAGGCCGGCGGGTGGCGGGTCTCGGTCCAGAGCATGCCGCCCGCGGTCAGCATCGTCGCGACGACGCCGCTGGAAACGAGTCTGAGCCCCGCGAGCGAGCCGGGATCGGTCGCGGCCGTGATCGATAGCGTGACGCCGAAGGAGTGGTAGGCGAGCAAGCCGGCGACGACGCCGATCGCGTGGCCACCGATCACGCGCCGCGGGGACGTCGCGTCGCTGTCCTGGAACAGCGCGAGCACGAACGCGGAGGGACCGAGACTCGGGAACAACATCGGGAAGCCGGAGAGCCACGCCAGCACCGCGGTCGTCGAGAGCAGGAGTCCTGTGTGGAGCGTCGTCCCCAGCCGGTCGTCCATGGCTCGTCCTTACGTCTTCGACGGAAAAACACCCGCGATTCGATAAACGGCCGATTCTCGAGGTCGCCGTCGATCGACAGCGGACGAACGTTCGGTTTTCCGACTGGAACGACGCTGGACGGGGGTCGCTGGACGGGGAATCGAATCCGATCCGCCTAGGGGACGATCGTCACCGGCACCGACGCCTGCCGCGTGACGGCCTCGGCGACGCTGCCCAGCAGCATTCGGGAGACGCCCGACCGCCCCTCGCTGCCCATCACGATCCCATCGACGTCGTTGGCGTCGACGTACTCGAGGATCGCCTCGGCCGACGTGCCCTCGACGACGGCCGTCTCGACGCGCCGGTCGTGCTCGGCGGCGATTTCACGTACGTCCGCGAAAAAATTCGGTTCGTCCGCGTCGGTTCCGCCGCTGTCGGTCATCGGCGGTCGGCCGCCGTATCCCGCCTCGAGTTCGTCGACGACATGCACTACCGTCACCTCGTCGTTCGGAAACACCGACAGCGCGTGCTCGAGGGCCGCGCGGGCCGTCTCGGAGTCGTCCATCGGAACGAGCAGCTGTCTGGTCATACCGATCGTACGACGGACGGGGACTTCACTCGTGGCCTCGAAGGAGAGTCCGCAGAAACCGGCACGCAGATCGCGCTCAGATCGGGTCCTCGACCTCGAGCGCCTCCTCCAGCCGCTCGCGCTCGCGGCGCAACGACTCGAGTTCGTCGGCGACCCGGCCGTCGGCCAGCCGCTCGCGCTCGTCGGCCGAAAGCCGTGCGACCGCCTGCGCCGCGGTCTGGAGTCGGTCGTACTCGAAATCGGGATCGGTCGTGAGTCGCCGGATCGACCGCAGTTTCGCGACGGCGTCCTCGTCGGCGACGCGCTCGACGAACGGGCGACACTCGCGGACCCGGTGGCGGAGCGCGCCCGCCTCGCCCGGCGGCCACGGGATCGTCAGCGGCTCGGCGTCGATCCCGTCGAGGAACGTCTGCTGGGTCGCCACCCGGCGCTTGAGTTCGTCCGCGCTCGAGACGTAGTGCTCGAGTTTCGACCGCGAGTAGTTCGCGTACTCCAGGAGTTCGGGGAGCGTGTACTCGCCGGCCGGATCCTCGCGGACGTAGGTCTCGAGGTCGTCGGGGGGCCGTTCGTAGTCGACGAACGGGTACCAGCGACTCCGCTCGAGCAGTTCGAACACCTCGCGAGCCGACGCCTCGAGGCGGTACTCCTCGAAGGCCGTCTCGATCGCCTCGTTGTAGGCCTCGATCGGCTCGCGGAGCTCCTCAACCGGCGCCTCAAGATCGGCCTCGCCCAGTTCGACCAGTCGTTCGCGCTCCGAGATTTCGTCGCCGAGTTCCCGCCGGCGCTTGGCGGCGGCGGTTCGAGCCTCGGCGATCGCCTCGCGGGCGGCCTCGCGTTCGTCGAGCAACTCGGCGTACCGGGCCGCCGGCTCGAGGGCCTCGTGGGCGCGCTCGAAGTCCGACTCGCTGAGCCGGCGCTTGTCGATCGCGTCGAGGGCCTCCTCGAACGCCTCGCGGCCCTTCAGATCGTCGGGTAGTCCCGAGACCAGCGAGTCGAACTGCCCTTCGAGTTCGACGTAGGCCTTGAAGTTCTCCCGACCGGTGCCCGTCGCCCGGTCGACGTAGTCCTCGAGCAACGTCGTCGCGTCGCGGTAGGCCTCAGCGGCCTCCGCGACGGCGTCGCCGCCCGCGTCCGCAATCTGCCGGTCGGCCTCCTCGAACCGCCTGCGGGCACCCTCGAGGGCCTCGAGCGGGGACTGTCCGTCGGCGCCGGAACCGGAGCCGGCATCGACGCCGGCGCGGTGGGCGCGTTCACTCATGATCGGTTACTCGTCGCCGTAGACGTCGTCGGGGTCGTAGACCTCCTCGCCGACGTTCTCGCCGTCGATCGTCCGGTAGAAACACGACCGGTAGCCGGTGTGGCAGGCCCCGCCCTCCTGATCGACCAGGTAGAGCAAGGTGTCGGCGTCGCAGTCGACGCGTACCTCCTCGATTTCCTGGACGTGGCCGCTCGTCGCGCCCTTCTCCCAGAGCTCGTCGCGGCTGCGCGAGTAGTAGTGGGCCCGTCCCGTCTCGCGCGTGCGCTCGAGAGCTTCGGGGGAGACGTAGGCGAGCATGAGCACCTCGCCGGACTCCGCGTCCTGTGCCACGGCGGGGACGAGCCCGTCCTCGCCGAAGTCGACCGAAACGTCGTCGTCCATGTACGGGCGGTTGGTTGGCACGGCGATAGGTCTTTTGCCACGGCCCTCGCCTCCGGCCGCTCGAGAGCGGCGTACTGGAGGACGACGGCGGTAGACTCGAGGGGAACGGACCGCTGCGAGCGGCCGAACTGCGACGTGCGCACGAGGCGTCCGCCGGGCGACCCTGCTGTCGAGAGCATCACGTCCCGATACGCTCGAGCGAGGGTTCAGAGACGGGGCGGATTCTCGCGCCGCGGGAATCGGTCGGAACCGCGCTCGCGGTTACTGGACGCCGCGGACGCGCACCGTCTGCTGGTCCGAATCGTCGGCCGTCTCGGCGCGGACTGGGAACTCCTGATCGGACGCGACCGGCGGCGTCTGGTAGCCCATCGTGAACGTCGTCCGTTCGCCGGCCTCGAGCGATACCGACCGCGACTCGACGGTCGTCGGATCGTTACCGACGATGAGGTCGACGGTGCCGGAGCCGGCGGCGCCGCCGGTGTTCCGGACCTCCACGGTTCCCTCGAGGGAGTCGCCCGCGTCGACCGGGGAGTTGGTGTTAAGGATCGAGACCGCGAACGACGCCGCGCCGTCGCCGGCGTCGCCGTCACTCTCGCTATCGTCGCCGTCGGTGTCGCCATCGTCGCCGGTGTCGCTATCGCCGTCGCCACCGTTATCGTCACCGCCGCCGGCCTCGGCCTCGAGTTCGCTGAGACAGTCCTCGGCGTGTGGGTTCGGCGTCGTCGGGGCGCCCGCGGCATAATCGGCCTGCTCGGTCGTCAGCGACGTGATCACGGTGCCGACGCCGCCGTAGTCGGGGACCGTGACGACAATCTCGTCGCTCCCCTCGGAGACGCCCGCGCCGTCGCCGATCTCGAACACGACCGTGCCCGAGAAGGGGGCGTCGACGGCGTCACCGAAGACGACGCCGTCTTCGATTATCGTGTTGCCGAAGAGGCCGTCCTCGTCGTAGAATCCCGTGCTCGCGAAGGCGACGTCGCCGTCCGCGAACGATCCGGACACCGTCGCTCGCGTACAGGAGTCGAACGACGTCGTTTGCCCCGACGGGTCGTCGGTCTCGTTCTCATCGTCGTCTTCGCCGTCCGTTTCGTTGGTGTCGTCGGACTCATCGGGCTCCGAATCGGCCGAGGATTCGTTGCTGTCGTTCTGGCTCCCGTCCCCGTCGGTGCCGGGATCGCTCGAGTGGCTTCCCTCCTCGCTGTCGTTCACGTCGATGTTCGCGTCGTTCGTGCCGTCGGTTCCGTCGTCACCGTCATCGGTTCCGTTTCCGGTGAGACAGCCAGCCATTCCGACGCCGACACTTGTCGCCGCGATGAATTTCCGACGATTCATATCGAGAAGCGCAATATCCCGGCTCATAAAAATGTATGTTACCCGTCATATCCGATTACAATCATCGGGTCGTGAACGTCTCGAGACGGTGAATCGATATCGACCGTCGACAGGGTGGGATACAATAGCACCCTACACGGAAGAGAGCACTGCTCGCCGGTCGGGTCCGGGACCGAGACAGTCGAACGGGCTGAGCGGTGATCCCAACTCTCAGCGGGCGTGAGTACGTCGTCGGACGGCGCCGACTCAACCGCTATCGTTGGGAGTCGGCGCGGCGGACGGGCTTGCAAACGTCAGCGCGTCGGATATCACCCTCGAGGGCCGAACACCGACGATGAGTTCACAGAGACGGATCGAGAAACCGGTCACCTGTCGCGTCTGCGGAACGAAAAACGATCACTACTACACGTACTGTCGGAACTGTCTCCAGACGCTTCCTGCGAGGGCGGACGCGAAGTCCTGAGTCGGGAACCGGACGACTCCCGTTCGACCGGCTCAGGCCTGGCCGTTCAGCGTGATGTAGTTGAGGCCGATGATGCGCTCGTCGGCCTCGAGTTCCTCGCGGGCTCCGTCGGGGATCTCGCTGTCGACGTTGTAGACGGTCAGCGCCTCGCCGCCGATGGTCTCGCGGGCGTTGAACATGCCGGCGATGTTGACGTCGTGGTCGCCCATGACCGAGCCGATGAGGCCGATAACGCCGGGTTCGTCGGTGTTGCGCGTGACGACCATCTTCCCGTGGGGGATGGCGTCGACGCGGTAGCCGTCGACGCGGACGATCCGCGGGTCGTCGCCGGCGAAGAGGGTCCCGTCGACGGACACCTCGTCGTCGTCGTTGCTGACGGTCACCGAGATCAGGCTCTGGAAGTCCTCGGCCTGTCGGGTCTTGGACTCGGTGACGTCGACGCCCCGGTCCTCAGCGATCTGGGGCGCGTTGACGGCGTTGACCTGCCACTCGAGGGGTTCGAAGACGCCCTTCAGGGCGCTCGCGGTGACGAACTCGACGTCCTCGTCGGCGATGTCGCCCTCGTAGACGACCTCGATGTCCTCGATGCGACCCTCGAGCAGCTGGGCCGCGATCTTGCCCGCGGTCTCGGCGATGTCGATGTAGGGCTCCAGACGCGGGAACGCGCTCTCGTCGATCGAAGGGGCGTTCAGCGCGTTCGCGACGGGTTCGCCGGCGAGCGCGGCGTTGACCTGGTCGGCCGTCGAGGTCGCGACGTTCTCCTGGGCGGCCTCCGTCGAGGCGCCGAGGTGGGGCGTGACGATGATCTCGTCGTGCTCGAGCAGCGGCGAATCCGGCGACAGCGGCTCCTCGGCGAAGACGTCGAGCGCGGCGCCGGCGAGGGTGCCGTCCTCGACCTTCGCGGCGAGGGCGTCCTCCTGAATGATGCCGCCGCGGCCGACGTTGACGATGTAGCCGCCCTCGAGGAGGTCGAGTTCCTCTTCGCCGATCATCCCCTCGGTCTCGGGGGTCAGCGGCGTGTGGATCGTCAGGAAGTCGGCCCGAGCGAGACAGTCCTCGAAGTCGACGAGTTCGGCGCCGAGTCGGTCGGCGCGCTCCTCGGAGATGTAGGGATCGAAAGCGACGATGTCCATGCCGAGCGAGTCGAGCTTCTTGGCGACCTCCTGGCCGACGCGGCCGAGGCCGACGACGCCCAGCGTCTTGCCGTCGAGTTCGGCCCCGAGGTAGTCACCTTTCGCCCACTCGCCGTTCTTCAGGCGGATGTGGGCCTGCGGGATCGAACGGGCGGCCGCGAACGTCATCGCGACGGTGTGTTCGGACGCCGCGCGGACGTTGCCCTCGGGCGCGTTGGCGACGATGACGCCCTCGTCGGTGGCGGCGTCGATGTCGATGTTGTCGACGCCGATGCCGGCGCGGCCGACGATCGCGAGCTCCTCGGCGGCTTCGAGCACCTCGGCGGTGACCTCGGTTCCCGAGCGGACGATCATGCCGTTGGCGTCCGATACCGCCTCGAGGAGATCCTCGCCCTCGAGCTCGTAGCCTGTCTCGACCTCGTGGCCGGCGTCTCTGAGTACGTCCAGACCCGCGTCGGCGATCGGATCCGTGACCAGTACTTTCATGCGCGAGACAATAGTGCGCAGCACGTAAACGCTTCCGTTGTTGGGTGCGGTGGCAAAAACTACCTCATCGACGAACCCGACGCGGCGGGACGGTTCAGTAGCCGGACAGTCGCATCGTCGCCTGGGTTTCGAAGGACGTGGACCCGGTCGGATGGGGGAGTCGCCCCGTCGCGGCCTCCAACAGGAGCCAGGCGACGACGCGTTCGCCCTGGATCGGTTCGTCGCCGATGTACTGCGCCGGATGGACGAACGCGGTTTCGATCCCTCGATCCGCGAGTCGCTGGGCGCCCGGGACTTCCCCGGCGCTCCGGCGAACGACGACGACCTCCATCCCGTCTTCGAGCGGAACGCCGATCGTTTCCGGGCCCTCGGGGTTGGAAAACCGGACGGCCGTACCGGGCTCGCCGACCAGATAGAACTCCGTTTCCGGCGTCGTCCACTCGTCGCCGTCGTAGCGTGCGATCTCGACGCCGTCGATCGTTCCGGGGGTGACGTCCATCGCGACCGTCGCGATCGAGTGATGGGGAACGCCGTTCTCGCTCGCGTCCCCGTCGGTGCCGGTGTCCGGATCGGTCTCGAGATCCGTTTCGGCGTCTGCAAACACGCTGTCAGTTCTCGTGGACGCATAGTCGGTCACGAACCCCGGGCCCTGGCGGCGCCAGATCGGAACGATCGTCCCGTCGTTCCAGAACTCGGTGGCGAGTTCGTGACTGGACTGCCCGAACCGGTAGCCGGAGCGGTGGTCTCGACCCTCGGCGCCGCGAGCGCCGGTCTGATAGTGGGATCTGAACCGGAATCCGGCCGGTCGATCCGCGCCTGCGGGATACGTCACGACGCCGAGCAGCCCCGGTCCGCCGAGCGCGGCGCTATGGACGTCCCAGACCAGTAAGTCGCCACTGAAGGCGAATTCGTCGTCCGGAAAGAACCACTCCAGCGTGTTCTCGCCGTCGCGTTCCGGGAGGCCGTAGCCGCTGAGGGTCGCGGGTGAACCGAGGCTCGCGAACACCGGGCGATCCCGGAACTCGGCGGCGATCTCGACGCCATGGTTGCCCGAGTCGTCCCACCCGATTCGCCACCCGGCCCGATCGAACGGCTCCGGCGGTTCCTCGATCCGGTGGCCGCCGTCGACCGCGGTGTACCACGGTCGCCGCTCGAGCGGGACCGCCGGGACGGTTCCGAGGACGGTGTCGTCCGCCGGCACGATGGTCGCCGCCAGTTCGTGCGGCGGAACCTCGACGAACCGTTCGACCCGCGTCACGTCACTCACCGAACCGACGTCGTCGTTCCGCACGTCGAGATCGACGACCACGGCGGTGATCGCTTCGCCCTCGTCGACGAACAGGGCGACCGGGATCACGCCACCGCGTTCGATCTCCCCGGTCGCCGTGATCGATTCGGCGATCGGCAGCGACGGAAACCAGTCGTTGCCGTCCACGTACTCCTGTACGCGGGCGTCTTCGAAGACCCGTCGGAGTCGCGCTTCCTCGAGTCCCGCGTCGCCAACCTCCCAAGCCCGCCACGAGACGTCCTGCGGGTCGGTGATAGTCAGCGCGGCGAGGGAGTCGGTCCGGCGATCGACGAGTCCGTACGCGATCTGTCTGTCGACAGCCGTAACGTCGAACACCCCCTCGTCGAGATCGCCCTCGATTTCGACGTCCGGACTGCCCTGCACGCTGACCGCGTCGAGGGAGTTCGTGTACGGATCGTACGCCTCGTAACTCGAGCGCATGTCCTCGGCGACCGCGTGGACCTCGGGGTCGGAGAGGAGCACCTCGAGTGCGCGCCGCTTCCGATAGGTGTAGAGCGTCTGGATCGTCGCGGCGTCGAAATCCCGAGTCGAAACGAGTCGAGCGTCGGAGAACCCGCCGTCGTCGTCCTGGGCCGACGAGGTCCCGGCGATCGACAGCAGCCCCGCGCTGCCGGCCGCCGTCGCCACGAATCGTCGGCGAGACACGCCTCGCGGGAGCGTTCGGTTGCCATTGCTATTCAGTACCATGCTCCGGCGCAGTTAGACGACCGGCTGGATAAAGGATGCTACCGTTCGAAACGCAGCGCCTGATTGCACCGTCCCGGCCGAACGCTAATCGCGAACGACTCGGCGACCGGTCCGTACCGGCTCTCGGCCGATCCACTCATCGCTCGTCTGTCGAGATACCGGACGATCCGGCTGGGATGCGGATCGGTGAAACAGAACTGTTCGGTCGGAAGGTGACGGTTTTCGTTACAGTCGCGAACGCGCGTCGGTGTTTGTTCGGTGGCCGACAAGATCGGATCGATCCGACCGAGCGGTCTCGCTCGAGACGCGAACCGTTACGAGATCGATCGCCGGATATCGCCGTATTTCGGCGCGTAGAAGACCGTTGATCACACGTTTCACCGTGCCTGCATCCATTCGCTAGGCCGTCACCCGCGCAGTAACTCTTTCCTCGAACGAACGACGCAATCACCTGTTTGCTCGTCCAGTGCGATGGTCACTCGCGCCAACCAGATTCAGCTATCCGACAGGTCGGACCAAAACTCGTCTTTAGATCTTCGACTCGTCACACGAACAATAGCGTTAGACGTGCCAGATTATCAGATACTGTCGAAACAACCACCGAATACTGCTACTCATATTAAATTGATGGATACTAGAAGGAACGGTCGACGGCGTTTATCTGGCAACTCGGTCAAGGATGGATCGCCCACGAGGGCGTGAGAGCAAAATGAGTGAACAAGACACGACAGGCGACTCGAGGCGGTCGTTCATGGCGAAGGGTGCCCTCGCGACGGGTGCGCTTACGCTCGGAACGGGCGCCTTCGGGACGGCCACAGTCAGCGCACAGGCAGACCAAGTAGCGGTCTTTGCGAACAACTACTATCCTGGCGGAAATTTCGACGTCATCGCGCCGCTGCAGACGAGCACGACCGTCGAGATTCTGCAGGTAGATGGGGAGACCGTTTCGGAGATCTCGCAGCCCGACGAGTGGTCCGGCCACATCATCCGGTACGACATCGGCGAGCAGGCGGGGATCACGACGTTCCTGTTCGTGCGTGGCCAGAGCCTGAGCGCCGGTGACAGCGGGACGATGGGTGAGGACGCCTCGGTACTGAGTTCGGATCTGAACCTCATCGGCACGGCGCTGGGCAGCAGTGGAGACACCGTCGAAGAGGAAGACACCGTCGAAGAGGAAGACACCGTCGAAGAGAACGAGACGACCGGCAACGAGACGACCGGCAACGAGACGGTCGCCGATATGGGAGGTGACTGACAATGGTGCAAGACGACCCAGGCCAAATACTGGTCTTCACGTACGATTACGAGGCCGGAGAGGACTTCGAGGTCCTCTCGCAACTCGAGACGAGCACGACGGTGCAAATCCTCCAGACCGCCGAGGAGGAGACCGTCCCCGAGATCTCGCAACCGGACGAGTACGTCGGCCACGTCGTGCGGTACCAGGTCGACGGCGGTCCGGTGAGTCCCACGACCCTCGTGTTCATCCGCAACGGGAGCATCAGTACCGGCGAAACCGGAACACTCGGCGAAGAAGCGACGATGTTCAGTCCGACACTGAACCTCCTCTCGACCGACGTCGAGTAGCGAATTCGTCGCTTATTTTTGATCGCGTTACGGTCGGTGAGTTCGTCTACGAGTCTCGAGGCGATCACCTACCAGCGGCGGTTCGAAGACGTAACTGCGCCCAGATCGACGCCGATGAAAGAATTACCGACAGAGACCGCGAATGCCCCACCGCACATGACAGCCAACCAGCGATCGAAGCAGCCGAACGGCTCGTCCGCCGCGACGGGCGAGTCGTCGAATAACGCATCGAAGCGACGGGTGGGTGCCGCCAGTATCGTCATCGTCGGGTCGTCGGCCTCGCTCGAGGCCGCGCCCCCCGACGCCGAGGACGAGTCCGCGGAAGTGGACGCGCAGTCGGAGGAAGGCCAGCTCGTGCTGGTATCGCTCGACGACTATCGGCCGGGATTGACCGTTCGAGTCGTCGACCGGCTTCCGGCGACGACCGTCGTCCGACTCCTTCGCCCGCCCGACGGCGGAACGGTTCCCGTCCTCACGCAACCCGACGAGTACACCGGTTACGTCGCTCGCTCGAGGCTCGAGGGCGGGGCGGTCGGGACCGCGACCCACCTCTTCGCGCGCGAGCCCCTCGAGACGGGCACGACGTACAAACTCGTCGCCGACGCGCAGGTGTTCAGCACGCGACTGAACCTGTTTCGGGTGACCGCCCGTCGCGTCGACGAGGAGTGAGGCGACGGGGAGCGCCCGCCGACGATCCGAGCGAACCGTCGCTCGAGCGGATCGGCTGCCGAAACCCACTGACGGGCCGTCGCCGCCGATGGCGTTCGAACGAACAACTATATGTACACCTCGTGTCAAGTTCTACCAATGGCACGACTCGAGCGGCTCAGGGTCTACCCGGTCAAGGGACTCGACGGTATCGAACTCGAGGCCACCGACGTTCTCGCGGGCGGCACGCTCGCGTCCGACCGGGAGTTCGCCCTGTTCGACGCTGACGGCGAGGTGCTCAACGGGAAGCGAACGGATCGGGTCCACGACCTGCGGACCGATTACGACGCGAAAACGGACGCACTCGAGGTCGAAGCCCCCGACGGCGAGGTCGCCCGGTTCGACCTCGAGATGGAGTGCGACCGCGCCGCGGACTGGTTCGGCGACTTCTTCGACGAGGATCTGACTCTCGAGCGCGACCGGGAACTCGGCTACGTCGACCGCCGCGAGATGGGGCCGTCGGTGATCAGCACCGCCACGCTCGAGACGGTCGCCGGCTGGTTCGAGGACGAAGGCATGACCGTCGAGGGGGCCCGTCGGCGCCTCCGCGCGAACGTCGAGATCGGCGGCGTCGAGCCGTTCTGGGAGGACCGCTTCGTCGGCGAAGGCGCACCGGCCTTCGAGATCGACGGCGTCCGCTTCGAGGGCGTCACGCCCTGCGGTCGCTGCGTCGTTCCCCAGCGCGATCCCGAGACGGGCGAGCCGATCGACGAGTTCCGACAGCGGTTCGTCCGGAAGCGCGAGGAGACCTTCCCCGACTGGGCCGACGCGGACGCGTTCGACCACTACTACACGGTGATGCTCATCTCGCGAGTCCTCGAGGCCGACCGCGGCGAAGCGCTTCGCGTCGGCGATTCCGTCAGCGTCGTAGAAACCTAGTCGCCGTCCACTTCGGAGACGGCGCCTCCGATCCCGTCCGCGCATCCGGACCTTCCCTCTCGAGTACCACGCGTGAGCGGTCGGCGACGCGGCACGACACCCGCTCGAGTCGGCGACGGCCTCTCGAGCGACTCGGCTCCTCGAGGAGTTCAGAGCGTGATCAACGCGGCGCCGACGATGATCAACACCGCGCCCGCGACGACGCCCTTCGTCACTCGCTCGACGTCCCGCAGGAGGACGGCGGCGAACACCAGCGTGAAGAAGGGCGCGGTCGCCACCAGCGGGTCGACGAGCGCGATTCGACCGCTTTCGAGGCCGAGCGCGGTCATCAGCGACAGCATCGCGACGGCCGTCAGGAGGCCGCTACCGGCGAAGTAGCGGTACGATTCCCGCGGGCGCTCGAGCGCGTCGCGACCGCTGACGGCGAAGACGTAGGCCACCAGCGCGACCAGCCCGGCCGTCTCGTTGAGCGCCACCGCTTCGAGCGCCGAGAGCGGCGTCTCGAGCATCCCGTACCGGCGCGCGACGTTCGCGACGGCGAAGGTCGCAGCGGCGGCGATCGGCCACAGCAGGTCACGGGGCGTCCAGCCGCTCAGGTCGCCGCCTCTCGAGGCGGTCAGCAGGGCGAGGCCGGCCACGAGGACGACGATTCCGACGCCGGTCACCGGGCCGAGCGGTTCGCCCAGCCAGGTCAGCGCGAGGAGGGACGCGAACAGCGGCCGCGTGCTGAGGATCGCGCTGTTGAGGCTCGCCCCGACCCTGTCGACGCCGACGAAGATCGCGATCCGGCCGACGGCGGTGCCGACGACGCCCGCGAAGGCGAAGACGGCCAGGATCTCGAGGGTCAGTTCCGAGAACGCCGACCGTCCGTAGAGCGCGGCGATGACCAGCCAGTAGATCCCCGAGTCGACGAGGGCGACGACCAGCGACGCCTGCACCGAGTCGCCGCCGGCGGCCATGCCGCGCTTGTCGAAGATCGGAGTGAATCCCCAGAGGATCGCCGGGACGAGCGCGAGCGCGAGGACCTCGAGAGTGGCGCTCGTCGTCATCGGCTCGGCTCACCCGGTCGTAGTCGCGTCATCGAGGGGTTCGAACTGGGAGGGGACGACGGGAGAGCGTTGCGGTGGCGGGCGACCGTCCGTCGGACCGTCGGGGAGCCGCAGCGAAACCTGAACTGGTTTATCCGGGGCCCGACAATCGGCGAGCGATGACAGTCGTCGCTTTCGACTTCGACGGGACGCTTTCCGACTCCGAGATGACCGTGTTGCTGGGCGACCGCCGCGGGGTCGCCGACGACATGGCCGAGATCACCGAACGCTCGATGAACGACGAGATCGATTACGCCGAGAGCCTCTACCAGCGGGCGGCGCTGCTCGAGAGCCTGCCGAAAGCGGAGGCCGACGCCGCCTTCGATCAGGTCGAACTCCGGGAGGGTGCCGCCGACCTCATCGCCGAACTGAACGACGCCGGCGTCACTACCGCGATCCTCACTGGCGGCTTCGAACGCGGCGTCGCCGCCGCTCTCGAGCGCGAAGATGTTTCCGTCGACCACATCGTCTCGAACCGACTCCCGATGCAGGACGGCGAACTCACGGGCGCCGTCGAGGGACCGCTCATCGAGGGCACCAAGGACGACGCGCTCGAAGACCTCGCCGACGACGTCGGCGTCGACCTCGCCGACACCGTCGCAGTCGGCGACGGCGCCAACGATCTGCCGATGCTGGAGGTCGCCGGCCTCGCGATCGGCTTCGAGCCGAAACCGGCCGTCGAACCTCACTGCGATGTCGTCGTGACGTCGATGGCCGAGGCCCGCGAAGTCCTCTTCGAGGAAGGCGTCCTCGCGGAGCGCGGCGAGTAACGACGTGTTTCTCTAGTTTCGACCACATCATCCGGACGACTACGCCTCATTACCCGGTCGTAGTACTCGGGAGCGACCGCTGAATCGAACGGATTCCACACTATCGATCATGTCGGCGCTGGACCGAATACGAACAGTCACGGATCGGCGAATATCCAGTATAACGGCCGATTTTGATACCGAGAGAGCTTTAACTCACTACCGAGTAAGTAGTTGTATGATGTGGCAAGATTTCATCTTCATGATTGGAAGCGGGCTCTCGATCATCTTCCTGGCACCGACCCTCCGCGACGCCAGCGCTCGCGTGCCCCTCGGAACGAGCCTCCCCTCAATGGCGATCGGATTCGTCTACGGCATGACCTTCCTCAGTCTCGGCATGGCCAACTCCGCGATGGGCTCGCTCGCGGCCGGCACCATGTGGGCTCTGATCGCGATGATCCGTTCGCCGACCGGAATGAGCATCACGGGTCGACTCTCTCGACTCGAGAGTCCCGTGCTCTTCGCGAGCGATCTCCGGCGCTGGCTCACCGGTTCCTCGTCGTCGATCGACGCCGAGCAGTTCGTCGCCACCGATCACCAGTACCAATCGTCGGCCGACGGCTCCGCCGACTAACTCGCTTCGCTGTTTTCACGATCCCGGTAGCTGGTTCGACGTCAAATGCGCCGCAGTCGAAGACGCGTATCGATCGGTGCGAAGCTGTGCCTCGTCGACCCCGAAACGCTGCGGTCGCGGTCCTACAGCTGATCGACTTTCGCCATCAGTTTCTCGAGCGCGTCCTCTCGCTGAGCGGCGACGCCCCCGAGCGCCCCGAGGACGACCGGCACGATGAGGCCGGCGTAGAGGATCGCGTCAGTGACCGACGGACCGAACTCGACCTCGGAGGTGACGTGGCCTTCCGAGCCGAGGTAATCGGCGGCTTCGAGGCCCGGAACGGCGCCGCTGCTGAACTCGCCCCCGACGAGCGCCTCGATCGCGGGCCCCTCGGAGAACGTGTGCGTCATCACGAGCGCGGCCAGCAGCGCGAACGCGAAGTACGGAACGGCGACGGTCACGCCGGCTTTCGCCGCTTCGACGGCGTCGTCTGCTTCCGTGTGTCGGGCGACGGCATAGCCGGCGGCGGCGATCCCGCCGATCGTCACGAGAAACAGGAACAGCGTCGACATCGAGAACGCGCCGCTGACGGACGCGGCACCGTGGTTCGGAACGCCGCCGAGCGACGCCACTTCGCCTTCGGCCTCGAACCCGGTCCCGAACGTGCTGAGATAGCTCCAGCCCGCGGCCTTCCAGGAGGCGACCATCTCCGCGACCACGAGGGATGCGTCCTCGCCCTCGCCGACCATGCCGGCGGCGGGCGTAGATCGGGCCGTCGCGATGGCCGTCAGGAACAGGTGGGAGAGATACGTCGCGATCAGGGCGATCGCTCCGAACACCGCCCCCTGTTTGATCGGCAGGTCGCTCCCGCCGGCGTTGGCTCGTTCGACCGCCGGCTGCTGTGCCGACCGGTCGGCCGTCTGTTCGTCCTCGTACTCGAGTTGCCTCTCGTCTGCCATCGGCGACACATCAAACAGAGAGATATTATAGTTTACGGCACAGTATCGGCAGATAGGAGTTTCTGCGCGAGATAAACGGTGTTTGTCGCTGAATTAACTGACGAACGCGGCGAACGTATCACTCAGAAAATAGACTCGTGTGGACCGGTGCGAACGATTCCGTCTCGGCGGGCTCGTCATCGTCGGCGGTATCGGTAATGGCCCGGCCGGAGAGGCCGGTCTCGAGCAGGTCCGACAGCGGCGGACCGACCTTCTCGGGTTCGACGAGGAAGGCGTCGTGGCCGTGGTCGGACTCGACGACGTGGTGGGCGACGTCGACGTTCGACTCGCGGGCGGCCTCGGCCAGCGCCTCGGCCTGCTCGGTGGTGAAGTGCCAGTCGCCGGTAAACGAGAGCAAGAGGAGTTCCCCCTCGAAGGCCGCCAGCGCGTCGGCGTCGGACTCGTAGCCCGCCGACAGATCGAAGTCGTCCATCGCCCGGGTCATGTAGAGGTAGCTGTTGGCGTCGAAGCGGTCGGTGAACTTGTCGGCCTGGTAGTCCAGATAGGACTCGACCTCCCGGTAGGGGAAGAAGGCGGCCGCGGGATCCGTCGGCTCCTCGCGGACGGCCTCCCGGCCGGCCGAGCGGCGGCCGAACTTTCGGGCCATCGAGGGCTTCGAGAGATACATGATGTGGCCGATCTGGCGCGCGCGTGCGAGCCCGTCCGTCGGCTCGGGACCGCCGTAGTAATGGCCGCCGTTCCAGTTCGGATCGCTGGTGATCGCCCGCCGGGCGACCGTATCGAGCGCGAGACACTGCGGATCGAGTCGGGCGGCCGAAGCGACGACGCCGGCCCGCTCGACGTCGTCGGGGTAGCGGCGCAGCCAATCGAGGACGTTCATCCCGCCGACGCTGCCGCCGACGACGGCGCGGAGGCGACCGACGCCGAGTTCGTCGAGCAGCTTGCGCTGGGACCGGGTCCAGTCGCCGACCGTGACGGGCGGGAAGTCGGTCCCGTAGGGCTCGCCCGTCTCGGGGTTCTCGGTGGCCGGCCCCGTCGTGCCGTAACAGGAGCCGGGTGCGTTCGCACAGACCACGTAGTACTCGCTGGTGTCGATGGCCTTCCCGGGGCCGACGACGTCGCCCCACCAGGCGCGGGCCTGGCCGGCGGTGTCGCCGCCCGAATCGGGCCGCCGGGCGACGTGGGAACTCCCGGTCAGCGCGTGACAGACCAGCACCGCGTTGTCGCCGGTGAACTCGCCGTAGGTCTCGTAGGCCACCTCGAGGCTCGGAATCGTCTCCCCAGAGAGGAACTGGAACTCGCCGAGATCGATCGTGTCTTTGGTCGTCATAGCTGTGAGTTGGGGTATCAGGGTGTCAATCGCTCACCGCCCGCGTCGCCGCCTCGATGGCCTGCTCTAAGTCCGCGAGAATATCTTCGGGGTCCTCGATGCCGACGGACATCCGAATCAGATCGTCGGTGACGCCGGCCTCCTCGCGCTCTTCGGGCGTCAACTGCCCGTGGGTCGTGCTCGCGGGGTGAATCACCAGCGTCTTTGCATCGCCGATGTTCGCGAGGAACTGCGCGACCTCGACGCTCTCGCAGAAGGTCTTGCCCGCCTCGAATCCGCCCTCGAGGCCGAACGCGACCATGCCGCCGAAGTCCGACAGATAGCGGGTGGCGTTGTCGTGGGTCGGATGGGTCTCGAGGCCGGGATGCGTGACCCACGCGACGTCCTCGTGGTCGGCCAGGTACTCCGCGACGACCTGGGCGTTCTCGCAGTGTTTCTCGACTCGGAGGGGCATCGACTCGAGGCCCTGGAGGGTCTGCCAGGCGTCGAACGGCGACTGCTGGTTCCCCAGGCTCCGGAGCGAGCGGTAGCGCGCCGTCGCGGCGAAGGGAGCCTCGGGGAAGTCCCGCGAGAAGTCGACGTCGTGGTAGGCGTGGTTCGGCCCCGCGATCTCGTCGTAGCCGTGCTTGCCCCACGGGAACGAGCCGCCGTCGACGAGGACGCCGCCGACGGTCGTGCCCGAACCGTGGAGCCACTTGGTCGTCGACTCCCAGACGACGTCAGCCCCGTGCTCGAGCGGGCGACAGAGCGCCGGCGTCGCGAAGGTGTTGTCCACCACGAGCGGCACGCCGTTCTCGTGGGCGATCTCGGCGACGCGCTCGAAGTCCGGCGTCACCAGCGAGGGGTTGCCGATCGTCTCGACGTGGACGAACGCGGTGTCCTCGTCGATGGCGTCGTCGTAGGCGTCGTACTCGAGGGTGGGGACGAATTTCGTCTCGATTTCCCGTCGGGAAGCGGTCTTCGAGAGGTAGGCGGTCGTCCCGCCGTAGGTGTCGGTCGAACAGACCACGTTGTCGCCCGCCTCGGCGAGGATCAGCGTCGCCGAGTCCAGCGCGGCCATCCCGCTGGCCGTCGCGACCGCGTCCGCGCCGCCCTCGAGCGAGGCCAGGCGCTTCTCGAGGGTGCGGACGGTCGGGTTCGCGATGCGAGAGTAGATGTAGCCGTCGTCCTCGAGGGCGTAGCGGTCGGCGGCGGTGTCGGCGTCGTCGAAGACGTAGGAGGTCGTCTGGAAGATCGGCGGGGCCATCGCTCCCGTCTCCGGATCGGGCGATTGGCCGGCGTGGACGCTTCGTGTCCCGAGACCGCGCTCGGGACGCTCCGATTCGTCGGCGGTCCCGTCGCTCGCGTCGTCGCTCATGTTTCGTATGCATACTACTGCAGAGTCATATGCGTCTCAGTAACGGCAAAAACCGCAGCCGATTCAGTGGTATTCTCACGCACGAACTTTTTCCGCCTCGGGTTCGCTCGCGGTGCTCGCTCACCGCTCGGCACAAAAACTTCGATGAAAAAAGGCCGCCTCCGCGGGCTTCGCCCGCTCCGGCGGGAAACCGCTCGCTACGCTCGCGGATGCTTAGGGGTTCACCGCTACGCTCGCAGATGTTCACACGAGGTTGGGGCTCCAGCATAGACTATCCGAAGTTACGAGTGCTCGAGCGGCCTCACCTTGCAGGGCCAACAACTACCACCGCACGTGGCCGAGAGCCGATCGTGCAAACAGTATTCCACCTGATCGCCGACGACCCGGACCAGCAGCAGACCGCGCTCACCATCGCGAAAAATCTCACGGAGGACGACTCCGTCGAGATCGGCGACATCGCCATCGTCGCCCAGGCCGAGGGTATCGAGCCGTTGACGGCCGGCGGCGACGGCAGCGATATGGTCGAAGAACTGCTCGAGCGCGGCCTCTCGGTCAAGGCCTGTGGCAACACCCTCGAGTTGAAGGACCTCGCGGAGTCCGACCTCGTCGACGGCGTCGAGACCGTTCCCTCCGGCGGCGGAGAGCTGACCCGGCTGCAGGACGAGGGCTACGCCTACATTCGGCCGTAATCGCCACCGCGTGACTCCCTGGCGAGCCGAACTCAACGGGGAACGGTCCCGCTCATCAGGTAATAGTCGTGACGGGGCGCTCGTCCCCACAGCGTCGGATCCCGCAGCGGGTCGTACTCGACGTCCCGGAGGCCCGCCTCGAGGAGCACCTCGCGCAGTTCGTCCGGCGAGCGACCGTCGTACAGCGGCAGGTCGTCGTGGATCTCCTCGTACTCGTCCCACGGCTCGTCGTGGTCCCAATAGCCCTCGACGAGGAGGATCCGGCCGCCCGGCTCGACCACTCGCTGCCACTCCCGAATCGCCGCCGCGGGGTTCGGGAGCGTCCAGACGAGGTGGCGTGCCGTGAGGAGCTCAAAGGCGTCGTCCGGAACGGCGAGTGACTCCGCGTCCCCGCGGTGGAACTCGATCGAGTGGTCCGTCGCTCGAGCCTTCTCTCGGGCGCGCTCGAGCATCGACGGCGCGAAGTCGACGCCGGTAACGTCGTGACCCAGTTCCGCCAGCAACAGCGAGAGGACACCGGTCCCACAGCCCGCGTCGAGGACGCGACGCGGTTCGTCGCCGATCCGCTCACGGAGCACCTCGAGCCAGCGATCGCGCTGTTCGTCGGTGTGGATGCCGTGCTGGGGCTCCTCGTCGAACGTCGCCGCGCGGCCGTCCCAGTGCCGTCGGACGAACTCCTTGACGGTTTCGTCGTCCCGAGTCGGCTGCGTCACGACCGAACACCCTTCATGACGTGGACGGTGTCCCCGATTCGACGTAACGCTGTGGATTCGGTCGGCTCGCGCGCGAACGAACGCGAGCCACCGCCACAGCCGCTCGAGCCGTCACGCCGCTCCCGTCGCCCGCTCAGCCGTGCTCGAGGGCCTCGAGCAGCGTCCGGACGTTCCCGGACTCGGTTTCGAAGCCCCGGGCCTGGGGAAAGACGGCGACGCCGATCACGAAGTCGTCCCCGTGGGCGACGGGTTCGCTGACCTGAAGAAAGACGTCGACGGTCGTCCCGGCGTCGATCAGTCGAGCCTCGGCGCGGTAGCGGACCAGCGTCGTCTCCGTTCCCAGTACCGACACCGACTCCTCGCCGACGCGCTCGACGCCCTCGAGTTCGTCGTACCGGCTCTGGATCAGCGCGACGAGTTCGTCCGTGGAGTAGTCGCCGACGGGATTGAACGTCTTTCCGAGCACCGACACCTGCGGCGTCGTGAGCACGGAGACGACCGACGCCTGCAGCCGACCCAGTCCGAGCGCGTCGAGCGCGATCGCGCGGTCGTACTCGGCGTACCAGTTGCGGGCCTCGATCGTCCGCTCGAGTCCGAACCGGCCGACAGTCCGCTCGACGACGACCTCCTCGACGGTGCGTTCGGCGTAGCCGGTCTCCTGGAGGGCCGCTCGAGCGACGGTCGCCCGATCCGACGAGAGCGAATCGGCGACGAAGTCGGTACAGCCGGCGAGCGCGCTCGCTCCGGCGGTCGCCCCCGCTGCGAGAAGTCCGCGGCGCGTGAGAGTCATCGAAGAAGACAGGTCGCCGGAGGACGAAAGCGCATCGGTTCACTGAGTCAGCTCTTATCCCGACACCGCGGATCGAGACCGACGCTCTTGATAGCCAGCGGTGAGAAGGGAGAGACGTGCACTCGAGCGACCGAGACCGGATCGTGCTCGCGGCCGTCGTCTTCGCCGTGCTGTTCTCCCAGCTGTTGCTCTATCCGGGCGTGTCGACTCTCGTGGACGCGCTCGGGGCCGACGCGGCGACATCGGCGTTCGCGGCGACCGACCTCGACGCCAGCATGTGGTTCCTCGTCGCAGAGTTCGCGGGCTATGTCGCCTTCGTCGGCGTCTGGGGCGCCGCGAGCGATATCACGGGGCGTCGCACGCCCTTCATCGTCGCCGGGGCGCTCGCCGGCGCCGCCAGCTACGCCGCCCTCGCCGCCGTTCCCGCGATCGGATCGATCCCGTTCGAGGGCGTCCTCGTCATGCGGTTCGTGCAGGGCGCGATGACCATCGGCGCGTTCTCGCTGACGATGACCATGCTGATGGACCTCGAGGGCGGCCACGGCCGGAACATGGGCGCGGCGGGGATCGCCATCGGTCTCGGCGCCGCGCTCGGCGCCCCGATCGGCGGCCAACTCTCCGAAGTGAACCCGCTCGCGCCGCTGCTCGGGGCCGCCGGGTTGCTCGTGGTCGTCGGCCTGCTCGTCACGCGGGTCCCGGACCGCTCGCCCGACAGCCGGCGGGCCGTTCGCGCGCTCCTCGAGGGCGTTCGGAAGCGACCGGCGCTGTCGATCCCCTTCGCCTTCGGCTTCATCGACCGAATGACGGCTGGCTTCTTCGCGCTCGTCGGCACGCTCTACTTTCAGGACGCCTTCGGCGTCGGACCCGCCGTGACCGGGCTGTTGCTGGCGTGCTTTTTCGCCCCCTTCGCGCTGTTGCAGTACCCGATGGGGGCGCTCTCGGATCGAATCGGCCGAACGATACCGATCGTCGTCGGCTCGGTGTGTTACGGCGTCGGGATCCTCGCGGTCGGGGCCGCGCCGTCGGTCGCGACAGCGGCGATCGGCATGGTCGGCGTCGGCGTCCTCGGCGCGCTGGTCTCGCCGGCGACGATGGCGCTGGTCACCGACATCGCCGCCGAGAGCGAGCGCGGCCTCGCGATGGCCGGCTTCAACGTCGCCGGTAGCCTCGGCTTCCTCGGCGGCTTCCTGGTCGGCGGCACCGTCGCCGGCGACTACGGCTACGGCCTCGCGTTCCTCGCCGTCGGCGGCCTCGAGATCGCCATCGCGCTGCTGGCCGTACCGGTGTTCCTGCGCCTGTCGATCGGGCGCGGCGACGAGTTCGCAACCGAAGATCGTGGATCGCTCTGAGCTGCTCTCTCACCAACTGCGACGAATTGCACAATTCGATCGCCCTCGTTGTCAGAAACGATATAATACAGCTGAGAAAGACGGTTCGTAGCTCGACTACACTCGAGCAGTCATCGAGTGCTATAACGGTCCGTGAGGCGCTCTCGAGTCGTCTCGGACTGTCTTATCACGGGAACTTACCAGCACGCTGGATGGTGTGTGAACACATGACAGTGTCACGATAGAGGGTATCAATTTTTATGTACTCAATCCTAATCCCGTAGTGATGGCACGAGATAACCCAATCTCACGGCGGACGGCGTTGAAGCTTACAGGCGCGACGGCAGCGGCCACGATGGTTGCCGGCTGTGGCGGCGGCAGCGGCAACGGCGACGAGAACGGCAACGGAAACGGCAGCAGCGACGGGTACGAGATCGAGCCCGATACGACGGTCGAACTCGAAGCCGCCACGACCGAGTGGACCGGTATCGCCCCGAGCGACATCGAGGGCGAGTCGAACCCGACGCTCATCCTCCAGGCCGGCGAAACGTACGAGATCGGCTGGACGCAGGGCGACGGCTCCGGACACAACATCGAGATTCGAGACGACAGCGGCGAGGTCGTCAACGATCTCGCGACCGAGCAGACCGACGAGGAGGAGCCCAGCGATCAGATGCTCGAGTTCACCGCCAGTAGTGAGATGACTGAGTACGTCTGCAAGCCCCACTCGTCGAACATGGTCGGCGAGCTGCAGGTCGAAGGCAGCAACGGCGGTGGCAACGGTAACGAGTCCGAGGGCAACGAATCCGGCAACGAGTCCGAAGGCAACATGTCCGAGGGCAACGAATCCGGCAACGAGTCCGAAGAGTAACGACGGACGGCGTTCGTCGTAGTTCGACGCCGAACGGAATCGCGCTTTCTCCCGATTTGTCCGTCCCGATTCCCTCGTTTTGCGGTTTTTCGACGACGAGTGACTTCCGTCTCGATCGAAACGCAAGCAGTGCGGCGACGCCGCGCGGACGACCGGAACGACGTACGCAACCTGATCGATAGGAAGAACTTTTTATCGCGTGACAGTAGTGAGAATATGTCCAATTCCGACCGGCTGACTCGCCGGACCGTGGTTCGAGCCGCCGGGCTCGCGACAGCGACCGCCGCACTCGCCGGCTGTATCGACGAGAGCAGCGTCGACGATCCGGACGACTCCTCCGACGCGGACTCGCAACCGTCCGACGAGCAGGGATCGGAGCCGGACGAGACCGACGACGAGGGACAGTCTAACGGTGACGAGGCGGCCGACGACGATGCGGAAGCGGCGCCGCTCGAGATCGAACTTCGCGGCGAACTCGACGGCTGGCGGGCCCTCGAGCCGGCCGGAATCGAGGGCGACGTGAACCCGACCCTCCCGCTCGAGGCGGGCCGAACGTACCGCCTCGGCTGGATGGAGGGTGACGGCCTCGGACACAACATCGAAATCCGCGACGCCCGCGACGATGTCATCGACGATCTCTCGACGCCCGTGACCCAGGAGCCCGGCGAGGAGCAGTGGCTCGAGTTCGAGGCCACCGAGGAGATGGCCGCCTACGTGTGCACCCCCCACGAGAGCACGATGCGCGGCGACATCGTCATTGAGACGCCCGTCGACCGCGGGTCGGACGAGTCCGACGACGAGGGGTCGGCGGCGGGTCAGGAGGTCCGGATCGAGCCGGGGACGCGAGTCGAGTTCCGCGCACAAACCATCGAGTGGGAAGGGATCACACCGGCGTCCGTCGAGGGCCTGCCGAATCCGACGTTCGTCCTCGAGGACGGCGAATCGTACGAACTCGGCTGGACCGAGGGCGACGGCACCGTGCACAATATCGAGATTCGAAACGACGACAACGAAGTCGTTGACGGCCTCTCGACGGAGTTGACTAGCGAGGAAGAGCCCAGCGATCAGTTCCTCACGTTCGAGGCCAGCGCGGAGATGGCCGTCTACGCCTGTGAGCCACATCAGAACACGATGCAAGGTGAGATCCGGATCGAAGGGGCGACGCCGGAGTAACGCTGCGCGAAACCGTCGGCCTCGAGACCGGGAACTGAGCCAGTTTCTGATCGGCGCCGTCCGTGCTCGACCGTCGCGCGATCGGTCGCCGCGGTTCGAGACGGGCCTCCCGCGGACAGCCGCCGATCAGCTGCCCTCTTTCCGGTTGGCATCAAAAGTACCATACCACCGCACGACGCAGTGGACCGTATCAGGTGACTTCCGTGACCGAGAAACGCGAATACAAGGACGACTACCCCGACAAGACGCTGTACATCCCGGGCCCGACCGAGGTGCGCGAGGACGTCATCGAGGAGATGAGCCAGCCGATGTTCGGCCACCGGATGGACCGGATGACCGACCTCTACACGACCATCGTCGAGGACACGAAGGAGTTCCTCGGCACCGACAACGAGGTCATCATCCTCACCGGCTCGGGCACCGAGTTCATGGAGAGTTCGATTCTGAATCTCGTCGACGAGAACGTCCTCGTCACGACCTGCGGCAGCTTCAGCGAACGGCAGGCCAACGTCGCAGAACGCCTCGGCAAGTCCGTCGACACCCTCGAGTACGAGTGGGGACAGGCGGTCAAACCCGAGGACGTGCGCGAGCGCCTCGAGGAGAGCGACACCGAGTACGACGTCGTCACCTGCGTGATGAACGAGTCCTCGACGGGCGTCCGCAACCCCATCGAGGAGATCGGCGACGTCGTCGCCGAGTTCGAGGACACCTACTTCGTCGTCGACGCCGTCTCCGCGCTGGGCGGCGACCTCGTCGAGATCGACGACCACGACATCGACGTCATCTTCACGTCGGTCCAGAAGGCCTTCGCGATGCCCCCCGGCTTAGCGGTCTGTGTCGTCAGCGACGACGCCTACGAGCGCGAACTCGAGAGCGACTCCGCGTCGTGGTACGGGGGCTTCCAGCGCTCGCTGGACTACTACGACCGGAAGGGCCAGACTCACTCCACGCCCGCCATCCCGGTCATGCTCGCCTACCGCAAGCAGATGAAGTACATGCTCGAGGAGGGCCACGAGGCTCGGGACGAGCGCCACCGTGAAATGGCCGAGTACACCCGCGAGTGGGCCCGCGAGCACTTCGATATGTTCCCCGAGGAGGGCTACGAGTCCCAGACGGTGAGCTGCATCGAGAACACCCGGGACATCGACGTCGCCGCGACCATCGACGCCGTCTCGGAGGAGTACGACTTCGTCTTCTCGAACGGCTACGGCTCGCAGCTCGGTGAGCAGACGTTCCGCATCGGCCACATGGGCGAACACGACCTCGAGTCGATCAAGGAGCTAACTGACGCCATCGAGGACGTCGCGGATCTCTAAGCTGACGCTCGTAGTGTTTTCACCGCGAACGAACGGTTGCGCGGCGCGACGCGCCGCGAATAGGCGAACGGCGAAGCCGTGAGCCAGTGAGTGAGCGGGCCGACGAACGACTGGCTCGCGGCGCAACGCGCCGCGAGCCGAGGGAGTGAGGAGTGCTTTTGGTCCAGCTTTTGCCGAGGACTGGCGTCGCCAGCCCGTAGCGCAAAAGGTGGGTCTACGTGGGCGAACACGACCTCGAGTCGATTACGGAACTGACCGACGCCATCGAAGACGTCGCCGGACTGTAGCCGGCGTTCGACGCCTCGAGCGAATCGGTCGGACCGGACCCGCGCTCACTGTTCTCCGAGGATTCCGTCGCAGTTACGAAGATTCGGGTCGCGGCTACGAAACGAGACTCCAGAGCCACTCGAAGAAGCCCACAATCAGATCCACGAATCGCTCGAGGAGCGACCGGAGACCGCCGACGGGACCGCTGCTCCAGTCCGATCCCTCGGCCGCGCGCTCGTCGCCGAGCGCCGACGGGGCGTTCACGAGCCCGTCGCCTTCCGCGCAGGTTCCGAGCACCGTCTCCGCCGTCTCACCGAGGATCTCTCGGACCGGGCCGTTCGGTCCCGGGCCGTCCTCCTCGCGGGTTTCCCAGACCAGCGCCGCGACGCCGGCGACGAACGGGCACGCCATACTCGTGCCGCTCGCCTCGGCGTACTCGTTGTCGACGGTGCTCGAGGTGACGTTCGTCCCCGGCGCCAGCAGGTCGACGGCCGAGCCGACGCTGCTGTAGGACGCCAGCCGATCGTTCTCGTCCATCGCGGTCACCGCGACGACGTCCTCGTGGGTCGCCGGGTAGGTCATCGTCTCCGCGGCACACGAGTCGCTCCCGTCGTTCCCTTCGTTCCCGGCCGCACAGAGCAGGAGATGGCCCGCCGAGTGAGCGTCTTCGATCGCCCCGGCGAGCGTGGAACTCTCGGCCTCGCCGCCGAGACTCATCGAGATGATCTCGACGTCGTTGGACATACACCAGTCGATCCCGGCGATCAGCTCGCTGTATCGACCGGAGCCGTCGTCGTCGAGTACCTTCACGGCGTACAGATTCGCCTCGGGAGCGACGCCGACGACGCCGCGGTCGTTGTCGTCGGCACCGGCGATCCCGGCGACGTGGGTCCCGTGGCCGTGGCGGTCCTCGTAGTCGCCGGCCGTCCCGTCAGCGGTGAAATTCCGCCCGCCGGCGACCGAGAGACTGCAGTGGTCCGACTGGATTCCCGTGTCCAGAATCCCCACGTCGACGTCCGATCCGGACGAGTCGACGTCGTGGGCGCCGATGCGTTCCACCCCCCAGGACGGTCGCTGGTCGGGATGGGAGGAACAGTCCGAGCCGCCGGGAGAACCGAAGATGTCCGACAGGGACGGCGACCAGTCCCCGGGAATCCCCGTCTCGTCGTCCTCTTCGACGGTCGCCACGCGGCGATCCTGACGCAGTTCGTCCAGTCCGGTCGACGGCACCTCTGCGACCACGAACTCGAAGTTGTCGTACTCGAGGACCGTGGTTCCGCCGACGGCCTCGACCACGTCGAGCAGTTCGCCGAGCCCGTCGAGCACGCTCGTCTGCGGGTGCACGAACACCCGCTCGGTGTCGGTACCGATGCTGGATTCCGCCGCCGACGCCGGCACTCCGAGCAGCCCGGCCGCGGCGCCGGCCCCGATACCGCCGAGTAACCGCCGCCGACTGAGTTTCATGCCCGGGAGGATGTACAAGGGCGAAATAAGTCTTCTGTGTCGACTGACAGTCAGTCGAAGCGATTGGTCGCCGGGGCTGCTTGAGTGGACGCTCTCGAGGACGTGTTTTCTGTGGCTGAACCTAGCTCACCCGTACTGTCGGCGAGCGAGCGGTTTGAAAACCCGAGTGACGCCGTTCACCGCGAGCGCCACCGGCGCTCGCGGGCCGACGACTGACCCGGAATGAACGCAGTGAATGAAGGGGAAGGAAGAGTGCGTTTCATCAAAGCTGAGCGGAGCGAAGCTCCGCGAGGTCGTCGGCGCGAAGCGCCGACTGCAAGCGATTCCGAAGGAATCGCCCAGTCCAAAAGAGCGCGAAGCGTCTTTCGTCATCAAGCGAGACCTCCGGTCTCGCGGACCTCGCGAATCGAAGATCCGCTCAGTCACGAGAGAGCAAAAGATTGGTTATTGAATATGGCCTTCGTCGCGCAGCTGGTCGGCCTCGCTCTTCTCGTAGCGCCAGGTGATGTCGGCCTTCTCGTCCTGCCAGTCCCAGGGTTCGACGAGGACGACGTCGTCCTCGCGGATCCAAATGCGCTTTTGCATCTTGCCGGGAATGCGCGCGGTGCGCTCCTGACCGTCGGCACAGCGTACTTGCACCCGATTCGCCCCGAGCATGTCCGTGACGGTCGCGAAGACCTCGTCGTCCTCGGGCATCCGGAGGTTCTTCCGACCGCCGTTACCGTCGTCGCTCATGGGCGAGCGTTCGGAGCCTAGCGGTTTAACCGTTTATAGAAAGTACGAAGCGAAAACCCGCGACGGTCGCGGGAGGCGAAGTCGGCCATCGTCAGGGTCGCACTCGAGCCAGTCGGAACGATCGCTGTCGGTGTTCGAGTCACCGAGGCCGTGGGAGGACGGTCGGGATCCGTGTATCGACGGGAGCGCCAGCCGAAACCGGAAAACCACGCCGTTTATTTCTCTCGGCTGGGCAGTGCTGAGTATGCTGAAGAATCTCGACGCGCTCGGTATCGTCGGTCTCCTGATCTTGCTCGGCGGGATCGGCCTCATCGCCTCTCAAAACCTGTTGATCGCGCTCGGAATGGCGCTCATCGTCGGGGGTCTCGGGCTGGTCATCAAGTCCCTGATATCGGGAATGCTCCAGAACTTCGGGATGTTCTGATCGGCGAGCGAGCGAATCGGTACCGGACGCTGCGACTGCGCTCCGAAGCGTTTTGTCGCTTCGCCGCCAGTATTCCGATATGGGATACTCGCTGCACTACTACGACCTCGTCTTACTGTGTATCGCCGCGAGTCTCGGTCTCGGCGCCGGTATCGGTTACGCGACGGCGATCGCGCTCGAGATCTCGATCGCCGTCCTCGGGCTCGTCGCGCTCGGGTTTATCGTACACGCGCTGTTCGTCAACGGCCCGGTCGACCAGCCCGAGGAACTGACCGACGAGGTCGATATCGAGGAGGTGCCGCAGGTGCTGTCACCCGTGGAGTCGGCGGACTGACGAGTCGGCCGTCTCGACGCAGGTGATCGCGATTCGGGAAGAATCGGTTGGAACGACCCTCAGACCTCGTTGTCGCCGGCGCGGTGTTCGCTGATGAGTTGGTCGACCATCGACGCCTTTCGGTCGCGCCGGCGTTCCTCGGCGCGGTCGTGCCAGTCGTCGATGACCGCCTCGACGTCGTCCTCGCGGGCGACGGCGAGTTCGTCGACCTCCTGCATGGCGACGTCGTCGGCGGGGCCGACCGGGATCTCCTCGTCGAAGAGGATCTCGTCGGCGACCTCCGAGAGCCCGCCGTCTTTCAGGATCACCCGCGGTTCGAACCCCGCGAGGAGTTCGGCCGTCGAGCGGCCCGCGCCGCTGGCGTCCCGCAGGTAGACGACGTCGTCGGAGGCGAGCCCGTACTGCTCGTCGGCCTCGCGGATCGCCCCTTTGGTGAACTTCTCGACGACCTTGACCGGGACCAGCCCCTCCTTCTTCGCCGAGACGTCGCTGAAGTTCGAGTGGTCGAGCTTCCAGAGGGCCTTCATCCGCTCGACCTTCCGCTCGAGTTCGTCGACCGCCTCACGGGCCTCGTCGCGCTCCCGTTCTAAGCGGTTGGCCTTGCGCTCCAGACGGCTCACCTCGCGGTCCTTGCGGACCTGCGTGCGCTCCTCGCGGCGCTTGAGGGTGAGCTCGGACTCGAGTTCCTCGATGCGCTCGTCGCGCTCCTCGACGCGGCCCTCGAGGGTCTCGACGTGTGACTGGAGGCGCTCGACCTGCCGCTCTAAGGACTTGATCCGCTTTTCCTCCTCGGTGAGCTCTCGGGGTTCGTGGGTCGTAGAGTCCTCTTCCTCGCCGGACTCGTCGTCGGTCAGGTCCCGCAGGACAGCCTCGACGCTCTCCTCGCCGGCGACGACGCGGGCAGTGACCTCGCCGCGATCGATCCCCGGCGGAAGTTTGCCGGCGATGCGGTCGAACTGGTCCTCGTGGGCGTCGACGGCGTACAGTGCAGCGGCCATCGCGTCGCGCTGGTGGTCGTTATCGTACGGTTCATCGCGCGTGCGGTGTTGTTTCTCGTCGACCGGCAGGTCGCTGTCGGGGACCCAGCCCGCGGCGTCGAAGCTCCGGCGGAACTTCTCGACCGTCTCGGGCATCGGCGTCACGTCCGCCGCGACGATGATCGGCCGGCCGCGCTCGACGATCCACTCGATCACGTCGGCGGTGTCGCTAGTGCGTGAACTCCAGACGTCGAGTACGTCGCCCTCGAGCGAGACGATGGCGACGGCGGTCGTCGTCCCGGGATCGATGCCGACGATGACGTGGTCACGCCGCTTGACGAGGGGCTTGAACTCGATGCCGTCGCGGCGCTCGCGCTCGATCTCGACGCGGACGTCGCCCGACCGATTTCGGGAGACGGGGATGTCGCTGGGCCGGGCCTGGACGGTGAAGACCGCGTTCGCAAAGCCGCCGTAGGCCTCCCGGACGTCCCGCTCGTACTCGAGGTTAGCGTCCTCGAGTTCGGACTCGACCTCGCGGGCCCGTTTTCTGACCGAGCCGTGGATGCGACGGGTGTAGCGGTCCTCGCTCCAGCCGCCGCTGCCGGTCGAGCGGCCCCTCGAGACCTTGACCTCGGTCGTGTCGGTGAAGGCCGAGACTTCGTGGCCGACGTTGTGGGCGGCCAGCCGCGCCGCGGCCTCGGCCTCCTGCATGGGATCCTTCCCGTAGGGGATGCCGTGGCGCTTCGCGACTCGGGAGAGCGGTTCGGGCTGTTCGGCGCCGGTCACCTGGACGAGCTTCGTCCCGGCGGGCAGCGAGCCCAGAAAATGGATGAGCTGGTCCTTGTCCGCGGCCAGCTCATACATGTTGTCCGTCGCGACGATCGCCGGCTCCTCGTCGTCGATCAGTCGCCGGAGCTTGCGGTGGGTGACGACGTCTCGAGTGACGTCCTCGCCGTCGTAGACCGCCAGCGCGTACGAGGGGGCGTCCCCGCGCACGTCGCCGCTCTGGATGTCGACCCCGAAGACGACCGCATCGAGCGCACTCGTTCGCGTACTCACAGCGGGCCATAGGGGCGAGCCGAGTATAAATCCGGCGCGGGTTCGCACGATGTCGACGAGGTGGTTTCCGAGCAGCGTCCTCGAGACGGATTGGGACGGAAACGAGCGTCCTGCTATCGTGGCAACAGGGAACTGCCACGCCCTCCCCAGCCGATTCGCTCGCACGTAATCGCCGGCACGCCTTCGTAACGCTCAGGCGTGCCGCCAGCGCGCGTCACCGTAGGTCGGTTGCAGAATCACGAGCATACGCGTGTTACAGTATCGATCGAACGCCAAACAGTCGAATCAGCTGCTCGGAAACGGGGACCGCGATTCGAGCCGACCTATTCCGATTCGCCGTCGGGATACGGAATCTCGAGCGCCTGCCCGTCGTCGGGAACGAACACGTCCGTCTCGTCGCCCGCGAAGACCTCGCGGGCCTGCTCGAGGTGGGCGTCCGTCTGCCCGGCGTACCGCGAGGAGAGGTGCATCAGCGCGAGCTGATCCGCACCCGCCCGGTTCGCGATCTCGGCGGCCTGTCGCGCTGTCGAGTGGGCCGTCTTCCGGGCGCGGTCGGCCCGGTCGTCGGCGAACGTGGCGTCGTGGATCAGCAGCTCGGGGTCGTCGGCGGCCTCGACCGTCGCCGCCGCGGGACGGGTGTCGCCAGTGTAGACGATCGCTCGACCAGGACGGGGGTCGCCGACGACCTGCTCGGGTTCGACGACGGTCCCGTCCTCGAGTTCGACGGGCTCGCCCTCGTGGAGTTTCGAGAACTTCGGGCCGACGGGAACGCCGAGCTCTTCGGCGCGCTCGCGATCGAATCGACCCTTGCGGTCGTCCTCGACGAGCGCGTAGCCGACCGAGCGGGCGTCGTGGTCGGTCGCGAACGCGCGGACCTCGTACTCGTCGGCGCGGTAGGCCACGTCGCCGTCGCCGACTTCGTTGATCCGGACGGGAAACGAGGGGCGGTTGCCGAGGGCGTTGACCAGCCCCTTCAGTTGGCGGCGCGTTCCGTGGGGCGTGTGGATCGCCAGCGGCTCCTCGCGGTCGTTGAAGTCCATCGTCTGGAGCAGCCCGGGAATCCCGAGCACGTGATCGCCGTGGAGGTGCGTGACGAACAGGTGCGAGACGGAAAACCCCGTGCCGAAGCGCATCATCTGGCGCTGAGTTCCCTCGCCGGCGTCGAACAGCAGCTCCTCGCCCTCTCGAGCGACGAAGATCGCGCTCGGATTCCGCTCGGTCGTCGGGATCGCACCGGCCGTCCCCAGAAACGTCACGCGCAGTGGCATCAGTGGCTCATCCGGCTGCCGGCACTAAACCCCCTTCGGATGGCCCGTCTCGAACGGTTGGCGCGGGCTCGATCCCCGCTCGAGGCTGACCGACTCACGGAACCGAACCGCGGCGTGAACGGTTCAGAACGATCCCGACTCGCACAAAGCTGGCAAAATCGCTCCACGCCGTGCGAACGAACTCGGTATTTTACGTCGGTCGAGCCCCTACGCACGGATGATACCACCCCCAATGAGTTCAGGACTGACGTTCGGTACGATCAAGCGGGTCGGCGCGATCCTGCTCGCGATCGCGATCGTACTCGCGGCGGGGCTCGTCATCTTTCAGGCCCCCGCAATCTTCGGCGTCGAGGAGAACCCCGAGGCGTCGATCACGTTCGAGGACCAGCGCGGTGACGGGGAGTCGGTCACCGTCGACGAGGTCAGCCTCTCGGAAGGCGGCTTCGTCGTCGTGACCGGCAGCGACGGCGAGACGCTCGCCGTCTCCGACTACCTCGAGGCGGGGTCCCACGAGAACGTGACCGTCGAGCGAACCGAGGACGCCCAGGCCGAGCTCGTCGGCCAGCTCACGGCGACGGTCCACCGAGACACCACCGACGACGAGAGCTTCGCGTACGAGGACAGCGACGGCGAGGAGGACCGGCCGTACCTCGAGGACGGCTATCCGGTCTCGGACACCGCGACGGTGACCGGCGGCACCGACGACGCGCTCGACGACTCGTTTACCGTCGAGTCGCTCAGCGCGCCCGACTCGGCGACGACCAACGAGACGATCGAGATCACCGCCGAGGTCGCCAATCCGACCGATCTCGGCAGCCAGCAGAGCGTCACACTGCGACTCGACGGCGCCGTGCTCGAGCAGCAGGCGCTGGAACTGGGGGCCGGGGAGACCGGGGAGGTCACCTTCGAGATCGAGACGACCGGTCTCGCGCCGGGTAACCGCACCATCGGCGTCTACACCGAGGGCGACGGAAAACTCGACGAGATCGAACTCACGTTCCACACGACGCCCGGGATCGAAATCGTCAACGGGAGCGATGATTCGATCACGGCTTCGGTCGCGACTCCCGAGGAGGGCTTCGTCGCCGTCGAGGACGGGAACGACACTGTCGTCGGGACCAGCGAGCAGTTCGGCCCCGGCGAACACGACAACGTCACCGTCGGGTTCGACGAGAACGCGACCGTCGAGGACGACGAGGAACTGACCGCGTTCGTCGCGACGGGCGACCCGAGCGAGCCCGAGAACGCGACGCCGCTCGAGTACGAGGGCGAGCCGATCGAGACGACGTTCACGCTCGCGGACGTAGACGACGAGGACGGCGGAGACGGCGAGAGTAACGAGAGCGAGACCGACGACGGCGAGTAACGAGGGACGACGACGGACCGACCGATTCTTACCCCGGCCGGCCCTACGGACGGGCGATGGACGCGCCGCTGTGGACCGACACCCACGCGCCCGAGCTGGCCGAGTTGCCCCAGGACGACGCCCGCGAGTACCTCCAGCGGGCCGTCGACGAGCCGATCAACCTCCTCCTGCAGGGCCCGCCCGGCAGCGGGAAGACGGCGGCGGCACGCGCGCTCGCTCGAGACGCACACGCGGACCCGGACAACGACCTGATCGAGATCAACGTCGCCGACTTCTTCGGGCGGACGAAGACCGAGATCAAGAACGATCCCCGGTTCGCCCAGTTCCTCGTCGGTCGCTCCTCGATGTCCAAGCGGGACATGATCAACCACGTCCTGAAGGAGTCGGCGAGCTACGCCTCGGTCTCCGGCGACTACAAGACGGTCCTGCTGGACAACGCCGAGGACGTCCGCGAGGACTTCCAGCAGGCGCTGCGCCGGATCATGGAGCAACACCACCGGACGACGCAGTTTATCATCGCTACCCGCCAGCCCACGAAGCTCATTCCGCCGATCCGCTCGCGGTGTTTCCCCGTTCCCGTCCGCGCGCCCACGAGTGAGGAAACCGTCGGCGTCTTAGAGCGGATCGTCGAGGCGGAGGGCGTCGAGTACGACGCGGACGGCCTCGAGTTCGTCGCCGGCTACGCGAACGGCAACCTCCGGCAGGCCATTCTGGCGGCCCAGACGACCGTCGAGGACGAGGGCGAGTTGACGATGCAGGCGGCCTACGAGACCATCGGCGAGGTCGGCCTCGAGGACGAGATCGAGGGGATGTTAGACGACGCCGAGGCCGGCGAGTTCACGGACGCCCGCAAGACCTTAGACGACCTGCTGGTCGACGAGGGGTTAGACGGCGGCGAGGTCCTCGATTCGATCCTCGGCGTCGCGCGCAAGCGCTACCAGGGCGAGCTGCTGGCCCGTATCCACCAGTTGGCCGCCGATATCGAGTTCGAGATGCAGGAGGGCTCGAGCGACCGCATTCACGTCTCGCATCTGCTCGCCGAACTGGGACGAGACGCATAGTTGCCCGTTTCTGCAACCTTTTTCGGGTCCCCCTCTGGAGTACTGCTATGCCCACCGTACTCGACACGTACATCAAGAACCGATACCGGGTGCAGCCGAACCACGCGAACAACAACGAGACGCTCCACGGCGGCAACCTCATGAAGTGGCTCGACGAGATCGGCGCGATGTCGGCGATGCGCTTCGCCGGCGAGACCTGCGTCACCGCCCGGGTGAACGAACTCGACTTCGAGCGCCCGATCGGGATCGGCGACACCGCGATGGTCGAGGCCTTCGTCTACGACGCGGGCCGTCGGAGCGTCCACGTCGGACTGCGCGCTTGGCGAGAAGAACCCAGAACCGGTGAGACCGAGCGGACGACCGAGTCGTCGTTCACCTTCGTCGCGATCGACGAGAGCGGGTCGCCGGTTCCGGTACCGGAGCTGACGGTCGACTCTGAACGGGGCCGAGAACTCCGGGATCGAATGCTCGAGGCCGACGCGGACGCCGACAGCGACGACTGACTACTCCGAGGGGACCGACTCCTCGTCGGACTCGGCTTCCTCCGGCGCCTCCTCGAGGGATTCGGTCGGCTGCTCGAGTTTTCGCAGTCTGGCTTTCATGATGCGGGTGTTCTCGACGGTCTCGACGGTGATACGGACGCCGTCGTAGGTGATCTCCTCGCCCTCCTCGACGAGCCGGCCCGCGCGGTTGAAGATGAAACCGGCGATGGTCTCGAACTCCTCGCCCTCGGGGAGGTCGATCTCTAAGGCCTCGTTGACGTCCTCGATGTTGACCTCGCCGCGGACGATGACGGTGCGGTCGTCGAGCTGTTCGATCGGTTCGTCCTCGCCGGATTTCAAGATCTCGCCGACGATTTCCTCGATCATGTCCTCGACGGTGACCAGCCCCTCGGTGGTGCCGAACTCGTCGATAACGATTGCCATGTGCATCCGGTTTTCCCGCATCTCGGTCAGCAGTTCGTCGACGTTCTTCGACTCGGGGACGTGTAACGTCGGCTGGATGAGGTCCTCGAGTTCGAGGTCGTCGGCCTCCGTCTCGCCGTAGTTGAGATCGCGGACGAGGTCGCGAATGTGGACGACGCCGAGGACGTTGTCGAGGCTGCCCTCGTAGACCGGCACGCGGGCGTGGCCGCTCTGGATACAGGTTTCGATGGCCTCGTCGATGCCGGCGTCCTTGGGGACCGCGGTCATGTCGAGGCGGGGGGTCATGACCTCCTTGACGATAGTGTTGTTAAAGCGGAATATCCGCTGGAGCATCTCGTGTTCTTCCTCCTCCAAGACGCCCTCGCGCTCGCCGGATTCGATCATCTCCTGGATCTCGTCGCGGGTGACGTAGGGCGACTCGATCGCACCGGTCGAGCCGATGAGCTTGTTGACCTGTCGAGTGAGATAGTCGAAGAGGACGATCAGCGGGAACAGGAAGTACTCCGTCGCCTTCAGCGGTCTGGCGATTCGGATCGACCACGGTGCGGCGTTCTCGACGGCGTAGGACTTGGGAACGCTCTCGCCGAACAGGAGGACGAGCGCGGTGATCCCGAACGTCGCCAGAAACACGCCGACCAGTCCGCCGAAGTGCAGCGACAGGATCGCCGTCGCGATCGAGGACATCGCGATGTTGACGATGTTGTTACCGACGAGGATCGTCACGAGAAGCCGGTGGGGATCGTCCTTGAGGGACTTGACCAGTTTGGCGCCTGGGACGCCGTCCTCGACCATCCCCTCGAGGCGGTGTTTCGGCAGGTTGAACATCGCGATCTCCGATGAGGAGAAGAACGCAGAGAGCGCGATAAGCAGGAGTATGGCGACGCTGCCGAGAATCGTCACCATCGACTCGTCGAACTCGAGACCCACGACTGGGACCTCGTATGCGGCGGCTACGACCGCGGGCGACAGAGATAACGCCATTGATGTGGAGGCTTGTAGCCGGATCGGTTAACCGTTTACCATCTCGGCAGGTAGCGGGCCCGTCTCGCCGCCGACGACACGTTTACCCGCTCGTTTCCCCAATGAACGAGTATGGAAGCGTCCGCCACCGCGGCCAGCGACGCACCGATCACGTTCTACCGGCTACAGGCGTGTCCCTACTGCGAACGCGTCGCTCGGCTGCTCAACGAGTACGATCTGGAGTACCGGTCGCGGTTCGTCGAACCGATGCACTCGCGGCGCGACGTCGTCAAACGGGTCGCCGGCGTCCGCTCCGTTCCCGTCGTCGTCGACGAGAACACCGGCGTCACGATGGCCGAGAGCGCCAACATCGTCGACTACCTCGAGTCGACCTACGGGGAAGACGGCCAGCGAGCCGACGCCGCGGCGGAGAGCAGAGGTGACGACTGATGCCGGACTTCGAGGTCACCGACCTCGGTCCCGCCGACCACCTCGAGGCCGGCGAGGAGGGACCCGATTTCACGCGCCCGCTGGTCACCGACGAGTTCTGGGAGGACCGCAGCCTCTCCGACGTCGTCGCCGACGAGGGCCGGACGATCCTCGTCTGTACGCCGATGATCGGCTCCTTCGTCGCGAAGTACATCTACGACGAACTCGACAAGCGGAGTTGGTTCGACCGCGCCGACCGAATCGTCGGCCTCACGGCCGCGACGCCGTACGCGGTCTCGTCGTTCCTCGACGAGAACGAGCACCCGTTCGCGATCTTCGCTGATCCGGCCAACGACGTCGCAGAGTCGCTGGGTATCGCCCACGATCTCGACGGGATGACGGGGATCAGTGAACCGCGGGCCGCCGTCTTCGGCCTCGAGCCGGACCTGACGATCGACAGCGCCTGGGTGTCGACCGAGTGGCCCGAGTTCCCGCCGTACGACGACCTCGAGTCGGAACTGGGCCTCGAGTAGCACGGCTCGCGGGCCGGGCACCGCCCCGCTCTGTGGACCGAGCGGACAACGTGACGCTACGTTTTTGACGCCGCCGCGGCGAGAGGCGAGTATGGACGACGACGACCTCGAGCGCGCCGCGGAAGCGATCCGCGCGGGCGAACTGGTTGTGTATCCGACCGAGACGGTCTACGGGCTCGGCGCCGACGGACTCGACGCCGACGCCGTCGAGCGCGTCTTCGAGGCCAAGGGACGGGATCGGTCGAAACCGGTCTCCGTCGCCGTGCCGACGTTCGAGACGGCTCTCGAGGAGGGGTACGTCCGCGCGAGCGAGCGCGAGCGTGCGTTCGCCGACGAGTTCCTCCCGGGTCCCGTGACACTGCTCTGTGAGCGCACCGAGGCACTCCCGGACGTCCTCACGGCCGGTCGCGATCGGGTCGGTATTCGGGTCCCCGACTGCGAGCCGGCGCTCCGGTTTCTCGAGGCCGCCGAGCGCCCCGTCACCGCCACGAGCGCCAACGTCAGCGGGGAGCCGAGTGCACGGCGAGTCGAGGATATCGGTCAACAGGTGCTGGACGAGGCGGTGGTCCTCGAGGCCGACGACCTGTATGAATCGATCGAGGAGACGGTCCCGAGCACCGTCGTCGACCTCGAGGCCGAGACGATCCACCGCCGCGGGGCGCTGGCCGACGAGATCGAGGCGTGGCTCGAGGCGAACTGATTGGGAGTCGAAGTCGAAGTGGGGAACGAAACGGCGAAAACGAGATTCAGTCGGCGGCGTGCTCGGCCTCGGTCGTCGCGGACGGTCCGGAACCGAGCGCGTCGACGACCGATTCACGGGCGCGGCCGGGCAGCGACGCGACGAACCGAGCGATCGTTTGCGGTCCGCTCACGGGACCGGGCGAGCGGTAGCAGGCGATCAGCGACCACATGGTCGCGACGCCGAGCGAGCCGGCCGCCGAGAAGGTCATCCCCATCGTCGCGTAGGTGAACGAGTAGACGGCCCCGACCGTCATCGAGGGGACGCTCGAGCCGAGCGGGACCTGGGCGGTCGGATCCCGCACCGTCGGCGCGAGGAAGGTGATCGAGAGGACGCTGCCAGCGAGGAAGACGAAATCTTGCCACATCATCGTGTAACCGACTACTCGGTTACGAGTAAAAGTCTCTCGGTATCACTCCCGCCGGATCGCTTATACGTCCGATTTCGTGACTTACAAGCCGTAATACCCAATATCGGAGTTCCCGACTTATCCCGATCCGAATCCGGGTAACAGCGAGCGCAAGGTTCGGGTCCGGACGCCACACTGGGCGGCGAACTCGCAGGACTCGCACTTCGAGCGGTTCGTCGTGCGGGCGGGTGGGCCGTCGAGGTCCCACACCGTCCGGAGCGCGCGTCGGTAGCGGGCCTTGCGACGCGTCGTCAACTCGAGGGAGCGAACGACACCGCGGGCGGGATACTCGATCCACGCGCGATCGATTTCTCGTTCGTGCTCCCAGGCCAACGCCTTCGCGGCCGCGACGGCGTGGACCGACTGAGACTCCCAGACCCCGTCCGACGGCGGTTCGCCCGACGACACCAGCACCGGCTCGATCGGGTTCGCGAGCACTTTGTGGACGACGCCGTGACAGTCTTTACCGGCGGCGTAGACGTTCCGTTCGCTCGGTTCACGCAATCGCTTCCAGTCACTGGCCGCGGTGAGACGATCTCGAGTCGCACCGAGACGTTCGCGATACTGTACGGGCTCGACGGCGATCGGTTCAGCTTCGAGTGCACCCGTCGGCGCCTCGAGCAGGTCTTCGTACCGCCGTTCGAGATCCCGAATCCGCTCGACCGACGGCGGCGGCTCGCGATCGACGTCGTCGCCGGTCCGCTGATAGTAGCACTTCCGGGCGCAGTACGCGGCCGTTCGCAGATCGCTGAAGGGGACGAGGGCTCGAGACACGGGCCGTCTGGCCGCCCGTTCTCGTATAAAGTCTCGTGCAGCGCTGGTGGCGATACCGTCTCGAGTCGGGCACGGATAGTCGTCCCGAATAGAGACGGAGCGATTATCTTGGCTGCGAGTACAGCGGCCGTACTGTGTGGAAGCACGAGCAGTAGTACCGAGCGCGCCGACGGCGCGCTCGGCATTTTTTCATCGAAGTTTTTTGGCGGGGTTCGAGCGAACGCAGTGAGCGAGGACCCCGTGAAAAAAGTTCGTTCCTTAGAACTCCACGTCCGTCTCCATCCCCTCGGTGGCGTCCTCGAGGCCGTCCTCGCGGACGTCGGTGGTCATGCGCTCGGAGAGTTCGGCGTCGGCGAGGATGCTGTCGAACTCGTCGCGGTAGCGGTCGTTGGCGGCGCGGGACTCGTCCTCGGCGGCGGCGACGCGGCGGTAGCGACGGATCTGGGGCTCGCTGACGTCGTACTCGTCTGCGAGGGTGGCGTCGTCTTCCTCGCGGTCGCGGATCGCCGCGAGGTCGACCTCGTCGGCGTCGTCCTCGCCCACGAGGTGCAGCGACATGCGGGCCTCGAAGACCGTCTCCGCGTCGACGTCGAGGTCGACGGCGATGTCGGTGTCGTCCTCGTCGTCGTAGAAGCCTCTCGCGACCGCGATGAGTTCGTCGTCCGTCAGCGGCGTCTCGAACGCGTAGCGCTCGCGCATCTGCTGGACGACGCTCTCGAGGCGCTCTTCGTCCGATCGGTCGTCGCGCTCGAGCGAGCCGCGGGAGTTCTCCTGGGATTCAGTGACGGTTTCCTCGCCATCGGTGACGTCGGTGAAGATATCGCGGAGTTCCTCGGTCTTATCGTTCATGGGTGGACACTCCCGACGGGCGGCTATTTAAGCCTGTTGCCAGCTAGCGTTGGGCCGAGATCAGACATTGTAAACGATTATAAACTGGCAATAAGAGGAAAATTTCCGCAAGACGGCATCGGGGTGGTGTTTGCAAAGGGTGACAAGAATTAAGTCACAGCCTCCCGCGTCATTGTACATGAACGCCATAGCACAGTCGGAGGTGAGCAGGGAGACCTATCTGGGGCTCGGCGGCGTGGAATACGTGCTGTTCTACTTCCTGGTCGCAGTGACCCTTGCCGTCTTCGCTTACGGCGTCTACCGACGGTTCAGTCGGTACACCGAAGGTGACGACGATCCGTTCGCTCGGGTCGACGGACTGCTGAGCCGAACCGTCAACGCGGCGAAGATCGTCATCACGAACGAGAAACAGTTCAACAGGGATCTCTACGGCGGCCTGATGCACTCGTTTATCCTCTGGGGATTCCTGACGCTGCTCATCGCGACGTCGATCATCGCCGTCGAGCAGTACGGAACCGAACTGTTGCTCGGGTTGACGTTCTGGGAGGGCGACTTCTATCTCACCTATCAGTTCATCGTCGACGCGATGGGCCTGCTCTTCGTCGTCGGGATCGGAATGGCCCTCTACCGACGGTACTGGGTCCAGAATCACCGCCTCTGGGGCCGGCACACCTCTAACGAGGACGATATCTTCATCTGGACGCTGTTCGGCCTCGGCATCGGCGGCTTCCTGCTCGAGGGCTTTCGCATCTACATCAGCGGCATGCCGAGCCACGAGGTCGTCAGCTTCGTCGGTTACGGGCTGGCGATGGCCTTCGACGCGGTCGGCCTGCCGACGACCGGTGCGGTGCTGGAGGGCGGCGCGCTCAATCCCGACTACGCCGCAGTCGATCAACTCGGCTTCAACGCCGAGACGCTCCACTGGCTGACGTGGTGGTCCCACTCGCTGCTCGCGCTCTTCTTCATCGCGTGGATCCCCCACGCCGGGAAGCCGTTCCACATGCTCTCCTCGTTCGCGAACGTCGTCACGCGCGACGAGAAGGCCGGTCGGCGCCTGCCTAACGTCCCGTCGGATCTGGACGCCACGAACGCCGAGTCCATCGACGACTTCACCTGGAAAGAGATTCTCGATCAGGACGCCTGTACCAAGTGCGGTCGCTGTTCGTCGGTCTGCCCCGCAAAGGCCTCCAATCGCCCGCTCGATCCGCGAGACGTCATCCTCGACCTCCGCAAGTATCGCGAGGAACTCGAGGCCGGCGGCGAGGAGAAGCCGATCATCGCCGACGGGGGGACCTCAGTGATCAACACGGAGACCATGGAGTCCTGTATGGCCTGTATGGCCTGTATGGACGCCTGTCCCGTCGAGATCGAACACCTCCAGTCCTTTACCCGGCTCAACCGGCAGATGACCGACCAGGGCGACGTCGCCCCCAGCATGCAGGACGTCTTCCAGAACGTCATGCAGAACGGCAACACCTTCGGCGACTCGCCGCGCAATCGCGGCGATTGGAGCGAGGGCCTCGAGTTCGACGTGCCCGACGCCCGCGAGGAGACGGTCGACTACCTCTGGTACGTCGGCGACTTCCCGAGCTACGACGAGCGCAACAAGCAGGTCGCCCGCTCGCTGGCGACCATTCTGAAGGAGGCCGACGTCAGCTTCGGCATCCTCTTCGACGACGAGAAGTACGACGGCAACGACATCCGCCGCGTCGGCGAGGAACTGCTCTACGTCGAACTAGCCGGCCACCACGTCGAGACCTGGGAGGACTGCGAGTTCGACAAGATCGTCTGTACGGACCCCCACTCCTACAACACGTTCAAAAACGAGTATCCGGAGGTCAACTTCGACGAGTTCGCCGACGACCCGATGATGCCCTTCGAGTACGACGAGCAGTGGAACGAGGACGGCGAAATCGAGGTCTACCACTGGACCCAAGCCGTCGAGGAGCTAGTCCGAGAGGGCAAACTCGAGCTGTCGGGCACCGAACTCGACTACACGGTCACCTACCACGACCCGTGCCACCTCGGCCGGTACAACGACGAGTACGAAGCGCCCCGGGAACTCATCCGCGCCACGGGCTGTGAACTCGACGAGATGCCCCGCAACCGCGACAACTCCTTCTGCTGTGGCGGCGGCGGCGGCGGCCTCTGGATGGACTTCGAGGAAGAGCCAAAGCCCAGCGAAGAGCGGATTCGGGAAGCCCTCGAGGACACCGACAACGGCCCCGGCGTCGAGAAGTTCGTCGTCGCTTGCCCGATGTGCATGACAATGTACGAGGACGGGCGCAAGACCGGCGGCTACGAGGACGAGATCGAGATCGTCGACGTCGCCGAACTCATCGTCGAAGCGATCGGCGCCGAGGAGGAAGCGAATCTCGAGGTCGCGGCGGACTGATCGGCTGCCACCCGATTCCGATTCGATAATCCGCCCATCGTAATCACGTCCGACTGCTTTTCGCGCCGCTCGAACGTCAATCCGATAGCGTCTCGAGTCGCGTATGCGCCGCTCACCGTCGAGCTGTCTGGGAGTGAGTCGAGAAACGCCGCGTCCGTCCGAGACCGATCCGTCGAAACGGGAACTCAGTCGGAGCGACCGACCGTCGCCGTCGCGTCCTCGCACTCGGCTGCAACGGCGACGTTCTCGGTTCGTACCTCGCGGACGAACTCGAGGAAGTTGTCGAAGACGAGTTTCGCCTCGCAGGCCCGCTGATAGTTCTCCTCGGTGATCTCCTCGAGGACCGACTGGCGGCGGTCGTCGGAGAGGTCCTTGCGGTGGACGAGTTCGCGGGCGGTCTTGGTGTCGTACTCGGGGTGGAACTGGACGCCGAAGACCCGGTCCTTTCGGAAGCCGTGGTTGGAGTAGTGATTCTCGGCGAGGGGGTCGGCGCCGGGGGGCAGTTCCGCGACCTCGTCGGAGTGGCTGGTGAAGGCGGTGAACTCCTCGTCGATGTCGTCGAAGAGCCGCGAGGTCCCGTAGTGCTCGATCTCGCTGTAGCCGACCTCGTAGGCGCCCATGTCCGCGACGGTGCCGCCGAGAACGTCCGCCAGCAGCTGGTGGCCCCAACAGACGCCGAGGAACGGAATCCCGCGGTCGATCGCGTCGCCAACCCACTCCTTGATCGGCTGCATCCACTCGTCGTCCCAGTACACCGATGATCGCGAGCCCGTGACGACGGCGCCGTCGTAGTCGAACCCGTCCGGCACCTCGCCATCGGTGGCGTCGAACTCCGCGAGCGATGCGTCGAGTTCGCGCCGGAAGTTCCGTGTCGTGTTCTCGTCCCGGTGAGCCGCGTTCAGGACGGCAATACGAAGCTGTTCCATCGTCCCGTATTGGCGACTCAGGAAAGATATGCCTTCTGTCCCACACCGGGGTTGCCGCAACCGCGGACGGCTAGTGACTTCTCGAGCTCGGGCGAACGCATCGGGAGCCGGTTACGAGCGACGGGAAGAATCCGAAGTCACTGCGGCCGATAGGTGCCGTCCTCGTCGCGTCGGTACCGATCGTCCGTCTCGAACCAGTTGTCGGCGAACCGGCCGCGGTCGCCGGATTCGTCGTAGTCGTTACTTTGCTCCTCGGCCGGCGCGTACCAGTTCTCGTCGTCGGTTCCGGCAGCGCTTACGTAGCCGTCGGCCACGACCGGCCCGGACAGCTCGAGTCGGCCCTCGGCCGCCCCCTCGAGGACGGTCCCCGACTCGTCGACCAGTCGCGCGCGGCAGTCCGGGACGGGCGTGCCGACGTGGTTCGCCCCCACGTCGGCCGCGAACGACTGGCAAAATGCCGTCGGACATTCGAGACGGCCCTCCGCGCGTGCGATCGAAATATCCTGCTCGCGGTAGGCCTCCAGCGCGTCGTCCGCTGCGGCACCCTCGACGATCACGCGCTCAAGCGAGTCGACTGCGTCGTCGAACCCCGATTCGGCGGCGAGGTCGCGAATCGCCGTCTCGCGGCCCGCCAGCAGCGTCGCGTTCTCCTCGGCGATCGCGGTCAGGGTATCGCCGGGATCGAATGCCCGGTCGAGCAGCAGGGTGCCGCCGACGTACAGCACCGACAGCGCGACGCGGACGAGTCCGTCGGGACTCGAGAGCGGCGGCGTCAGTGGGACGACGTCGGCGCTCGAGAGCCCCCACGCGACGAGCACCGAGATACAGTTCCACTCGAGCGCGGACGCCGAGTAGCCGGCGATCGGTCGCCCGTCGTCGCCGTGGAGGAACAGGAGCGGGGCGTCGGACTCGGACTCGCGGTCGCGCTCGTCCGGATCGGAGACTGCGTCTCGGTCGGCCTCGGCGAGTTCTTCGAGGGTCACCGACCGATCGAACGGGATCGAGCGCACGAGGTCGCGCTGGGCCGCCTCGGAGACGACCAGCGCAGGCTCGATCGCGTCGAACGGCCGCTCGACGGACGCGGGAGTCAGCCAGTGGGAGACCGGGAAGAAGGTAGCGCCGAGTCGCCGACAGGCGAACAGGAATGCGAGCGACGCGACGCGATTGCGCGTGAGGAGGCAGACGACGTCGCCGGCCTCGATCCCCAGCGCGGAGAGGTGTTCGGCCGTCCGCGTCGTCATCGCCGAGAGTTCGCCGTAGGAGACGCGGTTCTCGTGGATCGTCTCCGCGGGGGCGTACAGCCGCTCCTCGGAGACATCGACGACCGCCGTCCGTTCCGGAAACCGTTCGGCCCGCCGTGCCAGCGAGAGCGTCACGAACGGGACTGCCACCCCGGCCCCCGTAGTAGCTGGGGGGTCAATCGCAAGCACTCGAGCGTTCGAGACGATCCGTCGTCCGTTCGCTCGCGCCTCGCCGCTCGTCTCGCAGCCGACCGAACCCCGGCCGAAGATACCACGTGTGTAGGCGCGTTCGTTATGTCGGCATCCGCAGTAGCAGTCGCGATGAGCCGGGGAGATCCCGATTTCGATCCCGAAGCACCCGAACAGAGCGAAATCGGCCGCGAAATGGTCGATCAGAGCACCGGTCTCGGATCGGTGGCCGCCCACCTCTATCGCGGGGAGGTCGAACGCGTCACCACGTGGCGGGGGCGCCTCGACGAGACGACGAACTGGGCGGTCACCGTCATGGCCGCCATCCTCGTCTACGCGTTCTCGAGCGACGGGACCTCGCACGCCATTCTGCTCGTCGGGATGCTCGTCATGGTCGTCTTCCTCGGGATCGAGGCGCGACGCTACCAGGGCTACGACGTGTGGCGCTCGCGTGCGCGGTTACTGCAGGAGAATCTCTTCGCGAACGCGCTCGATCCGTCGGGCGGCGTCGAGCGGCCCCGATGGCGGGCGGAGTTGAGCGAGGACTACCGCAATCCGTCGATCAAGATGCCGTACTCCGAAGCGCTCGGACGGCGGCTCCGACGGGTGTACGTCCCGTTACTGACGATCATGCTCGTCAGCTGGCTCTTCCGGATCGCGGCGTACCACCCCGGCCAGACGTGGCGACAGGCCGCGGCGCTGCCCGGAATACCGGGTCCGGTCGTGGTCGGCGTCGTCGTCCTGTGTGTCGGTCTCGCGACCGGACTCGCTATCTGGCCGCGGGAACGACGCGCCAAGGGCGAGGTCTCCGAGCGGAACTACGGCGAGTGGAAAGAGCGACGATGAGGAGATCGCTCGCCGACCGAAGGAACGCGAGCGACGCCGACCACCGGCGACAGCAGCGCCGCGGGCAGCACTACCCGAAGCGAATAAAAGCAGTACAGCAAAGAGACCTCTGCACCTTCAGGAATCCAGACACATGCAGTTCGCGTGGTCGGCCGCGCCGTCGGTAGTCGCAGTCGCGATTCCGGACCTCCCGCTCGAGGAGCCGGTCCTCGTGTTCACTCTAGCGCTGGCGATCTTCCTGGTCGGACCGCTGCTCGTCCGGCGACTCGGCCAGCCGGGAATCATCGGCATCGTCCTGTTCGGGGCACTCCTGGGCCCCGGCGGGACGGGACTGGTCGCCCACAGCGACGCGATCGTCCTGCTCGGGGAGGTCGGGTTGATCTATCTCCTCTTTACGGTCGGCCTCGAGCTCGATCTCCGGCAGTTCGCGGAGGATCCGGGCAGTGCGGCGCTGTTCGGGCTCGTGAGCTTCGGGCTCCCGTTCGTCGTCGGGACGGCCGTCGTCGTCGTCCTGCTCGATCTCTCTCTACTCGCCGGACTGCTGCTGGCGGCCGTCTTCGCCTCGCACACGCTGTTAGCGTATCCGATCGTCAACCAGTACGACATCACGGGGAACCGGGCGGTGACCGCCGTCTTCGGCGGGATCCTGTTTACGGACACGCTCGCCCTGTTCGTCCTCGCGCTGGTCCGGAGCGCGGCCGAGACGGGACTCACGGCCGGCGTCGTCGTCGGGAAGGTCCTCGCGCTGGTCGCCCTGCTGGCCGGGGTCTGGGTCGTCGTCCCGCCGATCGCGCGTCGGTTCTTTCAAAACTTCAGCGAGGAGAGCTACTTCGAGTTCCTCTTTGTCGCCGTCGTCTTCTTCGGCGCGGCCAGCGTCGCGACGCTGCTCGACATCGCACCGATCCTCGGCGCGTTCGTCGCCGGCCTCGCGCTCAACCGGTTGATTCCCGAGGGCGGCACGCTGCTCTCCCGGATCGAGTTCGCGGGCAACGCCTTCTTCGTCCCCTTCTTCCTCCTGCACGTCGGTATGCTCGTCGACGCGACGGTCATCTTTCGGGGTCGGCGGACGCTCGAGGTGGCGGCGGTGATCGTCGTCGTCATGGTCGCGCTGAAGTGGCTAGCGGCGTGGTTCGTCGCCCGCGTGAAGGGGTACACCGCCGACGAACGGGACGTCATGTTCGGGCTCTCGATCGGCCAGGCCGCGGCGGCGCTGGCGATCACGCTGATCGGCTACGACGTCGGATTGTTCGACGCCGCGATCCTCAACGCGGTGGTGCTCATGCTGCTCGTGACCGCCGTCGCCAGCCCGTGGATGACCAAACGCGCCGGCCAGCGACTCGCGCTGGCCGACGACGTCGAACCGGGCGACGACGCGCCCGCGGACCCGCGGATCCTGCTGCCGGTCTCTCACGCCGCCGACCGCCAACGGCACCTGCTCGAGCTGGCGTTGCTGTTCAAGGATGAGCGCGAGCGGCCGATCCACACGCTCACCGTCGTCCGGCCCGACCGCAGCGGCGATCCGGATCGGGCGGTCGACGAGGCCTACGACGACCTCGAGGAGCTCACTGCCGTCGGCAGCGAGGCCGAAGTGCTCGTCGACCCGGAGATCCGGGTCGATCACAATCCCGCCTCGGGCATCGTCCGCGGCGCGCTCGAGGTGCAGGCGGACCTGCTCCTGCTGGGCTGGGACGCCCAGCGATCGCTCGGCCAGCGACTGTTCGGGAGCGTCATCGATCAGGTGCTAGAACGGACGACCGACCCGGTGGTGGTCGCTCGACTCGGCCATCCGGTCAACACGACCGACCGGCTCTTCGTGGTCCTGCCCGAGGGGATCGACCACCACGAGGGGTTCTTCGAGAGCGTCGCCCTGCTCAAGCGGCTCGCGGATCGGCTCGGCGCGCCGCTGACGGTCCTCGCGGTCGGGGGGTCGGCCCACCAGTACGAGCGGCTTTTCGGCCTGGTCGAGCCGGAACTGGACGCCGAGTTCCGTGACCTGAACTCGTGGCGGGCGCTACACTCGATCCTCGGGGACGAGGCGACGGCGGACGATCTGGTCAGCGTGATCTCCTCGCGACCGGGCAGCGTCGGCTGGCACGACGAACTCCGGGAACTGCCCTACCGACTGGCGTCGCTCCCGCCGGAGTCGTTCGTGCTGTTCCACCCGCGGGAGGACGATCCGGAGTACGACCGACAGTTCCTGCGGTTCAAGTGATCGCCGGCGGCTGTTCGACCCCAAATCAGTCGCTTCCTATTCGTCGTCGGTGTGGGCCTCGAGAAAGCCCAGCAGCCGATCGTTGACGTCCCGGGAGCGTTCCACGAAACAGAGGTGGCCGGCGTCCTCGAGCGTATCGAACTCTCCTCGAGGCAATCCGTCCGCCAGCGTCCGTCCGGCCGAGGGCGACACCAGTTCGTCCGCGCCGCCGTGGATCACCTGCGTCGGCTGGGTCACCTCGACGAGCCACTCGGTCGCGTCGAACCCCTCGAGGGCCGCGATCTGTGCCTCCCAGCCCGCCCGGTCGGCGTCGCCGTCGGCCCGCCAGTCGACGATCCCCTCGCGCACGTCGGCGGGCTGGCTCTCGAGGAACTCAGCTGAGAGGCCCGCCTCGAGCGAGTCGGCGAGCGCCTCGCGGTCGTCCGGCGGCGCGAACAGCGCCTCGAGGTCGAACTGCTCTCCTCGGGGCGCGGTTCCAAAGAGCGTCAGCGTCGCGACGCGACTCGAGGTCCGAGCGGCCTCGAGGGCGACGGTCCCGCCGAGCCCGCAGCCGACGAGGTGGGCGTTGCGAATCTCGCAGGCCGAGAGGACCGCCTCGAGGTCGCCAGCGAGCGTCTCGAGGGCGTAGGGGCCGTCGGGCGCGTCCGAGCGGCCGGTTCCCCGGAGGTCCCAGACGACGGCCTCGTAGGGACCGGCGACGGCGGCGTGTTGCCAGCCCCACAGCCAGCCGCCGAGGCCGGCTTCGGGGACGAAGACCACTGGCTCGCCCTCGCCGGCGTGGTCGTAGTACAGCGAGACGCTCCCGTTCGATGCGGTTGGCATACGAGCAGCAACCGGCCGGAACAAGGCGATAGTTTCGGTTCTCGAGCGCGGCGCGGACGAGCCGTCAGCGGTGGGTCGCGGTCGGAGATGGTCGCTCGCCGCGCGGTCGGCGCCAGAATCGTCGGCGACGGACGCGGGGTCCGAAGGCCCCGCCGTATCGCGAGTGCGTCACATCGGCTTCGAGAACACTCAATCTTGGGAGAATTTATTATATTCCTATTAAATAGATGGGAAAGATATAAAATAAGTGGTTGATATATAGGGCATATGAGGTTCAACAAAGAGCGTGTCGTTGCAGTCTTCTTCGCCGTCCTGATGGTGACGTCGGCGATCGCCATGCCCGCACTCGCGAGCGGTCCGAGTGCGACTGCGGCAAACGAACGATCCGCATCGGTCGCGGCCCATCCCGGAAACGGACCCGCCCCTAACGCCGGTCCGCCCGGACAGAACGGCGGCCCGCCGGGGCACGACCGCGGTGACGCGAATGTCACGATCCCGGATCTCGAGGAGAACACGAGCGTCGATGCGATCCTGAACGCGACCTACCGCCTCGAGGAACTCGAGATCGAGAACGAGACGGCAGCCGCGGTAGCGGTGAACGATACCGTCGACGCGGTCAACGCACTGGTCGGGGAGTATCGACGGGTTCGGTACGCCGACTCACGTGCAGCGTTCGACCGTCTGGCCGATGCCCAACGGTCGCTTGCAGTGCTAAAAGACGAGGTCGACGGCGACGACGAGGCGATCGTCGACGCGATCAGCGAAGAGCTGTACGCGGCGGGCAACGCGAGCGCTCGTCTCGCTGTCTCCGACGCGAACGCTGTCGTCGCCGCGAACGAGGGCGAGTTCCGCAACCCCGGCCAGCGACAAAAGGCTGAGAGCGCGCTCGGAAACGCTGTCGACGGGCTCGAACGAGCAGATAGAGCCGTCTCGGACGGGGTGTCCGGCAACGGAACGGGCAAGTCCAAAGCCAAGAAATCCGATCGGCCGATCGGCCCGACTGACCGCGCAAAAGCGCTGACCCACCTCGAGAACGCGTGGAAACACGCGGAACGAACGCTCGATACGGTCGAGGCCAACACCGAACCGTCGCTGTCGCTGTCACAGGGACGGCCCTTCGAGCGGAACGGGACCGTCCGGGTGTCGATCCGGGCAGTCCTCTCCGACGTTCGTCCGTACGCGTACGATAACGCGACGGTGACCGTCAACGGTGATGCCGACGCCGACGCTGTCTCGTTTGCCACAGACGAGGCGGCCGGGACAGACGCCATCGGATCGACGCTCGTCGATCTCGGATCCGATCCCGAAAACGTGACCATCACGGTGACGGCGACGGCCGCACACGACGCCGATCGAACGGTCGAAGCGACTCACGACATTCGCATTGCGGAGGAGGCTGTCGTCCGGGAACGACCCGATCCGGACGAGTACCGGAACGTCGAGGTCGTAAACGAATCGTCGGGCGTTTCGGTCGCCGTCGGCGGTGACGGTCTCGATGACGCCGACGTTTCGATCACCGACGAGACGCCGACGACCGACGACCCCTACCGCGCCGGTCCGATGGTTCGCATCGAGAACGAGAGACCGATCGACGACGCGACGGTCGAGATTCCGATCGACGAGAACGCGCTCGAGGCGGACGCCAACCTCTCGATCGTGACGTGGGATCCGACCAGCGACGAACCGTGGACACCGGTCGAGACCGAGATCGATCGCGACGCCGGCGTCGCAACTGCCGAGGTCGATCACTTCTCGTTCTTCTCGGTGTTCCGGATCGAGGAGTGGGAAGACGAGACCAGCGACACGATCACGCTCGACGGGAACGAGACCGATGGTGAGATCGGTAACGGAAGCGGGATCGAAACGGCGGACTTCGTCTTCGTGAACGACGAAAGCGGCAGCATGAGCGGCTCTCCGACCCACTACGCCGAACTCGCCGGTAAGCGCTTCGTCGGCGCACTCACCGATTCTGAACGAGCGGGGCGGGTCGGTTACGCCTCCGGTGCGAACCTCGACCAGCCGCTGACGACCGACCATGACGCGGTTAACAGCAGTCTCGAGCGACTGTCTGCGAGCGGCGGTACCAACACGAGAGCCGGGCTCCGGGTCGGTCTCAACCACCTCGAGGAGGAAGGGTGGGAAAACCGCTCCGCGGTGATGATCCTGCTGTCCGACGGCAAAAGCGGGTCCGATCCGTTGCCCGTCGCCGAGGACGCCGCCGAGGCGGGCGTCGAGATCAGCACGGTGGGTCTCGGAAACAACATTAACGAGAACGAACTCCGCGAGATCGCGGCCATCACCGGCGGCGACTTCTATCACGTCGAACGGGAAGAAGACCTGCCCGACACGTTCGAACGGGTCGCGGAGAACCAGACCGGTCCCGGCCTGCAAGACACCAACGGCGACGGCATCCCCGACCTCGTCGCCGAAATGGACCTCTCGATGCCGACCGGCGAACCGGGCGTCGTCGGCGAACCGCTGAATCTCGATCCGACCGCGCTCGATACCAGCGGTGACGGGATTCTCGACAACGAAACGGTTGACATCAAGTACCGCGTGTTCCAGGAGGACAACGAAACGAAGCTCCACGCCGCCGTTACGTACGCCGAACACCACCCGGCACGAATCGACACGACCGGTGACGGCCTGACCGACGCCGAACAGCTCTCGGATCGGACGATCACCTATACGGATTCGCGGTCCGATTCACTCGAGTTCCTCTCGGAACTCGAGGATGCCGACGATATCGACGACCTGGACGGACTCGAGGGCGACGTGTTGACGACCGACACCGTTCGCTCCGATCCGCTCGTCGACGACAGCGACGGCGACGGTGTGACCGACGCCGAGGAGGTGCGTCTCGGGACCGATCCCGAGTCGCGCGACACCACGGGAGACGGAATCTCAGACTCCGAGGGCCTGAACGGCGACTACGATCCAACCCTCTTCGATATCGAGCCGCCGGAGATCACGGTCACGTACGCGACGTTTAACGATCCGGACGCGGACGTCGAACTGAAAGATCCCGTCGACGTCGACTGGTCGAACGGAAAGGTCAACTTCAATGATCCGGTCGACGCCTCGGTGCGGGTCTCCGGAAGCTACGAGGTCGATTTCACCGTCACCGACTCGGCGGGCCTCGACGAGGCGCGGGTCGTTCGCGACGGTGACGTCGAAGAGACGGTATCGCTGTCCGGCCAATGGGATGACGCTGACGTCGAATTCGATGTCGGGACGGTCGATACGTTCACCGACGCGTTCGCGGGCTCGCGAGTCACGGTGCAGGCCGACGACCGTCACGGGATCGTCGACGGAGTCGGCACGACCGAAGCCGCTGCCGTCGAAGTCGGCGGCGTTTGGGCCGCGGCGTCAGACGAGCTCCGCGCGCAAGGAGTCTCCGATCCGCGACTCGAGCAGGATCTTGGAACCCTGCAGGGGATGACGACCGGTGCCGGCGAGTCGATCGATTCGCTGCGAGCGCTGTACAACGAACCGATCGAGACCATCACCGCGGTGCGGGAGATCCCCGGCGCCATCGCGAACTTCGACGAGATCATCGCGGCGATGCCCGATTCGATCGAAGCCCAACAGCAACGCAACAATCCCCACGACCCCGACGAGAGCCCTCGTCTCTACGAGTCCTTCCGACAGGGATGGTACGAGGGCTACATCGCCTGGTTCGTCATCGAAGCCGCGATCCCCGCCGGGGAAGCCGGCAAGGCTCTCAAGAGCTCCGATCGCGTCCGGAAGACCGTCGACAAAATTAGCACGCCTCGGATCCGCCAGGCGGCCCAGATGGCGGGCCGAGCGGGTCATACTGCAAAAACGCCGGTCAGATACGGCAGGCTTCAGTTCTCGCGCGGTCTCTCCACCGGAATCGGCCTTACGCAAAAAGCCGGTGAAAACGTACTCAGCAGAGTATCAACGGTCGGCCAGCAGTATCGGGTGGCGAAACTCCTCAATCGCCACGATGTCGACGGTGCTGCTATTAACCGACTCGATGCTGACGGACAAGAAGCCATTGGCAAGGCAACAGCTCGGAACGGTGACGACGCAAGTCGGGTAATGGCCGACGGTGGCCCTGATCCAGTTGCTCGTGCCTATCAACTGGACCTCGACGTGAACAATGAGAATCTCGTATCAAATCTGTTTAGACACAGTGAAGCGGTTGACTTTGAACGGGTTATCGACAACCTCGAGGAGTTGAATCGACCGAACGCAGATATCGAAGGCGTGGACGATCTTGCAAAGCGTCTGGCAGCAGGAGATCAGAGTAACGTCAAAGGTGCGGCATTCGAAGCTGAAGTTGCTGTAGTCCGCGGGAGTGATAACGTAGAGGCGGTTGGGAAACCAAATCCCTACTCCCGTGGTGAAATTGATATCGAAACGAGTGATGGACGAGTCATCGAAACGAAAAGTGGAGACTACAGCCAAGCTGCAGATGGTAGCGATAAATACATCGAGCTAGAGAACCAGATCGGTCACTACCAACAGTACACAGAGGTAGAGGGCGGAACGATCGAGGTTGCATTCCGAGAAGAACCTCACGACGATATCAAAGATATGCTCAACGATAACGATGCAGAGGTAGAAATTTACAATGAGTGAATCGCTCTCAATCCCCTATCTGTTCGAGGAAGAGCTGGATTCACGGCGTATCGAGAGGTTCCTCCGGTTTTGTTTCGACGAGTTGAATTGTTCTCGATCGCCACCGGAAAGCGAGGACACGAGCCAATTTGGTTATACTACCGAAGAGACAGATGGTATTCGGTACGGTTGTACGATCGACGATGCAATCGAGAGGATCACTCGCGTGGCCGGTGGGACGATTTGGTTGTGGTACGATGACCTCAATGTCGGGATTCATATTAACGGCTGGTCAGCCGATCGACCGGCTGTTCCGAACCTTTCGCTCTCAATCGATGAATGGTACGTAAAGCCATGGCGAAATGATCGACCGGACCTCATTTACGACTTTGTCCTAGAGTTGTACGACTACCTCTCTCCAATCTATGTCTACGGAGACACGTACCTCGATGAAACAACCCTCTCCACTGAAGGGCTCAAAGAAGGACGTCTAGAGGAAGTTTACTGGGTGAATGGGTTTGGACCGGATATCGCTGAGCAGGTCGGACGAGAACGGCTGCTGCACGCCCCAGCGTGGCAAGTCGACGACCGTGAAGATGGCGGGGTTTTCCTCTGGGAAGCACCGCTTCCCTTATCGCAGATCCGACAGGAAACCGACGACAAACTCCGGTCATACTTCAGTTTGAACTCCAGTTCTGCTAATTGACCCCATGCCAACGTAATAAACCAGACGGACGGATCGAAAATGAAAATTGACTCGGCTTGATATACTTCTACAGTGACACTCGCCTGACGGTTATCCCCGCCTCTATGAGTCCTTCCGTCTGGGATAGTACGAGGGATACATCACCTGGTTCGCCGTCGAAGCCGTGATCCCTGCCGGGGAAGCCGGTAAGGCCCTCAAGAACTCCGATCGCGTTTGCGAACCTGCAGGAGACGATGGCTTCCGTTTCGGGATCGAACAGTGGATTCAGACAGATCGCTGGTGAGGTCGACGTGAAGGGCGAGGGAGAGGTCTCGATCGGTGGAGAAACGTACCAATCGCCAGCGATCGAGTCGAAACACTGGAATCCCGAGAAATGGCCTGCAGACGTACCGTTTGACGACCTGTCGTGGAGCAGTCAGCTGACCGAATTGGTGGAGAAGCGAGTAACTCAGGCAGTCAAAGGCGAAGATACTGTGATTGCATCGATCACGATCCACTTACTCCCGAACCAACCGGTGCAGACGACGCGCTCGAGACGGCTCGAGAACATCTGACGCAGTAACACGTTAACGGAACCGCCATCGGAAAGAGAGCGGTACCTTACGCGTCCTGAATCTGCCGCAACACGTCGGGCGCGTCCTCGAGCGCCGCGTCCAGATCCTCGACGTTGGGGCCGCCGCCCTGCGCGAAGTCCGGCGGGCCGCCGCCGCCGCCGCCGACGCGGCCGGCGAGTTCGCCGACGACTTCGCCGGCGTTGACGTCCGAGTCGTCGGGCACCGCGACGACGAACTGGGCGCCGCTCTGGCCGCTGCCGAGGACGGCGATCTTGCCCTCCTCGACGAGGGCGTTGGCGGTCGCGCGGAGTTCGTCCATGTCGGCGTCGATGCGGTCGACGACCGCGGTCCGGTCGCCGACGTCGACCTCCTCGCCGCCGCCACCGCCGCCGGCGCGGGCCGCGGCGAGCTGTTCGGTCAGGTCCTCGATCTCCTTGCCTCGCGCCTTCCACTCCTCGAAGAAGCGTTCGGCGGTTTCGGGCACGTCCTCGGGCGAGACGTCGAGGATTTCGGCGGCCTCGTAGAGGGCGTCCTCTTTGACCTGCGTCGACTCGATCGCGGCCTCGCCGGCCGCGAACGTGATGCGCTCGACGCCGTCCTGGACGCGTTCGGTGTTGAGGATCTTGATCGAGCCGATGTCGCCGGTGCGGGCGACGTGGGTGCCACCACAGGCCTGGATATCGTCGGCGACCTGGATCAGCCGGATCTGCTCGCCCGGCGGGATGCCGCCCTGGTAGAGGTCGAAGCCGTGTTCGGCCTCGGCGTCGTGGCGGTCGGGCCAGTCCTGGCTGACCTGGGTGTTGTCCATCACGAGCTCGTTGGCCAGCGACTCGATCTCCTTGACGTCCGCGCGGGAGATGCGGTCGTAGTGGCGGACGTCGATCCGTGAGGAGTCGACGCCCTTCTGGGCGCCGGCCTGACGGATGTGCTCGCCCAAGACCTGTCGGGCCGCGTGGATGACGATGTGGGTCGCCGTGTGGTGGCGCATCAGCTGCCGGCGGCGGCCGCCGTCGATCTGTCCGTTGACGAACTCACCCTTGCCGGGGTTCTCGTCGGCCCGGTGGAGGATGACGCCGTCCTCGATCTGGACGTCCGTGACCTCGGCGGCCGTGTCGTCGGTCGAGAGCGTCCCCGTGTCTGCGGGTTGGCCACCGCCCTCGGGGTAGAACATCGTCTGGTCTAAGACGACGTCGTACCCCTCCTCGCGCTCGAAGACGTCGAGCACGACGGCCTCGAACTGGGTGCGCTGCTGGTCGTCGTAGTAGAGCTTCTCGGTCTCGGGGAGGTCCTCGAATCGGTCCTCCTCGTCCTCGTCGGCCGCCTCGACGGCCTCGGGGGTGTCGTGGCGCTGGGCGACGAGGCTGTAGAAGTCGTCCGGCACGTCGATCTCGGCGCCGGCCTCCTCGGCGATCTCCTCGACCATATCGGGCTGGATGCCGTGGGAGTCGTAGAGCTCGATCAGCTCCTCGATCGGGATCGGCTCGCCCTTCTTGGCGTACTCCTCGGCGAGCGTCTCGACCCGGCGACCGCCCCGCTCGAGCGTCTCGCGGTACTTCTCGACCTCGGTGCGGACGATGTCACGAATCGTGTCGCGGTTCTCGTACTCGAGGCGCTGGGCCTGCATGTCGACGAGTTCGTCCAGTGGCGCGTCGACGCCGGCGTTGTCACAGAGACGCTTCGTGCGCCGGAGGACCATCCGCGCGAGGTAGCCCGTCCCGACGTTCGAGGGGACGATGCCGTCGCCGAGCATGTACGCCAGCGTGCGGCAGTGGTCGGCGATGGCGTAGATATCCTCGAGCGGCTCGACGAGATCGCGCAGCTCATCGACGGAGACGCCGATTTCGGCTGCGATCTCGCCGCGGGCGGCCTCGACGTCGTCGACGTCATCGATATCGAGCTGGCCGGAGAGACGGGCGGCGCGGGAGACGATCTCGGTCTCCTCGTCGGTGTAGGAGAGGCCGGCGTTGTCCTTGAGGAAGTCGATCATCTCCGGGTAGATCGCCTCGTAGACCGTCGCGGTGCCCTGGCTCATCCAGGTCCACCGCTCGAGACCGTAGCCGGTGTCGACGATGTAGGTGTCCATGTAGGAGTACCGGTTCCCGTCCTTGAGCTCGTACTCGCCCTCGGGGTCCTGTTCCATGCACATGAAGACCAGCGTGGCGATCTCGAGCCCGCGGTAGATGACCTCGATGGCGGGGCCGGCGTTGCCGCCGCCGACCCAGGGATCCTCGATGTAGGTGACCTCGCTGATGTCCGCACCGAGTTCCTGGAGCAAGCCGTCACAGAGTTCGACGGTGCGGTCCTTCCAGTAGACCTCGCCGTGGTAGGCGTACTTGTCCTCGGGGATGTCCTCGCGCGTGTTGAACGCGTGGTGGGCCATCATCTCGAAGGCCATCGTGTGCCGGCCCGTCTTGCCAACGTTGTCGATGTCCTGCATCCGGATACAGGGCTGGGACACCGTCAGCGGATTCGCCGGCGGCGGCGTCTCGCCGCTGGTGACGAGCGGCTGGAAGTCGTAGATCGAGGCCTGGGTCAACAGGACGTCGTCGCGCCAGCGGTTTGCGGCGACGGGGTAGGGCTCGATCCGCTCGTGGTCGTTGTCCTCGAAGTACGAGAGGAACACCTCGCGCATCTCCGTCAGGCTGTACTCCTCGTCGAAGCCGGGATTCTCGATGAAACCGTACTCCGCACACGGTGGCTCGCCACAGGTCTCCCGGTCGTGATCACGGGTCCAGAAGTGCGCGCCACAGGACGGACACTCCTTGCGTTCGAATCCTTCCTCCTCGAAGTACTCGAGGCGGTACTCGTCCGCCAGTTCGCTCATTACGTATGTGTTGGCCAGCCAGCGCCTAAAACAGTTCCGCAACGTTCAGTCGGGCGAAATCGTCGGCCGTGACCGATACCGTCGTTCCCGCGACGGCATGTTTTTCCCACAATGATAGTGGCAGGTAGGAAAATATATAGCTCTACTATTCTATCTTTTCTAATAAGTCCAGAAATGAAGGAGATCGAACGGCTTGCTCGGGGCAACCGAAGGAGATCGACTCGAGGTGCCAGCGACTAGCAATGCAGTCGAGACGCTCCCTCCTTCGGACCGGCGGCCTGGCCGCGGTCGGGACGCTCGGCGGCCTCGTCGCGTTACCGTCGCCGCCCGACGCGACGCCGGCGGATCGAACGGCCGAAGCCGCCGCGCTGCCGGACGCGGTGGTCGGGTGGACCGACGACCGGATCACCCGCGAGACCGAGACGCCGATCGCGCGCTACCAGTACCGCGCGACCGCCGCCGACCCTAACCGAACCGACCGCGACGGGTTCGTCGCGACGTCGCCGATCAACGTCGTCCTCGTGCCGGACGCCGAGACCGACGCGGCCGGCCTCGAGAGCGTCCTGCAAGTGCTCGAGGCCGAGGGCTGGCTTCGCGACCCCGACGAGTACACGCGCTACGCCTGGGACCGGACCGAGGGTCGGTTCGTCCGCCAGCAGGCGACGGCCGCCGAATCCTACTTCGGCGCCAGCAGCCGCTTTCATGTGCGCTGCTGGTCGTTCGAGGGGATCGTCTCGATGCAGGTCCACGAGGACTCGGCGGCCCGGCCGAAACACGACGTGATCTCCTACGACCGCGGCCGCGAGTCGATCGCCGCGGCCTTCGACGCGGCCGGCTGGGACGTCTCGCCGAGCGCGATCGATCTCGACAACGACCAGAGCGATCACGACGGTCTCGCGACCGTCATCACAGAGGCCCCATGAGCACCGACGACTGCAACCAGAACCGGTTCGACCTCCGCCCCGCAGTCAGCACCGTTCTCGACCATCCGCTGGCCGGCCTCGAGCGCCGTCGAACGACGATCGCCGTCGCGTATCTGAGCGCCCTGATCGGGCTGTTCGCCGTCAGCTACGCGGGGGCGAACGTCAGGGTCGACGACGTACTGTTGGACACGCTGTCGCTCGGGTTCGACCACGTCAGCACCGTCTTGATCGTCGCCGTCACGGCGACGGTCACGGTCGTCCCGTTCGCCTACGCGATCTGGAACGGCGGGCCGGGACTGACCTTCGCGATCCCGCTGGTGCCGGTCGCCCTCGGCGACCTCGCGGCGGGACAGTACGTGCTCGGCGTCGATACGGCGGTCGCGCTGACCGCCGGCGCGGCCGCGAGCGCGCTCGCCCTCTACGCGATCGACGTCCGGACCGCGGACTCGCTTCGCCCCTGGCGGACCGCCGGCGGCCCCGCGGTCCCGCGGCTGCTGACGGTGACGGTGCTGACGGTCGTCGCCGCCTTCGGAATCGCCCGGTTCGTCGCCGTCGTCCCGCCGCGAAGTCTCGAGCGCTACGCGCCGTTCGCCGCGCTCTGGCTCGTTCCCTTCGGAATCGTCGCCAGCTACTGGACCGTCGAAGTTCGAACGGCCGTTGCGACGCGGGCCGACCACGCCGACAGCGATCGAGCCGACACGTGACCGGCGTCGAACCGGATCAGCAATTTTGCGGAGCGACCCCGAGTAAGTTGTTCGACGGAGCGGCCTCGAGTGGCGACTCGATGCTGAGCTACCGTAATCGGCGGCGACCGGTCAGCACCGAATACGGTCACGAGTGGCCGTAAAACGGTTCTTTACCGCTGGTTCCTGAGAGCTACGACCGCACTATGGGAACTGTTGATGTCGCGATCGGCGTCGACGCGGACTGCGTCGCCGGCTGGCTCGGCTCGTACGGCGGATCGGACTCGCCCGCTGACCTCTCGCGGGGGCTGGCCGCTGGCAACGAGGGCATCCCGCGGATGCTCGCGCTCTTCGACGAGCAGGATATCGAGACGTCGTGGTACGTCCCCGGCCACACGATCGACACCTTCCGCAACGAGATCGAGGCGGTCGCGGCCGACGGCCACGAACTGGGCGTCCACGGCTACTCCCACGAGAACCCGACCGACCTCTCCCGAGAGCAGGAAGACGAGATCCTCGAGGTCTCGATCGACCTCATCGAGGACGTCACCGGCTCGGAGCCGGTCGGGCACCGCGCCAGCTGGTGGGAGTTCAGCGAGAACACGCCCGAACTCGTCGAGAAGCACGGCTTCCTCTACGACAGCAGCCTCATGGAACGGATGTTCGAACCGGGGTGGATGCGCAAGGGCGACAGCTGGGAGAAGATCCGGTACGAAGAGGATCCCGAGACGTGGATGGAGCCGTATCGGTACGGCGAGGAGACCGATATCGTCGAGATTCCGATCAGCTGGTACCGCGACGACATTCCGCCGATGCTCTTTATCAAGCAGCCGATCTACCACGCCGGCTACAAGGACCCGGAGATGATGTACGAGCAGTACTACAAGCGGCAGTTCGACTACCTCTACAACCGCCGCGGCGCGGGAGTGTACACGTTCACGATCCACCCGGACATCCACGGCCTGCCCCACATGATCCCGCTGCTCGAGGAGTTCATCCAGTACGTCAAGGGTCACGAGAACGCGCAGTTTACCACCCTCGAGACGATCGCCGAGACGTACAAAGAGGATCCGTCGGTGTACGAAACCGAGAGCGACTACGTCTGAGAGTCAGCGGGCGAAAACGCCTCCCGAATCGCGTCCTCGTCGTCGGACGCCTCGAGCGCCAGCGCGAGTCGAAGCCTGGCCTGCTGGGCGGTGAGATCGTTGGCGAAGATGGCCCCGTACTCGCGAAGCTGTTCGCCACCGCCGTCGCCGCCGTAGACCGGCGCGACTCGCCCCTCGAGGCAGCGCGACGTGACGACGACGGGGACGCCCGCCTCGATTGCGTCGCGAGCGGCGTCGGCGAGGCCCGCCGTGACGTTCCCGAGGCCCGTCCCTTCGACGACGAGCCCATCTGCGCCGCGCTCGAGGGCGGCAGCGACCAGGTCGCCGGTAACGGCGCTCCCGCTCTTGATCGTGTAGACGGTCGCCTCGAGCGACGTCGCGTCGATCAGTCGCGTCTCGCTGCGCGGCCGGCGGTGGATCGCGACGCCGTTCCGGTCGACGGTCGCGACCGGTCCCGCGTTCCGCGAGCGAAACGCTTCGAGGGCGGACGTGTGCGTCTTCGTCACCGAACGGGCGCTGTGGACCGTCTCGTTGAACGCGATGAACGTCCCGCCGGCGTCGCGATCGACGAACGCCTCGGCGGCGCGGACCGCCGTCAGGAGGTTGCTCGGCCCGTCGGAACTCACCTCGTCCGGGCGGCGCTGGGCGCCCGTCAAGAACACCGGCGTCTCGGGCTGGACGGTGACGTCGAGGTAGTACGCCGTCTCCTCCATCGTGTCCGTGCCGTGAGTGATGACGACGGCGTCGACCGTCGGATCGGCCTCGAGCTCGCGGACCCGCTCGCCGACCGTCTCGAGCGTCTCGGCGTCCATCTCGAAGCTCGGCACCTGCGCGACCTCGTCGACCGAGAGGGACGCATGAGACTCGAGTTCCGGAACGGCCTCGAGGAGTTCCGCGCCCGTTCGCGTCGGCCGCGCCCCGCCGTCCGCGTCGGTGCTCGCGATCGTGCCGCCCGTGCTGAGAAGCGTCACGTCCATGGAATCGCGTTCCACGGTGACGGCCGAAAAGGTAGTCCCGACCGGGGTCGCTCGCGCGGCCTCGAGTTGGTCGTCGACGAACGGCGAGCGGGTCGACCGCGAGTCGCTCGTGACAGACAGGGAACGAATTCGGCCGCCTCAGCGTTCGATACGTCCGGTGGATTAGTATAGGGGGAGTCGGTCACTGCAAACGAATACGGTTTCAGTAGCATGACGCCCCCGCCGCGATCACGACCGCGTACGGTGATCTACCTCGCCGAGATCGACGCCGCGGCCCGCGACGGCGCGGCCGCCCTCGAGCGCGTCGACTCGGGCCCACAGCGGCTGGTCCAGCCGCTGACGACGGACGCGGTCGACAGTCTGGGCAGTTGGGCGGCCGAGGCCGACTGCGTCGTCTTCGCGGAGACGCCGACGACCGCGGCGGGAGCCACGCTGCTCGAGGCCGTCGAGGCCTGCGGGTCGACGCCGGTGATACTCTTCTCCGAGGCCACGTACGCGCCGTCGGCCGCGCGATCGACCGACGGAATCGACGGCTACGTCCGTCGAGGGACCGACGACGCCGTCGCCCACCTCGCGGACGAGATCGAGTGGGTCTGCGCCGGCGAGCGCGCGGCCGCGGCGACGGCGCTGCCCGCCGCAGATTCGGACGCGGAGTCGGACGCCGTCGAGACGAGCGATACCGACGACGTGGCCGATACCGGTGACGCGACCGGACGGCCGACCGCCGAACTCCTCGAGTCGCTCCCCGACGTCGCCGCCTGCGAGGAGCGCGACCGACTCTTCGAGCGCCTGGTCGCGACCGCCGCCGACGCTGTCGGGACCGAGTACGGCTGGCTGTCGACGGTCCACTTCGGCGAGTTGACGCCGCGGGCGACCACCGACGCGGTCGCGGCCGAAGACCTCGAGCCGATCTCCCGAAACGGCCTGCTCGACGAGGCGCTGCGAACCGGCGAACCGATTCGGATCGATGACCTCGCGGCCGACGGGTGCCCGGAGGCGCCCCTCGAGGGGATGGAATCGCTGTGCTGCGTGCCGGTCGCCGACGTCGGTCTCCTCCTGCTCGCCGCCGCGGAACCGGCGGCGTTCGACGACCGCGATCGCGACCTGCTCGCCGCGTGGGGACGAGTCGGGGCCGCCGTCCTCGAGCGCGTAGAGACCGAAACGAACCTGCGGACCGATCGCGATCGACTGCGCCAGGAACTGGACCGCGCCGAGGAGATTCGAGACCGAATCGCCGCCGAGCGCGACGAACTGGCGGCCGAGCGCGATCGCCTCGTCGCGGAACGCGACCGCGCCCGAGCGCTGTTCGCGACCGTCCCGGAGCCGGCAGTCCACTACGAGATCGACGACGGACAGCCGATCGTCAGGCGCGTCAACGACGCGTTCACCGACGTCTTCGACACCGGTCCGGCGGCGGTCGTCGACGAACCGCTGGACGCAGCCACCGTCCCGCCGGGGCTCGAGCACCGTCAGGCGACGCTGACAGAAGCGTTGCGGGCCGGTCAGCGCCGACAACTGGTCAGCCGGCGCGAGACCGTCGACGGCGTCCGCGAGTTCCGCCTGGCGCTAGTTCCGCTCGAGGCGGCCGAAGCGGACGGGGCGACGGCTCACAACCCCGAGGGGCTGATCGTCTACAGCGACGTCACCGACGCGAACCGCCGGGAGCGAGAGCTGGCGGCCACCGAGGCGCGTCTCGAGTCGATCGCCGAGAGCCTCGAGACGGACGTCCGAACGCCGCTGAACGTCGCCCGAGGGTATCTCGAACTCGCCGAGGAGACCGGCGACGCGGAGCACTTCGCTGAGGTCGAGACGGCCCAGGAACGGCTCCGCGAGCGCGTCGCGGAGCTGCGCGCGATCGCCCGTCGGGACCAGATGGCCATCGAGACCGAACCCGTCGCCGTCACCGACGTCGCGCGCCGGGCCTGGATCGCCGTCGACAGCGGCGACGCGCGGCTCGTGACCCGCGAGGACCGCGTCCTCGAGGCCGACAAGGCGCAGTTGCGGGAGCTGTTCGAGTACCTGCTGCGGGCGGCGGTCGAGAGCGTCGGCGCCGATGGTGACGGGAAGGGGAGCGACGACGCCGCGGCCGGCGACGCGCCGATCGTTACCGTCGGGGCGACCGACGACGGGTTCGCCGTGACCGGCCACCCCGCGGGGACCGACGTGACGCCGATCGGGCGAGAGATGATGCCCGTTCCCGGCCGGCTGACCGCCGCCGACGGCACCGGATTCGGGCTCGGACCCGTCGAACGGATCGCCGACGCCCACGGCTGGGACGTCGGCGTCGCCACCGACGAGGGAGCTACGTTCGCGTTTCGCGGGATCGACCCGGTCGACGTGAGTCGTGACTGAAACGGTCGATCCCGTCGCCGCAAAAAGAGCACTTCGGACGGTGGTTTACAACCTCGAGTCGAAACGAAGGGCGAAGACGGACTGATTAGGCGTCGTCCTCGAGGGCCAGTGACGCCAGCATGGCCTCGAGTTGCAGCCGTTCGTTCGCGCCCTCGGTGATCCGGTAGTCCACTTCGCCCAGTCGCTCGAGCAGGCGGACGGTCGCCATTTCGGGGATGTCGAACTCCCAGGCCGAGCGGTGCAGTTGGTCGATGACGTCGCCGCCGGCGAGGCCGCGCTCGGTCAGCAGGTCCTCTAAGGCGGCGCGAGCGGCGGTGAAGTCGCCGTCGATGGCGTGCTCGACCATCTTCTCGACTTCCTCGGGTCGCGCCGTGGCGGTGATGGCGAAAACGGTCTCCTCGTCGACGGTCTCGCCCATCACGGCCGCGGCCTGCAGGCCGTTGATCGCCTTGCGCATGTCGCCGTCGGCCGCGTAGACCAGCGCGTCGACGCCGTCGTCGGTGACCTCGATCCCCTCGTTGGCCGCGATCTCGCGGACCTGGGCCTCGATGGCGTCCTCGGTGAGTTCGGTGAATCGGAAGACCGCACAGCGGGACTGGATGGGGTCGATGATCTGACTCGAGTAGTTACACGAGAGGATGAAGCGCGTGTTGTTGGAGAACTGCTCCATCGTTCGGCGCAGCGCCGACTGGGCGTCGGAGGTCAGCGCGTCGGCCTCGTCCAGGAAGATGATGCGGTGGGAATAGCCACCGAAAGAGGAGCGTGCGAAGTCCTTGATCCGGTCGCGGACCACGTCGATCCCCCGCTGGTCGGAGGCGTTGAGTTCGAGGAAGTTCTCGCGCCAGTCGTCGCCGTAGATCTCGCGCGCGATACCGACGGCCGCGGTCGTTTTTCCAGTTCCCGCCGGACCTGCAAACATGAGGTTCGGCAGCTCATCCCGCTCTACGTACTGTTTTAGCCGCGGGACGATGTTTTCGTGGCCCTTGATCTCGTCGAGCCGTTCCGGCCGGTACTTCTCGATCCAGACTTCGGTCCTGCCGGGTGTCGGCTCCGCCGCCTCGGCGTCGGCCTCGCTCATACCGCTCGCAAGGGGCGGCCGGAAGGTGAATCTTGCCTTGTCCGCGTCGGCCCAGCGGGTCCCCCGGCCGCCGGACCGCGAATCATGGCGGGAAGACAGTCCGTCGTACTGACCACTGCGTGTGGTATTTTTCCCGAGACTCATCGTACGTTCCTGTATGTCCAGCAACAATAACTCGCGGACGCTTCTCGTCATCGCCCTCGTAGCCGTCGTCGTCGCTGGCACCGTCCCGGCTACCGTCGCCGGACAGGCGGAGCGAACGGGGGGCACGGTCGTCGTCGAGGAGGGCGAGACGGTCGACAGCCTCGAGGCGTTCGGGGGGACGGTCATCGTCGAAGGCACCGTGACGGGCGACGTCAGCGCCGTCGCCGGCGACGTGCGAATCGAGGGCGACGTCGAGGGGAACCTCGAGGCCGTCGGCGGCAGCGTCACGATCGCCGGGACCGTTCAGGGCGACGTCGAGGCCGCCGGCGGGAGCGTGACGATCACCGAGGACGGGGTCGTCGGCGGAACGACCTCGATCGGCGCCGGAACCGTCGTCGTCGACGGGACGCTCGAGGGAGACGCGGAGATCGGCGCCGAGACGATCCAGTTGGGTGAGAGCGCGTCGATCGCGGGCGACCTCCGCTACGGCGGCAACCTCCAGGGGAACACCGACGCGGTCGCCGGCGATATCGAACAGGACTCGTCGGTCGGCGTCGATCTCGCGCCGACGATCCAGCCGATCGCCTCGTGGCTGTTCGCGGCCTACGCGCTAGTGCTGAACCTCGTGCTCGGGGCGGCGTTGCTCGCCCTGTTCCCCCGGTTCTCGGACGGAGTCGCGGATCGCGTCTCGAGTGCGCCCGCACGGTCCGGGCTGGCCGGACTCGGCGTCCTCGTCGGTGTCCCCATCCTGCTCATCGCGCTGGCGATCACGGTGATCGGGATCCCGTTCTCGATCGTCGGCGCGTTCGCGTTCGTCCTCGTCGTCTGGATCGGGATCGTCTACGGTCGCTTCGCCATCGGTGCGTGGCTGCTCTCGCTGGTCGGCGTTGGAAGCCGCTGGCTCGCGCTGCTGGTCGGGCTAGTGATCGGCGCGGCCCTCGGACTGATTCCGATCGTCGGCGGCCTGCTGAACCTGCTCGTCCTCCTGCTGGGCATCGGCGCGCTCGCCGTCGGCCTGTACAGCCACTGGCGGACCGCGCGGAGACGCGAGCGAGAGCCCCGCCGCGGGGTCGGACCCGACGGGCCGACGACCGACTGACGGGACCCCGCGTCAATGCCGGTCCGCCGGCCGAGGGCGAGAGCGACGCGCTCAAGTCTGCGCTCCCGCAAGGACGCCTATGCGCGTCACCGTCGACGTTAAGGGCGAGGACACCCACGAGATCGACCTCGAGACGGTCTCGGCGTCGGGAACGGCCGCGGACGGCGAGACAGTCCCGACCTATCGGGACCTCCTCCGCGAGGTCGATCTCAGCCCCCACGAGGTGAGCGTCCTCGTCGACGGTCGTCCGGTACCGGAAGACCAGCCCGTCGAGAGCGAGCATGTGACGGTATTGCGGTTAATCAAAGGCGGCTAACGCCGGTCGCGGATCGGGGCGACACGTCTCGAGTGCCGCCCGCTTTTGAACGGGTCGATCACCGGCGATCGAGATTCTTGGGTGGACTCGGCGATTAGCTTCGTCTGTCGGATCCGCTCACGGCGGTCGCCGTCCTCGATACCGAGGACTGCCTGCGCTCGCGCTTTCGTTTCAGGAAGTCCCAGCGGTCCGCGGTGTACGCGACCCGTCGGTGTCGAACCAAGGGACGGCCGCGGGCGACTCAGACGTCGAACCGATCGAACCGGAACATGTCGACCGGGTGGTCGGTGTCGCCGTCGATCGCGAGGTCGGCGAGGATCTCGCCGATGACGCTGGCGAACTTGAAGCCGTGGCCCGAGAAGCCCGCGCCGACGGCCACCTGTGGGTGCTCGGGGAGCGTATCGAGGATGAAGTGCTCGTCGGGCGAATTGGTGAACATGCAGGTCGCGAGCCGCATCGTCGTCCCGGCGGCGTCGGCGAAGTAGTTCTCAGTAACCTCGCGGAGGAGTCGCTCGTCCTCGCGGTTCGGCTCCCTCTCGTAGTCGTCGGGATCGACCTGTTTGTCCCGGTGGTGGTACTTGCCGATCTTGAACCCCGGCACGTCGTAGATCGGCAGCCCGTAGAAGCGGCCTTCGGGGACCTTGAGGTTCCAGACCGGGAAGTTCTCGGGTTCGAACGTCGACGGCCGATCGGGCTGGAACCAGCCGAGTACCTGCCGCTCGGGGACCGCGAGATCCTCGAGCACGTCGGCGAACTTGTAGTTCCACGCCCCCGCGGCGAGCACCATGTTCTCGGCTTCGTAGGTCCCGCGATCGGTTTCGACGCGGACGCCCTCGTCCGACGTCGACTCCCACTCGAGGACGCGCTCGCGGGCGCGCACCTCGGCGCCCGCCGCCTGGGCCGTCTCGACGTGGCCGACGATCGCCTGTTCGGGGACCACGAACCCGCCATCGGGCTGGTACAAGGCCTTGTACCCCTCGGGGAGGTCGTAGCCGGGGAACCGCTCGGCGACCTCCGCGCTCGTGAGGACCTCGTGGGGAATGTCGTGTTCCTCGCAGGAGCGCAGCGACCCCTCGAAGACGATGTTATCCGGGGGACCGGCGTCGATCGATCCCGTCCGGTGGATCACGTCGCGGCCGGTCTCGTCCGCGAGGTCGTCCCAGAGCTCGTAGGCCCGTTCGACGAGCGGAATGTAGGAAGGGTGCTCGTAGTAGGCGCGCCGGATGATCCGGGTGATCCCGTGGGAAGAGCCCATCGTATTTGGCACGTCGTAGCGCTCGAGGCCGAGCACGTCGCTGCCGCGGTCGGCGAGGTGAGCGGCCGTCGCGCTGCCCATTCCGCCGACGCCGATCACGATAACGTCGTATCGGGTTCCTGTTGCGACCATACCATCGGTCGGTTTGTCGGGCACCTACTTGGTTGTTAGTTAGTATCACACATGCCTCTTTGAAGAATCGGGGCCGGCTCGAGGGGCCACCGGCGGTCACCAGCACGAGGAAGACGTCGACGACGAGATGCGCATCCACCACGAACGCGAGGCGAAGTTCTACTACTTCTGGCCGAACCTCACGGTCAACGTGTACGGGACCGCTGACGGCGCCGGCACCTACATCATCGTCGGCCCGATCGACGAGGGGCGGTTCCAGCTCGTCGCGGACCACTGCTTCGCGGATCCGGATCTGACCGAGGCGAAAGCGGAGTTCGTCCGGACGAGCCGGCAGCTCCGGGAGGAGGACTTCGAGCTGATCGACCGCCAGCAGCGCGGGCTCGAGTCCGGCGGGACCGTGCAGGCGAGACTCGGACCGAACGAACACACCGTTCATAAGCGCCACCGCTTCGCACGGGAGGCCTACGAGGCGTAACCGCGCCGCGTCGCCTCGAGACAGAAGCGGGGTCGGTGAACGAGATCGTCGACCGCTATCGCCGACACCGTCGGCGAACGGGCCACGGCGTGAATCTCGCGCGCGATGCGCTTGGGTTCCGGAAGCAGACGATCTCGAGCGTGTCGTCGCCCTCGAAACCCGCTACGAGACCGGCGTCCCGATCAGCGTCGTCGCCGCCCTCGCGAGTCACTCCTCGCGGAGCGTCGACGCCACGAGTTGCCCGGTCCCGCGGCGGATGCGCCCGCCGGCGGCCGTCGACGAGATGCCGAGCTGTTCGGCGAGTTCCTCGAGCGAGATTTCGCGGGGCTCCTCGAAGTAGCCTTCCTCATGGGCGCTGACCAGCGCGGCGCGTTGTTTGTCGGTTACCTCCGGAAACGTCTCGCCGGTCCACTCGTCGCGCCGAAACATCCGGCGCAGTTCAAACGAGATGTCCCGCGTCTCACAGCAGTCCCAGAGGTCGGCGAGCGCTTCCCGGTCGGGAAGCTGAACGCGGGTCGTCCAGCCACGTCCGGTGGTCTCCGCGTTTAACAGCAGCCCGCCGAGTTCGGTCGTCAGCGGCGAGATGAGGACGGTCTCCTCGGAGTGCTGGAGCCGATAGATTCGCGCCGAACCGAGGTCGTCCGCGAGCATCCAGTCCGTCACCGTGTGGTCTTGCTCAAGGACGTCCTCGACCGCCTCGTCGGCACCCTCGACGAGGTAGAAGAACAGTCCGGTCTCCGGGTCCGTCGTGGAGTGGGGGACGACCTCGATGGACGCGTCCGGACGGTCCCGGATCGTCGGCGTCAACGCGAGATCAGGATGCGCGATATCGAAAATTGCGATCATGCTTACGGTTCGTCATGGCGGCGACTGTTGTGCGGTATATTCGTTCCGAAACAACTACCTGTATGAGGTATTTTTACCCAGTTGATTGTGTTGATCCCGGTTATAGTCTCCATTTGAGCATGTGTTCTGGATATAACTACTTAATCGTTATCCCGGGTTCGAAAGGAGTGTGTAACCTGGAACATTGTTCATCGCGGATCCGTACGCGCGCGCTATGGTCGGGGGACGGTTCGATCGCGTTCGGACAGCGGCGCCGGCGGTGCCCGCCTGACTGCTGAAAGCCGAGTCTCTTTCCCGGCTGCCGCGGTACGCCACGTATGACCGAATCGTCCCCCGATCTGACCCTCCCGAACGTCGGTCCCGGCCCGGATCCGCTCTCGCTGACCGACCTGACGGAGCCGGTCGCACCGGCCGACCCGACGACGACCGACGAGGCCGAGCCGGCCCACGACGCGGTCCTCCTGTTGCTCCATCGCGACCATCACGCCGGCCAGTGTCGCCGGCAGGTCCGGGCCGTCGCCGACCGCTACGACGAGTTCCGCGACCGTGGCTGTCAGGTCGTCTCGGTCGTTCCCGAACCCCGCGACCGGGTCGAGGAGTGGCAGGAGCGGTACGACCTGCCCTTCCCGCTCTGTGCGGACCCGGAGGCGACCGCGGGCGAGGCCTTCGACCAGCCCGTTCGGCTCGGTCCGGTCGGCCGCCACTTCGATCTCGTCGGCCGGATGCCCGCCGCCGTCGTCCTCGATATCCGCGACCCCGCCGCCCTCGAGGTCGTCGCGACCTACCGCGGCCGAACCAACATGGATCGCCCCGAAATCGACGAGTTGTTGGCCACTCTCGACCGACGGACCTGACGAATGGACGACCCCCACGAGACGAGAGCGGATTCGTTCGGCGAGGCGGTCGGGTACGTCCGCACCGCGATCGACGACGACATCCTCGAGGTCCGGCGCATCCTCGACGCGGCCATGCTCGAGCCCGGAGACGTCGAGACCCGGATCGCGGAGGGGAGCGTTCTGGTCGCCGGCGACGAGCGCGGCGGGACAACGGGGACCGCCGAACGGATTCTCGGGACGGTCGTGCTCGAGCCCTTCGAGAAAGGCGAAGAAGGAGACGGAAGCGGAAACGGCGACCGCGGGGCCCACGTCGGCGCGATCGGCGTCCGCCGTCGCCACCGCGGGCGCGGCATCGGCACGGCGCTGATCGACCGCGCCGTAGAGCGGGAGGGACGGCTGACGGCTCGGTTCGACGACGGCGTCCGCCCGTTCTACGAGCGGCTGGGCTTTTCGATCGAGCCGATCGACGAGCAGCGACACCGCGGCGTCAAAGTCGGTCGCGGGCTCGAGTTCGACTGAAACGCGTCGCCCGGCGGCGGGCAACCCGTCGCCTGCCGGCGGAACTTTATCCGAGAGAACGTGGTAGCCACCGCCGCATGGCACTCAAAGGGTTACTCAGCGGCAAGCCGTCGCGAAACGCCAAGCTCTACATCGGGATCGGTCTCATCTCGCTGGTCAAAGCGGTCGCGGTCCGCAACGACCGAAACCGGTTCCGCCGGGAACTGACTGACGCCGCCATGTTCATCGGCGTCGGTCTCGCGTTGCGGCAGTACAGCACTCTCAAAGCGGAGAAACGACGGGAGATCGAATCGCAGGTCCCCGACTGGGCGATCGATCTCGCGACCTCCGAACAGGCCCAGCGGGGCGTTCGCAGCCTCGCGAAGCAGCGACTGGGACGCCAGTCCGAACCGCAAGCGGAGTCGAGCCTGAAGGATCGGGCCCAGCGCGCGCTATCGAGTCGCTGATCGCGCAGTTCAGCGGGCGTCTCGAGCGGCCGCTCGTGTTCTCATACAGACAGCGGCTCGAGGTCGGCCGTGAAGTGACGTAACTCGCGGTTTTCCGGCTCGGAAACGATCTCGAGCCCGGAGACCGCCTCTCGCTTCTCGAGGACCGTCGCGGCGGTCTCGGCGACGTGTTCGAAGTGTTCGGTGTGATAGGTGCGACGCGGCACCGCGAGGCGGACCAGTTCCGGCCGGTCCGTATCGGGGAACGCGAAGCTCCCGAGTTCGACCCCGCGGACGCCGCCTTCTCGATACAGTTCACAGACCAGTGCCTGACCAGGGAACTCGTCGGGTGCGAGGTGCGGGAGTGCGGTCCCGGCGTCGAGGTAGACGGCGTGACCACCGGGCGGCGTGTAGATCGGGACGCCGGCGTCCTCGAGCAGGTCCGCGAACGCGCGGACGCCGTCGAGGCGGTCGGCGACGTAAGCCTCCTCGACGGCCTCGCGGAGGCCGACGGCCAGCGCGGCGACGTCCCGGCCGGACATGCCGCCGTACGTGGGAAAGCCCTCGTAGAGGATCGCTCGCTGCTTGCACCGCTCGAACAGCGCCTCGTCGTCGGTCGCGACGAAGCCGCCGGCGTTGGCCAGCCCGTCCTTCTTGCCGCTCATGACGATCGCGTCGGCGTAGGAGAGTTGTTCGCGGGCGATCTCGTCGATATCGGCGTCCGTGAACTCGTCCTCGCGCCGCCGGACGAAGCCGGCGTTCTCGGCGAACCGGCAGGCGTCGATGACGAACGTCGCCCCGATCTCGTCGGCGAAGTCGCGGACGCGGCGGGTGTTCTCGACGGAGACCGGCTGACCCGCCGTCGAGTTGTTCGTGATCGTCAAGATCACCAGCGGCACGCGCTCGGCGCCCACCTCGTCGACGACCGAGCGAGCGCGCTCGAGCGAGAAGTTCCCCTTGAACGGCTCGTCCGACTCGAGGTCGCGAGCCCCCTCGACGGGGCAATCGACCGGGTCGGCACCCTGGTTCGCGACGTGGGCCCGCGTCGTGTCGAAGTGGGTGTTGTTGAGCGCGACGTCGCCCTCCGAGAGCAGCGTGCCGTAGAGGACGTTCTCCGCGCCGCGACCCTGGTGGGTCGGGACGACGCGCGAGAAACCCATTACGTCCCGGACGGCCGACTCGAGGTCGTCGAAGCTGCGCGAGCCGGCGTAGGACTCGTCGCCGCGCATTACGGCCGCCCACTGGGCGTCGCTCATCGCGCCGGTGCCGCTGTCGGTCAGGAGGTCGACGAAGACGTCCTCGGCGTCGAGATTGAAGACGTTGTACCCCGCCTCGGCCAGCGCCCGTTCGCGCCGGTCTCGAGAGGGGAGGTGAATCCGTTCCGCTACTTTCGTCTTGTACGCGACCATACGCATTCGACGCCGTCGCGCGTGTTCAGTCTAGCTGAGAGTTCGTGTTCATCGATGAGTCGAACCGTTCGTTCCGGACCGAATCGGCGCATCGACGGGCGAACGTCTCGGGGTCCCGTCGTGACTGACTTCGACTCGTCCGCGACTGACCTCAACGTGCCCGTGATCGACCGACTCCAGCGTCCCCACGAGATCCGTCGAGATCAGCACTCGTCCGCACCGGCGCAACCGAAGACGTCGTTCTCGACTCGCGTCGTCGTCGGCTCGGGGCCGACGAGTTCCATCCCGTCCGTCGCCCGAGAGACGGTGAGCGTCCGGTCGGAACCGGAATCGTCGCTTCGAGCATCGTCTCGGACGTCTGCCACCGGTCCGCCGTCGCCCGCGTTCCCGCCAGTCGGTTCTTCGGAATCGGTCGGCGCTTCGGCTTCGGTTATCACTCCCGACTCGAGGAGCGCGTCGGCCTCATCATCAGCGGGTGTCTCGCCGACTTCGTCGTCAGCGGCCGCCTCGTCGGACCTGAACACGCGCTCGGCGACGGCGTTGAGTTCGGCGGCCGTCGACTCGACGAGCCCCTCGTCCTCGCGGCCGGCGACCGACGGATCGCCGACGAAGGCCGCCTCGAACTCCTCGAATTCCGGCGGCGATTCGTCGTCGGTCGAACCGTCGGACGCGTCGGTATCGATCGCGTCGTCGGCGGATTGCCGGCCCTCGAGCGCTCGAGCCTCGGTGGCTTGGACCTCGAGGTCGGCGAACAGTTCGGCAGCGGTGGTATCGTCGACATCGATCGCGTCGTCCGGAATCGTATCGTGTGCGCCGCCGGCGGCGACGAGTTCGTCGGGCGAGTCCACGCCGAACTCGTCGAGAACGGCGTCGGGATCAGGGTCGATGTCTTCGAACGCCTCTGCGTCCGTCTGCTCCGTGCTCATGACAGTGACTGCCGTGCCATCCCCCTTCGTTACGACCCGGTTACCGAGATTTCGATCGGCTAGTCGACGACTAAAACACTGTCACGCTGGCGAGAACGTCGTCGTGAAATCGACCGACGAAATCGGTTCGACCTCGACTCGAGGCGCTCGGACCGCCTAGAAGAGGTTCTGGGTCAGCTCGAGCGTTTCCTCGCGGTCCTCCCAGTCGACGAACAGGGCGACGCTGGTCGCGCTGGTGATGATGTCGTTGAGGTGGATCCGCGCTTCGGAGAGGGGATTGACGATCTCGCTGATGATTCCCGGCTGATTGGGGAGTTCGCCGCCGGTGACGCGGACGACGGCGACCGGCGAGTCGACGGTGACCGAGGAGAGTTCGTCGCGGGCGATGACCTCGCGGTGGAGGATGTTCTCGGCGCGTTCGGCCTCCTCCTCGTCGATGTAGAACGTGACGGTGTCCATCCCGCTGGCGACGGCGTCGATGTTGACGTCGCTCTCGGCCAGGGCCTCCGAGAGGTGGTTGAAGATGCCGGGCTGGTTGCGGATCGCGCGCCCGGCGACGGTCAGACACGCGAGGGGGCGCTCGCGGAGGTCGACGAGGTTCTTGAACTCGCCCTCGATGCTCGTCCCGCCGGAGAGCAGGTCACCGTGCTGGTAGTGGACGACGCGGACGTCGAGTTCGCCGTCCTTGTAGGACAGCGCGGAGGGCGCGACGACTTCGGCCCCGCGGAACGAGAGGTTCCGCAGTTCGTCGACCGAAATCTCGCCGACGTTCCGGGCTCCTTCGACGACGTGGGGGTCGCCGGTCATGACGCCCTCGACGTCGGTGACGATGACGACCTCGTCGGCGTCCATGTACTTACCCATCATGACCGCCGTGGTGTCGCTACCCCCGCGGCCGAGCGTCGTGATCGAGCCGTCGGGCCCTTCGGCGAGGAAGCCAGTGATGACCGGGACCGTCGCGTCCATCTCCCCGGCGACCTCGAGGGCGCGCTTTTTCGTCTCCTCGACGTTGACCTCGCCGTACTCGTCGGTGACGACCGGCCAGTCGTCGCCGCCGGGCTCTAAGAAGGTCGCGTCGATGCCCCGCGCGGAGAGCGCGGCCTTGAGCATCCGCACCGAGGTTCGCTCGCCCATGCTGACGATCTGGGCGCGGTCCTCCTCGTCGGTCTCGAACGTGATCTCGTCGAGGAGATCGTCGGTGGTCGACCCCATCGCGCTGGCGACGACGGCGATCTCGTGGCCGTCCTCGACGGCGGCGGCGACCGAGTCGGCGGCGCGGTTGATCCGATCCCCGCTGCCGAGGCTCGTTCCACCGAACTTGGCGACTACGCGCATACTGACACCTCGTCCGCGGCTCGCGTGACGATAACTTCGCTCATATGCCAGACCGTTACCAGAGCGGGCAGATAACTGTGTCCCATCGCCCGCGTTTTTACCGCAGACGATCGAACGCACACATGTCAGCGCCGACGAGAGTCCCCGACGGCGGCCGGTTGCAGCGGGTCGCCGCCCCGCCGACGCAGCCGGGATTTATATTTGTGGGTGTCATTACCACACGCTGATGAACGTACGGGACGCACTCGAGGCCGACGCGGACGCGCTGGCGTCGATCGCCGACTCGCCGACGGACGTGATGCGGAATCTGGTTCACGACCGAACCGTCCGCGTCGCCGAGGACGGCACGCACGACCCTAACGCCGACGTGTCGGACTCGCAGTTCGACGGCTCCGATCCGGAGGACCTGCTGGGCTTCATCAGTTTCGACGCCCGCGAGGACACCGTCCACGTCACCCAGCTCGACGGCACGAGCGAGGCCTGCAAGCAACTCCTCGGCGAACCGGTCCGCTTCGCGCAACGCGAATCGATGGCCGTCGAACTCCTGGTCTCGCCCGACTCGGAGGCCATCGAAGACGCCGCCGAGGAACTCGGGTTCGAGCGGCGCGGGCGCGGCCCGCGGTTCGACGGCGCGCCGACGACGCGGTTCCGACTCGAGCCCTAGACTCGAGTCGCGAACGCAGACTCGAGGCCGAGCGACGGTGGTCGGACACACCGTCGCGTTAGTCGCGGCGACTCGAGTCTCGATTGTTCAGTAGAAACAGCGGTCACCACGCTTCGGGGACCTCGCACGGCGTCGTCGATCGGTCTTCACTCCGTTCAGACGCGATCGGCAGCGCACACCGTCGCACGACCCCGAACGTGAACTGAGACGAGGAGAACGACGGCCAGCGAAATCGGAGGACGACACTCGAGTGCGTCCGACAGCGCCTATTGCACGTCGGAACTCGAGGCGCTGTTCAGGAAGTGGACGGCGACGGCCCCCAGAACGAGGTCGAGCGCGCCGAGCACCGCCAGCGCGGGGACGAGCGTGTTCCACATACCGCCGAAGGCCGATACCTCGAGGACCGTCATGACGTCTTTGCCGAACATCAGGGCGCGGGCAGCGTCGACGCCGTAGGTGATCGGGTTGAGCGCGGCGATCGTCTGGACCCACTCCGGGAGCACCTCGATCGGGAGGAAGGCGCTCGAGAGGAACAGCAGGGGGAACTGCAGCAGGTTGACCGCGATGATGGTCGACTCCTGATCGCGGGTGACGAGCGCCACGACGTTCGAGAGTGCGGTAAACCAGATCGAGAACACGATCCCGACGGCGACGATTCCGAGCGCGCCGAGGACGCCGGTCTCGACGTAATCGGTCAGCGGCGCGCCCGCGTCCAGATAGAGGAGGACGTACCCGAGCGTGAGGATGATCCCGATCTGGACGACGATGCGCAGCACTTCGGAGAGGGACTTTCCGAGGAAGATCGCCCCTCGATGCATCGGGGAGACGAGGACCTTCTCGAACATCCCGTTCTCGATGTCGTCGACGAGGCCGATCCCGGAGGTCGTTGCGCCAATTAGCGCCGTCTGGATCACGATCGCCGGCACGAGGAAGGTCACGTAGCTCGCCTCCGTGCCGAGGCTCTGGCTGACGGCGCCCTCCGTAACCCCGCCGAACACCTCCGTAAAGAGGACGAGGAAGATGATCGGATTCAACAGCGAGACGGTCATCACGAACGGGTTCCGGGTGGTCTTGATCAGCCACCGCTTCAGGTTGATCCACGTGTCTCGAACGAAGCCGTTGCCGGCGGTCGTCCGTCCGCGGTCGGTGTTGGCGCTCCCGGTCTCGGCGTCGGTGCTCATCGGCCCACCTCCGTGGTCGCGTCCGAGGCACCGCTCCCGCCCGCAGTCTCGGTCGTCGTCGCCTCCTCCTCGTCGAGCCCCTCACCGGTGATCGCGAGGAAGACGTCGTCGAGCGTCGGATCGCGGACGTTGAACCCGGTGACCGGAACGTCGGCCTCCTTCAGCGCGACGAGCAGTTCCGGACCGCGCTGGCGGGCCGCCGTCGAGCGGACGCTGAGCCCCCCGTCGGTGACCTCGATCGACGCGTCGTCGAACAGGGCCGCCTCGAGGGCGACCTCGCGGGCCCGCTCGAGCGCCTCTGCGTCAGGGTCCGCGTTGGCCAGTTCGACCTCGAGGACGGCGCCGCCGACGCGGTCCTTGAGTTCGGCGGGCGTGCCGTCGGCGACGATCGTCCCGTCCCGAATGACGCCGATGCGGTCGCAGAGCTGGTCGGCCTCCTCCAGATACTGGGTCGTCAGGAAGACCGTCGTTCCACGGTCGTTGATGCGCTCGAAGTAGTCCCAGAGCCGGTTGCGGGCCTTCGGGTCGAGTCCGGTGGTCGGCTCGTCTAAGAAGACGATGGGCGGCTCGTGGACCAGCGCGGTCGCGGCGTCGAGGCGCTTTTTCATCCCGCCGGAGAAGTCCTTGGCGACCTTGTCCGCGACGTCGGCCAGGTCGACGAGGTCGAGCAGGTCGTCGATCCGCTCACCGCGGTCGGCGGCCGGCACGCCGTAGGCCTCGCAGGCGAAGCGGATGTTCTCGCGGGCCGTGAGTTCGGGATCGACGCTCGTCTCCTGGGCCATGTAGCCGATCGACTCGCGGACCGACCGGGGCTCGGCCTCGACGTCGTAGCCGTTGACCGTGACGGTGCCGCCCGTCGGTTTCAACAGCGTCGCGAAGATCTTGATGGTCGTCGTCTTCCCGGCCCCGTTCGCGCCGAGGAAGCCGAAGAACTCGCCCTCCGGAACCTCGAGCACGAGGTCGGTGACGGCCGCCGTCCCGTCCGCGTACGTCAGTTCGACGTGCTGGGCGTCGATTGAGTTCATCTCGCTCACAGGAACACGGACGGAGTAGCAAGCCATATAGCTTGTGAATGAATATTCATTCATATGGATGCACCCGATCCCTTCGAGTCCGCGTCCGACGAGACGCGCGGCGAGATGATGCGCGCGACCTACGAGGCGCTCCGGACACACGGCTACTCGGACCTGACCATCCAGCGCATCGGCGACGAGTTCCCCAAGAGCAAGTCGCTCATCTATCAGCACTACGACGGCAAGGACGACCTGCTCGTGGCCTTCCTCGAGTTCCTCCTCGAGCGGTTCAAGGCTGACGTACCGTCAGACGACGACTTCGAGGACGCTCGCGACCACTTGCTGACCCTCGTTGAGCAACCTCTGGCAGAGTCCAACGACGAACACGTCGACTTCGTCGGCGCGATGACCGCGCTCCGCGGGCAGGCGCCGTACGACGAGGCCTACTGGGAGCAGTTCGCGGACACCGACGCGTTCTTCCGCGAGCACGTCGCCGACATCGTCCGCGACGGGATCGAGCAAGGGGTCTTTCGGGAGGTCGATCCGGAGCAGACGGCCGCGTTCATCTCGGCGACGATCGACGGTGCGCAGTCCCAGCACGTGACGACGGGGAGCGAGGAGGCAGTCGACGCCGTGCGCCGCGAACTGACCGACTACGTCGAGCGGCGACTGGTCGTCGACGGCGAGGACGACTCGTAACGGACCGTCGCGCTACAGACTGTTTTTATCGACGAGCTCGAGTCCGTAACTATGCGTAGCAATTATTGCCGAAAGCGGTGGCGATCGTGGTATGGTATCAGAACACAATATGCCCGACTACGAGCAGGTCTGCGACGGCTTCGCCTGGGAGGACATCGAGGAAGCGGCCGACTGGGACGCGCCCGGGGAACTGAACGTCGCTCACGAGGTCTGTGACCGCCACGCCGAGAACAAGGAAAAAGTCGCGCTCTATCAGGTGAGCGAGGACGGCGAGTTGACCACGACGACCTTCTGGGAACTCGCCGAGGCGACGAACCGATTCGCGAACGTCCTCGAGGACCTCGGGATCGAGCGGGGCGACCGCGTCTTCTCGTACATGCCGCGGATCCCCGAACACTACGTCGCGCTGATCGGGACGCTCAAGCGTGGGGCCGTCTTCGGCGGGATCAACGAGCGGTTCGGCCCCGACGGAATCTCGTATCGGTTGTCGGACTGCGACGCGACGGCGATCGTGACGACCGCCGATAATCGGGACACCGTCGCGGACGCGCTCGAGAACGCGCCCTCGGTCGAGCACGTCATCGTCGTCAGCGACGACGGGCGGGGACTCCGACGGGGCGACGTCAGCTACCGCGCGGCGATGGAGACCGCGAGCCGCGAGTACGAACCGGCCGACACCGGCGCCGAGGACGACGCGCTGCTGTACTACACCAGCGGGACGACCGGGCTCGCGAAGGGCGTCCTGCACGAACACCGGTGGGTGCTGGGCGTCGCGGCCACCCAGAAGTACGCCGTCGACCTCCAGGAGGGCGATTGCTATTGGTCGACCGGCGATCTGGGCTGGCTGACCGGGCCGATCAACACGCTCGGCGCCTGGTTCTGGGGAACTGCCTTGTTCACCTACGAGGGCGAGTTCGACCCCGAGACGTGGGCTGACCTGCTGGATACCTACCCGATCAGCGTCCTGTTCTCCGTGCCGACGGCCTATCGGATGCTCCGAGAACACGAGGACGTCCTCGAGGACGTCTCGCTGGACCTGCGCCACGCGCTCTCGATCGGCGAACCGCTCTCGGCGGGCGTCGTCGAGTGGGGCGAGGAGACGCTGGGCGTCACCGTCCACGACACCTACGGCCAGACGGAGACTGGCAACATGATCATCAACAACTACCCGACGATGGAGGTCCGGCCGGGCTCGATGGGGAAACCGTTGCCCGGCATCGAGGCCGCCGTCGTAGATCCGGAGACTGGCGAGGTGCTCGAGCCCGGCGAAACGGGCGAGATCGCCCAGCGCGGGGATTACCCCTGCTTCTTCGCGGAGTACTGGGAGAAGCCCGACAAGACCGCGGATTGTTTCGTCGACGGCCCCGACGGCGAGTGGTACCTCTCGGGCGATCTGGCTCATCTGGACGAGGACGGCTACTTCTGGTTCGAGGGCCGGGCCGACGACGTCATCCTCTCGTCGGGCTACCGGATCGGCCCCTTCGAGGTCGAGAGCTCGCTGGGCGAACACGAGGCCGTCGCCGAGGCCGCCGTCGTTCCGAAACCCCACCGGGAGCGGGGCAACATCGTGAAAGCCTACATCGTCCCCAGCGAGGGCGCGACCCCCTCCGAGGAGCTGAAGGAGGACATCCGAACCCACGTCAAAGAGGAGCTCTCGGCCCACGAGTACCCCCGCGAGATCGAGTTCCGCGACGAGCTGCCGAAGACGGTCACCGGGAAGATCCGCCGGACGGAGCTGCAGGACGAAGTCGAGGAGGAGGCAGAAGCGACCTGAGGCCGCGCTCGAGGCGAGCGTGAGGAGTAACCGAGCAATTCCAACGTGATTCCGGACGACAGAGACCCGGAGTCGAGACGAGACAGACCATGAACTTCGAAGACACGCAAGAACGCAAACTGATCCGACAGACGGCGACGGAAATCGCCGACCGGTACGGACCGGAGCACTGGCGCGAGAAGGAGGAAGCCGGCGAGTTCTCGACCGAGTTCTGGGACGAGCTCGGCGAGGCGGGCTTTCACGGCCTGTTGGTCCCCGAGGAGTACGACGGGGCCGGCATGGGAATGGAAGAGATGGGGCTGGCGATGGAGACCCTCTGTGCCGAGGGCTGTGGCATGGCCGGCACGTGGTACCTGGTGCTGACCGCCGGCATGGCCGCGGTCGGTCTCCGGGAGTACGGGACCGACGAGCAGAAGGAGCGGTACCTGACCGATATCGCGACGGGAGAGCGCAACTTCTCGATCGCCATTACGGAGCCGGAAGCGGGCACGAACACGTTGAACGTCGCGACTCGAGCGGAGCGGGACGGAGACGAGTACGTCCTCAACGGAAAGAAAGCGTGGATCACGTTCTCCGATCGAGCAGACAACATGATCCTCGTGACGCGAACGACCCCTCGAGACGAGGTCGAGCGGGGCACCGACGGCATCAGCCTCTTCGTCGTCGACATGGACGACCCGAATATCGACGTCTCGCCGATTCCCAAACACGCGATCAACTACTCGAAGTCTTGCGAGGTCTTCATAGAGGACGTCCGCGTCCCGGCCGAGAACCTGCTGGGCGACGAGGACGACGGCTGGTGGGTGCTCGTAGACATGCTCAACCCCGAGCGGATCGGCTTCGCGGCCGCGGGCACCGGGATCGGCAAACTCGCCGCGAACGCCGCGATCGAGTACAGCAACGACCGCGAGATCTTCGGCGCGCCGATCGGCACCCATCAGGCCGTCTCGTTCCCGATCACGGAGGCCTACGCGAAGATGGAGACCGCCGCGCTGATGCGCGAGAAGGCCGCGTGGCTCTACGATCAGGGTGAAGAGTGCGGTTACGAGACGAACGTCGCGAAGGCGACGGCCGTCGACGCCGGAATCGAGGCCGTCAAGCACGCGATGCAGGCCTTCGGCGGCTGGGGATACGCGAAAGAGTACGACGTCGAACGCTGGTGGCGCGAGATCAACCTCACCCGACTCGCGCCCGTCTCCCAGCAGATGGCCTACAACCACATCGGTCAGCAACTCGGCTTCCCGAAATCGTACTGAGCATGCTCGAGCGCGAACCCGACGGCCGGCCGACGGCGACGAGTCAGGTGGCAATAATCGCCACAGCCGATAAGAACGCCCCCCTCGTAGAACCCACCTAACGGAACTCGTATGGAACTCAGAGTCAACACCGCCGCGACGGACCAGGAGGCACAGGCGATCGCAAAGGCGCTGGCGTCCCACTTCGGGGAGGAGGTTGAGCTCTACCCGAAACGGGGCGACGACCTCCTCGCGACGGCCGCGCCGGACGAGAGCGAGATCCTGACCGATGCGAGCGAGGCCGCTGCGGAGGCGATCGACGCCGCGGCCGCCGGCGACGGCGGCTCCAAAAATGCTGCGTCATCCGGCGACGATCTCGGGCCGACCGACCGCGAAGCGACACTTCGGGAGGAAATCGACGACATTCTCGAGGGCGGCCCCGAGAAGTACCGCGACCGGCTCTCCGAGCAGGGGAAGCTGTTCGTCCGGGACCGACTGGACCTTTGGTTCGGAGAGAACGGCCTGCAGTTCGAGGACGGCAAGTTCGCCAACTTCGATTCGTGGCATCCCAGCGGACGAGAGGGCGAGGCGGAGTCGGGAGACCGATTGCCGGCGGACGGCCTCATTACCGGCGCCGCGGAGTTCGAGGGCCGGGACGTTCACTTCATGGCCAACGACTTCACTGTCAAGGCGGGCTCGATGGCCGAGAAGGGCGTCGAGAAGTTCCTTCGGATGCAACAGCGCGCGCTGAAGACGGGCAAACCGGTGCTCTACCTGATGGACTCCTCGGGCGGCCGGATCGACCAGCAGACGGGCTTCTTCGCCAACCGCGAGGGCATCGGGAAGTACTACTACAACCACTCGATGCTCTCCGGCCGAGTGCCCCAGATCTGCGTGCTCTACGGGCCCTGCATCGCCGGCGCCGCCTACACGCCCGTCTTCGCGGACTTCACCGTCATGGTCCGGGACATGTCCGCGATGGCCATCGCCTCCCCGCGGATGGTCGAGATGGTCACCGGCGAGGAGATCGATCTCGACGAGTTAGGGGGGCCCGACGTCCACGCACGCCACTCCGGGAGCGCCGATTTGATCGCCGAAGACGAGGAACACGCCCGCGAACTCGTCGCGAAGCTGATCGGCTACCTGCCGGATAACGCGGACGAGAAACCGCCACAGACCGAGGGACGAGCACCGGAACGGTCGCCCGCCGGAATCGACTCCGTCGTGCCGCAGGCGCCGAACCGCGGCTACGACATGTTCGACGTCATCGAGCGCGTCGTCGACGCCGACTCGGTGCTCGAGCTCCGCCCCGAGTACGGTTCCGAGATCATCACCGCCTTCGCCCGCATCGACGGCCGGCCCGTCGGTATCGTCGCCAACCAGCCGAAACAGCGGGCCGGGGCGATCTTCCCCGACGCCGCGGAGAAGGCCGCGCAGTTCATCTGGACCTGCGACGCCTACGACGTGCCGCTGCTCTATTTGTGTGACACGCCCGGCTTCATGGCCGGCTCCGGAGTCGAGAAGGAGGGGATCCTCGAGCAGGGCAAGCGGATGATCTACGCGACGTCGTCGGCGACGGTGCCCAAGCAGTCCGTGGTCGTCCGGAAGGCCTACGGTGCGGGGATCTACGCGATGTCCGGTCCCGCCTACGACCCCGAGAGCGTGCTCGGGCTTCCCAGCGGCGAGATCGCGATCATGGGCCCCGAGGCGGCGATCAACGCCGTCTACGCGAACAAGCTGGCCGCGATCGACGATCCCGAGGAGCGCGCACAGAAGGAGCAGGAACTCCGCGAGGAGTACCGCGAGGACATCGACGTCCACCGGATGGCCAGCGAGGTCATCATCGATGAGATCGTGCCGCCCAGCGAGCTTCGAGACGAACTCGAGGCCCGCTTCGCGTTCTACGAGACCGTCGAGAAGGACCTGCCGGACAAGAAACACGGGACGATTCTCTGAACGATGACAGGACTCTACTACGAGGAGTTCGAGGTCGGCGAGACCATCGAACACGAACGGCGACGGACGATCACGGAGAGCGACAACCAGCGCTTTTGCGACATGACGATGAACCAGCAGCCGCTGCACTTGGACGCCGACTTCGCCATGGACACCGACTTCGGCGAACGGCTGGTCAACGGGCTCTACACGATGAGCCTCGCGGTCGGGATCACCATCCCCGAGACGACCGACGGGACCATCGTCGCTAACCTCTCCTACGACAACGTCGAGCACCCCGAGCCGGTGTTCCACGGCGACACGATTCGGGTGCAGTCGACAGTCACGGACAAGCGCGAGACCAGCGACGGCGAGCGCGGCATCGTGACCATGCACGTCGAGGTGTTCAAGGTCAACGAGCCCGACGAACCGCTGGTCTGCGAGTTCGATCGGACCGCGCTCTCGCTGAAACGCAAACACGCCGAGGACTGACGCAGACGGCGATTCGACCGCCCGCTCCGACTCCGATCTACCCGCTACGATCCCGACTGACGAATCGGATTACTGGATGACAGCGCGGATTCAGTCTGGGTTCAGCATAGCGTCGCCCTCGAGGCCCAGATACTCGCACGCAGTCCGGTAGAAGATATCTCGCGCGGTCTCCTGGGGTAGGTCCCGCTCGAGCAACCCGGCTCGCTCGTTCCGATAGGGGTACGGAATATTCGGGAAGTCGGAGCCGTACATGATCGACCCCGAACACTCGACGAGCGTCGCGTCCGAAATCGACGAGGGATCGAACCCCATCGTTTCCGGTGCGGACGTCGACATCGCGAACGTTGTGTCGAGGTAGACGCCGTCGTACTCGCGGGCGAACGCGAGGAATCGGTCGGTTTCGTAGGTGCCCATGTGGGCACAGCAGACCCGAAGTCCTGGGTAGGACTCGAGCAACTCCTCGAAGACGTCCGCACCCACGTACGGACTCCCCTCGTACATCGGCGCCGTCCCGCCGTGGTAGGTGATCGGCCGGTCGTATGCCGCGGCGACCTCAAGTGCGGGCTCGAGCCTGGAATCGGCGGGCCGACACTCCTGGACGGGACAGTGGATCTTCAGGCCGCGTGCACCCGCTTCGAACGCCTCGCGGACGACGGCCGCCGGCTCCTCGTCGTCGGGGTGGACCGTCGCGAACGGAATCAGGAAGTCGGAGTCCGCGGCCTGCTCGAGGAGCCAGTCGTTCAGGTCGCTCGCGAGACCCGGCTCGTGGGCGTACGGAAGGGTGACGTAGGCCTCGACGCCCGCCGAGCGGAGGACGTCCTCGATGTCGGCTCGAGCCGTCGGCGTCGAGAACTCCCAGTCGGTTTCGGCGCTGAGCGTTCGCTGAATGGCGGCCGCCAGTCGGTCGGGGAACAGGTGCGTGTGGGCGTCGATGGCCGGCCGAAAGGCGGTCGCGCGGTCGTCGGCGTCTGTCGATCGATCGGAAACTGGCATCTGAATCAGTGAGACGCGAGGTTCGAGGACGGCTACCACAGGGACGGTGATAGACGTACCGCCGGCAGCAAATCGGGTCATCGGCTCGCGCTCGTCGGACCGTTGCTCGAGAGTCGCGGAAAGTATGGGCGCTCATATAGTGTGAGCGGGTAGAACACCGCATGAGCCGGCCAGTCGAGGGCGAGACCCACACGTTCGAGCGGACGTTCACGACCGACGACGTCGAGCGGTTCGCGGAGCTCTCCCGCGACAGACAGGCGATCCACACCGAGCCGGACGACGACGGCCGACTGATGGTCCACGGCCTGCTGACCGCGACCCTGCCGACGAAGATCGGCGGCGACCTCGAAGTGCTCGCGCGATCGATGGACCTCGAGTTCCGTCGGCCGGTCTACACCGGCCAGCGGATCGCCTGCACGTGGACGTTCGAGAGCGTGGAGGAACGCGAAGATCGGTACGCGATCGGCGTCAACGTGGTCTGCGAACGAGCGGGCGACGAACCCGTGTTGACCGGGACGGTCGAGGGACTGATCTGGAAGGACGGCTGAGGAGGCGATCGGGTTACAAGCAGTCGAAACTGGATCCTATTGATACTCGATCACGTGACGAGGTATGGGCGGAAGTAGGATTCGAACGGAACCGAACACTCTGCTACCGTGGCAATAGGGAATAGCCACATCCTCCCCAACCGATTTCTCCTCACGGGTGCTGCGCACCCGTTCGGATGGTTCGCGGAACCTTCGGTTCCGCGCTAACGCTCACTGCGTTCGCTCATCCCTCGCACGATTTCAGCGGCCGGCCTCGCTTTCGCTCAGCCAGCCGCCAGCGCGCGCCACCACACCTCCTACTCGCAGCCTGAATCGGTATGCAACCTGTACTTGCCAGATATTGGCTGAGCGACAAGCACATGGAACGATTCGATGAGACTCTAAGTGAGCCGGCGCGACCCGAGATGAGTCGTTCCTAACTGAACTTCTGGACGGTCACGTCGAGCGTGTCGAGGTCGACGATGGGCGCGTAGCCTGCGTCGGGGTCAATGTTGACGCTCTTCTGGAAGTCGGTCTGGGCCTGCCAGCAGCCCGAATTGATGGCGAGCACGTTGTGGTACTTCCCGAAGCCGAGCTTGTGGACGTGGCCGGTGTGGAAGATGTCGGGGACCTCCTCCATCACGAGGTAGTCCCGCTCTTCGGGGGCGAGTCGGGTGTGGCCCCCGAACTGCGGGGCGACGTGGCGCTTTTTCAGAAGCTGGTACATCGCCTTGTGCGGGTCGTCGTAGCTGGCTTTTTCTTCCGGCAACTCCGCGATGACCTCGTCCAGACTGACGCCGTGGTACATCAGGACGGAGACGCCCTCGAGGGTGACCGTCGAGGGGTTGCTCACGATCTGTGGGTCGTGGGCGGACATGATCTCCCGCAGTTCCTCGTCGAACCCGGGCTGGGGCTCCGCGAGTCGGACCGCGTCGTGGTTGCCCGGAATCATCACGATCTCGATGTCGCCAGGGATCTTCTTTAAGTGCTCGCTGAAGGCCTCGTACTGCTCGTAGATGTCGACGATCTCGAGTTCCTCGTCCTGGTCGGGATAGACGCCGACGCCCTCGACCATGTCGCCGGCCAACAGGAGGTACTCGACGTGCTGGGCCTGCTCGGTGTGCAGCCAGTCGGCGAAACGGTTCCAGGCCTCGGCCATGAACTCGTCACTGCCGACGTGGACGTCGCTGATCAGCGCCGCCTGGACGTGGCGGTCCGCGGTCGACGGCTCGTGCGTTCGCGGGATGTCGGGGAAGTACATCGAGTCGACGAAGGCGATCCCCGAGTCGTCCGCCAGCGTCCCCTCCATCGCCAGCACCTCGTCGCAGAGTAGTTCGTCGACCAGATCGACGTACTCTCGATCCTTCATCACGAGCCACGGGAAGGTTCCGGTCGCGTCCTCGAGTTCGATCAGCCAGTGACCGCTGGCCGTCGACCGGATGTCGTTGACCAGCCCGACCATCGCGACGTCGCTGCCGCCGGGCATGTTCTGAATGGCCGACGCCGGGCGGTGGTTGACCCGCCCGCGGAGTTTCGATCCCAGTCGCTCGAGTCGATCCCGGAAGACGGCGACGAAATCCTCGTACTCGCCAGTCCCGGTGCTCTGGCCGGTCATATCGCCGGCGATCTCGAGCGACCGGAGCGCGGGATCGACCGATCGGTCGGCGCCCCCACCCCCCTTCGTTTCAACTGGAACATCCCCGCCCGTGGCCGGTGGATCGGTTGTAGCGTCTCCAGTCGAAACGGCGGGATCGGCCGGCGAGTCGGAAGCCGCGTCGGCGTTCGGGCCCGTCGAGTTCCCCCGCAAAAGAGTTGAGTCGACGTGGTCGGTCCGGACGACCAGCGCGTCCTCGGGGAGGTCCTCGACGACGCGCTCGAGGGCCGCCTGCGGGTTCTCGGCCGACGCGAGTTTGGTCACGGCCTCGCGCTCGGCGTTGTAGCCGCGGCTGGTGAGTTCGCTGACGATCCGGGCCGACGCCTCGAGTGGCACACGCGTCGCATTCGCGAGCGACGAGAAAAGGGTACCGTAATCGGCGTCCTCGACCGGGGTACGTTGCGACGGGGGAGCGGGGAGCCCGCCACCAGTACCATTATTCCCGAGACCGACGATTCTCGCACAATGGCAGGATACGACGGGCGCGTTCCGCGAGCGGGGACGGGATTCGACGCCACACGCCGGAGCAGAAAATTGATTGGACGGCCCAGCGAAACGGGTGACGATGAGCGGTTCTAGCCCCGGTGACGTCTCCGACGACCCCGACGATACCCCCGATTCTAACCGTCCCGACGATCGGGAACGATATCGCGGGGATCGAGACGCAGCCGCCGACCCCAACTCGAGACGGGACGGCTCGGCCGCGGCGACGACGGCGTCCGACGACGGCGTGACGATCGAGGACGACGGCGTCGTTCGCTGGTTTCTCCGATCCGACGACGAGAACGTCCTCTTCGTCCGCGACGTGCTCAGCAGCGTCGCGATCGTCGCCGTCATCGGCCTGATACTGTTCGGCGTCAGCGGCGTCTGGCCGCCGCTGGTCGCCGTCGAAAGCCCCAGTATGACCCCGAACATGAAGACCGGTGATCTGATCTTCGTCGCCGAGGACGAGCGGTTCGTCGGCGACGGCGCCGTCGCCGGCACCGGCGTGGTCACCCTCGAGAGCGGACAGGAAAGCGGCTACGAGAAGTTCAACAATCCCGGCGACGTGATCGTCTTCCAGCCCAACGGAAACGAGCGGCGGACGCCGATCATCCATCGCGCCCACTTCAGGGTCGAAGAGGGCGAGAACTGGGTCGAGACCAAGGCCAACGAGGATATCGCTGGCGACATCACCTGCGAGGACATCACTACCTGTCCGGCACCCCACGACGGGTTCGTCACGAAAGGTGATGCGAACAGCAACTACGATCAGATTGCAGGGGGCGCGACGACGACCGTCGTCAAATCCGAGTGGGTCACCGGCAAAGCGATGTTCCGGGTCCCGTGGCTCGGCAACATCCGCCTGACCTTCGACAAACTCCTCGGCGGTATCCTCGCCCCGTCGCCGGGGCCGGCCATCGACGGCGCCTCGAGTCCCGCTACTCCGGACGCACCCGTCAGCCCGGCCGCTCTCGCCGGCGCGACCGGTCTCGCGGCCTGCGGGGGCGGTGCCGTTACGGCTATCGGTCGACGGCGGAACTGATCTACGGCCCCACCGATTGACAGCGGGATACAGGAAACGCCATTCTCACGTTTCTGATCTCAACGGGCGACTCGAGGCCGACTACTAGCTGTCCGGCTGAAACAGCGGACGTCGAACCGAGAACTCAGCCCTCGGTGGCGCGCGCTGTTGGCCGTCCGAACGACAGTGAGGGCGGACGATGACAGCGCGCGAGGGATGAGCGAACGACCGCTGGGAGTGAGCGAATCGGCTGGGGAGGGTGTGGCATTCCCCGTTGCCACGATAACAGAGCATGTACGGAAGCGGAGCACGCTACGGACAGCAGAACACGCTGATCGCTCAGACACGGTCCCATCAGTTACTCGTCGCCCACGTCCGCGTCAGTCGTGATCTCGAGGCGAAGATCGTCGCCGTCGCTGACCACGTAGTCGGTCGGATCGATCGGGTCGTCGTCGACGAGGAAGACCAGTTCCGTCCCCGACTCGCTTCCATCGTACGTCGTTCCGTCGATGGTCACGACGTGGGCGCCGTCCCGCTGGGCGTACGCGAAGTGAGGGAGGAGATCGATCCCCTCGGCGAACGTGACCGGCTCCTCGCCCTCCATGAACCAGTCGTCGGTGTCCTCGTGAAGGTGGAACTCGATCGAGTCGTTCTCGACGTGTTCGGACTGGAAGCGATCCGCGGAGAGGTCGATCGGCTCGCCGTCGATGACGACCGCGATGTCGCCCCGATCGGCTTCGACCTTGCCGTCGACGAAGACGCAACCGGCGAGTGCGAGGAGCGTCGCCGATCCCGCCCCGGCGATGACCGCCCGTCGGTTCATGTGGAGAGGAAGTGACTCGAGGTATATCGATGCGTCGTTGCTTCCCGGCGCCGTCTCGAACATTCTCGCGCCGTTCGAACCCCGATAGAGATCGGTTTCGACTCGAGAACCGATCTCGGCGAATTTCGATGTAATCGGCGAGTCCCGACGCGAGGACGCGATCAGTTCTCGAACCGCGCCTGGACGAACGGCTGGACGTCGTCGATATCGGAAAGCCGAGAATCCGAGAGGAGGACGGCCTCCGTCTCCTCGAGCGGCACGGAGAGGCTGATCTCCTTGGTGCGGCCGTAGCGGCCCTTCGAGACGACGACGGCGTTGACGATCCCGAGCATGTCGAGTTCGCTGATGAGGTCCGTCACGCGACGCTGGGTGAGGACGTCGGCGTCGATCTCCTCGCAGAGGCGCTTGTAGATGTTGAACACCTCGCCCGTGTTGATGCTGTGGACGCCGTTTTTCTCGAGTAAGATGATCGCGAAGAGGACGAGTTTCGACTGCGTGGGCAGCGTGCGAACGACCTCGACGACGCGGTCGAGTTCGATCTTGTCCTGGGCCTCGCGGACGTGTTCCTCGACGATCGTCTCGGCCTGGGAGCGCTCGGCGAGTTCGCCCGCGGTCCGGAGGAGGTCCAACGCGCGACGCGCGTCTCCGTGTTCCTGGGCCGCGAAGGCCGCACACAGCGGGATGACGTCCTCGGAGAGGGCGCCGCCCTTGAACGCGACCTCCGAGCGGTGCTCTAAGATATCCCGCAGCTGGTTGGCGTCGTAGGGCGGGAAGACGATCTCCTCCTCGCCCAGCGAGGACTTGACGCGTGGATCGAGGAAGTCGGTGAACTTCAGGTCGTTCGAGATACCGATGATCGACACGCGGGAGTTCTCGAGTTCGGAGTTCATCCGCGAGAGGTTGTAGAGCGTGTCGTCGCCGCTCTTCTCGACGAGCTTGTCGATCTCGTCTAACATGATGACGACGACCCGCTCGTCGTAGTCGACGGCGTCGAAGAAGACGCTGTAGACGCGGTCGGTCGGCCAGCCGGTCATCGGGACCTCCTCGAAGGACTCCTTGTCCGCCTCGAGGGACTCGATTTCGGCCTCGACGCCCTCCCGGGAATCGAACGGCGTCGAGGCGAGGGGGTGGTTCGGCGAGCCGTCATCGGATCGGCCGTCGCTCGAGCCAGTGTCGCTTCGGTCGAGATCGGTAGCCTCGCGGTTGAAGTCGTCGTCAGGCCGTTGTGCGTCGCCGTCGGCCGGTAGTCGATTCGGGTCGTTCCGCCTGGTCGGGTCCGAGTCGTCGATAGCCGCGTTCGACGGACCGCCTGCTTCGTTCGAAGACCCCTCCGTTTCGAGTGGAGATTCGTCAGAGGCCGGGCCGGTTTCGGTTCCAGTCGAAGCCGATTCGTCGTCGTCCGGAAGTACCGATTCGAACGGATCGTCCTCGTCGACGCGGTCGCCCTCGATTTCGGATCGAACGGCGGCGTCCGCGTCCGCGCTGGTGGCCTCGTACTCGTCTACGGCCTCAAGCAGCGACTCGAGGTCGTCGATCCGGTCGTCGATCCGGGCTTCGTTCTTCTCGATGAACTTGTTGGCCAGCTGCGCGAGCACGCGGTACTGGGTGTCGGTGACCTCGCAGTTGATGTACTCGACGTCACACGGCACGCTGTACTTCTGGGAGGTGCTCTCGAGTTCCTTGCTGACGAACTTCGCGCTGGCGGTCTTGCCGGTTCCGGTCTTGCCGTAGATGAGGATGTTCGACGGCGTTTCGCCGCGGAGCGCAGCGACGAGAATCGTCGCCATCTTGTTGATCTGATCGCTCCGATGGGGGAGTTCGTGTGGCGTGTAGGACGGTCGCAGGACCTCCTTGTTCTCGAAGATCGGTTCGCCGCTGAGCAGGTCGTCGAACAGCCCCTGGCTCGGCTCCTCGTCGGCGAGCTCGGACCCGTCGAAACTCGAGAACCCGCCGGTCTCGTCAGTATCCACCTGCTCGACCTCATCTGCTCTCGTCCGTTCTGAATCGTCGTCTGACATCCGTCGTACACATACCCCCTCGTTTCGAGTGGAATTCGGACCCGAAAGCAGGAATATCACGCAGTAGATGGGGCGAATAGGGTCTCCCACTCGTTCGCCTCCCTGGTCCGAGTCCAGTTGATGCAAACGAAACAGAGGAAAACCACGGTATTAA